>CALLPC010000010.1 GCA_938015525.1 uncultured Dehalococcoidia bacterium
GTCCGCGTGCGGCGCCAGCGCCGAGCTGAACCACGTATCCAGCACGTCCTCGTCCTGCCGCAGCGAGCCCCCGCACTCCGGGCAGGCTGCCGGGTCCTCCACCTGGCAGACCGTGTGCCCGTTCGCGCAGTACCACACCGGGATCTGGTGGCCCCACCACAGCTGCCGGCTGATGCACCAGTCCCGGATGTTCTCCATCCAGTTCAGGTACACCTTCTCGAACCGCTGCGGCACCATCCGGATCCGCCCGTCCCTCACCGCCGCAATCGCATCCCCCGCCAGCGAATGCCCCGGCTCGTACTCCTTCGTCACCGCCACGAACCACTGCTCGCTCGGCAGCGGCTGCACCGGCGTTTTGCAGCGGCTGCAGTGTCCCACGCTGTGCGTGTACTCCTCCACGCGCTCCAGGAACCCCTCATCCTCCAGGTCCCGCAGAATCGCGGCCCGCGCCTCCTCCACCGTCATCCCCGCATACGGCCCCGCCTCCTCGTTCATCCGCCCTTTCAGGTCGATCGCCACCACCACCGGCAGGTCGTGCCGCTGCCCGATCTCCCAGTCGTTCGGGTCGTGCCCGGGCGTCACCTTCACCGCACCCGTGCCGAACTCCATCTTCACGTGCTCGTCCGCAACCACCGGGATCTCCCGCCCGATGAGCGGCAGCAGCAGCATCCGCCCGACCTGCTCCTCGTACCGCTCGTCCCCGGGGTTCACCGCCACCCCCGTGTCGCCCACCATCGTCTCCGGCCGCGTCGTTGCGACCACGACATAATCCGGCAGCGGCATCCCGCCTTCACCCACCACCGGGTAGCGGATGTACCACAGCTTCGAGGCCACCTCCTGGTAATCCACCTCGAGGTCGCTCAGCGCCGTCTCACATCGCGGGCACCAGTTGATCATCCGCAGCCCGCGGTAAATCAGCCCGTCCCGGTACAGGTTCACGAACGTCGTCCGCACCGCTTTCACGATCTGCGGGTCGAGCGTGAACACGTCCCGCGACCAGTCAGCACTCGCCCCCAGCTTCCGGTGCTGGTCCGCAATCCGGCTCCGGTACTTCCGCACCCACTCCCACGTCCGCTCGATGAACGCCTCCCGCCCCAGGTCGTGCCGCGTCAGCCCCTCCTTTGCCAGCTCCTTCTCGATGACGTTCTGTGTTGCGATGCCCGCGTGGTCCTCCCCGGGCAGCCAAAGCGTCGGGTCCCCCTGCATCCGGTGCCACCGCACCAGCGCGTCCGTAATCGCATCCTCCAGCCCGTGCCCCAGGTGCAGCTCCCCGGTCACGTTCGGCGGCGGCATGATGATGCAGTACGGCTCCCGGCCGGGGTCGATGCGCGGCTTGAAGTAGCCCGCCTCCTCCCACATCCCGTAAATCCGCTCCTCCACGTTCGCCGGCTCGTAGGCAGGCGGCAAAACGGGCCCCGGCGTCTCAGTCGTCATCGAACCAACCCTGGCAGCAAAATCTGGGACGGCGTGGCTGCGCCTGGCCTCCAAGTGTAGCAGGGCACCCCCTACCTGCCCCCGCTCCCCGCTCCCCGTTCATACTGACCGGCCAGCCGCCACCCGCTACGATCCCCGCATGACCCCCCACCTCCCCTGGATTCGCGAGGCCGACCCCGCCAGCACCGCCCGCTACGGCGGCAAAGCCGCCTCCCTCGCCGCCCTCACCCGCGCCAGCTTCGACGTCCCCGAAGGCTTCATCATCCCCGTCGACGTCGCCGACCTCCTCCGCGGCGAGCCCGCTGCCTGGCCCCCCGACCTTCGACGCGCCCTCCTCGCCCGTCTCGCCGCCCTCGCACCAGCCTACGAACCGGTCGCCGTCCGCTCCTCCGCCGTCGACGAAGACGGCGCCGCTGCCTCTTTCGCCGGGCAGCACGAGACCGTCCTCGGCGTCACCGGCGGCGATGCCTTCCTCGAAGCCCTCGCCCGTTGCCTCGCCTCCGCCCACGCCGAATCCGCCCGCGCCTACCGCCAGTCCGTCGGCGCCGACCGGGAAGCCCGCATGGCGGTCGTCGTCCAGCGCATGGTCCCCGCCGTCGCCGCAGGGGTCGCCTTCTCCATCGACCCCGTCACCGGCAGCCCCGACCACCTCCTCGTCGAAGCCGTCGCCGGCCTCGGCGATGCCCTCGTCTCCGGCACGGCCGAAGGCCAGCGCTTCCTCGTCCACCGCCAGTCGCTCACCATCCTCGAACGCCCCCGCGAAGCCCCGGTCCTCTCCGACGACCTCGTCATCGCCATCGTCCGCGCCGCCCTCCGCGCCGAGGACCTCTTCGGGGGCCCGCAGGACATCGAATTCGCCGTCGACCAACGCGGCAAGCTCTGGCTCCTCCAGTCACGGCCCATCACCTCCGCAGCGGCGGCAGCCCCCCGCCCCGACGGCCTCGGCGGCTGGTACTCCGAGTTCGATACCCCCACCTCCGACGCCGACCTCTGGACCTTCGCCAACGTCCAGGAAATCCTCCCCGGCCTCCTCACACCCCTTACCATCACGACCTTCAACCAGACCGTCCCCCGCGCTTACACCGAGGACTACCACGAGCTCGGGCTGCTCTCCGCCGACGAAAACCCCACCTTCATGGGCTGCTTCTACAACCGCGCCTTCCTCAACATGGAGGCCGCACGACTCGTCGCCTCCCGCGTCCTCGGCTTCCGCGAAGGTGCGCTCGAACAGCAGTACCTCGGCGGCCCGGTCGAAGACGGCTGGCGCACCCACCTCCCGCGCTGCAAGACCTGGCGCCACCGCCTCCTCACCGCGCCCCGCATGCTCCGCCTCCTGGCTACCCTCGCGAAACACGCCGACCGGGCCGAGCGCGCCGTCCTCGACGCAGAAACGAAGGTCCGCGCCGTCGACCCCTTCTCCCTCTCCACCGCCGAACTCCAGCGCTACCGGGAGCGCATCCTCGACTTCGCCGCCCGCATCTCCCGCGTCCACCTCCGCGTCACCGGGGTCGCCGGCGCCGGCTACGATGCCGTCCTCGAACTCGTCCGCCCCGTCCTCGGCGACGAAACCGAAGGCCGCTTCCCCACCCTCTTCACCGGCCTCCCCGGCGTCGAAAGCGCGCGCATCAGCCTCGACATCTGGGAACTCTCCCGCACCGCCATCGAAACCGGCATCGCCGAACGGCTCCGCGAACCCGGGTTCGACCCCCGCGACCCCGCCCTCCCCGCACCGTGGCGCGACCGGTTCGCCGCCTTCATCGAACGCCACGGCCACCGCGGCCTGCACGAGATGGAGTTGGCCGCCAGGACCTGGCGCTGGGACCCCGCGCCCGTCGTCGCAATGGCCGCCGCCTACCTCGACCTCGACCCCGAGCACGCCCCGCCGGCCGTCCTCGCCCGCCAGGAAGCCGAGCGCCTCGCCCTCACCCGCGACATCGACGGCCGCCTCAGCTGGGCACGGCGCCGCGCCTTCCGCTGGCTCCTCCCCCGCGCCCAGGGATGGGTCGCCCTCCGGGAACGTACCAAGTCCATCCTCGTCCGCGCCGCACGCCTCGGCGATTGGCACCTCCCCGCGGTCCAGGCCCGCCTGCTTGACCTCGGCGTCATCCGCGAACCCGACGACCTCTTCTTCCTCTCCCACGAAGAGGTGTCCAGGGTCCTCGGCAGCGGCCTCCGCCTCGACCTCTCGGCCAGCGTGGCGGCGCGCCGCCGCGAATACGAGCGCAACCGGCACGTCATCCTGCCCGAGCGCTTCCGCGGCCGGCCCGTACCACTGCAGCCCGCCGAAGCCGGCCACGCCGGCGACGTCCTGAAAGGCACGCCCGTCAGCCCCGGCCGCGTCACCGGCCGCGCCCGCGTCATCCTCGACCCGAAGACGGACGGCCCCCTCCAGCCCGGCGAAATCCTCGTCGCTCCTGTGACCGATGCCGGCTGGACGCCGCTCTTCGCCCTCGCCGCCGGCCTCGTCGTCGATGTCGGCAGCGCCCTCAGCCACGGCAGCACCGTCGCCCGCGAATACGGCCTGCCGGCCGTCGTCAACGTCCGCCAGGGCACCTCACGCATCCGCACCGGCGACCTCGTCGCCATCGACGGCCTCGCCGGGACGGTCACCATCCTCGAAGAGCCGCCCTCCGCCTGACCCTATCCCGCCTCCCCCAGGCTCGCCCGCAACCAGCAGCCGCCCGGGACCCAACGGTCCGCGCCTCAGCGGAACAGCGGCCGCACCCCGCACCGCCCGGTCACCGTGTCGATGCACGGGTCAGGCCCGGCATACCTGCCGAGCAGCCGGCGCCCCGACGCTTCCCGCGCATCGAGCAGCATCCGGAAGGCCGCCAGCTCCGCATCGGTCAGCGGCTCGCCGCGCCAGACCTTCCCGACGCACTCCGCCCCGAACCGTTCGAACAGCGCCCGGTACACGCCCGCATCCTGCCCCGCCGCCGCCCGCCCGGCAAGGCCCGTGTCGCGTCCGCCCTACTGCGCCCCGCCGGCTGCCTCGCCCGCCCCCACCGGCTCCAGGTCCTCGATGTCCCAGCGCGCCGGCACCCGCAGGTACTTCACCGCCCCCGCACCCACCTCGCGGACCACCGCATCCCAGGCCGGCACATCCCACTCGCTCACGAACGTGTACGAACAGCCGCGCCGCCCCGCCCGCGCCGTCCGCCCCACCCGGTGGATGTACTCCTCCGGGTTCTGCGGCACGTCGTAGTTCACCACATCCTCGATGTCCGGGATGTCGAGCCCCCGCGCCGCCACGTTCGTCGCCACCAGGAACTCCAGCCGGCCCGACCGAAAATCCGCCATCACCCGGTCCCGCTGCGATTGCCGCAGGTCCCCGTGGATGGCCTGTGCAGGCACCCCGGCGGCATTCAGCTCCGCCGTCAGCCGGTCCACCATCACCTTCGTATTGCAGAAGATGAGCGTCCGCCCCAGCCCCCGCATCTCGTACAGGTACTGCAGCGCCCGCAGCTTGTCCCGCTCCGCAACCTCGCAGTAGTACTGCTCAACGCCCTCAGCGGTCCGCTGCTCCGGGTCCACCTCCACGCGCTCCGCCCGCCGCATGTACCGCCACACCAGCCGGCCGATACTCTCCGGCATCGTCGCGCTGAAGAGCGCCGTCTGCCGCTCCTTCGGCGCATGCCGGAGGATGTAGTCGATGTCCCGGGCGAACCCGATATCCAGCATCTGGTCCGCCTCGTCGAGCACCACGAACCGGACCCCGCCGAGCGACAGCGTCCCTCGCTTGATGTGGTCGATCACCCGGCCCGGCGTCCCGACCACCACCTGCACCCCACGGCCCAGCCGGTCGATGTCCGTCTGCACCCGGCTCCCGCCCGTCAGCGCCCAGGCCGAGAAACCGTAAAACAGCGCGAGGTGGTCCATCACCTCGCGCACCTGTTTTGCCAGCTCCCGGGTCGGCACCAGCACGATCGCCTGCACCTCCCGCGAGCCCGGGTCGATGCTCCGTGCAAGCGGCAGCCCGAAGGCCAGCGTCTTCCCCGTCCCGGTCTGCGCCAGCCCGACGAGGTCCTCCCCCGCGAACAGCTTCGGCAGCGCCTCCCGCTGGATCGGCGTCGGCTCCGTAAACCCGAGGGCGGCGATCGCCTCGAGCCCCGTCTCGTCAACGCCCAGCTCCCGGAACGCCTCCGAAAGCGGTGCCTTCGCCGGCGGCCGCTTCGGCCCGGCCGGCACCCTGCTCGCGGGCGCTGTTGCCGCAGGCGCCTCGCTGCTCGCTCCAGCTCCCCGGCCGCCACGCCGGCGCCGCCGCCGGCGCGAAGGGGCCTCTGCCCCCGCCGGTTCGCCAGCCGTTGCCGGCAGTGCGGAATCCCCCGGCACCGTGCCGGCAGCACGCGCCGCCCCGAGCCGGCTCGGGCGGCGCATCCCCGCCCCGTTCGCGGGCGCTGCTGCCCGCGAGCGGCTCGCTCCCGGCTCCGCGGCCGGTGCACCCGGCGGGCTGATGGTCGTCGTTGATGGGGTGGGGTTGGCGATGCCGGCCTCCGCGCCGGCCGTCCGCCGGAAAGGTCGCGCAATCGTCTCGAAAATGCTGGTCAGCTTCACGTCCTGTTCTTCACCGCCGACCCAAACTTCCCCGTCGTCGGGGAGCCGGCGGCCTCGTCGCATCGAAATCGGGAAAAACTCCGCGGCCCTCGCTCGTCCCGGGACGTCCACGGCAGGCCGTCTTCAACATGACGTAAACCCAGTGTAGCACGCATTGCCGTTCGACACCGCGCCCCGCCCGCCCCACAATCCCGCCATGCCCTACGAACACATCACCACCGAACTCTCCGACGGCATCCTCACCGTCACCCTCGACCGCCCCGAACAGCTCAACGCCTTCACCCCCACCATGCAGCGCGAGCTCGTCGCCGCTTTCGACGAGGCTGACGCCAACGATGCCGTCCGCGTCATCGTCGTCACCGGCCGCGGCCGCGCCTTCTGTGCCGGGGCCGACCTCTCCGCCGGCCCCTCCACCTTCGACGCCAGTGCCCGCGGCCGCCCTACCGACATCCGCGAGTACCGCGACGGCGGCGGCCTCGTCACCCTCCGCATCTTCGACCTGAAAAAGCCGATCATCGCCGCTATCAACGGCCCCGCCGTCGGTGTCGGCGTCACCATGACCCTCGCCATGGATGTCCGCCTCGCCAGCGAAACCGCCCGCTTCGGCTTCGTCTTCACCCGCCGCGGCATCGTCCCCGAGGCCGCCAGCTCCTGGTTCCTGCCCCGCGCCGTCGGCATCCAGCAGGCCATGGAGTGGGTCGCCACCGGCCGCGTCTTCGATGCCCAGGAGGCCCTCCGCGGCCGCCTCGTCCGCTCCATCCATCCCCCCGAGGAGCTCCTCCCGGCCGCCTACGCCCTCGCCCGCGAAATCGCCGACAACACCTCCGCCGTCTCCGTCGCCCTCAGCCGCCAGCTCATGTGGCGCGGCCTCGTCGCCGACCACCCGATGAAAGCCCACATGGCAGATTCCCGCGGCATCCTCATCATGGGTGCCAGCCCCGACGTCAAAGAGGGCGTCGCCTCCTTCCTCGAAAAACGCCGCCCGAACTTCACCATGTCGGTCTCGAAGGACCTCCCCGACCTCTTCCCCTTCTACCGGCCCCCCGAGTTCGAATGACCCCTCCCGCCCGGAGCGGCGCCCCCCACGCGGGAACCGCGCCGCTCCCCATCCACACACGCCAACCCCATTCCCCCGTCGCTTCTCCCCCCGGCATCTCCTCTACACTCTCGGTATGCTCCAGCTGACACGACGCCTCGCCGCTGCAGCCGAAGGCGGAGAGCCCGTCCTCCTCGCCGTCCTCGTCGACCCCGGCCCCCTCCCCCTCCAGCCCGGCGCCCGTCTCCTGGTCGAGCCCGATGGAGCGCTCCTCGGCACCCTCGGCGATGCCAGCCTCGATGCCGCCATTGCGCGCCTCGCCGGCGAGTTCTTCGCCCGCCGGCCAGCGCCCCACACCCGCTGCTTCATCGACGGCGCCCTCCGCGGACGCGCCGCCGAGGGCGCCCCCGCCATCTACCTCGAGGTCGTCGCCGCGCAGCCCACCTTCCTCGTCGTCGGCGCCGGTCACATCGGGCGCGCCCTCGCCCGCCTCGCCAGCTTCCTCGGCTACCGCGTCGTCGTGCTCGATGACCGCGCCGACTACGCCGACCCGCAGCTCATCCCCGAAGCCGACGACGTCATCTGCGACGATTTCGAAACCGCCCTCGAACGCTTCCCCATCGGCCCCGACACCACCATCGTCCTCGTCACCCGCGGCCACAAACAGGACGAGCTCTCCCTCCGCAAATGCATCGGCCGCGGTGCCGCCTACCTCGGCATGATCGGCTCCCGCCGCCGCACCACCGCGGTCCTCGACCATCTCCGCGCCGAGGGATTCCCCGAACCCGAGCTCGAAAAGGTCCGCACCCCCATCGGCCTCGACATCGGCGCCGAGACCCCCGAAGAGATCGCCGTCAGCATCATCGCCGAGGTCATCCTCCTCCGCCGCGGCGGCACCGGCGCGCCGATGTACTACCGCGCCCGCCGCAGCCCTACTCCAGCGCGCTCCTGACCGCCCCCCGCCGCGCCAGCTCCGCCCGCAGCTCCAGCATCGCCGTGTACGTGGGGATGACGAAAACCCGCTCGCCCGGCGCCGTCCCGGCCAGCACGGCTTCCAGCACCGCCGCCGGGTCCCGCGCCACCGCCAGAGGCCTCGGCCAGCCCGCGTAGTCCAGCCGCAGCGCCAGGTCCTCTGCCCGGTCGCCCCCCGCCCAGCACCGTGCCACCCGCCCCGCCAGCAGCTCGTACTCCACATCCCAAATCCAGCTCACATCCTGCCCGTCGGCAAACCGGTCGTTCAGCAGCCCGGCGACGGCCATGCCCGGCCCGCCCGCTTGCTCGAGCAGCAGCAGCACCTGGTTCGCCCCCGCAGGGTTCTTCGCCAGCAGCAGCCACAGCTCGCGCCCCTCGAGCATCACCACCTCCTGCCGCCCGAACGCTGCCGAGGCCCCTCGCAGCCCCTCCCGGACCGCCGCCTCCCCCAGCCCGAGCACCCGCGCCGCACCGACCGCTGCCAGCGCGTTCGCCACGTTGTACAGCCCCGTCAGCCCCATCTCCACCTCCCCCAGCCCGTCCACCACCCACCGCGCTCCCCCGAGCTGCAGCTGGACCGCGCGGGCAGTCGTGTCGGTCGCCGGCCGCCCGCGCCCGCAACCAGCGCACCGCCACCACCCCACGTGGGCAAAATACCGCCGCTCGTACACATACTCCCCGCCGCAGGTGCACCAGCGCGCATCCGCCGCCCCCGCCGCCCCCCGCCCAACAGCCGGGTCATCGACCCCGAACCAGTGCACCCGTCCCGGCCAGCCCTCCGCCAGTGCCGCCACCGAAGGGTCATCCGCGTTTAGCACCAGCACCGCGCCCCGCCGGGCAGCCGCCAGCCCCTCCCTCCACAGCCCCGCCACCGCGTCGACTTCTCCGTACCGGTCCAGCTGGTCCCGGAACAGGTTCGTCACCACCATCACGTCCGGGTCCAGCCCCCGCACCGCCGCCGGGAACGTCGCCTCGTCCGTCTCGAACACCCCCACCATCTCCGCCCCGCCCGGCACCCGGCCGCGCAAGTCTGCCCGCTGCACGAGCAGGCTGGCGAATCCCCGCACGAGGTTGCTCCCCTCCCGGTTGTGCAGGTACGGCCGCCCGGCCGCGCCGAGCATCCCCGCGAGCAGCCGGCTGGTCGTCGTCTTCCCGTTCGTGCCCGTCACCAGCACCCGGCCGCCGCCCAGCTGCCGGCCCAGCGCCGCCACCACCCCCGGGTCGATGCGCAGCGCCACGAGCCCCGGCAGCGCCGTCCCCCCGCCCCGCCGCAGTGCACGCGTCGCCGCCCCCGTCAGCTTCCCTGCCGCCACCGCTGCGGCCGTCCTCGCACGCCTCACGCCCCCATCATCGGCCGTCGCTGCGCCCCGCGGAAGCGCCCCCTACGCCCGCGCCGGGCCGAGCAGCCCCGCCTGCCGCAGCAGCCCCACGATCCGGTCCCGGGCCACCACCCCGATGACCCGTCCATTCTCCACCACCGGCATGTGCAGCAGCTCCTCCGTCTCCATCTCCAGCAGCACGTCCGAGACCAGCCGGTCCCGCGCCGTCGCCCGGAGCGCCTCCCGCGGCACCATCACCGACCCCGCCGGCGTCACGTCCCACAGCCGCTCCGGCACGTCCAGCAGCTCGTACCCCGAGAGCACGCCCGCCAGCCGGTCCCCGTCGCTCACCAGGTACACCGCCCGCGGGTTCAGTTCCAGGACCCCCCGTGCCAGCGGGCCCACCGGCTGCCCCGCATCAACCACCGGCATGTCGGCGACCATCACGTCCTCCGCCCGGTAGCGCGAAAGCTCCCGCACGAGCCGGTTCTGCAGCAGCGACCGGCGCGCCGCGTGCTCCAGGAACAGCCCGATCAGCACCAGCCAGGCGCCGCTCGCCAGCGAATCCGCCAGCACGACATCCCGCCCCGCTATCGCCAGCACACCCGCCCCGGCAAGCCCCAACGCGAACACCCGTCCCGTCCACGCCGCCAGCGCCGTCGCGAGCCCGTGCCGTCCCGTCACCATCCAGGCTAGTGCCCGGAACACCCGGCCGCCATCCATCGGGAAGGCCGGCAGCAGATTGAACACGCCCAGCGCAACATTCATGATCGCCAGCCACACCAGCACGTAATCCACCGGCCGGTCGGCCTGCGCGCCCAGCAGCCACCACACCCCGGCGAACGCTCCCCCCAGGACGAGGCTCGCCAGCGGCCCCGCCAGCGCCATCAAAAGCTCCTGGACCGGCCTCGCCGCCTCCCGCGTAATCTGGGCCACGCCCCCGAACACGAAGAGCGTGATGCTCTTCACCGGGATGCGAAACCACCGCGCCACCACGCTGTGGGCCAGCTCGTGCAGCACGATCGACCCGAAGAACGCCGCCACGCTCACCGCTGCCATGCCCAGGTGCGTCCACCACCGCGCACCCGCGAACGCCGCCGGGTAGAACTGCGTCGCCAGGAACCACGTCGTCAGCCCCGCGAGCACGAACCAGCTCGGGTTCACCATCAGCGGGATGCCCAGCAGCGTCCCGGCCCGGAACGGTCGCAGCCGCATATCCTTACCCTACGCGCTTCCCGGGAAACCGGCCGTCAGCCCGTCAGCCCCGGCTCTTCGAAGGCGGCGGAGGCGGCCCCTGTTCATCTTCCCCCTCCACCACCGCCTCCCAGCACAGGTAGAAATAGAACAGCCCCATCAAGACCGGGATGAGGAACGCCGGGTGCCGGCTCTCCACCAGCCCCCAGATGCCCCCCAGCGTCATGAACATCAGCGCGAAGACGTAGACGAGGAATGCTCCCCAGCTGAAACCCAACGGCAACATGTTTGACGCCTCCGCCCCGCATCCTAGCAGCCCCCTTCGGCACTTCGCTCCCCGCCGACAGCAAGAAATCCGTATGAAAAAACCGCCTCTCCCGGGCCTCCCGGCCGCCCCTGCGCCCCGCCGCCCGGTTTTACGAACGTTTTACAGCCAGCCGGCAACCACCCGGCCTTTCTCCGCGTTTCATCCGGTGCGTGTACCTTCCCGGGTTGTTACGGTTACACGCAGGAGCGCGCCCCCGGGCGCACGCTGGAGGTCCCATGAGCTGGATTCACCGGAAGATCATCGCGGTCGCTGTCATCAGCGCCGGTGTCGCCACCATCCTCGGCGCCACCCTCGGCATCGCTCTCGCCAGGCACACCAGCACGGTCGGCGGCGTCTGCAGCAACGGCAGCGCCGGCTGCAACATCCACTACGTCGGCACCATCAAGCCCACCTCGGTCAGCCCCGCCACCTTCACCCAGTGCCTCCCGGTTGCCGACTGGATCGGCATCTACATCTGGGACGGCCCCAACCAGAAATGGCTCCACTACTTCAACACCGCCCCGGGCAACCCCGGCAACTACCCCGCCTACCTCAACAGCACCGCGGTCGGTGGCATCTCCACCATCCCCGGCTTCTCCGGCGTCGTCCTCATCATGCGCCCCGGCGCACCGAATCAGCAGGTCACCCTCCTCGACGCCCCCGGCGAAACCTGCAACTGACCCCTCCCGGCGTCGTCCCCCTCCCGGGCCCCCGTAACCAGCGGGGGCCCGGTCCGTACCGGCAGAACGTAATCCCCCGGCCCCGTACCATCCCGCCCCATGGGTGAAGTCGCTGCCCTCCTCGCCGCCCTCACCTGGGCGGCCACCAGCGTCGCCCTCACCTCCCTCTCCGCTCGCACCCCGCCCATCGTCCTCAGCGGTCTCCGGCTCGGGTTCGGCGCCCTCGCCATGCCCATCGTCCTCCTCGCCAGCGGCGAAACCGGCACCATCGCGCACGCCCCCGCTGGCACCATCCTCCAGGTCGTCGCTTCCGGCGCCCTCGGCTACGGCCTCGGCGATACCCTCTACATCGCCGCCCTCAACCGCCTCGGCATGCAGCGCACCTTCCCCGTCTCCATGGCCCTCTATATCGGGCTTACCGTCATCTTCGGTGTCCTCCTCCTCGGCGAACCCTTCACCTGGGGCCTCCCCCTCGGCGCCCTCCTTATCGGCGCCGGGACCTGGCTCATCATCTCCCCATCGCCCCCCGGCGAACCCGTACCGCCGCCCTCCCCCGATGCCGGCCCGGTCACCCTCGCCCCGCCGGTCGCCCTCCCGCCGCCCGGCCTCGCCGGCTACGCCCTCCTCGCCAGCGTCGGCATCACCTGGGCCGCCGCCACCCTCTGGCTCGCCGCCGCCAGCGGCGGACTCGGCGCCATCGCCGCCGGTACCGTCCGAACCCCTGCCGGCGCCGTCGCCCTCCTCGGCTTCGCCCTCGCCTTCCAGCGCCCCGCCCTCCTCGCTCCCTTCCGCCGCCCCTCCCACCTCGGCGCCATCGCCCTCGCCGGCCTCGTCGGCACCACCATCGGCAGCCTGCTCTACGTCTACGCCGTCGTTACCGCCGGCGCCGCCCGCACCGCCATCCTCTCCTCCACCTCCCCGCTCCTCGCCCTCCCCCTCTCCATCCTCTTCCTCCGCGAACGCCTCACCCGCCGCATCCTTACCGGAACCTTGCTCTGCGTCGCTGGTATCGTCCTCGTCGTCCTGTGAACACCGCCAGCCGCCCCGGAGCCGAACCCCTGCGCACCGTCGCCCTCCCGTTCGTCTTCGTCCTCTTCATCGTCGCCTGCGCCCGTGATGCCGAGGGCCCCGCCCGGCCCGTCATCACCATCGAACAGGGCGAAGCCCGCGCCGCCGTCACCGTCGAACTCGCCGCCACCCCCCTGCAGCGCGCCCAGGGCCTCATGTACCGCCGCGCCCTCGACCCCGACGCCGGCATGCTCTTCATCTTCCCCGCAGACAGCCGTTCCGGGTTCTGGATGCGCAACACCTACATCCCCCTCGACATCGCCTACATCTCCGCCGACCTCACCGTCACCGAAATCCGCCGCGGCACCCCGCTCGACGAGACCGTCCTCGTCCCCGCATCCCCCTACCGGTACGTCCTCGAAGTCAACGCCGGCTGGTTCGAAGCCAACGGTCTCGGCCCCGGTGCCCGCGTCATCCTCCCGCCGGGCCTCCTCGAACAGCTCCAGCCCTGACGAACCACCGGCCCTCCACCCCGAGCGGCCCGGGCACAGCCCGGGCCGCCCAGGCTGTCCGCCAGCCGTCTGCTCAGGCCTTCACCGCCTCCGGGAAAAACGCCTGCATCACCTCGGCGCTCAGCGGCACGTTCTGGATGCGCGCCCGCTGCAGCGTCTCCCAGTAGTACCGGTAGGTCGCCCGGTCGTGCAGGTTCCCCTCGTGCTGGATCGGGCCCCAGTCCGCCGCATACGCCTTCAGGAGAATCGCCTGCGCCTCCTCCACCTCGTCATGCGAGGGCGCCATCGCCCGCGTGATCGGCTCAATCTGCGCCGGGTAGATGCTCCACTGGCGCAGGAACCCGAACTCCATCCGCGCCCGCCGCGCATCGTTGAAGATGAATTCCTGGTCCTTCAGCTCCAGCGTCACGTTGTGCGCCGGCACCACCCCGTTCGCCAGCGCCGCCGCCACCATCTCCGCCTTCGCCCGCCGGAGCAGCGCATGGTCGAACTGGTGCGGCGAACGCATCGCATACGACGGGATCGCCCCGTGGTGCGCGCTCACGAAATCCATCAGCCCGAAGTCCAGCACCTGCACGTTCGGCAGCGTCGCAATCTCCCACACCTCCCGCAGCGCACCGTGCGTCTCGATCAGCGCATGAATCGGGATCTCCCGCCGGATACCGGCTCGCGCCGCCGTATTCCGGATGTAGTCGATCATCTCCGCCAGCTCCCGCGCCCGCACCGTCTTCGGGATCGTGATGTACGCAAGTCGCTCGCCCGCCGCCGGCACGATGATGTCGACGTCCGCCTTCCAGTGCTCATGCGTGTAATCGTGGATCCGCACGCCCGCCATGTTGTGCTGGTTCAGCGGGCTGTTCTGCATCCGGACCACCATCTCCGCGTGCTCCCGCTCGCGGCCGGTCGGTGCCCCGTCCTCGCAGTCCATCGTGATGTCGAAGACGCCGCCCATCGTGTTCTGCAGCTCCAGCGCCTTCGCTATCCGCTCCTCCGTCCCTGCGAAATGCTCACAGGTCGGGATGATGGGGAACGGCTTCTCCCCCTCGAAAAGGACCTCATTCGGGTGACGTGGCATCGGCTGTTCCGTTCGTACGTGGAGTATCGCCAGGGCCAGCGCAGCACAGGCGCCCGGCCTGGCACGTCCCCCAAGTATGCCCCCCGCCGCTCCCCCGGTGAAGCCGCATACCCACGCCGCACCCCCGTCAAAAACCGGGAAAATAAGCCCAAGGCTAACGGAATCACGCTATACTAACTATCCGGCGTGTTTATCTTCGACCTCGAACTCGTCAACTTCCGGAACTACGTCCGCGCCCACATCCGCCTCGACCGCGGCCTCAACCTCTTCGTCGGAGATAACGCCCAGGGGAAGAGCAACCTCCTCGAGGCCATCTACCTCCTCTCCACCCTCCGCTCCAGCCGTGCCAGCCAGGAATCCGACCTCGTCCGCCGCGATATCCTCCCCTCCGACTTCCCCGTCGCCCGCCTCGCCTGCCAGGTCGAACGGTCCGCCGGCAACCTCGCCCTCGAACTCGCCATCGTCGGCCGAACCGTCGACCCGGTCCACCGCGCCGGCAAACGCGTCCGCATCAACGGCGTTCCCCGCAAGGCCTCCGACGCCGTCGGCCAGCTTTCCGCCGTCCTCTTCACCACCCTCGACATCGACATCGTCGCTGGCCCGCCCCTCATGCGCCGCCGCTACCTCGACATGATGATCTCCCAGGTCGACCGCGGCTACCTGCGCGCCATGCAGAAGTACGCCCGCGTCCTCCAGCAGCGGAACAGCCTCCTCAAGCGCATCCAGGCCCGCGAAGCCCAGGTCCACGAACTCGCCTTCTGGGACCAGGAGCTCGCCCACGCCGGCGGCACCATCTACTGGGCCCGCGCCGATGCCCTCGGCCACCTCGCCGTCCAGGCCGAACAGCAAATGGAACGCCTCAGCGACGGCCTCGAATCCCTCACCCTCATCTACCGCCCCTCGCTCGGCGGCCTCGACCAGTACGACGCCCCCATCGACGACGCCGAGTGGACCGGCCGCATGCTCAAAGCCCTCCAGGCCGTCCGCCAGCGCGAAATCGCCGCCGGCGCCACCCTCGTCGGCCCCCACCGCGACGACGTCGAAATCCTCATCGACGGCATGCCCGCCGACGCCTTCGCCTCCCGCGCCCAGCAGCGCACCGCCGCCCTCGCCATGCGGCTCGCCGAGGCCAGCTACCTCCGCCGCGCACTCGGCGATGACCCCGTCGTCCTCCTTGACGACGTCCTCAGCGAGCTCGACGCCCGCCGCCGCCGCGCCCTCCTCGAGTACATCGATACCTTCCAGCAAACCCTCGTCACCACCGCCGACCCCGACCGCCTCCGCGACATCTACACCCGCGCTGCCGGCCGCTTCGTCGTCAGCGCCGGCACCATCACCCGCTTCGAGGGCGAGTAGCCCCCCCGGCCCGGCCCCGGACGACAGCAGAAGGGCGGCCCCCCGGGGGCCGCCCCTCACCCGCGATGCGCAGCCTGCGGGCTACCGGCTCCGCCGCGCCACCAGGGCGAGACCGCCCGACACCGTCAGCAGGGCCGCCCCCGCTGCCAGCGCCAGCCACGGCATCCCGCTCGTGCCCGCAGCCGTCACCGACTCACCCGTCCGCGGCGGAGCGGGCGTCGCAGCAGCCGGCGCCGGCGCATCGACCAGCGGCACCACCCGCAGCGTCCCGTTCCCAGCCAGGCCCACCGCCACCGCCGTATACACGGTCCGCGCATCCAGCTTCAGCCCCGGCACGGTCAGCACCTTCGCGCCCGTCGCATTCACCAGCACGTCCAGGCTGTACGTCCCCGCCGGGACCGGCACGTACGGGCTCACGTTCCGGAAGGCCACGCCGCGGAACACCTTCGTGTCCGTCCCCGCCACCGCCACATCCACCGGCGGCGCATCCGGCGAAGCATGGATCAGCCGAACGTGCGCAGTGTTCCCGCTCGGCGTCCGGTTATCATCCTCGAAGACCGTCAGCGCCAGCGACCCATCGCCCACGCGCCCCGTCGCCAGCACCGTCACGTCCTTCCCCGCCACGACCTCCAGCGTCGCCTGCAGCGCCGGCGAGCCCGTGCCGTCCGACGGCGAGACGAACACCTTCACATTGTGCCCGCCAGCCGGCAGCGCCACGTACCCCGTCGTGTTCGGGAACGCCAGCGCCGTGACAGCTTTCTGCCCATCGACAAAAATGTCCACCGGCGGCGTGTCGGGGCTCGCGTGCATGATGCGCACGCGCCCCGTCGCTTGCGCCTCGGCGCCCTGCGGCGCCAGCATCACCCCGCCGGCCAGCGCTGCAACCAGCGCCGCGGCCACGAGGAGCTTTGACCGGGTCATGACTGCCCGTGCCAGGTTCATCCAACATTCCTCCTGGTTGAGTCCTGCGCGGCTGCCGGCCGGTCAACCGCGTCCACCCCATGTACGCACCCTCGGCAAAACTTCGATCACTCCGGCATCTCCCTCCGCCGGCCGAACCCCATGACCACCCACTTCGAACGATTCCGCGCCGGCGATGCCGCCGCCTTCGACGCCCTCGTCGCCGAGTACACCGGCCCCGCCTTCGCCGCCGCCGTCCAGGTCCTGCACGACCCCGCCCTCGCCGAGGAAGCCGTCCAGGACGCCTTCGTCCGCCTCTGGCAGCGCGGCCGCCAGTTCGACCCCGCCCGCGGCAGCGAGCGCTCCTGGATCCTCACCATCGCCCGCAACGCCGCCATCGACCTCCGCCGTAAGCGCGCCCGTGCCTTTGAACGATCGATCGACGACGCTCCCGCCGTATATGCAATGCGAGACCCGGACGACACCTGGCAATCCGTCATCGCCAGCCTCACCGGGGAACGCCTGCGGCAGGCACTCGGGGAACTGCCAGCCGAACAGCGAGACGTCATCGTGCGCGCCTACTACCGCGGCCAGCGCCCCGCCGATATCGCCCGCGAGCTCGCCCTCCCCGAGGGCACCGTCCGCAGCCGGCTCCGGCTCGCCCTCACCAAACTGCGCGATACCCTCGCGCCAGTCCGCGAGGCCCTCGAACCATGAACCGAGTCCAGGCCCTCGAACTCCTGCCCGAATACGCCCTCGGCCTCCTCGACCCCGCCGAGGCAGCTGAGCTCGAACGGCTCCTCGCCGCCGACCCGGCCCTCCGCGCCGAGCTCCAGCCCTTCCTCCAGGCTGCCGAAGCCCTCGCCCACGGCTACACCGAAGAACCCCTCCCCGCCGGGGCCGCCCAGCGCATCGCCGCCGGCGTCCGCACCCGGCTCCAGCCCCCCACCCCCATCCCCTTCCCCCCACCCCCGCCCGCCGCACGGACCCCGTGGCGCGCCATCGCCCTCGCCTCCGCCGCGGCCGTCCTCCTCCTCACCGTCGGCCTCGCTGCCGCCCTCATCGCCTACCTCGACGCCCGCGACGACGCCGAAAACCTCCGCGCCCAGCTCGCGAGCCGCGCCATCGAACTCCCCCTCAGCGGCGACGGCGCCCGCGGTGCAGTGTATGTCTCCTCCGACTTCTCCTTCGCCATCCTCCGCATCGTCGGCCTCCCCGAAGCCCCGCAGGGCCACCACTACCAGGTCTGGAGCGAGGGCCCTTACGGCGCCCGCTCCGCCGCCGACTTCGAAGGCGCCAGCGGCGAACTCATCGTCCGCCTCCCCTCCCTCCCCCGCGACATGACCCGCATGTTCGTCACCCTCGAACCCGACGACGCCGCCGGCGACCGCCCCAGGGGCCCGGAAGTCATGTCCTCCCCCCGCTGACCCGCTGGCGCCAGCCCCGCCCGGCCGTCATGATCGCCCCACCATGACCACCGATGCCTTCTTCACCCCCGAGGGCGAGACGTTCCTCCCCCAGCCCGTCTGCCGCGGCCCCTGGAATCCCGACTCCCTCCACGGCCGCGTCGTCGCCGGCCTCCTCGGCGCAGAGGTCGAACGTCGCCACGCCGAACCCCGCCTTCGCGTCGCCCGCATGACCGTCGACCTCTGGCGGCTCCCCGGCTTCAGCCCCATCACCGTCGAGACCCGCGTCCAGCGCGAAGGAAGCCGTATCCGCATCGTCGATGCCGAAGCCTTCGCCGTCGGCCAGTCCATCGGCCGCGCCAGCGTCGTCCTCCTCCGCGAAGGCGAGCAGCCTGCCGGGGAGGTCTGGGCGCCGCCCGCGTGGGACTTCCCTCCCCCCGCGGCCCTCGCCCCTGACCCCCGCCCGCCGGTCACCAACGAAGGCTGGCAGCCCATGTGGGAGAGCCGCACCCAGGGCCGCACCTTCGGCACCGTCGCACAGAAGCGCACCTGGATACGTGAAGTCCGCCCCATCATCGCCGGCCGGCCCCTCACCCCCTTCCAGCGCGCCGCCGTTTCCGCCGACTTCGCCAGCCCCCTGGCGAACTCCGGCAGCGCCGGCCTCGCCTACATCAACGTCGATATCACCCTCTACCTCCACCGCTACCCCGCCGGCGAATGGGTCGGCTTCGAAACGACCGACCACGGCGCCGCCGACGGCATCGCCATGGGCCAGTGCCGCCTCTACGACGAACACGGCCCCATCGGAGCCGCTACCGTCGCGGCAGTTGCCCAGCGCCGCCGCGCCTGACGCACCCGCTCCCATCGCGCCCGGCCGCCAGCGTTCACCGCGCGGCCGAATGCGCCTGCGTCACACCCCGGCGTAGCTGTGCAGCCCGCTGACCCAGAGGTTCACCCCGAAATACGTGAACATCACCAGCCCCCACATCACCACCAGCCACCACATCGGGTCCGGCCGCCAGCCCCGCCGCAGCCGCGCCGGCACCAGCCGCCGGATTCCCGGTGCCCCCGCCACCGACCCGCTCCCCGCCCGCGCGTGGAAGTACGCCGCCAGGCTCAGCCATGTCACCAGCGCGCTCGTCTCCTTCGGGTCCCATCCCCAGTACCGTCCCCAGGCACTGTTCGCCCACCAAGCCCCCAGCGCGATCCCAAGCCCCAGCAGCGGAAACCCCACCATCACGGCACGGTGCGCCAGGTCCCCCGCCGCATCCGCTGAAGGCAGCGCCGCGAACCGCCGCCTCCCCTCGCCCCCCTGCACGAGGTACACCACCGCACCGCAGAACGCCACCGTCAGCACCGCATACGACAGCATCATCACCGAGACGTGGACCGTCAGCAGCGGGCCGTTCTGCAGCGCCGGGATGAGCGGCACGATCTCCTTCGGAAACGTGGCCGCTATCCCCAGCATCACCGCCACGATCGGCAGCAGCAGCGCCCCGTACCGCCGGTTGCGATACGCCGCCTCAAACGCGAGGTACGCCGCGCACGTCCCGAACGCGAACGCTGTCGTGAACTCGTACAGGTTCGAAAGCGGCGCATACCCACGGGCCGCCCAGCGAGCCGCGAACCAGCCCGCAAGGAACACCGTCGTCAGCACGGTGAACGCCGTCGCCAGCCGCCCAAGGCCGGCGCTCGGCCCCGTCGCGGGCATGCTCACGCTCACCGTGCCCGCGCTCGTCTGCGCCGCCACCCGCCGCACCGCCAGTGACGCACTCGCCACGTAGGCCCAGTAGAGCAGCACCGCTATCGGTGCCGTCACTACTGAAGTCCAGTACAGGTACAGCGCCAGCTCAGCCAACGTTCGTTCCCCGTTTCACGAATGATACCCTCGTTCGGCCCCGCGGTCAGGCAGGGTTCCCCCGGCTTTACCCCGCCGCATCCAGCTCTTCGACCGCCGCTTCGAGTGCCATAAGGCACTCCCGTTCCCACGCCGCCGCGCGCCGCAGCGCCATCGCCGCCGCCCGCCGCAGCCCCGGCACCTGGACGTTCCCGTGCCCGCCCGCAGGAAACGGGAAGAGCGTGATCAGCGGCGCGAGCGCCTTCACCTCCTCCTCCAGCGCCCGGGCCGCCCGCTCCACCGGCCCCGCCGCGCCCGGCAGCGCCGCCGCCACGTCCCGCAAGAAATGCGCACCATCCGCGCGGGCCGCCTGCAGCACCGCCAGCGTATACGCGTTCCCGGCACGGTCCACCTCGGTATCACCCTCCAGGGCCGCGGCCCACGCCTCCAGGCCGGCAATGCCTCGAGGCTGGTCGTCGCCGCCGCCCTCCGCCCCCCGGAGGAGCGCCGTCGCCGTTCGCAGCGCCTCCGTCACCACCTCCGGCCCCACCTCCACCGCCTCGGTCGGCGCCCAGAGCTCGACCTCCCCCAGCGAGGCCCAGTTCTCCCACGCCACGAACGGCCCCACCTGCGCCGTCAGCACGTCCTGCACCAGGAACCCGCCCCGCTCCCGGTCGTACCCGTCGATGATGCCGAACTCGTGCAGGTGCAGGTCCCAGCCGATGACCGGCACCCCCGCATCCAGCCGCTCCATCGCCCACGCTGCGCCCGCCGCCTTCCCCGCAGCGTCGGCCGGCCCGGCGAACCGCTCGAACCGCAGCCCAGTCCGCCCGTAACGCTCCACCATCGCCGCCCGGTCGAAGCTCGCCGGCCCGCTCGGCAGCGCCACCACACCACCCTTTCCCCCCAGGCAGAAATGGAACGCGTGCCCCGTCAGCCCCATGACCGCGTGCCGCGGCAGGTCGATCCCCGCATGCCTCAGGACGCCCTCCAGCGCCCCGGCCGCGCTCGTCCAGTTCGGCGCCAGCTCCAGCCCCTCGATTCGCCGGCCCATCGCCCCCAGTCTACCCCCGCCCGCCCGCCGCGGCCGTCCGCGCGCCCCCTTTTGCCTTCCGCGCCGGACCGTACAATGCGGCTTCACCCCAACGGAGGGCGGAAATGTCCGAATACCAGGTCACCACGCTCCCGAACGGCCTCCGGGTCATCACCGCCTCCATGCCGTCCACCCAGGCCGTCTCGGTCAACATCTTCGTCGGCGTCGGCTCCCGCTCCGAACCCCAGCACCTCAACGGCATCACCCACTTCCTCGAGCACATGGTCTTCAAGGGCACCGAAAAACGCCCCGACGCCATCCTCATCGCCCAGGAGATCGAAGGCGCCGGCGGCACCCTCAACGCCTACACGAACAAAGAGTTCACCTGCTACTGGAACATCGTCCCCTTCGACCGGTTCCCCACCGCCATCGACGTCGCCGCCGACATGCTCCTCAACTCCAAACTCGAACAGGAGGAGATCGAACGCGAATGCCCCGTCGTCCAGCAGGAACTGAAACGCAACCACGATAACCCCGCTGCCTGGGCCGCCCGCCTCATCGGCCAGGCCGTCTACGGTCCCCAGCCCGCCGGCTGGGACGTCGGCGGCACCGTCGAGCTCGTCGCCACCTGGAAGCGCGACGACTTCGTCGGCCACATCCGCGAGTGGTACAAACCCGGCAACATCGTCCTCTCCGTCGCCGGCAACGTCACCCACGAGCGAGTCCTCGAATTCGCCGTCCCCCTCCTCGGCGGCATGGAGCCCGGTCCCATCCCTCCCGTCCAGCCCTACGACCCCGCCATCACCGGCCCCCGCGTCATCACCGATAGCCGCCCCATCGACCAGTGCACCCTCTACCTCGGCCTCCCCATCTTCGGCCGGGATGACCCCGACCGGTATATCCTCCGCATCCTCAACGACGTCCTCGGCGCCGGCATGTCCTCCCGCCTCTTCCGCGAAGTCCGCGAGCGACGCGGCCTCGCCTACTCCGTCTCCTCCGGCTACGGCTACCTCTCCGACGCCGGCGTCTTCACCATCTCCGCAGGCGTCAACCGCGACCGCCTCCGCGAAACCATCGAAGTCTGCCTCGCCGAGGCCGAAAAGCTCGTCACCGAGCCCGTTCCCCCCGACGAGCTGCGCAAAGCCAAAGACCACAACATCGGGCGCTTCCGCCTCTCCCTCGAAACCGCCTTCGCCATCGGCCAGCGCAACGGCGAACTCCTCCTCACGAAAGGCCGCGTCGAAACCATCGACGAAGTCGTCGCCGCCATCGAAGCCGTCACCGCCGACGACATCCAGCGCGTCGCCGCCCGCATCTTCGACCGCGCGCGGCTCCACGCCGCCGTCGTCGGTCCCGACCTCGACGCCGCCGAAATCGAAGCCGCCCTCGGCTAGCCGGCGCTACCACACCTCCGGCGCCCACGGCTCCGGCCGCCAGCGGAACATCGCATCCGCCGCCCTCACCGCTCCCTCCCCTCCTTCGACCCTCCCGGCCCGCCAGAGCGCCAGGGCGCTCACCTGCCCGAAGAGCAAACTCCCCAGCTCCTCCGCACCGAGCGCAAGGTCCGCCGATTCCCCCGTTGGCCGGCAGCGCCCCCCGGCAGGCCCGGCCTCGAGGACGAACCGCCCCGCCGCGTAGCCGCCGAACTCGTCCGTCAGCTCCAGCACCATGCGCCCCTCGATGGCGTACCGCCGCCCCTCCAGCGCGGCCGCAGGGTCCAGCACGCGGCAGAACAGCGCGTCCGAGGGACGACGCAGCGCCCGCCGCGGGTCCTCCAGCAGGTGGAGCAGCGCATCATCCAGCGGTCGCCGGGAGGCGGTCACCCGCTCGACGAGGTCCACGCCCAGCACGTACTCCCACAGCGCCGCCTCGCTGCCGCCATCGATGCCCACCAGCTCGCTCACCGCAACCTCGCCGGCAGGCAGCCCGTTCGTCCACTCCGCCCGCACCCGGTAGCGCACATACCCGGTGGTCACCCCGCCATCCTCGAGGCTCACGAGGAAATCCCGGCTCCACCCCGGGTCCTCGCGCTCATCCGCGGGCACGACCCGCTCCTCCCACCACGCTGCCGACCGCGTGTGCAGCCCGGCCCGCTGTCCCCGCACCGTCGCCCAAACCGCCGGCCATGCAGCCAGCGCCTCGTCCCGGGTCACCAGCCGGGCCTTCCCCCGTGCCGCCGGGTGGCCCCGCAGCCGCCCGTGGACCCGCTCCAGCCGCACCTCATCGAAGTGCTCCGTCGCCAGCCCGTAGCCGAACCGCCCGTAGATGGGCGCCTCGGAAGCCCAGAGCGCCGCGATTGGCTCACCCCAGGCCCGCACCCGCCGCAGCTGCTCCGTCATCAGGGCCGTCAGCACGCCCCGGCGGCGGTCCGTCGGCAGCACCCCTACCCACGTCACCCCCGCGCACGGCAGCGAGCCGCCCGGCACCGAAAGCTCGAAACGGAACGCCCCCGCGGACCCAATGCACCGGCCGCCTTCGAAGGCCCCGAGGAGCCGCTCCCGCTCAGCGCACCGCATCCCGCCCTCCACCCGCTCGGGATTCAGCTGCCGCCCGAACGCGACCGAATTCACCGAAAAGAACGCCGCCAGCTCCTCCTCCCCCGGGGCCCGCACTTCGAACGTCATCTCCTTGCCTCCTTGCGCCGAAAACCCCAGCCTACCCCCTGCCACCTTCCCCGTCAGTGACGCGGACAGCTCCGCGCGCCAGGCCGCCGCCCGGGCCCGGGCGTCCGGGCTCGCGCGCCGGGTCCGCGGCCCCCCCAAGGTGTACGCCCCCTCGTCCCGCCGCGCGGCGCCGGGCGGGAACCCGCCGGCCCGGGCATCCCGAACCGCCCCCGGCCCGCACCGCCCGGGGTCGCCCTTGCGAACCTCCCGCCTGCACACCCCGCCGGCCGCGACGCCAGCGTCCGCCTCGCCCAGAGCCCGTAGCCGCCGGGCCGGTACAATGGCCCCGTGGACGGTTTTTCCATCTCCCCCGTCGACCCTCCCCTCCGCTCCCCCATCGTCATCCTCACCTTCACCGGCTGGAGCGACACCGGCACGGTGACCACCGATGCCGCCAGCCACCTCATCGAGGCCTTCGGCGGCACCCGCTTCCTCGAGGTCGACCCCGAGGAGTACTACGTCTTCACCGACACCCGGCCCACCGTCTCCATCGACGAATCCGGCGTCCGCCGCCTCCGATGGCCCGAAAACCACGCCTACGCCCTCCGCACCGGCCTCGGCGAGCATGACCTCGTGGTCGTCCGCGGCGTCGAGCCCAACCTCCGCTGGCGGACCTTCGCCGCCCGCCTCGCCGACGCGCTCGTCCCCCTCGCGCCTGCCCTCGTCTGCACCCTCGTTGCCCGGCCGGCGGCAACCCCGCACACCCGCCCCATCCCCGTCACCGGCTCAAGCGCCGACCCTCGCCTCGCCGCCCGCTACGGCCTCGGCCGCTCCCTCTACCAGGGTCCCACCGGCATCATCGGCGTCATCCACGACGTCCTCCGCGCACGCGGCCTCGACCTCATCAGCCTCGCCGCCGGCGTGCCCCACTACCTCAGCATCGACGAAAACCCGCCCGCTACCCTCGCCCTCCTCCGCGCCCTCGAGCCCATCCTCGGCTACCCCGTCCCCGAAGAAGACCTCGAAGACCGCGCAGCCGCCTTCATCGACCGCGTCAACGAAGCCTCCCGCGGCGACGACCAGGTCGGCACCTACGTCCGCACCCTCGAAGACCAGTTCGAAGACGACGTCGACGCCCAGGCCGCCGACGACGAGACCGGCGACAGCGAACTCCCCTCCGCCGACGACATCCTCAAGGACGTGGAGGACTTCCTCCGCGGCACCGGAGACCGCTAACCCCGCCCGCTCGGACCCCATTCCCCCGGCAGCCCCCAAACCCCGCCCCCCGGCACAGACCCCTTGCGCTGCATCAGGCCGCGAGCCGCACTGGCCTCCCGACCCCCGCCCGCGGACCGCGGCCGCCTTGCCCCCGCCGCAGCATGACTGGCAGCCGCCCGTTCGGGGTCCCGTCCCCCGCGCACAGGCCGTCGCTCAGCGCCGCTCCATCGCCAGGCCTCCCGTCGCTGGCCCGGCCGCCTCCCTGCACCGCGCGGCCGTGAGGGCGGAGCACCCCAGGCCCTGCCCGCCCCCGGCGGCTAAGGGAAATCGCTCCCCGGGATGCTCTCCGGGTCCCGCACCAGCTCCTCCCACCGCCGCCGGATCACGTCGAGCGGCGCCGGCGGCGGCGTCCACGGCAACCCCCGCACGATGACCCCGCGGTTCGGCGCATGCTCCACCAGCCCCTCGCTCTCCAGGCGCCGAAACGCCTCCCGGACCGGCGTCTGGCTCACCCCCCAGCGCGCCGCAATCTCCTCCTGCCGCAGGTGCTCCCCCTCCTTCAAATTCCCCGAGAGAATCGCCGCCTGCAGCGCCTCGTAGACCAGGTCCGCCTTCGTCTTGCGCGGGTTCCGCGTCCCCATATGCCAAGCATACCCCACCTCCCCCCTCACCCCTCCCCGTTCCCCGCTCCCTCTCCAACCTCCGACCTCATCAGGGATTCCCCCGCCCAACCTCAGCACCCCCCGCCCCGCCCTCAGGGAGTTCCCCACGTCCCTCGCTCCACACCCGCCCCTACGCTGGAGGCACCCGCCTCTCGGGGCATCGCCATGATCAAGCTCACCCGCATCGACGGCACCGAGTTCTACCTCAACCCGGACCTCTTCGAGGTCATGGAAGCCAGCCACGACACCCACATCACCCTCACCAACGGCCACCGCTACGTCTGCCAGGAATCCCCCGACACCATCGTCGAGCGCATCGCCGAGTTCCGTCGCCGGGCAATTGGCGCCATCAGGAGGTCCGCCTGATGGACCTCGCCACCACCATCGGCCTCGGCATCGCCATCATCGGCATCATCGGTGGCAACATCCTCGAGGGCGGCGACCCGATGAAGCTCATCAACCTCCCGGGCTTCTTCATCGTCGTCCTCGGCTCCTTCGGCGCCGTCATGATCTCCCAGCCCCTCTCCGTCATGATCGGCCTCCCCAAGTTCATCCTCAAAGCCTTCCTCGGCGGCGGAAAACACGACTCCTCCGAAACCGTCGAACTCTTCGTCCAGATGGCCGACAAGGCCCGTCGCGAAGGCCTCCTCGCCCTCGAAGCGGACATCGAGAAAATCCATGACCCCTTCACCCGCAAAGGCGTGCAGCTCATGATCGACGGCACCGACCCCGAGCTCCTCCGCGAAATCATGGAAATCGAGCGGGAATCCATGAAACACCGCCACGAAGGCAACTTCGCCGCCCTCGAATTCATGGGCGGCATCGCTCCCACCATCGGCGTCCTCGGTGCCGTCATGGGCCTCATGAGCGTCATGTCCCACCTCGACGAACCCGACCACATCGGCCCCGGCATCGCCACCGCCTTCGTCGCCACCTTCTACGGGGTCTTCACCGCCAACGTCCTCTGGCTCCCCCTCGCCAACAAACTCAAGAACAACTCCAAACACGAACTCCACGCCCTCGACGTCGTCATCGAAGGCCTCATGTCCATCCAGGCCGGCGATAACCCCCGCATCGTCCGCGAAAAGCTCGAAGGCTTCCTCCAGCCCTCCGCCCGCGGTAAGAAGGACGACCACGCCGAGGCCCGCCGGGAGGCCGCATGAGCCGCAAAGCCCCCGAAGCCGAAAAACCCGAAAACCACGAACGATGGATCGTCTCCTACGCCGACATGGTGACGCTCCTCTTCGCCCTCTTCGTCGTCCTCTACGCCACCAGCGACGCCAATCCCCAGAAGCTCCAGTCTGTCCGCGTCTCCATCGAGCAGGCCTTCTCCATCGGCGTCCTCCAGGGCTCCAACGGCTCCTCACCCGTCCTCAACCAGGGCGGCGGCCTCACCCCCTCCCTCAACGAAATCCGCTCCAACACCTTCGAAGGCCTCAACAAAACCCTCACCGAATTCGCCGCCGCCAACGGCCTCGAAGGCAAAATCCAGCTCCGCTCCGACGCCACCTCCATCACCATCTCCCTCGCCGATAACCTCCTCTTCGACCCCGGCTCCGCCGACCTCCGCCCTGGCAGCAGCGATGTCCTCCTCCAGGTCGCCGATGCCCTCCGCGGCCTCCCCAACCAGCTCCGCATCGAAGGCCACACCGACGACATCCCCCCCAACAGCCGCGACTACCCCACCAACTGGGAGCTCTCCACCGCCCGCGCCACCCGCGTCCTCCGCGTCCTCGTCGAACAGGGCGGCCTCGACCCCGCGAAACTCTACGCCGCCGGCTACGCCGATACCCGGCCCCTCGCCGATAACGCCACCCCCGAAGGCCGCGCCCTCAACCGCCGCGCCGACATCGTCATCCTCTACCCCACCATCGAAGACCTGCAGAAAGCCCTCTCCGGGGCCCAGCGGAGGTAGCACGCGTGTTCAAGGACAAAAAAATCCTCGCCGGCGGCGCCGTCCTCTTCGCCGCAGCCTTCTGGTTCTACATCAAACCGAACTACATGGACCCCAAGCCCCCGCCCATCTACACCGCTGAGCAAATCGCCAGCGCGCCCCGACCCACCCTGTTCATCGGCAAGGCCGCCGGCGGCCACGGCGGCAAGGCCAGCAACGCCCCCGACGGCATCGTCCTCAACCTCAAACCCTCCGGCACCACCCAGCGCTACGTCAAAGTCATCATGGCGCTCGAGTTCGGCCCCGCCACCCCCCCGTGGGTCGGCCTCTCCACCGACCAGGTCGCCGCCAAGAACGCCGAGTTCGCCCACCACCTCGAACCCGAAATGCACAAGATCCTCGACGCCATCGCCAACGTCATCGGCTCCCACACCGCCGAAGAAGTCTCAACCGTCGAAGGCAAAGAGAAACTCAAAGAAGAACTCATCGAAGCCATCAATCACCACCTCCACGGCGAAAAAGTTCAAAAAATCTACTTCGAAACCTTCATCGTCCAGTAGGAGCGCGCCCCATGGCCGACCCCGTCGAGATCCTCGCCCAGCTCCTCTCCCCCCAGCAGGCCGCTACCCTCGATACCGTCGGCCGCCGCGCCTGGGAAGCCGCCGCCCGCGCCCTCCAGCACATCCAGGGCTCCGCCCCGGTCGTCACCCTCGGCCAGGCCCGCCTCGTCATGCCCGAGGAAATCCAGGGCGAGTTCGCCGAACCCCACCTCGCCATCCCCATCGAACTCTCCACCGACAACGACCAGTCCGCGGTAGCCTACCTCGTTCTCCCCACCGCCCCCGCCGCCGCCTGCCTCCAGACGGAGGCCGATAACCCCGAGGACCAGGAGCAGCAGACCCTCGTCGTCGCCTCCACCATCCTCGGCCAGGTCATCCAGGCCCTCAACCAGGACGTCTTCGCCAGCTCCTCCAACGGCCTCATCCTCTCCTTCGACGACGTCACCGCCAACACCATGCCCGCCACCCTTGGCGGCCTCGATGACGCCTGCCTCTACCTCACTGCCAGCATCGCCGCGGCTCAAAGCCTCCCCATCGCCCTCGTCCTGCCCGGCACGTTCCTCGACATCGTCGCCGGCTCCATGGCCAGCACCCTCGCCGAGCCCCCATCGGCTGAAACCCCCCTGATCACTCAGGAAGACCTCGAAGCTGCCGAACTCCTCGATGTCGAACTCCAGCGCATCGAGGACCCCATGCCCAGCCACCAGCAGCCCGAACCCCCGCGCACCGAACCTCGCCGCGCCGCACCTCCGCCGAAGGAGCAGCCGCCGGTCACCGCCCAGCGCGCCCGCTTCACCCCCCTTCCCGACCCCGCTCCCCCCGAGCACATCTCCGGCATCGAACTCCTCGCCGGCCTCGAAATGAACGTCACCGTCGAGCTCGGCCGCACCCGCCTCACCGTCGCTGAAGTCCTCAGCCTCGGCCCCGGCTCCGTCATCGAACTTGACCGCATCGCCGGCGAACCCGTCGACATCCTCGTCAACGACCGCCTCGTCGCCCGCGGTGAAGTCGTCGTCGTCGACGAAAACTTCGGCGTCCGCGTCGTCGAAGTCGTTCGCCGCAGCCACGAAATCGAAGAACCCGAGCCCGTCGCATGAGCGACCCGGCGGCCCGGAAGCGCCTCATTTGGCTCGTCGCCATCTGCGGCGCACTCCTCGTCGCTATCCTCTTCGTCTCCCTCGCGGCTCCCTCCCCCCGGCCAGCTTCCCCAACCCTCGTCCCCGCCGACCCCTCGCCGCTCGCCGAGACCCCCCTCACCGACCCCGGCGCCGAAACCGGCTTCTCCCTCGGCCCCGGCGCCCTCCTCTCCCTCGGCTGGCGGCTCGGCCTCGTCGCCCTGGTCATCGGCAGCTCCATCCTCGGCCTCCGCTGGTGGGCCCGGCGCATGGCCACCCCCGCCAGCACCACCGGCTTCCTCCGCGTCGTCGATACCCTCCCCATCAGCAGCGGCCGCACCATCCACCTCCTCGCCCTCGGCGACCGCGTCATCGCCATCGGCGCCACCCCGCAGCAGATCACCATGCTCGAAGCCCTCACCCCCGAAGAGGCCCGGCGCGTCCTCGCCGCCGCCGAGGCCAAAAAAGACCCGCTCCCCCTCGGCGATTTCGCGGCCCACCTGCTCGACTCCCTCCGCCGCACCGAACAGCGCACTCCCCCCGAGCCCGTCATCGGCGCCGGGCCCAGGCCCCAGTCCTAGGCGCTTCCCCCGCCCCGGATCAGGGTTCTCCGCCGCCCGCCCGTGAGGGAAACGCCCCCGCTCCGCTGGGGTTCTCCGGATTCAGACCCGCCCCCTCCCGCCCGTACGCTGGCCTCACCCTTCCTCCCACCGGGGGCCACCGTGGCGCACCGCCAGAAACCCCGCCGCCGTCGGCGCATCCTCCTCACCCTCGCCCTCCTCGGCCTCGCCCTCCTCGCCCTCACCAGCTGCGTTCAGCAGACGGCCGCCCCCGCGCAGCCCTCCCCGCCCCAGGACCCTGCCGCCCTCGCCCAGGACCCCCGCAACGTCTCCGCCGCCATCCAGCTGCTCGTCCTCATCACCGTCCTCTCCCTCGCCCCCGCCATCCTCGTCATGGTCACCTCGTTCACCCGCATCATCGTCGTCCTCTCCCTCGTCCGGAATGCGATCGGCATCCCCCAGCTCCCGCCCAACCAGGTCCTCATCGGCATGGCCCTCTTCCTCACGGCCTTCGTCATGGCCCCACAGGTCAAGACCATCAACGACGAAGCCGTCCAGCCCTACCTCGCAGGCACCATCTCCCAGCAAGAAGCCTTCGAGCGCGGTGAAGCCCCCCTCCGCCAGTTCATGCTCCGCCAAACCCGCGAACAGGACCTCGCCCTCTTCCTCAAGCTCTCCGGCAGCCCCAAACCGAACACCCCCGACGATGTCCCCACCTACGTCCTCATCCCCGCCTTCACCATCAGCGAACTCAAGACGGCCTTCCAGATGGGCTTCGTCATGTTCGTCCCCTTCCTCATCATCGACCTCGTCATCTCCTCCGCCCTCCTCAGCATGGGCATGATGATGCTGCCCCCCGTCATCGTCTCCCTCCCCTTCAAAATCCTCCTCTTCGTCCTCGTCGATGGCTGGTACCTCATCGTCGGCTCCCTCGTCGGGAGCTTCGCCTAGGAGCATCCCGTGAACGAAGGCGTCATCCTCGGCCTCATGCGCGAAGCCCTCACCGTCGGCATGCTCGTCGGCGCACCTGTCCTCGCCACCACCCTCGTCGTCGGCATGGTCGTCTCCATCATCCAGGCCGCCACCCAGGTCAACGAAGCCACCCTCACCTTCGTGCCCAAGCTCATCGCCGTCTTCGTCGCCCTGCTCCTCTTCGGCCCCTGGATGATGACCACCCTCCTCGATTTCACCGCAGGCATCTTCGCCAACATGGGCGCATACGGGCGCTGACCATGGCCCTCGACCTCTCCCCCCTCGCGACCTACACCTTCCTGCTCATCCTCATCCGCACCTCCGCCATGCTCGTCTCCTCCCCGCTCCTCTCCCACCGCGGCATCCCGGCCCAGGCCAAGGTCGGCTTCGCCGTCTTCACCGCCCTCGTGCTCACCCCGATTACGAAGCTCCCCGGCGGCCAGCCGCCCGAGACTCTCAGCCGCCTCGTCGACGACGTCCTCCGCGAAGCCCTCTTCGGCCTCGGGCTCGGCCTCACCATGAACATCGTTTTCATCGGCCTCCAGATGGCCTCCCGCATCATCGGCCTCCAGGTCGGCTTCGGCCTCGGCGCCGTCTTCGACCCCATCACCGGCACCGAATTCGGCGTCTTCGACCAGTTCTATGCCCTCCTCGTCACCCTCGTCTTCTTCGCCATCAGCGGCCATCACCTCGTCATCCAGTCCCTCGCCGAGACGCTCCAGGCCGTACCGCCCGGCACCTTCGACCCCTTCGCGCTCACCCCCTCCGGCATCACCTCCCTCGTCGCCGGCCTCACCGTCACCGCCGTCCGCATCGCCATGCCCATCATGGCCGCCCTCCTCCTCACCGACGTCGGCATGGGCATCGTCGCCCGCACCGTCCCCCAGGTGCAGATCCTCATCGTCGGCGCCCCCGTCAAAATCGGCGTCGGCGTCCTCGTCCTCGCCGCCGCCCTCCCCGTCACCATGCAGCTCATGAACGGCGTCATCGGCACCGCCCTCGCCGGCTCCAGCCGCACACTCCTCGGCGGAGGTGCCCCCTAGATGGCCGGCGAACGCACCGAAGCCCCAACCCCAAAACGCCTCCGCGACGCCCGCCAGAAGGGCGACGTCGCCCGCAGCGATGAAGTCGTCTCCATCGGCGTCCTCCTCCTCGCTGTCCTCGCCCTCAAACTGCTCGGCCCCGCCCTCTGGAACAGCCTCGCCGCCATCCTCGCCCAGGGCCTCGGCCAGCCCGTCCCCGAACTCACCCCCGAATCGGCCCAGCAGCTCGCCCGCGACACCGCCTGGCAGACCGTCCGCGCCCTCCTACCTCTCCTCGGCCTCGTCGCCGTCTCAGCCGTCGCCCTCAACGTCGCCCAGGTCGGCCCCCTGCTCTCCGGCCAGCGGCTAAAACCCCAGCTCTCCCGGGTCAACCCGGGCGCCGGCCTCAAGCGCATCGTCTCCCTCGATGGCCTCTTCCGCCTCGCCAAATCGCTCCTCAAATTCATCATCGTCGCCGTCGTCGTCGGCCTCACCCTCCGTGCCCAGTTCGACGACCTCGCCCGCCTCGGCGCCCTCAGCATCGCCGGCGCCACCGCCCGTCTCGCCTCCCTCGGCTTCGACATCGCCATCCGCGCCGCCGGCGTCCTCTTCCTCCTCGCCCTCGCCGACTACGCCTGGCAGCGCCGCCAGCACCTCAAGCGCCTCCGCATGACGAAGCACGAGGTCAAACAGGAACTCAAAGAAACCGATGGAGACCCCCAGGTCAAGGCTGCCATCCGCCGTCGCCGCCAGCAGCTCCTCAACCGCATGATCGCCGCCGTCAAAACGGCCGACGTCGTCGTCACCAACCCCACCCACTACGCCGTCGCCCTCAAATACGACGCCGTCTCCATGCCGGCACCCATGGTCGTCGCCAAGGGGCAGGACTACCTCGCCCTCCGCATCCGCGAAGTCGCCCGCGAAGCCGGCGTCCCCGTGCTCGAAGAACCGCCCCTCGCCCGCGCCCTCCATGCCAGCGTGCAGGTCGGCCACTACATCCCCGCCAGCCTCTTCCACGCCGTCGCCGAAGTCCTCGCGTGGGTCTACGCCCTCCGCGCCCGCCGCCGCACCACCGCCCCAGGAGCCGCCAGGTGACTCTCCAGGCCCAGCCGCGCCCCGCATCCGCCTCCCTCGGCCGCCTCCTCGGCCAGACCGACATCCTCCTCGCCGCCGGCATCATCACCATCGTCGGGATGATGATCATCCCCCTGCCGGCGCCCCTCCTCGATGTCCTCCTCACCGTCAACCTCGCCCTCTCCGTCGTCATCCTCCTCGTCGCCATCTACACCGAAGAGCCCCTCAAATTCTCCGTCTTCCCCTCCCTCCTCCTCATCACTACCCTCTACCGCCTCGCCCTCAACGTCTCCACCTCCCGCCTCATCCTCCTGCAGGGCGATGCCGGCCAGGTCGTCCACTCCTTCGGCAGCTTCGTCGTCGGCGGCAACCTCATCGTCGGCCTCGTCGTCTTCCTCATCCTCGTCGTCATCCAGTTCGTCGTCATCACGAACGGTGCCGGCCGCGTCGCCGAAGTCGCCGCCCGCTTCACCCTCGACGCCATGCCCGGCAAGCAGATGGCCATCGATGCCGACCTCAATGCCGGCCTCATCAACGAAGCTCAGGCCCGAGAACGCCGCAAAGCCATCGGCCAGGAAGCCGACTTCTACGGCGCCATGGATGGTGCCTCCAAGTTCGTCAAGGGCGATGCCATCGCCGGCATCGTCATCATCCTCGTCAACATCATCGGCGGCCTCTCCATCGGCATCCTCCAGCAGGGCGTCGGCCCCGCCGAGGCCCTCGACCTCTACGCAAAGCTCACCGTCGGCGACGGCCTCGTCTCCCAGCTGCCCGCCCTCCTCATCTCCACCGCCACCGGCATCATCGTCACCCGCGCCGCTGGCGAAACCAACCTCGGCTCCCAGGTCTTCTCCCAGGTCACCATGCAGGCGCGGCCGATGTACGTCGCCGCCGCCATGCTCGCGCTCTTCGCCGCCCTCCCCGGCCTCCCGCGCCTCCCCTTCCTCCTCGTCGCCGCATCAATCGGCGCCGGCGGCTACCTCATCGACCGCTCCAGGCGCCAGGCCGAGCTCGCCGCCATCGCCGCACGCCCCGAACCGGCTCCCGAGCCCGAACAGCTCGGCCCCCAGCAGGTCATCCAGATGATGACCGTCGACCCCCTCGAAATCGAAGTCGGCTACGGCCTCATCCCCATCGTCGATGAACAGGCCGGCGGTACCCTCCTCCGCCGCATCACCCAGATCCGCCGCCAGCTCGCCCTCGAGCTCGGCATCGTCCTCCCCACGGTCCGCGTCCGCGACAACCTCGGCCTCGCCCCCAACGCCTACGTCGTCAAGCTCCGCGGCGTCGAAGTCGCCCGCGGCACCCTCCAGCCCGGCCACTACCTCGCCATGGACCCCGGCACCGCCGAGGGCGATATCCCCGGCATCGAAACCGTCGAGCCCGCCTTCGGTCTCCCTGCCCGCTGGATCACCCCCGCCTACCGCGAGCGCGCCGAACTCCTCGGCTACACCGTCGTCGATGCCGAATCCGTCCTCGCCACCCACCTCACCGAGCTCGTCCGCCGCTTCGCCCCCGACCTCCTCTCCCGCCAGGACACCCAGGACCTCCTCGAAAACCTCCGCAAGGAGTACCCCGCCCTCGTCGACGACCTCATCCCCTCCACCCTCACCGTCGGCGAAGTCCAGGAAGTCCTCCAGAACCTCCTCGCCGAGCGCGTCTCTATCCGAGACCTCGTCACCATCTGCGAAACCCTCGCCACCCAGGCCCGCCTCACCCGCGATATCGACCTCCTCACCGAGTACGCCCGCGCCGCCCTCGCCCGCCAGATCAGCCGCCAGTACGCCGACGAATCCGGCACCATCCGCGTCATCACCGTCGGCCCCCGCACCGAAGAAGAAATCGCCGCCAGCATCCAGCAGACCGACCGCGGCAGCCAGGTCGCCATGGCCCCCTGGCAGGTCCAGCGCCTCCTCGGCGTCGTCGCCGCCGAGGTCGAGCGCGTCGCCGCCTCAGGCCGCGACCCCATCATCCTCTGCTCCTCCCGCATCCGCCTCGCCCTCCGCCGCCTCCTCGAACGGCGCCTCCCGAACGTCGTCGTCCTCTCCTTCGCCGAGATCACCCCCCAAACCCACGTCGAAGCCATCGGCAACATCGAGGTGAACGTTGGAAACGAAACGCTTCATCGGTAACGACACCACGCGCCTCTTCGCCCGCATCCGCCGCGAACTCGGCCCCGATGCCGTCATCCTCTCCACCCGCTCGCTCCACCGCGACGGCGCCCCGCCGCTCGTCGAAATCATCGCCGCACCCGCCGCTGAACCCGCCGAACCCCTCCCCCTCCACCTCCAGCAGGCCGTCCTCGAAGGAGCCCTCCGCCGCGTCGAAACCGCCCCCGGCATCACCGTCGCCGACCTCGAAGAGCTCGCCGCCGCCGAGCCCCGGCCGCCCGTCCGCGAGCCCCGCTTCCGCCCCGCCGACCCCGGTCCCCTCCCCAGCCCCGAAGAGGCCATCCTCCAGGCCTTCCTCGCCCTCGGGTGGGACGAAGCCCCCGCCCGCACCGTGCTCGAGGCCGCTCCCGCCGCCCGGACCCCCGCCGCTGCCCTCGAACGCTGGCTCCTGGCCTCCCCCGCCGCCTATCCCCCGGAAGGCCAGGCCGCCATCGTCACCATCCAGGGCCCCGAAGGCTCCGGCCGCACCACCGCCCTCCTCAAGATGGCGCTCGATTGCGCCGATGCCGGCCGCGCCGCCATCCTCATCGCCGCCGACTCCGCCCGCGCAGGCGCCCACGACGCCATCCGCGCCTGCGCCGACGCCCTCGGCCTCCCCGCGCACGACGCCTACGCACCGGGCGACCTGGTCCGGGCTGCATCCCGCGCACCCCGCGGCGCCTGCCTCTTCGTCGATACCCCCGCCGGTCCCTGGGCACCGCCCCCCATCCCGGGCGTCGCCCACTTCCCCTACCTCGCCATCCCCGCCCACTGGCACCCGGCCGCAGCCCGCGCCGCCCTGCAGGAGCTCCCCCTCGCCCGCTTCGCCGGTGCCATCATCACCGCCGCCGACCTCGCCCCCTCCCTCGCCGCCGCCCTCCAAATCCTCTCCGAATCCGCCCTCGGCCTCGCATTCCTCTCCGACGGCCGCGACATCGCCGCCGGCATCACCGTCGCCGACCCCGCCGCCATCGCCGCCAGCCTCTTCCCCGCCCCACGCCTCGCGGCCACCGCCTGAACCCGCGTCGGCACTTCCCACCGCCCCGATGAGGGGAATCCCCGGCCCCCGGCAGGGAGCCCGCCGATGGGTGCCGCGCCCCCGCCCGGCAACCATAAAACCATCCCGCCCGCAGCCTGTCACCGGCTCGCCACCCGGGACCGGCCCCCGCGGGCCTACCTTCGAACCATGAGGAGAGCAATGAGCGCCGCACGCCCCGCCTTCACGCGCCCATCAGGGCTCTCCATGACCCCATCACGGGAGATGTCGAATGGGCGCCCCGGCCCCGCGACCTGAGAATCCGTTCATGGCCCAGGGACTCCTCCCCGGCACCGCACTCCGCATCGAAGTCTCCAATCACGAGGGCAGCGAATCCTACGCTACCCGCATCGAGGACGTCGATGCCGAGAAGGTCGCCGTGCTCGTCCCCATGCGCGGCCTCAACCCCCGCCCGCTCCCCTCCGGCACCCTCGTCCGCTCCGTCTACATCTACCGCCAAAAGCGCTGGCGCTTCGTCACCGAAGTCATCGGCCACAGCCCCGACGGCACCATCGAATACCTCCGCCTTCCCCCGTTCATCGATTGCCACGAACGCCGCCGCAACTACCGCCTCCAGGTCGCAATCAAGCCCGACCGCATCTACCGCCTCCTCGTCCAGGACGGAGAGACCGCCGAACAGGAGCTCGACGGCACCATCGTCGACCTCTCCGAAAGCGGCTGCTGCATCGCCTCCAAAGCCTTCGCCCTCGCCGGCGAGCGCATCGGCCTCGAAGCCACCCTGCCCGAGGCCGGCCCTATCGCGGTCCGCGCTCGCGTCATCACCGTCCGCGAACCCGAGCCCGGCTACCGCATGCGCCGCCTCCATTGCGAATTCCTCGAGATGTCCCGCGCCCAGCGCGACCTCATCGCCCGCTACCTCATGCGCCGCCAGCTCGAAATGCGCCGGAGAGGCCAGCTGTGAACGCCCTCCCCCCCTTCACCATCGCCCGCTACGGCGTCTATGCCGCACTCGCCATAGCCGTCGCCGCCGCCTGGCTCGGCACCCGCGCCGGCTACCCCTTCGACCAGGCCCTCATGCGCGCCATCTTCACATTCGTCCTCGTCACCGCCGTCGCATTCGGCGCCGAGGCCATCATCCTGACCAGTCCCCCGCGGCCCCAGCCGCCGCCCCCCAGCGACCACCCCTCCGACGACACCCGCCAGCCCGACGAATAACCCTGAGGAGCCGCACCCATGGCCACCGCACGCGCCGCCAGCGCACCCCCCTTCCAGGACCGCGAAGCCGCCATCCGCCAGTACGCGCCCCTCGTCAAATACGTCGTCGGCCGACTCGCCATCGGCCTCCCCGCCATCCTCGATTACGAAGACATCCTCTCCTACGGCACCATCGGCCTCATCGAAGCCCTCGACCGCTTCGACGGCTCCAAGGGCGTCAAATTCGAAACCTACGCCATCTCCCGCATCCGCGGCGCCATCATCGATGCCCTCCGCTCCCTCGACCGCCTCCCCCGCTCCGTCCGCCAGAAGGCCCGCCGCCTCGAACAGGTCCACGTCGAATTCGAACGCGAGCACGGCCGCGAACCCACCGACGAAGAAGCCGCCCGGCTCATGGGCCTCACCCTCGACCAGTACAACCAGGCCCTCATCGATGCCAGCTGGGTCACCGTCTCCCTCGATGGCCTCCTCGACCGCGACAACAACGAAGACGGCACCGCCCCCACCGAGCTGCCCGCCGACCCCAACGAAGAAGACTTCACCGAACGCCTCGAAAAGCGCCAGCTCCTCGAAGCCCTCACCGCCGCCATCAAGACCCTCCCCGAGCGCGAGTGGCTCATCATCAGCCTCTATTACCGCGACGAAATGACCATGAAAGAAATCGCCCAGGTCCTCGACATCTCCGAATCCCGCGTCTGCCAGCTCCACGGCCGCGCTCTCGGCCGCCTCCGCGCCCGCCTCGCCCGCGAACGCAACCCCTGAAACGGAGCCAAGCCCAAATGACCGACGTCATCGCCCTGCTCGCCATCTCCCAGCTCGTCACCCTCGGCGCACTCTTCTACCTCTACCTCCAGCTGCAGCAGCTCCGCGCCGGCGCCCGCCCGGTCCGCCGTCGCGAACCGGCCGACGGCGCCCCGCCCGGCATCCCCGTTCGCGGCGCCGCCGCCCGGCGGGCCGCTGGCTCCCCCCGCGCAGCTGCCCCGCAGATCCCCGCCGACGCCCTCCGCCGGGGCCGCGTCGATGTCGCCGAGCTCGCCCGCCGCATGCACCGCAGCGAAGAAGAGGTCCGCCTCCTGCTTCGCCGCCAGGGAATCCCCTCATGACCGGGGCCCGCGCAGCCCTTGCCGGCCTCATCCTCGCGGGCGCGGCCATCCTCGCCCCGCTCGCCCTCGGCCATCCCGCCCGCGCCAACGGCGTCCCCCAGCTCGTCAAGCTCACCTATCTCGAAGGCATCTCCAACTTCGGCCCCCGCGACGCCGAGGGCGTCCTCGAATTCTCCTTCTCCGAAGCCTACGCCCGCGTCGACGTCAAACGCCTCCCGCCCGTCGAGGGCTACGTCTACGAAGGCTGGCTCACCGGCGGCCCGGCCCGTCCCTTCCGCGTCGGCGCCATCCCCACCCGCCCTGACGGCATCGGCGTGCTCGATACCCGGCTCCAGGGCCTCACCTCCTACGACTACCGCCTCTTCGTCGTCGCCGCCCGCCCCGTCTCCGCCCCCGAAGGCGACCTCCCGTCCACCATCTCCATCGCCGGCCGCTTCGAAGTCATCGCCGATGACGGCACCAGCCCCCGCGGCGACACCCGCCCGGGCACCCTCCCCGACACCGGCGAGCGCCCGGCCCAATCCCCCGCCAGCCGCATCGCCCGGACCGCCTTCACTATGCTCGCCGTCGGCGGCCTCGCCGTCATCGCGCTCCGCTTCACGTTCACCCGGAGGAACTCCGCATGATCAAAGGCCTCTACTCCGCCTTCACCGGCATGGAAGCCGCCTGGCGCTACCAGGACGTCCTCGCCAACAACATCGCCAACGCCAACACCATCGGCTTCAAGCGCGAAATCGCATCCCTCAGCCCCCTCCCCGAGGTCCTCCTCTCCCAGCAGGCCCCGGTCCCGGCCCCCCTCCCCGCCCGCATCCAGGCCGTCATCGGCCAAATCGGCACAGGCAAATTCGTCGCCGAATTCGTCACCGACTTCCAGCAGGGCATCCTCCGCCAAACCGGCCTCGAACTCGACCTCGCCCTCCAGGCCGGCTTCTTCACCATCCAGGACGCAGAAGGCAACGTCTTCTACACCCGCGATGGCCGCTTCCAGCGCGACGCCGCCGGCAACCTCGTAACCTCCGCCGGCTACTTCGTCCTCGGCGATGATGGTCAGCCCATCACCCTCCCCCTCGACCCCGTCACCATCACCCCCGAAGGCCTCATCCTCGACCCCCAGGGCAATGAGGTCGCCACCCTCCGCATCCGCGACTTCGCCCCCCTCCAGCTCGAACGCGCCGGCGAAGCCTACTTCCGTGCCCTCCCCGGCGACCAGGGCCAGCCCCTCGAGGGCGAGCCCCCCGCGGGCGGCCCCGGCCTCCGCCAGGGCTTCCTCGAATCCTCCAACGCCAACCTCGTCGAAGAGCTCACCTCCCTCCTCGCCGTCCAGCGCGTCTACCAGGCCAGCCAGGCCGTCCTCGCCCGTCTCGATACCACCCTCGACCAGGCCGCCGGCGAACTCGGCCGCCTCTAGCACATCCGGAGGTCCCGCCCCATGCCCACCATCCTCGGCGCCGCCGCCAGCGGCCTCATCCACAACCAGAACGTCCTCGATACCGTCGCCCACAACCTCGCCAACGCCAACACCGCCGCCTTCAAAACCTTCCGCGCCCTCCACCAGGGCCTCCCCAACCCCGAGCCGACCCCCGAAACCTCCCGCCTCGGCGTCGCCACCACCACCCGCGACCTCCTCCTCCACCCCGGCGCACTCCTCGCCAGCGAATCCCCCCTCCACGCCGCACTCCAGGACGACGCCTTCTTCATCGTCACCCTCGCATCCGGCGAAGCCGTCTTCACCCGCTACGGCGGCTTCCAGCTCGACCGCGACGGCACCCTCGTCGACGGCGCAGGCCGCATCGTCCCCGACGTCAACGGCGACCCCATCCGCCTCCCGGCCGGGCTCGTCAGCCCATACCTCGATGCCGGCGGCGCCCTCATCGCCCTCGACGCGGACGGCCGGCCGCAGGAGGTGGCCCGCCTCCCCCTCGCCCGCTTCCCCAACCCGCAGGGCCTCGAACTCCTCGGCGGCGGCCTCTACCGCCCCACCCCCAACAGCGGCGACCCCGAGTTCGGCACACCCGGTGATCAGGGATTCGCCCCATTGCGGCCCGGCGCCCTCGAAAGCTCCAATGTCGATGTGGCGGAGGAATTCGTCAGCATGATCGTCGCCCAGCGCGCCTACAGCGCCTGCGCGAAGACCTTCGCCGTCGGCGACGCCATGCTCGAAATCGCCACCCGCATCACCCGCTAGCACCCGCCAGGAGGCACCCCATGGCACGCATCGACGGTCTCAACCTCGGCGGACCCCACCTCGACCCTGCCGGCGGCACCACCAGTACCGCCCAGCCCGGCAGCGCCGGCTCCAGCGGCCAGGCAGCGGGCGCCCGCAGCAGCCACGACGTCCTCAGCCTCTCCCCGCGCGTCCGCGTCATCGCCGAGGCCGCCCGCGCCGTCGCCGACGCCCGCGACGTCCGCGCCGAAAAGGTCGCCGCCCTCAAAGCCGCCATCGCCAGCGGCACCTACACCTCCAACGCCCGCGAAATCGCCGCCCGCCTCCTCGCCGACGGCATCGCCGGGGACCTCGCATGAGCGCCGCCCTCTTCCGCGAGGTGCTCGCCGTCCTCCGCGACGAAGAGCAGCTCCTCGTAGCGCTCGTCGGCCTCGCCCGCGACGAGCAGCGCGCCCTCATCGCCGCGGATTACCCCCGCGTCGAAGCCGTCAGCCAGCAGATGCTCGAGACCGTCCGCCGCATCGAAGCCCGCGAAGCCGACCGTTTGGACCTGCTCAGGACTGCCGGCCTCGCATTCCACTCCCTCGATGAACTCGCCGCGCGTGCCGAAAACCTCGGTGTGCACGGCTTCACCGATATCCGCGAACGCCTCGCCGCCCGGGCGCTCGAACTGCGCGAACTGCAGGAAGCCAACGCCCGCCTCGTCCTCAACGCCATCCGCATCCGCGACCGGTGGGCCGCCATCCTCGCCGGCCACCGCTCCCCCACCTACAGCCCAAGCGGCCAGGCCGCCCCGCAGGAAGGCTCCGGCTTCGTCTCCAAGACCGCCTGAGGTACCCCCATGGCCCTCTCCATCGGCCTCGACACCGCCGTCAAAGCCCTCCGGGCCCACCAGCTCGCCGTCGACGTCGCCGCCCACAACATCGCCAACGCCCAGACCCCCGGCTTCTCCCGCCAGCGCGTCCTCCTCCGCCCCATCGGCCTCGAAAGCTCCGCCTGGTCCGCCCGCGACAGCCTCCTCGGTAAACCCGGCTTCGGCGTCGATGCCCGCGACGTCCACCGCATCCGCGACGCCTTCATGGACTTCCAGGCACGCCAGGCACTCTCCGACCGCGGCCGACACGCTGCCTTCGCGACTCCCCTCCGCAACGCCGAAACCGTCTTCAACGACCCCTCCGATGACGGCCTCTCCGCCCTCCTCGCCCGCTTCTGGGCCGCCTGGCACGACGTCGCCAACGAGCCCGAATCCTCCGCCGCCCGCACCGCACTCGTCCACGCCGCCCAGACCTTCACCATCCGCGTCCAGGCCGCCTACGCCGACCTCGACCTCCAGCGCCGCAACCTCAACCAGCAGGTCCGCGCCCTCGCCGACGAAATCAACGCCCACGCCCGCGAAATCGCCAGCCTCAACCTCCAGATCAAACAGGTCGAGCTCAACGGTGACCGCGCCAACGACCTCCGCGACCGCCGCGACCTCCTCCTCGATAAGCTCGCCGAGCTCGCCAGCATCCAGTACGCCGAGTCCGAAACCGGTGAAGTTTCCATCTACCTCGGCTCCCACGAACTCGTCGTCGGCACCACCGCCCGCACCATCATCGCCGGCCCCGATACCGCTGACCCCACCATGACGAAGCTCACCTGGCAGGTCGATGGCTTCGACGTCGTCGCCAGCGGCGGCAGGCTCAAGGGCGTCCTCGATGCCCGCGACCAGGCCCTGCCCGACCTCATGCGCAAGCTCGACTTCTTCGCCATCGGCATCATCAACGGCGTCAACACCATCCACCGCCAGGGCTACGGCCTCGATAACACCACCGGCCTCGATTTCCTCCTCGGCACCGGCGCCGCCGACCTCCGCCTCAATCCCGTCCTCGCCGCAAACCCCCACCAGATCGCAACCTCCGCAACTGCCAGCGCTCCCGGCGATGCCAGCATCGCCCTCCGCATCGCCGGCCTCGAACTCCAGCCCAACATGGTCGCCGGCATCCCCGCCACCAGCCTCGTCACGGGCGAAACCCTCTCCCCCGGCGTCACCCTTACCGGCCTCTCCGTTGCCGGCTCCCTCCAGCCCGGCAACTACACCATCGTCGAAAACCCGCCCGCCTCCGGCACGCTCGAACTCCAGTACGACGGCAGCCCCATCGGCACCTACAACGCTGCCGCCATCTCCGCCCCGGGCGGCACCATCACCTTCACCAACGGGTCGACCGTCGTCGCTACCCTCCACGTCGCTGTCAGCGGCCCCTACTCCGCCGCCCAGCAGGTCGCCGACCTGACCTCGCCCGGCAACGACACCATCCGCATCGAAGTCGCCCCCGGCGACTACTACGGCAACCTCGTCGCCGTCCTCGGTGCCGACGTCAACCGCGCCCTCGGCATGGAACAATCCTCCGGCCTCCTCGTCGACCACCTCGACACCATGCGGCAGGCAGCCCACGGCGTGAACATCGATGAAGAAGTGACCAGCCTCCAGGCCGCCCAGCACGCCTACAACGCCGCCGCCCGCGTCATCACCGTCATCGACGACATGCTCGACACCCTCATCAACCGCACCGGCGTCACGAGGTAGCCCATGCGACTCAGCGACCAGGCCCGCGTTCACCGGCAGGTCTCCTACCTCGGCGCCGCCGCCGAGCGCATGGACCGCGTCCAGCGCCAGCTCGCCACCAACCGCCGCATCGACCGCGCCAGCGACGACCCCTCCGGCGCCGCCCTCTCCCTCCAGTACCGCAAATCCATCGCCTTCGAAGCCCAGATGCGGCGCAACCTCGAAAACGGCACCGCCTTCCTCAACGTCACCGAAGCCGCCCTCAGCGGCGCCACCGACCTCCTCCAGCGCGCCCGCGAACTCACCGTCCAGGCCGCCAACGATACCCTCGGCCCCGCCGAGCGCCAGGGCGTCGCCGCCGAGGTCAACCAGCTCCTCGAACAGCTCGTCCAGGTCGCCAACACCAGCTTCGGCGGCGTCTACATCTTCAGCGGCCACCAGACGAGCACCCCCGCCTACGCCGTGGGCAGCTCACCGCCGGCCGCCGTCACCTGGCAGGGCGACTACGGCGAGCGCCTCCGCCGCGTCTCCGCACGTGACGTCGTCCCCGTCAACATCATCGGCGACCGCGTCTTCGACAACCTCTTCGACCGCCTCATCCAGCTCCGCGACGCCCTCCAGTCCGGCGCCCCCGGGGCCCAGGTCCGCCCCTTCATCGCCGACATCGATGCCGCCCTCGAGCGCGTCCTCAACGCCCGCGCCGAAGTCGGCGCCCGCCTCAACCGCTTCGAAGCAACCACCTTCCGGTCGCAGGAAACCGACACCAACCTCCAGGAGCTCCGCGCCAGCGTCGAAGACATCGACATCGCTGAGACCATCGTCCGCTTCACCGCCGCCCAGAACGCCCTCGAAGCCGCGCTCGGCGCCATCGGCCGCACCGCAAACCTCTCCCTCCTCAACTACCTCCGCTGAGCAGCCCGGCCCCTCCCAGCTCGCCCTCAATAGCCCTTGAACTGCGGCTCCCGCTTCTCCACGAACGCCCGCGGGCCCTCCCGGGCGTCCTCCGTCGATTGCGCGATGAACATCGCCATCTGCGCCATGTCCAGGTGCTCATCGAACGAAATGTTCGCCGAGCGGTACACCAGCTTCTTCGAAAGCTGCACCGCCACCCCCGGCCCCTTCGCAATCTGCCGCGCATACTCCTTCACCCGCGGCAAAAGCTCCTCCGGCTCGTACACCGCCAGCACGTACCCCATCTCCAGCGCCTCCTGCGCCGTGATCATCCGCCCCGTCCAGATGAGGTCGAGCGCCCGCTGCACCCCGATGATGCGGGGAAGCGTGTACGCCCCCCCATCGCCGGGAATCAGCCCCATCCGCACGTACGTCATCCCCATCCGCGCCGTCGAGGCCGCGAACCGGATATCGGCCATCGTCGCCATGTCCATCCCCGCGCCCGCCGCCGCACCATTGATCGCCGCAATATACGGCTTCTCCAGCTGAATCAGCGCCCGCGGAATGGGGTGGACCCGGTCGCGCAGGCTGTGCCGCCGGTCCGCCACCGTCGATTGCGTCCGCAGCACGCCCTGCCCCCCGGCCTCCGCCGCCACGTTCATCCCGCTGCAGAACCCGCGCCCCGCCCCGGTGATGATGATCGCGCCCACCCCCCGGTCCTGGTCCGCCCGCCGGATCGCATCCGCCCACTCCGCCAGCATCTCATCGTCGAAAGCGTTCAGCCGCTCGGGCTTGTTCAGCGTAATGGTCGCGACCCGGTCTTCGACCTCATACAGGATCGAGGTGTACTCCATCGGTCAGCTCCGGCACAGGGTGTGCCCCGCATTCTACGGGTGCCCGCCCCTCCGGTCCCCGCCTCCGCCCCCGGCCGCGAACGCCCGCACCGCCTCCAGCACCCGCCACATCTCCCGGTCCCGCTCCAGCGGCAAAACCGGCTCCGGCACCTGCACCCCCGCAAACGCGTCCACTACCTCCCGGTGGTCATCGATGACGAAATCCGGCCAGACCGGGATGCCCAGCTCCCGAAGCCGGTTGTGGTGGTCCGTCAGCGGCTTCCAGAAACAGTCCGCGATGTGCTCCTGCAGCGAAAACCGCCGCACCACCTCCCACCGCGGCCCCATCCCGCTCCACAGGTACACCGTGTGCCCCTCCTCCCGCAGCGCCCCGAACACCTCCCGGACGCCCGGCCGCAGCTTCACATCCCAGGTGATGATCGTGTTGTCCACATCGAAAAAGACATTCAGGCGCCGCTGCGCCTCCCTGCTCACTCGCCAGTGCCCTCCGCGCAATACGCCCCCGCATCCTACGGCATTCGCTCACCTGCGCCACTCCCTACCCTGCGGTAATCTGCACCCTGCAACCCTTTGCCTGCGAGGAGCCCGCCATGGAATTCAAATTCACCGCCGAGCACGAAGCCCTTCGGAAAGAGGTCCGCGACTTCCTCGCCGAAGCCCTCCCCAGCCGCGGCGTCGGCCCCGTCCGTCCCACCTCGCAGGAGAACTGGGAAGAACAGCTCGCCTTCAACAAAAAGCTCGCCCAAAAAGGCTGGATCGCCCCCGCCTGGCCGAAAGAGTACGGCGGCCTCGGGTGGAGCCACATCAACCAGATGATCTTCAGCGAGGAGCTCTCCTATGCCGGCGCTCCCGATGGCGGCCGCGTCTTCAACGTCGGCATGATCGGCCCCACCCTCATCGTCCACGGCACCCCCGAGCAGAAAGCCGAGCACCTTCCCCGCATCACCAACGCCGAAGTCACCTGGTGCCAGGGCTACTCCGAGCCCGGCGCCGGCTCCGACCTCGCCTCCCTCCAGACCCGCGCCGTCCGCGATGGCGATGATTACGTCGTCAACGGCCAGAAAATCTGGACCACCGGCGCCCACCATGCCGACTGGTGCTTCCTCCTCGTCCGCACCGACCCGGATGCCCCCAAGCACAAGGGCATCTCCTTCCTCCTCGTCGACATGAAAACCCCCGGCATCACCGTCCGCCCCCTCGTCAACATGGCCGGCTACCACGAATTCAACGAAGTCTTCTTCGAAGACGTCCGCGTCCCCGTCCGCAACCGTGTCGGCGAAGAAAACCGCGGCTGGTACGTCGCCATGACCCTCCTCGACTTCGAGCGCTCCAACGTCGCCTCCATCGCCGCCAACCAGCGCCAGCTCGAACTCCTCATCCAGCTCTGGCGCGAACGCCGCACCGGCGAAGCCTACCGCGACGTCCTCCGCCACCGCCTCGCCGACCTCTGGGTCGCCAACGAAACCGGCCGCCTCCTCGCCTACCGCATCGCCTGGATGCAGGAAGCCGGTCGCATCCCCAACTACGAAGCCTCCGTCATCAAAGTCTTCGCCACCGAGCTCGCCCAGCGCATCACCAACTTCGGCGTCAACATCTTCGGCCCCGCCGGCGCCCTCGAGCCCGAGTCGAAATACGCCGTCGCGAACGGCGTCTTCGAAAAAGGCCACCTCGTCAACGTCGCACCCACCATCTACAGCGGCTCCAGCGAAATCCAGCGCAACATCATCGCCCAGCGCGGCCTCGGCCTCCCGCGCGACTGACCCCCGCGCACCCGCGACGAGCGAACCGGGCGCCGTCAACCGACGGCGCCCCGCCGCGTCACGCCCCGTTTGCAGCCTAGCCCGCGTACTCCCAGCCCAGGTCCCGCTCGATTAGCATCTCCCCCGGTCGCAGCCGCTCCCCATCCACGCACTCCCCAATGACCAGCGTGTGGTCACCCACCGGGAAGAACTCGACCGCGTTACACGCGATCCACCCCAGCGCCTGGTCCAGCACAGGGCAGCCGTTCTCATGGAGCCCGTACGGGATGCCCGCGAGCTTGTTGATCACCTGCTTCGCCATCTCCTCGGGCCGCCCCCGCACCTTCTTTGCCTCCGACGGCATCACCACCTTCCGCGCAATCGTGATCCCGTCTTTCTCATGCAGGAGATTCACCGTAAACGCCCCCGTCTCCCGGATGAAGCGCAGCGTCCGCGCGTCGTTCTCGATCGAAACCGCCAGCAGCCGCGGCCGAAACGAGACCTGCATCACCCAGTCCGCCAGCATCGCATTCAGCGTCCCGTCCCCTGACCTCGACCCGATGACATGGACCCCGTACGAGAGCGCCAGCAGCGCCTTCTCGACGCCCTCGAGCTCCTTCGGCGAACCCGGCAACGATGGCAACGGTGGATGCGACACGCGAGCGGCTCCTTAGCGAACTCCCCCCATCGTCGCATACCGCCCTCCCTCGCGCAGTGAGCCGGCTGCGGGTCCTTGCCCCGTGACACAATCCCAACTCCCGGTATACTATTCCAAAGTTCTTCCAAGAACATCGAATGAGGAAGGTCTTGAAGATATGAAAGGTTTCCTCCGGCGCGCCTTCCTGCTCGGCGCCGCCCTCTCCCTCCCCGCCATCGCCCTCCTCGCCGCAGCCTGCGGCGGCGATGACGACGACACCGCTGCCTCGCCCTCCCCCGCAGCCGGGGAGACCGCCACTCCCGCACCCTCCTCACCCTCCCCCGCCGCTGCCTACCCCGTCACCGTGACCGACATGCTCGGCCGCAAAGTCGAAATCAAAGCCGAACCCCGGACCATCGTCGCCGTCAGCCCCACAGCCGTCGAACTCGTCTACGCCGCCGGCAAAACCGTCGCCGGTCGCCCCTCCACCGCCAACTACCCGCCCGAGGCCCGGTCTGCCCAGGCCGTCGGCACCGCCTACCAGCCCAACCTCGAAGCCATCCTCGCCCTCAAGCCCGACCTCGTCATCGCCGACTCCGTCATCCACGCCCAGCCGGCCCTCCGCCAGCCGCTCGAAGGCCTTCCCGTCCCCGTCATCTTCGCCGGGGCGAACGGCTACAGGCAGGTCCTCGATGCCCTCCGCCTCGTCGGCACGGCCCTCAACGCCACCCAAACCACCGACAGGGTCATCGCCGATATCGAAAAATCCCTCGCCGATGCCCGCAAGGCCCTCGAAGGGAAGAACGTCACCGCCATCGCCGTCCTCTCCGACCGCGACCAGACCCTCTACGCCGCCAAGAGCACCAGCTACACCGGCGACATCCTCAAAGAACTCGGCATCAAGAACCCCGCCGATGTCCTCCCGGACGCCGGCCCCTTCCCCGGCTACGCCACCATCGCCCCCGAAAAGCTCGTCGAGTTCAACCCCGACTACATCTTCGCCATCACCCCCGCCCCGCCTCCCGCCCCCCGCCTCGCCACCATCATCCCCACCATCCCGCCCTTCCGCGGCCTCAAAGCCGTCACCAGCAACCACGTCATCGACACCGATGTCGAGCTCTTCGTCCAGGCCCCAGGCCCGCGCGTGAAGCTCGCCTTCGAGGCCGTCGCAAAAGCCGTCGCCGCCCAGTAGCCGGTCCGCCCGCCGCCCGGGCGCCTTCTCCGCCGCCTCCGTACCATGGCAAACATGGCCGCACCAGCCGCAGAGCCCGCCGGGAGCGCCCCCACCAGGGCGCTCCCGCGGACTCCGTGGCGCCCGCTCGCCGTCCTGTTCATCGGTCTCGCCCTCCTCGCCCTTGCCGGCTACACCAGCCTCATGTTCGGCGCCGTCCGCCTCAGCCCCGGCGAAGTCTGGTCCGGCCTCACCTCCCCCGACGACGTCTTCGCCCGCAACGTCGTCTGGCAAATTCGCTATCCCCGCCTCCTCGACGCCATGATCGTCGGCGCCGGCCTCGCCGCCGCCGGCGCGCTTCTCCAGGGCGTCACCCGCAACCCCCTCGCCGACCCCACCATCCTCGGCGTCACCGCCGCCTGCGGCCTCGCCAGCGCCAGCCTCATCGTCTACGACCCCCAGTCCCCCCAGTGGGCCATCGCCGCCGCCTGTGTGCTCGGCGGTCTCCTCGGCGCCGCCATCCTCTACGTCATCGCCTGGCGTGGTGCCGTCTCCCCCCTCCGCCTCACCCTCGCCGGCGTCGCCCTGTCAGCCTTCTTCGGTGCAGCCATCGTCGGCCTCCTCGCCAGCTCCCGCACCTTCCTCCAGACGAGCCTCGGATTCCTCGCCGGCGGCCTTTACGGCTCCGACTGGCGCGACCTCTGGGCCGCCCTCCCCTGGTTTACCCTCGGCATCCTCGGCGCTATCGCGCTTGCCGGCCGCCTCAACATCCTCGCCCTCGGCGATGACGTCGCCGCCGGCCTCGGCCTCCTCACCGACCGCACCCGTCTCCTCGTCCTCGCCACCGTCGGCATCCTTACTGCCGCAGCCGTCTCCGTGGCGGGCCTCGTCAGCTTCGTCGGCCTCGTCTGCCCCCACATCGCCCGCTACACCATCGGCCACGACAACCGCCTCGTCATCCCCTTCAGCGCCCTCTACGGCGCCATCCTCGTCGTCCTCGCCGACCTCGGCGCCCGTCTCATCATCCGGCCGGCCGAGCTCCCCATGGGCATCATCACCGCCGCCATCGGCGCACCCTTCCTCCTCTACCTGGTCCGCTTCCGATGAACCTCGCCGTCGACCATCTCACCCTCGCCCACGGCGGCCGCGACGTCGTCCGCGACGTCTCCTTCGAAATCGCTGCCGGCGAAATGGTCGCCATCCTCGGCCCCAACGGAAGCGGAAAATCCACACTCCTCCGCGGCATGGCCCGCCTCCACCCGCCCCGGAGCGGCCGCGTCCTCCTCGACGGCCGCGATATCCGCACGATGAACTCCCGCCACGTCGCCCGCATCATGGCCATCCTCCCCCAGGCCCCCGCCAGCGGCCTCGACCTCACCGTCCGCGAACTCGCCTTCCGCGGCCGCTACCCCCACCAGGGTCTCCTCCAGCGCGTCACCCGCCGCGATATCGACGCCGTCGAATGGGCCCTCGAAGCGACCGACGCCCTCGCCCTCGCCGAGAGACCCCTCTCCCACCTCTCCGGCGGCGAGCGCCAGCGCGCCTGGATCGCCATGGCCCTCGCTCAGGAACCCCGCATCCTCCTCCTCGATGAACCCACCACCTTCCTCGATGTCGCGCACCAGGTCGAGGTCATGCACCTCCTCCGCCGCCTCAACGCCCGCGGCATCACCATCGTCGCCGTCCTCCACGACCTCGCCCTCGCCGGCCGCTTCACCACCCGCATCATCGCCATCCGCGATGGCCGCGTCGCCTTCGATGGACCCCCGGCCGCCGTCCTCGACCCGCAGGCCCTCGAGCGCGTCTTCGGCGTCCCCATGCTCGTCCTGCCCGACCCCGATACCGGCCTCCCCATCCCCATCCCCCGGCCGGACCCTGCCCTCTGCCCCGCCGCTACCCCTGCGCCCGCGCCAGCCCCCCGCGGAGCCGGCTGAACAGCGCCCGGTAATCCTCCAGCTCCGCCCTCCCGAACCCGAATACCCCCGCCGGCCCGATCCGCTCCTGCCGCATGAACACCGCCAGCCCCCCGAGGATGGCCAGGCTGTACGCCAGCGCGCTCGCCAGCGCCGCCCCGTCGACCCCCATCCGCGGCACCAGCGCGAACGCGAACACCATGTCCAGCGCCAGCCCTGCCCCAGCAACCACGGCCGACACCCACGGCAGCCCCCGCTGATACGTGTAGAACCCCGAGAACGACTGCGCCAGCCCGTACAGCAGCACCCCCGGCAGGATGAAACGCAGCGCCGAGGCCATCCCGTCGTACTTCGGGAACACCACCGCCTCGACCGTCCACGACGCCGCAAACAGCCCCCCGCAGACCACCCCCAACAGTACCACCGTGTGCCGCATCACCCGCGCCGTCAGCGCCGCTGCCTCCGGCCGCGACAGCGCCCCAACCCGGGCGTACGTCGCCAGCGCCAGTGAGCCGCTCACCTGCCACACCGATTCCGCGAGGTACACCGCCAGCGAGTACACCGCCACCCCCTCCTCCCCCTCGAAATGCCGCACCACGAACAGATCCGCACGGTAGTTCAGGTACGAAATCCCGCTCGCTACCCCAGCCAGCAGCGCGAACCGCCCGACCGCCGCCACCATCGATGCCTCCAGCCGCGCCCCCCGAAGCCCTCCCGCCCCGCCTGAGAGCAGGAGCACCGCGACCGCCGCCCACCAGCCCACCGCGTACGCCCAGAGCGCCGCCGACGGTGTCCGCTGCCCCAGGACGAAGAGCACCGCCCCAATCGCCGCCAGCGCGAACAGCGGCGGGAAGACCAGCGCGAGGTTGTACCGGATGAACGCTTCCCGCCCGAGGAACACCCCCGCCACCACGCTGTTCACCACCACCGCCGCGCATGCCGTGCCGACCGCCAGCGCCTCATGCCGCGCCTCACCCGCCAACCAGCCCCCCGCGACGAGGCCCCCGCCGATGGCGAGCAGCCCCAGCCCCCCGCCCAGCAGCCCCCCGTTGGCCAGCGCCTCGGCGGGCCGCCGCCGCCGGTTCGCGACCTGGTACGCCGTCGCCGCCGTCAATCCCCCGGTCATCGCGTTCACGATGCCGACGAACGTCAGCCCCAGCACGAACCGCCCGTAATCGCCCTTCTCCAGCCCGTAGGAGCACAGCCCCACCAGCCCGAGGGCAACGACGAGGTTCAGCCCCCGGAACAGGAGCGCCACCATCCCGCCGAGCGCAATCGACACCGCCCCCCATGGTACGGCCGCCCCGTCCTCCGGCGAACCCGCACGCCCCCGGGACGAAACCGGCGCCCGCAACGTTGCGGGCGCCGGTCCTCATCTCCTGCCGTCGCGGCGGCTAATTGCTGAACGCGTTGTACAGGCCGTCGTTATCGCCCAGGTTCAAATCGTTCGTCGCGTTCGCGATGACCACGATCGGCCGGTCCGACGTAATCGTCATGCCGCCCCAGAAGCAGGCCGGCGGCGAGGCGCCGAGCCCCGAATCCGTATCAGCGTTCTGGTAGAAGATGAACGACCCGTTGATCGTCTTCGTCGTCGTGTACGTCCCCGGCGCATTGCAGCCCGGCGCCGTGTTCGAGGTGTCGTTAATGGCCGTGATCGTCACCGTCGCCGTGCCCCCGTCGGCCACACTCACACTGACCCACGTGTTGTAGCCGCTGAAGCTCCCGGTCTTGTACGCCCGGCGGAAGATGAGCGGCAGTTTCGCCGTCGTCGTCGCCTTGTTCACCGGGATGCCGTTCACCGCCGTGTACAGGTCCTCATCAACGAAGCTGCCCGGCGCCGTCATCTTCGACCGGAACAGCACCGCCGCGATCGGCTGGCTCGACGTAATCGTCGCCGCCCCCACGAACCCTTCCGGGATGCCTCCCACCGCCTCGTACACGCTGTGGCTGGCCGTCCCGTTCGCCGGGATATTCAGATTCACCGTGTACGTACCCGTGTTGCCAACGTACGTGATGGTCGCCGTCGCCGCCGAGGGATTCGGGTTCGAAAGCAGATACTGCGTGTAGAACCCGTCCAGCTTGATCGCCAGCGGCATCGAAATCTGCGTGCCCAGGTCGCTCGCGCTCGCCGGCTCCACGATGAAGCCGTCATACGAGGCCAGCTTCCTCAGCCCGCCGCTCAGGTACGCATCGACCGCCACCGTAATCGTCGAGCTCGAGGTCTGCAGGGTCGCCGCCATCAGCCGGTTCTGCGTCGAAGCCGGCATCGGAATGGCGCCGTCGACCGTGTTCGGCGCGAACGCAATCTGCCCGCCGACCGGGATCCGGTACCCGCCCCCCGAGCACGCCAGCGAGCCCGAGCCCGCATCCACCACCGGCGGCTGCGCCGTCCCCGGGAACGAGTACGTAATCGTCACGCACGCTTCCGCATTCCCCGTGTTGGCGATCGCAAACCGCGTGTTGTACAGCCCGTTCAGCGCGTTCGCCACGTACGGCAGCGTCACCTTCGTCCCGCCCGTCGCATACGCGTTGTGAATCGAATACGACTTCGCGTAATTGACGTTCGATTCGATATCCCGCACCAGCAGCGCGTTGATCGGCTGGTCGCTCGAGATCACGCCCACGCCCCGGAAGCCCGGCGTCAGCCCCGTGTTGATCGCCTGGGCGAACACCCGCGTGCCCCCCGGCGGTACGTTGCTGTACGCCACCGTCGCCGAGGGAATCAGCACCCCGCCCGGCGTGTAGATGTCCATCACGATCGTCGCCGGCGCATTCCCGTTGTTCTGCGCAATCGTGCTCGTGTTCTCCTTGCTGTTCGGCAGCAGCGCCGGCAACACCGCCACGTGGTCGAACCCGCGGCCCGTCACTGCCTCCTGCCCCTGTCCCGGCACGCTCCCGGCCGAAGCCGAGGCCGCCGGGATGATCGTCAGCGCCCCGAGCACCAGCCCGAGCACCATGCGTCGAAGGGATTTACGCTCCATATAGCATCTCCTCATCTCCCGGCAGTGTAGGAATCGCGCAGAAATAGGGTCAACGAATTCTCTGGCCCTTCGACCGGGCCCCGTGTAAACGGTCTGTAACTTTTGCCGGGCCCTTCCCGGCGCCTCACCCCCACTGGTTCAGCGCCTGGAAAACCAGCACGATGGCCGCTGCGCCGCCGACCATCACCAGCACGAGCTTCGTCCCATTCACGCGCACAGTCTCGCACGAAACCGGCTAACGCGGAGAACAATCGGTTAAGCACCTCAACAATTCTTCCTCACCCCGAGCAGCCGGCAGCCCGGCCCCGGCGGAACCTGCCGCAGTCTCCAACCCCCAGGCGTCATCTGCTGTCGCGCCGCCCGCCGGTGCCCCGAACCTCGCCGTGTCCTCGCCCCGGCGCCCCTCAGCGCTCGTTGCCCATCCCCTGCAGCTTCCGCCAGTGGTGCTCCGCCCGGATCCGCCGCACCGTCCCGGAACGCGACCGCATCACCAGCGACTCGCTCACCGCGCCGCGCGGCGTGAACTCCACACCCGCCAGCAGCTCCCCGCCCGTCACGCCTGTCGCCGCAAAGAACACGTCGTCGCTCTGGACCAGGTCGTCGATCGTCAGGACCCGGTCCAGGTCCAGCCCCATCTCCTTCGCCAGTCGCCGGTCATCATCGTCCTTCGCCCAGAGCCTGCCCTGGAAGTCCCCCTCCAGGCACTTCAGCGCCGCCGCCGCGATAACGCCCTCCGGCGAACCGCCGATCCCGATCATCACGTCGACCCCGGAGCCCGCGATGCCGGTCGAAATCGCCGCCGGCGCATCCCCGTCCGTGATGAACTTGATCCGCGCCCCGGCGGCGCGCACCTGGTCCGCAATCGCCGTATTGCGGTCCCGGTCGAGGATGATCACCGTCAGCTCCTCCACCGGCATCCCCTTCGCCTTCGCAACCTGCTCCAGGTTCCACTGCACCGGCGCCGAGAGGTCGATGCACCCCTTCGCTGCCGGCCCGACCGCAATCTTCTCCATATAAAAGATGTCTTTCGGGCTGTAGAGCGTCCCCCGCGGCGCGCACGCTATCACGCTGACCGCCCCCGGCCGCCCCATCGCGGTCAGCCGCGTCCCCTCCAGCGGGTCCACCGCCACGTCCATCTGCGGCCCCTTCCCGTTCCCCACCCGCTCGCCGTTGTACAGCATCGGCGCATGGTCCTTCTCCCCCTCACCGATCACGATCACCCCGTCCATCGCCACCGTGTCCAGCATCAGCCGCATCGCGTCCACCGCCGCCTTGTCCGCCCCGTTCTTGTCGCCGCGCCCCATCCAGCGCGCGGCCGCCAGCGCCGCCGCCTCCGTCACCCGCACCATCTCCATCCCGATGTTCCGGTCCGGAATCTGTTCAGCCCTCATGGATTCACCCCCAGCTTGTGTGCCACCGGTTTCAATGCCTCCGTCACGAACCGGATATGCTCGTCCAGCTCCACGCCCAGGTCACGCGCCCCGTTCACCAGGTCCTCCCGCCGCACGCTCCGCGCAAACGCCCTGTCCTTCATCTTTTTCCGCACCGATGCCGGGTCCACCTCCGAAAACGACTTTCCCGGCTTCACCAGCGCACACGCGATGACGAACCCGCTCAGCTCGTCGCACGCGTAAATCGCCCGGTCCATCGTCGAACGGTACTCCAGCCCCAGAAACGGCGCATGACACAAGATCGCGTACCGTATCTCCTCCGGCACGCCCCGCGCCGCCAGCAGCTTCGACCCCTCCATCGGGTGCAGCTCCTCCGTCGGGTGAATCTCCCAGTCGAAGTCGTGCAGCAGCCCGACGATGCCCCACGTCTCCTCGTCTTCGTGCAGCAGGCGCGCGTACGCCTGCATCACCGCCTCGACCGCGATGCCGTGCTTCCGTGTGCGCTCCTCCTGCGCGTACTCCGTCAAAATCTGCCAGGCCTCTTCCCGGTGCATCCGGCCCCCCGGCGTGAACTTCGCCGGAATTATCGCCATCCCCGCGTCAACGGACCAAATGGCTCCTCGCCTGCTCCCCTTCACCGCCCCCCGTTCCCCGCTTCCACGACCGCGAACCCGCGCACACTCGGCTGGCCTTCCTCATTGATCACCGCCAGCTCGAGGTCCGCCCGCTGCCTCCCGCCCTCCTCATAGACCCGGACCACCCGGCCCGCGATGACCACCGGCCGCCCCACCAGGTCCGGCCGCCGGTGCGTCGCCCGCACCTGCCGCACCCAGCCGCGCCCCCCGAGCCACGCCTCCACCGCCCGGTACAGCAGCCCGACCTTCAGCGGCCCCGGCACGAGCGTCCCCGGCATCCCCTGCGCCCGCGCTGCCGCCTCATCGTAAAAGAACGCGGGGAACGCCCATTGCAGCGCGCAGTACCGGATCACCTGCCCCTGGTCAGGCCGCAGCTCCACCGGCCCCAGCTCCTCCCCCTCCCGGAACAGGGCCTCCCCGCTCACTCCTCGCCTCCCCCAGCGGCGTCGGCAGCCGAGTACTGCGTCATCGTCCGCCCGCTCCGCGCTACCAGCCTTCCCTCCGCATCGAAGAACGCCGTCTCCGACAGCACATCGATGCTGTAGCCGAATCGCCCGCCGAATCGCTCCCGCACGTCCGTCACCCGGTGCACCATCTCCAGCCACTCCCCCATCCGCAGCGGCCGTTCGAAGCTCCACTCATTGGCGATGAGGAGCGAGTTCGGGAGCAGGTCCGGGAACACCGGCGCCTCCGATTCCGATTCCAGCCCGGTAATCACGTAGCCCGGTACAGGCTCACCCTCCGCCGGCACCTCCGCCGGCGGGCCCCCGGCATACACCTCCCACGCCCGCCGAAACGCGCGCGCCGTCACCTGCACCCGGCCGAGCCGCGTCTCCCGGCCCACGAGCGCCCGCACCTCATCGGTCAGCAGCGATTCCTCCGGCATCACCGAAAGCCTGCACGCCCCCTCCCGGCCCGTCAATCCGCGCCGCCCTCTGCTACCCTGAACTTCGCCGATGATCTACCTCGACTACGCCGCCACCAGCCCGCTGCGGCCCGCTGCCCGCGAGGCCATGGCGCCCTTCCTCGACGTCCGGTTCGGCAACCCCAGCGGCCTCTACGCTGTCGGCCGCGACGCCCAGCAGGCCCTCGATGAGGCCCGCGCCGCCGTCGCCGCCTGCCTCGGTGCCCGCCCGTCGGAGGTCATCTTCACCAGCGGCGCCACCGAGAGCATCAACACTGCCCTGTTCGGCATCAGCTACGCACTCCGCCGCGCCGGGGCCGGGAACCACATCATTACCAGCGCTATCGAACACCACGCCGCCCTCCACGCCGCCGCCTTCCTCGAAGAGCTCGGCTTCGATGTCACCACCATCGGCTGCGATGCCTCCGGGCGCGTCTCCCTCGACGAACTCGAACGCGCCATCCGGCCCGGCACCATCCTCGTCAGCGTCATGCTCGCCAACAACGAAGTCGGCACCATCCAGCCCGTCGCCGAGGTCGCTGCCCTGCTCCGCCGCCGCACCGCCCCGGGCGGCCACCGGGTCGTCCTCCACACCGACGCCGTCCAGGCCCCCGCCTGGCTGTCGATCGACGTCGAAACCCTCGGCGTCGATGCCCTCTCCCTCTCCGCCCACAAGTTCGGCGGGCCCAAGGGCGTCGGCATCCTGTACCTGCGGCGCGCAACCCCCTTCCACCCCCTCCTCCTCGGGGGCGGCCAGGAGATGCACAAGCGCGCTGGCACCGAAAACGTCGCCGGCATCGCCGGTGCCGCCGCCGCCCTCCGTGCCGCCTCCACCGGCACCCGCGAGCGCTCGTCCCGGGTCCTCCAGCTCCGCAACCGCCTCCGCGACGGCATCCTCGCCGCCATCCCCGACGTCCAGGTCAACGGCTGCCAGGTCGATTGCCTTCCCAACATCCTCAACATCGCCTTCGGCGGCCTCGAAAGCGACGCCCTCGTCGCCGCCCTCGATGAGCGCGGAATCGCCGTCAGCTCCGGCAGCGCCTGCAGCAGCTCCACGTGGGAGCCTTCCCACGTCCTCATGGCCATGGGTGTCCCCATCCGCCGCGCCGTCGGCAGCATCCGCTTCTCCCTCGGCGAAGCCACCACCGAGGCCGAAATCGACGCCGTCCTCCACCTCCTTCCCGGCGCCGTCGAAGTCGCCCGCCGCCGGTTCGCCAGCGCCCGTACCTGACCCTTGGCAGGCCGCACCCTACACTCGAACCGGTGAACGTCGAGGCCCTGCCCTACACCCTCCTCATCATCCTCACCGAGCTCACGATCGGCAGCCTCTGGGTCACCCTCGCCAGCGACCTCCGCGGCGGCGTCACCCGCGGTTTCGTCCTCACCATGGCGCTCTGCATCGCCGTCGCCGGGGGCCTCGCCCTGTGGACCGCCTCCTCCCTCGCCCTCGGCAGCGACGTCGATGGCTACCCCATCGACCCGGGCCCCTTCCCCCGCTTCCGCACCGCCCTCCTGGTCGTCACCATCGCCGCCGCCATCTACATGCTCGCCGTCTTCATGGGCTGGGACCCCATCGGCCGCATCGCCGGCATCGCCGGCTCCGTCACCGGCCTCGCCGCGGTCGTCCTCCTCTCCATCATGTTCGCGCCGCCGACCTGGGGCTATCCCGCCATCTTCCTCGGCCTCACTGCCGGTACCCTGGCCCTCGGCGCCGTCTCCGTCGCCATGACCTGGGGCCACTGGTACCTCACCGAAGGCGCCCTGCCCGCCTGGCCCCTCCGCGACCTCTGCCTGCTCCTCCTCGGCGCCCACGCACTCCAGGCGCTCGTCCTCGCGGTCAACCTCGCCGTCCCCGTCCGCGAAGTCCCCCTCCCCGCCAACCCCGTCCAGGTCGGCCTCTTCCAGAACCCCGTCCTCTACCTCCGCATCGGTGTCGGGCTTCTCTTCCCCGCCATCCTCGCCTACCTCGCCTACCGGACCACCCGCATCCGCGCCATGCAGAGCGCCACCGGCCTCCTCTACATCGCCATGGGCGCCGTCTTCGTCGGCGAAGTCCTCGCCAAAGGGCTCATGTTCCTCACCGCTCGCCCCACCTGACACCCACCTCCCGCCTCCAACCTCCCTTGCCGCCTCCCCCGCGTCCCCGTAGAGTCCCCCCGTCAGCTCTCCCCGAGGAGGACCCTCCCCGATGGACCCCCAGGTCGAAGCTCTCCTCCAGATGATGGCCGCCCAGGCCCAGGCCACTGGCGCACCGCAGCTCTGGGAACTCGACCCGCCCGCAGCGCGCGCCACCGCCGAGGTCTCTTTCCAGGCCTTCAACCAGCCCCTCCCCCCGACCGTCGCCATCACCGACCGCACCATCCCCGGCCCCGCCGGCGAGATCCCCGTCAAAATCTTCACCCCCGCCGGGACGGGCCCCTTCCCCCTCGTCGTCTACTTCCACGGCGGGGGCTGGGTCATCGGCTCGCCCGCCACCCACACCAGGCTCTGCGCCGAACTCGCGGAAGGCGCCGGCGCCGTCGTCGTCAGCGTCCACTACCGTCTCGCTCCCGAGCACACCCCGCCCGCCCAGCTCGACGACTGCGTCGCCGCCGTCCGCTGGGCCGTCGACCACGCCGCCGAACTGAACGCCGACGGCTCCCGCTTCGCCCTCGCCGGCGACAGCGCCGGCGGCAACCTCGCCGCCTGTGCAGCCCTCCGCCTCCGCGACGAAGGCGGCCCCCAGGCCCGGCTCCAGCTCCTCCTCTACGGCGCTTTCACCGGCAATAACGACCTCCCCTCAGTCCACGAAAACGGCGAAGGCAAAATCCTCACCCGCCAGGCCATGGACTGGTTCTATCGCCACTACCTCTCCGGCGGCGCCGACCCCAACGACCCGTACATCTTCCCCATCCACGGGAACCTCACCGGCCTCCCCCCTGCCCACCTCATCGTCGGCACCCTCGACCCCCTCCTCGATGACTCCCGGCTCTACGCTGAAGCCCTCCAGAAAGCCGGCGTCCCGGTCAAACTCAGCATCTACCAGGACCAGCCCCACATCTTCCTCCAGCTCACCGCCATGCTCGATGGCGGAAAGAAGGGCATGGCCGAGGCCTGCCAGGTGCTCCGCGAAGCCCTCTCCTGAGCCCTCCCGTCCCGCTCAGCCCGCAGCGGCCGGCGCGGCACCGCCGGCCGCCTTCGCCTGCCGGTACGCCCGCCGCCACGGCACGTACACCGCCGGCAGCAGCACCGCGAACACCGCCGCCGTAAACCCGAACGCCGCCCGGATGCCCACGTCGTCCGTAATGAAGCCGAGCGTCGCCTCCAGGAACCCGACCTGCAGGCTGAACGCTAGCGATACCACGCTCAATACCGTCGCCCGGCGGTCGCTTGGCGTCTGCTCGTTGATGAACGAATCCAGCACCGGGCGAACGAGCCCCTGCACCACCGCCGGCACCGCAAACAGCGAAAACGCCGCAACCGAATCCCAGAGCGCGAGCCCGGCGAAGGCCGCCACCACGCTCGCCGAGGCCGCCAGCAGGACCCGCTCATGCCCCGCCCGCGCAGCCACGCGCCATGCCAGCAGCGCCGCCATCACCCCCGCCAGCCGCACGGGTGCCTGGAACACCCCAAACCACCCCGTCGGCACCTCGTGCACGATCAGGAACGGCTGCATCAGCACGACCGGCGCAAACGTCACCATCATCAGCCCCGTCAGCAGCAGCATCGAAGCCCGCACCGGCCGGTGCGACCACGCATACGAGAATCCGCTCCGCACCTGCTCCACGTAGCTTCGCCGCTCATGCGCAAGGCGCGGCTCCACCATCAGCAGCGCCATCGCCATCGCGCCCAGCGGCATCACCGCGCTCACCTGCACCGTGAACGCCATCCCGGCCCACGCTGCGACGAAGCCGCCCAGCACGATGCCAGCCAGCCCCGCCGACATCGTCAGCGCGAAGCCGCGCCCCGCCACCCGCGAAAACTCCCCCTCCCGCCCCGCCGCCTTCAGCGAATCGAACACGATCGCCTGGTCTGCACCGCTCCGGCTCGCCTGCGCCACCGCCCACAGCATGTAGTCCGCGAACAGCATCCAGTAATTCGTCGTCAGCCCGAACCCGAGGATCGTCAGCGCATAGACCGCCGCCCCGATTGCCAGTACCCGGCTGTGGCCTATCCGGTCCGCAAGCGCGCCGAATGGCGCCTCCAGCCCCGCCACCGCCAGCCAGAACGGGACATCCATCAGCAGGATGTACTTCAGCTCCAGCCCCCGCTCCACCACCAGGTACTTGATCCAGATGCCGAACCAGAGCCCGAAATCGTTGAAGAAAACGAACCCGTAGTACAGCCGCGTGTTCCGCCGTGCCGCCTGTTCCGGGGTCATAGCCCCCTATCATCCAGCCTCCGCCGCCTCCCGTCCCCCGAGGACGCCGACGAGCGCGGCAAGGACCCCCGCGGGAGCCCGCCGCGCCGTCGGCCCCTGTCCGCCGGGTGAACCTACGGAATCTCCGCCAGGATCGCGAAAATCCCCGCCCCGATGATCGTCTTGTCGCTGGAAAACGCGATGATGCTCAGCACCAGCACGAACACCGCCAGGCCCGCCAGGTTCGCCATCACCACCTGCGTCGAATCCGCGTTCGTGACCGATTGCGCTGCGTAAATCGCCATCACGAACAGCAGCACAATCGATCCGATGGCGAACACCGGGTACAGCACCGGGATGAACATCAGCAGGCTCAGCGCCAGCGGCCACGCCGCGTACCCCATCGTCCGGAACAGCGATTGCACGTCCGCCGATGCCTTGTACACCTGCGCAAGCATCACGTACACGATGAGCACCCACACCGCGTACAGGGCCGCCATGAACACCCCGCCCAGGATGAACGTGTTCAGCCACGGGTTGTCCGGCCCGAAATCGAAGTTGAACTCCCAAAAGAGCGTCGCGCCCAGCCCCGCCAGTAGCGACGCAATCGCTGCCACCACGAGCGCCGGGACCAGCTCGTTGACGTTGTCCCGCACCTCATCGAAAACGCCGGTGTCGAACCGCACCAGCCGCAGGACGTGATTCACCATAACATTTGGGTCCATGCTGCCTCCCGCATGTCTGCCGTTCTGCCGAAGGTAAGGAAGATTACCCCCGGCAGTTGGCGCGCACTATAGCACGCACAGGACAACATGCGAATGAAATGATCATCCATCTTCGCCGATGTCGCGGCGATTTTGCAGTCACCCGCCCAGCGGCCGCCGCTCCGGCACCCCCGGCCGCCGCGGGTAGCCCGCCGGGCACGGCGCCACCTTCCGGCAGACCGCCACCCGGACCGTCTCGCTCACCTCCGGCCGCATCGGCACCACCCCTGCGAGCTCACACCCCAGCGCTCCCGCCGCCGACCCCGCCGCCGCCAGCTCCTCCTCCAGGCGGCTCCCCTTCGGCAGCGCGATGATCCCCCCAACCGCCGCCAGCGGCGCAGCGTACTCCAGCACCACCCGGAGCTCCGCCACCGCCCGCGCCGTCACCAGCCCGCATGCCTCCCGCAGCGGCCCCCGGCCCGCCTCCTCCGCCCGCATCGCGTGCACCCGCACGTTCCCGCAGCCCAGCTCCCGCGCCGCTGCCGCCAGGAACCGCGCGCGCTTCTGCAGCGGTTCCACCAGGTGCACCTCCCAGCCTGGCCGCGCGCACGCGACCACCAGCCCCGGCCAGCCCCCTCCGCTCCCGATATCCGCATACCGTACCTCCCCCTCCCCCGCCGCCAGGAACCCCTCCGCCAGCCGCAAAAGCTCCAGCGACTCCGCATACTGCCGCCGCACCGCCGCAGACCCTTCCACCGCCGTCAGCCGGCCTGCCTCCGGGCTCCCCCGCACCAGCTCCCAGTGGCGCGCCAGCCGCGGGACCGCCCGCAGCACCTCCGCATCGCCCGCGAACAGCTGCGCCAGCTCATCCCATTCACGCATCTCCGCAACCCCGGGCGACAAGAACACGAGCCGGGTGATACACTCCAGTCATGACGCAAACGCCTGCGGGCGCCCCTGCCAGGTCGGTCCCCCTCCGCGAAGCCCTCCGCGAATTCTCCGCCACCCTCAAGCCTCTCACCAACGACTACGCCAACTACGTCGAAAAATTCTGCATCGACGTCGGCCCCGAGCGGCTCACGTCAGAGCTCACCCCGGCCATCGTCGAACAGTACGGCGAACGCAACCTCCGCGCTACCGACCCCAACGGGCAGCGGCGCCTCGAGGCCCTCAAGGCCTGGTTCAAATTCCTCAAGGCCCGCACCTACACCGAAAAGAACCTCGGCACCGGTCTCCGCCTTCCCAGGCCCAACGGCCGCACCGCAGGTTCAGCTACCCGCGTCGTCGAGAGCCCCGTCGAAATGACCGCCGAAGGTATCGAAGCCCTCAAGCGGGAGATCGCCGACCTCGAGCGCCGCATCCCCGAGCTCGTCCGCGCCGTCGAGACCGCACGCTCCGACGGCGACCTCCGCGAAAACGCCCCCTACCACGCCGCCCGCGAGGCCCTCGCCTTCGCCGAAAACCGGCGCCGCCAGCTCGAAGAATCCCTCAAGCGCGCTGTCGTCGCCAACCGCTCCGACCTGGACGAAGACGTCGCCGCTATCGGCTCCGGCGTCACCGTCACCCTCATCGAGCGGAACGTCCAGGTCACCTACCAGCTCGTCGGCCCGCGCGAAGCCAACCCCGCCGAGAAGAAAATCAGCGTCGAATCCCCCGTCGGCCGCGTCCTCCTCGGGCGCCGCGTCGGCGAAGAGGTCGAAGTCGAAGCCCCCCAGGGGCTCATCCGCTACCGCATCGACGCCATCATCCACGACCTCTAGGCCCGCGCTCCCTCAACCCGCAGGCTTCCCCACCCGCCAATCCGGGTTTCCCCGCCCCTCCTTCGCGGGGGTTCCCCAATCTCCCGCCCGCATCCCCCGCCGAATACTTCCCCCACCACACGGGGGTGATGCCACATGCTCGTCATCGGCGACCTCAAGTGCCTCCACTGCGGCCACAGCAACGGCCGCTGGGTCGGCCCCAAGGGGGCGCCCCTCTCCGCCGCCGGCCTCCGTCCGCTCCCGCCCGGCTGCGACCCCGCCGGGCACGTCCGCTGCAGGCGCTGCCAGGGGCCCGTCTACCTCGATGACGCCATGCCCGTCGCCAGCTCCTACCGCCTCCGCCGCATCCAGCGCATGCGCCGGCAGCTCGCCGCCTTCGATGCCCCGCGCCCGCGGCGCCGCCGCGCTGCCTGAACGACCGGGCCGCTAGCAGCAGTCGTCTTTGTACCCGCACCGCCGGCAGACCGCCAGCCGCGACCCCTTGATGTCCAGCATCGCCGAGCCGCACCGCGGGCACACCTGCACCGGGAGCCCCTCAATCGCCATCTCCCAGATTTCACCACCGCCCTCCCCAACGCGGAAGGTTCTGCGAAACCGCTTGACTCCTTCAACATTTCGCCGCACCATCGGACCCGGACCGTGCGAATCGCCGGCTCGCACACCCCGCCTCCCGCGCCCCGGGGCCCCGCCGTGAACGGGGCCCCATCCTTTTCCGCTCCCTTTCCCCTCGGCCCGTCATGGCCGTTCGACCACCCGCAGCAGACCCGCACGGCCCCGCCCATAAGCGCCGTCGATGGCACCATCGAACCTGTCGACCGAACCGCGTCCCCAACCGGCGGTCCTCGCCCGCCTGCGGCACACTGAGAACGACAGGGCCCGGGCCCGCACCGAACCACCCCGGGAAGGAGGAACCCCCAAATGCACCGCTTCCTGCGCCTCGCGCTCCTCGCCGTCGCCGTCGCCATCGCCGCCCTGGCCGTCACGGCCTGCGGAGGCTCCTCATCGAGCAGCGGCACCGCCGGCGTCGCCGATGGCACCGACGACCGCATCCCCGCGGGCGCACCGTTCATCGACCAGGACAAACTCCAGTTCGTCCCCCAGGCGCTCCGCGTCAAGGTCGGCGAAACCGTCTACTTCAAAAACAGCGAGACCGCCCTCCACACCGTCAACGTCGACGGCAAAAACGTCTCCGGCAACATGAAGAAGAACGACGTCTTCACCTGGGTCTTCCAGCAGCCCGGCAGCTACAAGATCACCTGCGACTACCACCCCCAGATGAAGGCCACCATCACCGTCGACCCGGCCTGATCCTTCAGCCCGGCACTTTTAGCGCCGTCCCCTCCCCCAGCCGAATCACCACGTCGAACCCGGGCGGCTCGCTCCCGTCCGGGTTCTGCAGCCTCAGGTCCAGCAGCCCCGCCAGCTTCGTCGCCGTGTACGGCTTCCCCGTCACGTCGTAAATCCCGGGCATCCCCGTCCCGTCCCCGGTCACCACCGTCACCCATCCCGGCGGAATCCCGTACGCCTCCAGGTGCGCCACCGCTGCCTTCCCCGCCGCCTGCCCCCCGGGCATCACCACTACCGCAAGCCGCGGCGCCTCGTCCCGCGCCTGCGGGTCCGCGAGGAACTCATCGATAATCGCGTACATCTGCTCCCGGTTCGGCAGCAGGATAAGCTGCCCATCCTCCGAGACGCCGCCGTACATCGCTTTCCCCAGCGAAAACGTCTCGATGTTTCCCAGGTCGATGCTCCGCGCCATCAGCGCATAGCCGGGGATGAGCGCATTGTCGATGTCGGTCCGGAACGCGTCCCGGTAGGCGCCCCACAGCTCCGGGATCCGCGCGATGTAACCCAGGCTCACCGCCTTCGCTGCCACCGCCCGGATCACCAGCTGCTGCCGCTCGATCCGCTTCAGGTCCCCGTCCACCCGCACCCGCGAGTAACCCAGCGCCTGCTTCCCATCCATCTGCTGCCGCCCGGCCTGTACCGTATTGTTCGGGAACACCTCCAGCACATCCGTCCCAAAATCCGAAATCGTCTCCGGCACCTCCACCTCGATGCCCCCCAGCGCATCGACCAGCCGGACGAATCCCTCCCAGTCGATGACCACGTAGTGGTGAATCGTGATGTTGAGGTTGTGCTGCACCGCCGCCACCGCCGCCGCCGCGCCTCCCCCCGGGTACTTGTAAAACTGCCCGTACGAGTACGCCGCATTGATCTTGTTCTCTGCCCAGGTCCCCGGCGTGCTCCCGTACGGGATCTCCGCCCAGTAATCCCGCGGAATCGCCAGCAGCTCCAGCCGCCCCGCGTGCTTGTCGATGCTCGCCACGAACATCGTGTCGCTCCGGTAGCTCCCGTCCTCAGGCTGCCCCGGCCGCCTGTCGATGCCCAGCACCAGGATGTTCAGCCGCGCATCCGGCGTCCACGGCTTCGGCCCCGGAGCCGAAACCCCGGGCAGCGACACGTTCACCCCGATGTCCGTCCCGGGCACGAACGCCGGTACCGAAGGCACCGCCACCTCATTCGCCGGGAACAGGTACTGGTCGACCCTCCCCAGCACGAACACTGCGACGTAGACCGCCGCGCAGAACCCGACCACAATCCCGCCTACGGCGCCCCGGCGCCGCGTCACCAGCCTGCTCAATCCCCCGCCAGCCTCCAGGGAGGTTGCCCTTCACCTTCCCCGCCGCCCAACGCACCGTCAAGTCGCTCACGCCCAGGGGGTAAAGCCGCCATGTCCCTCCTCATCCGCAACGCCATCATCGCCGACTCCGCCGGCCCCCATCGCGCCGACATCCTCTGCCGCGAAGGCCGCATCATCGCCATCGGCCGTGATATCCAGGCCGCCGGCGCTCAAATCCTCGATGCCGACGGCCTCACCGCCGGCCCCGGCTTCATCGACATCCACGTCCACGGCGGCGGCGGGTCCTCCTTCTTCACCGACGACCCCGGCGACGTCCGCGCCTACGCGGCCTGGGCGCCGGCCCGGGGCGTCACCTCCTTCCTCGTCTCCACCGCTGCTCCGTCCCATGCCGCCCTCGCAGCCCGCCTCGCCGCGCTCCTCCCCGGCTTTGAAACCCCGCCCGGCACTGCCGAGCCCCTCGGTTACCACCTCGAAGGCCCCTGGCTCAGCCCGGCCCGCCGCGGCGCCTTCCCCGCCGACTACCTCCGGCCCCCCTCCATCGCGGAGGTTGAAGCCCTCCACGAAGCCGCCGCCGGCCGCATCTGCCAGGTCACCATTGCCCCCGAACTCCCCGGCGCGCTTCCCCTCATCCACACCATCAGCCGCCTCGGCGCCGTCCCCGCCCTCGGCCACACCGATGCCACCATCCCCGAATGCCGCCGCGGCATCGAAGCCGGCATCCGCCACGTCACCCATCTCTTCAACGCCATGCGCCCCTTCCACCACCGCGAGGGCGGCCCCATCGTCGCCGCCCTCCAGGACCCCGCCCTCACCTGCGAGCTCATCTTCGACGGCGCCCACGTCGAACCGGACGTCCTCCGCCTCGCCTACCGCCTCCTCGGCCCTCACCGCACCGTCATCGTCACCGATAACCTCCACCTCGCCGGCCTCGACGCCGGCCAGGCCCGCTTCGCCGGCGAAACCATCACCGTCCGCGGTGCCCGCGCCCAGAAAGACGACGGGACCATCGTCGGCAGCGTCGAGCCCTTCGACATCCAGTTCCGCAACGCCATCGATATCCTCGGGCTCGACCTCCCGACCGCCTTCCGTCTCGCCGCCACCAACCCCGCCCGCGTCGCCGGCGTCGAAACCCGCAAAGGCCAGCTTGAACCCGGCTTCGATGCCGATATCGTCCTCCTCGACGCCGACCACCACGTCGCCGTCACCATCTGCCGCGGCGAAATCGCCTACCGTCGCGGCTGAGCCCCCGTCCTGGCCCGCAAGAACGGCAGCACCGCCCGCAAAAACGCGTCCGGCCGCTCCTCCGCCAGCAGGTGGCCCGCCCGCTCGATGACCACCGCATCCTGCGCCCCGGGCAGGCTCCCTGCGAGCTCCTCCGCCCGCGCGGGCGGCACCACCACGTCCTGCGCGCCTGTGACCACCAGCGCCGGCGCCCCCACCGCTCCCAGCTCCACCACCGGTTCCGCCTCGTGCTCCCGCGCCATCTCGCCCACCGCCCGCACCGTCCCCGGGATGAGCAGCGGGTCGATGTACCCCCGCACCACCTCCTCCGTCACGAACGCCGGGTCTGCCACCATCTGCCGCAGTCCCCGCCGGCCGAGCGCGTACATCACCGTTGGCGAGGTCGCAGCCAGCCCGATGAGCCCGAACACCGCCCGCCCGGCCCGCTTCCGCCGCCGGATTCCCAGCTCCTCCCCCGCGCTCACGGACCCCACCAGCACGAGCCGCTCCGCCCGCCCCGGTGCACGCGCCGCCAGCCGCTGCACGACGGCCCCGCCCATCGAGTGCCCCGCGAACGCCGCCCGCTCGATGCCGAGCAGGTCCAGCAGGGCCAGCAGCCGGTCGACGTGCCGCTCGTGCCCGTACCCCGCGCCGCGCCGCCGCTCGCTCAGCCCGAAGCCGGGCAGGTCGACGGCCACCACCCGGAACTCCTTCGCCAGCTCCGGCACCACGGCCCGCCAGCTGAACGTGCTCCCCGCAAAACCGTGCACCAGCACCAGCGCCGGCCCGCCGCCCTCGTCCAGGTAGTGTAGCCGCGCCCCGTCCACCTCCCGCACGAATCCCCTCGGCGCCGGCGGCCGCCACCGCCGCCGGTCCACCGCCGCCAGCCCCGCGACCGCCCCGCCGCCGACCGCCCCCGCAACGAGCGCCCTGCCCGCGAACCCCCGCGCCCTCACGACCTGACCCCCGCCAGCAGCTGCCGCAGCTCCCGCAGGCTCGCTGCCATCCGCGGTCCGTACCACCACAGCAGCTTCCCATCCACCAGCCGCACCGGCGCAACCCCCGCGAACTCCCCCGCATGCTCCTCCCGGAACCGGTACGGCTCATCCGGCAGCAGCACCAGCTCAGGCCGCAGCGCCGCCACTTCCTCCATCGTCACCTCCGGGTACCGCTCCCTCCCCCTGAGCACGTTCACCGCCCCCGCTGCCTCCAGCACCGAGCTCCCGTACGTCCCGCCGCCCAGCCCGAGCAGCGGCTTCCGCCAGATCGGCACGAACACCCGCACCGGGTCCGCCGGGAGCGGCTCCGCCAGCACCCCCCGCACCTCCGCTACCAGCCCGGCCGCCTTCTCCGCCGCCCCCAGCTCCCGGCCAATCGCCATGACCGCCTCCAGCGCATCGTCCACCGAGTCGATGACGGTCACCAGCACCCGTACCCCTGCCCGCTCCAGCGCCTCGACATCCTCCCGCCGGTTCTCCTCCCGGTTCGCAATGACGAGGTCCGGCCCCAGCGCCGCGATGCCCTGCACGTCCGGGTCCTTCGTCCCACCGAACGCCGGGACCCGCTCCGCCATCTCGGCCGGCTCCGTGCAGAACTTCGTCCGTCCCGCGAGGCCCTCCGGGGCAAGGTGCCAGGCCAGTTCCGTCAGGCTCGGTACGAGGCTCACCGCGCGCATCCCCGCCATTATCGCCAACCGCCCTGCGCAGTTCACGGAGCCGGCCGACCCCGCCGCGTCCCCGGGGCATCAGCCCGTCGGCGGACTCCCCAGCGTCACCTCCGCGCTCATCCGCTTGCCGTCCCGGTAGAACTCCACCGTTACCCGCTGGCCCGCCTGGTTCTTGATGAGCGCCACCGCCAGGTCCGCCTCGTTGTTCACCTCCACGCTCCCCACCCTCACGATCACGTCCCTCGCCTGCAGCCCCGCCTGGGCGACCGGCCCCCCCGGCACCACCGCCCGGATGACCACGCCGCCCTCCTTCTCCGGGATACCGAGCTGCCGCGCTACCGCCGGCCGCAGCGCCTCGAAGCCCTGGATGCCGAGGTAGCCGCGGTTCACCCGCCCCTGCGCCCGCAGCTGCTCGTAAATCGCCTTCACGATATCGGCCCCCACCGCAAACCCGATGCCCGGCGCCCGCTCACCCGTCGTCGGGTCCGGCGCGATCGCCGTATTGACCCCGACGACCTTTCCCGTCAGGTCCAGCAGCGGCCCGCCGCTGTTCCCGTGATTGATCGCTGCATCCGTCTGGACCGACCCGAAAATCGCCGCGCTCGTCCCTTCGTTGATGACCCGGTTCTTCTGGCTGATGATGCCCCGCGTCACACTGAACGCGCCGCCCTCCCCGCCCTGCAGGTCCAGCGCAAACCCCATCGCCACCACGTCCTGCCCCACCTGCACGTCCGCCAGGTTCGCAAACTCCAGCGCTTTCAGCCCGCTCGCTTCCACCTTCAGCAGCGCGATGTCCGCTCGCGTATCCACACCGACCACCCTCGCCGGGTACTCTGCCCCGTCGCTCATCGTCACCGTGACCGCGCTCGCGACCCGTCCCGTCGCCCCCGTCACCACGTGCGCATTCGTAATGATGTACCCACCCGGGTCCACCACGAACCCCGAACCAACCCCGGAACCGGTCTGCACCCGCACGATCGCCGGCTCCGCATACTGCACCAGCTCCGCCGTCGTCATCTGCCCCGCCGGCAGCGACGTCGGCCGGGAAAGCGTCACCGTCGCCGTGGCCGTCGCCGTACCGTTTGCCTCGGGAGCGGCCCGCAGGTCCGCAGGGCTCGCGTCCGAACAGGCTGCCCCGCCGAGCAGCCCGAGCCCCGCGAGCCCCGCTGCCAGCACCATCTTCACGCGCATCGGAACCACCCCCACAGGTACTGCAAACAGTCTCCGCGCCTTCCCCGCAGCCCCCGGTAAAGATCAAAGGGCCCTTACGAACGCCCTGTAAAGCCGCTCGCCCCCATCACCGAACCGTGTATCATCCCTCCCCGAAGGGACATCCCGCGCGATGGATGGCAATCCAACGCCCGCCGCTATACGTAACATCGATCGAGCCGTCGAATTCCTCCGCCCCTCGGGCGCCGAAACCGCCGGCCGCACCGACTGGACCGACGAGGCCCTCATGCTCGCCATCCTCGAACGCGACCAGCGCTCCTTCGACGTCCTCTACGACCGCTACGTCGACCTCGTCTACTCCGCCGCCTATCGCATCCTCGGTGATGCCGGCCTCGCCGAAGACACCGTCCAGGACGTCTTCGTCCGCCTCTGGCGCCGCCCCGAAACCTTCATCGCCGAGCGCGGCCGCTTCATCAGCTGGCTCATGAGCGTCACCCGCCACCGCGCACTCGATGAACTCCGCGCCCGCGGCCGCCGCCGAAAGCGCGAAGGCAGCCCCCTCGGCGACCCGTCCGAATCCGCAGAGCCGCTCTTTCGCCAGGCCGACCCCGACCCCTCCGTCTCCGCTGAGCTCGCCGAGGAGCGCGCAGCCATCCGCAGCGCCCTCGAAACCCTTCCCCCCGACCAGCGCCGCGCCCTCGAGCTCGCCTACTTCGGCGGCCTCACCCAGCACGAGATCGCCGCCCTCCTCCACGAGCCGCTCGGCACCATCAAGACCCGCATCCGCCTCGGCATGCAGAAGCTCCGCCGCGGCATCGAGCACCGCCGCTAGTCCACCGCCCCATGTCCGGCGAACACCTCACCCAGGAACAGGCAGACGAATACGCGATCGGTTCCCTCGAGCCGGGACTCGAACGCGCCATCGCCCTCCACCTCGCCGAATGCCCCGCCTGCCGCGACATCGTCCGCGACGCCGAGCGGCTCGCCGCCCTCATCGCCGTCGCCCCGCCCGTCCGCCGCGCTCCTCCCCGCCTCCGCCACCGCGTCCTCATCGCCGCCGGCCTCCGCAAACCGGGCCCCGCCTGGCGTGCCTTCACCATCGGCCGCGCCGCCGCCGGCCTCGCCGCCATCATCGTCGCCGCCGCTGCCTTCTCCGGCATGCTCGGTCTCCGCACCCAGGTCAACGCCCTCCGCTCCCAGAACGCCGACCTCCAGCGCCAGATCGACGAAGCGCTCTCCCAGAAGGTCGCCCTCGCCGCCCTCACTCAGAAGCTCGAGGACCAGGAAGCCGTCGCCGCCGAGCTCCGCGAAACCCTGAAATCGGACTCAGAGCTCTTCATCGCCCTCATCTCCCCCAGCAGCCAGGTCGCCGCCGTCGTCTCCGTCGACCCCAGCCGCGGCTCCATCGGCCGCCTCATCTGGGACGACGACCAGAAACGCGTCTGGTTCGTCGCAAGCCAGCTCCGCCAGCTCCCCCCCGGCGAAACCTACCAGCTCTGGGTCAACTCCGGCGGCCGCTACTACTCCCTCGGCACCTTCGCGCCCGATGACGCCGGCTTCGCCCGCTACGAAACCCGCCTCCCCGAGGGCATCACCAGCTACGACACCGCCGTCGTCACCATCGAGCGCGCCGGCGGCAGCCCCGTCCGCGAAGGCCCGGCCGTCTTCTTCGTCACCGAGCTCTCCCGCCTCACCCGCAACTGAACCGCCGGCTCAGCCCGGTCCCGGCGCCATCGGCCCCCGCCGCTCCATGTGCCTCCGGTCCCGCGCGTACTGTTGCGCCAGCCGAAACTGGATGACCGCCAGCACCGCCTCCCGCGTCAGCTGCGGGAACCGCAGCAGCACACCTTCGATGCCCGCCCCGCTATCGACCACATCCAGCACCTCCTGCGCCGCAATCCGCGTCCCCCTCACCACTGGCCTCCCGCCGAGGACCGATGCATCCGAAACCACGTACGCTCGCCAGTCCAGCCTGCTCATCCAGCAGCCTCCACGATGACGATGATGATGAGAACCACCCCCAGCAGCCCCAGCCCCGCCCCCGCGACCACCAGCGTCGCCCGCTGGTCCCTGCTCAACAGCCCTTCCTCCTCCTCCCCGTCGAGGTTCCCCTCCTCGCCCACCTCCCGCAACACCGCCCTTGCGTCCTCCAGCTGCCGCCCCGGCACCCGCACCACCCACGTCCCGCCCAGCGGAAACGTCATCGCCCGGTACGGCGTCTGCGAGCCGTCGACCAGGACATCGAGACCCGCCGCCCGCAGCTGCCCCGCCACCAGCGCCGCATCCACCTCCGTCGCGCCCCTCCAGGCCACGGCCCACCCCGTCCCGCCCGCCGCCCTGCCCTTCATGCCGGCACCGGGACATCCAGCTGATGCCGCCGCAGCTCCGCCATGACCTTCGCCCCCGTCCCCTCGTCCGGCTCCACCACCGGCAGCCGCGGAGCCCCAATCGCGAACCCCAGCTGCCGCAGCACGTACCGGATCGTACTCGGGCTCCCGTTCAGGAAACACGCGTCCGTCACCCGGCACAGCCGCAGGTGGATCGCCGCCGCCTCCTGCAGCCGCCCCGCCAGCACCGCCTCCAGCATCGCCCGCTGCTGCCGCGCCGCGATGTGCGCCGTCACGCTGATCGCCCCCCAGGCCCCCATGCACCACAGGTGGAAGTTGTCGTTGTCGTTCCCGCTCCAGATTTTGAATCCCGGCGCCCCCTCCATCACCGCCGCCGTGTGCCGCAGGTCGCCGTTCGCCTCCTTGTTCCCGATGACGTTCGGCAGCTCGGCACACCGCAATATCGTCTCCACCGTCATCCCCGTGCCCACCCGACCCGGCACGTTGTACAGGATGATGGGCAGGCTCGTGCTCTCCGCGACCGCCTTGAAGTGCCGGTAAATCCCCTCCTGCGACGGCTTCAGGTAGTACGGCACCACCGCCAGGACCGCGTCGGCGCCGGCGCGCTCCGCCAGCTTCGCCAGGTGCACCGAGTGCCGCGTATCGTTCGTCCCCGCGCCCGCCACCACCGTCGCCCCGCCCAGCTCCTGCTTCACCTCCGCCCAGAGCGCGTACTTCTCCTCATCGCTCAACAGCGGCGCTTCGCCGGTCGTCCCGGTCACCACTACCCCGTCGTTCCCGTTCTCCACCAGCATCCGCGCCAGCCGGCGCGCCCCGGCGAGGTCCACCTCCCCGTCATCCCGGTACGGCGTCACCATCGCCGTCAGCAAACGTCCCGGTTCGACCATCCGGCCACCTCCTGCGAAGGTCCACTCATTCTACGCCCACGACCCCCGTCGCACGCCGTCACGCCGTTTTCCCCGCACTTCACCCCGAATTTACCTCCCCGCGGTCGAATCTCCACGGACCACCGTCGAACCTACCGATGCGCCCCCTGTGGAGGAACGAACGACCATGGCTCGACCCGACAGCATCATCTCCCGCCCCTGGAAAATCCTGGTCCTCGCATTCTCACTCGTCTTCGCATCCGTCGGCCTCTCCCTGGCCTTCGCCGGTTCCAGCACCGCCACGCTCGCCCCCGGCGACACCCTCACGGTCCGCTGCGACGGCGGGACCCGTCTCACCGTCTCGCGCCTGAACACCCGCGAGGTTCGCCTCGCCTGCACCGGCGCAGCCGCTACCCCCACCCGCACTCCTACCCCCACACCCGCCCCCGCCCCCTCCCCGACCCCTCCGCCCGCGGCCGGCGCCGTCGGCCGCTGCGGCGAACCGATGGACCGCTGGCACCCGCCCGTCGTCACCGGCCCCGACGGCCGGCCCTGCTACACCGGCCACGAGCACGGCGATGCGCCCCCCGCCTGGATCGCCGCCGCCGGCTACACCGTCTCCTTCTCCGGCCCCTTCAACACCTCCCCCGCCGAAAACGTCGAAAAACACGCCGCCATGAAGGGCTTCTCGACCCGCCTCAACGGCGTCGACATCTACTTCCGCGTCCACGCCGCCTCCAACCCCCTCGACCGCATGGCCCGCTACCACTCCTACCAGGTCTGGGCCCGCGACCCCTCCGGCAACGTCTCCTTCTGGCAGGGCTGGTATAACTCCGGCGACCCCCGCCCGGCCTCCGAAGGCGGCGCCCGTGTCCCCCGCCGCGTCATCTCCCTCCCCGAAGAGGACCAGCGCCCCATCATCGCCGTCTGCGACGCCACTTCCATCGCCCAGGGCATCGGCTGCGAACAGTGGTACTCCGCTCCCGGCGAGCCCGACTGGTCCTGGGACTTCGGCTGGACCATCTGCGGCACCACCACCCTCTATACCCCCGGCGAAAACGCCACCGCCTACGATATGAGCACCTGGGTCCCCACCGGCGAAACCGGCAACACCCGCCGCCTCGAAGCCGCCTGGTACGCCTTCCGCAACCCCATCCGCGGTGCCTTCGTCGCCACTCAGTTCGGCGAAATCGTCTCCGGTCACGGCGACCCCCGCTGCTCCGGGACCACCACCCGCTACGGCGTCACCTACCAGAACGTCTGCCTCGACCAGTACATCGCCCCCACCATGCCGACCGTCTCCTTCCCCGGCAACGCCGACCAGAAAACCTACCCCGACCCCGGCGTCACCCTCCCCAACTGAGCCGCTGGCCGCGCTCCCGCCGCCGGCTGCATGCAGGAGCCCCGGCGACGTCGCCGGGGCTCCTGCATGCGCAGGTGCGCGCTCCAGGGGTGGACGGACCGGCGCCCCCTACGGGGTCGGCGCCGGGGAGGTCGAGGGCGCAGCCCGGCCGCCCATCCCCTTCGGCCCGTGCCCGAAGCCCCGGCCGGGGCCCTTCAGCGGACCGCCCTCGTTCACCCAGGTCGTGATCCGTTCCGCCGCCTTCGCCTTCTTGTCCGCGCCCTCTTCAGGAGTCAGCTTCCCCTTCGCGACCGCCTCGTCGACCTTGGCGTTCACCTCCGCAATCAGCGCATCGATGACCGCCTGGGTCTTCTCCCCCGCAATTTGCGCGAGCGTCTCCCCGCTCGCCAGCCGCTGCACGAGCGTCTTCGCATCGACCCCGATGACCCCCGCTACCGTCTCCAGCGCCCCGCCCGCCGGCATCTTCGGCGCGGCCCCCGGGAGCCGGTCGCCTGGCTTCGAGTTCAGGAACCGGTCGGCCGCCGCCCCCGCTGCCTCCAGCATCCGGTCCGCCTGCTCCCGCGTCAGCCTGCCGCTCGCCACCGCCGCGTCCAGCTTCGCCTTCAGCGCATCGAGCGCCTGCTGCTTCGCCTCGGCCGCGCTCACGTCCCCGTACTGGTCCAGGATCTGCCCCCACGTCAGCCCGGCCGCCTTCCCCTCTGCCACCTCCTCACGCGTCAGCCCGACCTGCTGCAAAAGGTGCCGGATGACGTTGCCGATGCGGTGTCCCCGCGCGTGCCCCTCGCCGGCGACGCCCCTGTCGCCCTGCGCCGGCGGCGTTGGCGAGCTGCCGCCATCCTGGGCGAAGGCCGCGTTGCCGAAGCCGATCACGCTCACCGCGATCACGCTCGCCACCCCGACCGATACCAGCCGACTGTCACGAATCGAAAATCTCATCTCGAGTGCTCCTCCATGAGGGAGAAAGTGGTCGCGGCGCGCACGCCGCTCACACCATCTATGGCCCCTTCAGGGCCCGGGGTGACGGGCAGCCGTCCCGCCCCACCTGCCCCTTTACCATCCTGTTCCCCTAGCGATGCCGTTCCACCCACCTCCCCCGGAACACCAGCAGCGCCCCCTCCCCAACCTCCACCTCCGCCCGCTCCCCCACCAGCTCGTTGTGCACCCCCCGCGGACTGAACGGCAGCTCCTCCCCGCACAGCTCCCAGCGCAGGCCGCGCGTCCGCACCCCCTGCGCACCCCCCGGCGCAATCAGCGAGACCACCGTCCCCGGCTCCCCTTCCACCACGGTCCGTCCCCGCACCAGCCACACGGCGAACAGGTCATCGTGCAGGACGACCTCGTGCTTCCCGAACAGCACCAGCACCGAGAGGTTCGCCAGCGCATGGTCCCCCCGGCCCCCGCCAGCCGCCGCCACGTCCACCGCCCCCGCGCCCCGGCTCAGCGCAAACCGGATCGCCTTCTCCAGGTCTGTCGTCTCCGGGTCCTCGTCCCGGACGAACCGCTCCCGCGGGATCGGTGCCGCCGGGTACTGGTCCATCGTGTCGAGGTCGCCGACCACCCAGTCCGGCATGACCCCCGCATCCAGCGCCACCAGCGCACCGCCGTCCGCCGCCACCACCACCCCTGCCCCGGCCGCAAGCTCCCGCAGCAGGCCCGCCGACGGTGGCTCCCCGTGCGCGATGACCAGCGCCCGCATGCCACCATTCAACCCCCGCCGCGCCCACCGCGCGAGCCCTGCCGGTGCCGGCACGGCCATTCCATGCTACCGTCGCCTCGCTAGCTCGCCATTCCGAAGGAGACGCTCCCCGTGCCCGCATCCATCCCGGCCTCTCATCGCGACCTCCTCGAAAAGCCCAACATCGGCCACCTCGCCACCCTCATGCCCGACGGTTCCCCCCAGGTCACCCCCGTCTGGGTCGATATCGAGGGCGATACCCTCCTCATCAACACCGCCGAAGGCCGCGTCAAAACCCGGAACCTCGACCGCGACGGCCGCGTCGCCATCTCCATCGCCGACCAGCAGAACCCCTACCGCTACATCCAGGTCCGCGGCCGCGTCATCGCCCGCACCCACGACGGCGCCGACGACCACATCGACCGGCTCGCGAAAAAGTACCTCGGCCAGGACCGCTACCCCTTCCGCCAGCCCGGTGAGCAGCGCGTCCTCTACCGCATCCAGCCGGAACACGTCCAGGTCGGCGGCTGACCACTCCCCCGCTGGCTTCGGGCCACGCCCACCGCTAGCATCAGGAGCCATGCGCATCCTCCTCCTCGGCGCCAGCGGCCAGCTCGGTTCCGATATCGCCCGCCTCTGGCACGGCAAGCCCGGCCTCGAGCTCCAGCTCGCCACCCGCGCCCACGCCGACGTCACCGACCTCGCTGCCGTCCGTTCCCTCGTCCAGTCCGCCCGCCCCGGCATCGTCATCAACACCACCGCCTTCCACGACCTCCCCCGCTGCGAGGCTGACCCCCGCACCGCCATGACCGTCAACGTCGTCGGCGGCTGGAACGTCGCCGCCGCCGCCCGCGAAGCCGGTGCCGCCGTCGTCCAGTTCTCCACCGACTACGTCTTCGACGGCGAAAAGCGCACCCCCTACTTCGAAGACGACGCCCGCCGCGCGCTCAACGTCTACGGCGCCGCCAAGATAGCCGCCGAAGACGCCGTCCGTATCGCCAACCCCGACCACCTCATCGTCCGCGTCTCCGGGCTCTACGGCCTCGCGGGCTCTGCCGGCAAAGGCGGCAACTTCGTCGAGACCATGCTCCGCCTCGCCCGCGAAGGCCAGCCCATCCGCGTCGTCGCCGACCAGGTCACGGCCCCCACCAACACCGCCGAAATCGCCGAGGCCCTCCTCCCCATCCTCCGCGACGGCCTCCGCGGCACCATCCACCTCGCCGCCGCCGGCGAAACCTCCTGGTACACCTTCGCCCGCACCATCTTCGACCTCCGCCGCCTCACCCCTGACTGTACCCCCACCACCACCGCCGAATTCGGCGGGCCCGTCCGCCGCCCGCTCTACAGCGTCCTCGGCTCCGCCCGCGTCCCCCGCCTCCGGCACTGGCGCGACGGCCTCGAACGCTACCTGCGCGAAAAACACGGCGCCCTGTCCTGAATCCCCCGTCTTCCGTACCATCCGCTACCACGCAGGCCACCCATGGCCTGGTCGGAGGCCCCATGCGCATCCTCGTCACCGGCGGCGCCGGCTACATCGGCAGCGTCCTCGTCCCGAAACTCCTCGCCCGCGGCCACCAGGTCCGCGTCGTCGACCGCATGTTCTGGGGCCTCCCGCACTACGCCGGCGAGCCCGGGGTCGAACTCGTCAACGCCGACATCCGCCGCCTCCCCGAGGGCGTCTTCGACGGCATCGACGCCGTCGACCACCTCGCCGGCTTCTCCAACGACCCCACGGCCGAGTTCAGCCCGGAAGCCAACTGGCAGATGAACGCCGCTGCCACCGACACCATCGCCCGCCAGTGCATCGCCGCCGGCGTCCGCCGCCTCGTCTTCGGCTCCTCCTGCTCCCTCTATGACGGCGCCCCCGATGCCCAAACCCTCCTCGACGAGTCCTCCCCCCTCGCCCCCCGCGGCGCCTACGCCACCTCCAAGCACTACTCCGAAACCGCCCTCCTCGCCCACGCCGGCCCCGACTTCGAACCCGTCATCCTTCGCCAGGCCACCGTCTTCGGCCTCAGCCCCCGCATGCGCTTCGACCTCGTCCTCAACACCTTCGTCAAAGACGCCCTCGTCCGCCAGCGCCTCATCCTCCACGGCGGCGGCCGCATGTGGCGCCCCCTCGTCAGCGTCCAGGACGTCGCCGATGCTCACGTCGCCGTCCTCGAAGCCCCCTCCGAACTCGTCGCCGGCGAAACCTTCAACGTCGTCGGCGATAATTACCAGATTCGCGACCTCGCCGAAGTCGTCGCCGCCGCCCTCGTCAAGCTCGGCCAGCCCGTCGCCCTCGTCGATGGCCCCCTCCCCGGCTTCGTCCGCAACTACCGCTGCTCCGGTGAAAAGCTCAAGCAGCGCCTCGGCCTCACCCTCCCCACCACCGCCGCCGATGCCGTCGCCGAGCTCCTCGACGCCTTTCGCGACGTCCCCATCGAACAGCTCGGCCACCCACGCTACTACAACATCGCCTGGATGCAGCTCCTCGAGCAGGTCCGCCCCGCCTACCAGGCCTCCAACCGCATCTTCGAACCCTTTGAGGAGTAGCCCGTGGATATCCACGTCTCCCCCACCCCGCTCGAAGGCGTCCTCATCATCGATACCGACTTCTTCCGCGACGAGCGCGGCTTCTTCATCGAGGTCTACCACGAGCAGCGCTTCCGCGACCACGGTCTCCCCACCAACTTCGTCCAGGACAACCACTCCCGCTCCGGCAAAGCCGTCCTCCGCGGCTTCCACTACCAGGACATGACCGCCCCCATGGGCAAACTCGTCCGCTGCACCTACGGCGCCATCCTCGATGTCGCCCTCGACCTCCGCGTCGGCTCACCCACCTTCGGCCGCCACTTCGCCATCGAACTCACCGCCGAAAACATGCGCCAGCTCTGGGTGCCGCCCGGCTTCGGGCACGCCTTCCTCACCCTCACCGATGCCGCCGAAGTCCAGTACAAGTGCACCGGCCTCTACTCCCCGCCCTCCGAAGGCACCGTCGCCTGGAATGACCCCGAAATCGCCGTCGACTGGCCCATCAAGACCCCCGTCCTCTCCCAGCGCGACCAGAACGGCATGAGCCTCCGCCAGTACCTCGAGCGCCCCGCCTTCCGCTACGGCGAGTGCTGAGCCGCAGCTTCCGCCCGCGCTTGACCCGCCCCGCCGGACCGCGACGGTATCCTTCAGCCATGACCCGCGTCCTTCGTCTCGCCCTTCTCCCTCTGCTCACAGGGCTCATCGCCGCCTGCTCCGGCGCCGCCCCGGCTCCACAGGTGCCGGCCGATTCCCCCGGGGCCGTCCAGTCCCCGGTCCCCTCGCCCGCCCCCGACCCCGCCCTCCGCCAGTATCGGCCCCTCGGCACCAGCGCCGGCATCCCCACCACGGCTGCCGACCCCGCCTTCGAACCCCTCTCAGGGGCCCGCGCCAGCTACGGCATCCTCGGCCGCGCCGCCTACCGCATCGAGATCCCCCAAAACTGGAACGGCGAGCTCGTCCTCTACGCCCACGGCTTCGCCGGCTTCGGCACCGAAGTCGCTGTCCAGAACCCGCCCCGCGAACTCCGCCAGGAACTCATCGCCCGCGGCTTCGCCTGGGCCGCCAGCTCCTATAGCGAAAACGGCTACGTTCCCGGCATCGGCGCCGATGACACCCTCGCCCTCAAGCGCCGCTTCGCAGCCGAGTTCGGCGCCCCCGCCCGAACCTACCTCGTCGGCGCCTCCATGGGCGGCAATGTGGTCGCCCTCGCCCTCGAACACCACAGCGGCGAATACGACGGTGCCCTCGCACTCTGCGGCGCCCTCGGCGGCATCGAACAAATCGATTACCTGATCTCCTGGGTCGCCCTCGCCGAGTACTTCTCCGGCCTCACCTTCCCCATCGGCGAACCCGGCGCCGACCTCACCGCCATCTTCCTCACCCGCCTCCCCCTCCGCCTCGGCACCCCGCCCCTCCTCACCCCCGCCGGGCGCCAGTTCGCCTCCGCCGTCAAACACCTCACCGGCGGCCCCCGTCCCTTCTTCGCCGAGGGCTTCGCCGACCAGTACCTCGTCAACTTCGGCCTCGCCATGGTCGACCCCGAGCGCAAGCTCCTCGTCGCCCGGGCCGCCACCAACCAGGACCACGTCTACACCGTCGACCCCGCCTTCGGCGTCTCCCCCGAGACCCTCAATGCTGCCGTCCGCCGCTTCCCGCCCGACCCCGCCGCCCGCGACCCCGCCGCCCACCCCGATGCCGTCCCAACCACCGGCACCATCTCCGCCCCCCTCCTCACCCTCCACAACACCGGCGACCTCTTCGTCCCCATCTCCCTCGAGCAGTCCTACCTCCACAAAGTCCGCGCCGCAGGCAAATCCGACCTCCTCGTCCAGCGCGCCATCCGCGCCGGCGGCCACTGCCAGTTCTCCCGCGAGGAGCTCCTCACCGCCTTCGACGACCTCGTCCGCTGGGTCCGCGACGGCATCCGCCCTGCCGGCGACGACCTCTCCGGCGACCTCACCGACATCGGCCGCCAATTCACCAACCCCATCCGCCCCGGCGACCCCGGCGGTGTCAACTGACCGCCGCGAGTGCCTCCGCAATCGGCCCCGCCTCACACCCGAAGGCCGCCAGTCCCCGGTCGATGAGCCGCCGCCGTCGGTCGACCGGCGCGACCTCCCCCATCGCCTCCACCGACGCCCGCCACCGCTCCCGCAGCCCCAGCCCCGCCCCCGCCAGCCACGCCCGCTCCCACGCCCCGAAGAACAGGTCCAGGATGCCGCCCGGCTCCGCGTGGTGAATCAGCTCCTTCGGCAGGTACGGCTGGAACGCCCGCGGCCCTCCCGTGAAAAACCGCATCCGCTGCCCGAAGACGAGCCACCTCCGCCGCAGCGGCGGCTCCCCCCACCGGCCGCCCGGCCGCGGCTCCGCCGCCGTCCGCTCCCAGGCCCACCACGCCGCCAGCCGCCCCCACGGGTCGCACGTCCCCTCGATGAGCAGCGCACCCGGTGCCATCCTCGCCGCCAGCGCCTCCAGCGCCGCCCGCACCTCAGCCTCGTCATACTGTCGCAGCACGTTGAACGCCCGCACGAGCCCCGCCCGCTCCCCCTCACCCAGCGGCAGGTTGAACCCGCCCCGCACGAACCGCAGCCCTCCCCGCTCCCAGGCCCGCGCCCGCTCTACCCGCTCCGGGTCGATCTCCACCCCGACCACCTCCGCCCCGGGACACACGCGCCGCAGCCGCTCGAACAGCTCCACCGTCGTCACCGGCACCGCCCCGAACCCAACGTCCACCGCCGGCCCCCGCAGCCCCCGCACCGCCTCCCCAGCCCCCACCGCCAGCCACGTGTCCACCAGCCGCAGCCGATTCGGCGCCGTCTTCCCGCGCGTCACCTGCCCGGCGAGCCTCACCACCCCTCCATCCTCCCAAACCTCCCCTCGAGCCGCACCCGTGGACAGCCCCTCCCCCCGGTGCCAGAATCCTCCCACCCCTCCAAGGACGCCACGCCATGACAGATACATCTCCCCAGGCTTTTGACAGCATCATCGTCGGCGCAGGGTTCGCCGGCCTCTACCAGCTCATCCGCTTCCGCCGCGCCGGCTTCTCCGCCCGCATCATCGAAGCAGCCGACGACGTCGGCGGGACCTGGTACTGGAACCGCTATCCCGGCGCTCGCTGCGACATCGAATCCCTCCAGTACCAGTACGCCTTCGACCCCGACCTCGCCAAAGAGTGGCGCTGGACCGAACGCTACGCCACCCAGCCCGAAATCCTCCGCTACATCGAATTCGTCGCCGACCGGTACGACCTCCGTCGCGACATCCAGTTCTCTACCCGCGTCACCGCCGCCCACTACGACGACGCCACCGCCCGCTGGACCGTCACCACCGACCGCGGCGACACCTTCACCTGCCGCTACCTCGTTATGGCCACCGGCTGCCTCTCCGTCCCCAAGAACCCCGAGGTCCCCGGCCTCGAAGCGTTCCGCGGCGAGACCTACCACACCGGCGCCTGGCCCCACGAAGGCGTCGACTTCACCGGCAAGCGGGTCGCCGTCATCGGCACCGGCTCCTCCGCCATCCAGGCCATCCCCCACATCGCCCGCCAGGCCGCCCGCCTCACCGTCTTCCAGCGCACCCCCAACTTCTCCGTCCCCGCACAGAACTACTTCCTCACCGAAGACCAGTGGCGCGAGGCCGCCGAGCGCATCGCCGAGCTCCGCGCCGAGGCCCGCACCACCTCCGCCGGCATCGTCGGCCTCCCCCTCAACGACGTCTCCGCCCTCGCCGTCTCTGAGGAAGAGCGCCAGCGCGAATACGAACGCCGCTGGGCCATGGGCGGCTTCGCCATCGGCGGCGCCTTCAACGACCTCGCCATCAACCCCGACGCCAACGAAACCGCCGCCGAGTTCGTCCGCCAGAAAATCCGCGAAATCGTCCAGGACCCCGAAACCGCCGAGCTCCTCTGCCCCCGCGACTACCCCTTCGGCACCAAACGCCTCTGCGTCGATATCGCCTACTACGAAACCTTCAACCGCCCCAACGTCACGCTCGTCTCCATCCGCGAAAACCCCATCGCCGAAATCACCCCCACCGGTCTCCGCCTCCAGGACGGCACCGAATACGAATTCGACGCCATCGTCCTCGCCACCGGCTTCGATGCCATGACCGGCGCCCTTCTCCGCATCGACATCCGCGGCCGCAACGGCCTCACCCTCCGCGAAAAATGGGAGCACGGCCCCCGCACCTACCTCGGGCTCCAGGTCGCCGGCTTCCCCAACATGTTCACCATCACCGGCCCCGGCAGCCCCTCCGTCCTCAGCAACATGCTCGTCTCCATCGAGCAGCACGTCGACTGGATCACCGACTGCCTCGAATACCTCCGCGAGCGCGACCTCGCCGTCATCGAAGCCTCGCCCGAAGCCGAGGCCGCGTGGGTCGAGCACGTCAACCAGCTCGCCGAACTCACCCTCTACCCCCGCGCCAACTCCTGGTACATCGGCGCCAACGTCCCCGGAAAGCCCCGCGTCTTCATGCCCTACATCGGCGGCGTCGGCACGTACGCTCAGAAGTGCGCCGAGGTGGCCGCCAGCGGCTATGAGGGCTTCATCCTCCAGCCCGAACCCGCCCTCTCCCGCTAGCCCCGGCACCTGCGCCGCTCGAAGAAACGGGGCGCCCGCCACGGGCGCCCCGTCCGCTTTCCCCTCCCGGGCCGGAGCTCAGTCGAGCCGCTCGACCACCGTCGCCGTCCCGATGCCGCCGCCCACGCACATCGTGATCAGCCCGTACCGGCCGCCCGTCCGCTCCAGCTCGTTGATCAGCGTGGCGAACAGCCGCGCCCCGGTGCACCCGGTCGGGTGCCCGAGCGCGATCGCCCCGCCGTTCACGTTCACCTTCGACATGTCCGGGTTCAGCTCACGCTTCCACGCCAGCACCACGCTCGCGAACGCCTCGTTGATCTCGAACAGGTCGATATCCCGCATCGTCAGCCCCGCCCGCTGCAGCGCCAGCGGCGTCGCCGTAATCGGCCCCGTCAGCATCAGCTCCGGGTCCGAACCCACCACTGCCTGCGAGACAATCCGCGCCCGCGGCTTCCACCCCATCTCCTTCGCCTTCTCCGGGTGCGTCAGCAGCACCGCCGCCGAACCGTCCGTAATCTGGCTCGAATTCCCCGCGTGGTGGACGCCGTTCTCCTTGAAACTCGGCTTCAGCTGCGCCAGCACCTCGACCGTCGTCCCCGGCCGGATGCCCTCATCGAAGTCGATGATGGCGTCCTCCCACTCCTCCGTGCCGTCCTCCTTCTTCAGCTTCTTCTTGCCCGGTACCGGGACCATCTCGTTCTTGAACCGGCCCTCCGCCTGCGCCCGCGCTGCTTTCGCCTGGCTCTCCACCGCGAACTCATCCGCCTCCTCCCGGCTGATCCCCCACTTCTCCGCAATCCGCTCCGCCGCAATCCCCTGGCTGCTCAGGTCGTACTGCTCCCGCATCGCATCCGTGAACGGGAACCCGAGCCCTTGCCCAATGTTCGCCCCCAGCGGAATCTGCGACATCCACTCCGTCCCCCCGGCCACCACCACGTCGTGCACCCCGGACGCAATCTGGTTCGCCGCGAAATGCACGGCCTGCTGGCTCGAGCTGCACTGCCGGTCCAGCGTCACCCCGGGGATCGTGTACGGCCACCGCGCCGTCAGCACGATGTTCCGCGCCAGGTTGGTCGACTGCGCACCCACCTCCGAAACGCACCCGTAAATCACGTCATCCACGATCTCCGGGTCCATGTTGTTCCGCTTCGCCAGCGCCTGCAGCAGCAGCGCCGACGTCTCAACCGGGTGATTCTTGCTCAGCACGCCGCCCCGGCGGCCGAGCGGTGTGCGAACTGCATCGATGATGACGACTTCACGCATGAGGGGCCCTTTCGTTGTAGACGAACTTTCGCTCTGCAGTGTAGGCCCACCCCGGGTCCGGTGCTACCGCTCCCCGCTGCTCCCGTCCGTCGGCGCGACGAACCGCACCGCCCCCGCGGTCACCTCGATCCTCGCGGGGAGGAAGCCCCCCATCTCCCCGTCCAGGTCCAGCCGCGTCACCTTCGGCGAAGAGAGCTCCACCACCCGCGCCGGGTGCCGCTCGATTCCCTCCATCTCGAGGTGCATGCCCCCTCTCCGCTGCCCTTCCACCGCCCGCATCACCGCCCGCCGCCCCAGGTCCCCCCAGCGGACCACATCGAACAGCCCATCGTCGGGCGCCGCCCCGGGCGCCGCCACCAGGTCCCCGCCCCACAACTCCATGTTGTGTACGCTCACCGTGTTGTACCGCCCGTCGAACTCCTGCCCGTCGATGCGCAGCGTGAAGCCCCGGCTCATCGGCCCGACCATCTTCACCACCGTCATCACCACGTACGGCGCCGTGTCCCCCAGCCGCTTCAGCCAGCGCGGCGTCGACTGCGAAATCTCCGGCACCCACCCCGCCGAGGCCTCCAGCAGGAAGTACCGCACCTGCTCCCGGCCGTCCTCGCCCACCGCGGTAACCTTCCCCGCGTCCACCCGCCGCTCCTCTCCGCGGGCCATCGCCCGCAGCGCCTCTGCCCCGCGCCCGACCCCAAGGCACTTCGCGATGTCCTTTCCCGTCCCCATCGGCACTGTCCCCACCTTCACCCGCTCCGCCGCCCCCTCCGCCATCACCCCATTCACCACCTCGTTCACCGTCCCATCGCCCCCGCACGCGACGAGGTACGTCCTCCCTTTCTCCACCGCCTCCCGCGCAATCGCGATCCCCTCCCCCGGCCGCGTCGTAAACGCGCAGTCCGCCTCCATCCCCATCCGCTCGATCGCATCGATGAGCGCCCCCACCCGGTGACGCGTCCTCCCGCCGCCCGACGCCGGGTTCACGATGAAAAACGGACGGTCCAGTGGTGGCAGGTCGTTCATTCCCATGCCCCGATCGTCCTATGCTCGCGCCCAAGGGTGAAGCCGTGGAACAGCTCGAAACCTTCCGCGCCATGAACACCAGGGTCGACCTCCTCGTCGTCGCCGACGAACGGCCGCTCCTCCCGTTTATGGAAGCCCGCCTCCTCTTCGACCAGCAAGAAGACCGCTTCTCACGGTTCCGCGCCGGCTCCCTCGTCTCGCGCCTCAACCGCGGCGAAACGGTTGCCGACCCCTGGCTCGATACCATCCTCCCGCTTGCGCTCGCCGCCCACACCGAAACCGGCGGCCTCTTCAATCCCCTCGTCCTCCCCGCACTCGCCGCCGCCGGCTACGACCGCTCATTCCCTGGAGTCCACGGCGGCAACCCAGTCCCCCTGCCCCCGCCCGACCCCCGCACCGCCATCGAGCGCACCCCCGCCGGCTGGCGGCTCCGCGAAGGCCAGCTCGACCTCGGCGGCATCGTCAAGGGCTGGACCGCTGACCTCGCCGCCGCACACCTCGCTGCCGCCGCCGGGGCGCCCGCGATGGTCAACGCCGGCGGCGATATCCGCTGCATCGGCGAAGAATCCCCCGGCCTCGCCGGCTGGCAGCTCACCATCGATGCCCCCGAGGGCGCCGCCGCCTGGTCCGGCGTCGTTACCGCTGCCCTCGCAACCTCCACCACCCTCCGCCGCCGCTGGAAAACCGCCTCCGGCGCCTCCGCCCACCACCTTATCGACCCCCGCACCGGCCTGCCTGCCGAATCCCCACTCGTCCAGGTCTCCGTCCTCGCCGGTACCTGTCGCGACGCCGAGGTCTGGGCGAAGGCCATCCTCATCGCCGGGCCCGAAGGCCTCGAGCTCGCCGCTGCCCGCGGCATCCCTGCGCTCGCCTTCGATAGCGCCGGTCACCGGATGGCCTCGAGCTGCTGGCCAAACGACTCGCACCTCCGAAATCTCCCGCCGTCTCCCTGACACGTTTCGCCGCCGCCTCCCGATGTACCTCGCGGAACACCACGACGGGAGGTCACCGGCATGAACCGCATCGCTTCGCTCATTATCGCCGGCATCACCACCACCCTCTCCGCCGCCGCCGTCGGCGCCACCGCCGTCTCCCAGGGCCTCTTCAGCCCGGGCCAGGCCTCCATCGACCCCGGTCCGCAGCCGCTCGGACCGGCCCCCTACGCCGCCGAAGCACAGCCTCCCGGCGCACCCGGCACGCCCCTCGCCCAGTCACAGCCCACCGCCGTCATCGTCTACCGGGACGCAACCCCAATCGTCGTGTATCAGCAGACGCAGCAGGCACCCGCGGAGCCCCCGGCCACGGCAGCGGCCCCATCGCCGACGACACCACCCGCATCCAATTCGCCTGCTTCCACACCCGCTACAGCAACGACTGCCGCGCCTCCGCCAGCAGCGACGCCCACCGCCACACCCACGCCGCCGGCGACCGCAGCCCCGGCGCCGCCCGCGCCGCCAGCGGTCCCGTCCCGCGGCTCCGGCGCGCACCACGACGACGACCACGACGACGACGACCGCCGCCGCGACCGTGACCACGACGATGACTAAGACGATGATGAGAGCCGCCCTTCCCGCCCGCTTCTTCCTCACCCGCCTCGGTATTGGGGCTTCTGCCGCCGCCACCCTCGTCGGCACCTGGAACGCCATCGCCATCGCCGAGCATCGCGACGCGGACACGGCGGCCGACCAGCCCGCCGTCGTCGCCCCCGCCGCGGCGCTCACGCCGCAGGCTCCTGCCGGGTCACCCGACGCCGACGCCCGGCCTCCCGCCGGTCAGCCTGCCCCCGCGCCCGTCCAGCAGGTCATCATCGTCCAGCGGCAGCCCATCATCATCGTCCAGCGGCAGCCCATCGATGACGTCATCCAGCCCGCCCCGGCCGGCACCCCCGGGAGTGCAAACGGCACGGCCCACCCGGCCGCAGCTCCATCCGCGGTCCCCGCTGCCGAACCCTCCGTCTCCGCCGAGGCGACTTCGCCGGCACCCGCCCCGGGACTCCCAACCTCGCCGTCGGTCCCTCCTCCCGTGCCGGCTGCTCCGTCCCCGGCTCCCGCCGCCCCTCCGCCCGTTCCTCCCCC
>CALLPC010000011.1 GCA_938015525.1 uncultured Dehalococcoidia bacterium
TTGGAGCGGATGGCGGGAATCGAACCCGCGTCTCAACCTTGGGAAGGTCGCGTTCTGCCATTGAACCACACCCGCTCGCTCCGCTCCGTAGAATACCACCTCCCTACACTCCACACGAGGTCCCTTCCGTGCCGATCCCCAAAGAACTCGCCCTCACCCCCGAGCAGCTCGATGAGCTCATGCTCTCGACCTGGAACATGCGCATCGCGACGATCGGCCCTGGCACCCGTATCAACCTCACTCCGCTCTGGTTCGGCTGGGCCGGCGGCAACATCTACACCTACTGCCGCGGCCAGAAGGTCGAAAACCTCCGCCGCAACCCAACCTGCACCATCCTCGTCGACCGCAACGAACGCTTCCCCGAGCTCCAGGGCGCTATGTTCCAGGGCACGGCCCGCGTGCTCGAAGATGCGGCCGCCGAAGCCGCTGACCCTCACCTCGAGGAGGTTCGCTGGCAGATGGGACGAAAATACGCGGGCGGCCACGGCGAACCCGCCGAGCCGCGCCGCAACGAGTCCACCGCCCGCGGCCGCAACTGGCGCTGGGTCGTCTTCACGCCAGAGAAACTGGTCACCTGGGACAACTTCAAGCTCGCGAGTCCGCGCCGCGAGCGCCAGCCGGGGGCTTGACAGCAACGTATACTGGGAATCTACCGGCAAGGAGGTTTCCCATGTACGGCTTCGTCAGCAGCGTCCTCGCCGAGAAGGGCCGCCACGTGTACACCGTCGAGCGGTCCGCCACCGTGGCCGCCGCCGTCCGCCAGATGAACGAAAAGGGCATCGGCGCCCTCCTCGTCGTCGACGGTGAACGACCGATCGGTATCTTCACCGAGCGCGACGTCCTCCGCCGGGTCGTCGATGCCGACCGTGACCCTGCCCTTACCCGGGTCGCCGAGGTCATGACCCCGGACCCGGTCACCATCTCCCCAGGCTGGCACGTCGAAGAGGCGATGGCGCTCATGACCAGCCGGCGCTTCCGCCATCTGCCCGTTGTCGAAGATGGGCGTGTCGTCGGCATGATTTCCATCGGCGACCTCATGCGGTGGGTGACCATCCACCAGGAAAACCACATCCGGCAGATGACGGACTACATCACCGGCCGCCTCGGTTGAATGGCGCCCGGCCGGCTCAGCGCCCCTTGAACACCGGCTCCCGCCGCTCCACGAAGCTGAGAGCGCCTTCGCGGTGGTCCTCGGTCGTGAAGAGGTAGGCAAGGGCGTTCCCGATGAATTCGCCCATCTCCTCCATCGTCGCGTGGCGCGAACGCCGCAGCCCTTCCTTCATGTAGCGCATTGCAATCGGCGGGTTTGCCGCGATCTTCTTCGCCAGGGCCAGCGCGGTCGGCAGCAGCTCAGCGTGAGGCACGACCTTCGAGACGAGGCCTATCTCGAGCGCTTCCTGCGCGCTGATGACATCGCCCGTGAAGAGCAGTTCCGCTGCCTTCGAAGGCCCGACGACCTGCGGGAGACGCCAGAGGCCGCCGAGGTCGGCCACAAGGCCGCGCTTGATGAACAGCTCCCCGAACTTCGCCTGCTCCGAGGCGACCCGGATGTCGCAGAACAGCGTGAGGTCCATCCCCCAGCCCACGGCCGGGCCGTTGACGGCCGCGATGACCGGTTTGTCGCACTGGAGCACGGCCGCGGCCGCGGGGGTGGGGCGGGGCTTTACCTCCCGCAGCCGCGTCACCGTCTCGTCCCGCTGCTCGCCCAGCATGATCTGTTTGACGTCGTCGCCCGAGCAGAAGGCGCGGCCGGCTCCCGTCAGGACGATGCACCACGCCTCGCGGTCGCGGTGCAGCTCCAGGAAGGCCTGCTCGAGCTCGGCGTACATCTGCCGATTGAGCGCGTTCATCACCTCGGGACGGTTGAGCGTAACGACGGCGACGCGCCCATCGCGCTCGATGAGGATGTGTTCCATGGCCTTCCCCCTTCGCCCGGCGCCTGGCCCTATTTGAACTCGTAGCCGCCTTTGACCCCGGCCGGTTCCGGGTCCATGATGACGTTCACGCAGGCCGGCTTTCCGCTGGCGAATGCCCGCTCGATCGCAGCCCTGATCTGCTCGGGGTGCTCGACGAATTCGCCGTGGCCGCCGAGCCCCTCGACGACCTTGTCGTAGCGCGCGTTATCGCCCAGCACGGTCGCCGGCGTCCGGCCCTCGCCGTACTGCGCCTTCTGGCCGACATAAATCTGGTGCCAGCACCGGTCATTCCCAACCACCGACACGACCGGCATCTTGAACCGCACAAACGTATCGAAGTCGAACCCGTTCAGCCCGAAGGTGCCGTCACCGTTGACCATCAGGACCTTCTTCTCCGGTGCTGCCACCGCCGCTGCCATGCAGAAGCCGGTTCCAACGCCGAGGGTGCCGAAGGGGCCCGGGTCCATCCACTGGCCGGGGTTGTTAATCGGCAGCACGCTCGCGGCGAGCGCCACGATATCGCCGCCGTCCCCCACGACGATCGTGTCGTCGTCGACGAACTCGGCGATCTCCTTGCAGAGCCGCAGCGGGTGGATCGGCACCGCATCCGAATTCATGAAGAACGACCGCTGCTCGTCGGCCTGGTTCTCCAGGCCCCGGAGGTAGGTCATCCACTCCCGGTGTTCTGCCTTTCCGATTTCCGCCGTGAGCTGCAGCAGCGCCTGGCGGATATTCGCCTCGATGCCAATCGTGAAATCCCGGTTCCGGCCGATGTCCCGCGGGTCGATGTCGACCTGGATGACCTTCGCGGCCGGGTTCCAGGCCGGCGCCCGGCCGTACTTCAGCCGGAAGTCGATCGGTGTGCCGAGGATGACGATGACGTCCGCCTGGGCGAAGGCGGGCTTGCGCGAGAGTGAGAAGAAGTTCGGGTTGTCCTGCCGCAGCGTGCCCCGGCCCATCGCATTCGTGTAGACGGGCACATCCGCGACGCGCGCGAACTCCGCCAGCTCCCGGTGTGCGCGGTGCCAGAACACCCCCGAACCTGCCATCACCATCGGCTTCTCTGCGTCCCGGATGAGCTGCGCTGCCTGCGCGATGAGCGACGGGTCGCCCATGATTTCACCGGTCACGCGGTAGTTTTTCGGCCACTCCAGCGAGTCCTCGTCGACCCGCCCGAACAGCACGTCGGAAGGCACCTGGAGAAAGGCCGGCCCGTAGCGGCCCGTCATCGCCTCCCGGAACGCCATCGCCATGTAGTAGGGCAGCCGGCGCGTTTCGTACACCGCCTGTGACCACTTCGTGATTGGCTTCATCACATCGAGCAGTTCGATGTCCTGCAGCGAGCCCATGTCGTACTGCCGCAGCGGCGAACGCCCGCCGATGACCACCATCGGACTCGAGGCCTGGTAGGCGTTCGCCACGGCTGTCACCACGTCCGTGACGCCCGGTCCCGCCGTCACGACCGCCACGCCCGGCTTGAACGTGATGCGCGAATAGCCGTCCGCCGCGTGTCCCGCGGATTGCTCGTGGCGGGTATCGATGATCCCGATGCCGTTGTTCAGGCACCCTTCATAGATGTTCTGGATGTGGCCGCCGGAGAGCGTGAAGATGTGGCCCACGCCCTCCTGCTTGATCATCCGGGCGATGATTTCGCCCCCATCGATCATGTTCCCCATCGAGTGCTCCGGGTTGGCGAAAGTGCAGTGCCCGCGAGTATACGCAGCTCCTTCGCTCGCCGCTCGGCGTCAGAGTTTCGCCGTCATCCACTCTTCCGCGAGCCGGACGACGTCCGGCCCGATCTCGAAGTGCCCGCCGGGGAGCCACTGCAGGTCCTTTTCGCCCGGCAGCGCGGCAAACAGTGCTTCCGTCCGCTCCCGCGGAATCAGCTCGTCGTTCAGCTTCCCAACGATGCGGACGGCCACGTTGCCCAGCTTCGCTACGTCCGAATCCGGGCCCGCCGCGCTCCCGGCAAGGCCGCCTTCGCCCACCAGGCAGAACGCTGCCGCCCGGAAGCGGCCGCTCCGCGCGACCGCCGCCAGCCCGATCATGCTCCCCAGCGAATACCCGACGTAGCCGAGCCGGGACGTATCGATCGGCAGGGTGCCCGGCAGCAGGTCGAGCACCCGGGCTACCTCCGCTGCGAATTGTGCGCGTACGGCCCCGAACCGTTCGGGCTGGCGGAAGAGGGCCATCGGGTCGTGGGCCTCGCGCTCACCGTGCAGCGGTGCGTCCAGCCCGGCGCACACCCAGCCCCGCTTCGCCCACCGCTGGCCCACCTCGCTCACCCAGTAATCCTCCTTCGACCCCATTCCCGGGTGCTGGATGAGCACGAGCGGCATCGGCTCGATGCTCCCGGCGGGCAGGTAGGCGACCCCGGGAACGAGCTCCTCCCCGCACCTGAACCAGAAATGCACCTCGCGGATATCCCCGGAGAGCGTTTCTCGCACCTGCAGTTCACCGTCCATCTCGAACCCCCGATTCATCTCGACATCGTCCATGCCGGGTCTTGACGCTTACGCCCGGCGGGCGAACGATGCATCTGCGGCCCGCGGGCCGCACCGCCTAGTCTGCCCTCCGGGGCAGAACGGGGGAACCAGTTTTCGGGGCGAATCCGCCCGGCCGTCCCGCGGCGCGGATGGTGAAGGCGGAGCGGCTATCTCCGGCCGCAGCCCGGCAGCTAACCTCGGCGGCGTGGGAAGACCGCGTTTGAGGCCACCCCGCGCATGGTCTCCAGGCCTTCCGCACCCGTCGCGTGTCCTGCCCCGCGCAGCCGCGAGCTGCCCCGGCTCTCCGTCAGCGCCCATTCGGCGCTCTCGGAGCGGCTCGGCAACGCCCTGCCGCTCTTCCTGACGGTGTTCCTCATCTCCTTCATCTTTTGGGGTCCGTTCCGGGCCCCGCTCGCCTTCGCCGTGCTTTCCACGGCCTTTTTCGTCTACTGGCTCCTCCGCAGCTACTCCGTTGCTATCGCCTGCGCTATCGGCCTCCGCCGCATCGCGGGCTGGAAACGGACCGACTGGCGAGCGAGGTATGCCGCCCACGTCGCCCGGACCGGCCAGCCGGACCGCTGGGAATGGCCCCGCCACCTGGTCATCATCCCCAACTACCGCGAATCCGAAGCGGGCCTTGCCCGGACGATCGATTCGCTGGCCGCACAGTCCGTAGCCCGCCAGCTCGTCGTGGTGCTCGCCATGGAGGAGCGCGAGCCCGGCGCTCGTGAGAAGGCTGCGCGTCTCGTCGCCCGTTACCCTGGCGTGTTCGCCGATATCTTCGCGACCTTCCACCCCGCAGGCCTGCCCGGCGAAACTCCCGGCAAAGGCTCCAACGAGGCCTGGGCGGCACGCGAAGCCTATCTCCGCCTCATCGAGCGCGGCGGTGACGACCTCCTCCGCTACACCGTCACCAGCTGCGACGCCGACGCCGTCTTCCATCCCTCGCATTTCGCCGCCCTCACCTACCTCTTCCTCACGGCGAAGAAGCCGTACCGCACCTTCTGGCAGCCGACCATCTTCAACTCGAACAACATTTGGGAGGCCCCGGCCCCGCTCCGCATCCCCGATGGCCTCTCCGGCATCAATCGCACGTCTAACCTCCTCATCCCGGGCAGCGTCCGCTTCCCCACCAGCTGCTACTCCCTCTCCTGGCAGATGCTCCACGAGGTTGACTACTGGGACGAGGAGGTCATCCCGGAGGACTGGCATCTCTACCTGAAGTGCGCCTACAGCCTCGGCGACGACGTAAACGTGGCGCCGCTCTTCCTCCCGCTTGGCAACGACTGTGTCCTCGCCGATGGTTACTGGAAGACGCTCAAGGCCCACTACGCGCAGTCCGTTCGGCACGCCTGGGGCGCCAGCGACATCCCCTACGCGTGGCGCGCGGCCATGCACCCGCGGTCACCCCTCTCGTGGCGCCGCCGGCTCCTCCTCGCCGGCGCTGTGACGAAAGTCCACGTCCTGTGGGCTGCGCAGTGGTATATCGTCACCCTCGGGGTCGTGCTTCCGTCGCGGTTCGCGGCCCAGTTCGGCGCACCGCTTCCCGGGTGGTGGGCGCGCCGGTACGAAGTCCCGGGCACGACGTGGCACCTGGAACACTTCCTCGACCCGTCGCGCTGGTTCCGTATCGGCCCGGAGGGCGTTTTCGCGCCCACGATGTGGCTCAACCTGCCCGGCATCCTCGTCGCGCTCTGTCTCTTCCCGCTTTTCGCCATGATCATCTTCGAGCTCCGCACGCGCGGCCCGCGGCCCGCCTACGTGTCCCGCTGGGTGTACCTCACCAGCCTGCTCATGTGGCCGTTGATGGCAGTTATCACCTTCTTTTTCGCGAGCCTCCCGGCGCTCAACGCCCAGTGGAAGCTCGCATCCGGCAAGGGGCTGGTTTACCGCGTGGCAGAGAAGGGCAGCCGCGCCCTCGCGGCCCGGGCCCCGGCCCCTGCCGAGGCCGACCCGGCTGAGGCCGTCGCCGTCGCCGGCGGAAACTAGCGCTGCCCCACTCGCGAACCGCCCGCCGATCCCGCATCATCCCCTCCGCACCCCATTCACGGAGGCTCCTGGCCGTGCCCGACGTCGAATTCAGCCTCGAAGGCACCACTGCCGTCCTGCGCCTCAACCGGCCTGAAAAGATGAACGCCATCACCTACGAGATGCTCGGGGCTATCGAAGAGGCGATCCGCCAGGCCGGCACCGACCCCCGCGTCCGCGCCGTGGTCCTTACCGGCACAGGCCGGGCGTTCAGCGCCGGCACCGACCTCCAGCAGCTATCGAGCCAGCCGCCGACGGCCGGGCGCGCCGAAGCCTACGGCCGTGCCTACGGCGAAAGCCGTCCCGCGCCCTGGACCTTCGCCTCCATCGCCAAGCCCACCATCGCCGCTGTCAACGGCGTTGCCGTCGGCGTCGGGGCGGAGTTTACCTCCCAGTGCGATTTCCGCATCGCGGCCGAATCGGCCCGCTTCGGCTGGGTCTTCGTCCACCGCGGTCTCGTCCCGGACACGGCTGCGGGCACCTGGCTCCTTGCCCGCATCGTCGGCCTCCAGAACGCGGCCTACCTGCTCTACTCCGGCGAAATCATCTCCGCCACGCGGGCGCTCGAGCTTGGCTACGTCCGCGAAGTTGTCCCCGATGCCGAGCTCATGGAGCGCGCGCTGGCCTTTGCCCGCGAGGTTTCCCGCGGCTCTCCCCTGGCCACCGCGGAGACCAAGCGCCTCCTCTACCGCGGCCTGTCGCGCGACCCGATGGACCACCTTGCCGATAGCACCGAAACCATCGGCCGGCTCTTCGCCAGCGAGGACTTCAAAGAAGGCGTTCGAGCCTTCCTCGAACACCGTGACCCCCAGTGGAAGGGGCGCTGAGCCCGGAGCCCGCTACCAGATCCCGAGGGCCATCTTCACGTCTTCGCTCGCCATCGTCCGCGGGTCCCACGGGGGATTCCAGACGATCTGGACGTCCACGTCCTTCACGCCCGGCAGTTCGCGCAGCTTCGCGTACGCCTCCCCGCGGATGATCGGCCCGAGCGGGCACCCCGGACTCGTCAGGGTCATCGTCACGAGCACGTCGCCGTTGTCGTACTGGATGTCGTAGACGAGCCCAAGGTCCACGATGCTCATGTTGATCTCCGGGTCCTTCACCTCCCGGAGCTTCTCCCGGAGCTGTTCGTAGGTCGGGGCCTGGGGCGTTTCCGTATCAGCCATTTCGTTCCTCCTGAGCGGCCGCTGTCGCCTGCCGCAACGCTTCGAGCAAGACGTTCCAGGCGAGGAGCGCACACTTCACGCGAACGGGGAGCTTCGCGACGCCTTCCAGCGCAGCGAGGTCGCCGAGTTCCGGCGCCGGGGGCGCACCCTCTACCAGCATCGATCGTACCTTCCCGGTCACTGCCTCCGCCTCGTCCAGCGGCCGGCCCTTCAGCCGTTCCGTCAGCATCGAGGCGCTCGCCTGCGAAATCGAACATCCCTGGCCCCAGAAACCGAGGTCGCGAATCACCCCGTCCTCCACCTGCAGGTCGAGGTGGACCTCATCGCCGCAGACCGGGTTCACTCCTTCGGCCTGGAGATTGGCCCCGGCGAGCGGTCCCCGGTTCCGCGGCCGGCGGTAGTGGTCCAGGATCAGCTCCCGGTAGAGGTCATCGAATAGCGGCTCGCTCACGTCCCACACCGAACACGCGGTTGACGCCCTCGAGCGCCTCGATGAGCGCCTCCACGTCGTCTTCTCCGTTGTAGATGCTGAAGCTCGCCCTGCTGGTGGCCGGCACGCCGAGCGCTCGCATCAGCAGCTGCGCGCAGTGGTGCCCTGCACGAATCGCCACTCCGTAGCCGTCGGCGATGGTCGCAACGTCGTGCGGGTGAGCAGCGTCCATGGCAAAGCTCACGACGCCGCCCCGCTCAGCCGCAGCAACGGGGCCGAACACCCTGAGCCCCGGCACCCGCCGGAGCCGGTCCAGCGCCAGCGCCGTCAGCTCCTCTTCGTGCTGGCGAACGTTCGCCATGCCGACCCCTTCGAGGTAGTCGACCGCCGCCCCGAACGCCACGACGTCGGCGATGTTCGGTGTCCCCGCCTCGAACTTGTGCGGCAGCTCTGCCCACGTCGACATCTCCTCCCGCACCACCGCGATCATGTCGCCACCGCCGAGGAACGGGGGCATCGTCTCCAGCAGCTCCGTCCTGCCCCACAGTACCCCGACCCCGGTCGGGCCGAGCATCTTGTGCGCCGAGAACGCGAGGAAGTCTGCCCCCAGCCGGGAGACGTCGACCGGCAGGTGGGGCACACCCTGCGCCCCGTCGACGAGGAGCAGCGCGCCAGCGGCGTGTGCCATCTCCGCAATATCGCCGACGGGAATGATGGTCCCAAGCACGTTCGACATCTGGGTGACCGCGACCAGCTTCGTCCGCGGCCCGATGAGCTGCCGCAGCCCGTCGAGGTCGAGCTGCCCTCCCGGGGTGACCCCCGCATACCGCAGGCGCGCCCCTTTCCGGGCCGCCAGGAGCTGCCACGGGACGATGTTCGAGTGATGCTCCATCACCGTCAGGATGATCTCGTCCCCTTCGCCGACGGACGCGTCGCCCCATGCCCGCGCCACGAGGTTGATGGCCTCGGTCGCGTTCCGGGTGAAGATCACTTCCTCCGGCCCTGCGGCCCCGATGAACCGGGCTACCCGTGCCCGCGCCGCCTCATACTGCTCGGTCGCGCGCGTCGCCAGCGTGTGGATGCCCCGGTGGATGTTCGCGTTCGAGGTCTCGTAATAGCGCACCAGCGCCTCGATGACCTGCCGCGGCTTTTGCGTCGTCGCCGCATTATCGAGGTAGACCAGCCGGCGGCCGTTCACCTGCTGCTGCAGGATGGGGAAATCTTCCCGAACCCGTGCGATGTCGAGCATCCCCCGGCCCTCCTCTCTCATGCGGGCAGCTCGATTTCGACCACTCCATCGACAACCCGCACCGGGTAGGTGCGCACTGGCCGAACCGCCGGCAGGCAGAGCGCCCGTCCCGTCGTCACGTCGAAGCGTGCTCCGTGTCGCGGGCACTCGATTTCGTGTCCCTGGAGCTGACCCTGGTCGAGCGGGCCGCCGTCGTGCGTACACAGGTCATCAATTGCATAGTAGCCGTCGCCCGTGTTGCACACGGCGATCCGGCGCCCGGCGGCCTCGACGGCCGTCGCGGTTCCGGGCTTGACGTCCTCCGCGCGGAGCGTGGCGACCCAGCCCATCAGGCCCCCCGCACCTTCGCGTCGAGCAGGCCGAGCAGCTCCTCCCGCAAGGCCGCATCCGGCACACGGCCGATGACCTCCTCGAGGAAAGCCCAGACGAGCATCGCCTCCGCAGCGGGCCGCGGGATGCCGCGCGTCTGCAGGTAGAACAGCTGCTCTTCGTCCACCGGCCCGGCCGTGGCGCCGTGCGATGCCCGGATGACGTTGCTGGTCAGGATCTCCAGCACGGGGTCGCTGTCGGCCCGTGCCGTCTTGCTCAGGAGCAGGTTCCGGTTCTCCTGGTTCGCGTCCGCGTTCTTCGCCTCGAGTCCGACCCGCGTCAGCCCGTAGTAGACCGACCGTGCCGCGTCCCGGAGCGCTGCCTTGTACAGCAAGTCGCTCCGCGTGTCGGGGCCGATGTGGTCCTGCAGCGTGAAGAAGTCGACGTACTCCTCGCCGCACCCGTAGGCGAGCCCGAGCAGCTCCGACGCCGCCCCCCGGCCGAGGAGCGACGACTCCAGCTGTCCCTTTACCACCCGGCCGCTGAGCACGAGCTGGAGGTTCTGGAACGTTGCATCCCGCTCTGCACCGAGCATCCGCTGGTAGCCGAACGACCGCGTCGACGGGCCCCACCGATGAACGACATAATAACGAACTTCCGAGCCCGGACCGGGAAACACTTCAGCCACGGGCACGGCCAGGATGTCGGCGCCGTCCGAGCTGTACTCTTCCACGACCGTCACGCGGCTGTTCGGCCCGGTCACGATGACCGTGTGGGGTGCCGCGAACTGCTGCCCGCTCACCGTCCGCCTGATGCGCACGGGTGACGCGGCTTCCGTGTTCGCCGGCACGTCGACGATGAGACCATCGCGGATCAGCGCGTAGTGGAGGGCTGTGAACCGGTCGGTCCCCGGCGCGACAGCCGTCCCGAGCGCCGCCGCCAGCCGCTCATCCGTCGCTCCCTCGGCGAAACCGAGGGTCGTCACGGTGACGCCCTCCGGTGCCTCCACGGCGATTCCTTCGTCATGCTCCGCCGGGTAGCGCGCGAGGTCGATGCCCCGCGCGTTGCAGTACTTCCACGGCCGCGACTGGTAGCTGTCCGGCCAGTCGAGCGTATCAGCCAGCCGCGCCGCCTCCCCGCGCAGCCTCGCCAGCCACGCCGGGTCGCTCGCCCCGAGTTCCCTGCTCTGGGCGGCGACGCTAAGCCGTTCTTCGGTCGTCGATGTCATAGCTCTCCTCCGCGGGCGGCATCTTCCGGTTCAGCCCCAGGACTCCCGGGGCCGGACGGTGTCAGCCGACCGCTCCCTCCATCTGCAGCTCGATGAGCCGGTTCAATTCGACGGCGTACTCCATCGGGAGCTCTTTGACGATCGGCTCGACGAAGCCGTTCACGATCATCTTCGCCGCCGCCTCTTCCGAAAGCCCGCGGCTCATCAGGTAGAACAGCTGGTCCTCGCCGAGCTTCGAAACGTACGCCTCGTGTTGAATGTGCACGTTCGGCGCATCGATCTCCATGGTCGGATAGGTGTCCGAGCGCGACTCCTCATCGAGCAGCAGCGCATCGCACCGGACTGTCGACTTCACGTTCTCGCAGCCCTCGTACACCTTCAGCAGGCCCCGGTAGCTCGTCCGGCCGCCGTCCTTGCTGAGCGACTTGGAGATGATGGTGGAGGTCGTGTTCGATGCGGCGTGGATGATCTTGCCGCCAGCGTCCTGGTGCTGGCCCTTCCCGGCGAACGCCAGCGAAAGAATCTCCCCGTGGGCGCCCGGCTCCATCAGGTAGACGCTCGGGTATTTCATCGTCAGCTTCGAGCCGAGGTTGCCGTCCACCCACTCCATCACCGCGTCCTGGTATGCCACCGCACGCTTGGTCACGAGGTTGTACACGTTGTTCGACCAGTTCTGGATGGTCGTGTACCGAACCCGTGCGCCGCGCTTCACGATGATCTCCACCACCGCGCTGTGAAGCGAATCGCTCCGGTAGATCGGCGCCGTGCACCCTTCCACGTAATGCACCTGGCTCCCTTCATCGGCGATGATGAGCGTCCGCTCGAACTGCCCCATGTTCTGGGTGTTGATGCGGAAGTACGCCTGGAGCGGGATTTCGACTTTTACGCCCTTCGGCACGTAGATGAACGACCCGCCGCTCCACACCGCGCTGTTCAGCGCCGCGTACCGGTTGTCGGCCGGCGGCACCACCGTCCCGAAGTACTCCTTGAATATGTCCTCGTGCTCCTTCAGCGCCTGGTCGGTGCCGAGGAAGATGACGCCCTGTTTCTCCAGGTCCTCGCGGATGTTGTGATAGACCACCTCAGAGTCGTACTGTGCGCCGACGCCCGCGAGGTACTTCCGCTCCGCTTCCGGGATGCCGAGCCGGTCGAACGTCCGCCGGATGTATTCGGGCACGTCGTCCCAGGAGCGTTCGTCCCGGTCGGTCGCCTTCACGTAGTAGTGGATGTCGTCGAAGTCGATCTCCTTCAGCTGGGAGCTCCCCCAGGGCGGGTCCTGCTTCTGCCAGAAGATCTCGAGCGCCCGCAGGCGGAACTCCCGCATCCACTGCGGCTCGCCCTTCATATCCGAGATGACGTTGACGATCTCCCGGTTCAGGCCTTTGTTCGCCTTGAAGAGTGCTTCCTCGGGGTCATAGAACCCCCACTTGTACTCGCCAACGATCGCTTCGGGTGCCGTCGTCATTCCCTCAGTCTCCTCTCTGCTGCGGCGAAGGGCGCCCGGGCGCCCTGCCAGGGCTCAGGCGCGAGCAAGCTCGGCAAGGAATTCGTCGTAGCCTCGCGCTTCGAGATACTCCGCCAGCTCCGGCCCGCCCGACCGTGCAATGCGCCCGTCCACCAGGACGTGGACGAACTGGGGCCGGATGTAGTTCAGCAGCCGCTGGTAGTGGGTGATGAGCAGGAGGCCCATGCTCGGGTTCATGAGCTTGTTCACCGCCTCTGCTACCGTCCGAAGCGCGTCGATATCCAGCCCAGAATCGGTCTCATCCAGGATCGCCATCGCGGGCTCCAGGACGGCCATCTGGAGCATCTCGGCGCGCTTCTTCTCGCCGCCGCTGAAGCCGTCGTTCACGTACCGCCGGGCGAAATCCGGGTCCACTTTCAGGAGCTCCATTTTGCTGAACAGCTTCTCCCGGAACTCGCGAATCGGCACCTCCTCGCCCCGGACGGCGTTCACTGCCTGGCGAAGGAAGTTCACCAGCGTCACCCCCGGTATCGGCACCGGGTACTGGAAAGCGAGGAACAGTCCTCTCCGGGCCCGCTCATCCGGCGACAGGTCGAGAACGGATTCGCCCTTGAACAGGATGTCCCCGCCCGTCACCTGGTAGGCCGGGTTGCCCATCAGCACGTTTGCCAGCGTGCTCTTGCCCGAACCGTTCGGGCCCATGATGGCGTGGACCTCGCCTGCGTTGATGGTGAGGTTGAGCCCTTTCAGGATCTCTTTCTCGCCAATCGCAGCCCGCAGGTCGCGGATCTCCAGGAGTGCGGTCATCAGCGTGTTCTCCTTGGTGGTCAGTGCAATTCGACCGTTTCGATGATTTGCCGCTGGCCCGGCGTTCCCCGGACCAGGTACTCACAACATGGCGCTCCATCGACGATGCGATTGAGCTGTTCGACGTCGCGCCCGAGCAGCAGCTCGATCGCCTTCCGGTCCGCCTCGCAGGGCAGGTCCGAAATTTGCGCCGCTGCGTGGTACGGGCACGACGAGTTGATCAGGTGGATGCCGTCCGCCTCGAGCCGCCACGCTTCCAGGATTCCCTCGCGCCGAAGCACTTCGGTGACCCGGGTGACGACCTCCTCGACCGCACCGCTGTCCGGGATTTCGCCCCGGTGCCGCGAGGCCAGCGCCTCGGCAACGCTCGCCATCACCTCAGCCACCACGTCCGGCCGCTGCTCCAGCCCGCGAAGCATGCGCGCCATCAGGTCCGCGTACGCCGGCGGGATGGTGCCGAACGCCTTTTCCGTGGGGAAGTAGGCGTAATACGGCCGCCCCGTCGCCTGCTTCACGGTCCGCGCTTCCACCAAACCGTCGGCCCGCAGGTTCTCGAGGTGCCGGCGGACCGCAGCCGGGCTGATCGCGAATTCCTCAGCGAGCGTCTCCGCCCGGGCACCGCGGTGCTCGACGATATAGGCGAGGATCCGGTCGCGCGTCCCCTGCATGCCACCACCCTAGCGCACTTCTGCGATTTTCGCAACTTCAATGTTGCGAAAGTTCCGAACGGCCCCGGCCGCTCCATGCCGCGACCAGCGCCAGCGGCGGCACCCGTTCGCCGGTCTGCCGCCGGAGCCGGAGCGCCCGTGCGAACTCCGCTCCGAACAGCAGGATCGAACCGTTGACGTACATCCAGAGGAGGAAGGCCAGCGCCGTGCCGAAGCCGGCGTATATCGCTGTGTCGCGGGAGAAACTGGATTGCGCGACCAGCACCGCCACCAGGTTTTTCGCCAGTTCGAACAGCACCGCCGCCAGGGCCGCCCCCGGCAGCGCATCACGCCAGGCGGGCCGGACCGCCGGCGCAACCCGGTACAGGATGCTGAACATGGTGAACGTCACGAGTGGTGCCACCACCAGCCCCACCACCTCCGTCGCGGCCTGCCGGTCGAACGGGAACGGCGCGCTGCCATCCACCCTCGCCATCACCACCCGGGCCGTCGCCGTCGCCGCTACCGAAATCGTCACCAGCGCACCAAGGACGGCAACCAGGAGGACGTCGATCAGCTTTCCCCGCCAGAACGGCCGGTTTCCCTTCACGTGCGCCGTCGCGTTGAGCCCGTTGCGCACCGCCCCAAAGATCCCGCTCGATGACCAGACGAGGAACACGAGGCCGAAGCCGAGGCTGGCGGGGCTGAACTGCTGTGCCCGCCGCACGACTTCCTCGACGTTCTCCCGCACGCTCTCCGTCTCCTGGAGCGGCACCTGCTCGAAGACCCAGTCCACGATCGCCTGCCGGTCGGCAAACAGCCCGAATACCGAGAGGGTGATCAGCGCCAGCGGAATGACGGAAAAGATCGCGTAGTACGCGATCGCCGCTGCATACGTTGGGCAGTTATCGTCGAGATAACCCCGGACCGCGCTGACGACCACTTCGAACGGGGCGCGGAGCGGCCCGGGAACCTTTCCCCACGTCCGCCTGGCCCGTTCCTTCACCAACCTATCTTAGGCGGCACCCCGCCCGGCGGGGAACCGCCCGGCCGCCAGCCCCTCCAGGGCTTCCTGCCACCGCGGCCCGACTTCCGACCACGCGAATCGCCGCGCCGCCGCCCGGAACGGCTCCCGCGGGGGCAGCGGCCCCGTCAGCAGCGTCCGCAGCCGGGCGAGCAGGCCCGGTTCGTCGTCCCAGAGCAGCCCGTGCCACGCTGCGGGCACCAGCTCGGGGTAGGCATACCGCCGGGGCGCGCAGGGGATGCAGCCCGCCGCCATCGCCTCCGCCATCCCGATGCCGAAGAATTCGTGCCGCGTCGTGCTTACGGCGATGTCCGAGCGCCTGAGCAGCCGCCCGTACTCCGCCCGGTGCTCCGCGTACCCGAAGTGCAGCACCCGTTCGCCGAGCGCTTCCCGGAGCCGCCACAGGGCCGGGCTCGGGTTGTCCCCCGGCTCCCCTGCAATCACCACCCGGAAGGCCAGGCCTTCATCGGCAAGCCGGCGCAGCGCCCGCTCGAACAGCTCCGGCGCCTTGTCGAACTCCCACCGGTGGTTCCACAGCAGGACCGGCGGGCCGCCGTCCCGCTCCCCCGGCCCCTCGACGTGTGCGAAGTCCAGCCCCAGCGGCAGTACCGCCGACTTCGCCGCAATCGCCTCGATGCCCGCGGAGGTCAGCCAGTTGTTTGGCTCCCGCTCCAGCTGGCGGAGTGCACCGAGCAGGTCGTCCCGGTGGAATTCGGAGTTGAAGACCGGCGCATCGGCCGCCAGCGCGCTCTGGTAGTTGACCTGCCCGAACCATGAGTTGAACTTCGTGCCCTTCAGCCGGGGGTAGGTCACCTGGTTTTCGTGGAAGTAGACCATCGCCGGCACCCCGCCGAGCCGCCGCCGGGTGAACGCGAGGAATGCCGCCAGGTCCACGAGGTCCGTCGTGACCAGGAAATCGAAGCTGCCGGGGACCTCCTCCAGCCGTTCCGCGAGCTCCTGTGCACCTCTGCGCATCCGCTTCCGCCACTCGCCAGGGGGCAGCGCCAGCACCGTCCAGTCGAACCGCGTGTGCCGCAGCAGGCCGTCGAGGAACACCCGGTGGCTGCCGCCGTCGAACGGCTGCAAGAAGAGCCCGCGCAGCATCGCGTCCTACAGGTGCCCCAGCTCGGCCAGCCGCTGGAGCGCAGCCTCCATCTCCCGGTCCTCGGGGTTCTCCGCCCGGTACTGCGAGACACAGTGGCCGCCGTACTTCTCCACGAGGAACCAGTCGTCGTCGATGATGAAGTCGGGCCGGGGCTGCACGTGCGGGTCCTTGTCGAACATCCCGTCGACCCACTCCGCGAGCCCGTGGAGGTGCACCACCCGCTCGACGTGGGCCAGCCCGGCTGCGCTCCAGACGTACACCCGGTGTCCTGCCGCCTTCAGCCGCTGCATCGCCTCCCGCGTGCCCGGGCGGAGCGAGTTGGTGTGCTGGTCGATGAATACCAGCGTCTGGTCGACGTCGAAAAAGATGTTCACCGCGCTTCGCCCTTCCCGGCGGCCGGTTCGCGCCCGCGCCACGCGAGAACCCGCGCCGAGTTCCACATCGTCCGCCCGTAGCCCAGGACCAGCACGAGCCCGATACCGAAGGCCAGCACCCCGGCGCTCACCACTGCGGAGCCGACGCTCTTGTACCACGTGTGCGCCAGCAGCGCCCCCCCGCAGAACACGGCCGTCAGCGCGTATACCGCCATGGTCACGCGGACACCGGAGAGCCCGAACATCCGCTCGATGCGGTCATGGAAGTGGTCGAAATCTGCATGCATCGGGTGCCGGCCGTCCAAGAATCGCCGCAGGAAAGCTACTGCGGTATCCAGCACCGGCAGCCCCAGCGCCACCAGCGGAATGTAGAGCGGAACGCGCCCCGTTTCGTCGAGCGAACCCGCCACGCTCAGCCCGGCGATAGTGAACCCGAGGAAATACGCCCCCGAGTCGCCGAGGAACCGCCGCGCCCGGCCGATGTTGAACGGGAGGAAGCCCAGCGAGGCGCCGCACAGCGCGGCGAACAGCATGGCGATCAGGTCGTGACCGAGGTCCCACGCGATATACGACATCGTACCTGCGACCATCGCCGCCATCCCGGCAGCCACCCCGTCCTTCCCGTCGACCAGGTTCACCGCATTCGTCACCAGTACGACCCACACCACCGTCACGACCGGGTCCAGCGGCCCGAGCGCCACCGTGTCGCCCCCCGGGAGCGTCATCCGCTCCACGCGGAAGCCGGAGAGGTACAGCGCGACCGCCGCCAGCACGTGAGTGCTGAACTTAAACCGCCAGTCGAGGTCGCGAAAGTCGTCGCGCGCCCCCATCGCACAGACGATGCCGCCGCAAACGCCGAGCATCAGGAACTGCCGCCGGTCCTCGCTCACGAACTCGCGCGCTGCGTCCGAAAAGGCAGCCATCACGAACGGCGCGGCGAGGAATCCTGCGAGGATGCTGATCCCGCCAATCCGCGGCATCAGCTCCCCTCTCCGGCCTCGTTTCGTGGGCAGGCGGAGCAGCCAGGTCAACGGCAGCGCCACCGCGAAGGCAGCAGCCGCCGTGCCGACCTCAAGCCACATGCGTCATCACCGGCATCGCCCGCGGCATGCACCGCATGGTACGCCGGCGGGCCGTACAGGTCAGCCCCGGGCAGCAACCGTATGCGTCACCAGCTGGCCGTCGTGCATCTCCAGCACCCGGTCCGCCATCTCCGCCATCGCCATATCGTGGGTGACCATCAGGCCGAGCTTATCCCGCCCCTTCACCTCGGCGATGAGCGATTCGACGACCTGCTTGCCGCGCGCCGAATCGAGGCTCGCGGTCGGCTCGTCGACCAGCACCAGCTCCGGGTCGTTCATCAGCGCGCGGGCGATCGCCACTCGCTGCCGCTCGCCGCCGCTCAGCTCTGTCGCCAGCGCATGCCGCCGGGCGGAAAGCCCCAGCTCTTCGAGCAGCTGGTCGGCCCGGCGCCCGGCCGCCTTCAGGTCGCTCCCGTTGATTCGCGCCATCACGAGCAGGTTCTCCCGGGCAGTCAGGTACGGCAGCAGGTTGTTCGCCTGGAAGACGAACCCCACCTTTTTCCGCCGGTACTCGGCCAGTTCCTTCCCCCGCAGCCGGGCGATGTCCTGGCCGTTCACCTCGATCGAACCCCGGGTCGGCGTCAGGAGCCCGCCGATCATCGCCAGCATCGTCGTCTTGCCGGAGCCGCTCGGCCCGACGATGGCTACGAACTCGCCGGGCTCCGTACCAAAGCTCACCCCCCGGACTGCGTGGACCGCCCGCTCGCCCTCACCGTAGACCTTCTCCAGGTTCTCTACCTTCAGCCGGATGCTCATCGCCTGCTCCTCTCCCCGGTCGCAGCGGCTCGCCGCGCCGTCTATTGCTGCTGCCCGAGCGCAATGATCGGGTCCACCTTCGCCACCTGTCGGCCCGAGAACAGCACCCCGAGCACCGCCATCACGAGCAGCAGCGAGCTCGTCGTGACGAACGTCCCGGTCGTGAAGGCGATCGGCACGGGGTCGGGCACCTGCTTGATCCCCTCGTTCGTCAGCCATGCGAGCGGCACCGCAATCGCGATGCCGCCGAGCGCGACGAGCAGGGCCTGGACCAGCAGCTGGCGGAAGATGAACCCGGTCGTCGCGCCGACCGCTTTCAGCACCCCGATCTGTGGCGTCTTCTGAATGGTCAGGACGTAGAAAAACACGCCGATCACGAGCCCGCCAATCAGGTAGCCGAAGACCTGCAGTGCCTGCACGGTCGACTGCTGCCCGGAAACGCCCTCGATGTTCGCGAACGCTGTACTCTTCGAAACGGCTTCCCAGCCCAGCCCCCGCTTCCCCGCGAGCCCGTCGCCCTTCAGCAGCACGACGGAGGCCACTGGCGTTTCCGGGGCATTCGCGCCGTACTTCAGCTCCTGCCACGTGCTCCGCAGGAGATACACCGAGGGCTGGAAGAAGAAGGCGCCCTCGTTCAGCTCCCCGACGATGGTGAACTCGCGCTCCTGCAGGCGCACCGCCAGCCGCACCGTATCGCCGACCTGCAGGCCGGACGCCCGGAGAAACTGGCGGTCGGCGAGCAGGCCGTTCGTGTCTGCCGGCGTCAGCGGCCGGCCCCCGCGCACGGGCGGTTCGCCGATCGTTCCCGGGTCGTAGCCGAGCACCGCGGCCGACTTCACCTTCCCGTCATCGCGGGTGTAGTTCACCGCCATGTAGCCCAGCGGCGCCGATTCCCTCGCCCCCGATTCCGCCTCGATGCGCGCCACCGTCTCGGCGCTCAGCTCCGAGCGGATGACGCTCAGGCCTGCGCGGTCCGAATAGGCGATGGCGTCGGCGTCGAAGTTGCGCAGGGCCCGCCCCGCCTGTTCGTTGAGCCCTACCCCGAGCCCGTTGATCATCAGGACGAGATAGCTGATGAGCGTCACGATGAGCCCGACGAGGGCGAATTGCAGCTTCCTCCGCCGGATTTCCAGGAAACCGATCACGTTCGTACCTCCTCAGGCTTGGCGTCGCATGCGTCGCACGCCCGGATTGCGCGAATCAGCAGGTCGAGGCACCGCTCCAGCGATGCCGCTGCTCCGCCCGGGAAGCGCGCCGGGATGAGCGGCGGCAACAGCCCGTGCGAAAACACGGCAGCCATCAGCAGATGGGTCGCTGCCAGCGGGTCCACCCCCTCGCGCAGGCTGCCCGCCGTCGCAGCCGCATCCAGGTAGCGCCGCAGCTCCTCCATCACCATCTCGCTCGGGCCCAGCAGCCAGGCATGGTAGGCCGGCAGGTGCTCCCACTCCGCGAGAGCCGTCCGTACCCCGCGCCCGGCGTTCGAGAACGCCTCGAGCACCATCAGCAGGTACGGGCGCAGCTCTGCGTCCAGGTCCCGCGGCTCTTGCGGAAGGCCGTTCGACCGCAGCCATCCGACCGCCTCGCGGTGCCCGCGCTCGAGTGCCGCACCGATCAGCTCCTCTTTTGTCGCGAAGTGCCGGAACAGGGTCACCTCATTCACGCCCGCGCGAGCCGCGATCTTGCGGGTCGTGGCCCCGCGGAAGCCCTCCTCATCGAAGACCTCCCGAGCAGCGGCGAGCAGCCGTTCTTCCGTCGCGTCCATCCATTCCAGCGTATCATGCAAGCACTTACTTGCACATGACCCTGCTCACCGCTGCAGCTACCATCAGTCCGTGCTGCAGGAGCCCTCGCTCGACCTCCCCGCGCCGGACGCCACGCCCCGGGCCAGCCTCGTCGCCGATGCTGCCGATATCCCGGGCCTCCGGTGCCCCATCTGGATGGGCGGAGCCCGCAGCCTCCGCGGCGAACCGCTCGCCCTCGCTGCCCTGCAAGCCGCCTGGCTCGTCGACTGCGCCGGCGATATGCCCGCGCTCTACCGCACCGCTGCCGCCGCTCACCTCCCCTGTGTCTTCGCCGACCTCGAAGCGCTCACCATGCCTTCCCGCCATATCCTGGCCGTCGTCGACCGCCTCACCGACGCAGTGACCTCGGTAGGGGCGCCGGCAGCCGTCTACGTCATGTGCACCCACGGGATGAACCGCAGCGGCCTCATCGCCGGCCTCCTGCTGCGCCGCCTCGGCCTCGACGCCGAGACGGCGCTTGCCCGCATCCGAACCGCCCGGCCCGGAGCGCTCTCCAACGGCTCCTTCGTTGACCTCCTCCGGCGCGCCTGACGCATCAGGCGGGCGCGTCCTTCCCCTCGAGCAGGTCCGGCCGCCGCTCCCGGGTCCGCTGCAGCCGCTGCTCCCGGCGCCACTGCGCAATCTTCGCGTGGTGCCCGCTCAGCAGCACCTCCGGCACTGTCCATCCCCGATATTCCGCCGGGCGCGTGTACTGGGGATGCTCGAGCAGGCCGTCCGCGAACGACTCCTCCTCGGGTGAGGCCGCATCGCCGAGCGCCCCGGGGAGATGCCGGGTCACCGCGTCGATCAGCACCATCGCCGGCAGCTCGCCGCCCGTCAGCACATAGTCCCCGATCGAAATCTCGCGGTCGACGAAGTGCTCTACGAACCGCTCGTCCACTCCTTCATACCGCCCGCAGACCAGGATGAGCCGCGGCTCAGCGGCCAGCTCCCGGACGACCCGGTCCGTCAGCCGCTCACCCGCCGGCGTCAGGTACACCACGACTCCCCGTTCCGGCGCCTGCCCCCGGACGAACTCCAGTGCCCGGTCCAGTACATCCACGCGCATGACCATCCCCTGCCCTCCGCCGAACGGGTAGTCGTCGACTGTCCGGTGCCGGTCCGTCGCGTGCTCCCGGATGTCGTGGATGCGGAGGTCCAGCAGCCCGTCTTCCCGCGCCCGCTTCACGATCGACACATCCAGCGGGCCGCGGAACGCCTCCGGAAAGAGCGTCAGCACGTCGATGCGCATCGGGTTCGAGATTCCGCCATGCCGCGCCCGGCGGCAAGCCCCGGCACTAGCTGCCGTGCTCGACCGGCCCGGCCAGCAGCTCAGAAACGTGGTCCAGCAGCGGCAGCAGCACCTCCATGCCCTCCCGCACCGCCTTGGGGTTCCCGGGCAGGTTCACGATGAGCGTTCGTCCCCGCGTCACCGCCACGCCCCGGGTCAGCGCCGCAAAGGGCGTATGCTGCAGCCCGCTTACCACCAGCGCCACGGCGATACCGAGTGCCTCCCGCTCGGCCACGTCCCGGGTCGCCTCTGGCGTTACGTCCCGCGGCGTCAACCCCGTCCCGCCCGTTGTCACGATGACGTCTGCCAGGCCGGCATCGGCCCACGCCCGCAGCCGCTCCGCGATGCCCTCGCGCTCATCCGGCACCACCGCCCGGGCGGTCACCGTGTGCCCCGCGGCGGCGGCCAGCTCGGCGATGAGCGGGCCGCCGAGGTCCTCCCGCTCGCCAGCCGCTCCCCGGTCCGAAACCGTCAGGATGGCAACCCGCGCCATGCCCCAATCCTACCCGGCCGCGCCTGCCGGGGCCCGAAAAATGTGGTTGACAGGGGTCTCCGGGGGAGCCTACGATGCGCGTGGGGGTGAAGTGGGGAAAAATGGGGAGCCTGAGAGCTCCCGGCCCACCATCGTGGGACGCCAGCCCGCCCGCCCCCGGAAAGTGATGAGGGCATGCAGACGCGCTTTTCAGGCGCCTACGACTACACGCTGGACGACCGGGGCCGGGTGCCCATTCCCCCGGCTTTCCGCGATGCCCTCAAGGCCGGCGGCTATATCGGCGCCGGTGCCGACCAGTGCCTGCACGTCTACACGCTCGAAGAGTTCGAGCGGCAGGCCGCCATCTTCGATAGCCTGCCCGAGGGCGACCCGCTTGCCGAGGACGCCCGCCGCGACTTTTACGCCAACTTCTGGCCCACCCAGCTCGATGGCCAGGGCCGCATCAACCTCCGCGACGACCTCGCCAGCCGCGCCGGCATCAGCCAGGATGCTCGCGACGTCAAAGTTGTCGGTGTCGGGCGGCGCATCGAGATCTGGAACTCCGCCGTCTATGCCGCGCGCGAGGCTGAGCGCAAGCGCGCGCGGGCCGAAATCGCCGCCGCCGGCTACGCCGCAGCGCAGCCCACAGCATCGGGAGGAGCGTAACGTGGTCGTCATGACGTCTTCCGTCCCGCTCCACCAGCCCGTCCTCCTCGACGAAGTCCTCCGCCACCTCGACATCCGGGAGGACGGCACCTACATCGACTGCACCGCCGGGCTCGGCGGCCATTCCGAAGCCATCGCCCGCCGGCTCGGTCCCGGCGGTCGGCTGCTCTGCATCGACCGGGACGCCGAGGCGCTGGAGTTCGCGCGCGCGAGGCTGGCACCGTTTGGGAGGCGGGTCAGCTTCGTCCACGCGAACTTCCGCGAACTCGACCGGGTTGCAGCGGAAGCGGGTGTCACGGCTGCTGATGGCATCCTCCTCGACCTGGGCTTCTCATCGTTCCAGGTCGAAAGCGCCCATCGCGGGTTCGCCTTCTCCCTCGAAGGCCCCCTCGATATGCGCATGGACCCATCGGCAGGCGGCCTTACCGCCGCCGATATCGTGAACACCTGGGATGAAGCGTCGCTCGCAGCGCTCTTCTTCGAGTACGGCGAAGAGCGGCAGGCGCGGCGGATTGCGCGGGCCATCGTGGCAGCGCGCGCTCGCCAGCCCCTGCGGACGACCACCCAGCTCGCCAGTGTCGTCGGGCAGGCCGTGGGGGGTGCCGGGAGACGCACCCCAATTCACCCCGCCACCAAAGTCTTCCAGGCGCTCCGGATCCAGGTGAACGGTGAACTCGACAGCCTTCGCCTGGCCCTTCCGCTCGCCCACGGCCTGCTCGACCCTGGAAACGCCGACCGCGGGCCCGGCCGCCTCGTGGTCATCAGTTTCCATTCCCTCGAAGACCGCGTCGTCAAGCAGTACTTCCAGCGCGAGGCGGCGGCGTGTATCTGCCCGCCAGGCCTCCCCGAGTGCCGCTGCGGCCACCGGCCCACGCTCACCATCCTCACCCGGCGGGCCGTGCGCCCCTCGCAGGAGGAGGTCGCACGCAACCCGCGCGCTCGCAGCGCCGTGCTCCGGGCTGCCGAGCGGAGGGCCTAGTCATGGCCGCTATCAATCACCCCCTGGGCGGTGTCCGAAGGCCCCTCGGGCTTCCCGCTCCCGGCCTTCGTGCCAACTGGGGTGTCGCCGCTGCGGTCGCATTCCTCCTCTTTGCCGCCCTGCTGCCCGTCTTCCAGAACAGCTTCGTGACCAGCCAGGGTTTCGATGTCCAGGCCTCCCAGCGCCAGCAGGCCCGCCTGCGGTCAGAAATCTCCCTCCTCGAAGCGGACGTGGCCCGCCTCACCTCCCAGGCCCGCATCGAGCGGCGCGCCCAGGAAATCGGCCTCGTCAGGGCGGGAGACGCCATCTACGTCACCGTCAAGGAACCCGGCCCTGCGCCGGCCAAGCTTCCCGCGGAGTATCTCCCTCCGCCGGCGCCCGAACCCGCGCCGGCCGACTCCGGGTGGAAGTCCCTCTTCCGCTGGCGTCCCTGGTAGCCAGCACCAAACCAGCCGCCGGAACCCGGCGGCCGGAGGCGCGTTCGGATGACCATGCAAAAGACGCGGCCCAGCCGTCGCGTGTGGCTCCCGGCAATAGCGCTCGGCCTCTTCGGGGCCGTCCTCGCTGCCCGCCTGGTCCAGCTGCAGGTCCTCCAGCACGAGGCGTATGCCGCCCAGGCCCGCAGCGAGCTGCTCGGCAGCTCCACCATCTACGCCCGCCGCGGCGCCATCCTCGACCGGGACGGCGGCGTCCTCGCCGCCTCCGTCGATACGTGGGATGTCTACCTCAACACTCGCGCCTGGCGCACCCCTGAACTGCGCGCAGCCGTCCTCCAGCGCGTCAGCGCCATCACCCGCATCCCCCAGGCCGAGATCGAATCGCGCCTCGCCGCCAGCGGCGCCGTGGAGACCCGCATCGCCGTCGACCTCGACTTTGAACTCGGGCGGCTCCTGATCGAGGCCGACCTCCCCGGCGTCGTCCTCCTCCCCAATTCCGCCCGTATCCACCCCGAAGGTGACCTCGCCGCGGCCGTTCTCGGCTTCACCGGCCTCGACAACACCGGCCTCGCCGGCATCGAGGCCTTCTACAACGAGGTCCTCCAGGGTAAAGCCGGCAAGGCCATCTACGAACGCGACACCCTCGGCGACCCCATCCCCTACGGCCAGTACGTCGCCACCGAACCCGTCCCGGGCGACGACCTCATCCTCACGATCGACCGCTACCTCCAGCGCCTCGCCGAGGAGATGCTCGCCGCGGCCGTCAAAGAACACCGTGCCTCCGGCGGCAGCATCATCGTGATGGACCCCTCCAACGGTGAAATCCTCGCGAATGCGACGCTCCCCACGGTCCGTTTCTCTACCCTCCAGCAGGACCTCGAATCTGCCACCGAGGCCAAAAGCCCGTTCAAGAACATCGCGGTGACCGACACCTACGAGCCGGGGTCGGTCATGAAGGTGGTCACCGCGGCCGCCGCCATCGATGCCGGCGTCGTCACCCCCGATACCACCTACGTAGATAATGGAGTGGTGGATGTGGAGGGGGTGCTCCTCAAGAACTGGGACGATGGTGTCTATGGCACGCAAACCATGACGGGCGTGCTCCAGCACTCGATCAACTCCGGCGCCGTCTTCATGCAGCAGAAGCTCGGCACCCGGCTGTTCCAGTCCTACCTGGAAGCGTTCGGCTTCGGAAAACCAACGGGGGTCGACCTGCCCGGCGAGGCCAGCGGATTCTTCCGCCGCCCGGAGGACCCCGGCTACTCGCCCGTGGACGTCGCCACCCAGTCTTTCGGCCAGTCGATCAGCGTCACCCCGGTGCAGATGATGCAGGCCATCGCTGCCTGCATCAACGGCGGCAACCTGATCACGCCCCACGTCGTCAAAGCCCGCATCCGGCCCGACGGCTCCCGCGTCGAGGTCCACCCCGCCGTCGTTCGCCGCGTGATCTCCCCCGCCGCCAGCGACGCCGTCCGCCGGATGATGGGGGAGGTCGTCAACCAGGACCCCGACGGCTGGGGCCGCAACCCCGCCCGGTATACCGCCGGCGGAAAGTCCGGCACCGCCAACATCCCCGTCTGGGGCACCTACACCGATGACCAGCAGATCGTCTCCTTCATCGGCTTCGCCCCTCTCGAAAACCCCCGAATCCTCGTCCTCGTCCGCCTCGACCAGAACCGGAACTTGCTGACCGGCACGCAAGCGGCCGGGCCCATCTTCGCTCGGTACGTCGACGAGGCCCTCCGCTATCTCGGTGTGCCGCCCGAAAAGGGCGGCGGGAGGCTCGCCCGGTGACCGGTCACCTCACGACTGAATTCATCGCCGAAGAGATGTCCCGCAGGGGCTACCGCGTCGAGTTCGGCGGCCCGGCCGAGGTCACGGGCGGCGCCGCCGATTCCCGCACCGTCCGTCCGGGGGACCTCTTTTGCGCCTTCCCCGGCGAACGCACGCATGGTGATGCCTACGTCACCGCCGCGTTCGAAGCCGGCGCCGTCGCCGCCATCTGCTCACGGCCCCCGGCAGAGCTCCCGCCCGGCCGTACCGTCGTCGTCGCCCCCGACACCACCAAGGCCGTGGGCGAGCTCGCCCGCGCCTGGCGGCTCGCCTGCAATCCGCGCGTCGTCGGCGTCACGGGAACCGTCGGGAAGACCACGGCCAAGGATCTCTGCGCCGCTGCACTCGCCCGCCATTTCCGCGTCTACAGCCGCCGCGGCAACTACAACTCGCGGGAAGGCCTCCCGCTCGCCCTCCTCGGCCTTCGCCGCGGCGACGAAGTCGCCGTCCTGGAAATCGCCATGGACAGCCGCGGCGAAATCGCCGAGCTCGCCTCCATCGCGCTGCCCGAGGTCGGCGGCGTCCTCAACATCGGCCTCACGCACATCGAAAAGCTCGGGTCGATAGAAGCCATCGCCGAGGAGAAGCTCTCCCTGGTTCGTGCCCTCCCCGCATCCGGCACGGCCATCCTCAACATGGACGACCCTCGCATCGCACCCGAGGCGGGCCGCCTGCCCTGCCGGGTCATCGGTTTCGGCAGCCCGGGCACGGGAGCCGACCTCGTCGTGCGTGACGCCGTCGCCCGCGGCCTCGAGGGCACGACCTTCACCGCTTCCTGGTTTGGCAGTGCCACGCAGGTCACCTCCCCCATCCCCGGCCTCCACACCGTCCCCGCAGCGCTCTTCACCATCGCGGCCGGCATCGCCCTCGGCCTCGCCTTCGGCGATGCCGCCGCGGCCGTATCCGCCGCGGAGCTCCCGGAACGCCGCATGACGGTCCGTCGCAGCGACACCGGCGCAACCATCCTCGATGACCGCTACAACTCCAGCCCCGCATCTCTCGCTGGCGCGCTGCGGTTGCTCCGCGATACCGAAGGCCGCCGCATCGCCTTCCTCGGCAAGATGGCGGAGCTCGGCGAGTTCGAAGAGCAGGAGCACCGTGCGGCCGGTGCCCTCGCGGCCGAGTGTGCCGACGTCCTCGTCGCCGTCGGCGAAACCTGCCGGTCGATGGCCGAGGCCGCCCGCCTCGCCGGGCTCGCCCGGGTTCACTGGTTCGCCGACAAGCAGGAGGCCGCGCGCTTCGTCCGAGACATCCTCGGCCCCGGGGATACCGTCCTGCTCAAGGCTTCCCGGTCGCAGGAGTTCGAGACAGTCATCCCGCTCCTGGAGGGCGAGTCGTGATTCACGCCCTCTTCTCCGGCTTCGCCACCTTCCTCCTCGCGCTCGTGCTCGGCGAGCCGATCGTCCGCTACCTCCGCCGGCGGCGCATCGGGAAGCAAATCTCCGAGTACCTCCCCGAACACCAGAAGAAGGCCGGCACCCCGACGTTCGGCGGCTTCATCATCTGGCTGCCGACCCTCATCGTCACCGCCGTCGCCGTCGACTGGTGGAACCACCAGTCGATCCTCCTCCCGCTCGGCATGATCGCCGTCACCGCCGCCGCTGGCTTCGTCGATGACCTCGGCACGCTCCAGGACCGGCGCCAGGGCGGCCTCTCGTGGCGCTTCAAACTCGGGTTCACGGCGGTCTTCGCCCTCGGCGCCGCCTTCGTCCTCTACCGCTACATCGAAGTCGAATCGATCAACATTCCCTACGTCGGCAGCTATGCCCTGGGTCTGCTCTATATCCCGATTGCCGCGGCGATCGTGGTCGCTACCACCAGCGCCGTCGCCGTCAGCGATGGTCTCGACGGCCTCGTCGGCGGGACGACCCTCATCGCCTTCATCGCCTACGGCATCATCGGCTTCATCCAGGGCCAGGAGTTCGTGGCCACCTTCGCCTTCATCATCGCGGGGGCGAACCTCGGCTACCTCTGGTACAACGCCCACCCCGCCCGGGTCATCATGGGCGATACCGGCGCCCTGGCCCTCGGCTCGTCCCTTGCCGTCGTCTCTCTGATGACGGGGCAGTGGCTCCTCCTGCCGCTGATCGGCATCGTGTTCGTCGTCGAGGCCGGCTCCAATATCCTCCAGATCGGGTCCTACAAACTTACCGGCCGCCGAATTTTCCGCCGTGCCCCGTTCCACCACCACCTCGAGCTTATCGGCTGGGCCGAGACCCAGATCGTGACCCGCTTCTGGATCATCGGGATAGCCGCCGCCATGCTCGGTGTTGCCCTCGCGCTGGAGGTGCCGGAGCGATGAGCGCCCGGGCTGCCCCCATCGTTCAGCTGCCGCCGCTCCAGGGCCTGCCGGTGCTCGTCTACTCCCTGGGCATCGAGGGGCGTGACCTTGCCCGCTGGCTCATCGCCCGCGGCGCCCGGGTCACCATGTCCGACACCCGCTCCGACGCCGCCCTCGCTGCGGCCGGTGCAGCGGCCCCGGAAGGCGTCGAACGCGTGGTCACGGGCCAGCCTCTCCTCGACCCTGCCGGCTTCGGCCTCGTCGCCGTTTCCCAGTCCATCCTCCGCTACGACCCTGCCCTCGTACGCGCCCGGGAGCTCGGTATCCCGGTCACGTCTCAGATGCGCCTGTTCCTCCAGCTCTGCCCCGGCCGCACCGTCGGCATCACCGGCTCGAGCGGGAAATCCACGACCACAGCGCTCGTCGGCGAGATGGCCCGTGCCGCGGGCGTCGAGTTCGTGCTCGGCGGCAACATCGGCGAGCCGCTCCTCGCTCGCCTCGACGATATCCGCCCCAGTACGACGGTCATCCTCGAAATCAGCCATACCCAGCTCCAGTACACCGACCGCTCGCCCCAGGTCGCGGCCGTCACGAACGTCACGCCCAACCACCTCGACCAGTTCTCCTGGGACGAATACGTCGGCCTCAAGCGCAACCACATCGCCCACCAGGCGCAGGGCGACGTGGCCGTGCTCAACGCCGACAACCCTGTGACCCGCGCCTTCATGGCCTCGGCCCGGGGGCGCATCGCCGTGACTTCCATCGAAAGCCCCGTCGAGATGGATGGCGCCTTTGTCGAGGGCGGCGAAATCGTCGTCCGCCGCGGGTCCCGCACGGTCCCGATTCTCCCGGTGAGCGAGGTCCGCCTGCGCGGCCGCCACAACCTGGCGAACGCCGTCATGGCCTGCGCCATCGCGGCTGAGGCCGGGTGGCCGGCGACGGCCATGGCACGAGCCCTCAGGACGTTCTCCGGCATCCCCCACCGGCTCGAGCTCGTGGGCCGGGTCAATGGAGCCCTCTGGGTCAACGACTCTATCGCGACTGCGCCGGAGCGCACCGTCGCCGGGCTCCGCGCGTTCTCCGAACCCGTCGTCCTTCTCCTCGGGGGCCGCGACAAGCGCCTCCCGCTCGACTCGTTGCAGGAGGCGGTTCGGGAGCGCTGCAGGGCCGTCGTCTGCTTCGGCGAGTCCGGGCCGCTTTTCCACGGCGCGGTCCGCGGCCTCGTCGACGTCGCCCTCCTCGTCGATACCCTCGAGGCGGCCGTCGAGGCAGCCTCCGGTCTCGCCCGCCCCGGCGACGTCGTGCTGCTCTCCCCCGGCGGCACCAGCTTCGATGCCTACCCCAACTTCGAAGCCCGCGGCGCGCACTTCCGCCAGCTGGCCCGCGCGCTCCCGGGGTTCAGGGAGGAGGTGTCCCCATAGCAGCCGCACGCACCGGTGACTGGAACCCCGGACGCCCCGACTACATGCTCGTGGCGCTCGTTGGCATCCTCACGGCCTTCGGGCTCGTGGCGGTCTACAGCGCCTCCTTCGTCCGGAGTCTCGTCGACTTCGGCGACCCGTACTACTTCGTCATCCGCCAGGCGGTCTGGGCGCTGGGCGGAGCGGTCGGCATGTTCGTGATGGCCCGGCTCGATTACCGCCGGCTTCGGCCGCTCGCCGTGCCTCTCATGGGCATCACCATCCTCCTCCTCGTCGCGGTCATCGTCATCGGCGTAGAGGGCGGCGGCGCCCGCCGCTGGATAGGCATCGGGGAATTGACGCTCCAGCCGGCAGAGTTCGCCAAGCTCACCGTCATCATCTACCTCGCGGCGTGGCTCGCCTCCCGGGGTGGCAGCCTCCGCAGCTTTGAACACGGTCTCGTGCCGTTCGTGCTGATCATCGGGACCGTCAGCGCGCTCATCCTCCTCCAGCCGAACCTCGGCACGACGCTCATCATCCTCGCGATCACCGTCACCATGTTCTGGGTGGCCGGCGCATCGGCCATCCAGATGATTGCACTCCTGGGGAGCGGCCTCGTCGCCATCACCGTCCTCGCCCTCGGTGCCGGTTACCGCGCGGAGCGCCTCACCGCCTTCCTGCACGCCGAAAGGGACCCGGACGGCATCGGCTTTCAGACCCTCCAGGCGCTCATCGCCGTCGGCAACGGCGGCGTCACCGGCCTCGGCCTGGGTGCCAGCCGGGCGAAGTTCTTCTACCTGCCGGAATCGCACACCGACGGCATCTTCGCCATCATCGGGGAGGAGCTCGGCCTGCTCGCCGGGCTCGCCGTCCTCCTGCTCTACATCCTCCTGATGGTCCGCGGCTACCAGGTCGCCCGCCGCGCCAGGGACGAATTCGGCCAGCTGGTCGCGACCGGCATCACCACCTGGGTCGCCGTGCAGGCCTTCCTCAACATCGGCGGCATCCTCCGCGTCATTCCGCTGACCGGGGTGCCCCTGCCGTTCCTCAGCTTCGGGAGTAACGCCCTCGCCGCCCTCCTCCTCGGCATGGGCGTCCTCGTCAGCATCTCCCGGTACGGCAGCGACCGCGGCGGCTACCTCGACCAGCACCCGGTCGAGCGCCGGCGAAGAGGCGCCATCGTCCGCAGGGAGGCCGCGGGATGACCTCCATCGTCCTCACTGGCGGCGGAACCGGGGGCCACCTCTTCCCCGCAATCGCGGTGGCTGCAGCCCTCCGGGGCTTCGAGCCGCCGCCCACGCTCTCGTTCCTCGGCCCCGCCAACCGCGGCGAGCGGGCCACGGTCGAGGCCGCGGGCCTGCCGTTCGAGGAGGTGCCCGCGGCGCCGGTCCGCGGCCGTTCGCCGCTCGGGCTCGTCCGCAGCCTCGCGACCCTCGCCCGCGGCTCACTCCGCGCGCTCCGCCTCCTCCGCCGGCACCGCGCGGCGGCTGTCTTCAGTACCGGCGGCTACGGCAGCTTCCCCGTCAGCCTCGCGGCCTGGCTCCTCCGTCGCCCGCTCGTCGTCTTCCTCCCCGATGTCGAGCCTGGCCTCGCCGTCCGGGTCGAACAGCGGCTGGCCTCCCGTCTTGCCACCTCCACCCCCGCAGCGCTCGACCATCTCCCGCGAGCGAAGACCGTCGTAACCGGCTACCCGGTCCGGCCCGAGTTCTTCACCGTCGACCGAGCCGCCGCCCGCGCGGCCCTCGGCCTCGGCGCCGGAGACCGTCTCGTCGTCGTCGCCGGTGCCTCCCAGGGGTCCCGCGCCCTCAATGACGCCGTCCTCGGCCGCCTCGCCGGCCTGCTCGAAGCCGCCGTCGTAGTCCACATTACCGGGCAGGCTGGCATCGAGCCCGCCAAACGCGCCCGCGCCGCCCTCCCCGCGGGCATGGCGGCACGGTACTTTCCAGCGGCCTTTCGCCATGACCTCCCGGCCGTGATGGTCGCCGCCGACCTGGGCGTCTTCCGCTCCGGCGCCAGCATCCTCGGCGAGGTCCCGGCTGCCGGCCTCCCCGCCATCCTCGTGCCCGGTGCGTTTGCCGGCGGCCACCAACACCGCAATGCGGCGTGGCTCGCTGCCCGGGGTGCCGCCGAGGTGCTCGACGAGGATGACCTCACCGGGCTCGCCGACCGCGTCGTTGCACTGCTCGCCGACCGGGTCCGCCTCGAGGCGATGCGCGCGGCCGCCCGCGAACTCGCCCGCCCCGGCGCCGCCGCTGAAATCGCCCGCCTCGTCATGGAGGCCGCCCGGTGATTGCCGATCTTCGCGGCCCCGTCCACCTCGTCGGCATCGGCGGCATCCACATGTCCGCCATCGGCATCCTGCTTCGCCAGCGCGGCATCGCGGTCTCCGGCAGCGACCTCCGCCGTTCGCCTCTCACTGAGCAGCTCGAAGCACTCGGTGCGCGCATCTTCGAGGGGCACGACGCTGCCCATCTGCCGCCGGGCACGGCGCTCGTCGTGGCGACCGCTGCGGCGCGGCCGGATAACCCCGAGCTGCTCGAAGCACGCCGCCGCGGCATCCCCGTCCTCCTCCGCGCCGAGATGGTTGCCCGCCTCCTCGAAGGCAAACGCCTCATCGCGGTGGCCGGTTCCCACGGCAAGACCACCACCTCCGCCCTCATCGCCTTCATCCTCGCGCGGGCCGGGCTCGAGCCGATGTACCTCCTCGGCGGCGAATCGCCCGACCTCGGCGGCCACGCCGCCTGGGGCGACGGTGACATCGCGGTCGTCGAAGCGGACGAATATCGCCGCGCCTTTCTCGAGTACACGCCCGAGACGGCAATCATCACCACCGTCGAGCCCGACCACCTCGACGATTTCGGTTCACGGGCCGCCTACGAAGCCGCCTTCGTCGAATTCGGCCGGCGTGTCCGTCCCGGCGGCCTCCTCCTCGCTTGCGGTGACGACCCCGGCGCCCGCCGCGTCAGCGACCTCCTCGGCGACGAACCTCTCCGCCACGAGACCTACGGCACGGAGGGCGTGCGGTACTGGCGCGCCTCGGGCATTCAGCTTGGGCCGGCCGGCGGCACCTTCGGGCTCGAGCGCGGCGGCACTCCCGTCGGCCAGCTCGAGGTCCGCGTCCCCGGCCTCCACTTCGTCCGCAATGCGATGGCCGCTGCTGCAGTTGCCCTCCACCTCGGCGTCCCCTTCGGCACGGTCCGCGAGGCCGTGGCGGCGTTCCGCGGCGCCCGCCGCCGTTTCGAACTCGTCGGCGAGGCTGGCGGCGTCACCGTCATCGACGACTACGCCCACCACCCCACGGAGGTCCGGGCGCTGGTCTCCACTGCCCGCGCCGCATTCCCCGGCCGGCGACTGCTCGGCATCCACCAGCCGCACACCTACAGCCGTATTGCCTACCTCTGGGACGACTGGCTGACCTGCTTCGAGGGGCTCGACCAGCTGGTCGTCGTCGAAACCTACGCCGCCCGCGAAGACCCGGCTGCCGGCCGTTCTGCCCGCGACCTCGCCGCAGCCATCGCCAGCCCGGCGGCGCGCTACGCCGCTGATTTCGACGAAGCCGCCCGGCTCGCACGCGACATCGTCCGCCCCGGCGATGTCGTCATCACCATCGGCGCCGGCGACGTCAACGAGGTCGGTCCGCGGCTGCTGGAGGCCCTCACATGAGTGCACTCGAACGCCTCGCGGCCGCGCTCGAGCCCCTCGGCGAACTCCGCCTTGCCGAGCCGCTGGCCCGTCACACGACCTTCGGCATCGGCGGCCCTGCCGATCTCTTCCTCACGGTCCGCTCCGGGGAGGCGCTGGGCCGCGCCCTCGTAGCTGCTGCCGAGGCCGCAGTCCCCGTGTTCATTCTCGGCTCGGGCAGCAACATCCTCGTCGCCGACGCCGGCTTCCGGGGCCTCGTCCTCGACAACCGCGCGCGTGCCGAACAGCTCGATGGCGTCACGGCCCGCGTCGAGAGCGGGGCCAGCTTCGCCGCCTTCGCCCGGCGCATGTGCCGCCGCGGCCTCGACGGGCTCGCCTGGGCCGTCGGCATCCCGGGCACCCTCGGCGGCGCCGTCGTCTACAACGCCGGCGCTTACGGCGGCTGCCTCGCCGATGTCCTCCGCCGCGTCCGCATCCAGGACCCCGGCGGCCGCACCGAATGGGTCGACGCCGCCGACCTTCGTCTCGTCTATCGCGGCAGCAGCTTTACGCGCGGCGAACTCCGCGGGCGTGCTGTCCTCGAATGCGAACTCGAACTCTTCCCGGGCGACGCCGGCGACCTGCTTCGCCGCGCGGCTGCTTTCGATGAAAAGCGGCTCGCCGCTCAGCCCCGCGGCCGGAGCGCCGGCTCAACCTTCAAGAACCCGCCCGAATCGCCGGCCTGGAAGCTCATCGACGCCGTCGGGATGCGGGGAATGCGCCGCGGCGATGCCGCTATCTCCGAGAAGCACGCCAACTTTTTCGTCAACGAAGGCAGCGCGACGGCCGCCGATGTCCGCTGGCTCATCGAGGAAGCCCGCCGCCGCGTCTTCGACCGGTTCGGTATCCGCCTGGAGACCGAAGTCGAGTTCGTGGGGGCGTGGACATGAGCCGCCAGCGCGTCGCCGTCATCTTCGGGGGCCGCTCGGGGGAGCACGAGGTCTCCATCGTCTCCGCCCGGAGCGTCATGGCAGCACTCGACCCCGACCGCTGGGAGCCCGTCCCCATCGGCATCTCCCGCACCGGCGACTGGCTCGCGCCCGCCGAAACCCGGGCCGCCCTCGATGCCGGTGTTCGCGCCTTCAACGGCCCCGGGCAGCCGCTCCTGTGCGCCCACGAGGCTCTCGCAGCGCTCGCCTCCTGTGACGTCGCCTTCCCGCTCGTGCACGGCACCTTCGGGGAAGACGGCACGCTCCAGGGATTCCTCGAGATGGCCGGCATCCCGTACGCCGGCGCCGGCGTCGCCGCCTCGGCCATCGGCATGGACAAAGCGCTCATGAAGGCCATCTTCCGCGAAGCCGGGATCCCTGTTGCCCGGTATTCCGTGATCCGCTCAAGGGAGTATACACTTCACCAAAATATGTCTATCGAACTCATCGACGAAGCGATCGGCTATCCCTGCTTCGTCAAACCGGCGAACGGGGGCTCCAGCGTGGGCATCACCAAAGTCCGCTCCCGCGAGGACCTGCCCCAGGCCTTCGCAGCGGCTTTCGCCTACGACACCAAAGCCGTCGTCGAGGAGGCCATCCGGGGCCGCGAGCTCGAAGTCTCCGTCCTTGGCAACGAGCAGCCCGAGGCCAGCACTGTCGGCGAAATCGTCCCCGACCGCGAGTTCTACGACTACGCCTCCAAGTACGACCCGGCCTCCAGGACCGAGCTCTACATCCCTGCGCCGGTCACCGAAGCGGTCGCTTCCGAAGTGCGCGAGCTCGCCGTGCGCATGTACCGCGTCATGGGCTGCGAAGGGTACGCCCGGGTCGACTTCTTCCTCGCCGCCGGCGACCGCGTCATCGCCAACGAAATCAATACCATCCCCGGCTTCACCAGCATCAGCATGTTCCCAAAGCTCTGGGAAGCCTCCGGCCTGCCGTATCGCGAGCTCCTGAGCCGCATCCTCGAGCTCGCCTTCGAACGCCACGCGCGGAGGCCGCAGCCGTGATTATCCGCAGGAACCGCGCCCACCAGCCAGGCGTCGTCCGGAAGATCGTACGGCGGACCCGGCCCGCCGTCGGCGGAAACGGTCACCGCCGCGAGGTCGTCCGCCGCAGTCCCCCTGTCATCGGCGAGGGCGTCGTCGGGCCGCACCATCGCGCATTTCGTGCGGCTCTCCCGGGCCGCCGCTTCCTCGCGGCCTTCTGCGGGCTGGCCATCGCTGCGGCGCTCACTGCCGGGGCCGCCTGGCTCTACCGCTCGCCCTACCTTCGAGTCCAAACCATCGAAGTCGAAGGTGCGCAGCGCATGTCCGACCGGTCCATCGTCACCGCCGCCGACCTCCTCGGCCGCAGCATGCTTACCGCGGACCTCGCCGCTGCCCAGCGGGCCGTCTATCGGCTGCCCCTCGTGAGCTCCGTCCGCGTCGAGCGCGACTGGCCTTCCACCATCCGCATCATCGTCGAAGAGCGCCGCCCCTGGGGCACGTGGGAGCAGGCTGGCGTCGACTACCTCATCGACCGCGAAGGCGTCGTCATCGCCGTCGGAGAACGGCTCCCGACCGGCGCTCCGGCAATCCGGAGCTCCGAGCCGGGCTCCCGCATCGTCGGTGACCGTGTCGACTACCAGGCCGTCGATGCAGCCGCGGAGATCTACGAGCTCCTGCCCCGCCAGCTCGGCACCACCGTCGAAGAGGTCGCCTTCATCAAAGGCAAAGGCGTCCAGGTCACGACCGCCGACGGCCAGGTCGCCCTTCTCGGTGATTCAAGCTCCATCGCCTACAAGCTCGCCGTCTGGGCCGCCCTCGCTGCCGAGGCCCGCCAGCGGCACATCGCCTACACCACCATCGACCTGCGCTACGGCAACCGCCCGGTGCTGCAGTAAGTAGAGGAAGCGAGGAAAGGGGGGAACCATGCGTCGACGCTCAACCGTAGCCGCCATCGATGTCGGGTCCACCAAGGTCGCCGTCGTCGTCGGTGATATCTCCGAGACCGGGGAAACGCGCATCCTCGGTGTCGGGGTTGCGCCAGCCGCCGGCCTTGCTCGCGGCGTCATCGACAACATCCAGAGCGCCCGCGAAGCCATCGGCATCGCCGTCGAGAAAGCCGAGCAGGCATGCGGCATGCGCATCCTCTCCGCCGTCATCGGCATCTCCGGCGGCCACATCGCCAGCCAGAACAATCGCGGCATCATCGCGATCCCGGACCGCACCCGCCCGATTTCCGCGGACGACCGCGCCCGCGTCCTCGAGGCCGCGGGCCAGGTCGCCATCCCGACCAACCGCCAGGTCATCCACGTCGTTCCCCGCACCTACTGGGTCGAAGGCACCGAACCCGTCTCCGACCCCGTGGGCATGTTCGGCTCACGCCTCGATGCCGAGGTCCACATCGTCTCCGGCGCCGTCTCCGCCATCCAGAACCTCACGAAGTGCGTCGAAGGCGCCGGCGTCCAGGTCGACGACATCATCCTCGAAAGCCTCGCCTCTGCCGAGAGCGTCCTCACCGAGCAGGAGCGGCAGCAGGGCGTTGCGCTCGTCGATATCGGCGGGAGCACCACCTCGATCGCCGTTTTCGATGAGGGGGCCGTTGCCCACACTGCCTGCCTGCCGATTGCGGGCTCTCACCTCACCGCCGACCTTGCCCGTGTTCTCCGCTGCCCGTGGGAGAGCGCCGAGCGCGTCAAATGCACCGTCGGCGCGGCCTACGCTGACCCGGCCATGGCCGGCGATACGGTCGAGATCGAGGTCTTCGGCACCCAGTCGACGAAAAACGTGCCCCTCGACCACGTCTGCGCCATCTTGCAGGCCCGGACTGAAGAGATTCTCGAAATGGTCGCCATCGAACTCAAGCGTGTCGGCTACCTCGACCGCATCGCCGCCGGCCTGGTCCTCACCGGTGGCAGCAGCCAGCTCCGCGGGCTCCCGGAGGTCGCTGAATCCCGCCTCGACCTCCCCGCTCGCCTCGGCCGCCCTCACGGCTATACCGGCCTTTCGGACCTCATCGGCACCCCCGCCTTTGCCACCTCCATCGGGCTCGTCCGCTACGCCCTCGCCAACCGCGAACGGCCCGGTGAATTCGCCGCACCCGCGTCCGACGGGAGAGGACGCAGCCTGCTCGACCGCATCCTCAGCATCGGGAGGTCGCTCATCCCCCAGTAAGCCGCGAGCTCTGCGAACCGCCAACCTCGCCCCATCACAGCCCCATTCGAAGCAAAGGGAAGGACACCGACATGAGCATGCGCTACGACCTCGAACTGTTGCCGGATATCAAAGTCGTCGGCGTCGGTGGCGGCGGCTGCAACGCCGTCAACCGGATGGTTCGCGCCAAGATCCCGGGCGTCCAGTTCATCGCCTGCAACACCGATGCCCAGGCACTGGCCACCTCCGAGGCGCCGACCCGCCTCCGCATCGGTGAGAAGCTCACCAAAGGCCTCGGCGTCGGCGGCGACCCCACCCGCGGCGAACGCGCCGCCGATGAAAGCCGTGACGAAATCTACGACCTCCTCCGCGGCACCGAAATGGTCTTCGTCACCGCCGGCATGGGCGGCGGCACCGGCACCGGCGCAGCGCCCATCGTCGCCGAGATCGCCAAGGATTGCGGGGCCCTGACCATCGGCGTCGTGACCAAGCCCTTCCCCTGGGAGGGCTCTCGCCGCATGAAGCAAGCCGAGGAGGGCATCGCTCGCCTGCGCGACAAGGTCGATACCCTCATCGCCATCCCCAACGGCCGCCTCATCGAAATCTGCCCGCCGAACGCCACCGTCGAAGAAGCCTTCGAAACCGCCGACGACGTCCTCCGCCAGGCGATCCAGTCCATCTCGAACATCATCAGCCAGAACGGCTCGATCAACCTCGATTTCAACGACGTCCGCACCATCATGAGCGAGGCCGGTCCCGCTCTCCTCGCCGTCGGCAAGGGCTCTGGCGAAAACCGCGCCGTCGAAGCAGCCCGCTCTGCCACCCAGAGCCCTATCCTCGACCAGTCGATCGAAGGTGCTCACAACGTCCTCTTCAACGTCACCCACAGCGGCGCCCTCGGACTCCGCGAACTCGATGCCGCCGCCCGCACCATCGCCGAGGTCGTCGACCCGGCGGCCAACATCATCTTCGGCACGGTCGTCGACCCCCGCGTCGGCGACGAAGTCCATATCACCGTCATCGCCACCGGCTTCACGCCCCGTGCCTCCGCCATCGGTGACCCGCTCGAGGTCGACCGCACGCGACTGCGGGAGTTCAACCTCCCCGGCGTCAGCAGCATGGAAGATGCGGAGCTGCCTGCCTTCCTCCGCCGAAATATCCGCTCCCTGAACGTGGAACGCGACGAGCTTGGCCGCGTTGCGCGCCTCAAATAAACGATAAAACGGGCTGAAAGGAGGGAACTACCTAACCGAACGCGCAGAAGCCCGGAAGGACACTTCCCTTTCGGGAAGCGGGGGCTCGGTGCAATGGGAGATGGCATCGAGCCCCTGGCTTTTCCGCGTCGGCTACCCCGCCGGTAGCTCCCCCGCTTTCAGCCGGACGCGTAACGTAACACACCGGTCAAGCAAAAGACCAGCCGTCTCCTGCAATCGACGCCATCGCAGGTCGTGGAATCCGGGGTTCGGCGTCTCCCGGTACGGCGGTCGCGGACGGGTCCGACCCCGTGGCGGGCGAACGCGGCCGGCTCCAGCCCGGGACGGCCCCGCGTCAGCTGCATTAACGCACTTGCCGCGTCCCGGCCAGCCGTGCCGGCAGTGTCCGTCTCACCAGCCGGTGCGCGCATCCCCGGCCCGGGTCATTGCGGTCTCGGCGGCTCGCCCGGGGAGCCCGCCCCCGCCTGCTCGAAGCCCCGGCACGCGTGGACCGGCAGCGGCGGGTACTTTCGGAACCGGGCATCCGTCCGCGCCCGCTCGCACAGCCAGAATACCGAGCCCCGGCTGCTCACTACCCGCCGCGCCCATGCGCATTCGGCGCACAGCCCGACCCGCGCGCTCTCCGCAGCGTTCATCGCCGCCATTTTCCGCCTTCTCTCACCTCCGTTCGCCTACCCTCCCGTCCTCCCGTTCTCCCGGGCCCCGTCCCGCTGGTCCGGGCTCCCGTATCATCGGCACACTGTATCCGTTCCATGGAGGCCATCTATGCCCGGAGCCCTCGAAGGTGTGCGCGTCCTCGATTGCACCCAAATCATCGCCGGTCCCCTCGCAGCGTCCCTCCTCTCCGAAATGGGCGCCGACGTCATCAAAGTCGAACCCCTCGAAGGTGAACCCTGGCGCCTCCAGGCCGAGGTCATTCCCAGGGAGAGCAAGAACTTCCTCGTCCAGAACCGCGGCAAACGCGGGCTTGCCCTCAACTTCAAAGACCAGCGCGTCGCTCCCATCCGCGACCGCCTCATCGCCGGGGCGGACGTTCTCATCACCAACTACCGGCCCGGTGTCCCCGAGGCGCTCGGCATCGACTACGAATCCGCCCGGCGGGTCAACCCGGCCATCATCTACGCAGAGAACACGGCTTTCGGGAAGCAGGGCCCCGACGCCATGCGGCGTGGCTACGACATCGTTGCCCAGGCAATGAGCGGCCTCAGCACCTCGAACCCCAACCTCCAGAACGGCCTGCCCATGCCCGTCGCCTTTGCCCCGGCTGACGTCGTCACGGGCTTCGCCCTGGCCTGGGCGATTACTGCGGCGCTCTACCACCGCGAGCGGACCGGCGAGGGCCAGGCCATCAACTCCAGCCTCCTCCTCTCCGCGCTCGCCCTCCAGGCCGGCTCCCGCGAAATCGTGGCCATCGATGAGCCCCTCCGTTACCAGAAGCTCGCTCACCTCGCAGAGGCCCGCGCCCGCGGCGCAACGATGGACGAAATCATTCGCGAGCGCCGGCACTTTACGCCCGAGCTTTCCGGGAACATCTACTACCGCCCCTACAAGACGAAAGATTCCTACCTCGTCGTCGGCTGCCTTGGTCCCGGTCCGCGTGCCCGGTTCCGCGAAGCTCTTGGGGTCTCAGACCCCCGCTACGAACCCGGTTTCGACCCGTCCCGCCTCGCCGAGGTCGGCGCAGAGCTCGTGCGCATCTGCGAGGAAAAGTTCCTCGAGCGCACCAACGACGAGTGGCTCGCCCACCTCGAGCAGTTCGACATCGCCTGCGGCCCCGTCCGGTTCGTCGAAGAACTCTTCGACGATCCCCAGGTCGTCGCTAACGGCTACATCCAGGAGTACGACCATACCCTCCTCGGCACCATCCGGGGCCCGGCGCCCGTTGTGCAGATGTCGGCCACTCCGACGCGCATCCAGCGCGCCTCCCCCGCGCTCGGTGAGCATACCGATGAGGTATTGCGCGAAGCCGGCTTCTCCGACGGCGAGATCGAGCGCTTCCGCGCCGAGGGCCTCATCGCCTGAACGCCCGTCGGCCCACGCCCCGCTCCCGCGAGCTTCTTCTCCTCGGCACGCCTCCCACGACGCCAGGCGCGGGGGTGTCGGGCCATAACCCCCGCATGCACCGGCCTGGTGCCCGCTCCCGCGCTCAGTCTCCCGCCATCTCCCTGGCCACGAAGCCGGTCACACGATGAGCATCGCATCGCCGAAGCTGTAGAACCGGTAGCGCTCGCGTACTGCCTCGCGGTACGCCTCCATCACGAACTCGTACCCGGCAAAGGCGCAGACCAGCATCAGCAACGTCGACCGCGGCAGGTGGAAGTTGGTCATCAGCACGTCCACTGCCCGGAACTCGTCCCCCGGGAGAATCTTCAGCGAAGTCCAGCCCGTGTACGGAACGACTTCCCCGCACTCCCGTGCGACGTGCTCCAGCGTCCGCACGACCGTCGTCCCGACCGCGACGACGCGCCGGCCCTCGGCCCGCGCCCGCTGGACTCGCCCTGCAGCCTCTTCCGGGACCGTGACGTGCTCTGCGTGGAGGTCGAACTCCCGCGGGTCGTCGACGTTGACGGGCTTGAACGTCCCCGGCCCCACCTCCAGCGTCACCGCAGTGCGTTCGACCCCGGCATCCGCGAGCCGCGCCAGCAGTTCCGGGGTGAAGTGCAGCCCGGCGGTCGGTGCCGCCGCGCTTCGCGCTTCCCGGCTGTAGACGGTCTGGTAGCGCTCCGGGTCGCCCTGGTACTGCGTGATGTACGGCGGCAGCGGCACCTCGCCAACCCGGGCCGGGTCGAACGGCCGCGCGAACTCCAGCACCGCCGCCTCCCGGTTCCGCCCCAGGCAGGTCGCTCCGAGCTCCCCTTCGTTCGTCGCGAACACGAACCGCCGCCCGATGGTCGCCTGTCGGGCGGGTTTCATCAGCACCTCCCAGCGCGTATCCGTGAACGGTCGCACCAGCAGGACCTCAACGCTTCCCCCCGTATCCGCGCGCCGCCCGAACAGCCGCGCGGCCATCACCCGCGTGTCGTTCACGACCAGCAGGTCCCCAGGCCGCAGCAGCTCCGGGAGGTCTCGCACGTGGCAGTGCTCGATGCGGCCCGCCGTCCGGTGGAGCACCATCAGCCGTGCCGCGTCGCGTGGCTCAGCCGGCTCCTGCGCAATCAGGTCCCGTGGCAGCTCATAGGCGAAATCGTCTGTTCGCATCGACCCAGCATTGCGCCTTCACGGCCAGCGATCTACGGTGCCCCCATGGCCATCGACCCCAGCCGGCCCGGGGCCGAAGACACCGCCGGCGATACCCCGCTCGCCATCGAACGCAGCGCCATCCGCCGCGTTACCGCCGACCAGGTCGAGATCCGGCGGAGCGCCGTCGGCGTGGCCGCCTTCGACCGCGGCACAATCCGCCAGTCCGATGCCGGGGTCGTCATTGGCCGCTCTGTCGCGGTCGACCAGGTCCGTGTCGGCATCCTCGCCTCTCCCGTCGTCCGCGGCGACGTCCAGGCGCTGCTCGACCTCCGTTCCGCGGTCGCTATCGGCTTCGGGATGGTGTTGGGGAAGGTGGTCGTCGAAGCGGTTCGCGCGCTCGCGCGGAAGCTCCTCCCCTGACCGCGATGTCCCCCGGCGCGCCGGGCTCCGTGCAGCCTCATCGGTCCGGAGCTGACCGCAGGCGGCCGAAATTTCGGTCCCCTTCTCCACCCGTACCGTGCAGTTCACCCCCGCTTCCCGCAGGATGCGTTCGAACGCCAGTACCCGCTGACGGGCGGGCCTCCGGTAGCCGCCAGCTGTTGGGTTCACCGGGATGAGGTTCACATGCGCCCCGGTTCCGCGGACCAGCTGTGCCAGTTCGCGTGCCGTGGCGTCGCTGTCGTTCTCCCCGGCGATGAGCGCGTACTCGAACGTCACGCGCCGGCCAGTTCGCTCGAAGTACCGCCTCGCCGCTGCCATGATCTCCCCGACAGAATGCGGCGCGGCCGTCGGCACCAGGCGGCGGCGAAGCACATCGTTCGGCGCGTGGAGCGACACCGCCAGCCCCACCTGCAGCCCTTCTTCGGCCAGCCGGTCGATGCCCCGGATGACGCCGACCGTCGAGATCGTGATGTGCCGCTGCCCGAGGCCAAAGCAGCGAGGGTCCGCCAGGATGCGCACCGCTTTCACCGTCGCGGCATAATTCGCCAGCGGTTCCCCCATCCCCATGAATACGACGTTCGTCACGTGCTCGCCGCGCTCCCGCAGCAGCCGGCCAGCGTGCACCGCCTGCGCGACGATTTCGCCCGCTGTGAGGTTCCGCTCGAACCCCATTTGCCCGGTCGCACAGAAAACGCAGCCCATCGCGCAGCCGGCCTGTGTCGAAACGCAGACGGTCGAACGCCGCCGGCCGCCCGGCTTCGATGCCGGGTACTGCATCAGGACGGTTTCGATGAGCGTCCCGCCCGCCATCTCCAGCAGGAGCTTCGTCGTCAGCCCGTCGCTGCTGGCGATGCGCCGCACCTCGCGGGCGGGCGAAAAGTCGAGCCGCTGCGCGAGTGCGGCCCGAAGCGGGGTCGGCAGCTGTCGGATGGCCTCGAACTCCGCTGCGAATTCCCGATACGCCGCGTGGAGCACCTGGTCGGCCCGGTAACGGGGGTGGCCCAGCTCCGCGACGAGGGCCTCCAGCTCAGCCGGGAGCAGGCCGTAGAGCGAGGCGCGCACCGGCACAGTCATGCGAGCTCCGCCCGCGGTTCGAGCCGGCCCCGCTCCCCCGCGACGAACGCCCGCCCGGGCACCCGTCTGCCGCCGGGCCGCTGCACCTCCAGAAGCACGAGCCAACCCTCGGCGAACCGGATGGCCGGCTCACCGTCCAGCAGCTGCACCTCGCCTGCCGGCGCTCCCGGCCCCTGCGCGACGCGCGCCCGCCAGATGCGCAGCGGCGCACCGCGGTAAACGACGAACGCGCCCGGCCACGGGTCGTACGCGCGCACCGCGCGCTCGGCCTCCTCCGCCGTCATCGCCGCCCGGAGGTGGCCGTCCTGCTTGCGGACCAGGCTGCAATACGTCGCCAGCGCCTCGTCCTGCGGTTCCGCCGGCAGGGTGCCGTCGAGCCAGCCCGGCAGGACCCGGAGCAGCTCCCGCGCCCCGAGCTCCGCCAGCCGCACCTCCAGCGTCCCGGCCGTATCGTCGGGGCGAATGGGTTCCTCCACTCGCGAAATCACAGGGCCTGCATCCATCTTTGGCACGAGCTGCATGATGCTCACGCCAGTGATCGTATCACCGGCGAGGATGGCGGCAGTGATCGGTGATGCACCCCGCCAGCGCGGCAGCAGCGAGGCGTGGACGTTCACGAAACCCCGCCGGGGGGTTTCCAGCAGCCGCTGCGGCAGGATCCGGCCGTATGCCGCCACCACCGCCGCATCGAGCGCGAGCCCTGCGAGGTGCCCGGCGAAATCCGCCGTTCGCACCGACTCCGGCTGCGCCACCGGCAGTCCCAGCTCCAGCGCCGCTGCCTTCACGGCCGGCGGTTTCAGCCGGCCGCCCCGCCCCACCGGCCGGTCCGGCTGGGTGACCACCAGCGGGATTTCGTAGCCCCCCGCCGCCAGCGCCCTCAGCGACGGAACGGCGAACATCGGCGAACCGAAGAACGCGACCCTGCCGTTCATCGCCGCCACCGGTGCACGTCCGTAAAACGGCTCGCGCTCGTGAAGAGCACCCCGGGCTCCGCATCCCGCAGCCAGCCGGGGTGCACCACGACCGCGCCAATCGCGGCCAGCACCAGGCTCGGCTGGATTCCCTGCCACACATCCTGCAGCTGGCGGTACGCATCCAGCCGCACGTCCTGGTCGGCCGAAGTCCGCCCCCGCGCGATCAGGTCATCGACTACCGCATCCTCGAAGTTGGCGAGGTTGAGACCTGCAGCGCCAAGCTGCGAACTGTGCCACCCAAAGTACAGGTCCGGGTCCGGGCCCTGGTCCCACATCACTACCGCTGCCTCGTACTTCCGCTCCTGCAGGAAGTCTCGCCGCAGCACCGAGAACGTCGTGCTCGCCACCGTTGCCCGGATGCCGAGCGTCTCCAGCTGCTTCGAGACGGCATTCGCCAGGGCAACTCGCTCCGGCGCGTTGTCCGTGCGGATGGTGAACCGGAACTCCTGCCCCTCACGCACGAGGATGCCCGTCGTAGGATGCGGCTGCCAGCCCGCTTCCTTCAGCAGCTGCCGTGCCCGGCTCAGGTCCCGGCCTGTCGTGTCGAACTCTTCCGCGTACGCCCAGGTCCCCGGCACGACCGGGGAGGCCGTCGCCCGCCCTACGCCGGAGAACACCTCTTCCACAAGGCGGCTCCGGTCGAGTGCCAGGGAGAGCGCTTGCCGAACTCGCTCGTCACGAAAGAGCGAGTTCGTATTGTTCAGGTAGAGCATCGCGAGCATCGGCCGCGCCGCCGCCGTAAAGGTCTTCCCGCCGACCCTCCGGACTTCGTCCAGCTCGGTCTGCGTCCGCGGCCCGCGCAGGTAGATGCCGTCCGTCTCGCCGGCCGTGAACGCCCGGACCGCCTGGGCCTCGTCCGGGTAGAACTTCAGGATGATCCGGTCGACGCCGGGCCGTCCCAGGTAGTACGACGTGTTCGCCGCCAGCGTCGCCGCCCTCGCCTCGAGCGATTCCAGCCGATACGGCCCGCTCCCTACGGGGCGCGCGTTGAACGCATCGCTCTCGAGCGCCTGCGCGCCCTTTCCACCCAGCAGGTGCTCCGGCAGGAGGCCGACCGTCGCGCTCCGCGCGAGGAACGGCGCCGAGGGCTGGCGCAGCCGGATGACCACCGTGCTCAGGTCCGGGGTCTCGACGGTGACGCCGTTCCACCCCTCGGCCATCGCCGCGTCGTGGAAATCCGGGTCCTGCAGCAGACGCACCGTGAACGCCACGTCCCGGCTGGTCACCGGGGCCCCATCGTGCCAGCGTGCGTTTGCGCGGATGCGGAAGGTGTACGTCGAGCCACCATCGGAAACTTCGGGCAGCTCGGCGGCCAGGTCCGGGATGACTTTGCCGTCCTTCGCTACCCGGACCAGGCCCGAAAACACCAGCGCAGCAAGGTCAGCATCAACTTCGTTCGCGTTGACGAACAGCGGATTCACACGCTGCCATGTCCCGGCCACGGCTTCCGTATAGGTCACCGTGCCGGGCAGCACCGCCGATTCGTTTCCTGTGACGCGAAGCCCGAGCGCGACTGCCGCAGCGAGCATCGCCGCCACGATGCTCCCGATGACCACGAACGCGAGGCGCGACGGCGCCCGACCGTTCGCTTCCATCAGCCCCCTACTGCCACTGCACGCTCAGGAACGAAACGAAGATGAACACGATCACCAGCAGGATGGTCGCCTGGAACAGCGTCCGCTCGAGCCCCCGCTTCGTCCGGTAGACGGAGCCGCCCGACATGCCGCCGAGCGCAGCGCCGAAGCCGCTCCCCTTCACTTGCAGCAGCACGACGAGGATGAGCAGCGCGGAGACGAAAATCTGAAACAGGTTCATGAGCATAGGAGCCTACCGAACGAGCGCGACCGGCTCCTCCCCGGGGAGCGCCCGCCGCGATGAAGTGTTGAGCGTATCCCGCTGATCGTACAGCCGCATGATCGTAACAGCGAGCTTGTGCGGGTCGTGCCGATAACGATTCTCTTCCGCGACGACGTCCGCCTCGACCAGCCGGATGCCCGGGTGGTCCCGCAGCGCCTCGTTCGAGATTTTCACCGCCTCCGCGTGCCACGCCTCCGGCAGCGCGGGTGCGATGTTGTTGTTCGCTACCACGACCTGGACGATGCCCTGCCCTGCGTGCCGCTCGAGCGCCTCCACATGCTCCGCAACGCCGAAGCCGTCTGTTTCCCCGTGCTGGGTCGCCACGTTGCAGACGAACACCCGCAGCGCCGACGTTTGCTGCAGCGCTTTCCGGATGCCCTCTACCAGGAGGTTCGGGAGTACGCTCGTGTAGAGGCTGCCGGGGCCGATGACCACCATGTCAGCGTCGAGGATGGCCCGCACCGCGTCAGGATGCGCCTCCGCATCAGGCGGGTTCAGGTATACCTCCCGGATCGCCGCGCCCCGTTCCGTGATGTTGTGCTCGCCGTGGACCACCTCGTTTTCATGCGTCCGCGCGCTCAGCGTCACGTCTTCCAGCGTCGATGGCAGAATCGTGCCGCGGACGTTGAGGACCCGGCTCGCCTCGTGGATGGCGGCTTCAAAATTCCCCGTCACCTCCGACATCGCAACGATGAACAGGTTGCCGAACGAGTGCCCCTCCAGCCCGGTGCCGTTCGTGAACCGGTACTGGAAGAGCTTCGTCATGAGCGGTTCGGCTTCCGCCAGCGCCGCGATGCACTGCCGCAAATCGCCCGGCGCGACCACGCCGAACTCCTGCCGCAGCCGACCGGTGCTCCCGCCGTCGTCTGCCACCGTAACGATGGCAGTCAGGTTGCTCGTGTAGTTCTTCAGCCCCCGCAGCAGCGTCGAGAGGCCGGTCCCGCCGCCGATCGCCACGATTTTCGGTCCGCGGCTCAGGAACCGCTTGGCATAAATCGCCTCAGCCAGGTTCTGGTCGCGCCAGTCCGGCCGGACGAAGGCGTACAGGAGCGACTGGTTCAGCTTGTACACCGCGAGGCTCACCGTCCCGAGTGATGCCGTGATGAACAGCAGGCCGCGCATCCACCGGGGAATGAACTGGAGGGTCAGGTAGTAAAAGATGCCTGGCAGCGGCGCCTGCAGGTACGCCTCCCGGAGCATGTAGGCGAGACCCAGCCCCATCAGCACCACGCCGAAAAGGAGCAGCACGAGCCAGCGCTTGATGTGCATGCCCGGGTACAGCCACTTCAGCGCCGAGTGGTCCCGGACCTTGCGCCACGTCACGGCCGCCAAGGATACCACCGGACGTCAGTATCGTTCAGGCAGTCGATCATTTCCTCAGCTCCCGTTCCAGCAGCTCCTGCACCACCTGCGCATTCGCCCGCCCCCGCGTCTCCCGCATCACCTGCCCGATGAGGAACTTGACCGCCGTCTCCTTCCCCGCGTGGTAATCGGCGACCGCCTTCGGATTCGCCTCGATCGCCTTCCGGACCAGCTCCGCGAGCTCTTCCTGAGCGCTAATCTGGGCCAATCCCTGCCGTTCGATGATCTCCCGGGCGCGCTGTCCCGAAGCGACCATCTGGTCAAACACGTCTTTGCCGACGAGCGCGGTCACCGTCCCGCTGGCCACCTGTTCGATGAGCTCGGCCAGGGCGGCCGGCTCGAGGGGGAACCGGTCGATGTCCGCCTGGTTGGCGTTCAGCCACCGCGCTACCTCGCCCAGCATCCAGTTCGCCGCCAGTTTGGCCCGCCGGGATTCGTCGCCCGCGATGGCGGCCATCAGCTGCTCGAAGTACTCCGCCCGCGGTCGCTCCTCGGCCAGCGTCGTCGCCTCGTAGGCGCTCAGCCCGAGCGCCCGGTAGCGCTCGACCCTGGCCGCCGGCAGCTCCGGAAGCCGTGTACGCACTCGCTCGACGAACGCATCGCTCAGCCTGAGCGGCGGCAGGTCCGGCTCCGGAAAATACCGGTAGTCGTGCGCGTGTTCCTTGCTCCGCTGGCTGAGTGTCGCCTGGCGCTCATCCGACCAGCCGCGCGTCTCCTGCTCGACGCGCCCGCCGGCTTCGAGCACCGCGACCTGCCGCTCCGCCTCGAACAGCAGCGCATCGTGCACCGCACGGAAGCTGTTCATGTTCTTGATTTCGACTTTCGTCCCGTAGCTGCTCTCGCCCCGCCGCCGCACCGAGATGTTCGCGTCGCAGCGGAAATCGCCCTCCTCCATGTTCGCGTTGCTCACCCCGATATAGCGCAGGATTTGCCGCAGCCGCACCAGGTACTCCCGCGCCTCCGCTGCGCTCCGGATGTCCGGCTCGCTCACGATCTCCATCAGCGGTGTTCCCGAGCGGTTCACGTCGATGAGGCTGTAGGGCTCCCCCGTCACCGGGTCCACCCGGTGCAGCAGCCGGGCCGTGTCCTCTTCCATGTGCACTCGGGTGATGCCGATGCGCCGCCGCTCCCCGTCCACCTCCACATCGAGCCAGCCGTCCCGGCAAATCGGCAGGTCATATTGCGAAATCTGGTAGCCCTTCATCAGGTCCGGGTAGTGATAGTTCTTCCGGTCGAATTTGCTGAACGGCGCGATTGCGCAGTTCAGCGCGAGCCCCGTGAGCACGATGTCTTCGATAGCCCGCTCGTTGATCACCGGCAGCACCCCCGGCATCCCGAGGCACACCGGGCAGACGTGGGTGTTCGGCTCTGCTCCCGAGTAGTCAGCACTGCACCCGCAGAACATCTTGCTGGCGGTTTTCAGCTGGCAGTGCACTTCGAGGCCGATGACGACCTCGTACTCAGTCGCGATGGCGGTCACGCACTTCCCTCCGCCGTGTCGGCACCTCCCGAGTATAGGCACGCCTCCGCCAACGGGTAACCGGGGAAATGCCGTATTCGGAAGGGCCGTATCACAGACCTCCTGCCTTCATCCCAAGCCGGACTGCAACCAGGATGAGCGCCAGTGCAAGCGCCCGCAGAATCATGTCCGCATGGAGGCGGCGGGCGAGGTGCGCACCAACCTGTGCACCCGGGATTGCCCCTGCCGCAAGCAGCACGGCCTGCAGCAGCGCCCGGTCCCAGCCCAGTACCCCCTGGAGGAAATGCACTCCCGTGCCCTCGGCGGCCATGAACATCAGCACGAACTGCGATGTCGCCGTCGCGATGTGCACGGGAAAGTGCAGGACGGTGGCCATCACCGGTACGTGGATGATGCCGCCCCCAATCCCGAGCAAACTGCTGATGAACCCCACCCCCGTACTGATGAGGACACCCTTCCAGAGGTGGTACGCGTAGACGAACGTGTTCCCCTGCCCGTCCCGGACCGTCCGCCGAACCACTCCTCTGCCCCGCACCGGCGCGACGACGCCCCGGTTTCCGCGCCGCACCACCAGGTACACCCCCACTGCCGAAAGGACCACCGCAAAAATCGCATCGAAGAGCCGCCGCGGTACGTACCCGACCACCACCGCCCCGGCCACTGCTCCCGGGAACGTCCCCGCGACGAACCACCATCCCGAGCGATAGTCGATTCGCCGCTGGAGCCCGTAGGCTACCGAGCCCGAGGCCGCATTCACACACACGACGAAGAGCGAAATCGCGGTGAGCTGCTCAGGGGATTCGTCCGGGTACAGCAGGAGCAGCACCGGGACGAGGACGAAACCGCCGCCGGCACCAACCAGCGTACCGAACGCGCCCACGACGAATCCGAGCAGGACGAGCAGGGGGTCGGTCAGTTCCAGGGCGGTTCCTCGCGCGGCCGTTAGCGGGAGTTTCGCCCCTCAGCGCGGCCCGGTCCACCGCCGGTCAGACCGGGATACCTGTTTCGTCCGGGTATTCGCCCCGGCGCCCGAATGCGCGGCCCCGGAGCCGGTCGAGCGTGCCGCCAAGCCGGTCCTGCAGGTGCGCCCATCGCCGCTCGATGCGGCCGCGCAGCCACCCGCCGGTCGCGCCCATCTCGCGATACCGCGCATACCGCGCAGCCAGCCGCCGTTTTGGCCGCATCCGCCGTAGCCGGCCCAGTTCTCGAACCAGTGCCCGCCGCAGCAGGGCAGCAGCCTCTGCATGGTCGGTGTGCGCCCCTTCGCCTGGTTCGGGCACCGTGTGGTCGACGATCCCCATTCGGAGGCAATCGTGGGACGTGAGCCGCAGCCGCTCGGCGACCTCGGCCGGGCCGCCCTCGAGCACGGCCGCCGCATCCTCCGGTCGGACAACCTCGTACACCGCGTTGTCGAGCATCAGCACCCGGTCGGCCGCTGCCATCGCCACCGCTGCCTCCGAATTCCCTTCGCCGGTGATGACGGCTACCGTCGGTGAGGAAGCGCTCAGCATCGCGGCCATGCATGCGGCGATCGCCGCTCCCTGCCCTGCCTCCTCCGCCGCCAGCGACGGGTCCGCACCCGCTGTGTCCACCAGCGTGACGATCGGCAGCCCGAGACGGCCGCCGAGCCGGATCGCCCGCGCCGCCTTGCGGAAGCCGGCCGGCCCGATGAGCCCGCTCTCGTCCCCACCGTGGGGCCGCACCTGGCCAACGAAGACCACTGCCTCGCCGTCCAGCGCACCGATGCCCGCAACGACCGCCGGGTCGTCGGTTCCGCTCCGGTCGCCGTGGAGCTCGAAGAACCCCGTCGTCATCCGCGCGATGAAATCCCGCGCTGTCGGCCGCTTCTCGTGCCGCGAAAGCTGCACCTGCTGCCAGGCCGGCCGCGGCATATGGCGGACGTGCCCCGGGCGCGCTCCCGGCACGCCGTTGACGGCGTTTCCCCGGTCCAGCAGGTCCAGCAGGCTGGCCAGGGTGTCCCGCAGCTGGGGCCGCGAGACGACCGCGTCGATGAGCCCGTGCCGCAGGTGCGCCTCCGATGTGTGCGCCCCTTCCGGCAGTCCGTTCTTCGTCGTCTCTTCCAGCGCCCGGAGCGCCGCATAGCCCACCAGCGCGTTCGGCTCGGCGAGCAGCACGTCGGCGAGATTGATGAACCCGGAATAGGCGGAACCCGTCGTCGGGTCCGTAAGCACGCACAGGTACGGCAGGCCCAGCCTCTGGTGCCGCTCGACCGCGACCGCAATCCGGGGCCCCTGCATCAGAGCCAGCAGCCCCTCCTGCATCCGTGTCCCCGAAGTCGAGCATACGAGGACCACCGGCAGCCGCCGCGAGGCTGCGCGCTCGAACGCCCGGGCGAGCCGTTCGCCTGCCGCGACGCCGATCGACCCGCCCAGGAACGCAAAATCGACGACCCCGATGACGACGTCGTGGCCGCCGATCGCGCCCCGGCCCGTTACCGCTGCCTCCGTCAGCCGCGTCCGCCGCTGCTCCTGGATTACCCGTGACCGGTACGAGTATCGCCTGCTCCCCGGGAACGACAGCGGGTCGATAGCCGACACGGCGCGGTCATCTTCGTGGAAGGTGCCGAGGTCGAGCAGCGTCGCCAGCCGCTCCCGGGCAGTCAGGTGGAAATGGAACCCGCAGGCGTGGCACACGCGGAACCGCTCATAAAGCCGCGAGCCGTCGAGGTTCGCCCCGCACGAAAGGCATCGCTCCGGCTGTGCCTCCGGTTCGCTCCGCGGGGCTTCCTCGCCCCGCCGCAGGATGCTTCGAATCCCTTTCACGCTGACTCCAGTCTATCAGGCCTCTTCATCCGTGCCCCCGCGCGCCAGCACGCGCCGAGAATCGCCCTCCTCCCGCGGGCCGACGATGCCCTCCGCCTCCAGGAGCTCCAGGATCTTCGCGGCCTTCACGTAGCCGACCCGCAGCCGCCGCTGCAACAAGGCCGGCGAGATCCGCTGATGCTTCGCCGCCAGCGCTCGCGCCTGGATTACCGCCGGCTCGCCCTCTTCCACCACGATGTCCGCATCGCCGCCGTTCTGCGCCGCCAGGGCCTCTTCCAGCAGCGCGTCTGCCGTTTCCGGCGCCAGCGACCGGAACCGGTCGTCCTTCCAGAACGTCACCAGCCGCTCGACTTCCGCGTCCGAAAGGTAGACGCCCTGGATACGGATCGGCTTGCCGGCGTCGCGCGGGAGGTAGAGCATGTCGCCCCTGCCCAGCAGCTTCTCCGCCCCGCCCATGTCGAGAATCGTTCGCGAATCGGTCTGTGAGGTCACTGCGAAGGCGATGCGCGTTGGAAAGTTCGCTTTGATGAGCCCTGTCACGACGTCTACCGAGGGCCGCTGCGTCGCCACGATGAGGTGGATGCCCGTCGCGCGCGCAAGCTGCGCCAGCCGGCAGATAAGCTTTTCGACCTCGAACGGCGCCGCCATCATCAGGTCGGCCAGCTCATCGATGATCACCACCCAGTAGGGCAGCTTCTTCAGCGTCCTGGGGTGCTTGTTGTACCCCTCGATGTTCCGCACCCCAAGCTCGGCGAACTTCTTGTACCGTGCCTCCATCTCCCGGACCACCGCCTGGAGCACGCCGACGACCTTCTCCATGTCCACGATCACTTCGCTGAAGGCCATATGCGGGATGCCCGAGTACCCCACCAGTTCCACCCGCTTCGGGTCAACCATCACGAACCGCACGTCGTCCGGCGTGGCGTTCATCATGAGACAGGCGATGATCGCGTTCATACAGACGCTCTTGCCCGAGCCCGTCGCTCCTGCGATGAGCAGGTGCGGCATCGTCGCGAGGTCCGCCACTACCGGCGCGCCGGCTACCCCCTTCCCGAGCGCGATCGCCAGCCTGGATTTCCGTGCGAGCTCCGCAAATTCTTTCGTTTCCATCACCGCCCGCAGTGTCACGACCGTGGCACTGTCGTTTGGCACCTCGATACCGACGATGGCACGCCCGGGCACCGGCGCCTCGATGCGCAGGCTCGGCGCTGCCAGCGCAAGGGCGAGGTCGTTCTGAAGCGCTGTGATCCGGTTGACCCGCACCCGCGTCCGGGACACCTCCACCCGCTCGGTCCGCGGCCGCCCATCCGGCCCGAGCAGCGGCTTGCCGGCTTCGTCCCGCAACGGGACGTCCTTGTAGCGCACCTCCCAGCCCGGTTCGACGCCGAACTGGGTCACGGTCGGCCCCTCATTGATCTCAACGACCGTCGCATCGACGCCGAAGCTCGCCAGCGTATCCACGATGAGCTGGGCGCGCGCGGCATTGTCGTGTCGTCGGCTCGCGCTCGGCTGCGGCGGGTTCAGCAGCTCCATCGCGGGCAGATGCCAGCCGCTCCGGGGTTCCAGCGGAAGCCCGAGCTGTTCCGGTTCCTCCGGTTCGTGCCCGTCATCCTCCGCCTCGCCCTCATCCGGCGCGAACGCCGAAGGCAGACCGTCCTCGTCAGGAGCTGCAGCCGGCGGCTCCGCCGGGACCTCTGTGAACGCCGCTGCTGCACCGACGCCCACCGGCGAGGCGGGCGCGCCGGGCTCGATGCGGGGCCGAAAGACCACCGGGGGCGGCTCCAGCGAGGGGCCCGCCGGCTGCAGCCGCCCATACTCCGCTGCGCCGATGACGACCTCCTCCTCACGCGCCGGCCGGCGAAAGATGAACGCAATCCATCGCCCGGCAGCTCCCGCTGCCCGGTGCGGCAGGCGCCGCTCCCAGGCCTCCTGCAGCCAGAGTGGGACGTGCACTGCCACCCACCGCGTCGGACCCGGCGCCAGCAACGCCGCCGCGATGATGAACAGGCTCAGCCACGCGATTTTCCCGAGCACCCCCGCGACGAGCAGCTGCCCGAATCGCCCGCCGAGGCTCACCTCCGCAAACTCCACCGTCCCGATGCGCCACTGCGCCTCGTTCAGGCCGAGCAGCCCCCACGCGAACAGCCCCAGTGCGACGGCCCCTGCCGTCCGCTGGAGCAGCAGCCGTCGGTCGAGATACCAGCCCCGCCACGTCACGACGGCCCCGTAGAGCGCCCAGGCCGCGAGCACGATGAGTCCGAAGCCGACCGCGCGGAGCACCGCGTCCCGTCCCCGTTCGAGGGCCGATGCCCCATCGAACAGGGAGACCCAGACCGCGAGTGCTCCGGCCGCGACCACGACCGCGGCCTCTTTTCGCCATCGCCAGAGGAGAGCGAACTGCGTTCCCCGCGAACTGGTGCGGGAGGTCCGCCCAGCCCGTCGGCGCGCCGGGCGGGTCCGGCTCTTCGTCGTGCGTGCCGCCATACGAGCTGCACTCCTCAGCTGCAGGCCGAGGCCCCCCGCTGGCCCCGGCCTTGCGCCCTCCCAAACTTGCCGACCTAGACCTCGACTGTCACGGTCAGCACCATCGGGCGCCTGCGCGTCTCATCATAAAGGAACTTGCTGACCCCGTCCCTGATCCGCGTGTTGATGTCGCCGAACTCTGCATAATGCTCGGCTCCCTGGAGCGCCTTTGCCACCACCTCCCGGGTTCGCTCCGCCAGGTCTTCCCGCTCCTCCAGGTCCACGAACCCCCGCGCAAGGATCTCGGCCGGCCGCTCCAGCGCCCCCGTCTGCTTGTCGACTGCCACGATGATGACGACCACGCCATCCGTCGAAAGATGCGCCCGGTCGCGCAGGATGTGCTGGTCCACGTCGCCGATTCCCAGGCCGTCGACATAGACGTAGCTCGCCGGCACCCGGCCGCCCAGCCAGGCCGCCTCCTCGTCGATTTCGAGCACGTCGCCGTCGGTCAGAACGAACGCATTGCCAGCGGGCACCCCGACCGACTCCGCCAGCCGCGCGTGCACCACGAGGTGCCGGTACTCGCCGTGAATCGGTACGAAGTACTCCGGCTGCAGCAGCCCCTGAATGACCTTCAACTCCTCGCGGCTGGCATGGCCCCGGACGTGGATGTTCGAAACCCGGTTGTAGAGTACATCCGCGCCCAGCCGGAACAGGTTGTCCACGTTCCGGTAGACCGCCTGCTCGTTTCCCGGGATTGGCGATGCCGAGAGCACCACTGTATCGCCCTTCGTGATCTGGATATGGCGATGGTCGCCGTTCGCCATCCGGGTCAGAGCACTCGTCGGCTCGCCCTGGCTCCCAGTCGTGACCACGACGAGGTTTGCAGGCGGCGTGTTCCTCATCTCCTCAACCCCGATGATGGTCCCCTCCGGCGCCTGCAGGTAGCCGAGCTGCCGCGCCATCGCCACGTTGTCAATCATCGACCGGCCGGTCACGAAGACTTTCCGGTTCGTGAACACGGCCGCGTCGATGACCTGCTGGACCCGCGAAATGAGCGAGGCGAACGTGGCCACGATGACGCGCCCCGGCGCGTTCACCATGATCTGCTTCAGGGCCTCGCCGACGAGCTGCTCGCTCGGCGTATAGCCGTCCACTTCCGCGTACGTCGAATCCGCCAGCAGCAGCAGGCAGCCTTCCGCTCCAACCTGCGCCAGCCGGATGAGGTCCGTGTGCTGGTCCATCACCGGCGTGTGGTCCAGCTTGAAGTCACCGGTGTGGACGACCGGGCCGAGCGGCGTCCGGATGACCAACCCGCAGGCGTCCGGGATCGAGTGAGCCACCGTGAAGAACTCGACCCGGAAGACGCCGGCCTCGATCACCTGACCGGGCTGGACGACGTGCGTCTTCGCTTTCTGCGCCAGCCGATGTTCCTGTAGCTTTACCCGGATGAGGCCGTCCGTAAGCCGCGTGCTGTACACCGGCACGTCGAACTCCCGGAGGAAGTACGGGAGCGCCCCGACGTGGTCCTCATGTCCGTGGGTCAGGAACACGGCTCTCACCTTCTCTCGCCGCTCGCGAAGGTAAGTGAAATCGGGGATGACGAGGTCCACCCCGAGCATCTCCTCCTCGGGGAACATGAGGCCGACGTCGATCACGATGATGTCGTCGGCGTACTCCAGCACCATCATGTTGCGGCCGATTTCGCCCAGGCCGCCAAGGGGAATTACGCGAAGCGTCGTTTTCGATGTCATGGATACCTATTCGAACAGGGGAATTTGCTGCGGGCCAGCCGGGCGCATCCCGTCCCCGCTGCCGCCCGGAGCGACCGGGGCCCTCGATGGCGCCGCGGAGGGGGGCGCCGGCGCCGGGGGAGGGCTGCTCGATATGCCTGGCCGCGTTTCAGTTGCCGGCGCCTCTGCTACAGGCGCAGCGACTGATGTCAGGCCCGCGCGCGCCCGTTCCAGGATGCCGGCGAGCCCGCGGAAGTCGTCGATGAGCACCTGCCGCAGTGCGCCCTGGTGCAGCGCTGCCGCCGGGTGGTACATGGGCACGATGAGCCGGCCGTCCACCTCTTTCGGCCGCCCGTGGATGCGGGAAATCGTCTGCTGCGGGAACCATCGCGCCATCGAAAACCGGCCCAGCGTCACGATCACCAGCGGGTCCACGAGGTCGATCTGGAGGTCCAGGTACTCGGAGCACGCCTCGATTTCGCCAGGGAGCGGGTCCCGGTTTCCCGGCGGGCGGCACTTCAGCACGTTGCAGATGTACACCTCCTCGCGCCGGAGGCCGGCCTCGGCGATGAGGTCGCTCAGGAACTGGCCGGCAGCGCCCACGAACGGCCGCCCCTGGCGGTCCTCATTTACGCCCGGTGCCTCCCCGATGAACATCACCTCGGCATCGAGCGGGCCCTCGCCGGGCACGGCGTGCGTCCGTGTCTCCGCCAGCGCGCACATCCGGCAGGTGCGAATTACCTCGTACAGCTCCCGGGCGCGCTCTTCCTTCGAGACGGCGATCACGGTCGAACCCCCCCGGCCGCCGGTGCAGCCAGCGGGCCCCGGAGCCGGCGCGTTGCCGTGAACACCATCTGCGCGCCGAGCGCGGAAAGCACCACGGCGAACACGACCTGCAGCCCCCGCCCGCTCAGCTGCGTCGCGAGCCCCGCACCGGCCACAGCCCCCGGGATGGCCGCCGGCGTAATCCACTTCGCCGCCACTGTGTCCACCGTGCCCTGGCGGTAGTGGGTCAGGGCCCCCAGCGCCGAAGCCAGCACGATGACGACCAGCGAAATCCCTTGCGCAGCATGCTGTTCGGTGCCCAGCACGAGCACCATTGCAGGGACGAAGATGGCTCCGCCACCAATCCCCAGTGCCCCGCTCGCCAGCCCGCCGGCCAGCCCGATGGCGCCCGCAATCCCGAGTTCGGCCCCGGCGCCCGGCTCCAGCAGGCCGCCGGAAGGCGCGAAGAGCAGAAGCCGGAGCGACACTGCCAGGAGGAAGAGTCCGAAGAGCTGCCGCAGGCGGAGCGCCGGGATGCGTAGCGCAATCCGCGCCCCTGCCACTGCCCCGGTCATCGCGCCCCCCGCCAGCCCGGCAAACAGCAGCCAGTCGAAATGCCCTGCCGCCCCGTACAACACCGCCGCCACGGCCGCTGTCGCCGTGATCACGACCAGCGACGTCCCGTGCGCCACGTGCTGCCGCATTCGCAGCGGGCCGGTCATCAGCGGCACCATCACCGCGCCGCCGCCTCCGCCGAGCAGCCCGCTCAGCACGCCGCCGGAAAATCCGGCGATGGCCGACCATCGACCCCGGGCAGTCACTGGCCCGCCTCTCCCGGCTTCGGCCGCCTCGGCTGGACGGTCCAGGCCATCAGGATGCCGATGAAGTACAGCCCCAGCAGCGGCCCCGCAACGAAGGTTTGGGTAATCGGGTCCGGCGTCGGTGTCACGATAGCAGCGATGACGAACACCACCACCACGGCGTACCGCCAGAAACTCAACAGTTGCCGCGCCCGCACGAGCCCCAGCCGCGCCGCGATCGCCAGCACCATCGGGAGCTCGAAGGAAACTCCGACCCAGAAGATGATGCGCGTCACGAAATCGACGTACTGCCTGATGCCGATCACGTTGTCGATCTCGTCGCTGCCGAGTTCCAGCAAAAAGCCGAGCGAAGCCGGGAGGATGATCCAGTAAGCGAAGGCCATCCCGGCGAGCAGGAAAATCGCGGCCCCGATGATGCCAGGCAGCAGGATTCTCCGTTCGCGCGGCGTCAGGCCCGGTACGATGAACGCCAGCAGCTGGTAGACCACGACGGGAGAGGCGAGGATGACCCCGCCGTACAGGCCGATTTTCACGATGATCCCGATGCGGTCGGTTGGCGAGAAGCTGGAGACCCGGAAGTCCGCCACTCGGTCGCGCGCGGGCGCCACCATCCAGCCGAGAATCGTCTCCCAGAAATAAAAACACACGACGACGCCGATGAGCACCGCGAAGCCGCTGACCATCACCCGGTAGCGGAGCTCCTTCAGGTGCTCCAGCAGCGTCATCTCCGGCCCGCCGATATCTGCCCCAGCCTCGACTGGGGGCGCGGCGGTTCCCTGCTCGCGGACCGGTTCCGCCACCATCGCCGTCAGAACACCAGCGGCGGCCCTGGCGTCTCACCGGCCGCCGTGGAGGGCTGGGGAGCGGCGGCGTCGCCCGCCGGCGCCGCAGGCAGAAGGGGCGCTGCGAGTGCACCACTCGCTTCCGCCTCGGCAGCCCGGAAGTTCGCGTCGAGCTCCGCGAGCCCCTGGTTCAGCTTCACCTGTTCCTCGCGCAGCGTCTTCTGCGCCAGGTCAATCTCCCCCCGCATCGTCCGGTACTGTTCGTCGAGGTAATCGATTTCGTCGCGGAACTCATCGCGTACCGCCCGCGCGTAGAGCTGCATCTGACGCACCGCCCGCCCGATCTGATACGCCATCTGCGGCAGCCGCTCAGGCCCCACCACCACCAGCAGCAGGACGAGGATGAGCAGCAACTCCTGGTAGCCGATGCCCAGGAACTCCACGCGTCCCTCCCCGGGGGCAGACCCGCGCCCGGGACGGCGCGGGCGCCTTACTTGTCTTCGACGCCGTGATCCTTCAAGTAGTCTACGGCGTCCTGTACGGTCACGATCTTTTCCGCGTCTTCATCGCTGATTTCGAGCCCGTTCACGTCGGCCGCGAACTCCTCTTCCAACGACATGATCAGCTCGACGAGGTCCAGCGAGTCGGCGTTCAGGTCATCCACGAACGACGCACTGGGAACGACCTCGTCCTCCTCGACGCCGAGCTGCTCGACCACGATCTTCCGAACACGTTCGAATACGGTTGCCACAGTCCTGCTTTCTCCTCGGGTTTTACGGTTGCTGGGTAGGGTCCGTTCTCACCGATGATGGCTCGCGGCCGGCCGGTTCCTCCGTGTCCAGGTCCGGGCATTCTGCCTGTCCACGGATTCGTTCACTGACCGTCCGCAGCACGCCGTTCACGAAGCTCGGCGAGGTGTCGCCTCCATAGCGGTGCGCGAGTTCGACTGCCTCGTTGATGACCGCGGCGACGGGCGCAGCGTCGTCCGAGACGAGTTCCCATATTGCAAGCCGCAGGATGTTGCGGTCAACGATAGCCAGCGTACTGACCGGGTACTTGGGTGCGGCCGCCTGGATGCGCCGGTCGAGTTCCGGCCGCAGCGCCTCGACGCCCCGGATTGCAGCGATGCCACGCGCCTCCCATTCCTTTCCGCGCAGCACCGGCCAGTTCTCCCGCTCCTCCCGGAGCCGACGGAGGAAAGCCTCCTCAGGCGGGTGCCCCGAGGTCTCCCCTTCGTAAAGCGCTTCGAGCGTGAGCTGCCGAATGAGGCGGTGCGGGCTGACGGCGGTCACGCCATCACCATACCGCCATCCACGTGAATGCACTGCCCGGTGATGTACCCGGCACCGTCGCTCGCGAGGAACGCCACCAGCGGTGCCACCTCTTCCGGGCTGGCCAGCCGCCCGAGCGGGATTTGCGCTTTCGCCCACGCCACCGCCTGCTCCGTCATCCCCCGGATGATGTCCGTCTCGATGAAGCCCGGCGCCACCGCATTGACCGTCATCCCCCGTGACGCGACCTCCCGCGCCAGCGCACGCGTAAACCCGATCAGCCCCGCCTTCGCGGCTGCGTAGTTTGCCTGCCCCGCGTTCCCCATTACTCCCACCACGCTCGTGATGTTGATGATGCGCCCGGCTTTCGACCGCAGCAGCGGCCGCATCGCCGCTCGCGTTACCAGGAACGCCCCCCGCAGGTTTACTTCGTGGACCGCGTCCCAGTCGTCATCGCTCATCCGCATCAGCAGGCCGTCGCGGGTGATGCCTGCGTTATTCACGAGGATGTCCAGCCCGCCGAACCGCTCAGCCGTCGCCTTCACCATCGCGGCCGCTTCCCCGGCATTCGCCACATCCCCGCCAACGGCGAACGCGTCGCTTCCCATCGCCCTGATCTCTGCCGCGACCTCCTCCGCCAGGTCGCCGTTCGAACGGTAGTTGACCGCAACCCGCGCTCCGCGCCGTCCGAGTTCGAGGCAGATCGCCCGTCCGATGCCACGGCTCCCGCCGGTGACCAGCGCGGCGCGCCCGTCCAGCTCACCCATCTGGCAGCTGCACCCGCACCGATGCCGCATCGTTGACGTTGATGCAGGTCGACTTCCGCAGCATCCGTTTGATGATGGCCGTCAGCACCCGCCCCGGCCCGAACTCGATGAACGTCTCCACCCCCTGCTCGCCGAGGAACTCCACCGTCCGGCTCCACTGCACCGGCCGGCAGACCTGGTCGACCAGCTCATGCCGGATAGCCAGTTCGTCCTGCGTCGGTGTTGCCGTCACGTTCAGGACGACCGGCACCGCAGGGCCGGCGAGCGAAGCGGTCGCGACCGGCTGCACCATTCCCTCGGCTGCGGGCCGCATCAGCGAGCTGTGGAACGCACCGCTCACGCTGAGCGGAATCACCTTCACCGCGCCCCGGGCCTTCGCGTAATCGAGCGCGCGCACCACGGCCTCCCGGCGCCCGCCGATCACGACCTGCCCCGGCGCGTTGACGTTGCAGACCTCCGCCCCCGCCTCCCTGCAAATCTCTTCGCAATCAGTGAGGTCCAGTCCCAGCACGGCGGCCATGGTTCCCGGGTTTTTCTCCCCTGCGGCCTGCATCAGCTCGCCCCTCGTCCGGAGCAGGCGAATCGCCTCATCGAACGGGAGCGCTCCCGCGGCCACCAGCGCCGAATATTCGCCGAGCGAGTGACCGGCCACGAACGCCGGGCGCTCGAGCAGCCGCGGCGAAACCTCGGTCGCTACCTTCAGCAGCGCCAGGCTCGTGACCGCGATCGCGGGCTGCGCATTCTTCGTCTGCTGCAGCTCGTCCTCCGGTCCTTCGAAACAGAGCCGGCTCAGGGCGAACCCGAGAATCTCATCCGCCCGCTCGTACAGCTCCCTGGCCGAGGGGAACTGCTCGTAGAGATCCTTACCCATGCCGACGGCCTGGGCTCCCTGGCCCGGGAACACGAACGCCCGGTCCTTGCGAACCGGGTCGCTATAGATCACGAACGGTTCCAGGGCCGTGGCTCCGGGAGTTAATCGAGCTCCGGTTCGGGCAGCTGGATCACTTCCCGCCCCCGGTAGGTCCCGCAGATTGGGCACGCGTGGTGCGCCAGCCGGGGAGCCTTGCACCGCGGACAATCGATGATGTGCGGTACGCGCATCTTCAGATGCGAGCGGCGCTTCCCCTGGCGCGAAGCTGCGTATTTCCGCTTGGGCAGCGGCGGCATAGCGGCTCTCCTTCAGGTCGTTACCCATGCTTCCGAGGTTGCAGTGTGAGCAGGCCCGCCCACCGCGGGTCGAACGGCGCGCGCTCGCACTGGCAGGTTTCCATGCCGAGGTCCGTCCCGCATTCGGGGCAGAGCCCCGGGCAGTCCGGCCGACACAGCGGCTGCATCGCGGCCGCCATCACGGTATATTGCCGGACAGCCTCGCTAATGTCGATCTCATTGTCGAGCCCGATGAGGAACGTCTCCTCGTCCTCCCCCTCGATCGGCTCAACCCAGTGGCCATCCGCAAGGTCCACCTGCTGGCGGAAGAACTCCTCGAACTCCACCGTCTCCGGGTATGCGAACGCCACCAGGCAGCGGCTGCACTGCGCCTCGATCAGGACGTCGGCCCTGCACCGGACCAGCACGCCGCGAGGCACCCGAACCAGCTCGACCGCCCCACGGTGGACCGGTTCCTCCGGCTCCATGATGTGCCGCCGGCTCGCGCCGACTTCCGATTTCAGCAGCCCCGCGACGTTGAAGCGCATCCCTCCGCCCCCTCCTGGTGTCCTTCCTCCCATTGAACCCCATTTCGTCGCGTCCCGGTAGCTGCAGTTCACTGCCGACTGCCGCCGCACGCCATAACTCCCCGACTTTCGTGATGATTCCGCCAGAATGCCGCCTCCGCCATTGAGCGGCGCGTCCTCCCACCCTAGGCTGTTGCCCGGGGACTTTGCCGCTGCGGTTAGCCTCCCTCCGGTTCGCCTATGACGCTCATCACCGACGTCCGCACCCTCCAGGAAATCGACGACGAAATCGCGGCCCTCGAAGCCTCCCTCAGCGAGACCGATGCCCGGCTCACCCGCTCCGAGGCGCTGGAGGCCGCTGAAGCCGCCTGGGCCACCGCCGACGCCGCCTTCCAGGAAGTCCGCCGCGCCCAGCGCGACCTCGAAGCTTCTATCGCTTCACTCACCGCCAGGATTGACCCCGAAGAACGGCGGCTTTACGACGGCTCCGTCCGCAATCCGAAAGAGCTCACTGCCATCCAGCATGAAGTCGAGCTCCTCAAGGCCCAGCGCACCGCGCTCGAAGACCGCCTGCTCGAGGTCATGGAAGCGTTCGAATCTGCCGCGGCGGAACGTGCCGGCGCCGAAGCCGCCCTCGAGTCCGCCCGGCGCTCCCGCGCCGAGGAGGTCGACGCCCTTCGAGCAAAACGCGAAGACCTGGCCGCTCGTCTCGCGGCCGCACTCGCCCGGCGGGAAGCGCAGGCCGGCTGCATTCCCCAAGCTTCCCTCCGCCTCTACGATGACATCCGCCGCCGTCGCGGCCATGCCGTAGCTCGCATTCAGGGCTCGAGCTGCACCGGCTGCCGCGTTGCCATCCCGGAGAGCATCCGCCGGAAAACCTTCGACCCTGCCGCGCTCGCCCAGTGCCCCAACTGCGAACGCATCCTGTACGTCGGGTAGGCTCCCGTGCAGGCCATCGGCTACTTCTCCGCCTCCGCCCGCCGCAATGGCCTGAAGCGCAGCATCGGCGAGCAGAACCGCGCCTTCCTCGATTTCTGCCAGCGCTCCGGCTACGAAATCGTTGCTACCTTCGCCGACCCCGACGAGGGCGCCTCTGCCGGCTTCGAGCAGCTCCTCGAATTCCTTAGCCGTCCCGGCCGGGCCTTTACCGTCGTCGTTGTCGATGCCCTCTCCGCCCTCGGTCCCGACCTCGGCGCGGCCGCCCTCCGCCTCCTCGAACTCGACCACCGGGGCGCCACGGTCCTCCTCGCTCCCAGTGGCGCGGAGGCGTTCAAGGCCCTCGTCGATACCTGGGCGGAGCGCGGGGAAGGGACCCCCATCTCCGAGCGCGTCCGCTCCGCCATGCGCCGCAAAGCGGTCCGGGGCGAGGTCCTCGGCCGACCGCCCTACGGCTACCGTGTCGGCCCCCGCCGGCGCCTCGAGCTCGTCCCCGAAGAGGCTGTCGTCGTCCGCTACATCTTCCGCCTCTACCTTGCCGAGAACCTCGGCATCCGCAAAATCGCCGGACGCCTCAACGAAGAGAACATCCCGACCCGCCGCGGCGGCCGCTGGAGCATGGTCACCGTCCGCGACATCCTCCGCAACCGCGCCTACCTCGGCCACTACTCGCGCTTCGGCACCACCGTCACGGGAAGCCACCCGGCCCTCGTCTCCCCCGAGGATTTCCGCCGCGTCCAGGACCGCCTCCAATCCCGCCACGCACCCTCCCGCCAGCGCAGCGTCACACCCTTCCTCCTCTCCGGCCTCGTCTACTGCGCTCGCTGCGGCAACAAGATGATCGGTGTGAGCCGACGCCAGTCCTGGCTCACCCGTTCCGGCGAATCCCGTTCTGCCACGTACCGGTACTACCAGTGCGAATCGCGGACGAACCAGAGCGCCTGTGGCTACAACACGAAGCGCTCCGCCGACCTCGAAGCGCGGGTACGGCAGGAGCTCGCCAGCGAACAGCATCCCGGGCCTCGAGTCCGCATGGCCGGCAACGTCGATTCGTATGCCCTCGAGCTCATCTCCCAGGTCGACCGCATCGAATCGCGGCTCCGGCGGAACCGCCGCCAGGTCGAAGAGCTCGTCGCCGATGCTGCGCACGGCCACATCGCTATCGAACGCCTGAAGGCCATTGGGGCAGAGCTCGCCGAGGAACACCGCCAGCTCCAGGCCGAACTCGTGTCCGCCCGCGAACGCATCCGCGCGCATGAGACCGAGGCGGAGCGGCGCCGCCACCTCGAGCAGCAGCGCCAGCGTCTCCTCCGAGAATGGGACGACCTCCCCTTCGACGACCTCCAGGCCGCGCTCCGCGATGTCGTCGACCGCATCGAAGTCGATGGCGACAGCGTCCGCGTCTACCGGCGCGTCTGAAACCCCGCCCGGGTGCCACCGCCCGTGCGCCCGTGCATACTGAGAGAAATGTCTGAAAACCTCTTTACGATGCTCTCGGCCTACCGGCCGGGCTCCAAAGCCAGCCCGTTCGAGAATTACTGCACGAGTGCCCTGGCCTATTTCCTCCGTTCCGGCCACCGCATGCTCAACGCCCTCTTCGCCGGCGCCGCCGGCATCGGCAGCGACCCCCTCGCCCTCGTCGAAGTCCAGCCCCGCCTGGCCGAAGCCGGCATCGCCGACCTCCTGCTCACCTACGAAGGCGGCCGCCGCGTACTCGTCGAAGTCCAGGTCGAGCCCGGCGCCGACGAGTCCCTGCTGCCCGGCATGGAGGCCGTGGCCCGCCAGTGGGCGGAGCCCCCGGCCTTCGTCATGCTCGGCCTCCCGCGTGACGACGTCCCGGCGCCCTGGGTCCCCATGACCTGGTATGAAGTCGTCGAAGCGCTCGAAGGCGACCCCGACCCCTTCGTCGCCCAGTTCCGCCAGTTCGTGCTCGAAGATATCCTCGGCCTCGGCGAAGTCCCGCTCGACGATGCCCTCACCACCAACCGCCTTCATGCCCTCGTCGGCGCTGCCCTCCGCATGCGCTTCGGCCCGGGCGTGCGTTACGTGGCCAGCGCCTCCCGCCCCATCGGCGGCCACTACCGCTACTTTGGGACCACGTTTGCCCCCGACGGCCGAGAAATGACGTGCTGGGTCGGCCTCGTCAACGAAACCGTGCCACTGGGCGAGCACTACCACCTCATGCTCGCCAGCAAAGACCGCCCCCTGCTCGTCCCCGTCCAGCAGCCCCGCGCCACCGGCGACTGGAAGTGGCCCTACTGGACCGGGATGGGGCGGGTGGTCCGCCCCATCACCGGCGCCCAGGTCGAAGACCTCCTCGAGCGCCTCGTTTCACCCTGACCCGGGCGCTCCTAGAGCAGGTCTCCCCCGCAGGCCGACGCTGTGGTCCCGTGCTCTTTGTAGGCCCGGATCACGTTCCGGCCCGTCGTCCACCGGTGCACCTCATCCGGGCCATCTACCAGCCGCTGCGAACGGATCGACGTGTACCAGCGCGCCAGGGGCGTATCGAGGCTGTACCCGAGCGCCCCGTGCAGCTGAATCGCCGTATCGACGACCCTGTGCACCATATTCGCGAGGAACACCTTCGCGATGCTGTTCTCCTGCCGGATATCCCGTCCCTGCTCCGCCTTCCAGGCGATGTGCAGCAGCATCAGCCGCGCGATGTACAGCTCGGTCGCGCAGTCCGCCAGCATCCACTGCACGCCCTGCCGGTCCGCCAGCAGCCGCCCGAAGGTCTCCCGCTCGCACACCCGCGCCGTGGCCATATCGAGAGCCCGTTGCGCCATCGCTACGTTATGCATCCCGTGTCGCAGCCGGCCATACGCCAGCCGGTGCTGCCCCATGTTGAAGCCGTTCCCCTGGCCGCCCAGGAGGTTCTCATGCGGCACCACCAGGTTTTCGATCTTCACCTCGGCGTGTCCGCCCCCGAGGATATGGGTCAGCGGGCCCTCGATGGCCATCGTGGGAATATCGCGGATGATGCGATAGCCCGGGTTTGGCAACTCGACGATGAAGGTGCTGAACTGCTGGTGCCGCGGCGCATCCGGGTCCGTCTTCGCCATCACCACCGCGATGTCGGCCACGCTCGCTGCGCTGGAGAACCACTTCTCGCCATTGAGAATCCAGTGATCCCCGTCGCGCACGGCCGTCGTCTTCATCCCGGTCGCGTCGGCCCCCGCCGCCCGCTCCGTCATCGAGTAGCACACCCGCTTTTCGCCGTTCAGCAGGGGTTTGAGGAATTTCTCCTTCTGGTACTCCGTCCCGTGTGCCAGGATGGTCAACATCGTCGCATCGTCGGGCCCCTGCGTGTTCAGCGCCAGCGCTCCGAGGTAGCTCTCCCCGAGCTCCATCTGCACCAGCGCGTTCGCCAGCGGACCCAGCCCCATCCCGCCCCACTCCTTCGGGATAAACGGGCACCAAAGCCCCTGGGAGCGCGCCTTCTGGCGCAGCTCCGCCAGCACCTCCCTGTACGGCTCGCCTTCCAGCAGCCGCTTCTCAGCGGGAATGCACTCAGCGTGCACGAACTCCCGCACCTTCTGACGGATGGCTTTCGCCTCCGCCGGGATTTCGAAGTCAACGGCCATCGTCTGCGGTCTCCCTTACTCATCGCACTGCGGATTGCCGGGAAGCACGCAGCCGTGGCCCGGCGAAGCCCGCCCATCATAAGCGCTGGCGCCGGCCGCTGCTGGCTGCGCTCAAATCCCGCTCCCGCCAGAGACCACCAGCAGCGACCCCGTCGTGTAGCTGGACGCCCCCGAGGCGAGGTAGAGCGCCGCCCCGACGATCTCGTGCGGCTCCCCGCCGCGGCCCAGCGGAATGGAGGTCCGCGCTCGCTCCCTGAACGCCTCCATGTCCCACGCCCTGGAGATGTCGGTAAGAAACGGTCCCGGGACGATGCAGTTCACCCGCACCTTTGGCGCGAAGGCCCGCGCGAACCCGACCGTCATCGCGTTCAGCCCTGCCTTTGCGGCGGCGTAGGGGATGATGTCCGCGGTCGGGTGCAGCGACCCCGTGCTCGACACCATGATGATCGACCCGCCGTCGCCTTCCGCCATCCGCGTCCCCACCAGCGCCGTCAGCCGGAACGGTCCCTTCAGATTCACGTCCAGCACCTTGTCGTAGAGCGCTTCCGTCACGTTCGCTACGTGGTCGTAGATGGGCGACATGCCGGCGTTGTTGACCAGGACGTCCACCCGCCCGAACTCCGCATACGCCCGCTCCGCGAGCGCCTCGACCTGTTCCCATTCGCCGACATGACAGGCCACCGGGAGCGCCCGGCGGCCCGTCAGCCGCACCACCTCCCGGGCAACCGCTTCGCACGAATCGAGCTTCCGGCTCGCGATGACCACGTCTGCCCCGGCGTGCGCAAACGCCAGCACCATCTCCCGCCCCAGGCCGCGGCTCCCGCCCGTCACCAGCGCGACCTTCCCTTCGAGGCTGAAAAGCCGCCCGATATCCATGGTCGATCTCCGTTCACATGGGGAATTCGCCGCGCAAGCCTACCTCATCCCCCGGCCGCCGGCCTGACTTCCTCGCGCCCAATCGCATCTAGCCCGCGCTGACGCTACCCTAAACGCGCATCGGGCTCACGCCTCCAATCCCCTCCCGCGGAACGCACACATGGCCAAAGTCGGCATCATGGAAACGGCCATCCGCGATGGCCATCAGTCCCTCCTCGCGACCCGCATGCGCACCGAGGACATGATCCCCGTCCTCGAGCTCATGGACTCCATCGGCTACCACTCGATCGAATGCTGGGGCGGCGCCACTTTCGACACCTGCCTCCGCTTCCTCAAGGAAGACCCGTGGGAGCGACTGCGGGAGATCAAGAAGCGGCTCAAGCACACCCCGACCCAGATGCTCCTTCGCGGTCAGAACGCCGTCGGATACCGCCACTACGCCGACGACGTCATCTACGAGTTCTGCGACCGGGCCGTCCAGAACGGCATGGATATCTTCCGCATCTTCGATGCCCTCAACGACACCCGGAACCTCGAGACGGCCTTCCGGGCCGTGAAGAAGGCCGGCGGTCACGTCCAGGGCGCCCTTTGCTATACCACCTCCCCGGTCCACACCGTCGACTCCTTCGCAAAGCTCGCAGACGAGATGATTGCGATGGGCGCCGATTCCATCGCCATCAAGGACATGGCCGGCCTCCTCAGTCCCATGATGGCAAAGGCCATCGTCGAGCGAATCCGTCAGAATCACCCCACCATCCTCATCCAGATGCACTGCCACGATACGAGCGGCTTCTCTGAGATGGCCTACCTCATGGGCGTCCAGGCTGGCGCCAACGTCATCGACTGTGCGATTTCGCCCCTCGCCGGCGGCACGAGCCAGCCCGCGACCGAAACGCTCGTCGCCGCGCTCGCCGAGTTCCCCGAGTACGCCACCGGCCTCGACATGGAAAAGCTGCGCCAGCTCGCCGACTACTTCCGCGGCGTCCGACGCAAGTACTGGAAGTTCGAATCCGGCCTCCTCGGCATCGATGCCGGGGTCATCTCTCACCAGGTGCCCGGCGGCATGATCTCCAACCTCGTCGGCCAGCTCCGTGAGCAGGGTGCCGAGCATAAGCTCGCCGAAGTCCTCGAAGAAAACGCGCGCGTCCGCGCCGACCTCGGCTATCCGCCGCTCGTCACCCCCAGCTCCCAGATTGTCGGCACGCAGGCCGTCCTCAACGTCCTCACCGGCAAGCGGTATGCCACGGTCACCCGCGAAACCCGGAACCTGGCCCGGGGGATGTATGGCCGCACCACGGTTCCCATCGCGCCAGAGATCCTCCAGCAGCTCCTCGGCGATGAACAGCCGATCGATCACCGCCCGGCCGATGACCTCGAACCGGAAATGGAGAAGGCGAAGGCCGAAATTGCTGACCTCGCGGAGAACATCGACGACGTCCTCAGCTACGTCATGTTCCCGCAAGTCGCGCGCGAGTTTTTCCAGTGGCGTCGTGAAGGCGGCGGGCCGGAGCGCGAACTCGTGGCCGCCGTCGTCGGCGCCATGACCATAGCCGAAAAGAAGCAGCAGGTCGCCGCGGCCCCCGCACCGGTCGTCATCCCCAATGGCGACACCAGCAACTGGCGCTCCTTCGGGCGCCTTCGCCAGATGCGCTAGGAGGAACCGGCATGGCCAAGGTCACCATCGGAGGCCGCACCTACGAGGTCGAAGTCCGCGGCGATCGCGTCATCGTCGACGGGCATGAGTACCCCGTGACCGTTCGCGAAGAGACCGGCTACGTCACAGTCACCGCGGGGGGCATCCCGTACCGCGTGCAGCTCCCCCCGCCTGACCAGCGCCAGAGCGGAATGGAAGTCCAGGTCGACTACCGCCCCTTCAAAGTCGAATGGGAGGGCCGCCTCGGCGGCGGCGCAGCCCCCCGGGAACGCTCGGCAACATCTCCCGCCGCCGCTGGCGGCGCGAAGGCCGCCGTCAAGGGCGCCGTCACCGCGCAGATTAGCGGTAGGGTCGTCCGCATCAACGTCAAAGCCGGCCAGGCCGTGGCAAAAGGGGACGTCCTCCTCATCCTGGAGGCGATGAAGATGGAAAACGAAATCAAGGCCCCCGCCGACGGAATCGTCAAGGAAATCCCCGTCAGTGAAGGGCAGCGCGTCGCAGAAGGCGACGTGCTCGCCGTCATCGAGTAAGCAGACCCGCCAGGTCCGACGCACAGGAGGGGCCGCGCAGCAGCGTGGCCCCTCCCGCTTTCCCCGGCGATAATGACGCTGGGCCCGTAGCTCAGCGGTAGAGCAGTGGACTTTTAATCCATTGGTCGAGAGTTCGAATCTCTCCGGGCCTACCAGTCCGCCCGGCCATCCCCGGTCACGGCGTTCAGCCTGCCGACGGAGCCGTCGGGTCGAGCGACGCCTGGATGTCCCCCAGCAGCCGCTCTAGCACCTCGTCGTTCACGCTCACCTCGACCTGCTCGGTGCCCCGCTTCGAATAATCGAGTTGCTCGAGGATGGCGAGCTTGCGACTCAGCACGTCCCAGACGGTATCGTCGAGCGTACCGGGCGCGGTCACGTAATAGACGTTCACCATCCGCTGCTGGCCGATCCGGTACGCCCGGTCCTCCGCCTGCAGATGGTTCGCCGGGACCCAGTCCAGGTCGTTGAAGAACACCTGGGTCGCGGCAGTCAGTGTAATCCCGGTCCCGGCCGCGAGGATGTTGCCGACGAATACACGCACCGACGGGTCCTCCTGGAACCGGTCGACGGCCATCTGCCGGTCGGCCTGCGACGTCTCCCCGGTGAGCCGGACCGCGGTGTCGCCGAAGTGGCGGATGAGGCTGTCCGCCACGGCATTGAATCCCGTGAAGACGATGGCTTTCTCCCCGTCCGCGACCGCGTCTTCCACCAGTGCGGCCGTCGCCTTCGCTTTGTCCTTCGCAATCGCGTGGCGGATTTTCGAGAAAGCCGGCAGCAGCTCGTTCCACCGCACACGGCCGGCATTCGCTGCGCGCTGCTCCTGTGCGAGCACGACGACCTGTTCCATCAGCGCCCGGTAGCGGGCCGGGTCGAGTTCGACCGGCACCGTTGACCGCAGCTTCGGAGGCAGGTCGAGCACGTCCTCCTTCCGCCGCGCCAGGATGGTCCCCTCGGTGCGGCTTTTCAGCTCATCGAGATTCGAGGCACCCGAAAAGTCCCATCCGTACTGGTCCTTGACCCCGGCGCAGTATCGTTTGCCAAATTCCACGTAATCATCGCCGAGGGGGTGCCCGACGGCGCGCAGCAGGTTGAAGAGCTCGATGGGTCGGTTCATCACAGGCGTGCCCGTCAGCAGGTAGCGGTCTTCCACGTGGTCGAGAATCGCAAGCGCCGCCTTCGACCGGGCCGCGTCCGGGTTCTTGATATAGTGCGCCTCGTCGAGGATTACCCCGGCCCACTTGTGCTTGACCAGGGCTGCCTTCTTCCGGCCAAGGATATCGTAGTTGACGATCGTCCAGCGTGCGGGTAGCACCTCGTCCGGCCCGTTGATGATCCGTACCTCAGCATCCGGATAGACCCGCAGGATTTCCCGCCGCCAGTTCAGCTTCAGCGACGCGGGGCACACCACCAGCAGCTCGCCCTCCGGCCGACGCTCCGCGAGCGCGATAATCGCCTGGCGCGTCTTCCCGAGCCCCATCTCGTCCGCGAGAATCGCCCCGCGCGACGCGGCCAGGAACCGTACTCCCTCCCGCTGATGCGGAAACAGCTCCGGGAACCGCGAAACCACGTCCGCTGCATCGACGGACCGAAGGGCATGCAGCCCGGCCGCCTTCGCTACCTCCCCGGCATCGGCGCCGACCGCGTCGAGCGCCCGGAACGCGTCCGCCGCGTACTTCAGCGGCACGGTCCACTTGCGCGTCTTCCAGTCGTACCGCTTTACCGGCAGGCTCCGCATCGCATCGACCAACGCCTTGTCCTTTGGGAACTCGATGACCACGTTGTTGCCGCGGACGGTCGCCTGCACTTTTACCCGCTCGCCGACCGGCTCCCCGGTCGCCCCTGCAGTCTGCTCACTCATGCTGGCACCTCTGGAAAAAACCTGGCGTCTTCGTCACGCCGCCCCTGCATTATCCGAGGGCCAGGCGACATGCCCTGTCGTTTTTGCCGTTCACCTGAAATGCCCGCCCATGCGAAACTTGAGCTGTCGACGCAACGCCCCCGTAGCTCAGCGGATAGAGCAGTGGTTTCCTAAACCATGTGCGCAGGTTCGATTCCTGCCGGGGGTACCACTACCTTCGCTCCTTCCACGGCGGTACCATCACCCTGCTCAGGGAGGTGGAACCCGTGGCCTACCAGTACATCCTCGTCGACCGCGACGGCCCCTACGTTACCATCACCATGAACCGGCCTGAGCGCCGGAACGCCCTCTCCCTCGGTCACCTCCGCGAACTCCGCGACGCGTTCCGTGCCGTTGGAGAGTCCGATGCCCTCGGCGTCATCCTCGCGGGCAACGGTCCCGTCTTCTCCGCCGGGCACGACTTCTCGGAAATGGCCGGTGCCGGCCTCAAAGAGATGCGAGAGCTGCTCTGGACATGCACCGACCTCATGGAGACCATGCAGCGCATCCCCCAGGTCGTCGTCGCCCGCGTCCACGGCCTCGCCACCGCAGCCGGCTGCCAGCTCGTCGCCACCTGCGACCTCGCCGTCGCCTCCGAAGAGGCGGCCTTCGCCACGCCGGGCGGCAAAGGCGGCTGGTTCTGCCATACTCCGCTCGTCGCCGTGAGCCGCACGATCGCCCGCAAGCACGCTCTCGAACTTGCCCTCACGGGCGATACCATCGACGCCCACACCGCCCTCCAGTGGGGCCTCGTCAACCGGGTCGTGCCCGCCGAGCTCCTCGAGCCCGCCACCCTCGACCTCCTCCAGCGCGCCACCCGCGGGTCGGCCTTCTCTAAGGGCGTCGGCAAACTCGGCTTCTACACCCAGGTCGAGATGAACCAGCACGACGCCTACGCCTACGCCGTCGAGCTCATGGCCGCCGCATCACAGTCTGAGGACGCCCAGGAAGGCATGCGCTCCTTCCTCGAAAAGCGTCCGCCCGCCTGGCACAACCGCTGAGAACGCGTTTCATCTGTGACTTTAGTCAAATCGCATCCTGCCGGGGCCGGGGCAGGATCGAAGTCATGATGCAGCTCATCATCGATAACCGCGGGCTCGAACCCCCCCAGCCCATGGTACGCATCCTCGAAGCCCTGGCTGCCTTGCGAGAAGGCGACGAGATCGTCGCCCTGATGGACCGAGAGCCGCGGCTCCTCTACCGCGAGCTCGAACGCCGCGGCTTCCAGTGGGAGTTTTCCGACGGGGACGATGGCCCCCGCGTCCGCATCTGGCGGGAGGCCCATCCGTGAACGGCATTGAGCCGGGCGCCGTTCCGCCCGCGCGGGCGGTAGCGCCCTTCCTCGTTACGGCACCCCTCGGCCTGACCATCGCCGGCATCGCCCTCCTCGCCGCCGAACCCCGCGCGCTCGGTCATCCGACCACGCCACCTCTCCTCGCCGCCGTCCACGGTGTGGTCCTTGGCTGGATGACGCTTTCCATCATGGGCGCGACTCTCCAGCTGGTGCCGTCGGTGCTTGGCGGCCAACCTTTCCACTCGCGTGTCCACTCGGGCGCGGCTCTGGTCGCCTGCCTGCTCCACTCGTCTGGTGTCACCCTCATGGTCGCCGCATTTGCCGGCTGGCGATTGCCCCTCCTTGCCTCCGGGGCAACGCTTGCCGTCGCCGGTATCGTCGGGTATCTCCTCATCGTGGCTCGTTCTCTTACCACGGCCCGGAGTCGCGGTCCGGACCTCACGAGCCTCCGGCTCGCACACATTCTCCTCGGGGCCGTCGCCGCTGCCGGCCTCGCACTCGCCCTCAGCCTGCGATTCGGCTGGTTCGGCGTCACATCCGGCACCGTCGCTGCTCACGCCCACCTCGGTATCGTGGGCTGGCTCGGCCTCGCGGTCACCGGGGTGACCTACCGATTGCTGCCCATGTTTGGCATCGTTCGTGGCATGGAGCCTCGCTTTGCTGGCGTCGTCCCCGGCGTACTGGCCGCGGCAGCGGCGGGCGCCTTCCTGATTTACGCGGTCGACCCTCCGCCGGTTGCACGCCTTCTCCTCGAAACCGCGCTTGCGCTCGTTGGCGTGGCCTGGCTCAGCGATGCGGTCCGCCTCTACCGTCGTCGACTCCGCCGCCGCGCGGACCTCTATAGCCGCGCCACGCTGCTGTCATTCGGCTTTTTGACAGCCGCGCTGCTCCTCGCGCCCGCTGCCGCCGTCCTCCCTGCTGATGCCCATCCCTTCCCTGGCCCGGCGCTCCAGGTCGCCTGCGGTTTTCTCCTCCTGCCCGGCTGGGCAGGCGCCACGCTTATCGGCAACAGCTACAAAATCGTGCCGTTCATCGCCTGGTATCACCGCTACAGCGGCGTCGCGGGCACTCGCTGGACTCCCGGAACGGCTGACCTTTATTCCTCCCGCCTCGCCCACGCGGTGCTCTTCCTCGTCGCAGGAGGTGTGGTCTCCGGGACGGCTGCCGCACTCGGCTCCAGCCTGGTTGCCCTTCGCCTCGCTGGCACCTCATTCGCTACGGCCGGACTCGTGGCCTGTGGCACGCTCGCTGGTACGTTCCTGGTCAGGCCCGAGCGCCGGGCTGCGAGGCTATCCGCCGGAGGAACCGCCGCCCCGGCGCCCCGCCGCTAGCCTCTACTACAGGTAACGGCGGAGCCCCTCCATGTCGCGGACGATGTACCGGTGCCGTTCCACCGCGATAACGCCTTCGTCCTCCAGCGCCCGGAGCGACCGGGCAACCACCTCCCGCACGCTGCCAACCAGCGATGCAAGGTCCTGCCCGCTGAGTTGCCGCTCGATGACGACGCCTTCGGCCGTGACCATCCCGGTTTGCCGCGCCTCCGTGTACAGGTAGCGCGCCAGTCGCTGCTGCACGGTCTGCAGAGAGAGCTGCTCAACCAGCTCGTTGAATGCACGCAAGCGAACTGCGAGATGGCGAAGCAGGGCCCGCGCCACCGCCGGGTAGCGCTCGACGAGGACCTGCGCCACCACCGCCGGCACCAGCACGACATCCGACTCTTCCAGCGCCTCGACGCTCGCTGCATTCGGTCCCCCATCGAAAACGGGAACCTCGCCGAACGTCTCGCCCGGGCCAACGATTCGCAGCGTCTGCTCACGCCCGTCCGGTGCCGTCCGGAACAGTCGCAGTGCACCGCTGCGGACGAAGTAGAAGCCCGCGCACGGCTCTCCTTCTGTCATCAGCCGGCCTCGAGCCTCGAGGCGCTGACACCGCAGCAGTGGTGCCACCGTCGCCGCCTCTGCCCTCGTCAGCGGTGCGAAGTGCGGAATCGTGAGTACGTCCCCAGGCTGAACCTGCACGCCGTCATTCTCAAACATCCCGCGCCGCTGTCCAGCACGAAGAATCGATGAGGCCGATAGCGCAGGTCGATTGAGTCGATAGGTCCCAAGAAACTGATTCGTTGTGCCCTCCGCGGTATCTGCGAATACCGTGACGATTGTCACAGCCGCCGCCCGGCTGCCTGCCCATCCTTGGGGGGCATCCGACCATCCTCCCGCAGGAAGACGACCATGCACCGACGCCAGTTCTTCAAGCTCACCACCGGGCTCGCTGCCGCCGGCACCGCCGCCTACGCCGGCCATCGTTTTACATTCCTCCAGGCCGCGCCCGGAGTCGCCAACCCGCTCCAGTACTACCCGAACCGCGGTTGGGAGCGCCTCTACCGCGACCAGTACGCCTACGATCGTTCCTTCACGTTCATCTGTGCGCCGAACTGCACCCATAACTGCCGTCTCCGGGCCTTCGTTCGCAACGGTGTCGTCATCCGCACTGAGCAGAATTACGACTGCCAGGACGTCGGTGACCCGGCCGGTAACTTCGCCACAGCGGCCTGGAACCCCCGCGGCTGCAACAAAGGCGCGACGCTCACGCGCCGTATCTACGGCCCTTACCGTCTCCGCAACCCAATGATCCGGAAGGGCTGGAAGGAATGGGCCGACGACGGCTTCCCCGTACTGACCCCAGGTGCCCGCTCCAAGTATCGGTTCGACGCCCGCGGGCGCGACACCTTCGTCAACGTCTCCTGGGACGACGCCTTCCGGTACGTCGCTCGGGGACTGGAGGCCACCGCGCGGCGTTATTCAGGCGAGGACGGCCGGCGCATCCTCCTCGAGGAGGGCTATCAGCCCGAAATGGTCGACGAAATGGGCGGGGCTGGCACCCGCACCTTCAAAATGCGCGGCGGCATGGGTCTGCTCGGCGTCCTTGGCAAGTACGGCATGTACCGCATGTCGAACATGATGGCGCTGCTCGACGTCCACATCCGCGGCGTGCCTCCCGACCAGGCCCGCGGCGGACGCAATTGGTCCAACTACACCTGGCATGGCGACCAGGCGCCCGGCACTCCCTTCGTCACCGGTCTCCAGAATGCCGACTGCGACTTCAACGATATGCGCAGCGCACGCCTCCACGTCGGCGTCGGCAAGAACCTCGTCGAAAACAAGATGGCCGATGCCCACTTCTTCATCGAACTCATGGAGCGGGGCGGCAAGATCGTCACGGTCACTCCCGAGTACTCACCGCCCGCCACCAAGGCTGACTACTGGATCCCCTGCCGTCCCGGTCTCGGCGATACCGCCATCTTCCTCGCGGTCACGCGCATCCTCATGGAGCGCAACCTCTACGATGCGGAATTCGTCAAACGTTTCACCGACCTGCCATTGCTCATCCGCACGGACACGCTCAAGCGCCTCGACCCTCGCGATGTCTTCCCCGGTTACCGGCCGGCGCTCGACCCAAATGGGCCCAGCTTCAAAATCCAGGGCCTGACGAAGGAGCAGTACGAAAAGCTCCAGGACTTCGTCGTCTACGACTCGAAGTCGCGCTCGCTCCAGCCGCTCACCCGGGACGATGTGGGAGACCGGCTCTCAGCGAAGGGTATCGACGCCCGGCTCGATTTCCGCGGCACCGTGCGGACCCTCGACGGCCACGACGTTGAAGTGATGACCCTCTGGGAGGCGTACCGGCTCCACCTCCGCGATTACGACCTCGCGACCGCCGCCGAGATCTCCGGGGCCCCCGCCGAACTCATCGAGCGCTTGGCCCTCGATATCGCCACCATCAAGCCGGTTGCTATCCACGTCGGCGAGGGCATCAACCACTGGTTCCACGCCACGCTGCATAACCGGGCTGTCCACCTGCCCCTCATGCTGACCGGCAACATCGGAAAGCCGGGTGCTGGCGTCTTCTCCTGGGCCGGCAACTACAAAGCCGCCCTCTTCCAGGGAACCCCGGAGAGCGGCCCAGGCTTCAAGGGTTGGGTCTCTGAGGACCCATTCGAGCCCAACCTCGACCCTGCCGCTCGCGGAAAGGATGTCAAAGCCCACGCCTATACGAAAGACGAAGAGCCCGCTTTCTGGGACCACGGCGACCGCGCGCTCATCGTCGATACGCCCAAATACGGCCGGAAAGTCTTCACCGGTAAAACGCACATGCCTACACCGACGAAGGTCATCTGGACGACCAATGTCAACCTCATCAACAACGCCAAGTGGCTCTACATGGTCCTTTTCAACGTCATGCCAAAGATCGACATGATCATTACGCAGGACATCGAGATGACCCTCTCCTGCGAATATTCGGATTTCATCCTGCCCGCCAACTCTTGGCTCGAAATGCAGCAGATGGAGGTCACCGCCTCCTGCCAAAACCCCTTCCTCCAAATCTGGAAGGGCGGCATCCAGCCCATCTTCGATACGAAAGATGACATCGCGATCATGGCCGGGGTGGCGAAAGCCCTCGCCGAACTCACCGGCGACCGCCGCTTCGCCGACTACTGGAAGTTTGCCCTCGAAGGCCGCTCCGAGGTCTACCTCCAGCGCCTTCTCGATTCATCCGGCACCACGAGCGGCTACACCGTCAAGGACATCCTCGCCGGCAAGTATGGCGAGCCCGGCTCCGCTCTCATGCTTTTCCGGTCCTACCCGCGCGTTCCCTACTACGAACAGGTTCATGACAGCATCCCATTCCACACCGACACCGGCCGGATGAACTCCTACTGCGACATCCCGGAGGCCATCGAGTACGGCGAAAACTTCATCGTCCACCGCGAAGGCCCGGAGGCAACGCCGTTCCTGCCAAACGTCATCGTCTCTTCCAACCCCCTGGTCCGGCCCGAGGACTACGGAATCCCGCTCGATGACCTCGACCCCGAGCGCCGGACGATTCGCAACGTCAAACTCCCGTGGAGTCAGGTCAAATCGACGAAAAACCCCCTCTGGGAGCAGGGCTTCCGCTTCTACTTCCTCACCCCCAAGACCCGCCACACGGTCCACTCCTCCTGGTCCGTAACAGACTGGATGAACCTTTACGCCACCGACTTCACGGACCCTTACCGCGCCGACAAACGGATGGCCAGCGTCGGTGACCAGCAGCTCCACATGAATCCGGAGGATGCTCGTGACCTCGGCCTCGAGGAAGGAGATTACGTCTGGGTCGACGCCAATCCGGCCGACCGTCCTTTCTTTGGCTGGACCGCCGATGACCCGCGCTACAAAGTCGCCCGCCTCATGCTCCGGGTGAAAATCAATCCCGCCTACCCGCGCGGCGTCACGATGACCAAGCACGGGGGCTTCGGCGCAACCGAAAAAACCGTTCTCGCCCACGAGACGCGCGCCGACGGCCGCGCCGTCTCTGCCGATACGGGCTACCAATCCAACTTCCGCTACGGGTCCCACCAAAGCGTCACCCGCGACTGGTCCATGCCCATGCACATGACCGACACCCTCTTCCACAAGGCGAAGGTCGCCCAGGCATTCATTTTCGGTGGGGAAGCCGACAATCACGCCGTCAACACCGTCCCCAAGGAAACCCTCGTCCGCATCACCAAGGCCGAAGACGGCGGCCTCAACGGCCAGGGCAAATGGGCTGCCGGCCAGGATGGCCTCTCGCCCGCCCGCCCGTCGCCGCTGCTGGACCGCTACCTCGCAGGCAAGCTCGTCACCATCAGGAGGCCGTAACCGGTGGCCCAAAAAGATTTTGAACTCGACGACCCCTACGCCTTCGTCGCCCGGCGCTTCCCCGTGCCAGAAGGCGTCGACCAGGACGCCCTGATGGCCCGCTGCATCGTCGAGGAGTATGCCCTCATGGCCATGCCGCCTGAAAAAGCGCTTCGGATGTTCGCCTCTCCGTACTTTTCGGGAACCCATGCCATCTACCGCCGCCGCGGAGAAGCCTTCATCCGCGACATCATCCGCACCGTGTACGGCACCGCAGCCGGGGAGGTGTAGCCATGCCGCGCGTCTACAACTGGCAGCTCGGGCGCCAGATGGACTACCGCTTCGAAACCGGCACTCAGAAGCGCCAGTTCGCCGCTGTGTTCAATATTAACCGCTGCATCGCCTGCCAGACCTGCACCATGGCCTGCAAGTCCACCTGGACCTTTTCACCCGGCCAGGAGCTGATGTGGTGGAACAACGTCGAAACCAAACCGTTCGGTGGCTATCCCCACCACTGGGACACCAAACTCCTCGCGCTTCAGGAGGCCGCGGACCCGGGCGGCCAGGTCTGGGACGCGAGAGCCCCGACCCGCGCGGCCCCGTATGGCACCTTCGTCGGAAAGACCATCTTCGAAACTGCCGACGGCGTCGAAAAACAGGCTACCGGCTACCTCCCCACCGATGACGAATGGAAGTCGCCGAACCTCTTCGAAGATACGGCAACCCGGTTCTCGCCTACTGGCGCGACGCTGCCTGAGCACTCCGGTTGGTTCTTCTATCTCCAACGTATCTGCAATCACTGCACCTTCCCCGCCTGCGTCGCCGCCTGTCCCCGTAACGCCGCCTATAAGCGCGAGGAAGACGGCATCGTCCTCATCGACCAGCAGCGCTGCCGCGGTTACCGCAAATGCGTCGAAGCCTGCCCGTACAAAAAAGCGATGTACCGGCCCACCACCCGCACGTCCGAAAAGTGCATCGGCTGTTACCCGCGGGTCGAAGGGACTGACCCTCTCACTGAGAGCATCCCGATGGAGACCCGCTGCATGACGGCTTGCATCGGGAAAATCCGCCTCCAGGGACTCGTCAACGTCCAACCCGACGGTCAGTGGGCCGAAGACCGCCAAAACCCGCTTTACTACCTCGTTCATGTCGAGCGGGTCGCGCTGCCCCTCTATCCCCAGTTCGGCACCCAGCCCAACGTCTACTACATTCCCCCGCGCTGGGTCCCGCGCGACTACCTCCACCAGATGTTCGGGCCGGGCGCAGATGACGCTATTGCCCGCTACACGAACCCATCGCGCGAGCTCCTCGCCGTCCTCCAGCTTTTCCGCGCGACACAGAAAATCATCTTCTCGTACCGCATCGAACCCGGGCCAAAGACCGCTGAGTTCACTATCGACGGCCAGAAGCGCGAAATCTACAACGACACCGTGCTCGGCTTCGACAGCAAGGGCAACGAAATCGTCCGCATCACCGTCAACGAGCCGTTCTATGAGCGTCCCGACCGGTTCGCGATGAACACCATCTAGCGAGGTCGAACCATGCCCGCCTTGAAGCCATCATCAGTGGAACAGCTCGCGGCCGACGCCGCTCTCGCTGAACTCCTCGCGCTCGTTTTCGGACCTGTCTCCGGTGAGGCTCTCCAGCGTTGCCGGGAGGTGTGCGCCGCTCTAGCCGCTGACGACCCCGCAGCGCTCGACATCGCCCGGCTGGCAGCACTCCTCAACCTGCTCGACCCGGAGCGCTGGGATGCCCAGCGCGTCGCTCTCTTCTCGGTCGCCACGTCAGCCGACTGCCCGGGCTTCGAAACTGCCTACTTCGCCGCCGAGGCCCACCGCCAGGCCCACCGCATGGCCGACCTCGCTGGGCTCTACCGCGCCTTCGGCGTCATCCCTGCCCCGGGGGCTGGCCGGCCAGACGACCTCGCTGTCGAGCTCGAATTCCTCGCCTTCATGCTCCGAAAGGAAGCCTGGGCCCGGGAACACGGCGGTGCCCCCCGGGTCGCGCAGATGCAGCGCGGTCTCCGCATCCTCCTCGCCGAGCACCTCGGCCGTTGGGCGCCAGGCTTCGCCCGCCGTGTTCGTGAACGGGGTCCCGGGACCGTCTACGCGCCTGCGGCGGCGCTCCTCGAAGAGCTCGTCGCTTCGCATCTCGAGCGGCTTGGCCTCCGCGATATCCCGCCGGCACCGGGGTTCGACCCCGCCGCCTGGGAAACTCCACGCAGCCACGGCCCCGAATTCGGGGTCGCCGCCTTCATCGACACTGCCGCCATCCCAGAGGAGGGTGCGCCATGACCATGCACGTCCGCTCCCGGAAACTCCTCGTGGCCTGCCTCGTCCTGCTCACTGCGGCAGTGCTGCAGTTCACTGGGGTCAATCCCGCTGCCTCGCAGACCGTCCTCCTCGTCGCCTATGAATCACCGCGCGACCCCGGACTTGACCCCACCTCTGCCGCATGGGATGCGGTCCGTGCCGTCGAAGTCCCGCTGGCCGCCCAGCGCGGCAGCTACGCGGCCGGTGGCGGTTCCGTCGCCACGGTCCGGCTCAAAGCCCTCCACTACGGCGGCAGTCTCTACATCCGCGTCGAATGGACCGACCGAACCGAAAACGCGAGCGCGCTTCGCGCCGAGGACTTCACCGATGCCGTCGCGCTCGAATTCCCGTCGCGCACCGCAGCAACCGTCCCGTCGGTCTGCATGGGACAGCCGGATGCGGGCGTCAACATCTGGTACTGGCGGGCCGACGTCGATGCCGGCAACGTCGCACTGGCTGCCGCCTACCCCAATATGCAGGTCGACGGCTATCCGTTCGAAGATGACACGTTCCTGACGGCGCGCGGCGCCGCCAACCCCGTCGCCGCCGACCGACCGGTCCAGACCCTCACGTCCCGCCTTTTCGGTTACCTCAACACTTCCCCTGTGCAGGACGCCGCTGGCAAAGGCACGCGAACAGAATCCGGCTGGGCCGTCGTCTTCTCGCGGACGTTCCGAAGCACTGGTCCCGACCACGCCGACTTCGCACCGGGCGCCCGGACCGACCTCGCCGTCGCCGTCTGGGACGGCGCCAATCGGGAGCGCGACGGCATGAAGTCGGTTTCACAATTCGCCACCCTCCAGGTTGCCGCTGCGAGCCTCCCCGGTGGAGGGGGCATTGATGGCCGGTTCATCGCACTGGCCGCCATTCTGTTGGTCGGCCTTTCGGGAATTGGCATCGGCCTCGCGATTTACGGGGCTGCCGAACGGAGCCGCGAACGATGACGGCTGCGATTCGTTTGCGAAGGTTCGTCGCAGCCGTCATCCCGTGGCTTGCCTGCGCTGCCCTCGCCGAACTCTTCCTCCTCCGCACTGGTACCCGCCTCGCCATCCATATCCCAGCCGCAGAGGCGCTCGAAGGCCCATACCTCGTCGCCGCATCGGTCGGCCGGTTTGCCTTCTTCGTTGCCCTCGTGCTCGCGGTCCTCGCCGCTGGAGCGGCCCTCTCGGCGCTGTGGGCGCGGGGAGACGCGCCGGCCCGTGTCGCGGCCGGTCTCTTCGCCGGATTCGTCGTCATCGCTGCGCTGCTTCCGCTGTTGCCCGGGGTGGCTCCCATTACTGCGGGCATCGCCGCCCTCGCCGCGTCCGCCCTGGCTGCTGCGGTCATCCCGGGCCGGGGTCCGTGGCCTGCCGTTCCGTTCGCCCTCCTCGGGCTTTCGCTGCTCGCTTCGGCCTGCTACACCGCCGTGCTCGCCTCACCGGGTCCTTCTGCCGCCGCAGCGGTCCCGCTTCTCGATGCGGCCGAGTTTACGGGTCTGGTCGCCGGCGCTACCCTGCCGCTCGTCTTTCGTCGCCGGCCTGCGTTCTCTGCCGCACTCGTCGCCGCCCTCGCTGCCCTCCTTGCGCTCTTCGTGTTCGCCGCCCCATCGGCGAGCCTCCGGATCATCCTGCTCTGGAACGGCGGAATCACTGGGGCATTGCCCCCGCTGCTGTATGCCGCTGCTTCGGCAGGCTTTGTGGCTGCTGCGTGGGAAGCGTGGCGCCGTGGCGAATCGAGGCTCCTACCGGTCTTCGCGTTGCTCCTCGCGGGCGGCCTTGGGCTCCATAACACCTACCAGACGCTGCTCCTCCTTGTTGCAATTGCGGCCGCTGCACTCTTCGCCCCTCTCACCGTTCGGGTTGACGGTCGGGGGTCGTGGTCCGCGCACGTGAGCCCCGGAGCCCTCGCCCCCTCCGCGCGCCAGCTCTAGCATCATCTTCGGATGGTTCGAGTCCTCATCCTCATCTTCGGCTTTGCGGCGCTCATCGCCGGGGCGGCCTGCACCGCCTCCGGCGTCGCCTCGCTCCGTACCCTTGATGAAGACGACTACATCCTCAGCGGCCCGGCCCGCCTCACGACGTCAGCCTCCGGCTTCGTCGGCTCCACGAAAGAGGTCGTCGGCCGCGATTCCGGCCTCCGCCGGGGGGCCGTCACCGTCCGCATCCGCGTCGTCGAAGGGGGCAGCATCTTCCTGGGCATCGCCCCCCGTGATGCTGCGGACGCCTACCTGGGCGCAGCGCGGCGCGAAATCCTCGACCAGCTTCGCTACGACCCGCTCGAAGTTCGCCGCACCGCCGCCGGTGCCGGCGCCCTCCCCGGCCCTCCCGCATCCGCCCTTACCTGGACCGTCAGCGCCGCCGGCGATGCCCCCTTCGACCTCACGTGGGAAGCGGAAAACGGCGACTTCGTCTTCGCCATCCTGCGCCAGGACGGCAGTCCCGGGGTCGACGTTACTCTCGAGTTCGGCACGAAGTTCCGCAATCAGCGCAGCTTCGCTATTGCCGGTATTGCCATCGGCATGGTCGTCGTCGTTCTCGGGTTCCTGTTCCTGTTCGTTGCCCTCCGCCGTCGCGTCACACCGTCGCCGGCGGCCTAGACGAGCCGGATCCAGCGCCGCTTTCCGACGTGAACGACGGTGCCGGGGCGCGCCGGGGTGGTCGCCTCCATCGCGAGCCCGTCCACCGTCACCGCCTTCTGTTCGAACAGCCGGCGAGCCTCGCGCTTCGAGGGCGCCGCCCCGGCCCCGAGCACCACGTCGATGAGCAGTTCGCCTTCCCGCACCGCGTATTCGGGCACATCGTCCGGCACTTCCTTCCGCTGGATGGTCCGCTCGAAGTGCTCCTGTGCACGTGCCGCGGCTTCCGGTCCCCAGAACTCGCTCACGATCGTCCGCGCCAGCAGCTTCTTCGTTTCCATCGGGCTCTGCTCGCCCGTCCGCATCGCCGCCATGATGCGTTGCACCTCGGCCGGGTGCAGGTTCGTCCCAAGGGTGAAGAACTGTTCGATGACCTCGTCCGGGATCGACATCACCTTCCCGAACTGCACCTCCGGCGGGTCGTCCACGCCCACGTGGTTGCCCTTCGATTTCGACATCCGCTCCTTGCCGTCGAGTCCCACCAGGATCGGCAGCGTCACTGGCACGTGCGGCCGCTGCCCTGCGTCGGCCTGGATTTTCCTGCCCGCCATCAGGTTGAAAAGCTGCTCCGTGCCCCCGACCTGGACGTCGCACTCCAGGGCGTAGGCGTCATAGCCCTGCATCAGCGCGTAGAGGAACTCATGCAGGTAGACCGGGTCGCCGGCCTCCCACCGCAACCGGAAGTTCTCCCGCCGCAGCATCTCGGCCGCGGTGAACTTCGACATCAGCCGGATGATGTCCGGCAGCATCAGCTTCCCGAGCCACTCCGAATTGTGCCGGACTTCCATCGTCGCCGCGTCAAGGATGCGCGACGCCTGCTCCACGTAGGTCGCTTCGTTCGCACGGACCTGCTCCGGGGTCAGCATCGGCCGGAGCTTGTTCTTGTCGCTCGGGTCGCCCACCAGCGCGGTGTAATCGCCGATGAGGAAGATGCAATGGTGCCCAAACTGCTGGAACTGGCGCAGCTTCCGCAGCGGCACGCAGTGGCCCAGCGTGAGCGAGCTGGCCGTCGGGTCCACCCCGAGGTACACCCGCAGCGGCCGGTCTTCCTCGAGCCGCTCCCGGAGCTCCCGCTCCATCTGCCGTTTCAGCAGCGGGTCGCCGTAGTCGACGCCGCTCATCAGCACTTCGAGCTGTTCGTCGACCGGTGCCATCGTCCTCGTCATACCGAACGCATCCCGGGAGCAGCGTGGGTGGTTCAGGCGCCGCCGAGCAGCCGCCGCGCCTCACGAACATCTTCCGCGATCTGCGCCTTGAGAGCATCGGCGGATTCAAATTTGACCTCGCCGCGGACCCTCGCGATGACCTCCAGGTCCATCCGCTCCCCGTAGATGTCCCCCTCGAAGTCCAGCAGGTGCGTCTCAATCGAGACGTGCCCCGCGTCGAACGTCGGCCGCCGCCCGATGTTCGTTGCTCCCATCAACCGGTGGCCGGCCACCCTCGCCCGTGTCGCGTACACCCCGAGCGCGGGCAGCGCCCGGTCAGCCGCCACCGAAATGTTCGCGGTCGGAAATCCGATCGTCCTCCCCCGTTCGAACCCGCGGACGACTGGCCCCGAAAGCCGGTACGGCCGCCCCAGCAGTGCCGTCACGCGCTCCATGTCCCCCGCCGCCAGTGCCGCCCGCACCGCCGTCGAGCTGTACCGCTCGTGGTCGTGCATCAGCGGCTCCACCTGGACCACCTCGAACCCGAGCTCCGCACCCAGCCGGCGCATCCGCTCCACCGTATCCCTCGGAGCCCCCCTTCCGAAGGCCGCATCTGGGCCCAGCACCATCAGCCGCATCCTCAGGAACTCGACAAATGCCCCCGCCAGCTCCTCCGCTGTCACCTCTGAAACTTCGCTCGTGAACGTCAGCGGGATGACCCAGTCGGCCCCCGCCGCCCGGACCAGCTCCATCCGGTCCTCGAGCGAGGTGAGGTAACTCGGCGGGATTTCCGGCCGCAGCACGGTCACCGGGTGCGGGTGGAGGGTCACGACCCCGGGTGAGAGCGCCCGGCGCCGGGCTTCTTCGCGCAGCCGCCCCAGGAGCCACTGGTGGCCGCGGTGCACCCCGTCGAGCACCCCGATCGTCAGCGCCGTCTCCGGGCCCGGCGCCCCGGCCGCCAGCTGCGCTCGCGTGAACGAAGGCAAGACCATCGCAGTCATCCTACTCCCCCCGGGGCTCCCGGGCAGTAACACCAGCCGTTGTGACTCCGGCGGTCCTCGACCGGCGTCACCGTATCCGGCATGCTCTGCTTCAGCCTGCGCGTCAGCCCAGGAGCAACTTCCATGGCCGGCGACATCCTCGCGTCCCTCCAGTCCCGCCTCCAGCCCTTCTTCCCCGGTCTCCTCGGCGTCCGGCTCACCAGCGCCGAGCCCGACCGGGTCACGGCCGAGCTCACCGTCCGTGAAGAGCTCTGCACTGTGCCCGGCATTCTCCACGGCGGAGCCATCATGGCCTTCGCCGACACCCTCGGCGCCGTTGGCACCGTGCTCAATCTTCCCGACGGTGCCGGCACCACGACGATTGAATCGAAAACGAACTTCTTCGCGCCTGCCGTCTCCGGAACGACCATTACCGCCGAGTGCATCCCGCTCCACCGCGGCCGCCGTACCCAGACGTGGCAAACTTCCATCCGCAACCCGGAAGGCCGGCTCATCGCCATCGTCACCCAGACCCAGGTGGTCCTCACCCCCTGAGCCCGGCCTCTCACCCGAAATCGTGCGACTCCGGGCGCTCGAGGAAGCCGGGCAGCGGACACCGCCGGAACGACTCCGCCACGATGTTCGGGAACCCGCTCTGTTCGTTGTCGACCCGCCCCCGCACGATCACAAACGGTTCCATCCGCACCAGCTCCGCCTGCCGCTCCTGCAGTCCCCGGTGGACGACGACGTTTGCGAGCCCGAACTCGTCCTCGAGCAGCATGAACATCACCCCGCTCGCCGTTACCGGCCGCTGACGGGTGACCACCATCCCCGCCAGCTCCACGACCATCCCCTGCGGCAGCCGGTTTGGGTTCCGCACGCCGCCGAGGTGCCGGCTCGTGATCACCCCTTCGTGGAGCAGCGGCCGTACCAGCGCCATCGGGTGACGGCCGGGGCTCAGCCCCAGCCGCTCGTAATCCCAGGCCAGCTCCTCCCAGGGCTCCAGCGGCGGCAGGCTCGCCATGTCCTGTTCCGTCGGCAGCGCCAGCGCCAGCTGCCGCGCCCGCAGCGGTCGGGCCGGCCGGGCCGGCGGCTGTGACATCCGCGCCTCCGTCAGCAGCCCCAGCTGCCAGAGGAGCTCCCGCCGTGCCAGCCCGAAACAGTCGAGCGCTCCCGCCCGGATCAGCAGCTCTGCCTGCTCCCGTGTCATCGCCGTCCGCACCAGGAGGTCTCGCAGGGATCGGTACAGGCCGTTCGCCGCCCGCTCCGCCACGATCCGCTCCGGCAGCGGCCGGTAGCCCGGCAGATGCCGGTGCTGCCGCCGGTCCTGCCAGCCCCCTCCGATGCCGTTCACCTGCTGCAGCCCAAGGCGGATGTTCCCTTCTTCCGGCCACGCCCCGGCCCGCGAGCAGTTCAGGCAGGGCGGCAGTACCCGGATGCCGTGCCGCTCCGCATCCTGCACCAGCACCTCCACCGGGTAGAAGCCCATCGGCTGCGCATCGAACAGCGCGCAGTAGTACTCGGCCGGGTAGTGGAACCGCAGCCAGGCCGACTCGTACGCCAGCAGTGCAAACGCCACTGCGTGGCTCTTGGGGAAGCCGAACGCTGCGAATGCCGCCATCTTCTCGAACGCCACGTGTGCCGCCTCCCGGCTCACTCCTGCCCGCTCGGCCCCTGCCAGGAACTCCTCTTCCAGTGCCCGCATCGCCTCTGAGGAGCGCTTCCGGCTCATTGCCCGCCGCAACCGGTCCGCCTGCCCTGGCGTGAAGCCCGCCACCGCGCATGCGATCTGCAGCACCTGGTCCTGGTAGAGCACGTGGCCCAGCGTTTCGCCGAGGCAGTGCTCCAGCAGCGGCGCCAGCTCCGGGTGTCCGTAGTCCACCTCGATCGCCTCGCCCCGGGCCAGCCGTTCGCGGTACTCCATATAGGGCCGGAACGCCCCTGCCATGATCGGTCCCGGCCGGATGATCGCTACCTGCACCGCCAGGTCGTCCAGTGTCCGCGGCTGCGTCCGCGGCAGCGTCTGCACCTGCGCCCGGCTCTCGATCTGGAACACCCCCATCGTGTCTCCCTCTCGGACCGAGGCGTAGATCTCCGGGCTGTCGTGCGGGACCCGCCCCAGGTCCACCCGGACCCCCCGCTCCTCCTCGATGATGTCGAGGCAGGCATTCACCGCCGAGAGCATGCCCAGCGCGAGGAAGTCGATCTTTACGAACCGCGCATCGTCGATGGAGTCCTTGTCCCACTGGCAGACGTACCGGCCCTCCATCCGCGCCGGCTCTACCGGCACCACCGAGGAGATCGGTTCGGCCGAGACCACCACGCCGCCCACGTGCTGGCCGATGTGCCGCGGGAACCCCGAAATCTGCCCGGCCAGCTCCACCAGGTCCCGCCAGATGGGCGCATCGACCAGGCTTCGCAGCTCCGGCACCTTCCGCATCTGCTCCGCCAGCCCCTTCGCATCCGCGAACGGCCCGGCCAGGCGGTTCAGCTTCGCCAGCACCGGCCCTGGCAGCCCCAGCGCCCTCCCAACGTCCAGCACCGCACTCCGGAACCGGTACGTGGAAAACGCCGCCACCAGCGCCGCGTGCTCCGGGCCGTACCTGTCGTAGATCCGCTGCAGCAGTTCATCCCGGATATCCCGTGGGAAGTCCAGGTCGATATCGGGCAGCGAGTGCAGCTCCTCGTTCAGGAACCGTTCCAGGTACAGGTTGTTGCGCACCGGGTCGATATGCGAAAGGCCGATGAGGTAGCACACGATCGAGCTCACCGAGGAGCCCCGTCCCCGGGCGACCGGCCGCTCGTCCGGTGCCAGCCGCGGGTCCCGCCCGTGCAGCTCCGCGGCTACCTCGTTCACCAGCTGGAGGATGTCCCAGTAGACGAGGAAGAAGCCGGCCAGCCCGTGCTGCGCAATGAGCGCCAGCTCCCGCTCCAGTCGCGCCCGTGCCTCGGCGCGGTGGGGGTCCCCATCGGGGTACTTCCTCCGGAACGCCCGCTCGCACACTCCCCGCAGGAAGCTGTCCGGCGTAGTTCCTTCCGGCACCGGGTAGTCCGGCAGCCGGTAGGGCAGGTCACGTGTCAGGTCGAAGCTGCACCGCTCCGCGACCGCCAGGGTATTCACGACCGCCTCCGGCCGCCAGGCAAACCGCCGTGCCATCTCCTCCGGCCGCTTCATCAGGAATTCAGAATTCGGACGCCGCACCGCGTGGGAGGTATCGAGCGTCAGCCGGTGTCGAATCGCCACCAGGACATCGTTCAGCCGGTGCCGCGTCCGGACGTGGTAGTGCACGTTGTTCGTCGCTACTGTCGATACGCCGCACGCATCCGCCACGCTTGCCAGCGCCGTGTTCCGTCGCCGGTCGCCGTAGACGTCGTGGTCCTGCAGCTCGATGAAATACCGGTCGCCGAAAACGTCCCGGTAGCGGCCGGCCAGCGCGAGCGCGCCCCGCTCATCGCCTGCCGACGCCAGGCGCGCCAGTGCAGAACCCCGGCAGCCCGAAAGCACGATCAGCCCCTTCCCCTCTGCCAGGAGCCACCCCTCCTCCACCTGCGGCGTGTCCTTCCCATACGCCCGGTAGCCCCGGCTCAGCAGCCGGCAGAGGTTCCGGTAGCCTTCAGCATCGGCTGCCAGCACGGTCAGGTGCGACGTCTCCCCGCTCCTCTCCCCCCGGACCGTCACCTCGCACCCGGTGACCGCCTTCAATCCCCGATCGCGCGCTGCCTGCGCGAACTCCATCGCCCCGTACAGGTTGTCGTGGTCCGTCAGCGCCAGCGCCGCGTACCCGAGTGTCACCGCCCGGTCGACCAGCTCGTCGGTCGTGCTCGCGCCCTCCCGCAGCGACCAGCACGAATGCGCGTGGAGTTCAGCGTAGGCCGCCACGCGCATGAGTATAGAACAAATGTGCTAGGAGGTGACAGCGCCGCTCCCGCTGTCCCTCCTCACGGCCGGTAATTGCCGAACGTGAGCGTCACCGTGCTGCCCGGTATCACTGTCACCGTCTGCGGGTTCGGCGTCGACGGCACCCAGTTCGCCTGCAGCACCTCCGTCACCGTATACGTCCCGCTCAGCAGCGTGACGCATCCCGCCACCGTCCCGCCGGTGCCCGTCGTCACCGAGCCCACCACGCTCGAACCCTGCGAAATCGTGAACGTCCAGCCCTGCAGGTTCGGTTCGTTCGGGTCCTGCACCCCGTTCTGGTTGAAATCGTAAAACTTCAAGACGCAGAGGGTCCCGTCAGCCGGCGTCGGGGTTGGAGTGGGTGTCGGCGTCGGGGTTGCCGTGGGCGTGGGCGTTGGCGTGGGGGTCTTCGTCGGCGTCGGGGTCGCTGTCGGCGCTGGCGTCGGGGTCTTCGTCGGCGTCGATGTGGCTGTCGGCGTTGGGGTCTTGGTCGGTGTTGGCGTCGGCGTCCCCTTCGGCGGCACCACGGTGAAGCTCGGGTTGATCGGCGTAGCGGAGAGCGTCGGCGTCCCCTTCGGCGGCACCACGGTGAAGCTCGGGTTGACCGGTGTAGCGGAGAACGTCGGCGTCCCCTTCGGCGGCACCACGGTGAAGCTCGGGTTGATCAACGTGGCGGAGAACGTCGGCGTCCCCTTCGGCGGCACCACGGTCACCGGGTTCGTAATCGGCTTGCACTTCCCGGCAGGGCCGGCCGCGAAAATCGCCTGCACCTCGCTCGCCGTCAACGCCCGCCTGTAGACGGACAGCTCGTCGATCTTGAACGCGCCGCCGCCCACTACGCCTACCGTCACCGCTGCCGTGCTGTCCAGGTTCCCGCTGAACCACGTCGTCGCAGATGCCGATGCCGTCTGCTGCCCATCCACGTACCACCGCACGATATTGGCCGAACCGCGGTCGACCGTCACCGCCGCGTGCTTCCAGCCGGTCGACGAGGCCGGGCCGCTCGTTGGCGGCGGAAAGGAGTTCGCCCCGCTCTTGCGCAGCGAGAAATACCCGTTGGCGAAGATCAGCTGATACCCGTTATTCCCGCTGTCCAGCTTCGAAAGGATGTTGCTGGTCGAGGAAGTCTGGTCCCACCGGGAGAACCAGAATTCGAACGAGAAACTCCCGGTCCCGAACAGCAGGTCCGCCTGCGACGGCGTGGTCCCGACCGCCGAATTGCTCACGTCCCACGCACCCCCGACTTTCCCCGCGACCGGGGTCACCGCGCCAGTGAACGCCAGGTCATTCGGGAATCCCGCGATGTCGTGGGCGACGTTGCCGCTCGTCTCGTCGAACGTCCACCAGGCCGCGAGGTCTGGCGGAGGTTGCACGCAGCTTACCGATGGCCCTCCGCCGCCCCAGGGCCAGCAGGCGAGAGAGGCGGCTGCGAACGACCCTGCGGCCGCAATCAGCCCGGCGCGTGCCATGACGGTGCGAAGCAGGCGATGCATCGAGGTTCCCTCCCGGCGACGGTGGCGCAGAGCGCCTTACCCGCACGACCGCGATGGCAGCCGGGATCTTACACGGGCCGCGCTGTTTGGCGTTCGCGTTCTCTCGGGGCAAACGAAGCGCCGCCGGGGCGCTCGTCAGGAGTTGCCCGGGTCGTTCCCCTTCGGTTCCCTCTCTGCTTCGTCCCGGCCCCCGGAGCCCGCGGCCGCCCCTGTCCCCGGCCGCCTGAACTGTGCGTAATCCGCCCCGATGAGCGAAGACAACCCTTCGGCGGGCTGTGCCGGGCCGGTCTCCCGATGGACTCGAGACGCGAACGGGCTCGGCGCCCGCGCCAGGGTGCGCTCGAGCACCTCTCTCCGGCCCGACGTCACCAGCCGGCCGTCCGCCAGCTCCTCCACCCGGCCCGCCATCTCCATCACCAGCCGGTCGTGGGTGCAGGCGATGATGGTGATGCCCTCCACCCGCGCCAGGTCGCGCAGCAGCCCGAAGACCGCCGTCGCCGTCGCCGAATCCAGCTCGCCCGTCGGTTCATCGGCAAGGATAAGCCGGGGCCGCGCCGCCAGCGCTCGCGCAATCGCCACCCGCTGCTGCTCGCCCCCGGAGAGCTCGTACGGCCGGTGGTCTGCCCGCTTCCCGAGGCCGACGAAGGCCAGCGCCTCATCCACCCGCTTCTGCCGCTCCCGGTGCCCCAGCCCCGCAATTCGCAGCGGCAGCTCGACGTTTTCCCGTGCCGACAAAAGCGGCAGCAGCCCGAATGACTGGAAAATGAACCCGAGGGTGTGCCGCCGCAGCCGATCCAGCTCCCGGTCGTTCATCTGGTCGACCCGCGCCCCGTCGATGAGCACTTCTCCGCCCGTCGGCCGGTCGAGCCCTGCGATCAGGTTCAGGAGCGTCGTCTTGCCCGAGCCGGACCGCCCGACAAGCGCAAGGAATTCTCCCGGCCGAACGCTCAGTGATACCTCGCGCACGGCCCAGACGTCCTCACCCCCCGTCCGGAACTTCCTGGATACCGACCTAAGCTCGACGGCCGCCCCTTCACTCACCATTGCGCACCTTTCGCCCGCACCCGGCGGCTCCCATCGGGCAGCACCTCGATGCGCCCTTCCCCGAGCAGCACCCGTGCCCGTTCGCGGATGTCCAGCGCCTCGAGGTACTCCCGCGGGATTTGCAGCCGACCGGCCGCGTCCACGAGTACGTACTCCTCGTGCGCTACCTTCGCTTCCGTCCCCTCGAACCGCACCCGACGGTAGATTTCGGTGCTCGTCCGCCCGTCCCGGATCGCCACCACCCGGTCGACCCGTGCCGCGATGTCCGGGTCGTGCGTCACGATCACGATAGTCGTGCCGAGCTCCGCGTTCAGCGTGCGGAACACTTCGTACACGGTATCGGCCCCGATGGAATCCAGCTCGCCGGTCGGCTCGTCGGCCAGCAGCAGCGGAGGTTCGTTCGCCAGCGCGACCGCAATCGACACCCGCTGCTGCTCGCCCCCCGAGAGCATCTCCGGCCGGTGGTGCAGTCGGTGGCCGAGCAGCACCATCTCCAGCAGCCGCTTCGCCCGTGCCCGGGCCTCGCTTGGCGCCACCCCGTCCAGCACCATCGGCACCTCGACGTTCTGCAGCGCCGTCAGGTAGGGCACGAGGTTGCGTCCCGTTTGCTGCCAGACGAACCCAACCTGGCGGCGCCGGTAACGCACCATCTCCTTCGTCGACATCGTGAGAAGGTCCTGCCCGCCGACGAAACACCGGCCGGCGGACGGGGTATCGAGCCCTGCGAGGATGTTCAGCAGCGTCGACTTCCCCGATCCTGAGGCGCCTACGATCGCCATGACCTCACCCCGCCGCACCTTCAGGTCCAGCCCGCGGAGCGCGACCACCTCGAGGTTCGAGGTCTTGTAAATCTTGAACAGGTCCTCGCACCGGATGTACACCTCATCATCGCCGACCGCGCCGTCGAGGACCTGTCTCGGCTCTGGGTGCATCTAGATCTCCCCAATCCGCAGTGCGCGGTGCACTGCCAGGCGCGTATACACCGTCGCCAGCGCCGCGATCGTCGCAGCGAAGACCGTGGCCAGCAGTACGTAGACGGTCAGCACCGCCGGCCAGCTTACCTGCGAGACCAGCGGCGGGACCGGCTCGCTGCCCGATTCGGTGACGCCAAGATACCCGATCATCAGTCGCCCCAGCGGAAAGCCGAGGAATGTACCCACTGCGACCCCCGCGACGATGACGAACGCCTGCTCGAAGCTGACCAGTCCGAGTACCTGCCGGCTCGAGTACCCCATCGTCCGCAGGATGGCGAATTCCAGCGCGCGCGACTGGGCGGCCATCGCCGCATACACCGCAAACCCTAACCCCGTCAGGATGAGCACCGCGCCGAACGACAGGAACAGGATGCCTTCCCAGCTTGCGGCCACCAGCGGGTCAGCCTCCTGCGCGGCCCTGATGGTCCGCCGGTCAAAGACCCCTTCCGCCTGCACTCCCCCGGCCAGCAGCGTTTCCCGGCTCATCGCTCCTGTGTCGGCCGCACTCATCCACGCCTCGTTCGCTGTCACCGCGTCCGCCAGCCCTGGCACCGCCGCAGCCAGTTCCCGCATGGCGCGGAGGTCGGCAACGAGCAGGTACGTGCTCGACCGCGGGTCGTGCCCGGGGAAATAAGCGAAGCTCCCCGCGACCCTGGCCCGGACATACTGCCGGTTTACATAGATGGTCAGCTCGTCGCCGCGCTCCAGTCCTGCTGTTTTCAGGAATCGCCGCTCCGCCAGTACCGGCAGCGCCGCAGCAGGCCGCACCGTCCGAAATCCGAACAGCGGCCCCTGCCCGGCCGCCCGCGTGAACGCGATACGCGCTGCATTGCCGCCCTCCCGGCCCGCTCCTGGCGCGAATGAGACTGCTCCCGGGTCGGCGAGTGCCTGGCCCGTGACCAGCTCGTAGCGTTCGAAGCGGTCGAACGGCTCGATGACCGTCCACTCCCCGGCCCCGCCGTTCCATTGCCCGCTGTCACTCACCGCCACGTCATCCACCAGGACGATGGCCCGTTCCGCGACCTGCGGCGCCGCGCCGGCGGTGCGAATGTAGACGGCGTCCAGTTCCTTCGGGGTCGCCGTGCTGTACCGCGCGCCCTGCCCGAATCGCGCCTGCGTCGGCTGGGTCAGGTCGGCGGCGAAGAACCGCCATTCGTTCGAAACCTCCTGTTCCAGCGGGAAGAGCGTGTAATCCCAAAACAGCCCGTCCGGGTCCCGGAGCCGCAGCCCGAGGCGGGCCTGGTTCGGGCCGTATGGGAACCGCGCCCACAGCCCAATCCAGCGCGACCCCGCGGGCACCTCAGCGCCCCGCGCCCCGCCGGAGAGGTCGGTCTCGAGCCGTCCCAGCAGTTCGCCCAATCCCGCGTCGGCGAAATCCTTGCGCCAGAACGCCACGTGCTCGAACTCGCCCGGGACTACCCCGAGCACCTCGATGCTGACTCCCTGGAAAGCTGAGACGTTGTATGACCCCGTCTGCCGACTCACCGGCGACACCATCGTCGCGCCCGTTGCAGTCCGGACCCGCGCGATGAATGTGGTATCCGGCACCGCCGACGGGTTCCGCACGTCGACCAGGCGCGATTCCGCGCCGGCTTCGTAGGCTGCGCGGTCGTCGTAGCCGCGCTCCAGCGTCGCCCGGTAACCCGCTGCGAACATCCCGACCGCCGTTGTCAGCAGCAAGAGCAGGATGAGCCGGTTGTACTGCAGCGGCGCGCGCGTCATCCGCGTCAGCCCGAGCGCAACTGTCGCGCTCTCCCACCGCTGCCCCGCGCGCGCGGTCAGTCCCAGCACCAGCGGGAAGAGCCGCAGGAAGACCAGCGCCACCATCACCATGAAGAGGGTCGGTGAAAGCAGCAGCAGCGGGTCCGCCGAGAGCCCGCCGAACAGCCGCTCGGTGACCAGCGACCCCCGCTCCCGCAGCTGGTAGAAGAGGAAGGCGCCTACCCCTACCAGCCCAAGGTCCAGGTAATACCTGAGGAAGACCGGCCGCATCTGTGGCCGCGCCAGGCTGTGTTTGTAGTCGACCGTGCTCGACCGCGACGCCCGCCAGGCCGGCACCAGCATCGCCGCGAACGCCAGCAGGGCGCCCCCGCCAGCAGCGAGGAACGCCATCCGGGAAAGCGGCACCGCGAGCGCGGCATCACCGCTCAGCGGCGCGAACGGCGGCGTGTATCCGAGCAGGCTGATCGCCCCCGCGGCAGCGAACGGTCCCGCCAGCGCCCCGGCCCCGCCGATGAGGAGCCCCTCGATGGCGTAGACCGCCACCACCTGGGCCGGGCTCGCTCCGCGTGACCGCAGCAGCGCAATCTCCCCGTGCTGGCGCTCGACCAGCATCGACGAGACCATCGCCAGGTAGTACAGCGCGATGCCGACGACCTGGAGCATCAGCGCGAACAGCGGCAAGCGGGTGAAGAACAGTTTCGTCCGGTAGCTCGCGATGACCTCCGCCAGCAGGGTCTCGACCACGACGTTTGGCACTCCCTCACGCAGCGCCACCGTCAATGCCCGGGTGTTTCCCTCAACCTGCCGGGCATTCCGCGCATCGATCGCCCCGATGTCGATGAAGGCGTACGTCTCGAGCGTGCTGTCCATGTCCGGCAGATAGGCAGCCACCGCCTCCCGTATCGCCGCCTCATCCACCCACAGCGGGTACGTCTGCCACGAGGTGTCGAGCGCGAACCGGTCTCTCCGCCCGAACCAGTACGGCTCATCGGGGTCCCGCGGTGCGATGATTCCCGACACCACCACCCGGACTGGTGCCGCATCCTCCCGCCAGAACGGGTGCAGGTCGAAGCTATCGCCCACCCGAACCCCGACCCGGTCCGCTGCCTCCTTCCCGATTGCCGCTTCGAGCACGGGCGCCGTGCCGCCCGCTCCCGGCCCGGGGGCCGCCGGCCACCGTCCTTCGACCAGCTCGATGTGGTCCGCCACCCGGTCCGCAAACTGGAAATGGCCCCGGGGCCGGTCTTCGTCGGGCGGAACCAAGGCTCCCGGCAGTGTGACGTAGAACGTCGCCGTCCGCCCAAAACGGATGGTCTCATCGATGACACCTCCGAGGTACCGCTCCAGCAGGTCGTCGACCGTCTCCCGCCGCTGCCGGTAGTCATCCAGCATGGGCCGGCCCGAGATGACGACGCGCACGTTTCGGTCGGCCGGCTCGGCATTCCGCAGCGCGTAGCGGAGCCCCAGGTCGCGCACCGCGTCCGAATAGAGCACCACCGACGCCATCAAAGCCGCGGCCGTCACGACCCCGACCCCGACCGTTGCGAGCAGGCGCCAGTTCGCCAGGCTCCGACGGATGACCATCGACAGGACCAAGAGCGCCGTTCGCATTCCCCGCGCGAAACCTACCGGAGTCGAGCCCGCCCGGCAAAGCAGACCCGCGCCGTCCCGGCAGCCCTCGTGTACAGTTGCGCCCGATGCGGAGCGCACTCGCCACCTGGCGGCTCTTCGCCCGCCGCAGCGAACGGAACTGGCGCCTGTTGGCCGTCCTCGGCCTCGGCATGCTCATGGCGGCGTCACTCCTCGCGGCAGCCCCGGTTTACGCCCGCACCATGTCTGACATCGGCCTTACCTTCACCGTCCGCGACCGGCTCGGCGAGGCCCCGGGCAACCGGGTGAATTTCACCTCCGTCCCCCTCGGCACGCCGGAAGGGCAGTCCCTCCGTGAGGTCGCCGAGCGCCGCATCGCCGAGCGCATCGGCTGGTTCTCGCAGGGCGAATCGCGCGTGCTGGTTGGGCCGCGTTTCTTCCTCGCCCCGCCCGGGGAAAGACCGTCTCCCCTCGCGCCGATCGGCCAGCTTCAGTCGGTCACCGGCTACGAAGCCGCCGTCACCGTCCTCGAAGGTGAACTCCCGCGGCCCGCCGCTCCCGGCGAACCAATCCAGGTCGCGGTCTCTCGCGATGCCGCCCGCGCCGCCCGCCTCGGCGTCGGCCAGCCGCTCGCCCTCGTAGAGGAGTTCGATACGTGTGCTCGCGAAATCCCCCGCGAAGACCGCCCGCCTCCGCCCCCATGCACCCCCTCGGCCGGCGTCACGTTCTCCCTTTCCGCGGTCATCACCGCCGTGATCGAGCCGCTACGCACCGACGACCCCTTCTGGGTGGTGCCGGCCGACCGCTTCTTCGCCCCCTACCGACTCCTGCCCGAAAACGGCCCCGTCATCCCCATGTTCGTCCCGGAGGAAACCCTCCTCGGGGCCTTCGCAGCCCAGTTCCCTGCGTACGGTGCCGCCACCGCCTGGCACACGTACGCTCGCCCCGAAGCCCTCTCCCGCGAGACCTTCGAGCGCGCCCGGGCGGACCTCTCCGCGCTCCATTACGACCTCGAGCCGCTCGGCGGAGCCAGTTTCAGCCCGCTCGGCAGCGTCCTCCGGGATTACGGCCGCGCCCAGCAGTACCAGCAGACGCCACTCACCATCCTCCTCCTCGAAATCGCGGCCGTCGCCATCTTCTACGTCGTCCTCGTCTCGGTCGTGCTGACCGAGCGCCTCGCCGATGAAGTCGCACTGCTCCGCAGCCGGGGCGCGAGCGTCACCCAGGTTGGCGTCATCACCCTCGCTGAGGGGCTCATCGTCGGCGCGCCCATCGTCCTCATCGCCCCGCTCGTTGCCGCCGCCGGGACGGCGCTCCTCGGCCTCACGCCGACCTTCGAATCGGTGAACGGCGGCGCCCTGCTGCCGGCGGCGCTGCCCCCGGAGGCCTTCCTGTATGCGGGGGCGGGGGTCGCTGTCTCGGTCGTCGCGCTGCTGGTGCCGGCGCTGCTCGCCGCGCGGGCTACGGCGGTTGCCCGGCGCCGCGAACAGGCGCGCCCCGGCAAGCCCCTCTTTCAGCGCTATTACCTCGACCTCGTCCTCGCTGCCTTTGCGGCCCTCCTGCTCTGGGAGCTCCGCGAGCGGGGCACGGTGTTCCAGGCCTCGCCCACCGGCGGCGTTACCTCCGACCCTCTGCTCCTGCTCTCCCCCGCCATCCTCGCCGCGGCGGCCGCCGCACTCCTTCTCCGTGTCTACCCCGCCGCGACCCGAATCCTCGCGCGGCTTCTCGCCCGAGAGGCGTCGCCGCCGGTCCAGCTGGGCCTCTGGCAGGTCTCCCGCAGCCCGGGCCATTCTGCCCGTCTCACCCTCCTCCTCGCCCTCGCGCTCGCCGTTGGCACGTTCGCCGCCAGCTACGCAACCACCGCCGCGGCAACGTTCGAGGAGCGCGCCAGCTTCCAGTCCGGGGCAGCTATCCGCGCAGCGACCACTGGCAGTGCCGACCTCGGCCTCGATGGAGCCGCCGCTGATGCTGCCCTGCGCGAAAAAACCGGCGTGTCCCTCGCCTCCGCCGTCCTCCGCCTCCCCGCCTCCCCCGCCGCTGCCGGCGTGACGGCCCGGACCTTCCAGGCCCTCGGCGTCAATCCCGATGACGCACCGCTCCTTCTCTGGTGGCGTGACGACTTCGCCGAGCGCCCGCTGCGGGACCTGATGGCCGACCTCGGCGCCCCGGAACCGCTCCGCGGCGTCGAACTTCCTCGGGGCACCGTCTCACTCAGCATCGACGTCCGGGCTTCATCGACCCCCAACCAGATGACCCTCTGGGCCCGCGTCCGCGATGCATCGGGCTATCACCAGCTCATCGAGTTCGGCACCATCGAGCCCGGGGAGTGGCGGACCATGACCGCCACCATCTCCCGCCTCTTCGAAGGGCAGCTCCCGGAACCGCTCACCCTCGCTGCCCTCGTCATTACCGAGCCGGCGAACCGCTTCAATACCCTCGAACTCACGATGCTCTTCGACAACCTGGCCGCCGCGACGAACACCGGCGACTCCATCATGCTCGACGATTTCGAACGCCGGGACCCCGCCTGGACGCCGTTGCCCTCCCGCCCGACCACGCCCGACATCTTCGAGGTCACTCGTGACGGTGCAGTACCTGGCCAGGTCGGCCGCATCCGCCGCGCGCCCGGGCAAAGCTCGGAGCTCTGGGGCCTCGTCCGGGCCCAGCCGGCCGTTCCCCTTCCCGTCATCGCCACCCGGTCCTTTCTTTCCGCGACTGGTCTTTCCGTGGGTGCCGTCGGCACCATCAGGGTTGCCGCCGTCACGGTCCCCATCCGCGTGGTGGGCGAAGCTGCCGCATTCCCGACGCTCCCCTCCGCGGTTGGCCCCGGGGTCGTCTTCAATCGCGACCACCTCCTCTCGTGGCTCGGCCTTGCCGGGTCAGCGAACCAGCCTGCCCTCAACGAGGCCTGGCTCCAGCCGCCTCCCGGGGCCGATGTCCCGGCCATCGAGCAGCTCCTTCGGAACGACCCCTTCAACTTCGGATTCGTCACAGACCGCTCCCGTGAACTCGGGCGCCTCGAACGGAACCCGCTCATCTCGGCCGGCGGTGCAGGAATCCTCTACCTCGCCTTCGGAGCCGTGCTGCTCCTCGTGACCGCGGCGCTCCTCGTCTCGCTCTGGGTCGCGGTCCAGCGCCGCCGGACCGAATTCGCGGTCCTCCGCTCGCTCGGCCTCTCCCGCGGGGGTGTCGCCTGTGTCCTCGCTGTCGAATACGCCTTCGTCGCCATCGTTGGCGTCGCCGCCGGCACCTGGCTCGGCCGCGGCATCGCCAGCCGGATGCTCTCCTTCCTCGACGTTGACGACGCCGGTCGGCTGGCTGAACCCTCCTACCAGCTTCGGACCGACTGGCTGCTGGTGGGCGCAAGCCTCGGCGCCGTCGCCCTCGTGTTCGTCGTCTCGCTCCTGTTCGCCGCCCGCCTCATCGCCCGCTCATCCGACGCGCAGGCGCTTCGCAGCGAATAGCCGCCTCACTCACCCGGGAACACCAACAGTCCGGCCGCGAGGTTCGGTTGCCCGCCCCCAGCGAGGAGGACCCCGACGCGGTCGCCCGGCCGGACCGCCTCTGCCGTTCGCTCCCGCGCGACGTACACCGGGGCGCCCTCCCGGAACCACACTTCAGCTTCGCCCCCCGACGTCCGGAGCACCATCCGCCCGTCCTCGACCCTCTCCACTCGACCGGTCACGAGCGGGAGCGCCGCGGCCTCCCCAAGCGCCTCATGCCCCGCGAACGGCCCGGCGGTGCGGCCCGGTCCATCGCCCTGGCCGACGACGACCAGCCGCACCGCCGCATTCCGCACCTCGTTTGGCACGCCGATGACGGCCGCCTGCATCCCCGGGAGGATAGCTCTTTCCGCAGCCGGTTCGAGCACCCACGCCCGCGAATCCAGCGGCACGGCGAGCTCCCCCGCCCCCGTCCCGCCGGAGACCGTGAACCGTCCAGCCTCCGCCCGCTCCACGGTGAACGTGGTATAGCCCGGCCCCGAGGGCATCGTCATCGGCCCTGGCTCGGGTGGAGCCCCGCCTCTGCCCGCCTCGCGCGCCGCCAGGATGACCGCGACGAGGCAGACGACGACGGCCCCAGCCGCTGCAGCGGGCAGGAGGAGCTGTTTGAACGGCCAGGGACGAGGCGCGGGCAGTTCCATCAGCCGGGGATGGTAGCCGACCCCGCCGCCCTACGCCTCTTCGATCGTGACCCGGGTGATCGCCACCGGTTCGAGCGGCCGGTCCTGCGCGCCGGTCGGCGCCGTCGCGATGGCGTCGAGCACGTCCTCACCCGACGTCAGCTGCCCGAAAATCGTGTAGTTCGGCGGCAGCGGGTAGTCAGCGTGCATGATGAAGAACTGGCTCCCGTTCGTGTTCGGCCCTGCGTTCGCCATCGCGACCGTCCCGCGAAGGTACGGCCGGGTCACGGGCTCGTCTTCGAACCGGTAGCCAGGCCCGCCGCGTCCTGTCCCGGTCGGGTCGCCGCCCTGGATGACGAACCCGCGGATGACTCGGTGGAAGATGACGCCGTCGTAGAAGCCCTCCCGCGCCAGGAAGATGAAGTTGTTCACCGTCTTCGGCGCCTCCGCCGGGAAAAACTCGACCGTCATCGTGCCGGCCGTCGTCTCGATCGTCGCCCGGTACTGCTTCGTCGGGTCGATGGTCATCACCGGCGGGTTTGCGTACTGTTGCGCCATCGCCGCACCTCCTGGGGATGCTTCCAGCCTACGGCGCGCCAGCCTTACCCGCTCGGATACCCCGGAGCACTTTACCCCTACGGCGAAACCCTCGGCTGAGTCGCCGCTCAGGCAGTTCCCCGATATACCGCCGCGGCTCCCGGCCGAACAATCCGCGTAGCACACCGTTTCGTTCTGGAGTTGCCAATGCCGGGTGTTTCGTTTGTCGCGCGCGACCGCCTCGTCCTGGGCGTTATCGCCGCCCATGTGCCGGCCGTCATCATCACCGCCCTCGCGGTCGGCGACCTCTCCGTCGTGACAGCTGCCCTCGGCAGCCTCGTCATCGCCGGGGGAGTGTGGGGAGCGTATGCGGTCGCAGGCGGCCAGCGTTCGTTCCGTCTCGCCGCCGCTGCCGGGTTGATGGCCATGTCCGGGATGCTCATCGCTGCCTCAGGCGGAGAGACCGTCGTCCACTTCCACGTCTTCGTCGCTCTCAGCTTCCTCGTCATCTACTACGACGCGCTCCCCATCCTCGTGGCCGCCGGGGTCATCGCGGCGCACCACCTCGCCGGCAACTACCTGTTCCCGAAGTACGTCTTCGACACCGGAGCATCGCTCACCATCGTCATCCAGCATGCCGCCTTCGTCGTCCTCCACACGGGGGTCACCGTTTTCGTGGCCGAGCGCGTCCGCCGCTCCACCGCCGCCATCAGCACCGCTGCCGACCGGCTCGCGACGCAGCAGCTGCCCGCCATGCAGGAGGCCTTCGAGGCCGCCGCCCGCGGCGACCTTACGCGTTCGCTCATCTTCGATGTCGCCCCCGTCAGCGCCTCCGGCTCTGACGAAATCGGCGCAATGGCCGGCGCCTTCAACCGCCTCCAGGAACAGCTGGCCGCTATCGCCCGTTCCGCCAGCCGGATGAACGGCAGCCTCGCCGACCTCGTAAAGGACGTCAGCGCCAATGCCCGCCGCGTTCTCGATACCGCTGCCAGCGTGGAAAACTCGGCCGCCGACGTCGCCAGCGCCGCCAGCCAGATCGCGCAGGCTTCGGCCGACATCGGGGACGTTACTGCTCGCCTTGCCGACATCGCCGCCGCGGCCGAAGCCAACCTCGCCCGCGCCACCGGGGAGGCTGACCATGTCGCCGACGTCACCCGGCAGACGGCGCTGACGGCCCGCGAAGCCCGCGAGGAGCTCGCTGCCATCCACCACCGCCTCGAGGAGATCGCCGCTCTCGCCCGCGAGGTGAACGACGCCACGCGTGGCAGCAGCGATGCAGCCCGCCAGGGCCAGGACGCCGTCCGACTCGCCGTCACCTCGATGGAGGCCATCGCGGGCGCCGTCGAGCGTGCCGCCGCCACGGTCAACGAGCTCGGCGCCTACGGCGAGCAGATCGGCAACATTGTGACGGTCATCGACGAAATCGCAGCCCAGACCAACCTCCTCGCCCTCAACGCTGCCATCGAAGCCGCCCGCGCCGGCGAACAGGGCCGCGGCTTCGCCGTCGTCGCCGAGAACGTCCGCCAGCTCGCCGAGCGCTCCAGCGCCAGCACCCGCGAAATCGCCGACCTCATCGCGCGAATCCAGGAGCGCACCACAGAGGCCGTCTCCGCAATGCAGACTGGAGTCGCGGATGTTCAGCAGGGCCGAGAGGTAACCGCCCGGGTCGATGCTTCACTCGGCGAAATCATCTCGAACATCGCCCGCACCGGCGACCGCGTCCACGCCATCGTCCAGCAAATCGGTGAGCTGGCCGGCTCCGCCCGCACCGTCGTCGAGGCTGCCGGTTCCCTCGTCGAATCGGCCGGGGGCGCCGGGGCTGGCGCGCAGGACATCGCCGCTGCCTCCAAGTCGGTCCTCGCCTCTGTCGAACAGGTCGCCCAGCGCTCCTCGGAGGCCGCTGCAACGGTCCAGGAGCTGAACGCCTCTACGACCACCCTCGGCGACCGCGCTGCCTCGCTCGACCGCCAGTCGGCCGCCCTCCGTGAGCTCGCCGAAGCCCTCGCGAAGAGCGTTGGCACCTTCCGCGTAAGCGATTCTGCGGGGTCCGCCCCCGACCAGCGGGCGCTAGAGCGCCGTGCGGCCTGAGCCCGGCAGCCTCGCCCAGCGGGCCGTGCTGGCGGCCATCATTGTCGCGGTGGTGGCCGCCAGCCTCGTCGCCGCCTTCGAATCCGCCGCGGCCCGCGCGGCGGCAGGCATCTACCGCTTCTTCTGTGGCTGAAGCTGCCTTCCCCGGGCCTAGACCCGCTGCTCCCGGACGCCCTGCGGGATAAGCGCATCGCTCACGCTCGCAAGCCACTCCCGCACCCACGGCTCCTCTGCCCGCCGGGGCAGCGCCCGCAGGATGTCGCGCGTGTGCGTCGGCTCGTGGATGGCGACGCCCCAGAGCAGTCCCCCGAACCGCACACGCGACGGCGGGATGTTCAGGACCTTCCGGTCCCCCCCATACAGGATCTCCTGGTCGAGGTGCGCGTCGGTGAACTCCGCGACCGCTCGGAGCAACCGCTCCCGGTGAACCGCCGCTTCCTCGAGCAACTCGCCAATCGCGCGGTCCCGCCGCGCCTGCACTGCAGCCTCGTTCCAGTCGTCGATGTCGAACGGGTTCGGAATTGGCGTGTCGGGAAGCGGCGCTTGCTGCCCAACCATCGCGGCCCACCGTGGGACGATCAGGCCGTCGATCGTGCACAGGTGGGCGATGTAGTCCTTTACCGTCCAGTGGCTTCCCGGCACCACGGTTGCCAGCTCTTCCCCCGTCAGTGCATGGCACAGGTACGCGAACTGCCGCCGGTGCCGCTCGAATTCGTCGATGACCAGCTGGACCCGGATGTTCATCAGCGGACCTCCCGGCGCTGCACTCTACGCGGAGCCCGTGCGGTCCGCCAGTTCGCCAGCGCGCGCCGCCCGTGGAAGAATTGCCGCCGTGCACCACGGCCCTGTGCGCTTCCGCAACGTCGCCGTATTCGATGACGAGACTCGCACCTTTCGCGGCGGGCTCGATGTCTTCTGCACCGGCGGCCGCATCGACCGCATCGCGCTGACGGGCACTCCGCTGGACGTCCCGGCCGGCACCCGTGAGATCGAAGCTGCGGGCGCTTTCCTCATCCCCGGCCTCATCGATTGCCACGTCCATCTCACCTCGGCAGGTGACCCGGACGAGCTCGGCGCTATACGGGCCGAGCCCCTCCCCACGCGCGCATGGAAAGCAGCCCGGAACGCCGCCGCAACGGTCCGCGCCGGCGTGACCACCGTCCGCGACCTCGGCGCTGCTGACTACCTGAACATCCATCTCGCGCGGGCCGTCGAAGCCGGCCTGCTCGAGGGTCCGCGAATCCTCGCCGCCGGCTACGGCGTGACGATGACCGGGGGCCACGGCCACGGGTTCATCGCCGTCGAAGCCGACGGCCCCGACGAAGTCCGGAAACGAGTCCGCGAGCAGCTCCGTGCCGGGGCGTCAACGGTCAAGCTCTTCGCCAGCGGCGGTGTGATGACCCCCGGCGTCGACCCTCGCTCACCCAGCTTCACCCTCGACGAGCTCCGTGCCGGCGTGGATGAAGCCCACAAAGCCTTCCGTGTCGTCGGTGCTCACGCCCAGGCCACGGAAGGCATCAAGAACGCCATCCTCGCCGGTGTCGATTCGATCGAGCATGGCGTCTGGCTCGATGAAGAAGCAATCGACATGATGGCCTCCCGCGGGACCTACCTCGTCGCGACCCTCACGGCGCCGTGGCAGATCGCCCACATGGGGACCGAGGCCGGCGTCCCGCCCTACATGGTCGAAAAAGGGTGGCAGGTGCTCGAATCCCACGAGGCAAGCTTCCGCGCTGCTATCCGTGCCGGGGTCCGCATCGCGATGGGCACGGACCAGGGCACGCCGTTCAACCGTCCCGGCGATAACGCCCAGGAGCTCGCGCGCATGGTCCGACTGGGCCTTTCGCCGGCTGCCGCACTTCTCGCATCGACGGCCTGGGCGGCAGACCTCCTGCGTCTTACCGACCGAACTGGCCGCATCCGCGAAGGCCTCGATGCCGACCTCATCCTCCTCGGCCGCGACCCCCTTGCCGACATCACCGCGCTTGCCGACCCCGCCGCGATCCGCGTAGTGCTCGCCCGCGGCAAGATGGTGGTCGAGCGAATCCCCGAAGCGCACCCACCGGAGGCCACATGAGCCAGCTCCAGAAGACCATTGCCCGCATCCAGCGCCGGGAGGGCCCGGCAATCGGCTTTGGCCGCGTTCCGCGGGAGCAGCCGCGCGCCATGGCGCTCCTCGCGACCGTTCGCGATGCCGCAGCCGCCCGGGCCGCGCTCGACGCCGGCGCCGACGCCGTGCTTTTCCTGGCCGGCAGTGCTGCCCTCGCCGCGGACCAGCTCCGTGGCGTCGCCGGCCCGAAAGTCGCCGCCGGCGTGTCGCTTCCCGTCCTCTCCGTCGCCGATGCCGAAAAACTCCGCGAGGCGGGCTGCGACTTCGTCATCAGCCCGCTCGAGACCACTGATTCCGCAGCCGTCGACGTCGAAAAAATGGGCCACCTCGTCGTCGCCAGCGAATCCGTCGAGGACAACGTCCTCCGCGCGCTCGGCCCCCTCGGCCTCGATGGGCTTTTCGTCCAGCGCGCCCACGGCCCGATGAAGCTCTCCGAACAGCTCGGGCTCGTCCGCCTGGCCTCGTTCTCGAATACCGGCCTCGTCGTTACCGTCGACCTGGCCGCCTCTGCTGCAGACCTCCGCGTCCTCCGCGATTCTGGCGCCGTGGCGGTCGTAGCCCCAGAAGGTGCCTCCGCTGCCGATATCGCCAGCCTCAACGAACGTCTCCGTGCCGTACCCGCCCCCCGGAAGGCGCGCCCGGATTCCAACCAGGTCGCGCTCGTACCGTCTCTTATCGGCGGCCGAGACCACGACGAAGACGACGACGAGGACGACGAGGAGGACTGACATGCCCCAGGTCACTATCGAACGCTCCGGTCACGTCGCCGTCCTCACCATCACCAACCCGCCCCGCGGGTACATGGACGCGGGGACGGTCGCCGAGCTCGATGCGGCGACTGCCGGCCTCGAGCAGGATGACGCGACCCGCGCCATCGTGATCACCGGCGGAGTCCCGGGCGTTTTCGTACGCCACTACTCCGTACACGAGCTCGAAGCCCTCGCCCGCCAGCTCCGCGAACGCGGCATCGCCGTCGACCCTGCCCGGCCCCTGCCGCCTCGCGACATCGACCGCGTCTTCGGCCGCATCGAACAGATGCCGAAGCCGGTCATCGCCGCCATCAGCGGCTTCGCCATGGGCGGCGGCTTCGAGCTCGCCCTGTGCTGCGACCTGCGCGTCGCCGAGGAAGGCCCTTATGAGCTCGGTTTGCCCGAGGTTCGCCTCGGTATCCTCCCCGGCGCCGGTGGTACGCAAAAGCTCCCCGGGCTCGTCGGCGTCGGTCGCGCCCTCGAGATAATCCTTCGCGGCCGCACCGTCTCGCCCGCCGAAGCCCGCGACCTCGGGCTCGTCCACGAGCTCCTCCCGCCCGGCCGTGCTCTCGACCGCGCCCGCGAGCTCGCCGCCGAGCTCGCCGCGCTTTCCCCCCGGGCTGTCGGCCACATCAAGCGGCTCGTTCGCCTCGCTCCGACCACGGACCGGGCCGACGGCCTCGCCCTGGAACGTACGCTGTTCCTCGACCTCCTGCTCTCCGACGAGGCTCTCGAACGCATGTCGCGCATGAATGCCGATGACCGCGACATCCGCGACGCCTGAAATCGACCCGGCAGCCATACGCCGCGCCCTGGCCGCCTGGTACGCCGACCGCGGTCGCCACGACCTGCCGTGGCGCCAAACCTGCGACCCGTACGCCGTCCTGGTCTCCGAAGTGATGCTCCAGCAGACGCAGGTCGAACGGGTAATCCCGTATTACGCTGCCTGGCTCGAACGCTGGCCGAGTTTCGGTGCGCTTGCCGCAGCCTTGCCCGCAGATGTCATCACCGCCTGGCGCGGCCTCGGCTACAACCGCCGCGCGCTCGCCCTCCACACGGCTGCCCGCCGGGTCGTCGAAGTCCACGGCGGCGAACTCCCCTGGGAGCCTGCCGCGCTCCACGCGCTCCCCGGCGTCGGACCGTACACCGCTGCCGCCCTCCGCTGCTTCGTCCGCGGTGAGCCGGTGCCCGTCCTCGATACCAACATCGCGCGGGTCGTCGCCCGGGTGCTGGCCGGCGTGGCTCGCCCCCGGGAGGTCCCGCCGGGCCAGCTGGTCGCCGCCACCCGTTCCCTGCTCCCTGCTGAAGGGGCGCGCGAGCATAACCTCGCCCTGATGGACCTGGGCGCGCTCGTCTGCACTGCCCGGGCCCCCGGCTGCTTCGAGTGCCCTCTGGCAGCGGAATGCCGCTGGTGGCTCGCCGGCCAGCCGCCGGCCCGCACCTCACCGAAATCAGCCGCCCTGCCATTCGAATCGACCGCTCGCTATGCGCGCGGCCGCATCATCGACCGGCTCCGCTCCGGACCGGCCGCGGAAGACGAACTGCGTGCCATGCTCCCGGAGAGCCACCGGCCGCGCCTTCGGGAATACCTCGCCGGGCTCGAGCGCGACGGCCTCGCCGTGCCCATCGGCTCCGCCGCCTGGGCCCTCCCTCCAGGCTGAGCTGGCCTACGTCCCTTCCTGCCAGCTGGCCAGGTAGCGCTGCTGCTCTTCCGTCAGGTAGTCGATCTGGATGCCCATCGCGTGCAGTTTCAGCCGCGCAATCTCCTGGTCCACTTCGTGCGGGATTTCATACACCTTCTTCTCGAGCTTTTGCGCGTTCTGCGCGATCCACTCCGCCCCGAGCGCCTGGTTCGCAAACGACATATCCATCACGGCCGCCGGGTGGCCCTCCGCAGCCGCCAGGTTCACGAGTCGGCCTTCGCCCAGCAGGTACAGGCGCCGCCCGTCGAGCAGTCGGTATTCATCGACCGACGCGCGGACAGCCCGTTTCCCTTCACTCATCGCCTGCAGCGCCTTCAGGTTGATCTCGCTGTCGAAGTGGCCGCTGTTCGCGAGGATCGCCCCGTCCTTCATCGCCTCGAGGTGCTGCCGGTCAATCACATTGATGTCGCCCGTGAGCGTGACGAAGATGTCTCCCAGCTTCGCGGCTTCAGCCATCGGCATGACCCGGTAGCCGTCCATGACCGCCTCCAGCGCCTTCACCGGGTCCACCTCGGTCACGACGACCTGTGCCCCCATCCCCCGCGCCCGTGCCGCAACACCCCGGCCGCACCACCCGTAACCGGCGACCACGAACGTTTTGCCGGCGAGCAGGACGTTCGTGGCCCGCACGATCCCGTCCACCGTCGATTGCCCGGTGCCGTACCGGTTGTCGAACAGGTGCTTCGTGTCGGCCTCGTTCACGGCCACGATCGGGTAGCCGAGCGCACCCGCAGCCGCCATCGCCCGGAGCCGGATGACGCCCGTCGTCGTCTCTTCGGTGCCGCCGACCACCCCCGGCAGCAGGTCGCGCCGCTCTTTGTGCAGCGTCGCGACGACGTCCGCGCCGTCGTCCATCGTCAGCTGCGGGCCGTGCTCCAGCGCCTGGTGGATATGCCGGTAGTACGTCTCGTTGTCCTCGCCGCAAATGGCGAATACGGGGATGCCATACTCCTCCACCAGCGCGGCCGCGACGTCGTCCTGCGTCGAGAGCGGGTTACTTGCGCACAGCCGCAGCTCCGCGCCGCCGTCCCGTAGCGTAATCGCCAGGTTCGCCGTCTCCGTCGTCACGTGAAGACAGGCCGTCATGCGGATGCCGCGGAGCGGCTGTTCGCGCTGGAAGCGCTCACGGATCAGGCGCAGCACAGGCATCTCGCGTGCGGCCCATTCGATGCGCCGGATGCCCTCCGGCGCGAGGCGTGGATTGGCGATGTCACACGGGATTGACAAACCGGGGACTCCTGGGTCAGTGTGAGCGGCCCCGCCTAGTCGTGCAGGGTTACGAACGCTCCATCATACTTCCGGCCCCGCATAGCGGCACGGAGTCGCCGCAGCGTGGAGCCAAGACCCGAAGGGTCGCGCCGCGTCGCACTCGCCTCCACCACCTGGCAGGCCTCCCGGTAGCCGAGCCGGGCGTACGCCGCCACGGCCGGCGTGTTTCGCGGGTCCACGGTGAGCACGACGTAATCGCAACAATCGAGCAGCGCCCCCGTCACGGCACTCGTCACGCTCGTCGCGAGCCCGCGGCCCCGGTAGGCGGGGTGGGTGAACACATTGCCCACCACGGCAACCCCCTCCTGCCGAGACACGACGTGCGTGCCCGCGATAGCCACCAGCCTGCCCTCCAGCACCACTCCCCGGTAGACGCCGCTGTCGATGTGCTCCGGGATGTAGTAGCTCGGTCCGTTCTCGCTCCCATAGAGGGCGTTGACCTTCCGGATGTCTACTCCCGTCAGATGCACCGTTTCGTAGAGCTGCGTCGGCCGGAACGTCTCCCGGGTCACCACCATGCGCGTCATCGGCTGCTGGGTGGCCAACCGGTACACCCGCTTCAGCACGTCCACGTGCTGCGGCTGGCAGGTCGCGTACGTCTGCGCCGTGCCCGGGTGTATGGAAAGGACTGCGTGAATCGCGTCAGGGTCGCCCATCACGAAGGTCGCATCGCCGAGCCCGCCGCGGCTGTGCAGCACCAGCCCCACGCCGGTCGTCCCGCGTGCGAGGAACCAGCGGGTTCGCCCGAACAGCTCCGGCTCGAGCTGGCCGAGCGCATACGCGGTGTATTCGACCCGTGCGCGCAGCAATGGCCGAATCTCGTCGGGGTCGCGCAGCTGGCGAACCACGTAGTCGAGCCGACGCGCCGGGATCCCGCCAAGCCGCAGCTCCCGCTCTGCCATCAGTCCTCGACCTCGAAGTGCGTCAGTGCCCGGAACTGGCGGTAGCGCTGTTCCACCTCCTCGCGCTCCAGGGTCAGCAGCCGCGATGGCCCAAAACCCTCCACACAGAACGAAGCCACCGTCGAGCCGTAGATAATCGCCCGCCGGACCGCCTGCCGGTCGATGACGGGCACGGCGTCGAGGTAGCCCATGAAACCGCCGGCGAAGGCGTCCCCTGCGCCCGTCGGGTCCACCACCTCCTCCAGCGGGTAGCCCGGCGCGACGAAGTAGTCCTCGCCGCTGATGTACGCTGCGCCGTACTCGCCGAGCTTGACGATCACCGCCCTCGTGCCTCCGTCGAGCAGCTTCCGGCCGGCCCGCGCAATGCTCGGCACCCCCGCGAGTTCACGCGCCTCGCTTTCGTTGATGGAAATCACGTCGGCCGCCCGGAACGCGTTCATGAGTTCATCCCTCGCTCCGTCGATGAAGAACTTGATGGTGTCAACCATCTTCGTTCGTGCTCCCGGTACCATCGCCATCAGCCGCTGCTGGAGCACCGGGTCACCGGCGGCAGCAAACAGCCCGCTCGAGTCTTCCCACCCGGGCGGCAGCTTCGGCTCCCAGGCCGCGTTCACTCCCACCACCGTGTACAGGGTGTCCCGGCTGTTCATGTCGTAGTGGTAGCGGCCGCCCCAGCGGCTCGTTTCACCGCCGGGCACCACCTCCAGCCCGGCGAGGTCGATGCCCGGCCGCTCCAGTGCCCGGCGCATCTCGTCGGGAAAGTCCTCGCCGACGGCCGCCAGGAGCCGGACCTCCGTGAACAGCGAGGCCGCGAGCGCGGCACAAGTCGCCGAGCCGCCGAGAGAGCCCTCCCGCCGCTCGAACGGCGTCTCGATCTCGTCGATGGCCACCCAGCCGGCGATCAGGAGGCTCACCTGCCCGCCTCCAGCCAGCGGCGAAGGACCGGTGCCAGCCGCTCCCGGGTCTCGGCGGCCACCGCCTCTCTTGGCGTCAGGATCGCGACGTCGAGAGCCGTCGCGCAGGCGCACCCGTCGCGCGCCGGCAGCGCAGAAACGAGCAGCCGAACGGCCTCCCGGCTCACCGCGGCGTTCCGCCGCAGCGTCTCGAAGACGGTCGCGGCGTCCACCGCCGCCTCGGTCTCATGCCAGCAATCGTAATCCGTGACGCACGCCAGCGTCGCGTAGCAGAGCTCCGCTTCCCGCGCCAGCTTCGCTTCGGGCAGGGCCGTCATCCCGATGAGGTCTGCTCCCCAGGCTCGATGCAGCTCGCTTTCCGCCCGGGTCGAGAAGGCCGGCCCCTGCATCACGACATAGGTTCCGCCATCGTGAACCGTGGCACCGGCGGCCCGCGCCGCCGCGAGTACCGCCGCCCGCATCCGCGGACAGAAGGGGTCGGCAAAGCTGATGTGGCCCACCAGCCCGTCGCCGAAGAAAGTCGAAGGCCGGCCCCACGTCCGGTCGATGAGCTGCGACGGCACCGCGAGATGTCCCGGCGCGTACACCTCCCGCAGGCTGCCGACCGCCGAGACGGAAAGCACGCGCTCAACGCCAAGCTGCTTGAGCGCCCAGAAGTTTGCCCGTTGCGGCAGCTCCGAGGGCAGGATGGTGTGCCGCCGTCCGTGCCGCGCGAGGAATGCGACCCGCTGCCCGCCGAGCATCCCGACCCGGACCCGGTCACTCGGCGGCCCAAAGGGCGTCGCGACATCGAATTCCTCCACGTCTTCCAGACCGGGCATCTCGTAGAAGCCCGAACCGCCGATGACCGCCAGCGATATGGGCTCGCTCATCTCCGCGCTGCCTCCCGAGACGACCGGGCGAGCAGGTCGCAAATCGAGCCCGGGAACGGAGGCCGGACCACGCCCAGCTCGGTGATGAAGCCGGTGATGAGGTCGGCCGGGGTGACATCGAAGGCCGGGTTCCATGCCTCGATGCCCCGGGGCGCCCAGCGCTCGGCGCCCCACCCTCCGACCTCCTCCGCCGACCGGAACTCAATCGGGATATCCGCTCCCGTAGCACAGCCCGGGTCGAACGTGCTCGTCGGAGCGGCGATGAAGAACGGGATAGCCGCCCGCGCGGCAGCGAGCGCGAGCGCGAGCGTCCCCACCTTGTTCGCCGTGTCCCCGTTTGCGGCGATGCGGTCCGCCCCGGTCACGACGGCAGCCACCTTCCCCGAGAGGACCAGCGCTGCGGCCGCCGTGTCGGGTAGCAGCACGGCCGGGGTCCCCGACCGCTGCAGCTCCCACGCGGTCAGCCGCGCCCCCTGCAGCAGCGGGCGCGTTTCGGTCACGTAACAGCGCTCCAGCTTCCCGGCGGCAAATGCCGCACGGATGACGCCCAAGGCAGTCCCCAGTCCCCCCGTGGCGAGTGTACCGGTGTTGCAGTGGGTGAGGACGTCTCCAGCAGGCAGGGCCTCGGACCCGTACCTGGCGAGTGCAGCGTCCTCGGCCTGCCGTCGGCTCAGGTACGCTGCGCAGTATGCCCATGCACCCGGGGCCCGCTCCCCTGGCGGCAGCCGCAGCACCGCACCGGCGCACGCCTCTGCACCGGTCGCCAGCTCCACCGCTGTAGGCCGTACCCTCCCGACCCGCGCGGCCGCCCCTCGAATTGCAGCATCGGAGGGGTCCGATTCGGCCGCGATGGCCACCCCTGCCGCCCCGCACAGCCCCAGCAGCGGTGCACCACGGACTCGAAGGCTCCTCACTGCCTCCTCCAGCGCTTCGATGGTCCGGACCTCGAGCCACCGCTCCTCATGGGGCAGGGTCGTCTGGTCCAGGACGCGCACCACCGGCCGGTCGAAGCGAATGACCTCGAACGTCGGCTCCACGTCACCCCTCCGTGAACCGGAGCAAAGTTTCGACCCGATAGGCCCCGAGCCGCAGACGGCCTCCCAGCCCCTCGAGCTCGATGAGGAAGCCCATCCCGGCCACGTTCGCACCGAGGAGTTCGACCAGCTTCGCCGCCGCCAGCGCCGTGCCCCCCGTCGCCAGCACGTCGTCGACGATGAACGCCGCAGTTCCCGGTGCGACGGCGTCCTGGTGGATGTCGAGCCGCGATTCGCCGTACTCGAGGGCGTATTCGACCGTTAGCCGAGCGGCCGGTAGCTTCCCTTCCTTGCGGATGGGCACGAACGGCAGCCCGAGCCGGTCGGCGATCGGTGCGCCGAACAGGAAGCCTCGTGATTCGATCCCGACGATGGCCCCGGGCCCTGCCGCCCGTGCGTAATCGGTCAGCCGGTCGAGCGCGGCCCGAAACGCGCCCGGCTCGCCGAGCAGCGGGGTGATGTCCCGGAACAGGATGCCCGGGCGGGGAAAATCGGGGATTGCGCGAATATACCGTTCGAGCTCCACGCCGGGATTGTACGCCAGCGCCCACCTGCGAGAACGACGGCCACGCCGTATCCGGCTCCTGCCCCGTCGCGAGCGTTGACGCTGGCACCGCGACCGGCGGCGACGCCGTGCTGCCCTTCGAAAATGAATCGATGGCCGGCGGCCCCCTTCAACGGGAACGCGAACCGCTCACAGCACTGACGCGTGGCCGTCATCGCGAGCCCGTCCGCGAGCCCGGCGGTCCGGGTCGGCCCCCACTCGACCATCACAGATTCTTGACGACGTCGCTGGCACCCTGATGAACCATGGCCAGCCATCGTTCGAACCCCTTCGCCCGCGAACATCAGCACTGGTTGACGGTTTTGCTCTCGGCCGCCACCATCGCCGCACTAGGACTCGGCTGGCTGCTCTACACCCGCGAATCTCCAGGAGCGTCTGAACCCGCTCCGCCGGCCCCGGCGGCCACCGCGGCCCCGCCCGATACCTCGACCCCCGCTTCCGGGGGCCTCTCGACCCCCGCGTCATCGTCGCCCGTTGCCGGCGCAACGGCCGCGCCGCCATCGCCCACCCCCACGAAAAGCAGAACCTCCCGAGGCAGCTGATGAGTCGATCGGTTACCCTCCTGCTCTCCATCCTCGGCGTCATCGCCGTCGTGGTAGCACGGCGCCAGGGCTGGGGAGGTGAGTCGACAGCCTGGGCCGCTGCCCGCGCTTCCGCCTGGGTTGCCTTCGCTCTTCTCTGGGCTGCGGTCTTCACCGGCGTCGGCGTCAGCCTCAAGTACCATCCCGGCATCTCCGGCCAGGTCCCGACCCTCGAGCTCCACCGCGTCACCGGCTCCCTCGCGGTCGCCTTCACCGTCGTCCACGCGGCTGCCCTCGTTGCCGATCCGTATATCCGGTTCGCGGTGTGGGATGCCGCCATCCCCTTCATCGCACCCTATCGCCCGTGGGCGGTCGGCGCCGGCATCATCGCCGCCTGGCTGCTTGTCGCCATCGTGGCGAGCACGTGGCTCGCGGGATGGATTCCGCGGCGTGCCTGGCATCGGCTTCACCGCCTCGCCTACGCCAGCCTGGCCCTCGGCCTCGTCCACGGCATCGTCGCCGGGACCGATACTGAGCACTGGCCGACCCACGTCGGTTACACGGCCGCAACAGCTTCCGTGCTTGGCGCCGCTTTCCTCCGCTTCCTGGCACGGGACTGGGTGGCCGCCCACCGCGCACACCCGGGGAGCCGCTCGTGAGGCCCGAAGAGACCCTGTTCTACATCGGCGCGGCTGCCTTTTTCCTCCCGCCGCTCGTCGTCCTGCTGGCTGTCGCCCGCCTCAACCGGCGCTCGCTCTGGTTTGGTGCGTTCGCCCTCATGGGGTGGGTCGGCATGGCCATCGGCGTTGCCCTGGTCCTCGCAACGAGCGCCCGCGAGCCCCGGCAGCCGCCCTCCTAGTCTGCCAGCCCCAGCCCCCGCAGGAAGGCATCGCTATTCGGCTCCCTCCCGAGGAAGTCCCGTACGAGCTGGTTCCCGTCCACCGCCCCGCCTCGCGCCAGGATGGTCTCCCGGTAGCGTCGCCCGACCTCCGCGCTCAGCGGCCCCGCCGACTCGAACAGCGTGTACATGTCGTCACCAAAGACGTGCGACCAGAGGTAGCCGTAGTAGCCCGCGTCATACCCGAACAGGTGGCCGAACCCTGATTGGAAGTGGGTGCCCGGGGTGTAGGGAAAGCCGGTGATGGGGTGCAGCTCTTCGACGAGTTTCGTCGAGTCGCCGCTGAACCCCGGCGAGTGATACCGCAAATCGAGCGTCGCGAAGAACAGCTGTCGAAGCGTAGAGATCCCGCTGTTCAGGTTCTTCGCTGCGACCATCGCCTCGACCATCTGCCGCGGAATCGGCTCCCCGGTCTGCCAGTGCCGCGCGAACGATGCCAGCACCTCCGGCTCCCAGCACCAGTGCTCCAGCATCTGGCTCGGTGCCTCGACGAAATCCCGTTCCGTCTGCGTTCCGCTGAACCGCGCCCGCTCCGCCCGCGTCAGCGTCTGGTGCATGATATGGCCGAACTCGTGGAAGAAGGTGACCACCTCACTGTGCCGCAGCAGTGACGGCTGACTCCGGGATGGCTTCGTGAAGTTCGCCACGATTGCGCTGACCGGCTTCTGGTAGCTCCCGTCCCGCAGCCGTCGCCCACGCCGCAGGGTGAACGCGGCCGCATGGCCGTATTTGCTCGGCCGGGGAAACAGGTCCATATAGAACCGTGCGAACGGCGGTCCCCCGGCGGCCTCGCTGATATCGAACGCCTGTACGTCCGGGTGCCAGCGCGGTGCATCACCGGCCTCCGTGAATCGCACCCCGAGCACCTGCTGGTACACCGCGAACAGCCCCTCGATGACGGCCTCGAGCGGGAAGTACTGCGCCACCTCGAACTCGTCGATGGCGTACTCCGCCTTTAGCTGCTCGTTGTGCCAGTACCGCCAGTCCCAGATATTCACCTCATCCGAGCCGGTCCGGGCCTTCGCGAACGCCCGCATCCCGGCTAAATCCCGCTCTGCCTTCACCGCGACTCTCGTCCGCAGGTCGCCCAGGAACTCCTCGACAGCCTGCCGCGTCCCGGCCATCCGCGTCTCTGTCCGGTAGTCGGCCCACGAGGCGTATCCGAGCAGCTCCGCAGCCTCCTGCCGGAGTCGAAGCGCCCGCTCCAGCAGCGCCACGTTCTCTCGGCCGCCCTTTCGCTGGTCCTTCTCGAACAGCTGACGCCGCAGCTCGCCGTCCGGGCAGTTCGCCAGGAACGGCTGGACCTCCGGGTAGTCGAGCGAAACCCGGTAGAGCGTGACCCCGTTCCGTTCAACCGTCCGAAGCCGCTCGATCCACGCTTCCGGCATCCCCGCCAGCTGCTCCCGCGTGACTTCGATGCCGTCCTCGTAGTCATCGATGTTGTTCCGGAACTGGACGCCGATGGCCACGAGCTCGTCCATCAGCTGGCGGAGCCGCTCCCGCTGCGCCCTCGGCAGCTCGAAGCCGTTTCGGCGGTAATCCCGCAGCTCGAATGCAAGGTAGCGTGCGTCCTCTCCCGTGAGCGCCTTCGCCTCCTCGCTGGCCGCGAACTGCCGGACGGCCTCGTAGAGGTCCTCGCGGAAGGAGAGCTCGACCAGGTACTTGTCCAGTCGCTCATCCCATTCCCGAGCGGCGGAGCGGAGTCCGTCATCGGCTGAGACGTACGCGAGGAAGGCGTAGGCCCCGGAAGCAATCGCGACCGGCTCCAGCGCATCTTCCAGGGCGAGCATCGTGTTCGAGTACGTCCGTACCGCCGGTGCGAGCGCGACGACCTCGGCCACTCCCGCCTCGCAGGCGTCGATGGCACGCTGACACGCTTCTCCGAGGTCACCCGGCGTAAGTGTCTCCCACGGGACGAGGTCGAGGTCGCTGCTCATCCCGTCCTCCCTAGCGCGTCAGCCAGGCAAATTGCTGCGGTTTCCGCTGGCTCCGCGCGCTGATCATGATGTTCACGATCGCCGGCCTGTCACAGGCAAGTGCGGCTTCCAGCGCCGGCCGAAGCTCCGCCGGCTCGGTCACGAAGAACCCCTTGCCGCCGTAGATTTCTGCCATCTTCTCGTAATGCGCATTCGGCGTGTAGGCGCTTGGCGGCACCCGGGCCGGGTCCAGCTCGTCCGGCCCGCCCCCGATACCGTTGTTGTTGATGATGATGAACACGATGTTCTTCATCCCGTAGCGGGCAGCCGTCTCCACCTCCATCCCGCTGAACCCAAAGGCCGAGTCCCCTTCGATACAGAAGACCCGCTTCTCCGGATGGACAGCCGCCGCCGCAATCGCCTGCCCTACGCCTACGCCCATCGTCCCGAACGAGCCCGCATCCAGCCGATGCCGCGGGAAAAAGTTCGGCATCAGCGTCCGCCCAATGTCCATCGTGCTCGCACCCTCGTTCACGATGATCGCGTCGCGCGGGATGTACTCCCGGATGTCCCGGTACACCCGGTAGTAGCTCATCGGTACTGACTCATCGGCCATCATCTCCGCCACCGTGGCGGCGTTCTCTTCGATTTTCTTCCGCAGCCCCGTCCACCAGGTCGTCTCCGCCGGGTACTGCCAGGGCTCCTTCGCCAGCGCTTCGTTCAGCTGGGCCGTGATCGCCTTCGCATCGCCCACGAGCGCGACTTCCGCCGGCACGTTGTTGCCGATCTCCTCCGCCGCGATGTCGACCTGGATCACCCGCACGTTCGGATCGAACCGCGGCGGGAGCCCGAAGTGCAGGATCCAGTTCAGTCGCGCCCCGAGCAGCAGCACGACGTCCGCATGCTGCAAGGCGTACGACCGCGCCGGGGAGATGGCCAGCGGGTGGTCGTCTGGCACGACCCCCTTCCCCATCGGCGTCGGCAGGAACGGCAGCTGCGTCGTATCGATGAACTTCCGCACTTCGTCTTCTGCCCGGGCGTACGCTGCCCCTTTCCCCACGATGACTAAGGGCCGTTCGGCAGATTTCAGGGCTTCCAGTGCCCGCTCGACGTTCTCCCACGGAGCAAGGGAGCGCGGCGGGTCGGGGCAGCGCGGTGGGAAGCGCACCTCGCTCTCCTCGACGCTCCCGGTGATCAGGTCTCCCGGCAGGTCGAGGTACGCAGCCCCGGGCCGGCCGTAGATCGTCGCCCGCACTGCCTGTTCGACGAAGAACGGGATGCGTTTCGTGCTGTCCGGCCGGGCCGCATACTTCGCGTACGGCCGCGCCGTCTCAACCTGGGGAGCCTCCTGGAAGGCACCCTGCCCGTTCTGGTACGAGTCGTTCGCGCCGCCAATCAGGATCATCGGCCAGCAGTTCGCCCACGCGTTCGCCATCCCGGCAATCCCGTGAATCATTCCCGGCCCCGAGACCGCAAGGCACACGCCCGGTCGCCCCGTCAGGTAGCCGATGGCGGCCGCTGCATAGCTCGCTGCCTGCTCGTTCCGAAAACCGAAGTACTTGATGCCTTCGCGCTGCGCGTGGATGGCGATTGGCACCACCGGGATGCCGACGACACCGAACATATACTCCACGCCCTGCTGCTTGAGCGCCTTCGCGACGATCTGCGCACCGGTCAGTTCTGCCATCAGTGACCTTCCTTCGCTTCGAGTCGAACGGTTGTGGCGGCAACTCTACGGGAACCCGCTTCCACCGTACACGCCGACCCGGTCCCCGGTGTAGCCTCGTTCCATGGCCCGCGTCCGCGCCGACATCCTCCTCGTCCAGCGGGGGCTCGCCGAATCCCGCGAGCGCGCCCGGCAGCTCATCATGGCCGGGCAGGTCCGTTCCGGCACGCGGCGCCTCGTGAAACCTGCTGAACCGCTCGACCCCGCCGCCCCCCTCGAGGTCACCGAGCCCCTTCGCTACGTTAGCCGCGGCGGGCTCAAGCTCGAGGCCGCCCTCCGGGAGTTCCGCATCGACCCTTCAGGGCTCGTCTGCCTCGACCTCGGTGCTTCGACAGGCGGTTTCACCGATTGTCTCCTCCAGCACGGTGCCGCTCGCGTCATCGCGGTCGACGTGGGCCGCGGCCAGCTCCACCAGCGCCTCCGCGAAGACCACCGCGTCGAGCTCCTCGAGGGCGTGAACGCCCGCGCCCTCCCTCCGCTGCCGCTGGTGGGGCTCGTCGTTGCCGACCTCTCCTTCATCTCTCTCGAGAAGGTACTCCCCGCTGCTGCCGCCCGCGTCCCGCCTCGCACCCCGGTCATCGCCCTCCTCAAACCGCAGTTCGAGGCTGGCCCCGCCGAAGTGCCGGCCGGCGGAGTCATCCGTGACCCGGCCGTCCTGAAACGCGTCCGGGAGCGATTCCTCGGGTGGGCCGCTGCTCACGGCTGGGAAACCTGTGGCATCATTCCATCGCCCATCCGTGGGGGCGACGGCAACACCGAATACCTGGTCTGCCTGCGCACCCCGCCCGCCGGAGATGCCTGAATGCTGCGCCAGGCCGTCATCTTCCATGCACCCCGGAGCGAGGGCGCTCTCGCCTTCGGCCGGCAGGTCGCGCAAGAGTTCGCCCGGCGCGGCATCCTCGCTGCCATCCACGATGCGTGGGCCGACCCTCCCGCCGCCGACCTCGCCGCTGCTGACCTCATCGTCTGTGTCGGGGGCGACGGCACCGTTCTCCGCGCCGCCCGCATCACCATCCCCCACGGGACGCCCATCCTCGGCGTCAACATGGGCAGGCTCGGGTTTCTCACCGATATGAGCCCCCGCGACTTCTTTACCTGCATCGAACGCATCGTTGCGGCCGACTGGCGGCTCGAAGAGCGCATCATGGTCCACGGCGAAATCATGGCCGACGGCGCTCCCGTTCACGCCTTCGACGGCCTCAACGACATCGTCGTCAGCCGCAAATCCCCCGGGCGACCTGTCTACGTCGACGTTCACATCGATGGTGCCCGGCTGGCCATCTTCCGCTGCGACGGCATCATCGTCGCGACGCCCACCGGGAGCACCGGCTATTCGCTGAGCGCCGGCGGTCCGATCCTTGCCCCGACCGAGCACCACCTCGTCCTCACCCCCGTCTCCGCCCATCTCGCCCTCGGCCGTTCCCTCGTGCTCCAGCCTGAATCCGTCATCGAAATGGCAGTCACGAGCGAGCAGGGAGCGATCGTCAGCATCGACGGCCAGGTGGATGACCCCGTCGCTGCCGGCGTCCGGATCGTCGTCCGCCAGAGCGAACATCTCACCCGCTTTGTCCGTTTCCGCGAACCGTCGAGCTTCTACGCTGAGCTCGCCGAGAAGCTCGAAATGCAGCTCTCCAGCACCATGAACCCCAGTGCTTGAACGGCTCGAAATCTCTTCCTTCGCCGTCGCCCGTGAGGTTGCCCTCGACCTCCGGCCCGGGCTCACCGTCTTCACCGGCGAAACGGGCGCCGGCAAATCCCTCATCGTGGATGCCATCGCGTTCGTCTTTGGCGCCCGGATGGGGCGCGACATCGTCGCAGCCGGCGCCGAGCGGGCAATCGTCCGCGCCCGCCTCGCCAGGGCCGGCCGCGCGCTCGCAGTCGAGCGCACCCTGACCGTCTCCGGCCGCTCCTCGTATCGAATCGATGATGCGCCTGCTCGGCTCGAAGATGTCCGCGCCCTCGCCGAAGGCTACCTCGACATTCACGGCCAGTCGGAACAGCTCGCGATCCTCCGCCCCGCCGTCCAGCTCGCCGCCCTCGACGCGTTCGCCGGCCTCCAGGACGAGCGCGCCGCCGTCGCCGCCCTCGTCCGTGAGCTCCGCGACGTCCGCCGGCGGCTCCAGGCGCTGCGCACCGACGCCCGGGAGCGCGAACGCCTCGTCGAGCGCCTGACTTTCGAAGTCGCGGAAATCGACGACGCTGCACTGGTGCCCGGCGAGGAGGAGGCCCTCCGTGCCGAGCAAACCCGACTTGGGAGCGCCGCTCGCCTCCGCGAGGAGGCCGAGCGCGCCCTGGCTGCCCTCGACGAGCCCGCCATCGGCGACGCCATCGCCGCCGTCCGCGCCATCACGGCACGGGATGTCTCCGCGGCGGACCTGGCCGACGCAGCCGGCGTCCTCGAAGCGGCAGCCGACGACCTCCGTCGCGCCCTGCGCGCCTACCGCGAAGCGCTCGACGAAGACCCCGCGCGCCTCGCTTTTGTCACCGAACGGCTCGACCGCATCGCACGCCTCCTCCGCAAATACGGCGACACCACCGGGGCCGTCCTCGCCTACCGGGACGAGGCTGCTGCCCGCCTCGCCGACCTCACCGGTGCCGAGGCCTCGGTGGGAGAACTCGAAGCCGCGGAAACCGGCCTCCTCGCCGAGCTCGCCATCCGCGCCGAGTCGCTCTCCCGCGCCCGGCGGGCCGCCGCCGGCCGCCTCGTCGCAGCCATCAGCGCCGAACTCCAGGAACTCGCCATGGGCGGTGCCCGCCTCGCCGTCGCCTTTACCTGCGAAGACGACCCCGCAGGTCCTCCCGTCGCCCTGCCCGACTACGACGTCGTTGCCGATTCCCCGCGCATCCTGGACCCCGAGCCGGAGCCCCTGCCCCGCGCCTTTACGGAGGCCGGGGTGGACCGCGTCGAGTTCCTCGCGTCGTTCAACCCCGGCGAGCCGCCGCGGCCCCTCTCTGCCGTCGCCAGCGGCGGCGAAACCTCCCGCTTCCTCCTGGCGCTCACCGTCGCCCTTGGCCAGGCCAGCGAAGGCCGCCTCGAAGTCCTCGATGAGGTCGACGAAGGCGTAGGCGGCCGAACGGGTGCCGTCGTCGGCAGAGCCCTTCGCCGCCTCGCTCGCCGACACCAGGTGCTCTGCATCACCCACCTGCCCCAGGTCGCAGCGTTTGCCGATACCCACTGTGTCGTCGAAAAACGCACCGACGGCCGCGCGACCTGGACCGAAGTCCGCGAAGTGACCGGCGAAGCCCGCCGTGCGGAACTCGCCTCGATGCTCGGGGGCCTGACGCCCGCCAATCTCGCCGCTGCCGAGGAGCTGCTCGCCTCAGCTGGCGCGCCCGTCTGATGCCATCCCTGCCTGCCGGCAGACGGAGGACACGCACCATACCGTTTCATCCATGGCAAAGCCCTGCCCTTCCCTGTCCGCGTTACCCGCGGCGCCACCGCTTCGAGGGCCGCGATGGTCTCCCCGACGAGACCCCGCCCGTGGCCCGCTTCCGCCTGCCGGTCGCTCGTTAGGAAGCAGGTCTGCCCGCTTCCGCCCCCAGGGCACCGGACCGGGAGCGTGACGGCCGCGGGATGAAGCAGGTCGCGTCAATCCCGGTCCTGCTCCCGCAGGTGCGCCGTCGCCAGCTGGTCTGCATAAGCGTTCCACTGCGAGGCGGCGTGGCCCCGCACCCACTCTACCTTCACCAGCGGCCGCTGCTGCTTGAGTGCCCAGGCCTGCTGCACGAGATCGAGGTTCGTCACCGGCCCATCCTTCCGCTTCCAGCCCCGGGCCTCCCAGCCCTTAGCCCACTCATTCAGTGTCCGGACGACGAGCTGGCTGTCGGAATAGACCGTGACCGGCTCGTCCGCCGGCGCCATTTCCAGCCCGGCGATCATCGCCGTCCACTCCATCCGATTATTCGTCGTCTGCGGCTCGAAGCCACGCCGTTCTGCGACGACCTTCCCGTCGCGCACGAAGACTACGCCCCAGCCCCCAGGGCCCGGGTTTCCCTGGCACGACCCGTCCGTGAAGATGCCGGTCTGCGGGTCCTGCTCTCCTCCGTTGCCGCTCCCGGCCGAAGTCTTTCCCATGCCGTCCTCCTTCCGCTCGGTGTCTCGGCAGCGCAAGCAGCGGCGCGGCCTCCAGCCCGGGTACTTCGCCAGCGCCCCGGGCGCGACCGTAAATCCCTTCCCGCAACGCTCGCAGGTGAACTCCGGCACGATTGCTACCGTACCGCTGCCGCCAACTCCCGGCCAAGCCCCCGCCAGGCGCGCTACAATCCGGCATCTTCCCAACCGGAGGCCGGCAATGGCGGGCAGGCTCGGCGGCAAGGTCGCGATCGTCACGGGTGCCGGCTCCCGGGACGACGGCATCGGCAACGGCCGCGCCATCTCCATCCTCTTTGCACGCGAAGGCGCCTCGGTGCTCCTCGTCGACCGCCGCCGCGCGGCCGCAGAGCACACGGCCAGTCTCGTCGCTGGGGAGAACGGCGAAGCGGCTCCCTTCGAGGCCGACGTTACCTCCGAAACAGCCTGCCGGGCGATGGTTCAGGCCGCGCTCGACCGATGGGGACGGCTCGATGTTCTCGTCAACAACGTCGGGATCGGCATCGCCAAACGCGTTACGGACCTCACGCTCGACGAGTGGGAGCTGCAGGTCCGTGTGAACGTGACGAGCATGGTCCTTGCCAGCAAGCACGCGATCCCCGCCATGCTCGCCTCGGCCGGGGGCGGTGTCATCCTGAACATCTCCTCCATCGCCTCGCAGAGGGGGCGAGGGCTCGCTCCGTACGCCGCCTCCAAAGGTGCCGTCGAGGCGCTCACTCGCGCCATGGCCGCCGACCACGGCCGCGACGGCATTCGCGTCAACGCCATCGCCCCGGGACCGGCCTACACGCCGATGGTCGCCGCCGGCGGCATGACCGAATCCGTCCGTGAAGCGCGCCGCAAGGCGACCGCTCTCGGCCTCGAAGGCACGGCATGGGATATCGCCGCCGCGGCTGTCTACCTCTGCTCCGACGAAGCCCGCTGGGTCACCGGCGTCGTGCTGCCGGTCGATGGCGGCGTCCTCGTGAACTAGCGCGGCCCCTGCGCCCGCTGTGCCCGGCCGCCGAACTCTCAGATGTGAAGGCCCGCGCCCTCGCCTCTCTCGTTCTGCTCGCTGCCATCGCTGCCGCGTTCGGCCTCGTCGCGCCTCCCGCCTCGCGCGCCCAGCAGAACGCGGCATTCGTCTCCGCCTCGGAGACCGCCTACCGGCTCGACACGCCCGCCGGGAAGGTGACCGTCAGCATACGGGCCGATTTCCTCAATCAATCACAGCAGGACCTTCGCGAGCTGCCGCTCTACGTGCTACCAAATGCACGCGACCTCTCGGTAACGAGCGGCGGCAAAGCGCTCGATTTCACCCTCCAGCCCGGTGACGAAGCCGCCCGCCGCGCTGCCGTGGTCTCCGTCGAGCTGGCAGAGCCGCTGAAACCGAACCGACGGGTCACCCTCGAGGCTTCCTACCGGCTCGAGCCGACCTCCGGACCGCTCATGACGCTCGAACCCGGCCTCATCGAGGTCCCGTTCATCGGCCAGGGCCCCGGCTCATGGGTTTTCATCGATGTCCCCAAAACCGGCGACAACGTCCTCGACCCCGGCTGCCTCGTCGGCAAGGACCAGCCTGCGGAGGTTAAAGGCGCCGGCCTCCAGCGCTGGGTCTGCGGGAATGTCTTCCTCATCGCCCTCGCCGCCGATGACCCGTCCGTCCTCGACCGGTGCGCCGCCCTCGATGAGCGCTGCCGCCAGCGCCTCGACCCCGGCGTCTTCTCGGCCTTCGCCCTCTCAGTCACTGACGAATCCCGCCGCGGCGTCCTCACCGACTCCGTAGTCATGCCGGACGGCCGCCAGGTCGCGATGACCCTCAAGTTCTTCCGCCGAGATGCCGACTGGGCAGCCCGGCAGTTCGCCATCGCGAAGCAGGCCTTTCCCCTGCTCGAGACGCTCTTCGGCTTCAAGTACCCGTATACCGACGTCACCATGCGCCAGTCCTACCACATCGCGAGCTACGGTATCGCCGGTGTCGCGTTCTCTGGCCTGGGACAAGTGCTCCTCTCGCACGAGGCCGGCGGCATCGGCGACGAGGTGACCATCCACGAGCTGGCGCACCAGTGGGCGGGGACCACCCACGTCGCCCGGCCCTTCCTCTGGGAGGGTCTCGCCGAGTGGGCGACCCGCATCGTCGCGCCGCAGCTCGGCGTGGCCGTGCGGCCGCTCGACTGGAAATCCGCTGGCGTGAGCTACCCCCTCGTCTCCTGGGGCACGACCATGGGCGGGTCGCCAGTCTACTGGTACGGCCGCTCCGGCGATTTCTGGTTCGCCTACGAAGCTGCCATCGGCGGCCGCCAGAACATGACGACCGTCCTCTCCCGCATCGACGACGAGCCCGCTCTCTGGCCGCTCAACGAGGGCTGGTTCATGGACCAGGGCGAATTCCTCTCCGACCGCAACCTCGATGCCCTCTTCCTCGAATGGGTCTTCGTCCCCGATACCGCGAGGCCGCTCCTCGCTCAGCGACGCGCCGCCCACGACCTCGTCCGCGGGCTCCGCACCCGCGCCGGCGAAGCCGGCCTCGGCTCAGGTATCCCATCCGACATCTACAACAACCTCATCGCGTGGGTTTTCGAGCCCGTCGCCGGCCAGGTCGCAGAAGGCGACCGCATCATCGCGGCCTATCGCTCCGCATCCTCGCTCGCCGCCGTCGCCGGCGTGCGGGTCCCGGACGCTGCCGCCGTGTCCTGGGGGAAGGCACGCCTCTCCGAGACGTCCCGCCTGATCGAAGATATGCGCCAGGCGGCCGTCGCCATCCAGGCCGCCGAAACTGAGCTCGCGGACGAACCGGAAGACTCCCGGTTCCGCGAGGGTGTCCGCGAAGCCCGCTCCCGCTTCGAGCAGGGCGACTTTGCCGGCGCACGCGCGGCGGCCTCATCCGGTGTCACCGGCCGCGTCAATGCCTCCGCAGCCCAAAAGCTCATCGAGCTCGCGAAGGAGAAGCGCGCCAGCTTCGACCCGGGCTTCTTTGGCCGTATCGGCATGCTCTTCGAAAACCCTGATGCCACCCTTGCCGAGGCGGAATCGGCACTCGCCGCCGGGGACGGCGCCCGCGCCCTCGACCTCGCCCGCCGGGCCTACGCGGCGTGGGATGAGGCCCCCTCCCGCGGCATCCAGCGCCTCGCTGTCCTCGCCTCCGTCATGGGCGCCCTCAGCTTCGCGACCTGGCTCGTCCTCAAGCGGCTCGAGCAGCCACCGGCACCAAAGAAGCTCGGCCAGGGTCACGTCCTGGAAACGGGTGCTCGCACGGGCTCCTGGAAGGACTGGGAGAACACGCCCGAGTAAGCCTCCGCCTTCATCCCCCGCTGCAGCCCCGGTACAGTCTGGAGCGTGGCACCCCAGTTCGACGTCATCGTCGTCGGCGCCGGCCCGGCCGGCAGCACCGCGGCCCGTGAACTCGCGGCGTCCGGCGCCCGTGTTCTTCTCCTCGACCGCGCCGCATTCCCCCGGTACAAGGCCTGCGGCGGCGGCATCCCTCGCCGCACGGCGCGGCTCCTGCCCTTCCCGATCGACCCGGTCGTCGAGGACCAGGTCAGTCTCCTCGATATCGCCTGGCGTGGCCGCTATCGTTTCGTCCGCGATTCCGGCGAACCGTTCGCCGCGATGGTGATGCGCGAGCGGTTCGATGCCCTGCTCCTCGACCATGCCGGCCGGGCCGGCGCCGAATTCCGCCCCGGGAGCGCCGTCCGCTCGCTCGAAATCGGCCAGCCCTCTGCCCTGGTCCGCACCGAAGACGGCTTCGCTGCCTCGGCCGCCTGCATCGTCGCTGCCGACGGGGCGCACTCGCCCGTCGGGCGCATGGCCGGCCTCGGCCAGGACCTCGCTGAGTGCGCCGCGTACGAAGTCGAGGTCCGGGCGCCCGGTCCCCGGCTCCGCGCCGCCCGGGGAACGGCGTTCATCGAGCTCGGCTACCGGCCATGGGGCTACGCCTGGCTTTTCCCGAAGGCGGAGGTACTCTCCATCGGCATCGTCCTCCCGCCAGGGCAGGCCGGCACGATGAAACAGCGGGTCGGCGCGTACCTCCGCCGGCTCGGTCTCGATACTGCCGCTGTTGCCATCGCGCGCGGACATAAGATCCGTTTCCGCCGCGGCGGCGAGCGCATCGCCTCCGACCGCGTCATCCTCGCCGGCGACGCCGCCGGCCTCGCTGACGAATTCACCCAGGAGGGCATCTCCTACGCCATCGAATCCGGCCGCATCGCCGCCCGCGCGGTTCTACGTGCCCTTGCCGGCGCCGCTCCGCTGACCGCGTATCAGCACAGCATCGACCGCGAAGTGATGCCCGAGCTCCGCGCCGCACGCCTCATCGCCAGCATGTTCTACGGCATGCTGGGTCGCTTCCCCGCCCCCTGGATGCAGGCTACTCGTGCGCTGCCCTACCTCTGGGACGCCTTTTTCGCCGTGCAGCGCGGCGAATCTACCTATGCGCGCGAGGTTTCGCGCGTCCCCCTCCTCCCCGCGCTCGCCGCCCATCGCCTCGCTCGCGCCGACGTCTGATGTACGAACCCGGGCGCATCATCGACCTTCTCGTGCCGCTTTACGGCATGCCGGTGCTCCGGCCGAGCGGCGACCCGCTTTCGGAACTCATCCTGACCCTCCTCAGCCAGAACACCTCTGACGTGAACAGCGGGCGTGCCTTCATCTCCCTCATGCGGCGGTTCCCTTCCTGGCGCGCGATGGCCGAGGCGCCCCTCGCCGAAATCGAAGCTGCCATCCGGCCCGGCGGCCTCGCCCGTCAGAAGGCCCCCCGCATCCAGGCCGTCCTCCGCGCCGTCGAAGCTCGATTCCCCGACTTCGACCTCGGCGTTCTTTGCGCCCTCCCGCTCGAGGAAGTCCGTGCCTGGCTCCGTTCCCTGCCGGGCGTCGGTCCAAAGACGGCCGCCTGCGTTCTCCTGTTTTCCCTCGGATTCCCCGCCCTCCCGGTCGATACCCACGTGGAGCGCGTGGCGAAGCGCCTCGGCCTCGTCCCCGAGCGGATGACCGCGGAGCGCGCCCACGGCCACCTCGAGGCGCTCGTCCGCCCTTCGGACTATTACATCTTCCACATGCTTCTCATCAAACACGGCCGCCGCACCTGCAGCGCCCGGAGGCCGGCTTGCAGCCGCTGCCCGCTCGTCGAATGCCCCGCTCGCGCCGAGCCGCCCGTTGAGGCACCTGCGGGCCCCGCGTAGAGTTCGCGCCGTGGAATACCGCTGGCGCGTCCTCGCCGCCGTGGCCTTCGGCACCTACATGGCCACGATGGACTTCTCCATCGTCAACGTCGCGCTTCCCACGCTCGCCCGCGAGTTCGACCGCTCGCCGGACACCGTCGTCTGGGCCGCGCTCGTCTCGTCGCTCGTCGTCACCGGCCTCACACTCACCGCGGGTCGCGCCGGCGACCTTTACGGGCGGAAGCGGCTCTATCTCGCAGGCTGGGTCATCTTTACCTTCGGCCTCGCCGGCGCTGGTTTGGCTGCCAGCTTCGAGCAGCTCATCGCGATGCGGTTCATCCAGTCGGTCGGCATCGCGCTGGCCATCGCCAACGGCAACGCCATCATCACGGAGGTATTTCCGCCCGCGCAGCGCGGCCAGGCACTCGGCACCACCGGAGCGGTCGTCGGGGCCGGCCTGATGTCAGGGCCGATCGTCGGAGGCCTGGTCCTCCAGCTCTTTTCCTGGCATGCGATCTTCCTGTTCCGAATTCCGATCGGCCTTGCCGCAATGGCGCTCACCTGGGCTGTCATCCGAACCCCGGGCCCCGCTGCCGCCCGGGCTGGCCGCCGAATGGACGTTCCAGGTGCGTTCGCACTCTTCGTCACGCTCTCGGCAGCCCTCCTCGCGGTGAACCGGGGCCAAAATTGGGGCTGGACGTCCCCCACCATCCTCGGACTTTTCGCGCTCGCAGCGGCGTCGCTCGCCGCCTTTCTCCGCATCGAGTCCCGTTCGCCGAGCCCCGTCGTCGCCCTCGGCCTCTTCCGAGAACGCGCTTACTCCGCAGGTGTCAGCAGCCTCGCGCTCAGCTTCGCCGGCCAGTCCGCGGTCACCTTTCTCCTCCCTTTCTACCTGCAGGAGGTGAAGGGTTACTCCACCGGGCAGACCGGCCTCGTCGTCGCCACTGTGCCGCTGATGATGCTGCTGCTCTCCCCCTTGAGCGGCCGCGCGAGCGATAGATACGGCTTTGCCCACCAGGCGACGGCCGGTATCGCGTTCGTCGCCCTCGGCCTCTTCTCGCTCGCGACCGTCACGGCAGACACCCCCGCCACGGCCATCGTCGCCCGCCTGGCTCTCATCGGCATCGGGACCTCGGTATTCATGTCGCCCAACAGCGCAACCATCATGAACAGTGTCCCGCCGGACCGCCTCGGCACCGCCTCCGCGAGCGTTGCGACCGCCCGCAACATCGGCAATGCCGTCGGTCTCGCCCTCGCCAGCGCGGTTCTCGTGGCTGTCTCCACGGCTTCGGCGGGATACAGCGCCGGCCGGGTCGCCGATCTCCCGGACGCCGCAATCGTCGATGGCGTCCGGGCGGCGTTTGCAGCGGCCGGCTGCGCCTCCTCGCTCGCCGTCATCGCCTCCCTGTTCCGCGGCCCCCGCCGCGCTGCCGTTATCGCCGCCGAACAGGTGCCCGTCCCTGGCGGCGGGAATACCCCCGCACACTAACCTTACCCAGGGGACAGTTCTATGGAACGCAGATTCGAAGGAAAAGTCGCCGTCATCACCGGGGCCGCGGGCGGCATCGGCCGCGCCGCGGTAGCCCGGTTCGCACAGGAGGGCGCGAGCATCGTCGCCGTTGACCTCCCGGGCAGCGCGCTCGATGAGGCTGTCGCGGCCGCCGAGGCTGCCGGCTCCAGCGCGATAGCTGTGCCTGCCGATGTCACTCGGGCCGCGGACGTCGAGCGCTTCGCCGCAGCCGCCCACGACCGCTTCGGCCGCATCGATGCCTTCTTCAACAATGCCGGCATCGAAGGCTGGATCGGTCCGATGCTCGCCTACCCGGAAGACCAGTTCGACAGGGTCCTTGCCGTCAACGTGAAGGGCGTCTGGCTCGGCATGAAGTACGTCGCGCCCATCATGGCCGCCAGCGGAGGCGGGTGTATCGTCAACACGGCTTCCGTCGCCGGCCTCAGCGGCACCCCCGGCATCATCGCCTACGGCGCCAGCAAGCACGCCGTGGTCGGCATGACGAAGACGGCAGCGCTCGAACTCGCGCCCATGCGCATCCGCGTCTGCGCCGTCTGCCCCTCGCCGATCGAAACGCGGATGATGCGTGCTCTCGAGCGCGGCATCAACCCCGACGAGCCCGAGGCCGTGCACCAGCAGCTCGCTGCGACGATCCCCCTCGGCCGATACGGCGAGCCAGGAGAAGTCGCCGCCCTCGTCGCGTACCTGTGCAGCCCTGATGCGAGCTACCTCACCGGCACCATCATCCCGGTCGACGGCGGCCGCATGGCGCGCTGACTGGAGAAACCGGCGCTCCCGGCCGAACCTTCAACTGTGAGAGGTGCGGAGCCGGCGATCGTCTGTGACGCCGTCTCCCGCTGTTTCGGCGAGCGGCTGGTGCTCAGCTCACTCACCCTCGCTGTCGAGCGCGGCGAAATCCTTGGCCTGCTCGGGCCGAACGGGTCAGGCAAGACGACCACCCTCCGCATCCTCGCAACCTTGCTCCAGCCCCACGGCGGCAGCGCCCGCGTGCTCTCGTACGACGTGGCCTCCGAGACGATGGAAGTTCGCCGCCGAATCGGCGTCATGCCGGAGCGTCCGAGCCTCTACGAGCGGCAGACCGTTGAGGCGAATGTCCGCTTGTGGGCCGATGTCCACGGCCTCGCCGACCCCGGCGAGGCCGTCGGCCGCGCCCTCCAGTTCGTCGGGCTCGAAGACCGCCGCCGAGAACCCGTCGGCAGCCTCTCCAAAGGTCTCAAGCAACGGGTCGCCCTTGCCCGGGCCATCGTCCACCGGCCCCCGGTGCTCCTGCTCGATGAACCTTCCTCCGGGCTCGACCCTTTGGCTGCGGCGGCTATGGAAAACCTCATCCGCGGCCTCGCGGGCGAGGGCACCGCCGTGCTCCTCAACACCCACCGACTCGCCGAGGCCGAGCGCCTCTGTGACCGGGTCGCTATTCTCCGCGAAGGCCGCCTGCTCCACCTCGGTACACCCCGGCAGGTGCGTGCTGCCCTCCTCGGCCACATCGTCGAAGTCGAACTTGCCGGCGCCGTCGACTTGCCCGTGCGCCGGGCCATCGAGTCGTTCCCCGCCGTCCGCGAGACCTGCTGGGCACCTTCCGCCATCCGCGTCCGTCTTACCGATTCCGAGCGCGACACCCCAGAACTCGTCGCCAGGCTCGTCAGCGCGGGCGCTCGCATCATCGCCGTCCGCCCGGCCGGCGACCTCGAACGTGCCTACCTCGAACTGATGAGCCAGCCGCTCCCCGGGAGCCTCGCCGCATGAACGCCGTCATCGCCCGCTCCCCGGTTCGCGCCCTCGCCCGGAAGGAGCTCGGTGAGCTCCGGCGCCACCGGATGATCGTCGCGACGGCCGTCGTCCTGCCGGTCGCCTTCCTCGTCCTCCCGGTTGCGAACCTCCTCTTTTACGACCCTGCCCGTGCCATCGGCGGCCCCGATTTCGCCGTCGGCCAGGCGATGTTCTGCTTCTTCCTTACCCCCGTCATCATGCCCGCGACGATGGCCGCCTACGGGATCATCGGCGAACGCGACCAGGGCACCCTCGAGCCGCTCCTCACGCTCCCCATCAGCGACCGCGAGCTGCTCGCCGGCAAGGTGGCGGCCATCCTCCTCCCCACGCTCTCGGCCTCGTTCGCCATCTACCTCCTCTACATGGCCGCCGTCGTGGTGGTTGTGAGTGAACCCGTGCGCACTCCCGCCCTCGACTGGAGCTGGCCGTTCGGCCTGTTGCTCACCGGGCCGCTCCTCGCGCTTTTTTCCACCCTTACCGGCCTCGTGTTCTCTGCCCGCTCGAAGGACGTACGGGTTGCCGAGCACCTGAGCGGGCTCGTGCTCCTGCCCTCCATGCTGCCCGTTCTTCTGATCGTCACCCGGACGGTCGAGCCGTCCCTGGTCGCCTGGCTCGGGTTTGCCGCGGTCCTCAGCCTCCTCGATTACGCGCTGTGGAAGCTCGCCCTCCGCGCGTTCGACCGCGAGCGGGCCATCAGTACGGTGTGACGCCGGCGGATGGCCCGCCGGTCACCCCGGGCGGCGGCGCCGTGCTCGTCGAGCGACCTGCAGTCCTCGCATTCTCACCCTGCGGCGCGGGGCCGTCGCACCCGCTGCCGCAGCGCCTGGTGCCGGGTTCCGCGCAGGTGTACTCACGGGGGGATTGAGCCCGGCCGCAGCTCTGTGCTTGGCCGCGTCGGCCTTTGCCGGCCCCGGCCAGTTCAGCACCGTCCCGGCCCTCATCGAAGGGAGTCCCTACTGGCTCTTTGCACGGACCACCAGGACTGGCCGCCCGCTGTCACGGATCACTTCCTCGGCCACGCTTCCCGCCAGCAGGTGCGAAAGCCCCGACCGCCCGTGCGTGCCCAGCGCGATGACATCCACGTCGAGCTCGTTCGCAAGCTCGATGATCGCCTTCGCCGTATGGTGCGACCACTCGACGTGGATGGTTGCGGCAGTACCGGGCAGCTCAGTCTTGGCGATGTCTTCGAGTTTCTCCCGCCACTCCGTCGACTTCCGAGCAATCGCCTCCCCATGGCTTTCGATGAGCCGAGGCGCCGGGATCCTGATAGCCGCCGTGCCGACCGCCGCCCCGAGCGGTTCCCGGACCGGGTGTTCTGCCCGGCCCCGGACGGCGCCCGGGTCGAGCACCGTCACGAGGTGCACCTCGATGCCGGGGGCCATCTCAACCAGGCGCCGCACCGCCGGCATAATCGCCAGCGCGGTCGTGCTCCCGTCCAGAGGAACCAGTGCGCGCATCGTCCAACCTCCCGCGCGGTTTTGCCCATCCTGCCCGTCGGCGCCTGCCGTGGCACCGGCCGAATGGCCCCGACTGCCGCGGCCTCCCGGCGCAAACGTCAACAAAACGTTATCTTTGAAAAATTCCGCTCACGCCGTCTTGCGCTCCGCGCTGAGCAGGTGCTAAATAGTAGACGGGTCGCGCTGGATGTCGTGTCCGCTCCACACATCCACCGGCCCTATTTTCTTTCCTCGCCCGATGCTCGAGTCGCCCCCGGCTGATAGACTCCCCATCGATGAAGACACGCCTCATCTCCGCCACCACCGCCGCCGCTCTTTTCGCCCTTTCGGTTGCTGCGCCCGCTCTAGCGGATGACGGGCACGGAACCCCGGACCCGATGGTACAGGCCGGCAGTGGCGGAATCGACGTCCTGCCGGTGGTCCTCTGGTCGCTCGCTGGTGTTGCCATCGTGGCGGTCAGCCTTGGCGTCCTCTACCTCCTCAAGCGGCAGGTCGGCGGCTTCCCGGAGAATCCCGACTGGGTCGCTCCTATTTCGATCATGCGTTCGCGCGACCTTCCCGCGGACGATGGCGACGGTCACGGGGGCAGCCACGGTCACGACGCCCACGCCCCTGCCCACTGACCGCGCATGGGTAACCTGGAACGAGCGAGCCCGACTCCTCGAGGAGCCGGGCTCGCTCGTTCCGTATCCCGGGAAGCTCAGGTCAGCTTGAGCGAAAGCGTTTGCGCCAGGTCGAGGTGGATGCCCGGGCCCATCGTCGTCGTCAGCGTGGCGCTGCGGATGTACTGGCCCTTGGCCTCTTTCGGCTTGGCCGCGTTGACCGCCTCGATGAGGGCTGCCATGTTCTCCTTGAGTTTCCGGTCCTCGAAGCTCACCTTACCGAGCGGCACGTGGATGTTCGCGAGGCGGTCCAGCCGGAATTCCACACGGCCCTGTTTCGCCTCCTGGACCGACTTCGCGATATCCTCGGCACCGACGACCGTCCCCGAACGGGGATTTGGCATCAGGCCCCGCGGGCCGAGGATGCGGCCGAGCCGGCCAACCTTTCCCATCATTTCGCGCGTGGCAATCGCGACGTCGAAATCGAGGAATCCGCCCTCAATCTGCTTGATGAGGTCGTCGCTCCCGACGAAGTCAGCGCCGGCTTCGCGGGCCGCGGACGCGGCTTCACCCTCTGCGAACACCAGCACCCGCATCACTTTGCCCAGCCCATGCGGGAGCACCGTCGACCCGCGGATCTGCTGCTCCGCGTGCCGGGGGTCCAGGCCCGTCTTGATGTGCAGCTCGACCGTCTCGTCGAACTTTGCCGGGTGGATCTCCTTTGCGAGGGCGATCGCCTCATCCACCCCGTAGAACCGCGACTTGTCGACCCTGGCGGCCGCTTCCCGGTAACGCTTCCCGTGCTTCGGCATCAGTCCACCACCTCGATGCCCATGCTGCGGGCCGTCCCTTCGATGATCTTCATCGCTTCCTCGACCGTATTCGCGTTCAGGTCCGGCAGCTTGGTCTCCGCAATCTTCCGGATGTCCTCGACGGTCACGCGACCGACTTTGTTCAGGCGCGGGTTGCCGCTCCCCTTTTCGATCCCGGCCGCCCGCCGCAGCAGGTCGGCCGCCGGGGGAGTCTTCAAGACGAACGTGAACGAGCGGTCCTCGTAGACCGTCAGCTGGGCCGGGATGATCAGCCCTATCTTGTCCTGCGTTCGGGCGTTGTACTCCTTGCAGAACTCCATGATGTTCACGCCGTGCTGGCCGAGCGCGGGGCCAACCGGCGGCGCCGGGTTCGCCTTCCCGGCGGGCAGTTGCAGCGTCAGCACTGCCCTCACCTTCTTTGCCAATGTCGTCTCCTTGTGTCCAAGCGGCGCGCCGAGACGCGCCTCCACGAGTCCCGCCCCGGCGGGCGAGCCAACTATTGAGTATCGCGGCTCCGCGCCAGTCGGACAAATGCGCTTCGCTGGCGCCGGGCCGGTCCATCGCCCGGTACAAACCTTTCGCCCGGGGTAAAAGGCGATTTACCGGAAAGACGACTTCCCCGCACCGCCCTCGTGCGTATACTCCTCGAATTGCCCTCGCTTTCTATGGCTGCCATCGAGGCGGGGCAAACACAGCATGGGGGGACCTCATCACCTATGTCCGAGAACTACTGGACGCGAAAGCTCGCCCGGCAGGGCATCAGCCGGCGCCGTATCCTCGGCGGCGCCGCAACCGCAGGCATCGGCGCGGCAGCCCTCGGCCTCGTCGGATGTGGCGACGACGACGATTCGAAGCCCAGCAGTGGCGCAACCACCCCCGCCGGCTCGGGGACGCCCGCGGCCAGCCCGACCACTGGCGCTCGAGCGCCCCAGAAGGGCGGCACAGCCCGCTTCGTCTCGGCCAACAATACGTGGGACACCTTCGACGTCGACCGTTCCCGCTTCTCCCCGGTCGCCTGGCTCATGGGTATGACGAACCTCGGCGTCACCCAGTGGAAGAGCTTTACGAAGGCCGAAATCGAAGGCGCGTTCGCCGAGAAGTGGGAACAGCCCGACCCCAACACCATCGTCTTCACCGTCCGCCAGAACCTCTTCTGGCACGATAAGCCCCCGGTGAACGGCCGCCAGGCGACTGCCGATGACATCGCCTTCTTCATCAATCGCAACAAGGCCGGCAAACTCCTCGACGGCACGGACGACCCGAACTTCTACCGGAAGTCCGCCTTCCAGAACGTCGACAAAGTCGAAGTCGTCGACAACCGCACCGTCCGCGTCACCTTCAGCAAGCCCGATCCCTTCTTCCTCACCACCCTCGCCGGCTCCTATGCCAAGGTCCAGGCCCCCGAAGCCGTCCGAGCCTTCGAAAAAGACTACGCGAACATGAAGGCTGACCTCGTCATCGGCACCGGCGCGTTCGTCCTCCAGAAATGGAGTGCAGACGGCGACTCGCAGTGGGTCCGCAACGAGAAGTTCTATGCCCAGGTCAACTGGGACGGGGTGAAGTGGCTCCCGCTCTTCACCGACCAGACGGCCCAGCAGGCCGCCTTCGAGCAGAAGCAGCTCGATGCCTTCATCCCCACCCAGAACCAGGTCATCCAGGACCTGCTGAAGCGGTACGAAGGCAAGATCCACGAGGTCAAAATCTTCGGCGGGAATCCGCAGGCGGGCACCTATTACGGCGGCGCTGCCCCCTGGAACAACCCGAACCTCATCGGCGCCATCTTCCGCGCGCTCGACCGCCGCGCCCTCATCCAGTCCCTCCTCCAGGGCAAAGGCGTCCTCTCCGGCAATGTGCCGCCAACCCAGGCAGCCTTCGCCATCACCGAAAAGGAGCTCATCACCTTCCCGGGCTATCTCGAGGACCGCGCGAAGGACGAAGCCGAGGCGAAGAAGATGTGGGAGGCCGGCGGCGGGCCCGGGCTCGGCGACATCATCGTCGACATCCCGGACATCTGGGAGGGCCTCTACTCCGGCGGTGCTGCCCTCATCACCAACAACCTCAAGCGCGTCCTCGGCAACAACTTCATCGCCAAGCTCGAGCCGTACGCCACGATCACGAACAAGATCGTCAAACAGGAGTACGGGAACGGGAAGAACAACATCTGGTACGGCTGGATCACGGAGGTCTCGGACCCCGAGCCCACCCTGCTCAACTTCCTCCAGTACAACTCCACCCAGCCCCAGTTCCAGCAGTTCGGCGTCAAAATCGACAAGGTCGACCAGCTCACCGCGCAGGCCGTGACCGAGTTCGACATCGCCAAGCGCCAGGAGCTCTCCAAAGAGGTCATGCGCGAGCTGGTCAAGAACTACGGCGCTGGCATTCCATACAACCTGGTCGCCGTCAACTCCTCCCTCCGCTGGAATTACCTCAAGTACCCCGAAGCGGTCTCGTTCGTCCAGCAGCACCAGTACGGCACGCAGTTCTGGTTCGACCAGAGCGACCCGACCTGGCAGGGACGGCCGGCCTAGACCCACCCATCCACTGCGGGCCGAGAGGCGGTAGAATGCGCCCTCGGCCCGCAGTGCACGTTTTAAGGGACAAGGGGGACAGCAACCGTGAGGACCTACATCCTGCGCCGGGTGTTGGTGAACATCCCGGTCATCTGGCTGGTCGCGACACTCGTCTTCTTCGCGACGAGCGTCCTGCCGGGCGATTTCGTCGCCCAGCGCATCGCAGCCCAGGACCCGACGTCCGGCGACCCGGCCGCCCGCCAGGCCCAAATCGACGCCGTCCGCAAAGACCTCGGACTCGATAAGCCGGTCGTCCAGCGCTACATCATCTACCTCGGCAACCTGCTTCGCGGCGATTTCGGCATCTCCTATCAGACCCGCGAGTCCGCCCTCGAAGGGATGAAAGAGGGGCTCCCGTACTCCCTCCAGCTCGCCCTCATGTCCCTCATCATCGGCGTCGTCACTTCCGTGCCGATCGGGATCATCTCCGCCATCCGCCAGGATAGCCTCATCGACTACGTCCTCCGGGTATTCGCCATCCTCGTCCTTGCCATGCCGAACTTTTGGCTGGCGACCATGGCAGTGCTCTACGTCGTCCGCTGGGGCCTCTGGGAGGTGCCTATCTCTACTGCCCCCCTGCTCTGGGAGGACCCGGGAGCCAGCATCCGGCTCTTCATCATCCCTGCGGTCGTCGGCGGTCTCGCCTCCGGTGCCGGTGTGATGCGCCTCCTCCGCTCCCAAATGCTCGAAGTCCTGCGCCAGGACTACATTCGAACCGCCTGGGCAAAGGGCATGCGCGAACGCGTCATCATCATCCGCCACGCGCTCAAGAACGCCCTCGTACCTGTCGTCACGGTCCTCGGGCTCACGCTCGCCGGCCTCCTCTCCGGCAATGTCGTCTTCGAAAATATCTTCGCTATCCCGGGAGTCGGCCGGCGAATCCTCGCTGCCATCGTCGCTCGCGATGTGCCGGTGGTGCAGGCCTTCGTCCTCGTCATCGCCACCTTCGTCGTCTTCGTCAACCTCGCGATCGACCTCCTCTACGGCGTGCTCGATCCGCGCATTCGGTACTCCTAGGAGGAAGCTGCCATGGCTCAGGAACAGGCAGTGATGGAACGGCCCGGCACCTTCGGCGTGCCGCGAAGCCTCAGCGACCGCCCCGTCCTCGTCCGGGCGCTGGTCCACACCGGCCGCTTCTTCCGCTACAAGCCCCTCGGCGGATTCGGCGTCATCATCATCGGCCTCTGCGTCTTCGCCGCCATCTTCGCCGACGCCATCGGGCGGTACGACCCTGAAGAAATCTTCAAGGCGCCGAACCCGGCCTACGACCCCGAGCTCGCAGAAAAGGCTCTCACCGACCCCACCATCCGCCTCCAGTACCCTCCCGAGAAGCTGGAAAAGAACGACCTGCCCATCCGTTTCGGCGGCCCTACCTCCGCACACTGGCTCGGCACCGACGGCCTCGGGCGCGACCTCTACGCCCGCATCGTCCATGGCTCGCGCACCGCGCTCTACGTCGGCCTCGGCGCAGCCCTCATCGCAACCGTCAGCGGCGTCATCGTCGGCCTGGCGAGTGCCTACTTCGGCGGCTTCGTCGACTTCTTCGTCCAGCGAATCGTCGATACGCTCCAGGCCTTCCCGCCCCTCGTCCTGCTCCTCCTCTTCGGGCAGGTCGTCGCGAACCCGACTCTCACCGTGAACACCATCGCGCTGGGCATCCTGGGAACAGCCAGCTCCTCCCGGGTCGTGCGGAGTGCCGTCCTCGCCGTTCGCGAAGAGGTTTACGTGCTCGCGGCGCGGACGCTCGGCGCCAGCGACCTGCGGGTCATGTTGCGCCACATCTTCCCGAACATCACCGCGCCGATTATCGTGACGTTCACCAGCTCGATCGGCATCTACATTCTCGTGGAAGCCACGCTCGCCTTCCTCGGACTCGGCGACCCGACCGTCCCCTCCTGGGGAAAGATGATTGAGGAGGGCCGTCGCAACGGTCCCTCCAACCCGTGGATGGCCTTCATCGTCGGCATGGCGCTCACCCTCGTCGTCCTCGGCTTCAACCTCGCTGGCGACGCTCTGCGCGATGTGCTCGACCCGCGCCTCCGCGGCCGGGGAGGCCGCGCTGGCTTCTGACGGAGCGTGATAGCGCCTGACCACGAGGGAGCCCCGGCCATCACGGCCGGGGCTCCCTCGTTTCTCACTCCGACGGTCTTGTGAATGGCGTGCGTGGGGACCGGGACCCGTCCGGGCCGAGTGCCGGCCTAGATGCGCTCTACCTGGAGGAAGTCGAGCTCTACCGGCGTCTCCCGCCCGAACATGTTCACGATGACCTTCACGCGGCCCTTCTCGGTGTTGATTTCGTCCACCGTGCCGACGAAGTCCTCGAACGGGCCATCCACGATGCGGACCGACTGGCCCGGCTGGAACGCCACGCGGACCCGCGGCTGCTCCATCCGCATCGCGCGGAGGATGTGATTCACTTCTTCTTTCGAGAGCGGCACCGGCGCCGTCCCGGAGCTCACGAATCCCGTGACGCCGGTCGTGTTGCGGATGAGCTGCCAGACCGCTAGCGCCTCCTGCCGCTTTTTCGCTTCCTGCTCGTCCGATTCCGATTCCCGCCCGCCCGACCTGGAATCGGCATCCTTCATCGCATCGAGCGGGATGGTTTGGACGAGGACGTAGCCGGGGTAGAGTTTCCGCTTTACCGTCCGCCGCTGGCCGTCACGAATCTCAATCTCGTCTTCTGTCGGGACGATGACGTGGAAGATTTTGTCGCTCGCATCGACCTTCGCCACGGTGGCTTTGATCGCGTTGCGAACCTTGTTCTCGTGCCCGCTGTAGGTGTGGACGAAATACCACCGTCGCGTTGGGTCGTTAATCTCCTCGTCGGTCAGTTGCTCCTGTTCGAGCGCATCCTCATCCTTCCGCCGACGCGGCGCACGCTTCGGCTTCTGGTCGGGCCCGATGTTGGAAAGCGCTGTAATCGCCTTCGGTTCGTCAGTCATCGTTAGAAAAACAGCCTCTCGATCGCCCAGCCGAAAACGAGGTCGACCGCGCCGAGGAAGAGACCCATCAGCACCGCCACGATGGCGACCACGATGGTGAGGTATCGCGTCTCCTGAAAGGAAGGCCATGTCACCTTCCGCAGCTCCGCGACCACATCAGCCACAAAGCGCGGCTGAAGCCGCTTCAGGAACCCGAGCGGGTTCCGCCTTGGAGCCTCCGGGCGGGCGATCGGCCCGGCTGGAGCGGACGGACGCGGCAGGGAGGACGCCCGGGATGCGCGGACCCCGTCGGACGGCTGGGAAGCCTCCGGCGCAGCAGTCACAGCGCGCCGGCGTTGTGTTCGTGCCATCGACGTTACCGCGTCTCCCGGAACAGGACGTGCTTGCGCAGTCCCGGGTGATACTTCTTCAGCTCGAGCCGGCCCGAATCATTCCGCCGGTTCTTTTGGGTGGTGTACCGGTAGACCGGCCCCTCCGTGCTCTGGAGGTGGATGATGATCCGGTCCCCCTTCTTGCTGGCCATGGCTCTCTCCCTCCTGCCCGGGCAGGCAAACCTCAGGCGAGGATTTTGGTGACGACGCCGGCGCCGACGGTGCGGCCGCCTTCGCGGATGGCGAAGCGGAGGCCGTCTTCGATGGCGACGGGCTGGATGAGTTCGACGGTCATGGTGATGTTGTCGCCGGGCATGACCATCT
>CALLPC010000012.1 GCA_938015525.1 uncultured Dehalococcoidia bacterium
GGGTGACGTTCTACCGGCGGGAGATTGAGGAGGAGCAGCAGGGATGACGATGCCAGCTTCAGAACGTGAGCGGATTCGACAGTACCTCGTCGACCAGGCGGCCGGGAGGGGCATCGAAGAGCTCATCGGCCGGGTCGAAGAAGGCGTCCGTGAACTTCGAGCAGCGGCACTCGCCATCCCGCCCGAACGGTACGGGGAACACCCGGCAGGCGACGAGTGGTGCCCGGCCGATTGCCTCCGTCACGTGGTCGAATGGAACCTCCGCGTGGCCCGGGCGGTGCTGCACGCGGCGCTGACAGGCGAGCTGCCGCCGGATGGCGAGGTGGAGCTGCCCGGGGACCGTGACGGGATGCTGGGGGCTCACGATTTGGGGATTGCTTCGCTGTACGAACACGTGCGGGCAGCGGACCCGGGGGCGTTCCTGGAACTGCGCTGGGAGCACCCGTTTTTCGGGCCACTGAACTGGCGGGAGTGGTTCCTCTTCCTGCGTCTGCACGCGAAGGACCATGCACGCCAGCTCGCGGGAATGCGGGAGGCGCTGGGTGCGTGAGCCGCGACCTCTTCGCATCGTGCATACGTCGGATGTGCACCTGGGGGCCTACGGCGGCAACGACAGCCCGGCGTGGGTGGAGCGGCGACGGCGGATGGAGGCAGCGTTCTGCCGGGTCATCGAGGTGGCGAACCGGGAGGGAGCGGACGCGCTCATCCTGGCCGGGGATATTTTCGACAACGACCGGGTGCCAGCGGAGACGGTGGAGTGGGCCGCGGCGCAACTTGCGCGGTTCGAAGGGAGGGCGTTCCTCATCCCGGGGAATCACGACCCGATGGACCCGGGCAGCATCTACTGGCGGTATGACATGGAGGCGGTCGCGCGGCGGCTCACCATCGTTCGGGCCCACGGCGGTGAGGTCATCGAGCCGGAGGGGCTGGACCTGGTGGTGTGGGGACGGGCGTACCTGGAGAGCGACTGGCGTTTTCGGCCGCTGGAAGGGCTGCCGGGGCGGGTAGACCGCCGCTGGCACATCGCCCTCGGGCACGGGCACTTCGTGCCGGAGGGCGGGGAGACGTACCGTTCGCTCCCGATTCACGAGCGGGAGATCATCGCCGCGCGGGGGGATTGGGATTACATCGCGCTGGGGCACTGGGAGCCACACGCCGACGTGAGCCGGGGCGGGGTGACGGCGGTGTATTCGGGGGCGCCGATGCCGTTGAGCGACGCGAACAGGCGAGCGGGGCTGTGCACGGTCGTGGATTTCGGGCCGTGGGGCGTGCGCTGGCGGGCGGTGCGGGTGGATGGGCAGGAACTGACGACCTGAGCGAGGGAACCCGGAGCTGAGGGGGACCAGACGAGAAGCGGGCGACGGGTTCGGATGACGTCTCAAACGCTTCACGAATCCTGTAGCAACTGAGACATCCCGTACGCCCGCCAGCAACTGATACTCAGGCTCATGTCAGCTTCCACATCCAGCACGGCAGCAGCATCCCGGGCGGAGGCCCGGGCGGGGGCGCTCCGCCTGCGCTTCGCCGTCACCCTCTTCGTCCTGGCATTCCTGCTCGGCGGGGCGGTCATCATTGCGACGTCGCTCGGGCCAGTGCAGGTAGCGCCACTGCGTGTATGGGGAGTGGTCGCACGCGAGCTGGGACTGCCCGTGCAGCTTGCGGTGAGCGAGCGCGACGAGGCGGTGGTCATGCAGCTGCGGCTCCCGCGGGTGCTGCTGGCGGCGGTCTGTGGCGCCGGTCTCGGCGTCGCGGGCGCCGCGCTCCAGGCGGTGTTCAGGAATCCGCTGGCCGAGCCGGGGGTGACCGGCGTGTCGTCGGGGGCATCGCTGGGGGCAGTCGCCGTCCTGTACTGGAACCTGGATGCGTGGCACCCGCTGGTCCTCCCGCTCGGGGCGTTCGCGGCGGCGGCCGTGACCGTCGCCGCGGTCTATGGGATTGCTGCGGGCACGGGCCGGACGTCACTGGCGACGATCGTGCTGGTCGGGCTGGCGGTCAACGCCTTCCTTGGGGGTGTCGTCAGCGCGTTCGTGGCAAACGCACGAAACGAATCAGAGATACGGAGCATCATTTTCTGGCTCCAGGGCGGCCTGGAGGCGCGGACGTGGGAGCATGTCCGCCTCGCGCTGGGCCCAGTCGCGGTGGGAGTGCTGGGACTGGCCGTGCTCGGCCGGGACCTCAATCTGCTGCTGCTCGGCGATGACCTGGCTGGGGCGGCGGGGGTTGCGGTTCGGCCGGTGCGCTGGGTAGTGCTCGGCCTGGCGGCGCTCGCGACGGGGGCCGCTGTGGCGGTCACCGGGGTGATTTCGTTCGTCGGGCTGGTGATCCCGCACGCGCTGCGCCTGGTGATCGGCTCGGACCATCGGCTGCTGCTACCGGCCAGCGCGCTGGCCGGCGGCGCGTTCCTCGTCGTCTGCGACACAGTCGCGCGGATGCTGTTCCAGCCCGTGACGCTCCAGGTCGGGGTGGTGACATCGCTGGTCGGCGGGCCGCTGTTCCTCTTCCTGGTGCTGCGGAGCCGGAAGGAGTTTGCGCTGTGAAGCTGCTGCTCGAGGCAGCAGGGGTCCGGGTCCGGTACGGGCACGCGGAAGTCCTGCGGGGGGTGTCGTTGGAGGCCGGGGCAGGGGAAGTCGTCGGCCTCGTGGGGCCGAACGGGGCCGGCAAATCGACACTCCTGCGGGTCGTGGCCGGGCTGCAGGAGGCGACGGAGGGCCGAGTTCTGCTCGAGGGCCAGGAGCTCGCCGGGCTGGCGCGGCGGGAGCGCGCGCGGGTGGTCGGGTTCGTACCGCAGGACACGCGCATCGATTTCCCGCTCTCCGTGGAGCAGGTGGTGCTGCTGGGCCGTCATGCCCATGGACGGAGGCTGTCGGTGGATTCGGCACGCGACTTTGCGGCGGCGGAATCGGCGATGGCGAGGGTCGGCATCCTCCCGTATCGCGACCGCCGCTATTCGACGCTATCGGGGGGCGAGCGGCAGCTGGTGATGCTGGCGCGGGCGCTGGCAGGTGAACCGCGCCTGCTGCTACTCGACGAGCCCGTCTCCGCGCTCGACCTGCGGCACCAGCTGCTGGCGCTGGAGGTGGTGCGGGAGTTCGTCTCTTCCGGCGGGGGATGCGTGGTGATTCTCCACGACCTGAACCTGGCGGCCCGGTACTGCGACCGCGTCCTGCTCCTGGAACGTGGACAGGTGCAGGCTTCGGGAAGGCCGCCAGAGGTGCTGCGACCGGCACCTCTGCGAGAGGCGTACCGGGTCGCGGTTGCGGTGCGTCCAGATGAACTGCTCGAGTGTCCCTCGGTGGTGGCAGTGGCGCCGCGAGAGGGCGGCCCGGCGGCGATTTCCGGGAGCGGTCCGGACCTGATTGCCGCGCTCGCAGCGCTGTTCCGCCGAGGCTGCACCCATGCCCGGGTGGTCGTGCCGGCCCGTTCGCCGGAGGCGGCAGCAGCCGAGGCGCTCGGCTTCGAGACGGTCGACCCCGGCGCTTTGGTCGACCGTGCGGGAACGGCATGGGCCTTCGGGCCCCCGCCACCTGGCCTGAGCAGGGCGTTCGACGTGGAGCAGGTCGAGCTCGAGGCAATCGATGCGCTGTTCGAGCGATTGCACGGCGGGTGCCACGAGGACGGCGGGTCCGCGGCAAACGGCAGAGCCGGTGAGGCATCCCCGGCGCTGACGAGTTCGATATCCCGACATTTTGGAGGTTGAAACCTATGTCTCGGTTTTTGAAACAGGCCGTTGCGGTGTGCGCCGTCCTGGCGTTCTCGCTGGGGTTCAGTGCGTGCGGCGGGGGTGAAGAGGACCCGGCACCGGCGAGCGGTCAGTTGCCGACAGCGACGACTGCGGATGGGCGGCCTTCGGCCTCCCCGGTCGTGACGGCAGCGTTCCCGGTCACCATCCGGCACGAGGGGCGAAGCGTGACAATCCCGGCGGAGCCGCGGCGCATCGTCGCGCTCTCCAATGACGTTGCCGACATCGTGCTTCGGCTCGCCGGGCCTGAACGTGTCGTGGCGGTGCCGGCGTCGAACGCGACGCCGTCGCTCGCTGCCTCTGCCCCGCTGGTGGGCTCGGTGCCGACGAAGCTGCCGCCGGGGACGAACCCGGAGCCGGAGCAGATCGTGGCGCTCCGACCCGACCTCGTGCTCATCACGACGCGGCACGGGGGCGAGCAGGATGCTGCGAAGCTGCTGGAGCAGGTCGGGGTGCCGATGCTGGTGTTTGCCCACTGGGGTTCGCCCCAGGAGGTCGCAGAGAACGTTCGCGTGCTCGGGGAGGCGCTCGGGGTTCGAGAGAAGGCAGAGCAGCTGCTGAATGAGATGACGGAGGGGATGGCACGCGTGGAGAAGGCGCTGGCGAAGGCGTCCGGCAGGCCGCGGGTGCTGGCCATGTCGGACCAGGCCCAGCGGCCGTTCATCATCGGGAAGTCCGGCGGAGGCATCACGGGGTCGCTCATCGAGATGGCCGGCGGGCAGCTGGTTGCTGACCAGGGCGGGCCGGCACAGGCAGAGCGGATAGTGGCCATGAACCCGGACTTCATCGTGATCATCGACGTCTGGGGCAAGGGGCTGGAGAACTACCGGACGCTGCTCGATTCCCCGGCGATTCAATCGCTGCCAGCGGTCAAGGAGAACCGGGTCGTCGTCATCCCGGCATGGCAGGCATTTCTCCCGACCGACCGGGTCTTCGTCGGGCTCGAGGCCATTGCGAAGGCACTGCACCCGGAGGCGTTCTGAGATGCAGCGCAAGGTGCGGGTCGTCTGCGTCGGGTTCGACGCACACCGGGTGCACCCGATTCGCCTGGCCGTCACGGAAGCGCGGGAGCGGTTCGGCGTCGATGTCGACCTGAACGTGCTGGAACGGGAGGAAGCGGCCGACCTTGGGGCGGTTGAGGCGGCCCGGCTGGGGGGCTCGGCTGATGCCGTATTCGTGGCGGCGTTGACGGAGGAACGGTTCCTGCCCGTAGCCCGGGCGATGGCGGACGCGGCACCACGCTTCTATCCGAGCGCGCCGAACCTGTTCGAGATTTCGGCGATGGCGCGGGTGCCCGGCCTTGCCCTGGAGGACCCGGGGGCTGCTGGGGTGCTGGCCCTCGCTGCCCGCGTTTGCGCGGAAGGAGGGCGTCCGGTGCCCCCGGTCCCGGGGCTGATTGCGACGGTCCTCCCGCAGGTCGCGCATGTGTTGCCGGGTAACCCCCCGGAGCTGCGGAGGATGGGGCGGGTCCTGCAAGCGATGTTGAACCTCTCGCCGGGGAACGCCGCGCTCGCGTTCGCCGCGGTGGCCCATGAGGCTGACCCCGGGCAATTCCCGGACCCCGGCTGGCCGGAGATCTACCCGGCCTGCGGATTTTGGCACCCGGACCTCGGGATTTTCGCCCGATGGGAGGAGTTCGAGGCGGCGCTGGGACAGCTCTGGCAGGGCCGGGAACGGAGCGGGCGAGCGCTCGTCGTCGTGTTTTCGACGCAGGTCACCGGGGGGAACGATGCGCATCTCCGGGCGCTGGTCGCAGAGTTGGAAGGGCGGGGCATCCAGGCCGTGCCGTGGTTCGGCGCACTCGATGCAGCGGGTGCAGTCGATGAGGTGCTGCGTGTGCCGGGAATCGACGTCGTGGTCAATGCCTCCGGGTTCACCCTGACGGGGACGCACGGCCAGCCGAACGTCGCCGGGGACGTCGAGCTGCTGGCACGGTGGGGCGTTCCGCATCTGAACGCGGTGCCGCTGCTGTTCCAGTCGGTCGAGGGCTGGAAGCGCGAGCCGGTTGGGCTTTTCCCGATGGCGGTGGCGATGCAGGTCGCGGTGCCGGAGATGGAGGGAGCGCTGGCTCCCCGGGTCTTTGCCGGGCGGGCGGATGGGGACGACCGGATGGTGGCGACTGAGCAGGCAGAGCGCATCGCCGCCCACGCGTCACGGTTGATCGGCTTGCGAAACCTGCCGAATCGCGAGAAGCGGGTCGCCATCGTGCTGTTCTGCGTTCCGCCGGATGCGGGCGCCGTGGGGACGGCGGCCTATCTCGATGTTTTCGCGTCGCTCCATGCCCTCCTTCGGCGGCTGGACGAGGAGGGGTACACGGTCGACGTCCCTGCCAGCCCGGAGGAGCTGCTCCAGGCGCTGGTTGATGACAGCGCGGGGGGCGCCCGGACGGGCGTGCGGGTCGCGGAGCGATACCCGGCCTGGAAGTACGTGACCACGGCGCCAGGGCTCGACCGGGTGACGCGATGCTGGGGCGACCCTCCCGGTGACATCGACACGGACGGTCGGAACTTCCTCATCCGGGGGGCGGTTTTCGGGAACGTCGCGGTCGTAATTCAGCCGGACAATGGCGGGTATAGCGACCCGATAGGATTGCTGTACCGGGATGATGCGAGCCCGAGCCACAGTTTCACCGCGTGCTACGACTGGGTCCGAAACGCGTTCCGCGCCGATGTCGTGCTTCATTTCGGCACGCACGGTGCGCTCGAGTTCATGCCGGGCAAGCAGGCGGGGCTGCTGGCGACCGACTTCTCTGATGCGCTCATCGGTGACCTGCCGCACGTCTACTACTACTGCATGAACAACCCGGCGGAAGCGGCGATAGCGCGGCGCCGTTCGGCTTCAGAGATTGTGTCGTACCTGAGCCCCCCGGTTGCGGAGGCTGGTCTGTATGGGGCGCTCGAAGCGGCGCGAGCTGCAGCGGTCGCGCTGCGGGATGACCTCACGAACCCGGCGCGGATGGCGGACCTGCGCGAAGCTGCTGCTGCAGCGGGTCTCGACGCGGTGGCCCGCCCCGAGTCGGCCGACGACGACCCGGGAGCGTACCTCGAGCAGGTGACGCGCGCGCTGGATGACCTGGAGAAGACGCTCATTCCGCTGGGGCTGCACGTGCTGGGGCGCGGCATCCGGGCGGAGGAGGCGAGCGGGATTCTTGCGGCGGCGTGTGAGTACCCGCTCCAAGGGGCGGCCGGGCCTTCCCTCGTCGAGGCGCTGAGCGACAGCCTCGGCTCCGAGCGAGCGGCACGGGAAGCGGCCCGTTCGCTCGCTGAAGCGGTCTGCGCCGGGAGCGGCGTGCCGGCTGCGCCGGCCTTCGCCGGGCTGCCGGACGGCCTCCTCGAGCGATGGTACGGCGCCCTGGCGAGCCGGCTGGAGCTGCTGGATGGTGCAGCAGAGCTCGACGGGCTGGTGGCGGCGCTCTCCGGGAGATACATCCGGCCTTCGCCGGGCGGCGACCCGGTGCGAGAGCCGGACGCGCTGCCGACAGGTCGCGGCCTGGTTGCCCTGGACCCCTACCGCGTGCCAACGGCCGCAGCGGCACGCGCGGGCGAGCGCCTTGCCGAGGACCTCCTGCGTACGGCTGCCGCCAGCTCGGGGCGCCTGCCCGAGACGGTGGGAGTCGTGCTGTGGGGGCTGGAGACGATCAAGGCGCGCGGCGAAGCGATCGCCCAGGCCCTCTGGATGATCGGCGTACGGCCTGAGGCGGACGCATTTGGGCGGATGACGAGGTTCCGCATCGTGCCGCTGGACGAGCTTGGCAGGCCGCGGGTCGACGTCGTGCTGACCGTGTCGGGCATCTTCCGTGACCTGTTCCTGCCGGCGACGGAGCTGCTCGACCGGGCATTCCGGGCGGTTGCGGCGCTGGATGAGCCGCCGGAGCTGAACTTCGTTCGCAAGCACGCATTGGAGCTGGCGGATACGCTCGGGGTCGACCCCAGCGATGCGGCTGCGCGTGTTTTTTCGCAGCGCGCGGGTCGATACGGGACCGGCGTCAACGACCTCGTGCTTTCGTCCCAGTGGGAGGGGGAGGAGGACCTGGCGAAGGCATTTCAGCACGCCATGGCGTTTTCGTATGGCGAGCGACGCGCGTCAGCAGCGGCGCCGGCGGTGTTCGGTGGTCTGCTGCGCACGGTGGAAGCGACCTTCCAGAACATCGATTCGACGGAGGTGTCCCTCGCGGACGTCGACCATTATTTCGAGTACCTGGGCGGGCTGACGAATGCGGTCCGGGCCGCGCGGGGGAGCGAGCCGGCGGTGTATGTCGCTGATACGTTCCGGCCCGGCGGCCGGGTCCGGAGCCTCGGCGAAGCGCTGTGGCTGGAGACAAAGAGCCGGCTGCTGAACCCGAAATGGCGGGAGGCGATGCTGGCGCACGGTTACAGCGGGGTGGCCCAGGTCGCGATGCGGCTGGACAACACCTACGGCTGGGCCGCCACGACGACGGCCGTCGACGGCCGGCTGCTGGAGGACGTCGCGCGGGAGTACTTGCTGAACGACGCGCTCCGGGAGCGGATGGCGGCGGAGAACCCGCTGGCGGTGAAGCGCATGGCGGACCGGCTGGTCGAAGCCGTCGAGCGCGGGCTGTGGGATGCGCAGGCGGAGCTGGTCGATGCGCTGCGGGACGTCGCGGGCCGGCTCGACGACGCGGTCGAGGGGGTCGTACTGCATGCCGGCTGAAGGGGGTTCCATGGAGGAGGCGGTCTTTCCGTTTTCGGCCATCCTCGGGCAGGAGGAGCTCAAACTGGCCCTCCTGCTGAACGCGGTTGACCCGGGGGTAGGCGGGATGCTCGCGCTGGGGGACCGGGGCACGGCGAAGTCGACGACGGTCCGTGCGCTGGGACAGATGCTGCGGTTTGCGGGCCTCGAGATGCCGGTGGTTACGCTGCCGCTGGGAGCCAGCGACGACCGGGTGCTCGGTTCGCTGGACCTCGAGGCTGCGCTCGTCCACGGGGAGAAGCGGTTCGCGCCGGGGCTGCTTGCTGAAGCGCACGGCGGGTTCCTCTACATCGATGAGGTGAACTTGCTGGACGACTACCTCGTGGACCTGCTGCTCGACGTGGCGGCTTCGGGGGTGAACCACGTCGAGCGTGACGGCTTGAGCGTGACGCACCCGGCGCGATTCGTGCTCGTGGGCTCGGGAAACCCGGAGGAGGGCGAGCTTCGGCCGCAGCTGGAGGACCGGTTTGGGCTGGCGGTCCACGTGCGGACGATCCGGGACCCGGACATCCGGCGGGAGATCGTGCGGCGTCGGCTGGCCTTCGGCGATGACCCTGTGGGGTTTTCAGGGGCATGGCGCGCGGAGGACGCCGCGCTGGCGGAGCGCGTGTGTGCCGCGCGGGAGCGGCTGGCAGAGGTGGACCTCCCGCATCGGTCGGTCGACCAGATCGTTTCGCTGGTCATCGAGGCGGGGACGACGGGGCACCGCGGCGAAATCGTCATCGCGCGGGCGGCGCGGGCCCACGCAGCGCTGGCCGGCCGGCCCGCCGTCGGCCCAGCCGACATCGGAGCCGTCGCGGCGATGGCGCTTCGCCACCGCTGCGCACGGGCACCGTTCGAAGACGATGCGTCGGTGGCGAGCCGTATCGCTGCGGCCGTCGAACGGGCGGGGTGCACCGGATGAACCTGGCGGTCGAGGACCTCGCGGCGCCGCTGGCTGCGTTCTTCCTCGACCCGCGCATCGGGATGTTGCTGACGGGTGACAGCGTGCAGGCCGAGGAAGCGTGCCGGGCGTTGGCGGCACGGCTGCCTGCAGGGAGCGCGGGGGTGTTCGGGCCCGCGGATGACCTGTGGCCCGGGCCGCCAGCGGATGCCGTCGTGGTCGTCTCCCCGCTGATCTTCGATGACCCGGCGCGGGTGGCGCGAGTGCGACGGGTGCGAGGGGTCGTGACACGCGCCCCGGGCATTGGAGCGGTACCCGCCGCGGTCGCGGAGCGATGCGGGCTGGTGGTGGTCTTCGACCCGACGCCGGGGCCCGAAGCGCTGGCGATGCCCGCACCGCTGGAGGGGGCGGTCACGAGGGCAATTACCGCGGTCCACCGGGCTTCCCCACCGGCCGACCCGGCTGCGGGGGCGCGGGCGGCAGTGGAGGGAGCAGTCCGCTTCGGGCTCGTCGGACATGAACTGGAGTACCGCGCAGGGCTGGCGGCGGTGGCAGCGATTCGTCTCGGTCTCGACCCGGAGGCGTTCCTCGAGCGGTGGGTCTTCGCGCCCCGCATCGAGAAGGCGGCGGCACCGCCACCGCCGCCGGACCGGGAGGATTTCCCGGGGGCAGGCGCCAACCGGGCGGGCAGCGACGGCTCTGCGGACGGGACGACCTCGGTCGAACCGCCGGACGAACGGGTTCGCTTCGCATCGGAACTCGCGACGCGCCGGGGGCGGGTAAAGAAACCCCTCCCGGGGCGGCGCGGACCACGAGGGCCTCACCTTCACGGCGGCGCGCCGGGACGGACCCTCCCGTGGCGACACGGCGAGCGGGTCGACGTCCCGGCGACGATCGCACAGGCACTGCCGCGGGCCGGACTGCGGGGCTGGCGCCCTGGCGAGAAGCTCCGGTTGTTGCCCGGGGACCTCCGGACGCGCCGACGACATGCCAGGACAGGCTCCTTGCTGGTCATCGTGGTGGACGCCTCGGGGAGCATGGCGCAAGGAGCGATTCGCCGCGCGAAGGGGCTGGCGATCTCCGCGCTCGACCGCGCCTATGTGGACCGCGCCTCAGTGGCGATCATTGCGGCGCGGGGCCGGGAGGCGCGGGTGGTGCTACCGCCCACGCGCGCCATCGCACGGGCGCGGGGAGCATTGCGGGAGCTTCCCAGCGGGGGCGGGACGCCGCTCGCTTCGGCCTACCTTGCGGCGCTGCGGCTGGCGGCCCGGTACGAGCGTTCAGCGGTTCGGGTCGTGGTCATGAGCGACGGCCGGGCGAATGTGCCGCTGACACCCGGCGGCGACCCGGGGGCGGAGGCGGAGGGGATGCTGGCGCTGCTCCAGCGGGCTGCACTCGTCGAGGTGCTCGGCGCCCGGGCACTGTCGTCAAAGAGATGATATCTGGTATCATCGGGCTGTGTTCAACGGGGCGGCCGGGGAACCGCGCGTACGGACGGTGCCGAGAGGGCGGCTGGTGGCCGTTCCGCCGGGACGGACGCTGGTCGTGATTTCGGGGGTCGTACGGGTCGATGCCGTGCGCGAGGACGGCACGGCAGCCATCATCGGGTTTGCGGGGCCGGGGGAGGGGATCGTCGACCATCCCGTGGGCGCCTGCCAGCTAGATTATGTCGCCCACACGGATGTGACCGTTGCGGTCCATGACATCGACCGGGGAAACCCCGTCGAAGCCGCACTTGCGACGCGACTGGTGGAGATGGAGGCGTGGCTCGCGATGCTGTCCGAACGGGGCGTGGCCGCGAGACTGCAGGCGTTCCGCCGGCTGGTCGAGCGCGGGAACGCCGAACGTAGGGAAACGCTCCGCCGGCTCACGCAGGAGGAGCTCGGTTCGGTGACGCTGAGCTCGCGCGCGAGCGTTGCCCGGGCGCTCCGGCGGGAGCGGGTGGGCAGCTGAGTGGCGGGCGCGGAAGAATGCGGCTAGATTACGGCCGATTTTCACTGCCGCGGTGGCGCACATGGGGAGTTCACGCGCGCGCCAGGGGCGATTGTGGCCATCTCCGGAGGCACCGGAGTGCGTTCACGGGGTGAGCGGCTACGGCCTCCCGAAGAAGCCGCGGCTCCTCTCGGCGAGCAAGCGGACGGATATCCCGGCGTTCTACCTGGAGTGGTTGAGCCGGGCCGTGCAACGCGGCTGGGTTGACGTCCCGAACCCGATGCTGAGCGGCCGGCTCCGGAAGCTGATCGAGTCGACCTGCGGCGGCGACGAGGTGCTGCCGCCGGCGACACCGCTTGGGCGCATCGCTTTCGACGAGCTGCTGGCGCGTGCGGCGGGTCGCATTTCGGTGGAAGATGCTGAGCAGTTCGCCCGGGCGCTCACGCATGTGTCGCTCAAGCCTGACGACGTCGTCGGCATCGTCTGGTGGTCCAAGAATTATGGACCGTACCTCCGCCGACGCGAGGAGTTCGCGCAGTACCAGCGACAGTTTTTCCAGTTTACGATCAACCCCCGGACGCCCGCGTTTTCGTGGATGGAGCCGGACGTTCCCCCGGAGCAGGAGGCGCTGGAGCAGGCCGTCACGCTCGCAGGGATCTTCGGCGGTGGCTGGGTGGCCTGGCGATACGACCCGCTCGTGTTCTGGTTCGAGGACGGGGAGCCGCGGAGCAACTGGGACGAGGCGTTCTTCCGGCGGGCCTGCCGCGCACTGAGTGGTGCGGGCATCCGCTCGTGCGTGACCAGCAAGGTCGACCGTTACCAGAAATTCGAACGGCGGATGAAGCGGCTCCACCCGGATAAGCAGCTCCGGGAGCCCGAGCCAGACGAGTTCGAGGCCATCCTGCGGCGGATGGCAGAGATTGCCGGGGATGCCGGGATGCACGTGGAGACCTGCAGCGAAGCGGGCGTCCCGGCCAAATGCCGCGTATCGCCCGCGTCGTGCATCGATAGGCGCCGGTTCGGCGGGTCCGACGCACCTGCGACTGACCGCAAGCTCGGCCGGGACGCCTGCGAGTGCCACGCACACATCGATATCGGAGATTACGGAACCCAGGAGTGCGGTTACGCCTGTATCTACTGCTATGCGAACCCGAACCACCGATTGCTGAGCAAGGGGTCGCGGCGATGAGCGAGAGCCGCCGCCCGGAAGTGTTCGGCCGGGAGATGGAGCGAGTCCTGACCCGCGAAGGGCGCTATCGTCTTTCGCGATTCATCCAGGACGTGCAGGCGGCATTCCTCTTCAACGCGTTTCCCCCGGATGCTCCATATCCGGGCGCGCTGGAACAGTTCATCCGCTCTCACCGCGCTGACATCGCGGAGCTGGCGCGTGTATGGGAGGAGTTTCGGTCGTCGGGGAAGCGGTTCGTCGGGAGCTACGGACCGGAGTTCCTCCGCGCGTACCTTGCGTACTACTCCACGGTCAACGCGCTCAAGCTCCAGCTGGTGCTCAACGACGTGCTGCGCCGGGGCGCGTGGGAACCCGGAACCGGCGACCTGCGCGTCGTCGACCTTGGCACCGGACCCGGGACGACGTTTCTCGCCATCGCTGACTGGCTGCTTGCGTACCGGTCAGTGGCCGG
>CALLPC010000013.1 GCA_938015525.1 uncultured Dehalococcoidia bacterium
GGGGGGAGTCGAGGGTCTCCTCGACGGGACTGCGGAACGCGGGGCTTCTCCGCAGGAGGTTTGATTGGGAATGACGGCAAGATCGAGGCGGGACCCGGACGCAGCCGCACAGGGTGAGACGGCGCCGGGGATGGTAGGGTCGGTGGAGGTGGTGGAGCTCACGGGATTGGCTGGTGGAGGGTGACGAGCTTGGTGCCGTCCGGGAAGGTAGCTTCGACCTGGACGCTGTCGATCATCTCGGGGACGCCGTCGAGGACGTCTTCACGGGTGAGGAAGGCGCCCTGCATGGCCATGAGCTCGGCGACGGTGCGCCCATCGCGTGCCGCTTCGAGGAGGCCAGAGGCGATGACAGCGACGGCCTCGGGATAGTTGAGCCGGAGGCCGCGCGCCCGGCGCTCGCGGGCGAGCATGGCTGCGAGGGTGATGAGGAGTTTTTCGATTTCGCGCTCGGTGAGCCGCATGATTCCTCCCTGCGAGCCTGATGGAGGGGAGGGTAGGCCGGGGTGGTTTCGGGCATATTTCCCGGGAGACGGTGGCGGGGGTTTGTAACAGGAACGCAACAGCTCGACCCGGGCGGGGTGCATGCACCTGGCCCCGCGCCCCGGGCACGGTAACGCTGGGGCAGGCATGATGGTCCGCGAGCCCGTGTGCGGGCGGCGGCGTGTCAGCCGCCGCCGAGGGCGGGGACGATGGTGAGCTCGGCCGATGGGGCGATGGTGTCGTGGAGGCCGAGCGGGGTGATTTCGCCGTCGATGGCGAAGGCGAGTTCCGGTCGGAGGCGGCCATCTTCGACGACCCTGGCGTAGAAGCCGGGGCAGCGGGCATCGACGGCGCGCAGCAGCTCTTCGACCGTGGAGGCGTGGATATCGAGCTGGGGCGACCCTCCGCAGAGGGTGCGGAGGGTCGCCGGGACGATGACGCGAGGCATCAGGCGAGTCCGTTGAGGGCCTGGACGATACGGGTGGGCGACATGGGGAGTTCCGTGAAGCGGTGGCCGGTGGCGTCGTAGATGGCGTTGGCGATGGCGGCGAGGGGCGGGACGATGGGGACTTCGCCGACACCGCGCACACCGTAGGGGTGCCCGGGGTTGGGCACTTCGACGAGGATGGTATCAATCATCGGGACGTCGAGTGCCGTGGGCATGCGGTAGTCGAGGAAGCTGGCGTTCAGCATCCGGCCTTCGTCATCGAAAACGTACTCTTCATTGAGGGCCCAGCCGATGCCCTGGACGACGCCGCCCTGGATTTGGCCCTCGACGTAGGAAGGGTGGATGGCGGTGCCGACGTCCTGGACGGCGGTGTAGCGGAGGATGGTGACCTTGCCGGTTTCGGGGTCGACCTCGACGTCGACGATGTGGGTTCCGTAGGCACCACCGACGCCGCGTGCGACGAGCGAGGCTTTGCCGGTGATGGGGCCCCCGGTGCGGGCCGACTGGGCGGCGATTTCTTTGAAGGTGAACTGGCGGCCGTCTTTCTTGCTGCGGACGATGCCGGCATCGTACTCGACGTCGTCTTCGGGGAGGCCCCAGAGTTTTGCGGCGCGGGCGACCATCTCGCGGCGGATAGCCATGCCGGCTTCGTAGACGGCCATGCCGGTGGCGAAGGTGGTTCGGCTGCCGCCGGTGACGTCGTTGTGGCCGATGGAGTCGGTATCGACGACGGAGGGGCGGATGTCCTCGTACGGGATGCCGAGCGTCTCGGCGAGCTGCATGGCGAGGGAGGCGCGGGTGCCGCCGATGTCGGTGGAACCTTCGATGAGGTTGACGGAGCCATCGGTATTGACGGCGACGAGGACGGAGGACTGCATCCCGCCGTTGAACCAGTAGCCGGAGGCGACACCGCGACCGCGGTAGGGGCCTTCGATGGGGGAGCGGTAGTGGTCGGAGCTGAGGGCAGCCTCGACGCACTCCTCGTGTCCGATGCGGGGGAAGGCGATGCCGTTCACCATTTTGGTGCCCTTGCGGGCGGAGTTGACTTTCCGGAAGACGAGGGGGTCGACCTTCTGGTGCCGGGCGAGTTCATCGATGATGCTCTCGATGGCGAAGGCTGCGGCGGGGGCGCCGGGCGCGCGGTATGCGGCGGTCTTGGGTTTGTTCACGACGACGTCGTAGGCGTGGATATCGAAGTTGGGGACGTCGTAGGGGGCGAGCATGGTCATGGAGCCGGCGCCGACGGAGGAGCCGGGGAAGGCGCCGGCCTCGTAGATGAGGGTGGCCTGGACTGCGGTGAGGCGGTCGCCCCTGGCGGAAGCTTTGACGCGGATAACAGTGCCGGAGGTGGGGCCGGTGGCTTCGAAGACCTCGGTGCGGGACATGACGATCTTGACCGGGCGGCCGCTCTTTTTCGAGAGGAGGGCGGCGACGGGGTCGAGGTAGATAGGAATCTTGCCGCCGAAGCCGCCGCCGATTTCCATGGGGACGACTTTGACCTGGGCGATGGGCTTCTTGAGGACTTCGGCGACGAGGTTGCGGACGGCGAAGGCGCCCTGGGTGCTGGTCCAGATGGTGAGGGTGCCGTCGGCATTCCAGTTCGCGGTAGCGTTCTGGGGCTCGATGTAGCCCTGGTGGACCATCTTCGTGCGGAACTCGCGTTCGACGACGACGTCGGCCTCGGCGAAGGCGGCCTCCACATCGCCGCCCTGGAAGCGGTTGTAGCTGGCGACGTTGGAGGGTTTCTCGCTCAATTCGCCGGTCATGAGCGTCCTGGTGCGGCGGCGCTCGTCGAGGAGGGGCGCATCCTCGCGCATCGCGTCGAGGACGTCGAGGACGGGCGGGAGTGGCTCGTATTCGACGCGGATGCGTGCGAGGGCGTCTTCGGCGAGGTGGGGACTGGTGGCGGCGACGGCGGCGACCGCGTGGCCGCGGTAGAGCACTTTGCTGGAGGCGAGGATGTTTTCGCTGACCTCTTTGACGTTGACGGCGCTTTCGCCGAGCTCTTCGACGCGGTCGGCGGCGACGGGGAGGTCGGCGTGGGTGATGACGGCGAGCACGCCGGGCGCCTTCTCAGCCTCGGAGGTATCGATGCGGAGGATGCGAGCGTGGGCGTAGGGGCTCCGGAGGATTTTCCCGTAGACCATGCCGGGGAGGCGAACATCAGCGCCGTAGAGGGCCTTGCCGGTGACTTTTTCGACGCCGTCGGGGCGGATGGGGCGGGTGCCGATGACGCGGTACTGGGGTTTTTCCACGGTGGTCATGCCTGGGCCTCCTGGAGCCTGGTGGCGGCGCGCTGGACAGCGCGGATGATCTTGTCGTAGCCGGTGCAGCGGCAGAGGTTGCCGGAGAGCCAGAACCGGATGCGGTGCTCGTCGGCGTCGGGCTCGCGGTCGAGGAGGGCCCTGGCGGAGACGATGAAGCCCGGGGTGCAAATTCCGCACTGGAGGGCGGCTTCTTCAAGGAAGGCCTGCTGAAGGGGATGGAGGCGGTCGCCGCGGGCGATGCCTTCGATGGTCGTGATATCGGCGCCTTCGGCTTCGACGCCGAGGACGCAGCAGGCGTTGACGAGGCGACCGTTCATGATGATGGAGCAGGCGCCGCAGTTGCCGTTGTTGCAGCCCTCCTTGCTGCCGGTGAGGCCGAGCTCTTCGCGGAGGACTTCGAGGAGGCTCTGGCGGGGCTCACAGAGGAAGTCGCGGTCTTCGCCGTTGATGCGGGCCTGGACGCGGGTGCGTTTCATGACTGGTGGCTGCCTCCTGCAGGCTGGCCGCCGCGGATGCGGCGGAGGGCGTTCTCGAGGGCGCGGACGGTGAGGACTCGGCTCAGGTGGCGGCGCTGAGCAGCGCTGCCGCGCATGTCGTCGATGGGGAGGGCAGCTGCCCGGGCAGCTTCGCCGGCGGCTTCGAACGCTTCGATGCCGGGTTCGCGGCCGACGAGGGCCTCACGGGCAGCGGGGACCAGGATGGGGGTGGGCGCGACGGCGCCTAGGGCGACGCGGGCATCGGCAATACGGCCATCGCCGTCGAGGGCGAGATAGACACCCGACGATGCGACGGCGATGTCCATCTCGTTGCGGGGGATGAAGCGGTGGTAGAAGGCGCCGGCCCGGGGCGGGAGCGCGGGGATGCGGATGGCCACGAGGATTTCGCCGGGCTGGAGCGCGTTGCGGCCGGGGCCGAGGAAGAAGTCGGCGACGGGGAGCTGCCGTTCGCCGGCGGGGCCGGCGATTCGGAGGGTCGCGCTGAGGGCCATGAGCGCGGGCGAGGCGTCAGCGGCAGGGCTGGCGTTGCAGAGGTTCCCGCCGAGCGTGGCGCGGGACTGGATGGCGATGCCGCCGATGATGCCCGCGGCGTCGACGAGGGCGGGGAAGCTGCTGCGGACTTGCGGGTGTTCGTACACTTCGGCGAGCGGCGCCGCGGCGCCGATTTCGAGTCCACCGTCCGGCAGTTCGGTGATGCGGGTGAGTTCGGGGATGTGCTTCAGGTCGACGAGGAGGTCACAGGAGCGGCGACCTTCGCGGAGCTGGATGATGACATCGGTGCCGCCAGCGAGGAAGAGCACCTGCCGGCCGTTGCCGGCGAGGGCGAGGGCCTCGGCGAGGGAGCCGGGGCGGGCGTAGTCGAATGCGTGCATGAACCTTCCCGGTTGAGGATGACGGCGCCGGCGGCGCCGCGCTTGGCAGCCTGTGATCATACGCCGCTGCGGGAGCTCGTGTGTTCGACCGGTTGACGCCGGCGATTGCGTAGAATGGGGGCGATGCGCGCGCGGTTTCTCCTCCGGGCCGGGGCTGTGCTGCTGGTCCTGGCCGGGCTGGTAGACGGGCGGGGAGCGCTCGCGCAGGAGAGCGGGTGGTCGGTGACGTCGTTCGAGGCCGCCTATCGGGTTTCGGCGGACGGGGTGGTGGAGGTCGAGGAGCGGGTGGAGGTGAACTTCCGAAATCTCCGTCGGCACGGCATCTATCGCGACCTGTTCGAGACGGCCAGGTGCGGACCGCCGGCGGAGGGGGTCGAGCAGCCGCTCATACCCTGTCCGGAGGGGTGGGTGCGGAAGTGGGTGTACCGTGATTTCCGGGTGACGGACGCGAATGGGGAGCCGTGGAAGTTCAAGCGGGAGTCGCTGGCGGGGACGGTGCGGCTGCGGATCGGCGACCCGGACGTCACGGTCTCTGGCCGGCAGACGTATGTCATCCGCTACCGGGTGGAGCGGGCGCTGGACGCCTACGGGGAGCACGACGAGCTGTACTGGAACGTCACGGGACAGTGGCAGGTGCCGATTGAGCGGTTCGTGGTGGAGGTGGAGCTGCCGGCCGGGGCGGAGCTGCGGACGGCGTGCTACGTGGGGTCGGCTGGTGCGCGGGAGAGCTGCACGATGGGCGTGGAGGGGAGCAGGGCGAGATTCTCGGCGCTGCGGCTCAATACGTTCGAGCAGGCGACCATCGCGGTGGGGTGGCAAAAGGGCGTCGTGGCCGTTCCGCCGCCGAAGCTGGTCGAGCCGGCGAGGGTGAGCGACTACCTGAAGCTCGACGCGGTCGAGTGGGCGGGGTTCGGGCTGACGGCGGTGCTGGGGCTGACCGCGGCGCTGGCGCTCTGGTGGCGACATGGGCGGGACCGGCGGTACCGTGGCATCTATTACCTGACGAACGACCCTTCGGAGGAGACGCGCCCGCTTTTCGGCGGGCCGCCGCTGGTGGTGGAGTACCTGCCGCCGGGGGACTTGCGGCCGGCGCAGATGGGGGTCCTGCTGGATGAGCGGGCGGACACGCTGGACGTGACGGCGACGATCATCGACCTGGCGGTCCGGGGCTACCTGCACATCAAGGAGACCCCGAAACGGGGGCTGCTGGGGAAGGCGGACTGGGAGCTGGAACGCCGGAAAACTGACGGTGACCTCCTCCCGTACGAGCGGACGCTGCTGGACGCGCTGTTCGCAAAGGGCGAGCGGGTGCGGGTCTCGGAACTGAAGTACGAGTTTGCCGATGACCTGGAGAAGGTGAAGAAGCTGATTTACGACGACGCGATGGGGCGCGGGTGGTTCGCGGTGCGGCCGGGCCACGCGCGGCATGCGACGGCGGTGGGCGGGATTGGGTGGGTGCTGGGAGGCGTCGGGCTCGTCCTGCTCGGTGCGACGCTGTTCGGGCGGGGGCTGCTGCTCGCGGGACTCGGGCTCGGGGGGCTGGCGCTGCTGGGGCTGGCGCCATCGATGGCCCGGCGGACGGCCGGGGGGAGTGAGATGCTGCGGCGCGTGTTGGGTTTCCGCCTGTACATCGCGACCGCGGAGCGGCACCGGCAGGAGTTCAACGAGCGGGAGAACATCTTTGCGCGCTATTTGCCGTTTGCCATCGTTTTCGGCTGCGTGGAAAAGTGGGCGAAGGCGTTCGAGGGGCTGGACGAGCAGGCGCAAAGGTCGACGGCGGGGTGGTATACGGGTCCTGGTCCGTTCGCGGTGACGGCGTTTTCGGAAGGGCTACGCGGCTTCAACAGCTCGGTCGGGGCGACACTGGCAGCGACGCGGTCGAGCGGCGGCTCGGGGTTTGGCGGGGGTGCAGGGGGCGGAGGCGGCGGCGGCGGGGGCGGTTCGTGGTGATGGGCTTTCCGCGGGCATCCGGTTCGTTCCCCGTTTCGCCCAGCGCGAGGCTGGAGGTGGGGCCCGGGGAGGGCTGCGGAGGCTGACGGAGCACGGCCGCGCAGGGGGTGGACTGCACCGGGATTGGCACGGCGCCTGATGCCGAAGCGGACTGCTTCGGGACCCAGGTCGCAGCGGCCCGATTTCCAGGCGCCGCGGCCCAGGGCGGAGTTCACGGGCGTTCCGGGCAGGCGATGCTTCCTAGTCGGCGTTGAGCCAGGCGCGCAGCTGGTGGGGCACGTTCGTGATGATGCCGTCGACGCCGGCATCGACGACCCGCTCCCAGTCGGGCGGGCTGTCGACGGTCCAGCACCAGACGGTGACCTGGCGCCGACGGGCGCGGGCGATGAGGTCGCGGGTGATGGCGCGGTGCTCGACGGAGACGGCCTGGCCGTTGCGCTTGAGCAGACCGCCGAGAAGCCGTTCGACGCCATCGCCGGCGACGGGCGGCGAGATGATGGCGGCCGAAATGCGGGGTTCGATGGTGCGAGCGCGGGCGACCATGTCGGGCGAGAAGGAGTGGATGGCGGTCCAGGTCTCGGCAGCGCGGCGGCGGATGACGGCGACGGTGGCTTCGACGGCGCGGGCATCCTGTTCCGGGTCGCCGGGGGTAGACTTGAGCTCGCACATGACGGTGAGGCGGCCGTCGACGAGGTCGAGGACCTGCTCGAGGGTTGGGACGGGCTCGCCCTGGCCGGCATCGGCGGCCTGGAGGGCGGCGAGGGGGAGGTCGCGGACGCGCCCGGTGAGATTCGTCGTGCGGTCGACGGTCTCATCGTGCATGAGGACGGGGACGCCGTCGGCGCAGAGCTGGACATCGATTTCCATGGCTTCTGCGCCGGCATCGAGGCAGGCGCGGACGGCTGCGAGGGTGTTGGCGGGGGCTTCGCCGGCTGCGCCGGCGTGCCCGATGACGAGCACGTACGGTTTTTTCACGCGGGCAAACTTTACTGCCGGGCGCGGATATGGTTGCGTGCGGGGGAGGGCAGGCTTTCCTATTTCTTTACTTTTGCGGGCCGGCGGCGCGCGGTGAAGCTGCTGCCGAAGCTCGCGAGGCGGATGGCCCGTTCGAACGCGGTGCGCGGGGTGAGTGGGCGGCGGGGGAGAGCGGCGAGGGCGCGGAGGGCGGTGTCGAAGCCTTCGAGCACGGGGACGCCATGGCCCGGGAAGCCGACCGGCGGGGCAATGGCGGCGAATTCGGCGATGGACTGGAGGTAGCGGGCGTCGTCGTGGTTGGCCCAGCGGAGGGAGCGGGTGAGTTCGCCTCCGTGGCTGATGACGAGGTCGCCGACGAAAGCGGCCCCCGGGGGTTCGACGATGAAGCAAAGCGACCCTGGCGTGTGACCGGGGACGGGGACGGCGCGGACGCCGGGGAGGATGTCGGTTTGGCGGTCGACGGGGAGGGAGACGAGGACAGGCGGGGGGCGACGGAGGAGGAATGCGGTGACAAGGCGCATGGGGTGGCTGCGGCCGACGCCGGAGCGGAGCACGAGGTGACCGTCGCGGAGGCGGCAGTCCCCGGCGCCGGCGACGATGGGCGCGCCGGTTGCGGCGGCGACGGCTGCGGCGGCCCCGGTGTGGTCGCGGTGGCGGTGGGTGAGCAGGATGGCTTGGAGGGGACGGCCGAGGGCAGCGATGGCCTGGAGGATGGCCGGCGCGCTATCGGCGAACCCGGTATCGACGAGGGCGAGGCCTCCGGTTGGGAGGAGGGTGAGGAAGACGTTGGAGCCGCGGGTGCCGTGGAGCCACCAGACGCCGGGGATGACTTCTTCGGGTGGGGCGGGTCGCATCGGTTGGCGGTGAGTGGCGGGTGGCGGTGGGTCTGAGGCGGCTGGGGGGAGGGGCGAGGATGTGGAACGGCCCGGGGGGTTGGACCCGGGCCGTAGCGGATGCTGGGGGTTTGGTAGCGGGGGAGGGATTCGAACCCCCGACCTTCGGGTTATGAGCCCGACGAGCTACCACTGCTCCACCCCGCGACGTCGAGGGCGGCCGGCGAGCCGGTGCACCTCGAGGACTGAAGAGCGAAGACCTGCGGGCGGGCGCTTCATACGCGACGGGTCTTGTTGGAGGTCAAGCCCTCGACCATTAGTACGCCTCAGCTGAACGCATTGCTGCGCTTACACCTGGCGCCTATCGAACAGGTAGTCTTCCTGTGGTCTTACCCGATTGACTCGGTGGGAGCCCTCATCTTGAGGTCGGCTTCGCACTTAGATGCTTTCAGCGCTTATCCGGTCCGGACATGGCTACCGGGCGGTGCTCCTGGCGGAACAACCCGCACACCAGCGGTCCGTCCACCCCGGTCCTCTCGTACTAGGGGCAGCTCCTCTCAAGGCTCCTGCGCCCACGGCGGATAGAGACCGAACTGTCTCACGACGTTCTGAACCCAGCTCGCGTACCGCTTTAATGGGCGAACAGCCCAACCCTTGGGACCT
>CALLPC010000014.1 GCA_938015525.1 uncultured Dehalococcoidia bacterium
GAGCTTCTCCCGGGCATCAGCAGTCGCGGCGGTGACGCGGACCCTCAACAGGACCTCCGCATGTCTACGGCGGGAATATAGCCGTTCGGTTGCCGCCTTGCCCTACGGGAATCTCCCGAATTTCACCCGGGGTCGCCGCCCCCGTCGGTCCGGGGCTCCCCAATCCCTGCCCCGCCAGCCCGGGACGGACCCCCGGCGCCGTCCCCGGCTGAACCGTCCCCTGCTTTCCGCCCCCGCTGCCCGTCTCGCCCTCCCCCCAATTGGTCAGTCATACTGGTGTCATGGCCATCCTCTGTGTCCTCCCTGCCGGCGACACCGCGACCCTGCCGCGCGCTGCCGAACCGCTCGCCGCGGCCTTCCGCCTCCCGCTGACCGCCACGACCCTCTTCGACGCCGCCGCCCTGTCCGACCCGTCGAATCCCGCCGATGTCGAAGCGGCGCTAGCGGCCGCCGAAGCCGACCTCTCCGCGATGCTGCCGCCCGGCATCGCGCCCGCCGGCCTCGCCCTCCGCCTCAACGGGGAACCGCCCTGGGCGCCCCCGGTCCGCCTCGCCATCAAATCCGGCGCCCGTGCCCTCGCCGTCGATGCCCGCGAATCCCCCTGGCTCGGGGACCTCGGCCGCGTCGTCCTGGCTGCACCCGTTCCGGTCTTCGCCATCGGGCCCCGCTTCGCCGGCCCCGCACCCATCCCGGTCCGCGTCCTCGCTCTCTCCGACGGCAGCCCCGAGGCCGCCGCCATCGCCCCGGCCCTCGCCTCCCTTCTCCAGGGCGCCCCGGTCCCGGTCGAACTCCTCGCCATCGCCGTCCCGGCCCTGGGTGAGCGCACCGAAGAGCACGAACTCGCCCTCGCCGCTGCCCTCGCGTCGCTCGAACGCGCCCTCCCCACACCGGCCGCAGGGCGACGCGTCGAACCTGCCCGCGCCTTCGAATCGGTCCCGGCGGCCGTCCTCCGGGTCGCTTCCGAAATCGGCGCGACCCACATCGCCCTCGCCACCCACGGCCGCGGCCGCGCCATGCGCTTCCTCCTGGGCTCCATCGCCGAGTCCCTCCTCCGCACCAGCCCGCTGCCCCTCATCGTCACTGCCCCGCGAGGTGGTCATGCCGCCGGCCGGTGAGGGCGCAGCCGCCCCGCCGCCCTGGCACGCACTCCCCCTGCCGGAGGTCGAAACCCGGCTCGGCACCGGCCCTCACGGGCTTCCCGCCGCCGAGGCCGCCGCACGGCTCGCACGGTTCGGCCCGAACGAACTCGAACCCGCCCCGCCGACGCCCTGGTACGTCACGCTCCTCCGCCAGTTCCGCTCCCCCGTCATCTACATCCTCCTCGCCGCTGCCCTCGTCACCCTCGCCCTCCGCGACGTCATCGACTCCGCGGTCATCGCTGCCGTCCTCCTCCTCAACGCCTCCATCGGCTTCACCCAGGAGCGCCGCGCCGAGCGGTCCGTCCGCGCACTCATGAGCCTCGTCGCACCCCGCGCCCGCGTCCTCCGCGATGGCCATGAGCGCGAAATCGAGGGCCGCGACGTCGTCCCCGGCGACCTCGTGCTCCTCGAATCCGGCATGCGTGTCCCCGCCGACATCCGCCTCGTCCAGGTCACGGGCCTCGTCATCGACCAGTCCCTCCTGACCGGTGAATCCGAGGGAGTCCCCCGCCACGCCGACCCCGTCGACGAAGCTGCGCCCATCGCCGAACGTTCCTGCATGGCCTACTCCGGCAGCATCGTCGTCCGCGGCCGGGCGCGGGGCTACGCCGTCGCGACGGGTATGGCGACCGAACTCGGCGCCATCGCCGGCAGCATCCGCGAACAGGCCACGCCCCACACCCCCCTCCAGGAGCGCATGGAACGCTTCGCCCGGACCATCGGCGTCCTCGTCGCCCTCGGCGCCATCGTCTCCTTCCTCCTCGGCGTCGCCGTCGGCGAAACCCCTTCCCAGATGTTTACGGTCGCCGTTGCCCTTTCCGTCGCCGTCGTCCCGGAAGGCCTCCCGGTCGTTTTTACCATTGCCCTCGCCCTCGGCGTCCGCCGGATGGCCCGCCGCAACGCCATCATCCGCAAGCTCCCTGCCGTCGAAACCCTCGGCAGCACGACGGTCATCGGCACCGATAAAACCGGGACCCTCACCGAAAACCGGATGACCGTCCGCGAAATCTGGACGCCCGGCGGGCCCCGCTCCCTCCCGCCCGTCGAACCCGGTCATGCGCCCATGGACCTCACCCCCGCGGAGCGCCTCCTCCTCATCACCGGCGTCATGACGAACGAAGCAGATGCCTTCCTCACGGACCTCGGCTACGACACCACCGGCGACCCGACCGAAGCCGCCCTCCTCCTCGCAGCCATCGCCGCCGGCATGGAGCCCGCGGACCTCCGCGCAGCACCCGTCCTGCTCGATATCCCCTTCGAATCAGAGCGCCAGTACTCCGCCAGCTGCCGCGAGTTCGACGGCGCCCCGACCTGGTTCGTCAAGGGCGCACCCGAGCGGCTGCTCGAGCGCTCGGTCACCATGCTCACGACCTCCGGGCCGGTGCCCCTCGACCGCGATGCCGTCCTCGCCGCCGCCCACGAGCTCGCCAGCCGCGGCCACCGGGTCCTCGCCATGGCCTTCCGCAAACTCGATGCCCCGCCCGGCCCCGACGACCACCCCGCCGACCTCACCTTCCTCGGCCTCCAGGCGATGATGGACCCGCCCCGCCCCGGCGTCCGCGAGGCAATCGATGGCTGCCGCCAGGCGGGCATCCGCGTCATCATGATCACCGGCGACCACGCCGCCACCGCCAGCGCCATCGCCGCTGAACTCCAGATCGCACCCCCGGGCGCCCCCGTCCTCACCGGCCCCGACGTCGAACTTGCCGCGGACGACGACCTCCGACGGCAGCTTCGTGAAACCGCCGTCGTCGCCCGGGCTGCCCCCGAACACAAGCTCCGCGTTGTCCAGGCCCTCCGCGCCGAGGGGCACGTCGTCGCCGTCACCGGCGACGGCGTCAACGATGCGCCCGCCCTCCGCGCCGCCGACATCGGCGTCGCCATGGGCCGCTCGGGCACCGACGTCGCCCGCGAAGCCGCCGATATGGTCCTCGCCGACGACAACTTCGTCACCATCTACGCCGCCGTCGAAGAAGGGCGCGTTACCTTCGAGAACGTCCGTAAAGTCACCTTCTTCCTCGTCTCGACGGGCGCCGCTCTCCTCATCGCTATCCTCCTCTCTGTTGCCCTCCAGTGGCCCGTCCCGATGGTCGCCGCCCAGCTCCTCTGGCTGAACCTCGTCACGAACGGTATCCAGGACGTCGCCCTCGCCTTCGAGCCAGGCGAAAAGGATGTCCTCCGCTACCCGCCGCGCCCGCGTTCCGCCGGCATCATGTCGGCCCTCCTCTGGGAGCGGACCATCCTCACCGGGGTCGTCATGTGTGCTGGCACCCTCGCCCTCTTCCGCTGGGAGCTCGACCACGGCGCCTCCCTCGAATCCGCCCGGACCGTCGCTCTCACCACCATGGTCCTCTTCCAGGCGTTCCACCTCGGCAACTGCCGCTCCGAACGCCAGTCCGCCTTCACGCGCAGCCCGTTCCTCAACCCCTTCCTCCTCATCGGGACCATCACGGCCCTGGCGGTTCACGGCGCCGCCCTCTACTTCCCCCCGACGCAGTTCGTCCTCCGCGTCGAACCGGCCTCCCTCGAGGCCTGGTGGCGGATGGTCGCCGTCGCCGCCTCCATCATCCTCGCCGTCGAAGCTCACAAGCTCCTCGTTCGCTGGCGCGGCCCGCTCTACCGGGCGTTCCTCCGCCGACCTTCGGCCCCGGCCCGTGCCTGACCGCCCCGTCCGCGGCCGCGCCGTCCCCCGTCCCGTATCATCGTCACCGGATAAGCCGCGAGAAGCCCCGATGCGCCCAATCGCCGCCCTCGTTCGCCGGGCCTCCCGTATCGCCGTCACGACCATCGTCGTGGTCGGGCTCTACCTCGTCCTCGATGCGCTCCTCCTGCACGAGGACGGCGTCGGCAAGCCTCCCGACTGACCGGCGCGCTCCCTAGCCCTCGCCCCGGCCCTCGCGCTGCTCCCTCAGGAACCTTTCGATGTCCACGAGAAGGTCCTCCCCCCGCGGCAGCTGCGGCGCTTCCGGCGCTGCCGTATCGTAGCTCGCCTCCAGCCGGCGGACGTACTCCTGCGCCTCCGGGTTCGCCTGCAGCGCCCCCTCCACCTCGGCCACGAACCGCTGCGCCGCCGCATCCATCTCGGCCAGGTCGAAATCGACGCCGAGCAGCCCCGCGACCCGCCGCAGCAGCGCCGCCGTCGCCGCCGGGTTCTGGCTCGAGGTCAGGTAGTGCGGCACATTCGCCCAGAGGGTTGCGCCCCCAAGCCCGGCATCCCGCAGCGCCGTGTGGAGCACCCCCACGATGCCGGTCGGTCCTTCGTAGCGCGACGGCTGGAGCCCCAGCCGTTCCGCCACGGCCGGGTCGAGCGCGCTCCCTGTCACCCGCACCGGCCGCGTATGCGGCACATCCGCCAGCAGCGCCCCCAGCGTCACGACCAGCTCTGCCCGCACCGCCTGCGCCAGCTCCACAAGCTCCCCTGCGAACGTTCGCCAGCGGAGGTTCGGCTCCGTCCCCACGAAGACCACCACGTCGTGCGGCCCCGTCGGGTTCCGCGCAAAGTACGCCTCGTTCGCCGGCCAGGTAATCTCCCGCTCCCCCCGCACCGTCAGCCGCACCAGCGGCCGAACCTCCCGGAAATCGAAAAACGGCTCCGGGTCGAAGCTCCCGAACTTTCGCGCCCCGAATCGCCGCACCACGAACCGCGCCGCGTTCGTCGCCGCAGAGGCCGCATCGTTCCAGCCCGCGAACGCGCAGATGACCAGCGGCGAACGGAGCTCGGGCAGTGAATCCAGCCGCAGGTGCTCCATGCGTCCCAGCATACACCGCCCGCCATCCCCCCGGCCCTCCACGGCCTGCTACGATGCGAACAAATGGTCGATACGGCCACCATCCTCCACGTCGACCTCGACGCCTTCTTCGTGGCCATGGAGCTCCTCCGCCGCCCAGAGCTGCGCGGCCGGCCGGTCATCGTCGGCCACCCCGGCCCCCGTGGCGTCGTCAGCACCGCCAGCTACGAGGCCCGCCGCTTCGGCGTCCGCTCTGCCATGCCCATGGCCCGCGCCCGTGAGCTCTGCCCCGGCGCCGTCATCCTCCCGCCCGATTTCAGCTGGTATGCCCCCGCCTCTCGCACCTTTCACGCCATCCTCCGCAGCTACTCCCCCGCCGTCGAACCGGTGAGCGTCGACGAGGGCTACCTCGACGTCGCCGGCACAGAGCGCCTCTTTGGAACGCCCGTCGAAATCGCGGCCGCCATCCGCCGGCGCGTCCGCGGAGAGATCGGCGTCACCGCATCCGTCGGCATCGCCACCAACCGCCTCGTCGCCAAGGTCGCCAGCGACGCGGCCAAGCCCGACGGCCTCCTCCGCGTGCCCCCCGGCGAAGAGGCGACCTTCCTCGCTCCCCGCCCCGTCCGCGACCTCCCCGGCGTCGGACGCCGCACCGCAGAGGTCCTCGCCAGCCTCGGTATCGCTACCATCGGCGACCTCGCTGCAGTGCCCGAATCCGTCCTCGAGGCGAAGTTCGGCCGCCACGGCGCCGACCTCCGCAAACGCGCCCTCGGCGTCGCCCCGGGCGGCGTCGCCGCCGCTTCGCCCGTCCGCCGCTCCATCTCCCGCGAACACACCTTCGAGCGCGACGAACCCTCCCCCGGGCGGCTCCGCGCCACCCTCCTCCGGCAGGCCGAGCACGTCGCCGACGACCTCGCCCGTCAGCAGCGCGCCGCACGCACCGTCATCCTGAAGCTCCGGTTCCCGCCCTTCGAGACCACCACCCGCTCCGCCACCCCGGGCCGCCAGCTGCTCTTCGCCCCGGAGCTGTACGAGGTCGCAGCAGACCTTTTCGAAGCCGCCTGGGAGGAACACGGCCGCCGGCCCGTCCGGCTCATCGGACTCGGCGTTACCGGCCTCACCGAGCGCGCGCGCCAGCTCACCCTCGGCGAATCGCCCGCCCCCGGCGCTCTCCACGATGCCCTCCTCCGCCTTCGCGAACGCTACGGCGAGGCCGTCATCCGCCGGGCTGCCGAGCTCCCCCTCCCTCCCGCGGACCGGCCCTGACCCCGCCGTTGACAGCGGCGGCGGGACGTCGAAAGAATTGGCACGCTTTGGAGAAGTTTGGCGACCAGGCTCCGGACCTCGACCTGCCCGGCCAGCGCTGGGTCACCCTCGGTGCGGCCAGCAAACTCCTCGGCGTGAGCGAATCCACCATCCGCCGCTGGGCCGATGCCGGCGAAATTCGCTCCTATCGCACGAGCGGCGGCCACCGCCGCATCCTCGCCGAAGACCTCAAGCACATCGTCGCCAGCGTCAGCCCCGCCCGGGCCGCCCGCGACGCCAGCCGCATCAGCGACCTCGCCACCGCCCGCGTCCGCCGCCGCCTCCACCCGCGCGGCCGCGCTGCCCAGGCAGCGCCCGCCTTCGATCAGCTCAGCCCGGAGGCCATCGAACGGCTCCGGCTGCTCGGCCGACAGGTCGTCGACCTCTTTTCGCGCATCATCGCCGGAGAAACCCGCCGCGACCGCGCCGTCGAGGACGCGCGCTCCATCGGCCGCGAATACGGCCGCACCCTCGTCCGCGAGCACGTCAGGCTCACCACCGCGGTCGCCACCTTCAACGCCCTCCGCCGCTCCCTCGAAGAAACGGCCGCCCAGATCGCCGGCGAGGCCGGCCTCTCCGCCGAAGAAGCCGTCGACGCGGTCGAAAACGTCCTCTCCCTCGCCGACGTCATGCTCGAAGGCATGGCCTCCGTCTACGAATCCCACACCACCGCCTGACCCCCGCTCCTGCCTCGAACCTCGAACTTCCCATCTCCAACCTCCTACCTCCCCTCCCACGCCGCATCCGTCAGCGCCATCAGCCCGCCCGAGACGAGCGAGTGGCCCCCGAGGATCACCGGCACTGGCGCCCCCAGCGCCGCCCTCGTGAACCGCCGAAGCTCCGGCTCCTCCACCAGCTCCCACGCCCCGAGGTCGCTCTGGAACCGGTCCTCCCGTGAGGGCGTGAGCCCCAGGTGCGCCTCCACCACGCGCGTGTCGATGACGACTGTATCGCCCAGCTCCGCCATCCGCTGGAAAAATTTCTCCGGCCCCACCTCCTCGAGGAGAAACCCAAGCACGCTCCGCGGCCGGTGGCCCTCCGGCGCCGTCGCCAGCCCCCGCTCCTCGCTGAACACCCGCACGCGGCAGGCCGTCTCTCGCTCCAGGTACTGCCAGGCCTGGCTGCCCACCCGGCCCGCCACCACCAGCTCCGCCGAGCGGTCGCACAGCACCGGCATCACCGCCCGCAGCCGCTCCGTCAGCGCCCGCACCGGCTCCGCCGCGGCCCGCAGCTCCGGCGCCACCCCCGGCGCCAGCCCGAGGATCGCCAGGTCGGTCGGCGTATCCAGGTCGAACTGCGTCGCCGTCGTCCGCGGCAGGATGACCGGCGCCAGCCCCGCCTCGTCCCGCAGCTTCCGCGGCAGCAGGTTGTCCCGCGGCAGCTCCCCAACCGCCTCGAAGGCCGCGCCCGGCGTCCACCCCGTCAGGTCGGCCGAGAAGAAATTGTTCGTCACGAACCGCGCATCCCGTGCCTGCAATTGCTCCACCACCAGCGCGAACTCCGCCTTCCCCAGCAGCGGGACCGAGCCCGAGCCCATCACTGCCGGCCGCTCCAGCCCGTACCGCTCAATCAGCCGCGCCAGCCGCTCCCGGTAAACGAACCGCTCCCCGGGCCGGTCCTCATCGATGAGCACCCCCGCCGGCAGCTGCTCGAACGCCCCCGGGTCATCCGTCGCCACGATGACCGCCTCGAAACCGGCCGCCAGCGCCGCCGCCGCCGAATTCCGGGCCGCCGCCACCCGCGCCCGGGCCATCAGCCGCTCAGCCGGCGCCCCGCCCGTCCCCCCGTGGAAGATGACCAGGACCGGCTGCGCATACCCCATCGCACGAAGCGTAGAGCCGGCCCGCCTTCCCCGCGAATCCCGCCCCTGCCCCGCCAGCGCGACAATAGTTGTCGCCTCCGCTCGCTATCCATAACAGCGGCCGACCGTGAACGCTCCGTCAAAACCCTGCAGACCTGACCATAATCGCTGGAAGCGATATCCTGACCTCTCTACCCTGCCCCCGGGACCATCCCGGGCGGGCTCCACACCCCGCCGGGCCCCCCGGGCCATCCCGCATCACCAGAGGTCACCATGAAAGTCGTCTTTTTCGAAGACGTCGAAGGCACCGCCCGCGTCGGCGAAATCAAAGAAGTCAAAAACGGCTTCGCCCGCAACTACCTCCTCCCCCGCGGCATCGCCGGCCCCACGACGAAGGAGAACCTCCAGCGCGCCAACGCGCTCGCCCAGCGCGAGGCCCGGCGGCAGGAGAAGCTCGACGCGGAGGCCCGCACCATCGCCGCGAAGCTCGAGAACCTCACCGTCGCGATCGAAGCCCGCGTCGGCGAGACGGGCCGCCTCTTCGGCTCCGTCACCAACCGCGACATCGCAGCGGCCATCCGGTCCGCCACCGGCGTCGAGCTCGAACACCAGCAGGTGCTCCTCCCCGAGCCCGTCCGCGAACTCGGCCAGCGCACCGTCGAAATCAAGTTCACCCGCAACGTCAGCACCCACGTCACCGTCGACGTCGTGCCCGATGCGGCCTCCAAACCCATCGCTGAGAAGCTCGCCGCCGCCCAGGCGGAAAGCCCCGCCGCCGCTGAGTAACCTGCTCGAAAGGAGGGCCGCAGGGACCGGACCCCCTTCTCCATCGCCCGCCGCCCGCGGGCCCGCGTCCCTCCTCACCCCATGACCCTCGCATCCCTCGAACGTCTCCCCCCGCACGACATCGAGGCCGAGGAGGCGGTCGTCGCCTCCCTCATGGTCGACCCCGACGCCATGCTCGCGGTCGTCAACATCCTCAAGCCGTCCGACTTCTTCCGCGAAATCAACGGCTGGATCTACGAGGCCTGCCTCGCCCTCTGGAACCGCGACGAGGCCATCAACCAGATCACCGTCGCCCACGAACTGGCCACCCGCGACCGCCTCGAGGCCGTCGGCGGCCAAACCTACCTCGCCGAGATTATCCGCCGCCTCCCCACCTCCATCGGCGTCGAGTTCTACGCCCGCATCGTCAAACGCGACGCCACGTACCGCGGCCTCATCCACGCCGCTGCCGCCATCATGCAGATGGCGTACGAAGCGCCGGCCGAGGTCGAAACCGTCTTCTCCCGCGCCGAATCGCTCATCCAGCGCCTCCGCGGCGGCGAATCTTTCCGCGATTTCGTCCACATCCGGCAGGTCCTCGATGCCTACCTCGAGCAGGACCCCGCCGAGGTCGAACGTCTCCAGCTCTCCGCCATCCGCACCGGCTTCACCGACCTCGATACCCTCCTCGCCGGCTTCAAACGCTCCGACCTCGTCATCATCGGCGCCCGGCCCAGCGTCGGGAAATCGAGCTTCGCCCTCGGCATCGCCCGCAACGCCGCCATCCTCCAGAAGGCCAACGTCGCCGTCTTCTCCCTCGAGATGTCCGCCGAACAGCTCGCCGTCCGCCTCCTCAGCGCCGAGGCCGGCGTCGAAAGCAACCGCCTCCGCCTCGGCCAGAACACCGAGTTTGAGGAGCGCAAAGTCATCGATGCCGCCGCCCGCCTCTCCGAGGCCAACATCTGGTTTGATGACTCTCCCTTCCTCACCGTCGCCGAGCTCCGCGCCCGCGCCCGCCGCCTCGCCGGCCTCGCCGGCGGCCTCGACCTCATCGTCATCGACTACCTCCAGCTCATGCACGGCGACGGCTCCGGCTCCCGCGAAAACCGCGTCCAGGAGATCTCCTACATCTCCCGCACCCTCAAGAGCCTCGCCCGCGAACTCGACGTCCCCATCGTCGCCCTCGCCCAGCTCTCCCGCGCCATCGAAAACCGCCACCCCCGCATCCCGATGCTCTCCGACCTCCGCGATTCCGGCTCCATCGAGCAGGACGCCGACATCGTCATCTTCCTCAGCCGGGAAGAGCTGTACGTCACCCCCGAACAGTGGGCCCAGCAGCACCCCGACCTCCCCGAATCCGCCTACCCCAGGGGCGTCGCCCAGGTGATCGTCGCCAAGAACCGCCACGGCCCCATCGGCACCGTCGAACTCCGCTTCCGCGACCGCTTCGCCCGTTTCGAAGACTGGGTGCTCCGGACCGATGACGTCGCCAGCTGACCGCACCGCCTTCGAAGGCTTCCCCGGCATCGGCAAGGCCACCGCCATCCCCAATCTCTTCTTCACGGCCGTCCTGCCGAAGCTCACCGCGCCCGGGGACCTCCTCGCCTTCCTCTGGACGGCCCGGCTCGTCCAGGAACTCCCCGCCGAGCCCCGCTGCATCACCGCCGCCGCTATCTGGGAGCACGAACCGGCCCGCCTCAGCTTCGAAACCCTCGCCGGCGGCCGGGCCGGTCTCGAAGCCGGCCTCCAGCGCTGCCTCCAGCTCCGCGCCCTCCTCGCCCTCGAAGCCCGCACCGCCGCCGCCGCCGAGACCTTCTACTTCGTCAACAACCCCGCCTCCCGGCGCGCCATCGCCCGCGCCCGCGCCGGCCAGCTCGAACTCCGACCCGGCGCTGCCGCCGTCCCCCTCGCCGCCCCCGAGGAGCGCCCCGGCATCTTCCGACTCTACGAAGAGCACATCGGCACCATCACCCCCCTCGTCGCCGAGAAACTCGCCGAAGCCGAATCCGTCTACCCCCCCGAATGGATCGAAGCCGCCTTCCGCGAAGCCGCCGAACTCAACGTCCGCAACTGGCGCTACATCCAGCGCATGCTCGAAAACTGGGCACTGGAGGGCCGCCCCGATGAAACGACTGGACGAGATGATCTCGAAAGTGCGAAACGCCGCTATCTCGGAGGCTCCCTCGGCCACATCGCCCGCTACCGCTGACGACCCCGCCGAGGCCGAAGCCTGTCCCATCTGCCGAGGCGCCGGCTTCGTCCGCCGCCCCTACCCCATCGACCACCCCCGCTTCGGCCGCGCCGAGCCCTGCGACTGCGTGCTCCAGGAGCGCGAAGACCAGCGCCGCGAACGCCTCACCCGCCTCAGCAATATCGGCGCCCTCGCCCGCTTCACCTTCGCCTCCCTCAACCCCGCCGGGCGCAGCGGCGGCGACCCTTCCTTCCCCGCAGCCATCGCCGCGGCCCGCGCCTTCGCCGAAGACCCCCGCGGCTGGCTCGTCCTCTCCGGCCCCTCCGGCACCGGCAAGACCCACCTCGCCGCCGCCCTCGCCAACCGCGCCATCGAACTCGGCCGCCCCGTCCTCTTCATGGTCGTCGCCGACCTCCTCGACCACCTCCGTGCCGGCTACGACACCGACGACGAAACCCTCGCTTTCGACCGCATCTTCGACCAGGTCCGCAACGCCCCCCTCCTCATCCTCGACGACCTCGATGGCGCCTCCGGCACGGCCTGGGCCCGCGAAAAGCTCCTCCAGGTCATCAACCACCGCTTCAACCTCGCCCTCCCGACCGTCATCACGCTCGCCGCGCCACCCGCCTCCCTCGACCCCCGCCTCGCGACGCGCCTGCTCGACCCCTCGCTCTCCCGCGTCGTCACCCTCGGGCGGGCCGGCGATGCTGCCTACCAGGAAGTCGGCGGCATGTCCCGCGAGCGCCTCGCGCCCTTCCAGTTCTCCTCGTTCGAAACCCGCATCCCCGGCCACCGCGAAGAAGAGCGCCTCTCCCTCGAAGCAGCGCTCGAAGCAGCTCGCCGTTACGCCGAAGACCCCCAGGGCTGGCTCGTCCTCGTCGGCCCCAACGGCTGCGGCAAGACTCACCTCGCCGGCGCCATCGCCAACCGCGCCCTCGCCCGCGGCCGCTCCGTCTTCTTCGCCGTCGTCCCCGACCTCCTCGACTACCTCCGCGCCTCCTACATGCCCGGCCGCGAACTCCCCTACGACGAACTCTTCGACCGCGTCCGCACCGCCGACGTCCTCATCCTCGACGATTTCGGCGCGCAGGCCGCCACGCCCTGGGCCCAGGAGAAGCTCTACCAGGTCGTCAACTATCGCCACGTCAGCCGCCTCCCCACCGTCGTCACCAGCGACCGCTCCCTCGAAGAGCTGCAGTCCGCCAACCCGCGCATCGTCGCCCGCATCGCCGACCCACGCGCCGGCGCCGTCATCGCCATCCTCGCCCCCCACTACCACCTCGGACGGGGCGCGCCCGGTCCCTCCCCGGCACGGCCTCCCCGCCGCCCGCGCTAGGCCTCTGCCCGTTACCATGCGCCCGTGACGTGGTCCCGTGCCCTGCTCCTCCTCGCCGGCGGCATCCTGCTCTTCCTCGCCGGCCTCTTCACCTTCGTCAGCCGCGAAGGTGAGCGGCTCAGCGTAACCACTCCCCCCCTTGCCGACCCTGCCGGCCCCCGAGCACCCCTCGGCGAGGGCGCCGTCCCGGCCGTCAGCCCGGTTGCCGGCCGCACCGCGGAGCACGATGGCGTCCGCTATACGGTCATCGACATCGCCGACCCGGAGCCCCCGGGCAGGTTCCCGGTCAAAGCCGGCCACCGCCGCCTCGGCCTCCTCCTCCGGGTCGAAGGCCTCCAGCCCGGCGCCAGCTACGACTTCAGCCGCCTCCGCCTCCGCGGCAGCGACGGCCAGCTCTATCCCTCGGCGTTCTCGAACCAGGAACCGCCCCTCCGCCTCGGCACCCTGCGGCCAGGCCAGGCCCTCGAGGCCTGGGTCGCCTACGACCTGCCCCCGGCCGTCCGCCCTGCCGCCCTCGAACACGGCCGGGGCACCAGCACCATCCTGCTCACCAGGCTCGATTGAGTCTCAGGCCGGCAGCCCCCGCTGCCGCGCCCACGCCCGCAACGCCGCCTCCGTGCTGTCGAACGCCAGGTCGTCCCACGGGATCTCCCCCGGCGCAAACCAGCGCACCTCGCTCGTCTCGTGCCCCGGTGCGCCCTCCCCCAGCGCGCGCCCCTCGTAGACGATCACCACGATTCCCGGCCCGGTCCGCGTGAAGACGCCCACCAGCCGCAGGTCCGCCACCTCCAGCTGCGCCTCCTCCTGCGTCTCGCGGATGGCTGCCTCCTCCGCTGTCTCGCCGAGGTCCATATAGCCGCCCGGGAAGACCCACGCCCCGGCCCTCGGCTCGATCGTCCGCCGCACCAGGAGCAGCTCGCCGCTCTCCCGGACCGGGATGACGCCCGCCACCGGCCGAGGGTTCAGGTAGTGGATGAACCCGCAATCCAGGCACACCATCCGCCGTTTCGTGTCCCCCTCCGGGATGGCCGTCGTCAGCCGCTGGCCGCAATGCATGCAGTAGCGGCTGAAGGCATGCGGGTGGCTGCTCATCGCTGCATGCTCGCCGGCGCCTGCTGCATCCCCAGCGATTCCGGCCCCTCGATCCACTCCTCCCCGTCCGCCCAGACCTCCTTCTTCCAGACCGGCACCCGCTTCTTCACCTCGTTCACCACCCACAGCCCTGCCTCGTACGACTCCCGCCGATGCCCGCAGCTCACCGCCACCACGAGGCTCGTCTCCCCAACCTCCAGCCGCCCCGTCCGGTGCAGGATGGCGCAGTCCTCCAGTCCGAACCGCGCCTTCGCCTCCTCCGCGATGGCCCGCATCTCCTTCTCCGCCATCGACGGGTAGGCGTCGTACACCAGGTGCGAAACCGCCCGGCCCAAATTCGTATTCCGCACCACCCCGAGAAAGACATTGATAGCCCCCGCGGCCGGCGAAGCGACCGCCCGCGCCGCCTCATCCCCCGAAATCGGCGCTTCCGTCACCCGGATCAGCATCACTACCCTCCCGAAACCGGCGGGATCAGCGCGAGCGTGCTCCCCGGTGCAACCGGTGCGTCCTCTCGCGCATACTCCTCGTCCAGCGCGTACATCAGCGTCGGCACCGCCGGCGCCAGCTGCGGAAATCGCTCGATGACCCGGTCCCGGACGTCGCCCACCGTCGCCCCCGCGCCGACCGGTACCTCCAGCCGCCGCGTCCCCGCGCGTTCCGCCAGCGAGGCGAACAGCAGCACCGTTACCGTTCCCATCGCCCTCATTGTAGCCCCGGCCGTCCCGGCGAGTTGCTATCCTCCCGCCAGTGCACCCCCGCCGGCTCCTCGACCTCACCGTCTCCCTCCTCTTCCCGCTCCGCTGCGCCGGGTGCGGCGCCTTCGATACCGCGCTCTGCGCCCGCTGCGAGGCCTCTCTCGTCCCCGCCACCGGCCCCGGCCGCTGCGGTTTCTGTTCGGCCGCCTGGGACGGCCCCGACTTCTGCCCGCGCTGCTTCGGCTGGCGCGAAATCGCCGGCGTTCGCGCCGTCTTCGAGCACGCCGGCGCCGCCCGCGCCCTCGTCCACCGCCTCAAGTACGACCGCTACCGCGCCCTCGCGCCGCTCATGGCCAGCCGCCTCGCCGCCGCCGCCGCATCGCTCCCGGTCGACTCCTGGGTCGCGGTCCCCCTCCATCCCCGCCGCGAGCGCGAGCGCGGCTTCAACCAGGCCGCGCTCCTCCTGCGCCACGCCGGGCTCCCCGTCGCCCCTGCCCGGCTCCGCCGCATCCGTAACACGGGCAGCCAGGTCCGCCGCACCGCTGCCGAGCGCACCGCTGCCCTCGCCGGCGCCTTCGCCTGCGAGGGCCCCCCGCTCGATGGTCTGTGCATCGGCATCATCGACGACGTCATCACCTCCGGCGCCACCATCCGCGAATGCGCTCGCGCCCTCCTCGAGCACGGCGCCCGCGCCGCCTGGGCCCTCAGCTTCACCCGCGCCAGCATCGACCTCACTCACCTCACCGCCCCCATCGCCGACTGACCTCCCCGCTCCCCGTTCCCACCTCCACCTCCAACCCCCAACCTCTAACCCCCGTTCTCCCGGCTTTACCTCCCAGCTGCCTACAATACGGGCACCTCATCGCCCCGGAGCCCCCCGTGCCGCCCGGCGCCTCCGCCCTCACCCCCGCTGCCGCCCTGGCTTCCGATACCCTCGCCCGCGTCCGTGCCGAAGTCCACCGCATCATCGTCGGCCAGGACCGCCTCATCGACCGCCTCCTCATCGGCCTTCTCTGCAACGGTCACATCCTCGTCGAAGGCGTCCCCGGCCTCGCAAAGTCCCTCACCGTCTCCACCCTCGCCCGCGCGCTCGACCTCCACGCCGTCCGCATCCAGTTCACCCCCGACCTGCTCCCCGCCGACCTGGCCGGCACCGAAATCTTCAACGCCCGCGACGGCCAGTTCTCCATCCGCAAAGGCCCCATCTTCGCCAACTTCGTCCTCGCCGATGAAATCAACCGCGCCCCCGCCAAGGTCCAGTCCGCCCTCCTCGAAGCCATGCAGGAACGGCAGGTCACCATCGGCGGCCAGACCTTTCCGCTCGACGACCCGTTCCTCGTCATCGCCACCCAAAACCCCATCGAGCAGGAAGGCACCTACCCCCTGCCCGAGGCCCAGCTCGACCGGTTCCTCCTCAAGGTCCGCGTCGATTATCCCTCCCGCGCCGAAGAGCGCCAGGTCCTCGAAATGAGCCTCGCCCCGTCGCCGCCGGGGGTCAGCGTCGTCGCCTCCCGCCAGGCCATCCTCGATGCCCGCGCCGCCGTCCATGAAGTCGCCCTCGACGACGCCATCCGCGACTACATCACCCAGCTCGTCGCCGCCACCCGCCGGCCCGCCGCCTACCGCATGCCCGACCTGCAGCCCCTCATCGCCTTCGGCGCCTCGCCCCGCGCCACCATCTCCCTCGCCCTGGCAGCCCGCGCCCACGCGTTCCTCCAGGGCCGCGCCTACACCGTGCCCGACGACGTCAAGGCCGTCGCCCACGAAGCTCTCCGCCACCGCATCATCACCACCTACGAGGCCGATGCGCGCGAACTCACCGCCGACGACCTCATCGACCGCATCCTCGAAGGGGTCGACGTCCCCTGAGGGTGACAGCCCCGGGAGCCGCCCGATGCGCCTGCCCCTCCCGCGCCCCCGCCGCCCCCAGGCCCCCCGTGCGGCCGGCCTCCACGCCGAGCTCACGCCCGAACTCCTCGCCCGCGTCCGCACCATCGAACTCCGTGCTCGCCGCCTCGTGAACACCCTCTTCCTCGGCGAATACCACGCCGTCTTCCGTGCCCGCGGCATCGAATTCGACGAGCTCCGGCCCTACGTCCCCGGCGACGACGTCCGGGCGCTCGATTGGAACGCCTACGCCCGGACCGGCGAACCGTTCATCCGCCGCTACCGCGAAGACCGCAACCTCACGGTCATCTTCGCCGTCGATTGCTCCGCCTCCCAGTTCGCCGGCGCCGCGCCCCAACCCAAAGCCGCCCTCGCTGCCGAAATCGCCGCCGTGCTCGCCCTGGCCGCCATCCGGAACGGCGACCGCGTCGGCCTCCTCCTCTTCTCCGGCGAGCCCCAGCGCTACGTCCGCCCCCGGGGCGGTGCAGTTCACGTCCTCCGCGTCATCCGCGAAATCCTCCGCGCCCGCCCCGCCGCCCCCGGAACGGACATCGCCGCCGCCCTCCAGTACCTCGTCGGCGTCCAGCGCCGCCGCGCCACCGTCTTCCTCCTCTCAGATTTCCTCGCTCCCCTCGAACCAGCCCGCCTCCGCGCCGCCGCCAGCCGCCACGACCTCATCGCCATCACCGTGCGCGACCCCGTCGATGGCCAGCTCCCCGGGGCCGGCATCCTCACCCTCGCCGATGCGGAGACCGGCGCCGTAGTCGAAGTCGACACCTCTGACCCCGCCACCCGGGCCAGCTACGCCCGCCGCGTTGCCGGTCTCGATGCCGCCCGCGCCGCCCTCTTCGGCCAGCTCGGCGTCGATGAAATCCGCGCCGAGGTCGGGACCGACTACGTCCCTGCCCTGCTCCGCTTTTTCCGCCGCCGGGGGACCGCCGCATGAGCCGGCGGCTCCTCCTGGGGGCGGCGCTGCTCGCAGCCGCCGCGCTGGGCGCCGGCGCGGCCGGGGCCCGGCAGCCGCCTGCCATCGAGGTATCGGTCGAACCCGCCAGCGCCCGCATCGGCGACCACCTTCGGCTCTCCGTCCGCATCGTCCTCCCCCCTGGCCAGCAGCCGGAATTCGCCCCCGGCACCGACGGCTGGGGCCCCGTCGAGCTCGTTCGCCTCGAAGCGCCGCGCCAGCTCGCCACCGCGGCCGGGGAAACCGCCTGGCTCCTCGAGGCCACCGTTGCACCCTTCGCCCTCGGCGACATCCCCTTCAGGCCCACCATCGCCGTGACCGCCGGCCCCGACATCGTGACCATCGAGCCCCCGCCCGCCTCCCTCCGCGTCCTCCCCACCCTCCTGCCCGATGCCCCCCTCGAACTCACCCCCCTCCCGCCCCCAGTCCCCATCACCGGCGCCGAGTCCCCCTTCCTCCGCCCGGCCATCGCTGCCGGGGCCGCCGCCGGGGCCATCGCCTTCGCAGCGGTGCTCATCGTCCTCGCCCGCGCCCTGCGCCGCCGGCCCCGCCCGGCCCCGGCCCTTGCTCCGCCGCCGCAGGTCGAACCGCCCCTCGAAGGCCTCCTCCTCGCCGAGTCCACCATCGAAACCGACCCGGTCGCCGCCTACCGCGCCCTCGCCGCCACCGTCCGCGCCGAGCTCGCCCGGCGCTTCGGTATCCCCGCCACCGCCCTCACCGCCGCCGAGCTGCGCGCCCGCCTCGAAGCCCGCGGCGCCGACCGCTGGGTCGCCCGCCTCGCCGGCGGCCTCCTCGAAGAGTGCGACGCCGTCGTCTACGCCGGTTACCGTCCCGCCCCCGAGCGCCGCCGCGCCGACCTCGCCATGGCCTATGAGCTGGTGGACGGCCACACATGAACGGCATCGAGTTCGCGACGCCCGCGGCCCTCGCCCTCGCGCTGCTCGCCCTCCCGCTCGCGGCGCTCATCCGTGCCCGCCGCCGCGCCCCCATCCCGGTCCCCGCCGTCGGCTTCCTCGCCGCCGCCCGCCCGAATCTCCGCCTCCGCCTCGCCCGGGCGCTCCCGGCGCTCCGGGTCCTCGCCGTCCTCCTCCTCGCCGTCGCCATCGCCGGCCCGCGACGCGGCGACGCCCGCACCATCGTCCCGGGCGAAGGCATCGATATCGTCATCTCCCTCGACCTCTCCTCCTCCATGCTCCAGCGCTTCGGCGATACCACCCGCCTCGCCGTCACCAAAGAGGTCGTTCGCGAGTTCATCCGCTCCCGCCAGCAGGACCGCGTCGGGCTCGTCGTCTTCCAGCAGGACGCCCTCGCCCTCTCGCCGCCCTCCACCGATTACGCCGCCCTCGACCGGATGGTTGCCGACCTCGAATCCGGCCTCCTCCCCGACGGCACCGGCATCGGCGTCGGGCTTGCAGCCGCGCTCACGATGCTCCAGGAATCCACCGCCGCTTCCCGGGTCGTCATCCTCCTCACCGACGGCGAGCACAACGCCCCGTCCATCCGCCCTGAGGCTGCCGCGGCCCTCGCCGCCGCACTCAACATCCGCGTCTACACCATCGGCGTCGTCAGCGAATCCCCCCTCGAACGCGCCCGCGAAATCGACGAGCGCCTCCTCCGCGCCATCGCCGACCGGACCGGCGGCCGCTACTTCGTCGCCAGTAACCCCGGCCAGCTCCAGGACGTCTACGACGAAATTTCGTCGCTCGAACGCGCCCGCATCACCCGCGAGGCCTTCGACGACTACGACTACTTCTCGCCGTGGTTCGCTGCTGCCGCTGCAGGCCTGCTCGTCCTCGAGCTCACCCTCGGCGCCACCATCCTCCGGAGGGGCCCGGCATGAGCGACCTCTCCTTCGCCCACCCCTGGCTCCTCTTCCTCCTCGTCCTGCCGGCGGCGGCGGCCGCTGCCTGGGCCGCGGGCATCATCCGCGGCCGGCGCGCGGCCCGGCGTCTCTCACGCGTCCTGCCCGGGATGCCCTCGGTCTTCGCCGCCGCCTGCTACACCGCCGCCGCCAGCCTCGCCATCACCGCCGCCGCCCAGCCCCGCTGGGGCACGCGCGTCTCCCTGGTCCCGCGGACCGGCACCGACCTCGTCATCGTCATGGACATCTCGCGCAGCATGGACGTCCCGGACGTCGCGCCTTCCCGCCTCGCCGCCGCAAAGGAGGCCGCGCTTCGCTCCATCGACCGCCTCGCCGGCGACCGGGTCGGACTGGTCGTCTTCGCCGGCAGCGCGCGCATCCGCTTCCCGCTCACCACCGATACGGCCGCCGCCGCCCGCGTCATCGAGGGCCTCGAAACCGGCGTCGTCCTCGTCGAAGGCGGCACCGATATCGCCCAGGGGCTCGAGCTTGCGCTCGAACTCCTCACCAGCGACGACTCCGCCGGCCGCCTCATCCTCCTCCTCTCCGACGGCGACAACCTCGGGGGCGACACCGCCGCCGTCGCGCAGGCGATTCGCGCCTCGGGGGTCGAGCTCCTCGTCGCCGGCGCCGGCACCCCGGGAGGCGGCATCGTCCCCGCCGTCGACCCGCTCACGGGACGCACCGGCCCCCGCCTCGATGCCGCCGGCCAGCCCATCACCTCCCGGCTCGACGAAAGCTTCCTCCGGGCGCTCGCCGTCGCCGCAGGCGGCCGTTACCTCGGCAGCGACCTCGACCTGGTGCCCGGCGTCGTCGAAAGCCGCGTCCGTGCCCTGGAACGCGCCCGCTTCGATGAGCGCGCGACCACGCTCCCCATCGAGCGGTTCCAGTGGTTCGGTGGCGCCGCGCTCGCCCTCCTTCTCCTCGGCACCGCCTGGGAGCGCGTCCGGCCGCGCCGCCCGGCCCTCCTCATCCCCGCGGTCCTCGCTGCCCTCCTCCTCGGCGGATGCGCCACCGCTGCCTACGAAGCGAACGAACGCGGCCGCCAGGCCCTCGCCGCGGGCGACGCAGAGGCCGCCATCGAGGCGTTCCTCGAAGCCCAGGTGGAGCGCCCCAACGACCCGAACGTGACCCTCAACCTCGCCGCCGCCTACCACGCCGCCGGCCGCTACGACGATGCCATACGGGCCGCCCGGCGCGCCCTCGAATCGAACGACCCCGGAATCCGCCGCCGCGCCTTCGCCAGCATCGGGCACCACCAGTTCGAGGCCGGCCGCCTCCCCGACGCCCTCTCCGCCTTCCGCGATGCCCTCATCATCGACCCGGCCGACGACGCCTCACGCCACGATTTCGAAGTCGTCCTCCGTCTCCTCTACCCGCCCACCGCGACGCCGGCGGCATCTCCTTCTCCCACACCCCAGCCCGGGGCCTCGCCTTCTCCCGGGACCTCGCCGGGGCCCGGCCCCCAGGACGACGCCACCCCTGCCCCGGGCGCCGGCACGCCGGCGCCCGGCCAGGGTGGACAGACCCCCGCGCCCGGCACATCGGCCCCCGGCACGCCGGGCGCCGCGGGCACCCCCGTGCCCGGCCAGGGCGGTCAGCCCGGCCCCAGCATCGCCCAGCTCAACCGCCAGATTGACGCCATCGACCGGCAGGTCCAGCAGCTCCTCCTCGAGGCCGGCGAGCAGCCGACCCCCGCCCAGGCCCTCCGCATCCTCCAGCTCCTCACCGAGCGCAGCCGCCTCGCCCAGCTCCGCGATGCCCTCGCCGGAAGCCCCGGCACCGACTACTGACCCTCGGCCGCAGCCCCTTCTGCGTCGGTGTGACCCTCAACCCAGCCGCCCGGGCCCCGCTGCCGTACACTCCACCCATGCGCGCCGTTTTCGTCATGATAAAAACCGAACCCGGCCACACGACCGACGTCGCCAGCCGCGTCGCCGAGGTCCCCTCCTTCTCCGAGTGCTACAGCATCACCGGCCAGTACGACCTCCTCGCCAAGCTCTACGTCGAAGACATCGACAGCATCGGCCGCGTCATCGAACGCGACATCCATTCCATCCCCCACGTCCGGGAGACGTTCACCATCCTCACCTTCGAGGCGTTCGGGGTGCGCTGACTCGTGAGCTACGCCGGCTGGACGCTCGACCCCTTCTGGCTCCCGCTCCTCGCCGCCGCGGCGGCGCTCTACGGACGCGCCTGGCGTGCCGCCGGCCGCCGCCACCCTGCCTGGCGTCTCGCCAGCTTCGGCGCCGGGCTCATCGTCGTCCTCATCGCCACCGTCACCCCGGTCGAGGCGCTCGGCAACCGCGTCCTCTGGGTCAACTTCACCGGTTTCCTCCTCCTCACCATGGTCGCTCCCCCGCTCCTGCTCCTCGGCGCGCCGCTCACCCTCGCCTTTCGGGCGGCGAGCCCGGCCCGCCGCGCCCGCCTCCGCCGCTTCGCCCGAAGCCGCCCCGTCAACGCGCTCACGTTCCCGGTCTTTACCTGGCTCCTCTTCGCTGTGGTCACCTACCTCTGGCAGTTCACTCGCCTCACCGACATCGCTGCCGCCAGCTGGCCGGTCCGCGAGCTCCAGCTCGCCACCCTCCTCCTCGTCGGTCTCCTTTTCTGGCTGCCCGCCCTCGCCGCCGACCCCATCGGCTGGCGCATGCCCTACCCCCTCCGCGCCCTCTACGTCTTCGTCGAGATGACCCACAAGGCCCTGTTCGGCGGCATGTTCCTCAGCATGAACACCCCGATGCATGCCGGCTTCGCCGAGCGCGCCCCCGCCTGGGCCCCCGAACCTCTCACCGACCAGCGCATCGCCATCATGGTCCTCTGGCTCGCCGGAAACCTGCTGTTCGTCCTTGCGCTCGCCAGCATCATCATCGGCTGGGCCCGCTACGAGGCCCGCAACCAGCGCCGCGTCGACCGTCGCCTCGCCCTCCAGCGCGAAGCGGAGCGCCGCCGGCGCGCCGCCCTCGAGCAGGTCTTCCAGCGCCCCCTCTGACGCTCCCTCCCCTCACCGGTAGTTCCCGAACCTCAGCTCGATCCCCCAGTCCTGCGCCTTCACGTCGCGGATCACCTGCTGCAGCTCATCACGGCTCGGCGAACTCACCCGCACCGCATCGCCCTGGATTTGCGCCTGGACCTTCTTGTACTTCTGCTCCTTGATGAACTTCACCAGCTTTCGCGCAATCTCCGGTTCGATCCCCTGGACGATCGTCACCTCCTGCCGCAACGTCCCGCCCGCAGCCTTCTGCGGCGTGCCCCGAACCAGGTTCTTGAGCGGCACCCCCCGCGCCACCATCCGCTGCGCCACCACCTGCCACATCGCCTCGAGCTTGTAATCGTCCTGCGCATGCAGAACGAACCGCGTCGTCCCGTGGTCGTAGGCGATCTCCGCCACGACCCCCTTGAAGTCGAACCGGTTCGCAATCTCCTTCCGCGCCTGGTTGATGGCATTCGCCACCTCCATCAGGTCCGCCCCCGTCGTGATGTCGAAACTCTCGTCCTTCGCCATGCCGAAGAGCGTAGCCCGCCGCCCTCCCACAACGCATCCCGCAGCGCTCCCACCCCTGCCCCCGGCTCGTGTACAGTAACCGTTGGCCGCCCGGCCAAAACCTTCGCCCCTACCGGAGTCCTCCCATGCAGATCGACCCCGACCGCGCCCGCCAGCTCCGCGCCGAGTACGACGACGCCGTCCTCCGCGAAGGCAAAGAACTCGCCGGGCCATTCATGACCGTCTCCGGACGCCCCATCAACCGCGTCTACGACCCCACCGACACCGCTGACCTCGACTACGAGCGGGACATCAACCTCCCCGGCCACTACCCCTTCACCCGCGGCATCCACCGCACCGGCTACCGCGGCAAGCCCTGGACCATCCGCATGTTCAGCGGCTTCGGCTCCGTCGAAGAAACCAACCAGCGGTACAAGGACCTCCTCGCCGCCGGCAACAACGGCCTCTCCATCGCCTTCGATATGCCCACCCTCATGGGCTACGACCACGACGACCCCTGGGCCGAAGGCGAATTCGGCGCCTGCGGCGTCGCCGTCGACCACCTCGGCGACATGGAACTCCTCCTCGAGGGCATCCCCCTCGACAAAATCACCACCTCCATGACCATCAACAGCCCCGCCCCCGTCGTCTGGGCCCTCTTCATCGCCGCCGCCGAAAAACGCGGCATCCCCCGCGCAAAGCTCGCCGGGACCCTCCAGAACGACATCCTCAAGGAGTACATCGCCCAGAACGAATTCATCTACCCGCCGGCCGAATCGATGCGCCTCGTCACCGACACCATCGAATTCGCCTCGAAGGAGATGCCGCTCTGGAACCCGATCTCTGTTTCCGGCTACCACATCCGCGAAGCCGGCGCCACCGCCGCCCAGGAGCTCGCCTTCACCCTCGCCGACGGCATCGAATACGTCAAATGGGCCCTCGCCCGCGGCCTCGATATCGATAGCTTCGCCCCCCGCATCTCCTTCTTCTTCAACGCCCACAACGATTTCTTCGAAGAGATCGCCAAGTACCGCGCCGCCCGCCGCATCTGGGCCCGCCAGATGCGCGAACGCTTCGGCGCCAGGAACCCGCGCTCCTGGGTCCTCCGCTTCCACACCCAGACCGCCGGCGTCTCCCTCACCGAACAGCAGCCCGAAGTCAACCTCATCCGCGTCGCCATCCAGGCCCTCGCCGCCGTCCTCGGCGGGACGCAGTCCCTCCACACCGACGCCATGGACGAGGCCATCGCCCTCCCCTCCGACAAGGCCGCCCGCCTCGCCGTCCGTACCCAGCAGGTCATCCTCCACGAGACCGGCGTCATCAACACCGTCGACCCCCTCGGCGGCTCCTGGTTCGTCGAGCGCCTCACCGCCGACATCGAACGGGACGCCCTCGACTACTTCGAAAAGATCGAGGCCCTTGGCGGTGTCATCCCCGCCATCGAAACCGGCTTCTTCCAAAAAGAAATCGCCGACGCCTCCGCCCGCTTCCAGCGCGAGGTGGATACCCGCGACCGCATCATCGTCGGCGTCAACGAGTACGTCCTCGATGAGCCCCGCGAAATCCCCATCCTCCGCATGGACCCCGAGGGCGAACAGCGCCACCTCGCCCGCCTCAAGAAGCACCGCGCCGAGCGCGACCCCGCCCGCCACGCCGCCGCCATGCTCGCCCTCGAAAACGCCAGCCGCGACCCCAGGGCAAACACCATGCCCTACATCCTCGATGCGGTGAACGCCGGCGCCACCGTCGGCGAAATCTGCGGCATGTGGCGCCGCGTCTTCGGCGAATACCGGGAGCACGTCGTGGTGTAACCTTTCCGCCCGATGCCCCGCGCCCACATCGCCCGCCGCACGAGCGTCTTCAGCGAGTCCGTCATCCGCGAGATGACCCGCCTCGCCATGCTCCACGGCGCCATGAACCTCGCCCAGGGCTACCCCGACTTCCCCGCCCCCGCCTTCATCAAACAGGCCGCCGTCGACGCCATCAACGCCGACATCAACCAGTACGCCATCACCTGGGGCTCACCCAGGCTCCGCCGCGCCATCGCCGAAAAGACCCGCCGATTCTACGGCCTCGACACCGACCCCGACCGCGAGGTCACCGTCACCTGCGGCGCCACCGAGGCCATGATGTGCGCCATGCTCGCCGTCGTCGAAGACGGCGACGAAGTCATCGTCTTCGAGCCGTTCTACGAGAACTACGTCCCCGATGCCGCCATGTCCGGCGCCCGGCTCGTCTTCGTCACCCTCCGCGGCGAAGGCTTCTCCTTCGACCCCGACGAGCTCCGCCGCGCATTCTCCCCCCGCACCCGCGCCATCATCGTCAACACCCCCAACAACCCCAGCGGCAAGGTCTTCACCCGCGCCGAACTCCAGCAAATCGCCGACCTCTGCCAGGAGTTCGATACCCTCTGCATCACCGACGAAATCTACGAGCACATCCTCTACGACCACCGCGAACACGTGCCGATCGCCACCCTGCCCGGCATGTACGAGCGCACCATCACCATCAGCGGCCTCTCCAAGACCTTCTCCGTCACCGGCTGGCGGCTCGGCTACCTCATCGCCCCGCCCCGCCTCTCCGACGCCCTCCGGAAGGTGCACGACTTCCTCACCGTCGGAGCGCCTGCCCCGCTCCAGGAGGCCGCCGCCATCGCCATCGAGCAGGCCGACAGCTACTACCCGCACCTCCGCACGATGTACGCCGAAAAGCGGGCTATCCTGCTCGATGCGCTCCGCAGCGCCGGCTTTGCGTGCCACCAGCCCGAAGGCGCCTACTACATCATGGCCGACTTCTCCGCCCTCGGCTTCGACGGCGACGACACCGCCTTCGCCCACCACCTCATCCGCGATGTCGGCGTCGCCCCCGTCCCCGGCTCCAGCTTCTACCGCCCAGGCAGCGAGGCCGGCAGCCGCATGGTCCGGTTCACCTTCTCCAAGTCCGACGAGACCCTGCACGAAGCCGCCCGCCGCCTCGCGCGTCGCTGACTCCTACGGAAGCAGCACCACCGGCACCAGCACGATCTTCGTATCCGACCCGTCCTTCGCACTCTGCTGGTAAATGCGCAGGCACCCCGGCGTCGGCCCGCTCACCTGGAACGTCAGCGTCACGCTGAACGGCGAAAGTACCTGCCCCTGCTGCGCCATCCCCACCACGTGCGCCAGCTGATTCGCCTGTGCATCCAGCAGCTGCGCCTGGAACGTCGCCTCGAACGCCTCGACCATCCCCGTCACCACCAGCGGGCTCGTCACCGGTGCGTTCGGCAGCGGCTGGTTCACCACCGCCGCCCCCGGCGGAGCCGGGTCAGGGTTCGGCGGGCACACCCCCGCCACCGGCGTCGCCGTTGCCGCCGGGAGCGGCGCGGTCGCCGTGCTGCCCATACCTCCCGCCGGAGCTGCCGTCGTCCCGGCCGCCGCGGACGGCGGCTCATCCGCCTCGCTGCACCCGGCGAGGACGCCGGGGCACAGGACGAGCGCCAGGAACGAACACCATACGGCCATCCGAATCACCTGATTTCCCTCCTCGCACCCCGTCGCGGGGTGCCCTGGGAATCCGACTCCTGGATGCCCGCATACCTTACGCCGGCGGGGCAGCCCTCCCTCCGCCGGCGACGGGTCCGCCCGGCGGCCTACACGAAGAACCCGATTCCCTGGGCGCCCTTGATCGTGTTCACCTCCCCGAGGTGCATGAACCCGTGCGTCATCACCACCTGCCGCAGCACCTTCCACTTCGGCATCTCGCCCAGCGGCCGGATCTGCTGCACCTGCTCCAGCTCCTCCAGCGGCACGCTCTTCACGTAGTCGAGCGTCACCGCCTTCACCCGCTGGCAGTACTCCCGCAGCGGCCCGACCTGCACCTTCAGCGCCCGCGCATCTTCCAGCGACATCCCCGTCCCCTGTCCCACCGGCGGCAGGCCCAGCCGCTCGGCAAACCCCTCCGACATCCAGACCGTCGGCTTCCGCCCCTGCAGCACGAAATTCACGATGTCGTCCTGGGTCCGCAGCGTATGCCATGCATTGAACCCGATGCTCACCGTCTTCCCCGGTGGCAGCCAGTTCGCCTGCTCATCCGTCAGGTCCTTCAGCGCCGAATCGAACCAGTCGTTCAGCTGCTCGATGCCGTCGAGCAGCATCTCGCGAATCCCGGTCATGCTCGTCCTCCTCAGCAGGTGCTCAGTGCGCGTGCCGGCGGAGTCTACCCCTCCCCGTAGGTTTCTTCAAACAACGGAACCCGGCAGCGCCAGGTCCGCCGCCCGCAGCAGTCGCCGCTCCCCCCGCCGCGCGAGGTCTGCATGCCGGACCAGCGCATACAGCGCCTCCATCCGCGGCACCGCAACCCCCAGTTCCCGCGCCCGCCGCACCGGATTCCCGAGAATCGCCTCCGACTCCAGCGGCCGCCCCAGCACATAATCGATCACCATGCTCGTCCGGTAGTCCCCCATCGCCTCCGTCTGGGCGAACATCCGCGCCACCACCTCCTCCTCGTTGAGCCGCGCGGGGCTCCCCAGCGCCCCCAGGTCGGCGTTCCCGGCCCGGACCACCTCCCGCATCGCACCTTCCGCGAACGCCCGCAGCTCCGGGTCCCCGAGCACCGTCCAGGTCCCGATGCCGCCCCCGGCCACGCTCAGCCCGTTGAACGGCACGTTCCAGCAGAGCTTCTCCCACCGCGCATACCGCAGGTTCGGCGCCACCACCGTCTCGATGCCCGCGCCCCGGAACAGTTCCGCCAGCTCGCCGCATGCCCCCGCGTCGTCCTCCAGGTGCCCGACCGAAACCCTCCCGTACTCCAGGTGGTGGATGACGCCCGGCTCCCCGCGATTGATGCAGACGAACGCCATCCCCCCGAAAATCCGCCGCCGCTCGAATCGCTCCGCCAGCCGCTCCTCGTTCCCCAGCCCGTTCATCAGCGCCACGACCCGCGTCCCCGGCCCCACGCACGGCGCGATGAGGGCCGCTGCCTCGTCGATAGCCGTCGCCTTCAGGGCGCAGATGACCCAGTCGACCTGCCCGACCTCCTCCGCCCGCGCGAAGCACTGCACCGGCCGCAGCCAGAAATCTCCATCCTTGCTGAAGACGCGCAGCCCCCGTTCCCGCCACGCCGCGTACTCGCTCCGTACGAGGAACCGCACGTCGTGCCCCGCCAGCGCCAGCCGGCCCCCGTAATACCCGCCGACGGCGCCCGCACCGATGACCGCGATCGTCGCCACGCGCGCAGGATACGCAATCGCGGCCCCCGGCGGCAGCACCTCAGCCGGCCAGCTCGTGCAGCGCGGCCCGCACCTCCGCGGCCCGTTCGATCGCCTCCTCCGGTGTCCCCTGCGCTGTGATCAGGTTCACGTGGCGTGCCCCCCGCTCGACGAACTCCCAAACGAACGCCGCCACCTCCTGCGCCGTCCCGTACGGCGTGTACCGCTCGAACCGCTCGAACGGCACCCGGTAGGTCGCCTCCATCGCCTCCCCTACCAGCGACCGCGCCGCCGCCCGGTCGTCCGCCACGCTCGTCCAGAACTGCATCCCGCCCTCGATGGCCGCCGGGTCGCGCCCCGCCTCCGCCGCGTAGCTGCCCACCCGCTCCATCGCCTCCCCGAACCGCTCCGGGCTCAGCCAGATGCCCGTGTACCCGTCCCCAAGCCGCCCTGCCCGCCGGAGTGCCGCCTCGCTCCGCCCCCCGACGAAAATCGGCACCGGGCGCAACGGTTTCGGGTACACCGTCACCCCCTCGAGCGTGAAGTGCCGCCCCCGGAACGTCACGCTGTCCTCCGTCCACAGCCGCCGCAGGATGACGATCGCCTCGTTCGCCCGCGCCCCCCGCGTCCGCGGGTCTACCCCGCAGCTCCAGAACTCGTGCGGGTCTTCCCCCCCGACGCCGATGCCCAGCGTGAACCGCCCCATGCTCAGCTGGTCCAGCTGCGCGACCTGGAGCGCCACCGGCACCGGGTGTCGAAGCGGCAGCAGGTAGACCGCCGTCTTCAAATCGACCCGCTCCGTCACCGCTGCCGCTGCCGTCAGCGTGACCAGCCCATCGTTCCCGTACCCGTAGAACGTGACGTGGTCCCCAGCCACCAGCCCGTCCAGCCCCAGCCGCTCCGCCCGCCGGGCGGCATCCAGCACCATCTCCCCCGTTGTCCCCGTGCGCAGGTCCCAACCCCGCAGCATGACCGAGACGTGTGGCGCCCGCATGGCCCAGATCATAGGCCCCGCCGACGCTTTGCGCGTTCACCTCCATCTGGGATAGTGCCCCCGAAACCTTCCTGCTCCCGGAGCCCCTATGTCCCACGGCACCGCCCGCTCACCGATGATCTTCGACCGCGCCTTCCTCACCGACGTCGAAGGCGTCACCGAGCTCATCTTCGTCCGCCACGGCGAACAGTTCATCCCCGACCCCCGCAACGGCCCCGTCGGCGATACCATCGACCCGCCCCTCAGCGAACGCGGCCGCCAGCAGGCCGAAGCCGTCGCCGCCCGCCTCAGCGCCGACCGCGTCGACGCCGTCTACGCCAGCCCCCTCCAGCGCGCCCTCGAAACCGGCCGCGCCATCGCCCGCCACCACCGCCTCGAACCGGTCGTCATCGACGACCTCCGCGAAGTCGAGATCTTCCGCGATATCCCCGCCGAGCAGTCCGCCGTCGAATTCCTCGGCCGCGACCTCCTCCTCGGCATCCGCGAGCGGATGCTCCGCGAACGGAAGTGGGACGTCTACCCCTACTCGGAATCCTCCTTCGAATTCCGCAAGCGCACCGTCAACGCCGTCGAAGCCATCATCGCCGGCAACCAGGGCCGGCGCGTCGTCATCGCCTGCCACGGCGGCGTCATCAACGCCTATATCGGGCACATCATCGGCAGCCCCTACGACATGTTCTTCCGCCCGGCCCACGCCTCCATCTCCATCGTCTTCGCCGGCGAAGGCATCCGCGCCCTCCAGTCCCTCAACGACGTCCACCACCTGCGCACCGGCGAGTGGAACCTCGTCTCCCACTGAGACCCCAGGCGGCGCACAACCCCGGCCCGGGCTAGAATCCCGCCACCACGCTCACCTGCCTGGAGGATGCCCCGTGCCCATCGCTGATTTCTCCCTCGCCGGGAAAGTCGCCATCGTCACCGGCGGAAGCCGCGGCATCGGCCGCTCCATCGCCATCGCCCTCGCCGAGGCCGGCGCCGATGTCGCCGTCGCCGCCCGCAAACCCGAAAGCCTCGAAGAAACCGTCGCCGCCATCCGCGCCGCCGGCCGCCGCGCCATCGCCGTCCCCACCAACGTGCGCGACATGGCCGCCCTCGAAAACCTCGTCGCCGAGACCAAACGCCAGCTCGGCCGCATCGACATCCTCGTCAACAACGCAGCCACCAACCCCGTCTTCGGCCCCATCGCCAACCTCGACGAGCGCGCCTGGGACACCATCATGACCACCAACCTCAAATCCGCCTTCTTCCTCAGCAAGCTCGTCCGGCAGGCCATCCTCGAGCATGGCCAGGGCGGCTCCATCATCAACGTCAGCTCCACCGGCGGCTTCCGCGCCTCCACCGGCCTCGGCGCCTACTCCATCTCCAAGGCCGCCGTCATCATGCTCACCCAGGTCTGCGCCAAGGAATGGGGCGCCGATGGCATCCGCGTCAACTGCATCGCCCCAGGCCTCATCCGCACCGAATTCTCCCGCGCCCTCTGGGAGAACGAAGCCATCCTCAAAAACTCCGTCCAGTCCTCCGCCCTCAAGCGCATCGGCGAGCCGGACGAAATGGCCGGCGCCGTCGTCTACTTCGCCAGCCCCGCCAGCTCCTTCACCACCGGCCAGACCCTCATCCTCGACGGGGGCGCCCTCGCCTGACCTCATGACCGACATGCTCGTCCGGCTCTACGCCCTCCCACCGGTCGAGCCGCACCTCCAGCAGCTCGCCGCCCTCGGTATCGCCTGCCGTCGCCCGGAGGCCTACGAGCGCTCTGCCGTCCTCGCCTTCGTCCGGGCCAGCTTTCCTCGCTGGGAGGACGAGCTCACCGTCACGCTCTCCCGCAGCCCGGCCACCTGCTACGTCGCCGCCCGGGCCGGCACCGTGCTCGGCTTCGCCTGCTACCACGCCACCAGGCCGAACTTCTTCGGCCCCACCGGCGTCGACGAAGCCGAGCGCGGCCGCGGCATCGGCACGGCGCTCCTCCTCCTCTCCCTCCACGCTATGGCCGCCGAGGGCTACGCCTACGCCATCATCGGCAGCGTCGGACCCGCCGACTTCTACGCCCGGGCCGTCGGCGCCATCCCCATCCCCGGCAGCGACCCCGGCATCTACGCCGACCGCCTCCCCCCGCCCTCCGCGTAGACCCCGCGGAAACGCACGGGAACAGCCGGTGAAATTCCCTTTAACGATGGCCTCCAGCCGTACAGCAACCCCCACCGCGTACCGACACTCCGGGTGAGGCCGCACACGAGGAGCTTCACCGCCCGATGCCACCGACCAGTCACCTCGCCGCGACAATCTCCGCTGCCGCCACCCGGCGTGCCGTCCGCGCCGCCCTCGATGCCGGCGCCGTCCGCAGCCTCTGCCAGCCCATCGCCTCCCTGTCCACCGCGGAAATCCTCGGTTACGAGGCGCTCTCGCGCCCGGATGCCCCCCCGCCCCTCGATAATCCCCAGGAGTTCCTCGCCGCTGCGAGCGCCTGCAACCTCCTCGAAAAAGCCGACCAGAGCTGGCGCCTCGCCGCCATCACCCGCTTCGGCCAGCTCATCGCCCACGAACAGCTCCTCTTCCTCAACTGCACCCCCTCGGCCCTCACCTCAGGCGTCCTCGCCCCCGCCGCCTTCCAGGCCACCGTCCGCGCGCACGGCCTCCAGCCCGAACGGGTCGTCCTCGAACTCACCGAAGAAAGCGTCATCGACGACTTCGCCCACCTCCGCCGTACCGTCTCCGCCTTCCGCACTGCGGGCTTCCTCTTCGCCATCGACGATGCGGGCGCCGGCCCTTCCAGCCTCCAGTCCATCGTCGAACTCCGCCCCGATTTCATCAAACTCGACCGCTGGCTCGCCCGCGACATCGAATTCGACCGCGGCCGCCGTTCGATGGTCGAAGCCATCTGCAACTTCGCCCGCCAGGTCGGCGCGCGCGTCATCGCGGAAGGGATCGAAACCCGCGAACAGCTCATCGCCTTCGCAGAGCTCGGCGCCGATTTCGCCCAGGGCTTCTTCCTCGGCCGGCCGGAGCCCCTCCCGGTCTCCATCGCGCCCGAGGCACGCACCGCCATCCACCGCGCCAACCGCCAGCGCCGCGAGGCCCCCCTCGTCTCGCGCGTCGGCGACCTCGTGACCATCACCCCGACAGTGACAGCCGCCACCCTCGGCCACCGCCTCATGGAGCACTTCACCAATAACCGCCACCTCGAAGCCGTGGTCGTCCTCGATGGCGCCCGCGTCGAAGGCATCGTCACCCGCGGCCGGATCTTCGAGCGGATGTCCGGCCAGTTCGGCCTCCCCCTCAACGGCCGCCGCCCCGCCGCCCAGCTCTGCGCCCCCGCCACCTGCATCGATGCCTCCGCCTCCCCCAGGGCCGCCGCCCGCGCCGCCCTCGAACGCCCCGCACCCTTCCAGCAGGACCCCCTCGTCGTCCTCGAAGGCCCGCTCCTCGCCGGTATCGTACGCGTCCACGAACTCCTCCAGGCCGTCCTCGCTGAAGAAGTCGCCGAGGCGCGCCACCTCAACCCCCTCACCGGCCTCCCCGGCAACCGCCGCATCCGCGACCACCTCGAACAGCTCCGCACCAGCCCGTCCGGCTGGTACGTCCTCTACGCCGACCTCGACCACTTCAAGCGTTTCAACGACGTCTGCGGCTTCGCCCACGGCGACGCCGCCATTTACGAACTCTCCCGCATCCTCCTCGATGCCGCACAGGTCACCGCCCACGACACCTTCCTCGGGCACGTCGGCGGCGATGACTTCATCCTCACCGTCCACCGCGCCGACCTCGAGGCCTTCCAGGCCGCCTGCGGCCGGGTCTTCCAGCAGCCCCGCTGGTTCGACCCCGACGGCAAACTCCCGCCAGACATCACCCTGACCGTCTCCGTTGCCTGCCTCCCCCTCGACCGCCTCGCCCACCTCGACTATGAACGCCTCGCAGCCACCGTCGCCCGCGTCAAGCGGCACGTCAAGGATGCCGGCGGCAACCGCTTCGTCATCCTCGACGACCTCCCCGTTCCGCTCGAGGGGAACACCCAGGCGGCCTGAGCACCGGCTCGCCGGGAAGCCGAACGGTGCGTAGACTGCATTCGAGTCCGAACTTGCCCCGCAGCGGGCGACCGTTCGGCTGACCCCTTGCACCGGAGACAGCATGACCCCAGCCCCTGCACCCCCCGGCCGCCTCGAGCGCCGGAAAGCCCGCACCCGCGCCGCCATCCTCGATGCCGCCAGCCGCCTGTTCCACGAACAGGGCTTCGAGGACACCTCCATCCAGCAAATCGCCGACCTCGCCGATACCGGCGTCGGCACCCTCTACGGCTACTTCGCCTCCAAGGAAGACCTCCTCCGCGAAGTCCTCCGCGTCTCCCGCGACGAAGCCGTCGCCCGGTACCGCTCCGCCGTCGCCGGCGACACCCCGGCTATCGACCGCGTCTGCACCGCCCTCGGCACCATGGCCGAGTACCTCGAGGCCCACCGCCGCCTCCTCGTTTCCATCTTCCGCCTCGCCGCCCGCAACCAGTCATTCGACGACGAATACGCCGACTGGCTGCTCCGCAGCTTCACCGACCTCATCGAATCCGGCATCCGCTCCGGCGAATTCCGTCCCGTCCCGCCCGATGCTGCCGCGCGCATGCTCATGACGGCCATGATGACCGCCAGCCTCGGCATCGGCGCCTGGGCCGGGCGCACCGGCGACCCTGCCGCCATCGTCGAAATCCAGCAGCTCGCCCGCGCCCTCCTCCTCCGCTGAAGATGGCGAGCGGCGCGACGGCACACTCCGGAATGGGGGACCGGGGCGTCTCACCTGCCGTCGCGCCGCGGCCGCCGGGGCACCACAGAAACCCCCGCGGCTCCCGATACCCTGCGCCCCGCCAGCACCGCCGCCTACGGCCCTTCGCCCCCATCCCCATCGTCCGAATGTTCCCCGCCTTCCGCCTCCGCGAAAGCTGCCTCCAGGCTCGCCCGCGACGCGAACACCAGCAGCAGCCACACGAACAGCACGAACGCCGCCGCATCGTCGGCCATCCCCACCACCGGGACGACGTCCGGGATCAGGTCAAACGGCAGCAGCAGATAGGCCAGCAGCGCTCCCGCTGCCAGCCGGCCCGGCCAGCCCAGCCGCCCGGCCCGCAGCACCGCCCGCAAGAACCGCAGCTTCTGCCGCCGCCCCAGCCCGAGGAACCGCCGTCCCGCCGGGCTCCGCCGCAACCCCCACCACCCCAGTCCCAGCGCCGCGCCCGTTACGGCCAGCACCGCCGCCACCGCGAGCAGCCAGTTCACCACGCCGCCGCCCCGGGTGTCAGCCTCCGCGCCCCGCGGGTGCCCCCGTCCCTGCTACCATCGCAGCGAACCTCCACCGCGGAGCACCCCGTGACCACCACCGCCGGCCCCGACCAGGCCCGCATTCGCGCTGCCGTGACCGAACTCCTCCACGCCATCGGCGATGACCCCTCCCGCGAAGGCCTCCGCGATACCCCCCGCCGCATCGCCGAGATGTACGCCGAAATCTTCGAAGGCCTCTTCATCGACCCCCGCGTGCACCTCCGCGTCGGCTTCGAAGTCGCCCACGACGAGATGGTCATCCTCCGGAACATCCCCTTCTACAGCATGTGCGAGCACCATTTTCTCCCCTTCCACGGCGAAGCCCACGTCGGCTACATCCCCGACGGCCGCGTCGTCGGCATCTCCAAGCTCGCCCGCGTCGTCGAAGGCTACGCGCGCCGCCCGCAAATCCAGGAACAGCTCACCAGCCAGATCGCAGAGGCCATCCAGGACGTGCTCCAGCCGGATGGCGTCGCCGTCGTCATCGAAGCCGAGCACCTCTGCATGACGATGCGCGGCGTCAAGAAGCCGGGCTCTCGCATGGTCACCAGCGCCATGCGGGGCGACTTCAAAAACTCCCACGTCACCCGTGCCGAGTTCCTCTCCCTCGTCCACGGCCACCACTAGCCCTCAACTCCGCCGGCCGGCTCGCCGATGGTCGCGGCGTGACCACGCCGCACCACCGTGCCGGCCCGGCCTGCGTCGATTGCCAGCTCCTCCCGCCTGCCCCGCCGGCGCGCGGCCGCCTCATCATCGCCCCGCCGCTCGCGTGGTCCCTCCAGGGCCTCGCCCAGGCACTCCGCCAGGCCGGCTTCTCCCCCTTCACCGAGGTCGATTCAACCCTCTCGGTCCCCTTCGAACCCGGGCAGCTGCAACCGCTCGCCGCCTCGCTCGAGGCCGCGCTCTCCTCCGTCGAACTCCACGATGCCCGCGCTCTCGTGGTCGAGGACGCCCCCGCACCCTCCCTGGATGCTCTCCTCCGCATGGAGCCGCTTGCCGCCTTCCTCGCCCGGGTCCGCGCCGCCTGGCTCATCGACCTCCTCGCCGAGCAGCGCGCCGTCACCTACTTCCAGCCCATCTACACGGCAGCGGGCGACCTCTTCGCCCACGAGTGCCTCCTCCGCGGCATCGAGCGCGACGGCCGCGGGCTCATCTCCCCCGCCGTCCTCTACGATGCCGCGGCAACCGGTGACCTCCTCTTCCACCTCGACCGGTTCGCGCGCCTCCTCGCCATCCGCAGCGGTGCCGGCATCGGCCGCCTCTTTATCAACTTCACCCCGACCGCCATCTATAACCCCGCCTTCAACCCCGCCTTCTGCCTCCGCTCCACCGTCGAAGCCGTCCATGCCGCCGGTATCCCCCCGGCCGACATCGTCTTCGAGGTCGTCGAAAGCCACCGCGTCCACGACGTCGCCCACCTCGTCCGCATCCTCGAGACCTACCGCGCGGCTGGCTTCGCCGTCGCCCTCGACGATTTCGGCGAAGGGTACTCCTCGCTCAATCTCCTCGACCGCGTCCGGCCTGACTACCTCAAGCTCGATATGCAGCTCGTCCGCGGCGTCGATGCGAACCCCTACCGCGAGACCATCCTCCGCCGCATCGTCGAGATGGCCAGCGACCTCGGGGTCCGCACCCTCGCCGAGGGCATCGAGACCGAGGCCGAACTCGCCGCCGTCCGCGATGCAGGGGTCGATTTCGTCCAGGGCTACCTCCTCGGCCGCCCCGCCGCCCGCCCGGCTCCCCCCGGCGTCATCGCCTTCGCGGCCTGACCTCAGCCCGCCCGGACTTCATTCCGCAGGACCCCCGCGCCCGACACCTCCACCTCCACGACATCCCCCGGGTGAATCTCCGGCGGGCTCCCCGGCGTCCCGGTATAGATGATGTCCCCGGGCACCAGCGTCATGACCGCGCTCACGTACCGCACGATCTCCGGGATGTCGCGGATCAGCTCCGTCGAATGCCCTCGCTGCACCTCCCGCCCGTTCACCCGCGTCACCACCTCGAGCTCGTCATGGCGCACCCCGCGCACGATCGCCGGCCCGAATACCCCGAACGTGTCGCTCCCCTTCGCCCGCCACCACTGCCCGTCGGCCTGCTGCCACGCCCGCGCCGAGACGTCGTTCCCCGCCGTGTAGCCGAAGATTCCCGCCTCCGCCTCCGCCCGGCTCGCCCCTTTCAGCCGCCGCCCGATGACCACCACGATCTCGCCCTCCGGGTCCACCCGGCCGCACCCCGCCGGCAGCACGATCGCGTCCCCCGGCCCGGCGATGCTCGAGAGCGGCTTGAAGAACAGCGTCGGCGGGTCCGGCGCCGGCCGCCCCTGCAGGTGACTCGCGTAGTTCAGCCCAACACAGACGATGCTCCGCGGCTCGCACGGCGGCAGCAGCCGCACCTCCCCAAGCCCGACCACCTCCCCCGTCGGCCGCGTCTCATCCCAGAACGGCTCCGCGAGGACCCGTACCGCTTCGCCCTCCAGCAGCCCTGCCCCCCGGCTCCCGTCCCGTCGCTCGAACCGCACGTACAGCGCCATCACTCGACCCTCCTGCGTCGCGGCTCATCCTCACTCGACAGGCCGCCCCGGGCAACCCAGACTTTGCCTGCACAACCCCTCCAACGCCCGGGAGCACGACATGCCAGCAAACATGACCCTCGATGAGATTCACGCCTTCCTCGATTCACGCCCCGGCTGGATCGCTCTCTCCACCATCAGCCCCGGCGGCCATCCCCATACTGTCCCGATCGGCTACTTCCGCGTCGGCGAAAAAATTTACATGGGCTGCCGCAAGGGTACCCAGAAGACGAAAAATATCGAGCGCAACCCCCGCGTCTCCGTCATGCTCGAATCCGGCACCACGATGCAGGACATCAAAGGCGTCTGCATCCAGGGCACCGGACGCGTCATCACCGACCCCGCCGAGGCGCTCAGCCTCCGCCGCGAGGCCATGCGCCGGCGCGGCATCCCCGAAGACCAGCTCCCCACCGAGGTCGGCCCCGATACCGCCTACATCGAGGTCACCCCCACCCGCTACATCTCCTGGGACTACAGCAAGGGCACCTGAGCCGAACGGCCCCCGCCCGGCCACGAACCGCCCCGCACCGGGCCACACGGCCCCCGGCGCCCGGGACCGGCCGGCGCACGTCGGCGGGTATACTCCCGGCGACCCTTCCCGCGCCTGAGGTTTTCGTATGGACGTCCCCGCGAACCCCACCCCCCTCCAGTGGTATCTCTCGCCCTGGAAGCGCTACGCTTCCTTCGAGGGCCGCTCCGGCCGCGCCGAATACTGGTGGTTCTTCCTCGGCCAGGTCCTCATCGGCGCGCTTCTCTCGGTCCTCGGCGAGCTTGCCGCCGTATTCGATGCACTCTTCTTCCTCGTCCTCCTCGCCTCGCTGGTTCCCTCCATCGCCGTTAACGCCCGCCGCCTCCACGACATCGGCCAGTCCGGCTGGCTCCAGCTCATCGCCCTTTTCCCAATCCTCGGCGGCCTCGCCCTGCTCGTCCTCAACGCCCTGCCCTCGCAGCCCCGCCCCAACCAGTACGGCGACGCCCCCCTTCCACCCGCACCCTGACCCCGTTTCCCCGCTCCCACCTCCAACCTCCCACCTTCCTCCCTACCCAAGCGCCGCTGCCGGCACCGGCCCCCCATCGACCAGCTGCCCGAGCCACCGGAGCATCCCCGTATCGGCGTCCAGGGGGTCCCGCCGCTCCACGTACCGCAGCCGGTACTCTCGCGCCGCGAGCAGCTTCCCGTACCCGAGGCCGGCCTGCGCCTCCCGGTCCCCCTCCGCCGCCAGCAGGCAGGCGCAGACCAGCGCCGCCAGCCGATCGCACATCGCCGTCATCTTCGCTTCCCGCTCGTCCTCGCTCGCGCCCAGCAGCCGTTCGAACGCCGCCCGCACGCGCTCGAGCGCGCCCCGCGCAGCCTCCGCTTCCCCGCGCGCCCGTTCATCGCCGACGGCCGCCAGCCGCGTCTCCAGCTCCCGGAACAGCGCCTCGTGCGCACCGTTTCGTATCGCTGCCCGTGCCACGTCCAGCGCCACGACGTTCTCCGCGCCCTCCCAGATGCTCCCGAGGTGCGCGTCCCGCAGCAGCCGCGCATTCACCCACTCCTCGATGTACCCGTTCCCGCCCCGGATGTTCATCGCCATCCCCGTCGTCCACCGCGCCCGCCGGCAGTTCGCATACTTGATCAGCGGCGTCGTGATCCGCACCACCAGCTCGTCGTGCTCTGAGCCCTGGTCGGCCCGGTCCAGCGCCTGCGCCGCGAACAGCACGATCGCCAGCGCCGCCTCGCTGTCCAGCACCATCTCGAACAGCTGCTCCCGCACCAGCGGCAGGTCGAACAGCGCCCGCCCGAACGCCGCCCGTCCCCGCGCGTGCACCGCTGCCTCCAGCAGCGACCGCCGCATCAGCGCTGCTGCCCGCATCCCATTGCTCAGCCGCGAAACGTTGATCATCTCGGCCATCTGGGCGAACCCGCGGTCGATGTCGCCCACCACATAGCCCGTCGCCCCTTCGAACTCATACTCCCCCGTCGGCATCGAGCGCGAGCCCAGCTTTTCCTTCAGCCGCCGGATGACGTATCGGTTCCGGCGCCCGTCCGGCAGGACCCTGGGGACGAGGAACATCCCCAGCCCCTTCGTCCCCGGCGGGGCGCCCTCCGGCCGCGCCAGCGCCAGGTGCACGTCCGCCCCCGCGTTCGAACAGAACCATTTCTCCCCCCAGATGCGCCACTCTCCGTCAACCAGCCGCGCCACGCACTCGCTCGCGCCCACGTCGCTCCCGCCCGTCCGCTCCGTCAGCAGCTGCGCCGATTGCATCAGCTCCCCGAAATCGGTGCTCGTCAGCCGCGGCACGTACCGCGCCTGCAGCTCCGACGGCCCGAACATCCGCAGCACCCGCGCCGCCGAGTCCGTCATCGAAATCGGGCAGAACAGCCCAAACTCCGACTGTACGAAGACATAACTCAGAGCGAACTTCACGACGTGCGGCACCCGCCCCGGCCATCCCAGCACCCCCTCCCGGTGCGACATCGCCGCGAACCCGAACCGCGAAAACCCCAGCCGCTGCATCTCCACGAACGCCGGGTGGTACACCACCTCGTCCACCCGCTGGCCGAGCCGGTCGTGCGTCCGCAGCACCGGCGGGTTCGCATCGGCCAGCGCCGCTAGTTCGTCCAGCTCCTCACCGGCACACCGCCCTACCTCCCGCAGCAGCGGCAGCGCCCGCTCCACATCCTCCCGCTCCGCATACGCGCGGAGCGCCTGCTCGAGATTCGGGTCCGCCTCGAAAAAGTTCAGCCCCCGGGTCGCTGGCATCGCGCGGTTCGAAGGTGTGGTCACGGTCGTCATGCCGGGATAATACCCCTGTGGACCCCGCAGCGGCCGCCGCCGACCTCTTTCGTCGCACCTTCGGTGCCGAACCCCGCCACATCGCCATCGCCCCCGGCCGGGTCAACCTCATCGGCGAGCACACCGATTACAGCCTCCTCCCTGTCCTGCCCTTCGCCATCGACCGCGCTACCGCCGTCGCCATCGGCCCGTCCGACGGCCCCTCCGTCCGCGCCGTCTCCGATGCCTTCCCGTCCCCGGCCCACTTCCCCCTCGATGCCGTCCCCGCCACGCTCGCCGAGCCGTGGCACCGCTACCTCGCCGCAGCACGCAGCGCCCTCGCCGACCGCCTCCCCGCCGAAGGCGCCTGCCTCGCCATCGCCAGCGACCTGCCCGCCGCGAGCGGCCTCAGCTCCTCCAGCGCCCTCACCGTTGCCCTCCTCCTCGCGTTCGATGCCCTCTGGTCGCTGCGCCTCTCCCGCGATGACCTCGTCGGCCTCGCCGCGCACGCCGAGCGCCTCGCCGGCGCCGAGACCGGCGGCATGGACCAGCGCGTCATCGCCTTCGCCCGCCCGGCCCACCTCCTCCGCATCGACTTCCTCCCGCCCGCGATGACCCACCTCGCCGTCCCCGGGGCCTGGGCCTTCGTCGTCGCCTCCTCCGGCCAGCCCGCGCCGAAAGGCGGCACCGCCCGGGCCGCCTACAACGAACGCGTCGTCGCCACCCGCATCGCAGCCGCCCTCCTCGCCGACCTCCTCGGGGTCGACCCGCTCGAAGCTCCCGTCCTCGGCGCCATCGCCGCTATCGATGCCGCCCCGCTCCTCGTCGACGAGCTCCCGGCCCGCATCTCCGCCCGCAACGCCGCAGCCGCCGCGGGAATCCCCCTCGAACCCCTCGTCACCCTCTCCGCCGGCGCCTTCGACCCCGACCTCCCGCTCCCGGTCCGCGCGTTCGCCCGCCACGTCCTCTCCGAGGCCGAGCGCGTCGACCTCGCCTGCGCAGCCGTCACGGCCGGTGACCTCGCCGCCCTCGGTGAGCTCATGGCCGCCTCCCACGCCTCCCTCCGCGACGACTACCGCTGCTCCACCCCCGCGCTCGACGCCCTCGCGAAGGCGATGACGAACGCCGGCGCCGCCGGCGCCCGCCTCACCGGTGCAGGCTTCGGCGGTTTCGCCATCGCAGTCTGCGAACGCGGCCGCGAAAGGCCCGTCATCGACGCCGCCGTCGCCGCCGCCGGCGGACCCGCCTTCACCGTCACCCCCTCCGCCGGGGCCCGCCTCGCATGACCGCCCGCCAGGCCGTCATCCTCGCTGCCGGCCGCGGCACCCGCCTCGGCCAGCTCACCGCCAACACCCCAAAGCCCCTCCTCCCGGTCGCCGGCCGCCCTCTCCTCCTCCACACCCTCCGCGCCCTCGCCGCCGCCGGCGTTGCACGCTCCATCATCGTCGTCGGCTACCTCGCCGAACGGGTCGTCGAAGTCGTCACCGCCGACCCCGTGCCCGGCCTCACGGTCACCTTCGTTCGCCAGCCCCGCCTCGAGGGCACCGCCCGGGCTCTCCAGCTCGCCCGCCCCGCCCTCACCCCCGGCCCCTTCCTCGTCACCTGGGGCGACGTCTTCGTCGAGCCCGAAAACTACGTCGACCTCCTCGCCGCCTCCGTCGACGTCGATGGCGCCCTCCTCGTCAACCCCGTCGATGACCCCTGGGCCGGCGCCGCCGTCTACCTCGACGACTCCTCGAGCGTCACCCGCATCGTCGAAAAGCCCCCGCCCGGCACCTCCTCCACCTCCTGGAACAACGCCGGGCCGGCCGTCCTCGACCACTGGGCCTGGCCGTTCGTCGATGCCCTCCAACCCTCCCCCCGCGGCGAGTACGAGCTCCCCCGTGCCCTCGCTGCCGCCGTCCGGGCCGGCCGCCGCATCCGTGCCGTCCCCGTGCGCGGGCCCTGGTTCGATATCGGCACCCCCGAATCCCTCGAGGCCGCCCGCCGCTACGCCGAAGGCGCCCGGGACGGTAAGGTTCCCCCATGACCTCCCTCCCCTGGGACCTCTGGCTCGTTCCCGAAGGCCTGCCCCCGGGCCTCGACGCCGCCTGCGATTACGACGCCGCCTCCGGCGAGCTCCGCATCACCCTCGCCAACACCGGGTCCGAACCCGCAGCCCCCCGCGAGGTCCGCCTCGCCGCCCGCCTCGATGCGCCCGCCGCCGACGGCTGGCTCTGGGTCCACGGCCGCTACATGCAGATGGACGCGCTCGTCCGCAACTTCGGAACCCCCCATCCCGAAGGCTACGACGGCCGCTTCGCTCGCCCCTCTGCCGACGGCATGACGTACACGAGCCGCGACCAGGCCCTCCTCTGGCTCCCCGCACAGTCGGCCCCGGCGCTCCTCGTCGCCTGCCTCCAGCCCGACCGCTACTTCTTCGACGTCGAGCTCACCCTCGACCCGGGCGAAACCACCATCACCCGCCTCGCCCTCGTTTACGACGTCGACGGGCTCCTCCTCGAGCCCGGCCAGTACGTCGCGCTCCCGCCCGTCGCCCTTCGCGAAGGCCATGACCCCCTCGCCCTCATCGAACGGTACGCCGAGGACGTCGCGTCCCGTATGCGGGCCCGCGTCCCGGGCCGCGTCCCCACCGGCTGGTGCAGCTGGTACTACTTCTACGACCGCGTCTCCGAGGCCGACGTCCTCGCCAACCTCGAAGCTATGGCCCGTGAGCGGCACCCCGCCGACTTCGTCCAGGTCGACGACGGCTACCAGTCCGCCACCGGCGACTGGCTCACCCCGAACGCGAAGTTCCCCTCCGGCATGGCCGCCCTCGCCGCCCGCATCCGCGAGGCCGGCTACCGGCCCGGCCTTTGGCTCGCTCCCTTCGTCCTCCACGAATCCTCCGCCGCCCTCCGCGACCACCCCGAGAACGTCCTTCGCACCCCCGCGGGCGACGTCCTCTTCGTCGATACCTGGCTCGGCCGCTGCGCCGTCCTCGATTGCACCCATCCCGCCGCCGAGGCCTGGCTCCGCACCGTCATCCGGACCGTCGTCCGCGAATGGGGGTACACCTACCTCAAACTCGACGCCTGCTCCTTCGCCGCACGGCCCGCCTCCACCGTGCGCTACCATCGCCCCGGCACCACCGCCCTCGCCAACCTCCGCCGCGGCCTTGAAATCATCCGCGAAGAAGCCGGCGAGGAGACCTTCCTCCTCGGCTGCACCTGCCACTTCGGCCCCGCCATCGGCCTCGTCGATGCCATGCGCGTCGGCCCCGACGTCAAGGAAACCTGGGCCGCCGGGCCCCACCCCTCCGTCCGCCATGCCATGCGTCTCACCCTCCAGCGCAACTGGATGCACCGCCGCTGGTGGGTCAACGACCCCGACTGCCTCATCGTGCGTGATACCGACACCTCCCTCGACGAAGCCGAGGTCCGCTTCCTGGCCACCGCCATCGCCCTCACAGGCGGCATGGTCGTCGCCAGCGACGACCTCCCCCGCCTCCCCGAGCACCGCCGCCGGCTCGCCCTCGCCCTCTTCCCCCCGGCCGGCGTTGCTGCCCGCCCTTACGAACCCGGTGATGGCCCCGTCCCCCGCGCCTGGCGCGCCGACCTCGGCGATGGCCGCGCCCTCGTCGGCGTCCTCAACTGGTCCGATGAACCCCGCTGGGTGCCCTGGACCGAGCTCCTCCGCCCCGGCGAAGTCGCCTTCGACCTCTGGAACCGCCGTCCCCTCCCCATGGGCGACGTCTACCTCCGGCCCCACGAAGGCACCCTCTGGCAGGTCTACGCCCCGGCCCGTACCCCCCGCCTCGTCGGCGATTCCGGCCACCTCACCTCAGCCGGCCTCTACCAGCGCCCCGTCAGCGGCCGCCTCCAGCTCCGGAACGACCGCCCGTACCCCCGCACCGTGGCCGTGAGCCACCGCGGCTACACCCGCGTCGTCGAGCTCGCCCCGGGCGAGACCCGCTGGTTCGACTAGCCGCCGTACTTCACGCCCAGTTCGTCCAGCGTCAGCGGTTTCGCCTCCCGCTTCAGCACCGCATGCGTCACCTCGCCGACCACACAGGAGTGGTCACCGAGGTCGACCTCACCCACCACCCGCCCCTCCACATAACCCGGCGCCGCCGCGATGACCGGCGCACCGTTGCTCGCCATCTCCGTCTCCTGCCCGTTCACTTTCGACCCCTCGACGGTCGTCGGCTTGAAGAACGCATAAGCGATGTCGCCCTGCCCGCTCTCCAGGAACGAAAGGGCAAACGTCCCGGTCCGCTTCAGCAGCCCGTATGCCCCGCTATCCTTCTTCACCCCCATCGCCACCAGCGGCGGCGTGAACGACGTCTGCGTCACCCAGTTGATCGCTGCCGCCGAAACCTCATCGCCGTCCCGCACCCCGAGCACGTACAGCCCGTACGGGATCATCCGCAACAGCGTCTTCTTCGCAGCCTGCGCCTGCTCGTCCATCGGTGCCTTCCCTCCGCGACCGGATTTTGGGCGTATCCTACCCAATCGACGCCCGCCCGGAGCCCTCGATGCCTGCCCTCTCACCCGCCGAACGCGACGAATTCCTCCAGCAGCCCGGCATCCTCTGCCGTATCGCCACCGTCGATGCCGAGGGCGCCCCCCACGTGACGCCTGTCTGGTTCATCTACGAGGACGGCGCCATCTACATCACCCCGCGCGCCGCCTCCGAATGGCTCGACCACATCCGCCACGACCCCCGCGTTGCGCTCACCATCGACGACCAGCACCACCCCTACCGGAAGGTCGTCATCCAAGGCATCGCCGAGGTCGTCCGCCAGCCCGGCGACGATGCCGCCTGGCGCGACCTCTACCGCCGCATCGCCACCCGCTACGTCCCCCCGGATGCCGCCGACCGCTACATCCAGGAGACCATCGACCAGCCGCGCGCCCTCATCCGCGTTCCCCTCCGCGGCGCCCGCGTCCGCACCTGGCGGATGCCCCTCCAGGGCGAACCGTACCGCGGCATCTGGCACGACCGCTATTACCTCCCGGGCACGAAGCTCGCCCCCGACCCCCGGGACCACCCGCCCGGCGGAAACCAGCGATAGGTCCGCAGGTCCATCCGCCCGTCCGGCCCGAACGCAACACCCTCCGCCTCCAGCAGCCTGCGCTGCAGCTCCGCTGCCTCGCCGCGGCCGCGCAGGCTGATGCCGCCCCTCGCATTGACGACCCGCCACCACGGCACATCCGTCCCCGCCGGCAGCCACGCCAGCGCATAGCCCACCGCCCGCGCCGCCGCCGGGGCGCCCAGCTCCAGCGCCACCTGCCCGTACGTCATCACCCGCCCCGGCGGGATGCGGCGCACCAGCGCGTACACCGCGCCGTAGAACGTCCCCTCCGGTTCTCGTGCAGCCCCCATCCCCCGGACCGTATCATTCCCGGTCACCATGCCGCTCTCCCTCCCTGCCCTTGCCGGCATCCGCGTCATCTCCGCCGGCCAGATCCTCGCGGCGCCCTTCTGCGCCACCCTCCTCGCCGAATTCGGCGCCGAGGTCATCAAGGTCGAACCGCCCCGTACTGGCGAACCCAACCGGGGCAACCTCTCCTTCGAACAGGACAACCGCGGCCAGAAGTCGATCACCCTCGACGTCACCCGCGATGAAGGCCGCTCCCTCCTCCGCCGCCTCCTCGCTACCGCCGACATCCTCGTCGAGAACTTCCGCCCCGGCACCCTCGAAGCCTGGGACCTCGCCCCGGAAACGCTCCGCGCGGACAACCCCGGCCTCATCGTCGTCCGCATCTCCGGCTACGGGCAGCACGGCCCCTGCCGCGACCGCGCCGCCTTCGACCGCGTCGCCCTCGCCTTCAGCGGTATCACCGCCGTCACCGGCTACCCCGACCGACCGCCCGTCCGCCCCGGCTACTTCATCGCCGATTACGGCGCCGGCATCTTCGCCGCCTTTGGGGCGCTCGCCGCCCTCCGCGCCCGTGACCTCACCGGCCGCGGCCAGGATGTCGACGTCGCCCTCTACGAAGCAGTCTGGCGGATGAGCGGCACCCACGCCGCCAGCTACGGCCTCACCGGCCGCGACCGCCCCCGCAGCGGCAACTACTACCCCGGTGTCGTCCCCGCCGAGCAGTTCGAAACCGCCGACGGCCACTACCTCGTCATCAACGCCACTACCCAGCGCGCCTTCGAACGGCTCTGCGCCGCCATCGGCCAGCCGGAGCTCGTCGCCGACCCGCGCTTTACGCCCCGCCAGAACCTCCTCGCCAACCACGAGGCCATCCACGCCATCCTCCGCACCTGGGCCGCCGGCCGCACCCTCGCCGAGGCCCAGGCCATCCTCGACCGCCACGGCGTCCCCGCCGCGAAGGTCTACCAGGTGAGCGATATCGTCGCCGATGACCACTACGCCGCCCGCGAACAGCTGCTCACGGTCGACTCCCCGCTCTACGGTCCCATCCTCCAGCCCGGCGTCGTCCCCCGCCTCACGGCCACCCCGGGCGCCGTGCCCGGCCCCGCTCCCCTCCTCGGCGAACACAACCTCGAGGTCTACACCGCGCTCCTCGGGCTCACCCCCGCCGAACTCCAGGACCTCTCCGCCCGCGGCATCATCTGAAACGGTCCGCCTCCAGGATGCCCGGGCGAGAAAAAACCGCCGCCCCGACCTGTCGAGGCGGCGGTCCTGCTGGTGGCCGGCGGGCGGGAGAGGACGCCCGCCGGCCGGGCCAGGGACGGAGGCTCAGGCCGCAGAAGCCATCGCCCGGTGCTCTTCATTCGTGATGAAGTCGCCCTCGGCGAGCCAGTTCTTGAACTCCTTCTCGGCGCCGCAAACCTTGCAGACACCGCGGCTCGTCGGGCCGTTCGGCTCCTCGATCCGCCAGCGGTGGAAGTGGTCAGCCTGGGGAGCCTTCGTCGTCTCAATCGTGGCATCAGCCATGGTGGTGGACCCCCTTTCCAGTAATTGACCGGGCAGCTGCCCCTCGACTAGGCTAGTCTATGGCGAGTGCCGGTACTAGCCTTTCCGTAGCAGCGCTCGTAGGCGAATCATAGCATCAGGCGCTATCATGTCAATAGTCCCGATGCTAGCGTCGTGAAGAACCTTGACACTACCCAAACCGGAGCCGAGCCCATGGCCCAGCGCGCAGAATCCGACACAGGCCGTACCTACAACCTCCCCTGTGTCATCGCCCAGGTGCTCGACATCCTCGGTGACCGCTGGACCCTCCTCATCATCCGCGACCTCATGTCCGGCCTCCACCGCTACAACGACATCCTCGAAAGCTGCGCCGGCATGTCCCCCAACGTCCTCTCCGACCGCCTCCGCCGCCTCGAAGCCCTCGGCATCGTCGAACGCCACTACTTCAAAGCCCTCCCGCCGCGCGTTGAATACACCCTCACCGAGAAAGGCTGGGAAGTCCGCCCCATCCTCCTCGCACTCCTCGACTGGGGCCGCAAGTATGTCGAACCCATCCGCGAAGAACACGTCGGGACCCGTGTCTCCCACGACTTCGCCGTCCGCGTCATCCCCACCTTCGCCTTCCACCCCGAGCGCGCCGAGGACCTCCACGCCCGCATGACCATCGAAATCAGCGATGCCGGCGAAGCCAACGCCTGGACGTTCGACATCCACGACGGGCATCTCCACCCCCGCCGCAGCGGCGCCCCCGACGCCGACGTCTTCCTCCGCACCGACACCCCCGGCTTCTTCCGCTTCATCCGCGGCGAGGCCCGCGCCGAAGAGGTCGGCGAACTCACCGGCTCGCCCGAACTCGCTGCCGCCATCCAGGCCTGCTTCCGCACCCAGTAGCCCAACGAGCGCCCACGGAGGTCTTTCGCATGCTCGAGCCCGGCACGCCTGCCCCCGACTTCACCGCCACCCTCGACGACGGCTCCACCTTCACGCTCAGCGGCTACCGCGGCCAAAAACACGTCGTCCTCTACTTCTACCCGAAAGACTTCACCCCGGGCTGCACCGCCCAGGCCTGCTCCTTCCGCGACAACTACGGCGCCATCGCCGCCTACGATGCCATCGTCATCGGCGTCAGCGGCGATTCCCCCACCTCCCACACCTCCTTCCGCGAAAAACACCGCCTTCCCTTCCCGCTCATCGCGGACGGTGACGGCCGGCTCCGCCAGCTGTACGACGCGAAAGGCTGGCTCCCATGGATGCCGCCCCGCGTCACCTACGTCATCGATAAACAGGGCATCATCCGCGCGGCCCTCCGCCACGACTTCCGCGTCACCGCCCACGTGCCCGAGGTCATCGAAGCCCTCGAGAAAATCGCCCCCCGCGCCGCAGGCGAATCGCCCGCTACCGCTTCCGACTGATCGCCTCCCGCGCCGCCGCCGCCACCCGCGCGGGCGTCAGGTCGAAATACGTCAACAGCTCGTCCCACTTCCCGCTCGTCCCGTACCGGTCCACACCCACGAACGACATCGGCACGGGAACCGTCTCGGCCAGCACCCGGGCAACCGCCGTGCCCAGCCCGCCGGTCGTCTGGTGCTCCTCCGCCGTCACGACCGCCCCCGTCTCCCGCGCCGCCGCAATGACGCTCTCACGGTCGACCGGTTTGACCGTCGCCATGTCCAGCACCCGCGCCGAGACCCCCTCCCCCGCCAGCAGCTCCGCCGCCTCCAGCGCTGCGCGCACCATCACCCCGCACGCTACCAGCGTCACGTCCGTCCCGGTCCGGAGCACCGTCGCCTTCCCCAGCTCGAACCGGTAGTCGGGCCCGTAGACGGCCGGCACCTTCGGGCGCCCCGTCCGCACGTACGCCGGCCGGGTCGTCTTCCCGACCGCCACGATCGCCTGCTTTGCCGACTCGAAATCCGCGGGCACCACCACGTCGAACGGGACCAGCGAAGTCGCCAGCGCCAGGTCTTCGATCGCCTGCGCGCTCATCCCGTCCTCCCCCACCGTGATGCCGCCGTGGCTCGCCACGCACTTCACGTTCAGCCCGCCCCGCGGCTGCGCCACCGACGTCCGCAGCTGGTCGAAGCACCGTCCCGGCAGGAACACCGCGAAACTCGCGATGAACGCCGTCTTCCCGCAGGCCGCCAGCCCGGCTGCGATGCCCACCATGTTCTGCTCCGCCACCCCCACCGTGTACCACCGCTCCGGGTACTTCTCCCCAAACTGGTATCCCATCGTCGAGACGGAAAGGTCGGCATCGATCGCCACCACGTCGACGCCCTGCTCCACGAGCTCGATCAGCGCGTACGGGTACGCCTCGCGCGTCGCCGCCGCCGATGCCGCCTGCGTCATGCCAGCCCCTCCGCGATCTCCGTAAGCGCCAGCTCCACCTGCTCCCGCGTTGGCGCCTTCCCGTGGAAGCCCGGGTTGTTCTCCATGAACGAAACCCCCTTCCCCTTCACCGTGTGCGCCACCACCACCCGGGGCCGCTCATCCGGCCGCTCCGCCTCTGCCAGCGCAGCGTCCACCGCCGCCATATCGTGCCCATCGCATTCGATCACCTTCCAGCCGAATCCCGCGAACATCGCCGGCGGGTTCGTCCGCATGATCTGGTCCGCGAATCCATCGTTCTGGATCCCGTTCCGGTCCACCAGCGCGATCACCCGTTCGCCCAGCCCAAAATGCGGGACCGCCATCGCCGCCTCCCACACCTGCCCCTCGTTCAGCTCCCCATCGCCGAGCATCACCCAGCAGCGAAACTCCCGCCCCTCCAGTCGCCCCGCCAGCGCGTGCCCGATCGCGAACGACAGCCCCTGTCCCAGCGACCCGCCCGACATCTCCACCCCGGGCAGCGCCTTCATCGAAGGGTGCCCCTGCAGCGGGCTTCCCAGCTTCCGGAACCCCTTCAGCAGCTCCGTCGAAAAGTAGCCCCGCTCGGCCAGCACCGCATAGTAGAACGGCGTCGCGTGCCCTTTCGAAAGGATGAACCGGTCACGGTCCGGGTCATCCGGGTTCGCCGGGTCCACCCGCAAGTGGTTCCAGTACAGCGCCACCCCCAGCTCGACCGCCGAAAGCGACCCCCCCGGGTGCCCGCTCTGAGCCTCGTACACCATCTCCACGATGTGCGCGCGGATGCGCTTCGCGATGGCCTTCAGTTCGTCGATGGAGACCGGGGCAAGGCTCGTTGGCATCGCAGGCAAGGATACGGCCTCGCCCCCGAACGCGGAACGCACCCCCGGCCCCGGCTACAATGCGGAGCCATGTTCACCCGCATCGCCATCTCCCAGCTCTACGTCCTCGACCAGGACGCCGCCCTCGACTTCTACGTCGGCAACCTCGGCCTCGAAGTCCGTACCGACGTCGACCTCGGCGTGATGCGCTGGCTCACTGTCGGCGTCCCCGGCGACCCCCGTGAAATCCTCCTCGAAACGCCCGGCGGCCCCATGATGACCCCGGAGACCGCCGGGATGGTCCGCCGTCTCGTCCAGTCCGGCGAAGCCGGCGGCTGGCTCATCTTCCACACCGATGACTGCCGCACGACCTACGAAACACTGCTCGCCCGGGGGGTCGAAATGACCCAGGAGCCCATCGAACGCGACTACGGCATCGATTGCGCCGGCCGCGACCCCTTCGGCAACCACTTCCGCATCACCCAGCCCCGCGCCTGACCCGGCGCCTCGCCCGCCGCCGTACAATCGGCCCCATGGCACGCGAGCAGCGCATGTTCGGCCTCTGGCCGAGCCCCATCACCCCCGCGGCCCTCGCCGCGGCCCTCCGCCTCAATGAGCCTGCCTGGGACACCGACGGCCGCACCCTCGCCTGGGTCGAAGGCCGCTCCGACCGCGGCGTCGTGGTCGCCCGCCACGCCGACGAGCCAGCCACCCGCGACCTCACCCCGGAAATCTCCGTCCGCGCCTTTGTCGGCTACGGCGGCGGCGATTTCACCCTCAGCCACGGCGCAATCTTCTTCGTCGCCCAGGCCGACCAGCGCATCTACCGCCAGGACCTCGCCGGCGGCCCCGCCCGGCCCATCACCCCGCCGTTCGGCGCCGCCTCCTCCCCCGCAGTCTCCCCCGATGGCCGCTGGCTCGCCTTCGTCCACACGTTCGAAGGCGTCGACTGCATCGCCATCGTCGACACCGAAGGGCAGCACTGGCCCGCTCGCCTCGCCCTCGGGCGCGACTTCTACATGCAGCCCGCCTGGCACCCCGACGGCACCCGCCTCGCCTGGGTCGAATGGGACCACCCCAGCATGCCCTGGGACAGCACCGAACTCCGGCTCGCGACCCTCGACACCTCCGGCCCCCTCCCCCGCATCGCGTCCTCCAGCATCGTCGCCGGCGGCTCCGAAAGCGCTATCTTCCAGCCCCTCTTCACCCGCGACGGCGCCGGCCTGCTCTATGTCTCCGACGAAACCGGCTGGGGACACCTCTACCGCCGCGACCTCGCCACCGGCACCACCCGCCAGCTCACGACCGGCGAGGCCGAGCACGGCACACCCGCCTGGATGCACGGCATGCGCACCTTCGCCGAGCTCCCTTCCGGCACCATCGCGGCCGTCCGCTCGGTCGCTGGCTTCCACCGCCTCGTCCTGCTGGACTCCGCGGGCGGCGAGCGCGACCTCGAACCGCACCACCTTGGGTACACGTCGTTCTCCGCGCCCGCAGCCTCGCCCGCCGCCGAGCGGCTCGCCGTCGTCGCGAGCGGCGGCCAGCAGCCCCCGCGCATCCTCGACATCGACCTCGCCGACCCCGCCGCACCCCGCGTCGAAGTCCTCCGCCGCAGCGACAGCGAACTCGTGCCCGCCGCCGCCCTCTCCGCCCCTCAGCCGGTCACCTGGACCTCGTTCGACGGCGAACCGGCCCACGGCCTCTACTACCCGCCCGCCAGCGACCGCTTCGAAGGCCGCGGCGCCCCGCCGCTCGTCGTCCTCGTCCACGGCGGCCCCACCAGCCAGGTCACCGCAACCTGGAACCCCCAGGCCCAGTTCTTCGCCACCCGCGGCTACGCCGTCCTCCTCCCCAACTACCGCGGCTCCACCGGCTACGGACGCGCCTACATGCAGAAGCTCCGCCGCGCCTGGGGCATCTACGACGTCGAAGACTCCCGCACCGGCGCCCTCGCCCTCGCCGAGCGCGGCCTCGCCGACCCCGGCCGCCTCGTCATCATGGGCGGCTCCGCCGGCGGCTTCACCGTCCTCCACTCCCTCGTCCAGTACCCCGGCACCTACAAAGCCGCCATCTGCATGTTCGGCGTCGCCAACCAGTTCACCCTCGCCGCCGATACCCACAAGTTCGAAGCCCGCTACCTCGATTCGCTCCTCGGCCCCCTCCCCGAAGCCGCAGCCGTCTACCGCGAACGCTCACCCATCTTCCACGCCGACCGCATCCGCGACCCCATCGCCGTCTTCCAGGGCGAAATCGACCGCGTCGTCCCCCGCGAACAGAGCGACAGCATCGTCGCCTCACTCCGCGCCCGCGGCGTCCCCCACGAATACCACGTCTACCCCGGCGAAGGGCACGGCTGGCGCAAATCCGAGACCATCGAGCACTTCTACCGGACCGTCGAGGCCTTCCTCCGCACCCACGTCCTCTACGCCTGACGGCCCGGCGCCGCACCGCCCGCTCACTCCAGCCAGCGCATCGCCCGCGCCGCCGCCGCACGGTCCCGCGCGCTCTTCTCCGCCCACCGCGCGAGGAACCCCTCCCCGACCACCCGCTGCGCCGCCCCCCAGCGCAGCGGCGCACCCGACCCCTCCCCCGTCGCCGCTACCGCCACCAGAAACGCCGTCGCGTCCCCGAGGTCGAACGCGTCGATGACCCGCCCCGTGACCCACCCCGCTCCCCCGGCGAACACCGGGTCGCCCTCCGGCGTCAGCCAGGTCTCCAGGTCATCCAGCTTCGGCCCATCCCGGCCGCTCCGCAGCCCCAGCGGCTCCAGCAGCCCCTCCTGCCCCTCCGCCAGCACCGTCACCGCCACCGTCCCCGCCTCCGTCACCAGCGCGTGCGTGTAGTTCCCCTTCCACAGCACCACCAGCAGCCGCGGCCGCTCCGGCACGATCGAGGCCCCGAACACCGAAAGGCACACCTGCGCGTTCGGCCCCGCCCGGCCGTGGCTCCCCACGGCGCACAGCGGCGACCAGAACAGCGACAGTACACTCCCCGCGGGCTGCGTCACCCCCGCACCCTACCGCCCCCGCCATCCGCCCGCAAAATCCGCCCCCGCCCATCGACACAGCCGCTCGCCCCGCACACAATGGCGCCCATGCAGGACTGCCTGTTTTGCCGCATGCACCGGGGCGAGGTCCCGGTCACCAAAATCGCCGAAAACGCCCACGCCTTCGCCATTCGCGATATCAACCCCCGCGCGCCCGTCCACTGCCTCATCATCCCGAAGACCCACATCGACAACGCCCGCGAGGTCGAGTGGAGCCACGCCGAAACCCTCGCCGGCATGTTCATCCTCGCCAAGGACGTCGCCCGCATCGAAGGCGCCTGGGAGCCCGGCTACCGCCTCGCCTTCAACGTCGGCGACGCCGCCGGCATGACCATCCACCACCTCCACATGCACCTCCTCGCCGGCCGCCGCCTCGGCCCGGAAGGTTGACCCCGCCGGCGCCGCCCCCGCGCATGACCTCCATCGCCGCCCAGCTCGCCGCCGTCCGCGCCGAATACGAACGCCTCCCCGACGGCCTCCGCCAGCACGTCGAGCGCGTCGCCGCCGAAGCCCGCGACCTCGCCCTCCGCTGGGACCTCGACCCCGCCCGCGTCGAGCTCGCCGCCTGGGGCCACGACCTCTTCCGGGCCCATCCGCCCGCCGAACAGCTCCGCCTCGCCGAGGAAGCCGGCATCCCCATCACCGACGTCGACCGCCGCGAGCCCGTCCTCCTCCACGGCCCCATCGCCGCCGTCGTCCTCCGCGAACGCTTCCGCGTCACCGATGACGAGGCCCTCGCTGCCGTCCGCGACCACACCCTCGGCGCCCCCGAGATGCCCCTCATCGCCAAGGTCATCCTCCTCGCCGACAAATTCGAACCCCGCAAGCGGAAGCGCGACCCGGTCCTCCGCCAGCTCCGCCGCCTCGCCCGCCGCGACCTCGACACCGCCCTCCTCTGCTGGGCCGACTGGAAATGGGTCCAGGAGCGCACCCACGGCTGGGCCAGCCACCCCGCCCACTGGGCCGCCCGCACCCGCTGGGTCCGTGAGCACCGCCTCGACCGCGCCATGCCGCCCATCCTCCCCCTCGACCCCGCCGACCCGGACTTCCCGCCGGCCGAATAGCCCTCACCTCACGCCAGGATCAGGGTTTTCTCCCGACACTTCACGGGAACGTCACCCCCGCATCGGTAACTCCCCGATGCGGACCCTCCCGCCCCATCGCTACCTTCGGAGCACTACCGCCCGGAGTACCGCATGGGGAACCTCCAATCCTCACCGCTCGGCCCATGGCTCGAACGCTGGAACAGCCTCCCCCGCACCCGCCAGCTCATGCTCGCCGCCGTCGGCATCGGCGGCCTCGTCCTCATCTGGGCGCTTTTCCTCTCCTCCTCCAGCCCGAAGATGGTCACCGCCTACTCCGGCCTCGCCCCCGAGGACAGCGCGGCCATGGCCGACGAGCTCGAATCCCTCCGCATCCCCTACGAACTCCGCGCCGGCGGGTCCGCCATCGCCGTCCCCGCCAACAAGGTCGCCGAGGTCCGCATCAAACTCGCCCAGGCCGGCCTCCCCTCCGGCGGCGCCGTCGGACTCGAAATCTTCGATAAGACCAACTTCGGCGCCACCGATTTCGTCCAGCAGGTCAACTTCCGCCGCGGCCTCGAAGGCGAGCTCGCCCGCTCCATCAACACCCTCGATGCCGTCAAGGCCTCCCGCGTCCACATCTCCATCCCGAAGCAGGCCGTCTTCAAAGAAGACCAGCACGAGGCCACCGCCAGCGTCCTCCTCCAGCTCCGGCCCGGCACCCGCCTCACCGACGAGCAGGTCAAAGGCATCACCAACCTCGTCGCCAACTCCGTCGAGGGCCTCAGCGAGAAGGGCATCACCATCATCGACGACTCCGGCCGCGTCCTCTTCGATGGCGCCGCCTTCGGCGGCTCCTTCTCCGCCGGCGCTACCGCCTCCCAGCTCGAACTCCAGCGCCAGTACGAGCTCGCCCTCCAGCGCGACGTCGCCGATGTCCTCGCCCGCATCGTCGGCCCCGGTCGCTCCGCCGTCACCATCCGGGCCAGCCTCAACTTCGACCAGGTGACCCAGGTCAAAGACGAATACGGCACTCCCCAGCAGGTCGTGCCGCGCTCGCAGTCCACCGTCGAAGAAACCTTCACCGGAACCAATCTCAACGTCGGCAACGTCCCCGGCACCGGCGCCAACGGCGGGACCGGCGGCGGCGCCAACACCACCGCCAACGGCAACTCCCAGTACTCCCGCACCGAAACCACCACCAACAACGAAGTCCCGAAGACCTCCTCCACCACCATCCAGGCCCCCGGCAAGCTCCAGCGCCTGAGCGTCTCCGTCGTCCTCGACGAAAGCGTCACCGCCGCCCAGGAAGCCGCCATCACCAGCGCCGTCGCCGCCGCCGTCGGCCTCGACCAGGTCCGCGGGGACATCCTCAGCGTCACCCGCCTCCCCTTCGACGAGAGCGCCCGCGCCGACCTCATCGGCGAAACGCCCGGCGGCCTCGCCGTCTACTTCGAGTACCTCAAACTCCTCATCCCCATCCTCGCCGTCATCCTCGCCTTCATCCTCGTCATGCTCCTCCTCCGCTCCCTCTCGAAGCGCCAGCCCCGGCTGCCCGCGCCCGTCACGCCCCCGGCCCTCCCGGCAGGCGCCGCCGCTGCCCTCGCCGCCCTCCCCACCGCAGCCCCGCAGGAGGGCCTGCCGGTCCTCGAATCGCCCCCCGACCCCCACGAAGAGCGCGTCCTCCGCCTCGCCGAGGCCAACCCCCGCGCCGTCGCCGACGTCGTCCAAACCTGGATGAGGGAAGAGTAGCGGGCCATGGTCGCCAAGGACGAGAAGCTCAAGGGCCGCCGCAAAGCCGCAGCGCTCCTCATCACCCTTGGAAAAGAGCGCTCCGCTGAGGTCCTCCGCCATCTCTCCGACGAAGACATCGAGCGCCTTACCTGGGAGATCTCCGCCATGGGCGAGCTCCTTCCCGAACAGCGCAAAGAAGTCATCGAAGAGTTCGAAGAAGCCGCCCTCGCCCGCAACGTCATCTCCCTTGGCGGCCTCGACTACGCCGAAGAGCTCCTCCGCCTCGCGCTCGGCGAAGAAAAAGCCGCCGAGCTCATCGAGCGCCTCTCCGCCACCTCCCCTACCGTCCCCTTCGGCTTCCTCCGTCATCTCAATGTCCAGCAGCTCGTCAACTTCCTCGCCCAGGAGCACCCCCAGACCATCGCCCTCCTCACCTCCTTCCTCCAGCCCGATAAGGCCGCCCAGGTCCTCGCCGGCCTCGAGCCCGAGCTCGCAGCCGACGTCGCCCGCCGCATCGCCCTCATGGACCGCGCCAACCCCGAAATCGTCAACGAAGTCGAAGCCGTCCTCCGCCGCAAACTCAGCGCCGTCCTCCAGCCCTCCCGCCAGGCCCAGTCCGTCGGCGGCATCGAAGTCCTCGTCCAGGTCCTCAAGCAGTCCTCCCGCATGACCGAGAAGACCATCATCGAGGCCCTCGAAGAGAACGAACCCGAACTCGCCGAGCAGATCAAAAAGCGCATGTTCGTCTTCGAGAACATCGCCACCCTCGATGACCGCTCCATCCAGCGCATCCTCCGCGAAGTCGAAGTCCGCGACCTCGCCCTCGCCCTCAAGGCCACCTCCGACGCCGTCAAGGAGTGCATCCTCCGCAACATGTCCCAGCGCGCCGCCCAGATGCTCCGCGAGGACATGGAAGCCTCCGGTCCCGTCCGGCTCCGCCAGGTCGAAGAGGCTCAGCAGCGCATCGTCGAAGTCATCCGCCGGCTTGACGAAGCCGAGGAGATCGTGATCTCCCGCGGAGGTGACGATGAGCTGGTCGGCTAGGCCCCCCCGCGTCATCCGCTCCGCCCGCGCGCGTGCCGAGAACGACGTCTTCGTCATCGGCGCCAGCTCCCCCGCCGTGCCGCTCGATGCCCCGGTCGCCACCGCCGCAGAGGTCATCGCCGCCGCCGAGGCCCGCGCCGCCGAGATTCTCGCCGCCGCCGAAGCTGAAGCGGCACGGATCAGGGGCGCTGCCGCCGCAGAAGTCGCAGCTGCCGCCGCCTCCGCCGCCGACCGGGGCTACCGCGAGGGGCAGGCCCGCGCCGAGGCAGAGGCCCTCCAGCTCCTCGAACTCCTCCGCGCCGCCGCCCGCGAGGGCGTCGCCATCCGCGACCAGGTCGCCGCCTCCGCCGCTCCCCTCCTCGCCGAAGCCGTCATCCTTGCCGCCCGCCGCATCGTCGGCAGCGCCTACCAGGCCGACCCGGCCCTCACGGCCGCAGCCTGCGAAGAAGCCGTCCGCGCCGCCGCCGGCCAGGAGCTCCTCAGCATCCGCGTCAACCCCGCCGTCGAAGCCGACGTCACCGCCGCCCTCGGCGACCTCGGCGCCTACGTCCGCCCCGATGCCGCCATCGAAGTCGGCGGCTGCATCATCGACCTCCGCAGCGGCACCATCGACGCCACCCTCGATGCCCGCCTCAGCCTCGCCGAGCTCGTCATCCGCCGCGCTGCCGGTGACCGGCCATGAACGCCACCCTCACCTCCATCATCCGCGGCCTCACCACCGCCAGCCTCCACCGCCGCACCGGCACCCTCCTCCACACGAGCGGCGACACCGCCGTCGCCGCCGGCATCAACCTCCAGCCCGGCGAGCTCGCCTTCATCGAGACCCCCGCCGGCACCCCCATCCCCGCTGAGGCCGCCGGCGCCGCCCCCGGCATCGCCCACCTCGCCCTCCTCGAGCGCACCACCCTCACCGCCGGGGCCCGCGTCCACGCCGCCGGGACGCCGCCCCTGGCTCCCGTCGGCCGCGCCCTCCTCGGTCGAATCCTCGACGGCCTCGGCCGCCCGATCGATGGCGGCGAACAGCCGGAGGGCGTCCGCTGGGTCGCCGCCTCCGCCGAACCCCCCCACCCCCTCGACCGCGAACCGATCGCCGAGCCCCTCCCCTGCGGCGTCCGCGCCGTCGATGGCCTCCTCACCCTCGGTCGCGGCCAGCGCGTCGGCATCTTCGCCGGCTCAGGCGTCGGCAAGAGCACCCTCCTCGGCATGCTCGCCCGGGGCACCACCGCCGACGTCGTCGTCATCGCCCTCGTCGGCGAACGTGGCCGCGAGGTCCGCGATTTCATCGAACACGACCTCGGCCGCCACGCCCTCGCGAGGTGCGTCGTCGTCGCCTCCACCGGCGATAACCCCGCCGCCATGCGCCTCTGCGCCGCCCGCACCGCCACCGCCATCGCCGAGGGCTTCCGCGACGATGGCGCCGACGTCCTCCTCCTCTTCGATAGCCTCACCCGCGTCGCCATGGCCCGCCGCGAAATCGGCCTCGCCGCCGGCGAACCCCCCACCGCCCGCGGCTATCCCCCCTCGGTCTTCTCCATCCTCCCCCACCTCATGGAACGCGCCGGGCCCGGTCCGCGCGGCGCGATTACCGCCATCTACACCGTCCTCGTCGACGGCGAGGACATGGATGAACCCATCGCCGACCTCGCCCGCGCCACCCTCGATGGCCACATCGTCCTCCGCCGCGCCCTCGCCGCCGCCGGCCACTACCCGCCCATCGACGTCCTGCAGAGTGTCTCCCGTCTCATGGACCGCGTCGCCGCCCCTGCCCACCGCGAGGCCGCCCGCCGCCTCCGCCAGCTCCTCGCCGCCTACGAAGACGCCCGCGACCTCGTTGCCATCGGTGCTTACGCCCGCGGCTCCGACCCCCTCGTCGACCGCGCCCTCGAACTCCTCCCCGCGATCAACGACTTCCTCCGCCAGCGCGCCGACGAAAGCACCCCCTTCAGCGAAACCGTCGCTGCCCTCAGGGCTATCGACCCCGACTTCCCTCTCCCCGCCGATGACCCGGCACACGAAACCGAGACCACGACCCGGGAGGTGACCGGTGAGCCTCTCTTCGAAGCGGCTGAAACGGTTGATTCGCCAGCGTGAACTCGCCGAGCTCGTCCAGCGCCGCGAACTCGCCGAGGCCCTCGCCCTTCGCCAGCGCCGCGCCGCTGCCCTCGCCGAGGCACAGGCCAGCCGCGAAGCCCTCCTCGCGACCGAGCCCCCTGCCGGGCCGCTCGACATCGCCGATGCCCTCGCCGCCGCCGCCTACCTCCGCCGCCTCGAACGCGATATCGCCGCCCGCGAAGCCGCCCTCGCCCACTCCGAAGAAGACGTTGCCGAAGAGCGCGCGGTCCTGATGGAGCGCCGCCGCGACCGCCGTGCCCTCGAACTCCTCCTCGAACGCTCCCGGGCGCACGAACGCCTCGAACGCTCCCGCGCCGCGGCCCGCCTGCTCGATGACCTCGTCGCCGCCCGCTGGCGCACCAAACCTGCACCGGAGGTCCGCCCGTGAACCCCATCGCCGACCGCGGCATCGCCCAGGTCACCGCCTGGCTCGCCGGCCTCGGCCGCCGCCAGGGCGCCATTGCCAACAACATCGCCAACATCGACACCCCCGGCTACCTCCGCCAGGACGTCACCTTCGAAACCGAGCTCCAGCGCGCCTTCGGCCGCCAGGTACGCCAGCTCGCCGCCACCGACCCCCGCCACATCGCCGCCCCGACCACCCGGCGCGACCAGCTCGGCCTCGACCCGCAGCAGCTCCTCACCACCAGCCGCCTCGATGCCAACACCGTCGATGTCGACCAGGAGATGGTCCTCCTCGCCGAGACCCAAATGCGCTACCAGGCCGCTGCCAGCGTCCTCTCCCGCAAGCTCAACAACATCCGCACCGCCATCACCGGCTAAGGAGCCCTGCCATGAGCCTCATCCGCGCCATCGCCTCCACCGCCTCCGGCCTCGCTGCCCAGCGCGTCCGCATGGACGTCGTCGCCAATAACGTCGCCAACATCGACACCACCGCCACCCCCGAAGGCGGCCCCTACCAGCGCCGCGTCGTCCGCTTCGCCTCCGGCGACCCCGCCCTCCCCTTCTCCGGCATCGTCCGCAAGTTCCTCGGCGGCGGCTCGACAGGTGTCGTCCTCACCCAGGTCGCCGTCGATGCCGAGACCCCGGGCCGCACCATCTACGACCCCTCACACCCCGACGCCGACCCCGAGACCGGCTACCTCCAGATGCCCAACGTCGACCTCGTCCAGGAGATGACCGACCTCACGTCCGCCAACCGCTCCTACCAGGCCAACGTCACCGTCCTCAACGCGATGAAGCAGATGGCCCTCCGCGCCCTCGATATCACCAGCAGATAGTCGCCTCAGGGGTTTCCCCTGCCCCAATCCGCGCTCCCCGGAGGTTCCCGTGGATATCACACCGATTCAGAGCCAGCTCCCCCTCGCCCACACTGGAGCGAAGACGGCCGCACCGGCCGCCGGGTTCGCCGACCTCCTCGGCCGCGCGCTCGGCCAGCTCCAGGCCATCAGCGACACCGCCGACCAGAAGGTCAACGCCCTCGCGACCGGCCAGGACGTCGAACTCCACGACGTCATGCTCGCCGTCGAAGCCGAAAGCCTTGCGGTCTCCCTCGCCGCGCAGGTCCGCAACAAGGCCGTCGAGGCCTACCAGGAAATCTTCCGGATGCAGGTCTGATGGGACTCGTCGTCGAACTCCCGCCAGGTTCTCTCGAAGCACCCGGGCTCGCGGCCGCGGCCGGCGAAGCCCAGGCGCCGCCCGCCGACCTCTTTGCCGCGCTGCTCGCCGTCATCGAGGCCGCCCCGGCCGAGGAGGGAGCGCCCCTCCCGCAGCCCCCCGTGCTCCCGAAACGGGCACCCGCGGGCGACCCCGCGGCCGCCCCGCTCCCGGCGCTTTTCCTCGCAGTCCCGCTGACGGCCCCCGCCGAACCCGATGCCCCGGCGGCACCTCCGGCCGAGCAGGCGCCCCCGGTGCCCGCCCCGGCCGCCGAAGCCCGGCAGCCCCTTCCCGCGCCGCTGCCCGGCAGCGGCGCGGCGCCAGGCCCTGTCGCGGCCGCCCCGTCCGAAGCCCAATCTCCCGGCGAGCCATCGGCCGCGGCCGATGCCCGGCCGGCCCCATCCCTCGACCAGCTCCAGCCCGCGGCCACGGTCGCCCGGGAGCTTCCCGGCGGGCCTTCCGAACCGCCCCCGGCCGAACCACCTGCCATCGAACCGCCTGGCGCCAAGGGCGTGGTCCGCTCCGCCGGGAACGCCTCCGCCGACCCCGAAATCCCCCTCCCGCCCGGCACCCTCCCCCGCGAGGAGCGCCGTGCCGCCGGCGACCGCCCCCTCCCCCGTGCCGCGGAGCCTGCCATCCAGCACGCCGCCCCGGCCTCTGCCGTCGCCCGGCTCCGGGAGGCCGCCCCGGCCGAGCCCCAGCCGCCGGCCGCCGAGCCCGCGCCGGCCCCCGAGCCACCCGCACCCGACGCGGTCCAGAATCTCGATGCCGTCGCCACCGCCGTCATCGAGCGCGTCGAGGCCGGCGGCGGCGAAGCCCGCATCCGCCTCGAGCCCGCCGGCCTGGGCGAAATCACCATCCGCCTGCACGCACGCCACGACGCGGTCCACGTCGACGTCCACGCCGAAACCCCCGAAGCCGTCCAGCTCCTCCGTGACGCCGCCGCCGACCTCGCCTCGCTCCTCGGCCAGCGCGGCATGAACCTCGCCGGGCTGAACGTCGGACTCGGCACTCGCCAGGGCGAAGCCGGCGGCTGGGAACGGGAGCCCCAGCAGCGGCCCGCCCCCCGCGACGGTGAATTCGCCGCCATCCTGGGAATCGACGACCCCGCAGCCGCCGCCCGCCACCAACGCCTGCGCGCCGCCTACAACCCCGACGGCTCGCTCCTCTATCGCGTCTAGGAGGCCCTCGCCATGCCCGGACTGCAGATCGACCCCGTCACCGGCCTCAAGAACGCCACCTACTCCCCCCCGACCGGCGCACCTTCGAACGAGCTCGGCCAGGTCGACTTCATGAAGCTCATCATCGCCCAGATGCGGAACCAAAACCCCCTCGAGCCTCAGAAGGACTCCGACTGGATGGCCCAGATGGCCCAGTTCGAGGCCCTCAACCAGATGCGCGCCGTTGCCTCCGGCATCAAAGCCCTCCAGGGCCTCGCCGAGCTCACCAGCGCCGCCGGCCTCATCGGCAAGACGGTCACCGGCAAGCAGGTCGATGCCATCGCCATCACCCGCGACCTCGTCGCACGCGAAAAGTTCGGCCGTCCCTTCGCAAAACTCACCTCGCCCGAGCGCGTCGCCGTGAACGAAGACGAACGCGTCGTCCAGGCCGCCGCCGACCTCCCCAACGCCGGCCGCGAAGTCACCGGCGTCGTCGAAAAAGTCGTCATGGATGCCTCAGGGATTCCGTTCCTTTATGTCGGCGGGAGAGTCCTCGACCTCTTCACCGTCGCCCAGGTACAGCAGCCATGATCGACCGCACCGCCCGCCCCGGCCCTGTGCTCCCCGCCCGGCAGCCGGGCCCGGCTGTCGCCCGGGCTGGCTCCCCGGCCGCAGCCTTCGGGGACCTCCTCCAGCGCGCCAGCGCCCGGCTCACGCTCTCCAATCACGCCGCCAGGCGCATCGAACGGCGTGACCTCGGGCTCGACGCGCCCAGGCTCCAGCGCCTCGACGCCGCCATCGACCGGGCCGCCAGCAAAGGCGCCCGCAACACCGTCGTCGTGCTCGACAACCTCGCCGTCATCGTCGATGTCCCCGGCCGCACCATCGTGACGGCCCTCGACACCACCCGCGGAAAGGAGAACGTCTTCACGAACATCGATTCCGTCGTCATCGCCTGACCACCGCCGGGCCGGTCCGCGCGTCGGAGGCCCGATCCCGCACCACCACTCACCACCTCCCCAGGTAGCGAAAGGATCGAGTACCCACCATGATGCGAGCCCTCTTCTCCGCCATCTCCGGCATGAAGAACCACATGGCCTTCATGGACGTCGTCGGCAACAACATCGCCAACGTCAATACCATCGCCTTCAAGTCCTCCCGCGTCACCTTCCAGGACATCCTCGGCCAGACCATCCGCGGCGCCAGCAGCCCCCAGGGCGGCCGCGGAGGTACCAACCCCGCACAGGTCGGCCTCGGCATGCAGCTCGGCGGCATCGACAACATCATGACCCAGGGCTCCCTCCAGAGCACCGGCAAACTCACCGACTTCGCCATCCAGGGCGACGGCTTCTTCGTCGTCTCCGATGGCACCCGCAACTTCTACACGCGCGACGGCGCCTTCGACATCGACGTCGCCGGCAACCTCGTCAACCCCGTCACCGGCCTCCACGTCATGGGCTGGCGCGCCGATGCCATGGGCGTCGTCGACGTCGAAGGCCCCCTCGTCCCCCTCTCCATCCCCTTCGGCACCCGCATCAGCGCCCGCGCCACCAGCCAGGTCGTGATGGCCGGCAACCTCGATGCCGGCACGCCCGTCTACAACGCCGGCCCGCCCGCCACCGGGCTCGTCGGCTCCACCCTCACCGTCTACGACTCCCTCGGCAACGCCATCACCCTCCGTCTCGAGTTCCGCAAAACCGCGACCCCCAACACCTGGGACGTCTTCGCCTTCTACGACGACGACGCGAACAACGCCACCCCCGACGTCCAGGTCACCCCGACCCCCGGCCAGCTCGTCTTCAACGCCTCCACCGGCGCCCTCCAGACGCCCGCCAACGGTCTCCTCAACTTCTCCCTCGCCACCCTCCCGAGCGACGCCGCGACCCCCCTCGCCTTCGACATCGATTTCTCCGCACTCAGCCAGTTCGCCGGCCCGAGCCAGCTCAACGTCTCCAGCCAGGACGGCGCCCCCGCCGGTGCCCTCGTCTCCTTCGCCGTCGGCTCCACCGGCGAAATCACCGGCATCTACTCCAACGGCGCCAACCAGGTCATCGGCCAGCTCGCCCTCGCCAGCTTCGTCAACCCCGGCGGCCTCATGCGCCAGGGCCAGAACCTCTGGTCCCCCAGCGCCAACTCCGGTGAGCCCATCATCGGCGCGCCCAACACCAACGGCCGCGGCTCCGTCAGCACCGGCACCCTCGAATCCTCCAACGTCGACCTCGCCCAGCAGTTCACCAGCGTCATCCTCGCCCAGCGCGGCTTCCAGTCCTCCTCCCGCGTCATCACCGCCGGCGACCAGATGCTGCAGGACCTCGTCAACATCATCCGCTAATCCCCGCGCCAGCCGGGGGCGAGCCTCCCCCCTCGCCCCCGGCCGCCCCCGCCCTATGAGCCACCCCCTCCTCGGCCGTGTCAACCGCTTCGCCAGCCTCGCCGTCCTCCCGGTGATGCTCCTGGCGATTCTTGCGTTCTCGCCGCTGGCCCGGCGCCAGCCGGCCGCGCCTCCCCCGGCCGAGGGCATCATCACCGTCGCCAGCCTCCGCACCGACCAGCTGACGTTCCTCGACCTCACCCGCCGCCAGGCCCGCGCCCTCGCCCTCCCGGCCGCCCCGCACGAACTCGAAGTCCGCAACGGCCGCCTCTACGCCACCCTCACCCGTGCCGACACCCTCGTCGAAATCGACCCGCGCGCCCCGGGAATCCTCCGCCGGGTCATCCTCCCCGGCCGGCCGCACGGCCTGGCCAGCGATGTCGATGCCGGCGTCCTCTACGTCAGCCTCGACGACGCCGCAGCGCTCGCCGCCCTCGACGCCGCCTCCCTCGTCGAAATCGCCCGCTGGCCCACCGGCCAGGCCCCCCACACCATCGCCATCGCGCGCGGCATCCCTCACGTCGCCGCCGCCCGCGCCGGCCGCGTCGAAGCGGTCCGCCCGTCCGGCTCCGTCTCCGCGCCCGCCGGCAGCCTTCCCGAGGCCATCGGCGGCACCGGCGAGCTCCTCCTCGCCGCCGATTACCTCGGCGGCACCCTCCACCTGTTCGAACCCGTCACGCTCGCGCACCTCGGCGAAATCCCGGTCGGCGGCGGCCCGGTCCGCATCCTCCCGCTCGGCGACGGCACCGCCGCCGTCGCACTCCAGGAAGCCGGCCAGGTCGTCGTGGTCGACCCGGCTTCGCGCAACATCGTGCGCCGCCTCGACGTCCCGTCCCGCCCCGATGGCCTCTGCCGGTCCCCTTCGGGCCGCTACCTCGCCGTCACCTCCAACGGCGCCGCTGCGCTCACGATTTTCGAAACCTCCTCCTGGCGGGTGGCCGCCCGTTATACCGTCCCCGAGGGCCCCGGCGCCTGTACCTGGCTCGCCGATTGACCGCCCGCCCGCACGGGGCGCACCATGGCCGGTATCCGCCGTGCGGTGATGACGATGATCGTCGGCCAGCGCTGCCGGCTCGGCGGCCGCTTCTCCAGGTGCCCCGAGCTCGCCGAAGAAACCTGCCAGTACTGCGGCCGCCCCTTCTGCGCCCGTCACACCTACTATCGCGAAGGCCACGAAGCCGTCTGCACCGCCAGCCGCTGCCGCGCCAAGCGGGACGACCTCGTCGCCTACCAGGCCTACCGCGCCGCCGTCGCCGCCCGCAACCACGCCGGCCTCTGCGGCATCGACGGCTGCGTCCCCCATCCTGCCCACGAGTGCTCCCTCTGCCGCGGCCACTTCTGCGGCGACCACATCCGCGAGCGCATGTACCCCTTCCGCCAGGGCTGGGTCACCATCGAACGGCCCGCCTCCGTCTGCGCCCGCTGCTGGGAGCGCCGCAAAATCTGGCGCGGCGCCTGAACTCGGGCCTGCCCCGTACCCGTGCTACCATCGACCCGATGACCAGCGCCGCCGGCCCGGCCCCCCTCCTCGATGGCGACCTCCTCGATGGCCGCCCGCTCCCTGCGCCCGACGAGACCATCCTCCGCATGCGCCACGCCATCGCCAGCGGCCAGCACTGGTTCCACGCCCTCCTCGATGCCGTCGCACGCTGGCGCATCCCCGAGGAAACCATCGCCGGGAGGCGCTACCGCTACCTCATCGCCGGCGAAGCGTTCGACTGGCTCCTGCTCGCCGAGCGCCTCCTCGACGAAGTCGCCGACCTCGTGCCCGCCGCCGAGCGCGATGCCCTCCTCTGGCAGAACCGCTGGCCCGCCGATATCGACATCGACGACGCCCAGTTCGCCCGCCGCATCGGCCCCGCCAAGCACAGCGCCCACCTCAACTACCTCTACGGCGTCCTCGTCGAAGAGGCCCTCCAGCTCTCCGTCGAAGAAGAAATCCACAAAGAGATCCGCAGCCGCGTCTGGGGCTTCGATGAGCGGGTCGACGAAACCATGTACCAGCGCATCTACGGCAAATCGCGCGATGAGCTGCTCGCCCTCTACTACGAGGAAACCGGCTGCCTCCTCTCCGGCGACGTCGCGCTCGACGACTGGAAGGCGTTTACCTACTGGCTCTTCAAGCACCGCCTGAAATCGCAGGACCGCGCACGCATCGCCAGCGATACACGCAAAGGGCTCGCCCAGCTCACCCGGATGGAGCTCGCCGTCAGCGAGCGCCGCTTCGGCGCCCGCCTCGGCGACGACGAGTTCGCTGCCCGCTACTCCGCCTGAGACTCCCCGGGTTGCCCGCTACCGGCCCTGCCAGTTCGGCGCCCGCTTCTCGGCGAACGCCCGCGGCCCCTCGAGCGCATCCTCGCTCGCCCGGCGGCGCAGCTCCCATTCGTACCGCTGCACCCCGGCCTCTTCCAGGCTCAGGTGCAGACCCCGCATGGCGGCCTCCTTCGTCGCCCGCACCGAGAGCGGCGCGCAGGCGAGGATATCCTCCACCCACCGCTCTACGGCGCCGTCCAGCTCGTGCAGCGGCACCACCTCGTTCACGAGGCCCAGCTCCGCCGCCCGGCTCGCCGGCATGTGCCGGCCCGTCAGCATGTACCCCATCGCCACCTTCAGCGGCAGCTGCCGCGGCAGCCGGTGCACCCCCAGCGCCCCCGCAATCAGTCCCCGCCGCGGCTCCGGCAGCCCCAGCTCAGCGTGCTCCGCCGCCACGATGATGTCGCACGCCAGCGCCATCTCCAGCCCGCCTCCGAGCGCGAAGCCGTTCACCCGCGCGATGACCGGCTTGAACAGGTCGAACCGGTGCGTAATCCCCCCGAAGCCCCCCTTCGGGAACCCGAGATTCGGCCGCTGCTCCTTCGGCAGCCGCGACATCTCCGCCGTGTACTTCAAATCGTTCCCCGCAGAGAACGCCCGGTCACCCTCGCCCGTCAGCACCGCAATCCACGCGTCATCATCGGCCGCGAACTCGTCCCACGCCCGGTCGAGCTCGTGATTCGCCGGCGCGTGCAGCGCATTCATCACCTCCGGCCGCGTGATCGTAATCGTGACCACGTGGCCCTTCTTCTCGTAGCGGCAGAACTCCACAGCAAACTCCTTACAGCCAGGTGCCCGGCCATTCTGTCCGTTCCGCCCGCCGCTCGCAAAGCCGCTACCCGGTCCCCTCCCCGTCCCCCGCCTCGGCCTCGCCGTACCACTCCGCTCTCGCTTCTCGCTCCCCTGCCGCGTCGGCCTCCGCTTCCCCGGCCGCCCGCCGCTCTGCCCGCTCGAGCACCCACGAGGCGACCACCAGCACCAGCCCCGCCCCCGCGACGATCGCGCCGTTCCGCGTCCCCGCCGCAAGGCCCGCCTGCACCACGACCCGCAGGTCCGCCACGAACGGGTCATCACCGCCGAACTGACCGGCCGCCGCCCACGCAGCGAAGCTGAGCGCCGCCGCGCCAGTCCCCCCGAGGGCGACAACCGCAGCCGGCGCCCGCAGCCGGCTCCAGCCGCTCGAGAGAGCTGCCAAAAGCGCCGAAAGCAGCGCCGTCGCCCCCGCCAGTACCGTCGCCGCCGCGCCCGCACGGTCGTGCATGGCACTGGAGAGCTGGCCGGCTGCCAGCTCGAGCAGCCCCTCCATCGAAAACCGGTCGATCGTCTGCGCCCCCGTCAGGTCGAAAGCTCGCAGCCCCTCCGCGTACACCAGCGCCGCCGAGCGGTCGAGCATCATCCCCCGCAGCTCTGCGTCGCTCGCGCCCCGTACCTCCGCCGCCTCCAGCACGACCGGCAGCGGATACCCCGCGACCGTCAGCGTCCCGCCCTGCCGGGCAGCCTCCTCCCGCAGCGATGCTCCTTCCTCCGCGATGAACCGGTCGATGTCGGTAAGACTCGCGACCGCGCTCCGCAACATCGGCAGCGCCGTCCCCTCCCCCGTCACCTGCCAGGCGCTCACGCTCAGCACCATCCCGAACGCCGCCAGCGCCAGCAGCACCCCGACCAGCGAGCGGCGTCCCTCGCCCGCTGCCGCCACATCCGCCAGCAGCCGCTCCCGTACCGGCGCCTCGTCGCCCGGCTCGCCGGCCGCCCGCGCGCTCACACGAGCCGCACCACGATGGTGCCCGCCAGCCGGTCATGGAGCGTCCGGCGGTGGCGGTCGAACGCCGCCCACAGGATGCCGAGCGCCGCCAGCACGAACGCCATCGCCAGCGCCGCCCCCGCGAGCAGCGTCGACTCCCGCAGCGCGTACGCCGCCACGACCCCCACGCCCGCGACCAGCACATAAAAGAGCTGGCCGATGACCCGCGCCATCGCCCCCACCACCCCGAGCGGCCGCCCGTCCGACCGCACCACCATGAGCTGCATCACCGCCGCGCCCACCGTCTGCCCCTTCCACGCCAGCCCGATGAAAAAGTACAGCAACAGCGCCGCCGGGATGAGGCCGACGCACACCCAGAACGCCGACAGCGCCGTCGATGACGGCTCCACTCGCTCGAAATCGGACGAAATCAGCACGATGAGCGAGCCGGCCGTCACGAAGAGCGACGCGATGATGAACAGCACGAGCACATCCAGCGCCCCGGCCGCCACGCGCGATTCGAACGACGCATAGTGGAGCCGGTACGTCGGCCTCCGGCCCTCCCCCCGGGAATCCACGGCGGCTTCTGCGCCCATCCCCGCCAGTCTACGACGGCCCGGGTAAGGCGGTAGCGGCTTCACCCTGCATCCTCCCCCTCCGCGGTACAGTTACCGCATGGCCGCCTCGCCGGTCTCCGCCGGCCCGCCCGCCGTCCTCGAACCGTGGCGCCCCCACGGCTGGCTCCTCGCCCTCACCCTCGCCGGGGTGCTCGGCATCCTCGCCGGTCTCGGTATCGCGCTCCTCGCACCCCGCGGTGAATTCGCCGATGAGCGCTACCACCTCTGGCGCTGGCAGGCCCAGACCCTCGTGCCCACCCTCGCCCGGCTCGCCGGCGTCGGCCCGGAACCCGCCGAGGCCGCGAGCGATGAAGCCGTCCGCCGCTACTTCGCCCTCACCTCGCGACTCCGCGCCGAATCAGCCCGCCCCGACCCCGACCTCGCCCTCATCGCCGCCCTCGAAAACGAGCGCGCAGCCTGCGAGAACGACGTCGAACGGTTCGTCTCCCGCGCCCTCACCGAGGTCATCGCCAGCGCAGGCCTCCAGCGCCCCCTCCCGCTCTTCTCCCGCGTCGAAATTACCTGGCCCCCGGTCGCGTTCGAACTCACCAGCCCCCCGCGCCTCCTCGTCCGCTCCCCGCGAGACCGCATCGAACGCTCCGGTGACACCCTCCTCCAGCCCGGCCTCACCCTCGCCGATATCGAACGCATCGAAGCCCGCGCCGACACGCCCGACACCGTCTCCATCGTCGTCTCGCTCGGCGGCCTCGCTGCCTACCCCGCCATCGTCCGCGACGACCGGACCTACGCCGCCGTCCTCGAAACCGCCGCCCACGAATGGGTCCACCACTACCTCGCGTTCTTCCCCCTCGGCCAGCAATGGGGCCGGGGCGGCGACGCCGAAGTCCTGAACGAAACCGTCGCCTCCATCGCCGGCCGCGAGCTCGCCCGGCTCGTCATGCTCCGCTACCCCATCGACTTGCCCCCGGGCGAAGACGGCAGCGCGCCGCCGGCCGACCGCAATCCCGACGTCGACTTCACCGCCGAGATGCGCAGCCTCCGGCTCGCCGTCGACGACCTCCTCGCGCAGGGCCGCATCACCGAGGCCGAACGGCTCATGGAAGAGAAACGGCAGGAACTCGCCCGCAACGGCATCGCCATCCGCAAGATCAACCAGGCCTACTTCGCCTTCTACGGCACCTACGCCGATAGCCCCCAGTCCTCCAACCCTATCGGCCCGCTCTTCGAAACGCTCTGGGCAAGGACGGGCGACGTGGGCGAGTTCCTCCGCCTCGCCCGCGGCATCACCAGCCGCGAGCAGCTCGAGCAGCTCGTGGCCGCCTTCGAGGCCGCCCCGTGAGCCGCGCCGCCCGCCCCTGGCTCATCGGCCTCCTCGCCTGGGCTGCCCTCATCTTCACGCTCTCCAGTTTCCCCAATCCCCCCGGTCCCCGGGTCACCGAACCGCGCGCGCTCCTCGCCCACCTCGTCTTCTACGCCGTCCTCGGATATCTCGCAGCCCGCTGGCTCGCAGCCTGGCGTGGCACCGCCGCCTGGCCCGTCGCAGCCGCCGCCTGGCTCCTCACCGTCGCCTACGGAATTTCCGACGAAATCCACCAGGCCTTCGTCCCCAACCGCCACGCCACCCCGCTCGACGTCCTCGCCGACGCGGCCGGGGCAGGGTTCGGCGTCGCCCTCGGCGCCCGCCGCGCAGCTCAGGAGCTTCCCCGTATCAGCCGAACAGCGGCCCCCCCGGGTCCAGCACCGAACCGTCCAGCGCGATGACGGCCGGCCGCTCTTCGCAGTACCCCTCGTTCTCGCACTTGTCGAACACGAACGCCCCGCGTTTCTTGTCGAACTGGATCTTCCACGTGCCGATGACCGGGCTCCCCGGCCCTTCCTCCCGCGCCCGTTCGAGGATGGCGATCAGCGCGGCGATCTCTTCGCGTCCCATAGCGGCTCCCTTCGTGCGTTCCCCGTCAGCTTAGTCGCCGCCCGCCGGCCGCGGTAGCCGCTCCCCCTCCGCCTCGACCGCTCGCGCCCCCGGCCGCAGCGGCACCGAGGCCGCCCACGCAACGCCCACGATGGTCAGCACACCGGCGGCCATGACCGCCAGCGTCTCCCGCTCCCCAATCCGGTCCGCCAGCGCTCCGAACGGGTACGCCACCAGCCCGTTCACCCCCCACGCCAGCATCACCAGGGACATCACCCGCCCGTGGTAGGCAGGGTCCGCCTCCCGCATCACGATCGCGGTATTCAGTACCTGGAACGCGCCCGTCCCCGCCCCGACGGCCAGCATCGCCAGCACCGCAACCCCGAACCCGGGCGCCGCCGCCAGCCCGACCAGCGAACCGCCCAGCACCACGCCCCCCGCGACCATCAGCACCCACGCATGCCGCGACCCCGCCAGCCCCGCGACGCCGAGCGACACCACGAACCCGCTCGCCGCCCCCGCCGCCATCAGCAGCGCCATGTCCTTCGATGACCGGCCGAGCTCGTTTTCGAGGAACCCCGGCAGCACCACGAAATACGAAAACCCCGCCATGATCACCCCGATGAACGTCACCACGGCCAGCATCAGCCGCGCCCGCTCCCGGATGTGCCGTATCCCCAGCGCCATGTCCTCCCGGAACGACCGCCCGCCCCGTGCCACCGCCCGCGATGAGGGCAGCATCGCCAGGCTCCCGATTACGAACACGAACAGCCCCGCCATGAACAGGTAGGTCCCGCCCGTCCCCACGAACGGCAGCCCAATCAGGCCCGCCGCGATGAACGGCCCGATCACCCGCGTCATGGTCATCCCCACCTGCTGCAGCGCAATGCCGTTTGCCAGGTCCCGCTCCGGCACCAGTTCCCCCACCCACGCCTGCCGCGCCGGCCCGATGAACGAGAACATGGCCCCCATCACCAGCGTCGACAGCGCCAGCAGCGGGATCGTGATCAGGTCGAACACGATCAGCATCCCCACCGCCCCGAACGTCAAACCGATCACCGTCTGCCCGGCGAGCAGCAGCCGCTTCTTCGGGAACCGGTCCGCTACCACTCCCCCGAACGGAGCCACCACCACCGTCGCCACCCCCATCCCCAGCGAGACGAACCCCACCGCGCCGTTGCGCCCCGTCAGGTCGAACGCCACCACCGCCTGCACCACCGACGACATCATGAACGCCAGGAACGCGAGCGAGGTGCCGATCCAGAGCACCCGGTAATCCCGGTACTCCAGCGCCTTGAACGTCCGCGCCAGCCACGCCCCGACCATTCGCCTCATCCTAACGGTTGCATGACGCCCCCGCCACCGGATGCGCTACACGAATCCCCGCAGCTGGATCGCCCGCGCAACCCGTTCGAGCCCGATATCGAACGCCGCATCCCTCGGCTGCGTCCCGTCCCGCGCCGCCCGTGTCATCAGCTCGTCGAACGTCGCCACCATCCGCTGCTCCAGCTCCTCCAGCACCCGCTCCAGCGGCCAGCGGAACTGCTGGATGTTCTGCGTCCACTCGAAGTACGAAACCGTCACGCCGCCCGCGTTCGCAAGGATATCCGGCAGGACCAGCACCTTCTTCGCCCGCAGGATGGCATCCCCCTCCGGACTCACCGGGTGGTTCGCCGCTTCCACCACCACCCGCGCCTTCAGCCGGCCGGCATTCTCCCCGGTAATCACTTCCCCGATGGCGGCCGGCACGAGGTAGTCGCAGTCCAGCTCGAGTAGCGCCTCGTTCGTGATCGGCTCCGCCGGTTCGAAGCCGGCCACGCTCCCCGCGACGGCAAACCAGCGGTCCAGCGCCGCGATATCGATGCCCTCCGGGTTCCATATCCCACCCTTGACGTCGCTCACCGCGATGACGCGGAAGCCCATCCCGCTCGCCACTCGCGCCGTCCAGCTCCCAACGTTCCCGTACCCCTGGATGGCCACCCGGATGTCCTGCGGCGCAACGCCCTCCATCCTCGCCGTCTCCCGCATGCAGATGGCCACTCCCCGCCCCGTCGCCTGGTCCCGCCCGTAGCTCCCGCCCAGCTCCACCGGCTTCCCCGTCACGATCCCCGGCGTATACCCGTACCGCGCCCCGTACGCGTCCATCATCCACGCCATCGTCTGCTGGTTCGTTCCCATGTCCGGCGCCGGGATATCCCGGTTCACCCCCAGCACCATCCCGATGTGCTGCGTGTACGTCCGCGTCAGCCGGTTCAGCTCCGTCTCGCTCATGTGCGTCGGGTCGCACATCACCCCGCCCTTGGCGCCGCCAAACGGCAGGTCCATCAGCGCACACTTGTACGTCATCAGCATCGCCAGCGCCCGGACCTCGTCCAGGTCCGCCTGCGGGTGGAACCGCACCCCACCCTTGTACGGCCCCCGCGCACCGTTGTGCTGCACCCGGTACCCCTCGAAAATCCGCAGCGTCCGGTCGTCCATCCGCACCGGCACCTGCGCCCGCACCTCTCGCCACGACGTCCGCAGCAGGTCCACCACTTCCGGCGGCGTGTGCAGCCGGTCTGCCGCCGCAAGCACGCTCTGCAGCACCGACTCTGTCGGCGAAACCTTCCGCGGCTCACTCGCCGTGGTCATCGCGTTCACCCTCCGTGGGCAAATCTCCGCGAAGCCTACACCGGCTCTCGCCTTGCCGCGCCCGCCAGTCCAAACTCTCCGCCATGGCCCGCGTCTTCCTCACCCGCACCGTCCCCGGCACCGCCGCCGACCGGCTCGAGGCCGCCGGTCACACCCTCGAAACCTGGCCCGGCGAACTCCCCCCGCCGCCCGCGGACCTCGCCGCTGCCCTCGCTCGGGCCGATGCCGTCATCGCCATGGTCGTCGACCGCATCACCCCCGAGATGCTCGACGCCGCTCCCCGCCTCCGCATCGTCGCCAACATGGCCGTCGGCTACGACAACATCGACCCCGCCGCTGCCGCCGCCCGCGGTATCTGGGTCACCAACACCCCCGGTGTCCTCGCCGAGACCACCGCCGACCTCGCCTTCGGCCTCCTCCTTGCCGCCGCCCGCCGCATCGTCGAATCCGACCGCGACACTCGCGCCGGCGGCTGGAAGACCTGGTCGCCCACTGCCTTCCTCGGCCCGGACGTCTTCGGCGCCACCCTCGGCATCATCGGCCTCGGCGAGATCGGCGAGGCCGTCGCCCGCCGTGCCCGCGGGTTCAAGATGCGTATCCTCTACTCCTCCCGCACCCGAAAGCCTGCCCTCGAGGCCGACCTCAACCTCGAATACCGCGACCTCCGCGGCCTCCTCGCCGAATCCGACTTCGTGACCATCCACACCCCCCTCACCCCCGAGACCCGCCACCTCATCGACGCCGCCGCTTTCGCCGCCATGAAGCCCGGCGCCATCCTCGTCAACACCGCCCGCGGCCAGGTCGTCGACCAGGACGCCCTCGTGGAAGCCCTCCGCAGCGGCCGGCTCGGCGGCGCCGCCCTCGATGTCACCACCCCGGAGCCCCTCCCGCTCGACCACCCGCTCTTCACGTTCCCGAACGTCATCATCACCCCCCACATCGGCTCCGCCAGCCGCGCTACCCGTGCCCGCATGGCCGAGATGGCCGCCGCCAACATCCTCGCCGTCCTCGAGGGCCGCGAACCACCCAACCCCGTCAACCGGCCCCAAAACCCCCGCTCGTAACTTGACACATCCCCGGCCGCGCAAGAAAAAAGAACCTTACGTAGCGTGCGCGGTCGCGCTCCCGAACCTTCCCCGGGGTGCCCCTTGAGCAAATCCTCCAAGCCGCCCGGCAACCTCTGGCTTGCCGAAGAACTCTGGAAGCTTGACGCCATCGAATTCGGCGACTTCACCCTCGGCCGTACCGCCGTCCACTCCCCTATCTACATCAACCTCCGCCGCCTCATCTCCAACCCGAAAGCCCTCAAACGCTGTGCGCGCATCATCAAAGAGGAGCTCGAAGCCCTCATGTCGATGCGCAACCCCCACGTCCATCCCTTCACCCTCGTCGCCGGCGTCCCCTTCGGTGGCCTCCACGTCGCCACCGCCTTCTCCCTCCTCGTCAATACCCCGATGATCTACATCCACCCGCCCGGCACCGATAAGGCGGACGTTATCGAGGGCATCTACGTCCGCGGCCAGAGCTGTCTCATCATCGACGACCTCATCACCGGCGGCGGCTCCATCCTCCAGACCGCGGCCACCCTCGAATCCGCCGGTCTCATCGTCCGCGACGCCGTCACGCTCATCGACCGCCAGGAAGGCGGCAAACAGGCCCTCAAAGCTGCCGGCATCAACCTCGTCTCCATTCTCTCCCTCGAACAGATCGCCAACTACCTCATGTCCGAAGGGCACATCACCGAGGACCAGTACCGCACCACCGTCCAGTACCTCCGCTCCCGCAACGGCGGGTGAACCCCGGCCGCCGCCCCGCCGCCAGCACGCCCCTCCCGCCCCCGGGGCGCCCCGTTTCCCCGGGCTCCGCCGCGGCACCTTTCCCTGCCCCCGCGCCATTCGTACAGTGAACCCCGCCGTGCGCGACCCCGGGGAAGGGCCCCATGAACCCACGCACCACCGCGACCAGGCCGACGCCGAGCTCGCGGCCCGCGCTGCCCGCCGCGACCCCGCCGCGTGGGAGGCCCTCTTCGAAACCCACTACCGCCGCATCTACACCTACCTCCGCTTCCGCCTCACCAGCCCCGAAGAAGCCGAAGACCTCGCCTCCCAGGTCTTCGAAATCGCCTACGCCCGGGCCGATGCCTTCGATTACCGTGGCGTGCCCATCGAGGCCTGGCTCCTCGGCATCGCCCGCAACCTCGCCCGCGACGCCATCAAGAAGCGTATCCGCCGCGGTCCGGCCGATGCCCTCGAAACCGCCGGCGCTGCCGGTGCCCTCGCGACGGACGACCCCGCTCCCGCCATCCAGCTCCGGAGCGACATCGCCCGGGCGCTCCAGGCGCTCACCGAGGACCAGCGCGAGGTCGTCCGCCTCCGCTTCCTCCTCGATAAGTCCGTCGTCGAGACGGCGCAGCTCATGGCACGCTCCGAAGACGCCGTCAAAAACCTCCAGCGCCGCGCCCTCGCAGCGCTCCACCGCGCCCTCGGCGGTGAAACCTACACCGCGGGAGGCGGCCCATGACGACTGACCGCCTCGACGACCTCCTCGAACGTCTCCTCGACACCGGGACCGTCCCCGAGGACGCCTCCCCCGAAGAGCGTGCCGAGCTCGAGCGCCTCCTCGCCGCCCGCTCGGACCTCGCCGCGATGCGCGCCGGCATCGATGCCGAGGCCGCCGACGCCCTGCCCGCCGCCCGCGCACGCTTCCAGCGCTACCTCGCCGCCCGCCGCCCCGCGCCCGTCGACCACCGCCTCACCGCCTCCCGTCCCGGCCGCCTCCAGCGGCTCCTCGCCGGCCGCCGGCTCTCCCTCGCCGGCACCCTCGCGGCCCTCCTCCTCGTCGCCGCGGTCGCCCTCTTCGCTGCTCGCCCCTTCCAGGGCGCCCACGACGTCCAGGCCCTCGGCGTCGATGACTACGTCCAGCTCGCCGGCACCGTGGCCGCTGCCGACGCCTCCGGCATCACCATCGAGTCCGCAGAATTCGGCCGCATCGCCGTCACTGCCGCCGGCGCCACCTTCCTCGACGCCTCCGGCGCGGTGACCGACCGCCCGCCCCGCCCGGGCGAGACCGTCTCCATCGCCGGCTTCGTCCGCGATGCGCGGAAAGGCCGCCTCCTCATCGACGGCCAAACCGTCGCCCTCGCCGGACCCCTCCCCGGCGGCAGCGGCCGTCCCCTCCAGCGGTTGGGCGCGGCCGCAGAGGGCACCGTCACCCTCATCGCCATCGACCGCGACGGCAAAGCAGCCCGAGCCGTCGTCCTCCTCCCCGACGGCCGCCGCGTCCTCGCCGATGTCGACGTCGACTCGCTCGGCCAGCTGCTCGCCGCGACCGGCTCCCCGCTCGGCACCAAGGTGCAGCTCAACCGTCCTGGGGAGCGCCCCGTCCAGCTGCGGCCCGCCAGCGACCGCGACGGCGAGGGGCACCACCCCCGTCCCCCGCTCACCCGCCTCACTGGCACCCTCACGGAGGTCACCGCCACCGGCCTCACCCTCCAGACCGCCAGCGGCCCCGTTCACATCGTTCGCCGCCCCCGCCTCAAAATCCTCCCGGGCGAGAGCAGCCTCACCATGGCCGAAATCCGCGCCGGGGCATCCATCGAGGGCTACACCGCCACCGTCGCCGGCGGCCACGACCCCCGCACCGGCGCCTTCATCGCAGACCTCGTCATCCTCGGCCCCCGCCCCTGACCCCCGCCGCTTGAGCGTCGCCCCCCCGTGGCGCACCCTGAGGGGCATCACACCCCAGGCAGAGCGCTTCCCATGACGACCACCGCCAACGCCCCCCGCTGGCTCATCACCGGCGGTACCGGCTTTCTCGGCTCCCACATCGCCCGCCGCCTCCTCGACGACGGCATCCACCCCGTCCTCTTCGACATCGCCCCTCTCCCCCCGGACGACGCCGATATCGCCGACCGGCTCACCTTTATCCAGGGCGACGTCCAGGACCGCGAGGCCATCCGCCGCGCCCTCAACGGCGTCGAGGTCGTCATCCACGCCGCGGCCGCCCTCCCCATCCAGGTCTCAAAACGGAAGATTTACGCCACCAACGTCCGCGGCACCCGCTACGTCCTCCATGAGGCCTGGAAAGCCGGCATCCGCCGCGTCGTCTTCATCTCCTCCACCGCCGTCTACGGCGTCCCGAAAGTCCACCCCATCGACGAAACCTCCCCCCTCCACCCCCTCGGCCACTACGGCTCCTCCAAGGTCGTCGGCGAACAGCTCTGTCGGCAGTACCAGGAGCGCGGCCTCCAGGTCAACATCATCCGTCCCAAGACGTTCCTCGGCACCGGTCGCCTCGGTGTCTTTGAAATCCTCTTCGAATGGGTCGCCGAAGGCCGCCGCATCCCCCTCCTCGGCGATGGCACCAACCATTACCAGCTCCTCGAAGTCAGCGACCTCGTCGACGCCATCGTCCGTGCAGCCACGAACCCGGACGTCGTCAACGAAACCATGAACGTCGGCGCCGACCGCTTCCAAACCCTCAACGAAGATATGCAGGCCCTCTTCGACCACGCCGGCTCCGGCTCCCGCCTCTGGCATCTGCCCGCCCGGCCCGGCGAACTCGCCCTCCGCGCCCTCGAACTCCTCCGCCTCTCGCCCCTCGCCGCCTGGCACTACGGCACCATGTGGCGCGACTCCTACGTCGAAGTCGACCGGGCGAAGCGTCTCCTCGGCTGGCAGCCGAAATACTCCAACGCCGAAGCGCTCATCCGCGCCTGGGACTGGTATGTCGAAAACCGGGGCCGCTACGACACCGGAGTCACCCACCGTGTTGCCTGGCAGAAAGGCGCCCTCGCCATCCTCCGCCGCCTCAGCTGACCGCCCCCGTCGTCCGACCGGCGCTCGCCACACCCCCAACCGCTACGGGATGCGCAGCTGCTGCCCCACCGCCAGCCGCGTGCAATCATCCTCCGTCAGGTTGTTCGCCCGCAGCAGCTGCTCGAGTGCCACCCCGTTCGCCTGCGCAATCGAGAAGCAGGTATCGCCTTCGGCCACCGTATACGTCCGCCCGTTGCCGCCCGGTGTTGGCGTCCCCGCCCCCGGCGTCCGCGTCCCGTTGGCTGGCGTCCCCGTACGCGGTGTCCCCGGCGTGCCAGCCGGCTGCGTACCCCCGGGCCGGGTCGCCGGCGTCGCCGTCCCGCTCGCCGCCTGGGCCGTCTGCGTCCGGTTCAGCGCATCCCGCGTCGCCACCGCATCCGCCGGAGAGACCGTCCCGCCATCGCCATTCCCCACCACCTGCTGGATGACGAACGCGAGGACGACGACCACGATCGCCAGCGCAAACAGCCCGATCGTCGCCACCGGCAGGCTGATGCCGCCCGGCCGCGGCCGCGGTCCCAGCGTCGCTGGCGCGCTCCGCCGGGGCGGACGAGGAGCCGGCGCCGGCCCCTGTCGGAACGGCTGGCGGGGCGCCTGGCCCGGCCCGGGCACCGTGCCCGCAGGCGGCTGCTGGGAAGCCGGCGCTGCCCGCCCCGGGATCCCTTCGCCGAGGTAGACCGGGCAGCTCACGTGGTTCGCCCCGAGGCAGTAGCTCTCCTGGTGCGGCAGCGCGATACGGGTCGGCGTCTCCAGCCGATAACACCGGTGCGCCTCCGTGGCGTACGTCGCATGCGAATCCGCATCGTCCGCCAGCCCGAGATACGGGCACACCTGCGAATACTCTTCCTGCGTCACGCCCTCTCCTGTCCCGGGGGCTGTCCCACCACCGCACCAAATCCTACCAGCAAGCCGGGAAAGAGGAACCCGACCACCGCCGATGCCGTCAGGCCCGCCCCCGCGCCCCGCGCCGCCAGCCTTATTGGGGGTGGGGGCGCCCCTCGCGGAGCGCCCCCGTGCGACGGGGAGGACATTGTCGCCTGGCGTCCTTTGGTCAGGAGGCCGCCTACCTCCAAGGACGGCAGTCCCGCGCCCGCTCCCCAGAGACCATTCCCGGACGGTTCAGTGGCCAGTTGGGGACGCCCGTCATATCCTTCATGGAGCAGCAGCACACACGCGGGCCCGCCGCTCCCCGGCGTCCCTCACCCCGCGCGCCACAGGTTGACAGCATCCCGAGCTGTGCTAGTCTTCTCCCTTGGCGCTTATTGACTGGCGAACCTTCTGAGTTTGCACAGGTCGCGAAGCTGCGTGCTTGAAGACGGCTCTGCGCACGGGTAACCAGCGCGGGGCGCTGTTCACGAACAGGCTTTTCGGCCTGTTTTCGTGCCCAAAAACCAACCGGCCAACCGGCCATGCCGCAGGCGCCCGCCGGCGCCGCCAAACGCTCAAACGCAGGGGAAGCAGGAATGCCGACCATCAACCAGCTCGTTCGCAAAGGGCGAACCAAGAAGACGAAGAAGTCGGGCGCGCCTGCCCTGCTCTTCAGCTTCAACTCCAACACCGGCAAGCTCACCAGGGCCGTCGGCCGTGGCAACCCCCAGAAGCGCGGCGTCTGCACCCAGGTCCGCACCCAGACCCCGAAAAAGCCGAACTCCGCCCTCCGAAAAGTCGCCCGCGTCCGCCTCGTCAACGGCATCGAAGTCACTGCCTACATCCCCGGCGAAGGCCACAACCTCCAGGAACACTCCGTCGTCCTCGTCCGCGGCGGCCGCGTCAAAGACCTCCCCGGCGTCCGCTACCACATCGTCCGCGGCGCCCTCGATGCGACCGGCGTCAACAACCGCAAGCAGGGCCGTTCCAAATACGGCACCCGCAAGAACGCCCAGCCCGTGGCTGCCGGCCGCAAGCGCTAACCACCAAGGTCAGAAGAACTCCGGAGTCCACCCATGGCCCGACGCACTAAACCCGAAAAACGCCCCATCCCGCCGGACGCCCGGTACGGCAACGTCCACGTCCAGGTTTTCATCAACAAAGTCATGCGGAGGGGCAAAAAGAGCGTCGCCGAAAAAGTCGTCTACGGCGCCTTCGACCGCATCCAGGCCCAGACCGGCCGTGACCCGCTCGACGTCTTCCAGCAGGCCATCCGCCAGGCAACGCCCGTCCTCGAAGTCAAACCCCGCCGCGTCGGCGGCGCCACCTACCAGGTCCCGGTCGAAATCCGCCCCGACCGGCGTCTCGCCCTCTCCATGCGCTGGATCCTCAACGCCGCCCGCAACCGCAACGGCCGCTCCATGAGCGAAAAGCTCGCCGCCGAGCTCCTCGATGCCGCCAACGGCACGGGCGCCGCGATCAAACGCCGCGACGATACTCACCGGATGGCGGAGGCAAACCGCGCCTTCGTCCACTACCGCTGGTAAGCCAGGAGTCCCATGCCCCGCAACGCCGACCTCGAACGCATCCGGAACATCGGCATCATCGCCCACATCGACGCGGGCAAGACCACCGTGTCCGAGCGCATCCTCTTCTATACGGGCAAAACCTACAAGCTCGGCGAAGTCCACGAAGGCGCCGCCACCATGGACTGGATGGAACAGGAGCGCGAACGCGGCATCACCATCACCGCCGCGGCCACCACCTGTGAGTGGAACGGCCACCAGATCAACCTCATCGATACCCCCGGCCACGTCGACTTCACCGCCGAAGTCGAACGCTCCCTCCGCGTCCTCGATGGCGGCGTCGTCGTCTTCGATGCCGTCGCCGGCGTCGAGCCCCAGTCCGAAACCGTCTGGCGCCAGGCCGACCGCTACGGCGTCCCCCGCATCGCCTTCGTCAACAAGATGGACCGTGTCGGTGCCGATTTCTGGCGCACCGTCGAGATGATGAAAGACCGCCTCGGCGCCAACCCCGTTCCCCTCCAGATTCCCGTCGGCGCAGAAGCCGACTTCGACGGCTGCATCGACCTCGTCGAGATGTGCTGGTGGTGGTTCGGCGGCGAAAAGGGCGATAAACCCGAGCGGCGCGAAATCCCCGCACACCTCCGCGACGCCGCCGAAAAAGCCCGCGAACAGCTCATCGAGGGCATCGGCAACGTCGACGACCAGATCGCCATCGCCTACCTCGAAGGCCACGACATCGGCGTCCACGAGCTCAAGACCGCCATCCGCCGAGCGACCCTCCACAGCCTCGCCCACCCGGTCCTCTGCGGCTCCGCCCTCAAAAACAAGGGCGTCCAGCTCATGCTCGATGCCGTCGTCGACTACCTCCCCAGCCCGGTCGATATCCCGCCCGTCAAAGGCATCGACCCGAAAAACGGCGGCGAAACCGTTCGCCACGCCTCCGACGGCGAGCCCCTCGCTGCCATCGCGTTCAAAATCGTCTCCGACCCCTACGTCGGCCGGCTCGCCTACATCCGCGTCTACTCCGGCGTGCTCAAGGCCGGCGAGACGGTCCTCAACTCCCCCAAGCAAGAACGGGAACGCATCGGCCGCCTCCTCCAGATGCACGCCAACCAGCGCGAGGAGATCACCGAGATGGGCGCCGGCGGCATCTGCGCCGCCGTCGGCCTCAAGCAGACCTTCACCGGCGACACCCTCTGCGCCCTCGACCACCCCATCATCCTCGAGAGCATCCAGTTCCCCGAGCCGGTCATCCGCGTCGCCCTCGAGCCCAAGAGCAAGGAAGACCAGGACAAGCTCGCCACCGCGCTCTCCAAGATGGCCGAGGAAGACCCCACCTTCCACTGGACCTTCGATGAAGAAGCCGGCCAGACCATCATCTCCGGCATGGGCGAGCTCCACCTCGAAGTCATCGTCGACCGCATGAAGCGGGAACACAAAGTCGAAGCCAACGTCGGCCGGCCCCAGGTCTCCTACCGCGAGGCCATCACCCGCCCCGCCAAGGCCGAAGGCCGCTTCGTCCGCCAGTCCGGCGGGCGCGGCCAGTACGGCGTCGTCGAGCTCGAAATCGAACCCCTCGAGCGCGGCCAGGGCTTCGTCTTCGAAAACCGCATCGTCGGCGGCGCCGTCCCCAAGGAGTACATCCCCGCCGTCCAGCAGGGCGTCAAGGAAGCCCTCGAAGGGGGTGTCGTCGCCGGCTACCCCGTGCTCGATATCAAGGTTGCCCTCGTCGACGGCTCCTACCACCCCGTCGACTCCTCCGAAATGGCCTTCAAGAACGCCGGCTCCATCGGCGTCAAGGAAGCCATCAAAAAGGCCGGCCCCATCCTCCTCGAACCCATCATGAAGGTCGAAGTCCGCTGCCCCGAGGAGTACTTCGGCGCCGTCGTCGGCGACATCAACGCCCGCCGCGGCATGATCCTCGGCTCTGAATCGATGGGCAAAACCCAGATCGTCCACGCCATGGTCCCGCTCGCCGAGACCTTCGGCTACTCCACCGAACTCCGCTCCATCACCCAGGGGCGCGCGAGCTACTCCATGGAGTTCGACCACTACGAAGAAGTCCCCAAGAACATCGCGGCCACGCTCACCAAGCAGGCCGTCGGCTAAACCCCACCATCACCCGCCACCCGGGCAAGCACGAAAGGAAACATCACCATGGCGAAGGCGAAGTTTGAGAGGACGAAACCGCACGTCAACGTCGGGACGATTGGGCACGTCGACCACGGGAAGACGTCGTTGACGGCGGCGATCACGAAGGTCCTGGCGCTGAAGGGCGAAGCGGAGTACCGGCCGT
>CALLPC010000015.1 GCA_938015525.1 uncultured Dehalococcoidia bacterium
GCGTCATCCCCTGGCAACGACAGGGCTTTGCTTCATCTGAAGGGCCGGCCGATGAAGAGGTCTAGGCGTCCGCGGGGCGGGCCTTCTGCCGCGCGAGGCGGGCATCCTGCCGCTTCGCTTCGCGCTCGTCGGCGCGGGCCCAGGCGGCCGCGGCGGCGATGACGGCGATGAGCCCGATGGCTTCGCCGAGGAGGAACATGATGGCACCGCCGATCTGCTGGTCGAGCAGGGGGTCGGGGCCCCAGAGCCGCGGCTGCGCCGCGAGCTGTTCGTAGAGGACGCGGGAGGGCTCGTAGAAGAGGGAGCCGAGGAAGGCGTGGATGGGCACGAGGGCGAAGAGGTAGAGGACGCGGACGGGGTGTGGCAGGTTCCAGCGGGTGGGGTTGCCGCCGACGACGGGCCACCAGTAATGGACGCCGGCGAAGAGGAAGAGGGCATAGCCGCCGAAGTGGAGCCACTCGCTCGTGAACGACCACTCGAAGGCGGGAGTGATGTACCAGAGGACGGGGACGGCGGCGAAGAGGACGAGGCCGACGACCGGGTTGGTGAAGAGTTCGAACGGGCGGGAGTGGGTGACCGGGTAGACCCAGCGTTCGCGGCGGGCGGGGCCGGCGGCGACGAGGAGGAGGGTCATCGGCCCGCCGAGCAGGATGAGCGGCGGGGCGATGGTGATGAGGATGAAGTGCTGGATCATGTGGATGAAGAGGAAGACGCGGTCGTAGGCGGCGAGGGGACCGAACACGGTGAGGATGACGAGGGCGATGCCGCTCATGAAGGCAGCCAGCCGCCACCGGGGGAAGAGGCGGCCCCGGCCGCTCGAGCGGACCCTGAGCCACATGAGCAGGTAGGCCGCTGCGGCCGAGAGGAGGAGGTAGACGGGGATCGGCTCGAGGGCGAGGGTGAAGAACACATCGGGAAACTCGGGCGGCGGCACGTTCCCGGGCGCGCAGACGAAGACGAAGGCGACGCTGGCGGAGTTGCCCGCGCGGAGCCACCAGGTGAGGAGGACGGCAGCCGCGAGGCCGGCCAGCCAGGCGAGGCCGAACCGGCGGAGGGTGATGTCGCGGAGGCCGGGGGGCATGAATCCAGTGTAGAGGTTGGAGGTCGGAGCGGGGAGCAGGGAACGGGGAGCGGGGAGCCGGGGCTCAACCTCCAACCTCGAACCTCTGGCCTTCAGCCTCCAACCTCTCCGAGGGGAGGGTGAGGGTGCGGGGCGGGCCCCAGGGGCCCGGGGCGGTGCCGATGCGGGCGCGGACGCGCCAGGTGTACGTGCCGGGCCCCGGCGGCGTGAACCGCTGGGCCTGGGCGGCGGAGATGCGGCGGTGGACGACGACGCCCCCCGGGCCGCTGATTTCGAGTTCGTAGCCGGTGGCGCCGGGGCAGGCCGACCACGCCAGGACGACCTCTTCGCCGGGGACGGCGGCGTCGCCCTCAGCCGGCTTCCATGGCTGCGGTTCGCAACGCCAGGTAGATTCGCCCGGGAGCGTACAGGTAAGGTCGGCGTGGGGCATCGCGCCGGCGGCCGGTACGTACCAGGAGACGATGCCGCTGCTCGCAGCGGCGATACGGCGGGGCTCGCCGCCGGCACGGGAGACGACCCAGAGCGCCTTCGCCGCACCCTCCGCGAGGACGGCGCCTTCGCCGTCGGGCGACCAGGTGACCATGGCGACGGCGCCGCGGCCGGGCCCCGGGGCGAGGAGGGTGCGGCGCTCGCTGCCATCGGCTGAAGTGAAGACGGCGGCGCCTTCGACGATATCGATGCGGTCGCCGAGGACGGAGTAGAACTGCGGGGCGCCGACCTGGTAGACCCGGGGCGATTCGACCGGGTACAGCGCGATGTCCTCGCCGGTATCCGTGCGGATGGCCCGCCAGGCGGTGCGCGTGAGCTCCGGGGTCAGGTAGGCGATGGTGCGGTCATCGAGCCAGGTGATGGCCGAGACCCGGCCCCGGGCGGCAGGGCAGGCGCGGCCGGCGACGCCGGCTGACAGGGGAACCCAGGCGATGCAGCCCCCGGCGTCGAGGTAGGCAATGGTGCCCGGGTTGTGGGCCGGGGACGCGCGCTCCCCGGCGAGCGGAGCCGCCCCGGCGCAGGCGAGCAGCAGCGGCGCGACCGCCGGCAGAACGAGCACCCCCGCCCGCCGCCACATCATGCTGCAAGCTTCGCACGGCGGGCGGGGATGAGAGCCGGGCGAACGGCCGGGGGATGGAGCACCGGCCGGCCGTCAGCCGGGTCAGGCGGCGAGTTTCTTCAGCGCACTGACGAGGGCCGTCGAGACTTTGCTGTAGGGCGAGCCCATCGCCATGGCGGCCTCGGCCTCGGCCCGCTTGCCGAGGATCGCCAGCGAGAGGACCTGGGCGGCGTGCTGGTGGAACTCCGCGTGGAGCTTGCGCACCTCTTCGAGGGCGGCGGCGTTGGGGACCTGGGCTTTGGCTTCGCCGTAAATCCATTTCCCGAGGTCGCAGGCGTTGTCGGTCTTGACGGTCTCGGGGCGCCACTCGCTCTTGCCGGTGGCGGCGGCGTCGCGGAGGCGCTGCTTCCACTGGCCGTGGGCGGCGATGGCTTTGGTGATGACGTTGGTATCGACGGGCATCGGTTCCTCCTCTGGGGGCGAATTGGCGGGATTCCTCCGATCGTTTCGGCCGGAACGGTTTCGGCCTTGAGGGGGAGTTCGCAGGGCCGGCGCGGGCTATGCTCTTTCGAAACCTGCATGCAAGGGGGGAACGATGCCGCTCATCCTGAACGGACTGGAGCCGCTGCCGTGGTGGCTGGCGGGGGCGGGGATCGCAGTCGTGACGCTGGCTCTGCTGGGGGTGACCGGGCACCGGCTCGGCGTTTCGACGGGGTTCGAGAACGTCTGCGCGCTGGTGGTGCGGGCACCGTACTTCGGCCGGGAGGCGCTTCGCGGGTCGAACGGCTGGCGGCTGCCGCTGCTCGGCGGTCTCGTGCTGGGCGGCTTCCTTTCGGCGGTGCTCGGCGGGGGATGGGAGCCGACCTGGGCGCTGGGGATGTTCGACGCCGAGATTGGCTGGGGGCCGGCGGGGAAGGCCGCCTGGATGTTCGTCGGCGGCGTGCTGATCGGGTTCGGGACGCGGCTGGCGGGCGGCTGCACGAGCGGGCACGGGATTTTCGGGCTCTCGAACCTGGAGCTGCCGAGCCTGGCGGCAACGGTGAGCTTCATGACGGCCGGGGCGGTGACGACGAACCTCATCTACCGGGTGCTGCTGTGAGGAGGCAGGGGATGGTCCTGTTCTACGTTGCGCTGGGGACGCTCTTCGGGTTCATCCTGAGCCGCTCGGGGGCGGCGGATTACAACTACATCCAGGGGATGTTCCTGTTCGAGGAGTTCCAGCTGTACGGCATCATCGGGACGGCGGTGGTGCTGACGGCCCCGGGCATCTGGCTGCTGAAGCGGTACGGGCGGACGCTCGCCGGGCGGACGCTGGCGGTGGAGCGAAAGGCGGGGCACCGCGGGAACGTGTATGGAGGCATCCTGTTCGGGGTGGGCTGGTCGATGACGGGGATGTGCCCGGGCCCGGTGCTGGTGAACGTAGGCGAGGGGAAGCTGTACGGGCTCGCGGCGCTGGCGGGGGTGCTGGCCGGGGCGGCGCTCTTCGGGTGCTCGTACCGGCGGCTGACGCGGCCGTTCCGGCTGCCGCCCCTGGCGGTCGGGACGGGGGAAGGGTGAGCCGGACGGGCCCTGTTGCGGACTGGCCGGGGCGGAGGCGGTAGGATGCCCGAAAACGGGACGGGGGTGCGCCGATGCAAATCGGCTTGATGGTGGAGGGCCAGAACGGCCTGACCTGGGAGCGGTGGCTCCACATCGTGCGGCTGGCCGAACGGCTCGGTTTCCCGACGCTGTTCCGGTCCGACCACTACTTCATCGGACCGCAGCAGGACTCGCTCGAGGCGTACCTCTCGTTTGCGGTCGCGGCCCGGGAGACGTCGCGCATCCGCTTCGGGCCGCTGGTGTCGCCGATTACGTTCCGGTCGCCGGTGGAGCTGGCGCGGATGGCGGCGCAAATCGACCTGCTGAGCGGGGGGCGGTTCGTGATGGGGATGGGCGCGGGCTGGAACGAGGCGGAGCACCGGGCGTACGGCATCCCGTTTCCGCCGATAGCGGAGCGGTTCGCCCGGCTGGAGGAGGGTATCCGGCTGATGCAGGCGCTCTGGCGGGAGGGCCCGGTGGATTTCGAAGGGCGGTACTACCGGCTGGAGGGGGCGAACCTGCTGCCAAAGCCGGCGCCCGGGCGGCCGCCGCTCCTCATCGGGGGGACGGGCGAGCGGAAGACACTGCGCCTCGTTGCCAGGTATGCGGACGAGTGGAACGCCGTCAACGTCTCGCCGGGGGTATACGCCGAGAAGGTGGCGGTGCTGGAGCGGCACTGCGAGGCGGAGGGCCGCGACCCGGCATCGATCCGCCGGTCGCTGATGACGTTCGCCGTCATCGGGCCGGACGAGCGGACGCTGGACCGGGCGACGGAGCGGATGATGACGATGTGGGGGGCGCGGCCGGGGACGACGCCGGCGGAGTATCGGGCCGGGCTGCGGGCGCGCGGGATGATCGTTGGCGGGAAGGAGGAGGTGCTGGAGGCGCTCGGGCGGTACGCGGAGCAGGGGGTGCAGGAGGTGCAGTTCCAGCACTTCCTCTTCGATGACGACGCGGTGCCGGAGTTCCTCGCGGCGGAGGTGGTGCCGGCGGCGGAGGCCCTGTAACCGGCCGGCTACCTGCGTTCCCCGCGGGGCGGGGCGAGGGGCGGTTTTGCCGCGGGTTGGCAGCCCGTTTACGGGGCGTTTGCGATTCGCCGGACGTGTTTCCGGCGCTCCACCGGGGTGTTACCGAACCGGTGTGCGGGGGCCTGTTGGGGCCGGGCGCGGCCGCCGTTTCCGAAAATACGATGCGCTACCTCCAGCCTCTTCCGCGGAGCGACGAACTCGACCAGGCCGGGGAGGCCGTGGCCGTGGTGGCCGGGGGGCGGCGGCGAGTGCTGTACGTAGAGGGCGACGCCTCGCTGGACGTCATCGTGGCGGCGCTGGAGGCGTGGGGGCTGCGGGTGCGGGCCGAGCGGGAGCGGCGCCAGGCGGCGAGCGGCGGGTCCGGGGCCGATGCGCGGGAGGCGCCGGGCGGGGATGGCGACGGGGTGCCGGCATGGGTGACGCGGCGGCCGGCGCTGCCGCGGGTGAGCCGGCTGGAGAACGTCCTCTCCCCGCTCTGGTTCCCGGCGCGGCGGCCGGCGAGCGGGGGCGGGGCGGAGGCCGGCGTCGGCCGGGCCGGGCAGGCGGCCTGAGGGTCGACCGGCAGGTGGTCGGGGCGCCGTACCGCGTCATCGCCGGCTTCGGGCGGGCCGGGCGCCGCGGAAAGGCGGGCTTTCCCGCCGGCTGGCGGGTTGCAGTGAACGGCGGTTAACTATCGACCGGGCCGGCGCGTTGGGATTGATATCCACGATAGGCTGCGGGGCGCCTGCGGGCGCTGCCGTGCCCCGCTCCGGCGCTCACCCCGGGAGGCACCGTGACCGAGGAAGCCTTAGACCTGCGCGCGGGCAGGAACCTCATCCTGCGTCACCTGCGCGCGCGCTGGCCGATGCTGGCAGTCGCCTTCGGGGCGGGGTTGAGCTGGGGGCTGCTGCGGCTGGCGGAGCCGTACCTCGTGGGGCTCGCCATCGACCACGCCATCGTCGAACGGGACCTCGGGAAGCTGACGCGGTACGTGGCGGCGTTCGTGGCCGTCTCGGCGGTGCTGGCAGCCTGCGCCGGGACGCGCCGGTACTGGGCGATGCGGACGAGCTACCGGGTGGAAACGGACCTGCGGCTCGAGCTGTATGACCGGGTGAACCGGCTTTCCTTCGACTACCACGACCGGACGGCGACGGGCCAGCTGATGTCGCGCGGGAGCGCGGACCTGCGGGAGGTCCAGGCGTTCCTCGTGAACATCCCGATCAACTCGGCGTACCTGCTGATGGCGCTCGGGGCGTTCGTTTTGCTGGTGAGGACGAGCCTGTCGCTGGCGGTGCTGGCGATGGCCGTCTTCCCGGCGGTGACGTGGCTGAGCGTGCGGTTCTTCAACCGGCTGGAGCCGGGCACGGAGCGGGTGCAGCAGGACCTGGCAGACGTGGCGAGCGTGACGGAGGAGACGGTGGCCGGGGCGCGGCTGGTACGGGCGTTCGGCCGGGAGGAGCACGAGGTCGGGCGGATGCGGGAGGCGGCCGAGCGGGTGCGGCGGGACTCGATGGAGGTGGTGCGGCTGCGGACGGTGTACGGGCCGCTCTTCTTCCTGCTGCCGGGGCTCGGGCAGCTGGTGGTGCTGGCGTATGGCGGCTGGCTCGTCACGGAGGGGCGGATGACGCTCGGGGCGCTGGTGGCGGCGCTGCAGTACCTGGGGATGCTGACCTGGCCGGTGCAGAGCCTCGGCGAAATGATCGCCTCGGGGCAGCGGGCGGTGGTCTCGGCGGCGCGGGTCTGGAACGTCCTGAAAGAGGAGCCGAGCGTGAAGGAGCGGCCCCACGCGCGGCCGCTCCCGCCGGGGAACGGCCAGGTCGTGTTCGACCGGGTGACGTTCGGCTATCGCCCGGGGGCACCGGTGCTGCGGGAGTTTTCGCTCGAGATCCCGGCCGGGCGGTCGGTGGCGCTCGTGGGAGCGACGGGTTCGGGGAAATCGACGGTGGCGCGGCTGCTGCCCCGGTTCTACGACGTCGAGGAGGGACGGATCCTGCTCGACGGGGCCGACATCCGCTCGCTGCGGCTGCGGGAGCTGCGGCGGAGCATCGGCATCGTGTTCGAGGATACGTTCCTGTTCAGCGACACGGTGCGGAACAACATCGCGTACGGGCGGCTGGATGCGACCGATGCCGAGATCGAGCGGGCGGCGCGGCTCGCCCACGCGCACGAGTTCATCGCGGGGCTCGAGGCGGGGTACGACACGGTGGTCGGCGAGCAGGGCTTCTCGCTCTCGGGCGGGCAGCGCCAGCGCATCGCCATCGCGCGGGCGCTCCTGATGGAGCCGCGGGTGCTGATCCTCGACGATGCGACCTCGAGCGTGGACGCGCGGATGGAGGAGGAGATCCGGGCGGCGCTCCGGGAGGTGATGGCGGGGCGGACGACCCTGATCATCTCGCACCGGCTTTCGACGATTTCGCTGGCCGACCAGGTCGTGCTGGTGGACGAGGGGCGGGTGGCGGCCACGGGCACGCACGAGGAGCTGCTCCGGAGCTGCCGGCGATACCGGGAGGTGCTCGGCCAGCTGGAGGCAAAGGCGTCGTGAGCGCTGGGGCGCGGTCCGCGCGGGTGAATGGGCTGGCGGAGGCGCTGCGGATGCTGGCGCCGCGCTGGCCGGTGCTGGCGCTGGCGACGTTCACCATCGTCGCGTTCACGGGCGCGAGCCTGGCGCGGCCGCTCGCCATCCAGCACGCCCTCGATGCGGGCGTGGCGCAGGGCGACCGGGCGGCGCTGTTCGCAGCCTGCGCGGCGTTTTTCGGGCTGCTGCTCGCCGTCTACGTCTTCCAGGGCGCGAGCACCTATCTCGTGAACCGGGTGGGCCAGGCGTTCCTGTTCGACCTCCGGATGCGGCTGTTCGCACACTACCAGCGGATGTCGCTGGCGTTCTTCGGGCGGGAGAACGCGGGGCGGCTGGTGGCCCGGATGACGAGCGACGTGACGACGGTGAACGACGTGCTGAACAACGGCTTCCTCGTGGTCGTACAGTCGGCGCTGACGCTCGCGGGGGCGACGGTCATCCTGCTGATGCTGAGCGTGCGGCTGTCGCTGGCGGTGGCGCTGATTTTGCCGCCGCTCATCGTGGCGACGGCGCTCTTCCGGGTGTACTCGGGCCGGGCGTACGACCGGGTGCGGGAGCGGGTCGCGGACGTGATGGTGCACATGCAGGAGACGTTCTCGGGGCTGCGGGTGGTGCAGGCGTTCGCGCGGGAGCAGAAGAACCGGGAGCGGTTCGGGGAGATCAACGAGCGGAACTTCGAGGCGAATCTCTTCACGGTGAAGCTGTCGTCGCTCTACTTCCCGTTCGTGGAGTTCCTGCGGGGCGCGGCCATCGGGCTCATCCTGTATTTCGGGGGCCGGCAGGTGGCAGGGGATGCGGTGACGGTGGGGACGGTGGCGGCGTTCGTGTTCTACCTCGAATTCATCTTCCAGCCGATCCAGAACCTTTCGCAGGTGTTCGATATGGTGCAGAGCGCGAACGCGGCGCTGGGGAAGATTTTCGGGGTGCTGGCGGTGCCGCCAGACGTGCCGGAGCCGGAGCGCCCGGCAGTGGTGCGCGGGCCGCTGGAGGGGCGGATCGAGCTGGAGGGCGTGACGTTCGGGTATGACCCGGCGCGGCCGGTGCTGCGCGACATCGACCTGTGCATCGAGCCGGGGCAGCACGTCGTGCTGGTGGGGCCGACGGGCGCGGGGAAATCGACGCTGGCGAAGCTGATGACGCGGATGTACGACCCGACGGCGGGGACGGTGCGGATTGGCGGCTACGACCTGCGCACGCTGCGGTCGGCGGACCTGCGGCGGACGGTGACGATGGTGCCGCAGGAGGGGTTCCTGTTCACCGGGTCGATCCGGGAGAACATCCTCTTCGGGCGGCCGGGGGCGACGGACGCGGAGGTGCAGGCGGCCTGCGAGCGGCTCGGCATCGACCATCTCATCCGGTCGCTGCCGAACGGGTACGAGACGCTGGTCAGCTTCCGCGGCTCGCGGCTGAGCGCCGGGGAGAGGCAGCTGGTGTCGATCGCGCGGGCCTTCCTCGCGGACCCGCCGGTGCTGGTGCTGGACGAGGCGACCTCGAGCCTGGACCCGCAGACGGAGGAGCAGGTAGAGCGGGCGCTGCGGACCCTGCTGGAGGGGCGGACGAGCGTGGTCATCGCGCACCGGCTGAGCACTGCGGAGCAGGCGGACCGGGTCCTGGTGGTCGACGGCGGCCGGGTGGTGGAGGACGGGACGCACGCGGAGCTCGTCCGGCGGGGCGGGTATTACGCGGCGCTCTACCGGCAGTGGGTGGCGGGGCGGGCGGCGCGGACGGCGTAGGGCGGAAGCGGGTCGCCGGTCAGCGGTCGGGGTCGGTGTCGCCGGGCTGGAGAGCGTCCGGGGCGCCGAGGTCGCGGCCCATGAGGCGGAGTTCGCGCGAGAAGCGGGTCGTTTTCTCGGCGATGCCGGCCATGAACGTCCGGGCGGGGGTGACCTTCACCCAGAGCCGGCGGCGCGGGACGTAGAAGGTGATGCTGAGGCCGACCATCGCCATGGCGACGGCGACCCAGATGAACGTGTGGCCGGGGTCGCGGCGGACGCTGACGCCGGAGGCCTCGACGCGGCCCTGGAAGAGGTAGGTGTAGCCGCCGGCGGTGGTGACGGCCTGGCCCTGCTGGAGGACGACGTTGCGCTGGTCGATGCCGGTGACCATGAGGTAGGGCCGGCCGTCGCCGCCGAGCGGCATCTGGACGACGGCGCCTTCGGGGCCGACCGCACCGGGCATGTCGAGGACGGTGGCGGCAGGGATGGTCGCAGCGCCTTCGAACCGGACCCGGTAGGGGCCGGCATCGCGCTCCTCCCCAGGCCGGAGGAGGACGGGGTCGAAGTCGGTACTGGTGATGGTCAGGAGCACCTGGCCGGCGCGGAACTGCCAGGCGACGGCGTAGGTGACGAGCCGGTCGGCGCCCGGTGCTTCGGGGAAGACGAGGAGCGAGAGGGCGGTATCGTCGGCGCGGTCGACGGGGTCGAGGCCGGGGTCGGTCGCCATCTGGGGGAGCTGCTGGGAGAAGAGGACGCGGCCGGCAGCATCGGCGACGCGGAGGACGGGGATGACGGCGGTGCGGCCTTCGAAATCGAGGATGTCATCGAAGATGAGCTGGCCGCTGGGGGCGGTGATGCGGAGACGGGCGAGGTCGTCGAACCAGGCTGCCTGGTGGACCTTGTAGCCGAAGGCGTGGCAGGGGTGGTTGACGGTCGTCTTGCAGCGGACCGTTTCGTCGCCGCGGCGGACGTCGATGATGGAGTGGTAGTCGATGACGTTGCCATCGGCATCGAGGCCGCGGTGGGCATCGACCATGCGGATGAAGAGCTGGCCGGGGCCGGCCTCGGCGAAGACGGGGGCAGGCGGGGTGGATTCGGCGATGACCATGGTGCGGTCGAAGCCGGCGAAGACGGTGAGGAGGCCGCCGAGGAGGAGGAGAAGGAGGGCGAGGTGGGAGAGGAAGGTGCCGTACTGGCTCCAGGGGTAGCGGTCGGCGAAGAGGTAGACGGCGCCGGGCTCTTCGTGGACGCGCTGGACGGTGTAGCGGCGCTGGCGGAGGAGGCGTTCGACGGCCTCGGCGCCGCCGGGGTGGGAGAAGCTGGCGCGGTGGTGGGCGTGCTCGAAGTAGGCATCGGGGACCCGCCTGGGGGGCTGGCGGACGGCGCGGATGGTGGGGCGGAGGCGGGAGACGGTGCAGACGGTGACGGCGAGGATGATGAGGAACCAGAGGCCGTTGAACCAGGCGGTGTGGAAGACATCGAAGAAGCCGAGGGCATCGAAGAGACCGGTGAAGGGGCCGTAGGTTTCGCGGCGGAGTTCGAGCCACGCCGACCTGGCGGCGGGGTTGGCGCGCATGGGGCCGGGCACCTGGGGCAGGACGGTGCCGATGAGCCCGGCGGTGCCGGCGAGGCCGACGAGGAGGAGGGCGAACTTGACGTTGGTGAGGAGCTGCCACGCCCAGCGGAGGGGGTCGAGGCCGCCCGGCTGGAGGGTGGAGGTGGAGGCGGCGCGGGGGCTGGCGCTCACGGGAGGCGGTCCTCGAGCTCGCGGAGCTGCTCGAAGGTGATGCGGCCGAGGTAGATGCGCTGGATGACGCCTGCGGGGTCGATGAGCACGGTCATCGGGAGGCCGCCGGCGCCGGTGCGGTAGGCCTGGGAGACGGCGCCGCTGGTATCGAGGAGGATGGGATAGGTGACGCCGAACTGGGCGGTGAACTGGCGGGCGGTGGCGGCGTCTTCCTGCTGGTTGACGCCGATGACGGTGATGCCGCGGTCGAGGTTGCGGGAGTGGAACTCCTGGAGGTCCGGGGTCTCGGCGCGGCAGGGGCCGCACCAGGAGGCCCAAAAGTTGAGGAGGACGTACCGGCCGCGGAATTCATCGAGGCTGCGGGGGGCGCCGTCGAGGGCGGCGAGGCGGAAGTTGGGGGCAGCGCGGCCTTCGCGGGCGGCCGGCGGCTGGCCGGTGGGGTTGAGGGCATCCGGGAGGGCGATGACGCCGAGGCCGCCGAGGCTGCCCGCCGGGCCCGGACCGGGCTCCTGGCGGAATTCGAACCACCAGAGGGCGAGACCGACGACGGCGATGACGAGGGCGGCCAGGCCGAGGGTGGAAGCCGGCCCGGAGTATTCGCGGCGGCGCTGGGGGCGTTCGTCGGGGAGCTGGTCGGTCATGGCTGGCCCGGTGGTACGAGCGTACCACCGGGCGAGGCTGGAGGGGGGAAAGGGGCGGGGGTTGCCGGCGGCGGGGTGAGAGGGCAGAATGCGAACATCTGTACTATGGAGGGCCCGCGATGGCGAAGCCGCCGCCCAGCTACCCGGTTCCCGCCGCCCGGCCGGTGCCGCCGGCACTCGTCGCCGAGCGGCTGGTGACAGAGCTGCGGCGGAAGGAGACGGAGACGTGGGTGCGGCGGCTGGAGGAGGAGCCGGCGCGGTTCGGGGCCTGGCCGGCGGGGCTCGACCCGCGGCTGGTCGGGGTGCTGGAACGGCGGGGCATCCGCCAGCCGTACACCCACCAGGCGCGGGCGATGGAGGCGGCGCTCGCCGGCCGGAACGTGGTGGTCGTGACGCCGACGGCGAGCGGCAAGACGCTCTGCTACAACGCGCCGGTGCTCGACCGGGTGCTGAAGGATAGCTCGGCGCGGGCGCTCTACCTCTTCCCGACGAAGGCGCTGGCGCAGGACCAGCTGGACGAGCTGCACGGGCTGATCGGCGACCTCGGGGCGGGGATCGGCACGTTCACCTACGACGGGGATACGCCGGCGGATGCGCGGCGAGCGGTGCGGCAGGCGGGGCAGATCATCCTGACGAACCCGGACATGCTGCACACGGCGATCCTGCCGCATCACACGAAGTGGGTGCAGCTGTTCGAGAGCCTGGAGTTCGTGGTCATCGATGAGCTGCACACCTACCGGGGGGTGTTCGGGAGCCACGTGGCGAACGTCATCCGGCGGCTGCGGCGCATCTGCCAGTTCTACGGGAGCGACCCGGCGTTCATCCTCTGCTCAGCGACGATTGCGAACCCCGGCGAGCTGGCGACGCGGCTCATCGGGGACGAGGTCGAGCTGGTCGGGGAGAGCGGTGCACCGCGGGGCGAGCGCATCGTGGTGGTGCACAACCCGCCGGTGGTGAACCGGGAGCTGGGCATCCGGCAGTCGTCGCTGAAAGCGGCGCGGGACATCGCGGCGGAGCTCATCCGCTCGGGCGTGCAGACGATCGTGTTCGCGCCGAGCCGGGTGCGGGTCGAGCTGCTGCTGACCTACCTGCGGGAGGTGCTCCGGGAGAAGCCGGGCGACCCGGAGCGGGTGGCGGGCTACCGGGGCGGCTACCTGCCGAACGAGCGGCGGGCGATCGAGCGGGGGCTGCGGGAGGGGACGGTCCGCGGCGTGGTCGCCACGAACGCGCTGGAACTGGGGATCGACATCGGCGGGCTGGGGGCGAGCGTGGTGACCGGCTACCCGGGGTCGCTGGCGAGCCTGTGGCAGCAGTTCGGGCGGGCCGGGCGGGCGCGGGAGAGTTCCCTGGCGGTCCTGGTCGCCTCGTCGAACCCGCTGGACCAGTACGTGGCGCAGCACCCGGAGTTCATCTTCGAACAGGGGGTGGAGGGGGCTGCGATCGACCCGGACAACCCGTACATCCTGGCGAGCCACCTGAAGTGTGCGGCGTTCGAGCTGCCGTTCGCGAACGGGGAGCAATTCGGGGCGCACGGGGAGGAGATGCTCGACATCCTCGCGGAGGAGGGGGTGCTGCAGCAGGCGAACGGGCGGTACTACTGGATGTCGGAGGCGTACCCGGCGGAGGAGGTGAGCCTCCGGACGGCGAGTACGGACAATTTCGTGATCATCGAGCAGGGGCCGAGGCCGCGGGTCATCGGGGAGTGCGACCGGCCGAGTGCGCCGCTGCTCATCCACGAGGATGCGATCTACCTGCACCGGGGGCAGCAGTACCAGGTGGAGCACCTGGACTGGGACGATAAGAAGGCGTACGTGCGGGCGGTTTCGGTGGACTACTACACGGATGCGCAGCTGGCGGTGGACCTGAAGGTGCTGGAGCGGGAGCAGCAGGGGCCGGCCGGCGGGGGCAGCGCGTGGGAGCTGGGCGAAGCGGCGGTCACGTTCCTGGCCACCATCTTCAAGAAGGTGAAGCTGCACACGCACGAGAACGTCGGCTGGGGGCAGATCGCCATCCCGGAGGAGACGATGCACACGGCCGCGGCGTGGCTGACGCTGGGCGCGGGCGCAACGGCGGGACTGCGGCGGGATGAGCTGGCGCTCGGCCTGGCGGGGCTGGCGCAGGTGCTGCGGAACCTGGCGCCGGTCTTCTGCCTGTGCGACCCGCGCGACCTGGGGGCGGATGCACAGGCGCGGTCGCCCTCGACGGGCGCGCCCACGGTGTACCTGTACGACATGGTGCCCGGCGGGATTGGGCTGGCGGAGCGGGTGTTCGAGGCGCGGGAGCGGCTGGTGGCGGCCTGCCTCGAGACCGTGCGCGGCTGCGGCTGCCGGAACGGGTGCCCTTCGTGCGTGGGACCGCAGCCGGGGCGGGAGAGCCCGGCGAAGCGCGCCGCGCTGCTGCTGCTGGAGCGCCTCGCCGGTCCCGTGTGAGGGGGCGGGTGCCGTCCCCCTCGCAGCAGCCCCTCAGGCGGTGACGATGTCCTTCTCCATCGGGCCGAGGAGGCCGAGGAGCTCGTTTTTCTCCCGCTCGGGGACCTTGAACTGGTCGAGCGCTTTCACGAGGTCTTCGACGAGGGCGTCGAAATCGGCCTTCGTGATCATGAGGCCGGCGTGGGCGGTTTTCATGTCGCGGCCGGTGTACTTCTCGGGGCCGCCGGTCGCTTCGCCGATCTGGTTGACGAGGTGCATTTTGAGGGTGGGGATGTCGGTGTTGGCGAAGAACCGGTTGATCCGGGTGTCGGCGGCCACGTTGGCAACGAAGGCATCGACGACCGCGGTGATGGCGGGCCTGCCGCCGAGCCGGTCGTAGAGCTTCGCCTCGCCCGGCCGGGTGGGCACGGGCGTGGGCATCGCCTTCTTGTCGTCGTCGCTGCAGCCGACGACGAGGAAGGCACCGCCAAAGACGGCGACGGCACCGGCGGAGCGGAGGAACGCGCGGCGAGACTGGCCGCCGCGGAGGATGAGGGGACGGGATTCGGACATGGGCTGCGACTCCTGCGTGTAAAGCTGACCGGTAGTACGCAGGGGCGGGGCGGGGTGTTGCGCCGCAGGCGACAGCAGGCGCGCTGGCTTTACCCGGCGTTTCCCGGGGAGCGGGCGGCCCGGGTCAGTGGCGGAAGTGGCGGACGCCGGTGAAGACCATGGCGACGCCGTACTGGTTGCAGCAGTCGATGCCGTCCTGGTCGCGGAGGGCGCCGCCCGGGTGGGCGATGGCGGCGATGCCGGCCTGGCAGGCTTTTTCGATGCTGTCGTTCCAGGCGAAAGGGAAGAAGGCATCGCTGGCGAGGACCGCGCCGCGGACGTCGTCGCCGGCCTTTTCGAGGGCGATGTCGACGCTCTTGACGCGGTTCGGCTGACCGCTGCCCATGCCGAGGAGGCGCCCGTCTTTGGCGACGACGATGGCGTTGCTTTTCACGTGCTTGACGACGCGCCAGGCGAAGCGGAGGTCGGCGAGCTGTTCGGGCGTGGGCTGGCGCTCGGTGACGACGCGGAAGTCGATGGCATCGGCGGCGAGGTCGTCGGGGTCCTGGACGAGCCAGCCGCCGCCGACCTGGCGGAGGGCGAGGCCGCCCGGGGCGAGCGGCTGTGCTTCGAGGATGCGGAGGTCTTTGGATTTGCCTTCGAGGACGGCGAGGCCCGCCGGGGTGTAGCCGGGGGCGATGACGATTTCGTAGAACATGCGGGACTGGCCGTCGTTCGGGCTGCGGAACTCGCGGATTTCGCGGGCGAGGGCCTCATCGACGGGCCGGTTGAAGGCGACGATGCCGCCGAACGCGCTGATAGGGTCGGCGCGGACGGCGAGGCGGTAGGCCTCGCAGAGGTCGTCGCGGGTCGCGGCGCCGCAGGGGTTGGTGTGCTTGACGATGACGCAGGCCGGGGTTGGGAATTCGTTGACGCAGTTCCAGGCAGCGTCCGCGTCGAGGTAGTTGTTGTACGACATCTCTTTGCCGTGGTGCTGGGTAGCGGTGGCGATGCCGCCGCGGCCGTGGGCGGCGAGGGAGCGGTCGAGGTAGAAGGCGGCGCGCTGGTGGGGGTTTTCGCCGTAGCGAAGGGGCTGGAGCCGTTCGAGGGGGACGGTGAGGCGGGGCGGGAATTCACCGGGGTGCTGCTGGTTCCAGAGCCACTCGGCGACGGCGCTGTCGTAGGCGGCGACGTGGGCGAACGCCTTCCAGGCGAGCTCGCGGCGGAGCGGTTCGTCAGCGGTGCCGGCGCGGAGGGCAGCAAGGACGCGGTCGTAATCAGCGGGGTCGACGAGGGGGAGGACGGCGGCGTGGTTCTTGGCGGCGGCACGGAGGAGGGTGGGGCCGCCGATGTCGCTGTTCTCGATCGCCTCGGCGAAGGCGACGCCACCGGGCCGGGTGACGGTGGCGTAGAAGGGGTAGAGGTTGCAGGCCACGAGGTCGATGGGGCCGATGCCGTGGGCTTCGAGGGCGGCCAGGTGAGCGGGGAGGTCGCGGCGGGCGAGGATACCGGCGTGGATGGCGGGGTGGAGCGTCTTGACGCGGCCGTCGAGCATCTCGGGGAAGCCGGTGAGGTCTTCGACCTTGCGGACGGGGAGGCCGGCGGCCTGGAGGGCGGCGAAGGTGCCGCCGGTGGAGACGAGCTCCCAGCCGAGTTCGGCGAGGCCGCGGGCGAAGGCTTCGATGCCGGTCTTATCGTAGACGCCGAGGAGAGCGCGCATGGGGGGACTCCGGGGAGGGGGATGGTGCGGGTGCGTCGTGCCCCGACCGGCCCAGGCGAGCGGCCATGCGCGAGGCCGGGCTTCCCCGCGGTGCTCCGCGTGACGCCAGTCGCCCGGCGGGATGAGTGTAGCAGCGGGGGCGGTTCGCCGCAGCCGCCGGAGCGCGTAGGCTGGTAGGCATGTGGCAGCGGCTTCGGACCCGCGCCGAGGGCCTCGCCCGCCGGGGGATGTGGGAGGGGGAGCGGCTGCGCTGGCGGCTCTTCCACCCGGTAACGATCGGGGCGCGGGTGGTCCTGGTGCGCGGGGGGGAGGTGCTGCTGGTCCGCCACAGCTACCGGGCCGGGTGGTTCCTGCCGGGCGGGGGCGTGGACAAGGGAGAGACGCTCGAGCAGGCGGCCCGCCGGGAGGCGCGGGAGGAGGCGGGGGCGGCGGTCGAGGCGGTGCGGCTCCTCGGGGTGTATGCCGATTTCAGCGAAGCGAAGGACGATTACATCGCGGTGTTCGGGAGCGAGCGGTTCAGCTGGGAGCCGCCGGCGCCGAGCGGGGAGATCGCGGAAGTGCGGTGGTTCGCCTGCGACCGTTTGCCGCCCGGCATCGACCCCGGCTGCGAGCGGCGCATCGGGGAGTGGCTGGCGGGCGGCGGGCCGTACGCTGGCGCGTGGTAGGGCTCAGGCAGGGAGGAACTCGGCGAACTCGGCCACGGGGCGCCGCCGCCGGGGCGGCGGGTCTTCGACGGGGCGGCCGAGGCGGATGCAGACCTGCGGCCGGCGGCCGGGGCTGAAGGCGTCGGCAACCCGCTCGCGGAGGTCCGGCAACTGGAGCGGCTGCTGCAGGTAGCCGGCCTGGAGGCCCTCGAGGGCGGCGCGGAGGAGGACGCGCTGGAGGGCCTGGCCGGCGCGGAGCCAATCGTGCGGTTCGTCGCCGGGGGTGGCGAGGAGGAGCAGCGCGGGGGCGTGGAGGATGTAGACCTCGTCGCGGGAGGCGGAGGTGGCACCGAAGTCGAAGTGGTCGACGAGGAAGCGGAGCGCGCGGCCGCCGAGGCGGGAGGCGGGGAGCCCGTCGTTCGAGCGCCCGGGGCGAATCCAGCGGGCGACCTCGTGCCGCCAGGCGGCGTCGTGGTGCTGGCGGCGGTCGGCCTCGGCGCAGAGGTCGGCGAAGGACTGTCGGGCGGCGCGGTCGTCGAGCGGGAGGAGCTCGGCGCCTTCGGCCGCGGCCTGGGCCGCGAGCGCCGAGAGGAGGCCGGGAGGGAGGGGGTGGGCGCGGAGGGCGTGGCGGGTGGTCCAGCGGCGCTCGATGGCCGGGGCGAGGGCGGCGAGGGCGGTATCGGGCATCCCTTCGGTGAGGGTGACGCGCGCGAGGAGGCCGGGGTCGGCGGGCTCGGGGCAGAGGGTCACCCGTTCGTCGCAGCCGGCGGCGGCCCCGGCTGCGCGGAGGTTGAGGAGGGCGCAGCCGCAGGCGATGGTGCGTTCGCGGCCGTCCGGGTCGGCGATGGGGAGCGCGCGGGCCGGCTCGTCGAAGAGCTCGATGGCGGCCGGTGTGACGCGGAAGCGCCAGGGCTGGGTGTTGAGGGGCGAGGGCGCGAGCGCGGCCAGCCGGAGCCAGCCGTCGACCTGGACGATGGTCATGGGCGGAGTGTAGCGCGGGTGGCGCCGGTCAATCGCGGGCGAGGAGGGGGAGGAGGGCTCGCAGGGGGAGGGGCGACGGCCCGGCCGGGCCGTAGAGGGCGATGAGGCCGGCGATGTCGTCGGCCTGGGGCTCGATGTGGTCGAGCGCGGCCGGGCCGGGACACATCGCGGCGCCCGGGCAGCGGTCGCTGTGTGCGAGCCCGAGGGCGTGGCCGAATTCGTGCAGGGCGAGGGCGCGCAGGAGCCCCGGCGTGTACTGGAAATCGGGATTGAAGACGATGTCGAACTCGACGACTTCGAAGAAGGGGGTGCCCTCGATGAGGGAGGCGGTGCGCCACCAGCAGGCGTAGCCGAGGTAGCCGCCGGGGATGGTGCCCCAGCCGACGATGTTCGCGCCATCCGGGGCGTAACCGGTAGCTCCCGGGTCGCCGCGGCAGCCGGTCGGCGTCGCGGTCTCGCCCTCGTAGACGAACTGGACGGCGGTGCCGCCGGCGAATCGCCAGGCGCTGGCGCCAAGGGTGACGGCCTCGAAGGCGGCGTCGGGGGCGAGGAAGGGGGTGGCGCCGGCCGGGTTGTACCGCCAGGGGACGAGCGGCACGCGCCAGCGGACGCCATCGAGGACGTAGGCGGCGGAGGCGTCCGCGGGGCGGACGGGGGCGGCGCCGGGGTGCGCGGCGAGCATGGCGGCTGCGAGCGCGGAGGGGTCGGAGCGGGCGCCGGCGGGCGCGAGGGCTGCGATTTCGAGGATGAGGGGCCCCGCGGGGTGGGGGACGAGGAAGGCGAAGCGCGTTTCGACGAAGGGGCCGGGCTCGCCGGGGCCGGCGCCTGCCGGTGACGGGTGCGGGGCGCCGAAGGCTGCGCCGAGCAGGCAGAGCGCGAGCCCGGCAGCGAACGGCATGCGCATCGGGAGGGGAGTATCGCATACGGGGCGAGGCGGGGCAGTGCGGAAAATTTACGATGGGACCGGGGAAAGGTCTTGACCCGGCCCAAAAAGTGAACGATGATTCATTCAGTGAATGTACATTCACGGAGTTTGCCTGGAGGGCAGGACCATGCTGTACGAACTGATGGTGGCGCGGCAGCGAGAGCTGGAGGCGTTCGAGCGGGAGATTCAGCAGCGGATGACGCTGGAGCGGTTGCTGCGGGTGGAGCGGCTGGAGCGTGCGCTGAAGCGGGCGCGCGCTACACTGCAGGTGCTCCCGGACCTGGCGAAGGCGAACTGAGCCGGCGGGGGCACAGGGGGAGGGATGGCGAAAGTCTCGCAGGCACACCTGGAAGCGCGGCGGCGGAGCATCCTGGAAGCCGCCGCGCGGGTGTTTTCTCAGAAGGGCGTTGCGGCCGCGACGATGGCGGAGATTGCGCAGGAGGCGGGGATTTCGCCGGGCGCGATTTACCGGTATTTCGCGAGCAAGGAGGAGCTGGCGCGCGAGGGGATGGCGGGGCCGGCGGAGGCGGTAAAGGCTGCCTGGGAGCACCCGGAGCAGGTGGAGACGGGCTTCGCGGAGCTTTCGCGGGCGACGTTTGCGGCGCTGGAGCTGCCGGGGGCGGACCTGGACACGCGCCTCCTGCTCGAGCGGGCGCTGGTGGCAGCGCGCGATGAGGATGCGGCGCTCCTGGACGAGTTCGGCGCGGAGCTCGGGCGAATCCTCCGGGGCGTGGCCTACCTGCTGCGCCGGGATTACGGCGAGCGGCTGGAGGGGTACGACGTGGAGGGGCTGGCCCAGGCGCTCTACTCGTTCTACTGGGGAGCGCGGTTCGTGCAGCTGATGGCGCCCGGGGCGCCGGGGCCGGTCCGGCAGCTGGAAGCGGTGCAGCGGCTCATGGCGGCGGCGTTCGGCCCGCAGGAGGGCCCAGCGGAACGCAGCTGAGCGAGCGGCACGAGGCGTTCAGGGGCGCTCGACCAGGATGGCATCGCCCTGGCCGGTGCCGGAGCAGATGGCGGCGGCGGCGTAGCGGGCGCCGGCCTGCTGGAGCTGGTAGGTGCTGGTGAGCACGAGGCGGGCACCGGTCGCGCCGATCGGGTGGCCCATGGCGACCGAGCCGCCCCAGCGGTTGACGCGCTCGGCGTCCCAGTGGAGTTCGCGGCCGCAGATGAGGGGGACACAGGCGAACGCTTCGTTGACTTCGATGATGTCGAAGTCGTCGACGGCGAGCCCCGTCTTCCCGGCGAGGCGGCGGAGGGCGAGGGCGGAGGCGACCGGGTACTCGGCGGGCCGGGTGGCGGATTCGGCCCAGCCGGCGATGCGCGCGAGGGGGGTGAGCCCGTGGCGGAGGCCGGCTTCTTCGCTGCCGATGAGGAGGACGGCAGCGCCGTCGTTCGTCCCGGGGGCGTTGCCGGCGGTGATGGCGCGGGTGCCGTAGACGGTGGGGATGCGCGCGAGCCGCTCGAGGGTGGAGTTTGGACGGGGGCTCTCGTCGCGGGCGAGGGCGATGTGGCTGGGGTCGCGCCGGCTCGGCACGGGGGTGATTTCGCGTTCGAAGTGGCCGGCTTCGAAGGCGGCGCCCCAGCGCTGCTGGCTGCGGAGGGACCACTCGTCCATCTCCTCGCGGGAGACTTCGCGGCGGGCGGCCATGTCGTCGGCCTGGTTCGCCATGTGGACGTCATCGAAGGCGCACCAGAGGCCGTCGTAGACCATGCCGTCGATGAGCGTTTTGTTGCCCATGCGGGCACCCCAGCGGGTGTGGACGTCGTAGTAGGGGACGTTGGACATCGATTCCATGCCGCCGGCGAGGACGAGGCTGGCTTCGCCGAGCTGGATGAGGGCGGCGGCGAGGGTGACGGCGCGCATGCCGGAGCCGCAGACCTTGTTGATGAGGGTGCTGGGGGTGGACTCGGGGAGGCCGGCGGCGATGAGCGCCTGGCGGGAGGGAAGCTGGCCGGCGCCGGCCTGGAGCACCTGGCCGAGGATGACGTTGTCGATGACGGCAGGGTCGAGCCGGTTGCGCTGGACGAGGGTGCGGATGAGGAGCGCGGCGAGGTCGCTGGCGGGGTACTCTTTGAGGGCGCCGCCGAATTTGCCCCACGGGGTGCGGGTCGCGTCGTAGATGAAGGCGGCGGGCATGGCGGCTCCAGCGTATCCGGGTGCGGTTCGAAGGTACAGGCAGGCGGGGCGCGGGGTTCAGCCGGCGGCGAGGGCGCAGGGGCTGCAGAGGCCGTTGACGCTGAGGGAGACGGAGCGGGGCTGGAACTGGCTGCTGGCGGCTGCGCGGGCGAGGAGGGCTTCGAGGTCGGGGTCGCCGACGAGGACGTCGGTGATGCTGCCGCAGGCGGTGCAGACGAGGTTGAGGTGGGGCCTGGCGACGGGGCCGTAGCGGGAGCCGTCGGGCGTTTCGAGCTTTTCGATGAGGCCGGCGTTCCCGAGCGCGGCGAGGTTGTTGTAGACGGTGGCGCGGCTGAGGGTGGGGAGCTTGCCGGAGAGTTCGCGGTAGAGGTCTTCAGCGGAGCGGTGGCGGTCGCGGGAGTCGAGGACGGCCGCGAGCAGGGCAAGCCGCTGGGTGGTGGCAGCGAGACCGCGGCTCGCGAGGAGTTCGAGGAGTTCGCTCGTGGGGCGGGAGGAATTCATCCAGCCTCCAGTTTCGCCCCGGATGAGGGGCGATTCAAGCCGGGGAGGCGGACGGGGCGGCGGGCAATCCGGGCCGGCACCGGTTCCCGAGCCGGGATGGCCCCGGGCCCGGCGGCGGATAGTGCCAACCGCCGGGGGACGCCTATACTTGACGCGGGCCGGCGGGCACGGCTCCCCCGGGGAGCGGCGAGAGCAGGCCAAGGAGGTACTCCGCCATGAAGAAGGTGCTCGGGATTCTTGCGCTGCTGGGCGCCCTGGCCGGGGCGATTATGTTCTGGCGCCGGCGGCAGGAAGATGACGAATTCCTCGACGAGGAGCTCGACTAGCTGACGGGGGCAGCGAGCGGAGAAGGGAATCGCCCGGTCGTTACCGGGTTCGGCCTGGCGGCCGCGGCCGCGGGGAGCGGCGGTGTGTGGGACCGGCTCCTGGCGGGAGAGCCGGCGGCGGGGGAGTTCGCGCCGGGCGACGAAGGCGACCCGCTGCCCGGTATCGGGTTCGGCGATGACTACCGGCCGCACCCGGGCATCCCGCGGAACGTGGTGCATTTCCTGGACCGGGGGTCGCTGCTGGCGCTCGATGGCGCGCTGCGCGCGCTGGAGTCGGCGGGGCTGGGTCCCGGGGCCGGCGATGCGCGGCGGTTCGGGGTGGCGGAGGGGTTGCCGCTGCGGGCGCCGGGGCAGCCGGGGATTTTCGCGCCCTACGGGCAGCTCATTGCGCGCGTGCTCGGCGTCCGCGGCCCGGTCGTCAGCGTCGCGGGCAGCGAGGCGAGCGGCATGGCGGCGGTGGTGCAGGCGGTCCGGCTCGTGGCGCGGGGCGAGGCTGACGCGGTGGTCGCGGGCGCGGCGCAGGCGCTCCAGCGGCCGCTGCTCGAGCACCTGCGGGGCGCGAGCGCGCCGCGGGCGCTGCCGTTCGACCGGGAACATGCGGGGATGGTGCCGGCAGAGGGAGCGGCCTTCCTGGTCATCGAGTCGGAGGCCCACGCCCGGGAGCGGGGTGCGCGCGTGCTGGCGCGGGTGGCCGGGGCGGCCGAGGTCTTCGACCCGGCCTGCGAGCCGACGGCGCTGCCGGGCGCGAACGAAGCGGGCCGATTGATGCAGGCGGTACTCGCTGATGCGGGCTACCTGCAGAACCAGGTGGACCTGTTCGTCTCCTGCGCTGATGGAAGGCCGGAGGCGGACGTGGCGGACGGGTTCGGGGCGCTGCGGACGTTCGGGCGGCACGCCTACTTCGCCGATGTGACGGCACCGGCGGGCGCGCTGGGGCAGCTGCTGGCCGCGGGCGGCCCGGCGGCGGCAGCGGCGGCGCTGGAGGCGATGGGACGGGGGATGGCCTGGCCGGTCGCAGGGCTCAGCACGCCGATTGAAGGACTGGAGCTGGCGTTCGTCCGGGAAGCGAAGCGGGCGACGCTGGACTGCGTGCTGGTGACGTCGCTGGGCACGGGCGGCGCGGCGGCGGGGGTCCTGCTGACCCGGGCGGAGAACTGATCAGGCAGGTGCGCCGAATCTTCCCCGTGCCCTGGCGCCGGGGTAGGATGGCAGCATGGCGCTGGAGATTACGTTCCTCGGCCGGACCTGTTTTCGGCTGCGAGGCCGCGAGTGCACGGTGCTGATGGACCCGGTGCCGCCGGATTCGGGGTTCGCGCTGGGGAAGCAACAGGCGGATATCGTCACCCTGAGCTGCCCGGGGGACCCGCGCTACGGGGCCCGCGAGCTGGTGGGCGGCGAGCCGATGGTGCTGGACGCGCCCGGCGAGTACGAAATCCGGGGGGTGCTGGTGACGGCGACGGCGATGCGCCGGGCGGACGGGAGCCGGACGGTGAGTTTCGTGGTCGAGCTCGATGGCATCCGGGTCGGCCACCTGGGGCTGCCGGCGTCGGTGAACGTGGCGGAGCTGAAGGACGTGGATGTGCTGCTGCTGCCGGTGGGCGGCGACGGTTCGCTCTCGGCGGTGGCGGCAGCGGACGTCATGACACGGGTCGAGCCGCGGGTCGCAGTCCCGATGCACTACCGGGTGGGGCCGGAAACGCTGGAGCTGGACCCGCTGGAGAAGTTCCTGAAGGAGACCGGGGCGAAGCCGGAGGCGCTGCCGAAGCTGAGCGTGACGCGGAGCGGGCTGCCGGCGGACCTGACGGTGGTGGTGCTCGAGCCGCGGATGACGGGGTAAGCCGGGCGGCTCAGACGGGCTGCTGGACGACGCGGAGGGGAAAGCTGGCCACGGTCTCGTAGCTGGCGCCCGCTGGCGAGAGGCGGCTGCGCATGAGGGAGACCTGGGCCGTGCGCCAGCTGACCTGGGGGACTTCCGTTTTGCCGACGGCCACTTCGATCTCGGCGCGCTGGCGGGTGGAGACCTCGTCGCGGACGCGCCCGAGGGTGAGGTGGGGCCGGAAGGGGCGCCGTTCCGGTTCGAAGCCGACGACGCCGAGCGCGGCGTTGACGGAGCGGACGAGGGCTTCGAGGCGGAGGACATCGCCGGCGACGCCGATCCACATGAGGCGGAGCCCTTCTCGACCGCCGAAGGTGCCGATGGTGGAGAACTCGAGTTCGAAGGGGGAGTGGCCGACGACGGCCTCCTGGATGGCGAGCTTGACGTGGGGGAGCTTGCGGGCGGGGACTTCGCCGAGGAATTTGAGGGTAATGTGGACGCCCTCGGGCCGGACCCAGCGGACGGCGTTGCCGGAGCGGCTGCGGAGGTCATCGATGACGGTGCGGATGGCGTCTTTCACGTCGTCCGGGATTTCGCAGGCGACGAAGAGCCGGACGTACTCCTGTTGCGAGGCTTCGCTCATGGTGTGACGGTTCCAAAGAAGAGGGATTCGGCATTCCCGCCGCACACCCGGTCGAGGGCATGCGGCGGGAGTTCCGCAGCGATGCGCTGGAGCTGGCGCCCCGGGGTGAGCAACGGGAAATCAGAGCCGAAGAGCACGCGCCCGGCTCCCGCGAGGGCGACGAGGCGCGCGACGCTCCCTTCATCATACAGCAATGACACGGCGGCGGTGTCGAAATAGATATTTCCGATAGCCTGCCGAACTTCGGGCATTTGGAGATAGAAGGAGATGCCGGCGCCGAGGTGAGCGGCGACCATCCGTGCGGGAGGAACCCTGCTGGCGAGTTCGATGAGCGCCGCCGGGGCGATGCCGCCACGCTTGCCGGGGTAGGCGTGGCCGACGGGCTCGGAGACGTGCCAGAGGAGGACGGCTCCGGCCTCGGCGGCGAGGCAGGCGAGACGGACGGCCTCGGGGCCGAGCGGGTCCCAGCCCTGGTTGCCGGGGCGGAGTTCGCCGAAGCCGCGGGCGCCGGCGGCGAGCCAGCGGCCGGCCTCGGCTTCCCACCCGGGGGCGGCCAGGTTGAGGCAGGGAAGGGGGGCGAGGGTGCCGCCGCTCTCGGCCGCAGCGGCGAGGAGGTATTCGGCCTGCTCGGCGAGATGGAGCGGGGAGCGGAAGGCAAAGCCGGCGATGACGGCCCGGGTGATGCCGGCGCGGGACATGGCGGCGCGGAGGGCGGGGGCATCGGCGAGCCTGGCGCGGGGGCTGGCGTACATCTCGGCGAAGGTGGGGTCGGCCTCGGCGAGGGCAGCGCGCCGGCTCGCCTGGGCGGGCGGGAAGAGGTGGGTATGGGCATCGATGACGTCGGCCACGCAGGGATGGTAGCAGCCGGGGGCAGCACGGCAGCAGCAGAACGGGGCGCCGAAGGATTCGATGGTGTTGAACGAACGATTGACAGCGGGGGGCCCGCCGGGCAGGATGCTCGCATCTTTGCGCATGGCCTATACGACGCATCAACGACGTCGATGGCTAAACAGGCGCGTCGCAAGGGGGTTCGATTTGTCGGAATACTGGGAGACGTTCTGGAGGGAACGGAGGAGTCGGCGGCGATTCCTCGGGGCAGCGACGGGCGCGGCTGCCGGTGCCGCGGGGCTGGCGCTCGTGGGCTGCGGCGGCGGTGACGACGACGAAGGCCGGACGCCGACGGCGGCCGGCGGAACGGCGACGACGGCGCCGGCGGCGACGCCGACACCGAGCGACCCGTACGCGAATGCGAAGCGCGGCGGGGTGATGAACCTGCAGGCGACGGGCGACCCGCCGTCGATCGACCCCTACGGGAACGCATCGTTCCTGACGAAGGGGGTGGCGGCGTACGTCTACAGCCGGCTGTTCAAGTACAACGCGGGCCTCGGGGTGCGGACCTCGGAGCTGCGGCCCGTGCCGGACGTGGCGCAATCGGCCGAGGCGAGCCCGGACGGGCTGACCTGGACGATCAAGCTGCGGACGGATGTGAAATTCCACAACGTGGCGCCGGTGAACGGCCGGGCGCTGGGAACGGACGACATCAAGTACTCCTGGGGGCGGATGACGGCTGAGACGTCGGCGAACCGCTCGCAGGTCGCGTTCGTGGAGCGGCTGGAGTACCCGGATGCGACGACGGTGGTCTTCAAGCTGAAGGAGCCGAATGCGGCCTTCCTCGACGTGCTGGCGGACGCGAACCTGTTCTGGGTGATGCCGAAGGAGGCGGACGGCGGGTTCGATTCGACGAAGACGATGATCGGGTCGGGGCCGTGGATGCTGGAGTCGTACACGCCGTCGGTGGGGTTCAAGTTCAAGAAGAACCCGGCGTGGCACGTGCAGGGGTTCCCGCTCTGCGATGGGGTTTCGCTCCAGATCATCCCGGAGTACGCGAACCGGCTGGCGCAGTTCCAGGCAGGGAACTCGGATGCCGCCGGGCTGAACGCGGAAGACCTGATCTCGGTGAAGAACGCGCTCCCGAAGGTGCAGCTGTACGGGGAAGTCTCCCAGCTGTTGTCGATGTTCTTCATGGATTCGAACCCGGATTCGCCGTGGAACAAGGACCCGCGGGTCCGGATTGCCATTTCGATGTCGACGGACCGGGCGGCGCTGCTGGACCTGGCATACAACGTGAAGAAGCTGAAGGAAGCCGGCCTGGCGGTCTCCGAGCGGTGGAACAACCTGATCCCGGCGGGGCTCGAGCGGTTCTGGCTGGACCCGCTCTCGAGCGCGCAGGGGGAGACCTCGAAGTACTTCAAGTACGACCCGGCGGAGGCGAAGAAGCTGCTGGCGGCAGCCGGCTACCCGGACGGCTTCAGCACGGTCTACCAGTACACGGCGAACCGGTACGGCTCGGCGTTCAACTCGGTAGCCGAGGCGAACATCCAGTACCTGAACGCCATCGGCATCAAGACGACGACGGACGTGCAGGACTACTCGTCGAAGTACATCACGCAGACGTTCACGGGGAACTTCACGGGCATCGCCTTCGGGTACGAGACACCGTTCCCGGAGGCGGGGAGCTACCCGATCCGGTTCTTCACGGACAACCCGCTGAACCACAGCCGGGTCAAGGACCCGGAGCTGGAGCAGCTCGCCCGGCAGCAGCAGCGGGAGCTCGACCCGGCGAAGCGGAAGGAGCTGTTCTTCGAAATCCAGCGCAAGAACGCGGCGAAGATGTGGTACATCCCGCAGAACCAGGGTGCCGGCACGGCCTGGACGGGTTTCCGGGAGTGGGTGAAGAACGTGGAGGTCCAGACGGTGCCGGGTTCGTACGGCGGCGCGACGGAGGTGCTGCCCTTCCGCTGGCTCGATAAGGCCTGAACCGTCAGACCTTATTGAGAACCCCCCTGCTGGGGCCCCCGTTCCGCTATCGAGGGAGCGGAGCGGGGGCCTCACACCATCTGCCGGAGGTCAGTCATGGCGCGCGCCTTTCGGATGAATACGACCAGGCGGGCGGCTAACGCGCTGGTACGGGTCGGGCTGGCGATGGGGCTCGGCGAACGGAATACCTGGCTGCTCGTGGTGGCGGGGCGGAAGAGCGGCAAACCGATGGCGACACCGGTGACCGTCGTGGTCGAAGACGGGCGCCGGTGGCTCGTTTCCCCGTACGGAGAGCGGGCCTGGGTGAAGAACCTGAGGGCGGCGGGCGAGTGTGAACTCCGCCGGGGACGGCGGCGGGAGCGTGTCCGCGCCCGCGAGGTGACCGCCGCGGACGCAGCGCCCGTGCTGAAGCGGTACGCCGAGCGGGTGCCGATCACGCGACCGTACTTCGACGCGGCGCACACCGACCCGCCGGAGCGGTTTGCCGGGGAAGCGGACCGGCACCCGGTGTTCGAACTCATCCCCGCCGGCGTGTAATGCGCGGGCCTCGAAGGAGCGGTCGCCTTTCATGAAGATGTTGGGTCCGCGCGGAGCCATCGGATGCCGGCGCCTTCGCGGACCTGGAAGTGGACCCAGCCCTGCTTCTTCCCGGCGGGGGTGAGGTCAGCGCAAACGGGGTCGAGCTCGGGGAGGGCGACGAGCGCGCCGCAGCCGATGCCGAGCTTCTCGAGGGAGCCGTCGCCGGATTCCCGGACCGAGGGCCGGACCTGGCCCGGGATGATGGCCTGGCGCCGCTGTTCGTCCTCCTCATCGGTGACGAGGCCGCGGGCGCGGAGCCGGTCGGGTTCCTGCAGGCGTCACTCGGTTGGAACCCTGGCCATGTGGTGAACCTCGCCGGCGGAATCGGGAGGGACTCTCGGCGGGGCCGGCGCCAGCCCTGGTGTGACGTCGCGACCGTTTCGCGATATTAGCCGTCAGGGGAGGGGAACGGTGAGGGGGCCGCTTGCGACGAGCCAGTAGCGGACGCCGGGCTGGAGGTGGCTGAGCGTATTGAGGCGCGGTTGGAGGCGGGGGCTCCAGCGGAGCCAGCGCCCGGCGGCGGTGTCGTAGGCGTAGAGGCCCCGGACGGCCCCTGCGGAGGGCCCGAAGACCTCGTCGACCGGGACCGGGCTGCCGTTCCAGGTGAAGGCCGTGATGCCGGCGGGGAAGGCAACCGTGCGGGGCTGGTCCGGCGCCTGGCTGGCCGGTGCGGGGGAAGGCGCGGGCGGCACGGCGGTGGGGGTGGCAGTCGGGACCGGGCGGGCCGGGGCCGGCGCCGGCGAGGGAAGCGCCGGGGTCGGGGTGGGCGCGGCGATGCCGGCTGTCCCGGCCGGGCGGCCGTAGCCGAAGGTGAGCGACCAGTAGACGCCGTACCGGCTGCCGGGGGCGGTATGGCGGGCGACGCCGACGAGGGTGAAGTCGCGGCCGAGCATGATGGCGTCGTGGCCGGGCGAACCTTGCCAGGCCTGGAGCACCGCCGCGGGGCTGGCGAGCGGGGTGCCGGCGGCGATGTTTTCGCCGCCGGGGGCAGCGACGCCGCAATCGCCCATCCGCTTCCAGGGCGAGCGGCCGAGGGAGTCGGTGTGCTCGAAGGCCGAGCGGCCGGCGAGGTCGATGCTCATCCAGGCGGCGGCGCGGCTGAGCGCCGGGTCGACGGCGACGGGCTGGAGGCCGTTCCGGGCGCGGTAGTCGTTCAGGAGCCGGACGAACGCCTGTTCGTCGGCATCGAGGGCGATGGCGGCATCCGGGACGTCGCAGTCCGCGAGGGCGGCGGCGCTCCGCGCGTGGGCAGCGGGCGCCAGGGCGGCGGCGGTGAGGAGCACAGCGAGGCTGAACGAGCGGAGCAGCATGGGGGATTCCTCCGGCCTGTGGTTTGCAAGGCACATCGGTCCGGGGGCGCAAAGGGTGCCAGGAATGTGCTGGTTTGCCTGGTGAGCGGTTCGTCGTTCCGGTGCTCGCCGCGGCGGGGAAGGTGCCGCGGGCGAGCAGAATCTCCTCCTCAGGGCGCCACCGGTTCCACGGTAGCCAGGACTGCGGGGGGAATCGACCGGGATTCTCCCGATTCTCGGTAAACGGTCGGCAAAACGTGGGCGGTGCGGCGCCGGGGGAAGCGGTCACCCGGTTGGGAGGGGGGACGCGTATACTGGCCGACATGCGGGCCGCGAATGGCCCATGCGCGCGAGGAGGTGAGGCATGGCCGGGTTGATCGTGCTGGCGGTGGCAGGCGTGATCGTGCTGGTGCTGGTGTTCGGGTCGCTGTTCACGGTGGAGCAGCAGACGGCGGCGGTGGTGGAGCGGTTCGGCAAGTTTCGCCGGATTGCGCGCCCGGGACTGAACGTGAAAATCCCGCTCATCGAGCGGGTGGCCGGGCGGGTGAACCTGCGGGTGCAGCAGCTCGACGTGAGCGTCGAGACGAAGACGCTCGACAACGTGTTCGTGCACACCATCGTGGCGGTACAGTTCATGGTCATCCCCGACCGGGTGTACGACGCGTTCTACCGGCTCGACCGGCCGACGGTGCAGATCACGGCGTACGTGTTCGATACCGTGCGGGCACGGGTGCCGAAGATGGAGCTGGACGACGTCTTCGAGCGGAAAGATGAGATCGCGATTGCGGTGAAGAACGAACTGGCGGGGGAGATGAACGAGTTCGGGTTCCAGATCGTGCAGGCGCTGGTCACGGACATCGACCCGGACAAGAAGGTGAAGGAGGCGATGAACGAGATCAACGCGGCGCGGCGGATGCGGGAGGCGGCACAGGAGCGCGGCGAGGCGGAGAAGATCCTGAAGGTGAAGGCTGCGGAGGCGGAGGCAGAGAGCAAGGCGCTCCAGGGCCAGGGCATCGCGAACCAGCGCCGGGCGATCATCGACGGGCTGCGCGATTCGGTCGACCAGTTCCAGCAGAGCATCGCGGGCGTGACGCCCGAGGCGATCATGCAGCTCGTGCTGATGACGCAGCACTACGACACGGTGAAGGAGATCGGCGCGGCGTCGCGGGCGAATACGATTTTCGTGCCGTATTCGCCGGCGGGCATGACGGATTTCTACTCGCAAATCCGGGATGCGCTGATCGCGGCGAACGCTGCGACGACGCCGGCGGACGTGGACCGCCCGGACGGGATGGGGGCCTAAGCGGGGGCGAGACGGGCTAGCCCGCCGGGGCGGCGGTGTCTTCGCCGCGCCAGAGGTAGAGGCAGGCGGCGGTGGCGAACGGCCGCCAGGGCGCGCCGATGGCGCGGACCTCGGCCGGCCTCGGCATGGCGGGCAGCCCGTAGCGGCGCATGATGGCGCGGTTGATGCCGAGGTCGTTGACGGGCAGGACGTCGGGCCGCTGGAGCTGGAAGATGAGGAACATCTCGGCCGTCCAGCGGCCGATGCCGCGGACGCGGGTGAGGTGGGCGATCACTGCTTCATCGGGCCAGCGGTGGAGGCCGGCGTCGTCGAGTTGGCCGCTGGCGAAATGCTCCGCCAGGCTGCGGAGGGAGGCGATCTTCTGGCGGGAGAGGCCGACGGAGCGGAGGGTCTCGGGCGGGGTAGCGAGGACGTCGGCGGGCGCGGGGAAGCCTTCGCCGGCGTAGCGCGCGCGGAACCGCTCGAAGATGGCCCCGGCGGCGCGGCCGGAGAGCTGCTGATAGACGATGGCGCGGCAGAGGGCCTCGAAGTGGCCGGGCCGCGGCGGCCGCGGTTCGATCGGGCCGACGGCCTCGACGAGGGCGGCCATGACGGGGTCGGCGGCGGCAAGGTGGGCGGCAGCCCGTTCGAGGTCGAGGGTCATGCCCCCGATGGTACGCGAGGCTGGCGCGGGGCGCGGCGGGTGATCGGTTCGCGGCTGGCGCGGAGAATGGGCGGCATGGAACGGTTTTCGCTCGAAGGGAAGACGGCGCTGATTACGGGCGGCTCGCGGGGTATCGGCTACGGCATCGCGCGGGCGTTCATCGAGGCTGGGGCGCGGGTGATCATCGCGGCGCGGAGCGAAGGGCCCCTGCAGGAGGCGGCGGCCTCGCTCGGGGTGAACTGCATCGGGCTGCGCTGCGACGTGGGTGACCCGGCGGACGCGGCGGCGCTGGCGGAGCGGGCGTGGGAGCTGGGGCCGCTGGACGTGCTGGTGAACAACGCCGGCATCAGCCCGTACTACAAGCGGGTGGAGCAGGTGACGGTGGAGGAGTTCGATGCGGTGGTCCAGGTGAACCTGCGCGGGGCGTATTTCCTGAGCGTGGAGGTGGCGCGCCGGTGGTTCGCGGCGGGCCGGGGCGGGTGCATCATCAACGTCAGCTCGGTCGCCGGGATCGTGCCGCTCGAGCGGCAGGGGGTGTATGCGGCGGCGAAGGCGGGGCTCCACCAGCTGACGCGGGTGATGGCGCTCGAGTGGGCGGACCGGGGCGTCCGGGTGAACGCGATTGCGCCGGGCTGGGTAGCGACGGACCTGGTCGATGAGCTGTTCGCGAGCCGGCACGGGGAGCGGCTGCGGGCGGATATCCCGCTCGGGCGGCTGGCGACGCCGGACGACGTGGCCGGGGCGGCGACCTGGCTGGCGAGCGACGCGGCGAGCTACGTGACGGGGAGCATCGTGGTCATCGACGGCGGGCGGCAGCTGCGATGACGGCAAACGAGCGGCTGGCGGGGGAGCTGCTGGCGCTGGCGGTCGCGGCCGCCCGGGAGGCCGGCGAGCTCATCGCCCGGTACGCGGCGGAGGGGTTCGCCGTCGGGACGAAATCGACGGCGACGGACATGGTGACGGAGGCGGACCGGGCGGCGGAGGCGCTGCTCATCGAGCGGCTGCTGGGGGCACGGCCGGGGGATGGGTTCGTGGGTGAGGAGGGGACACTGGAGACGGGCTCTTCGGGGGTGCGCTGGGTGGTGGACCCGCTGGACGGGACGACGAACTTCATCTACGGCATCCCGGCGTACGCGGTCTCGGTGGCGGCCGAGGCGGAGGGGGAGGCAGTCGCCGGGGTGGTCCACGACGTGGCGCACGGGCTCACGTACGCGGCCGCCGCCGGGCGCGGGGCGACGTGCAACGGCCGGCCGGTCCGGGTGCGGGCGGGGGCGAGCCTTTCGACGGCGCTGGTGGCGACGGGGTTCGCGTATGACGCGGCCCGGCGCGGGGAGCAGGCGGCCGTGCTGACCCGGGTGCTGCCGCGGGTGCGGGACATCCGCCGGATGGGCTCGGCCGCGCTCGACCTGGCGCACGTGGCCTGCGGGGTGCTCGACGGGTACTACGAATACCGGCTGAACGCGTGGGACATCGCGGCCGGGGGGCTGCTCGTCCGGGAGGCGGGCGGGCTGACGGGCGGGTTCGGGGGGTACGGCTTTGGGGACGGCTACGTGGTGGCGGCGGGGCCGGGGATTTTCGACGCGCTCACGACGGTCGTGGAGACGGCGTACCGGGAGACGGCGAGGGCGTGACGAGGGGGCCGGCGGTGCCGGCCCCCTCGCGGGGCGGTGGACCCGATGCGGGACGGCTAGACCTCGCGGAACTCGCCTTCGACGGTGCCCTCCTCGGCGGGGCCGGCGGGGCCCCCTTCCGCGGCGCCAGCAGCGCCGGCAGCGCCGTAGACGGCTTCGCCGATCCTCTGGAGGGAGGTGGAGAGGGCGTCCATGGCGGAGCGCATGCGGGCGACGTCGTCGGCCTCGATGGCGTCGCGGACGGCCTTGACCTTCTCTTCGACCTCGGACTTGAGGTGGGCGGGAATCTTGTCGGCGTTATCGCGGAGGGTCTTTTCGGCCTGGTAGGCCATGGAGTCGGCGGTGTTCTTCACTTCGATGGCTTCACGCTTGCGCCGGTCCTCCTCGGCGTAGAGCTCGGCTTCGCGCTGCATCCGCTCGATCTCCTCTTTGGTGAGGCCGGAGGAGGGCTGGATGGTGATTTTCTGTTCGCGGCCGGTGCCCTTGTCGCGGGCGGAGACGCTGACGATGCCGTTGGCGTCGATATCGAAGGTGACTTCGATCTGGGGGACGCCGCGGGGGGCGGGGAGGATGCCATCGAGGATGAAGCGGCCGAGCGACTTGTTGTCGGCGGCCATCGGCCGTTCGCCCTGGAGGACGTGGATTTCGACGCTGGGCTGGTTATCGGCGGCGGTGGAGAAGATCTGGCTCTTGGAGGTCGGGATGGTGGTGTTCCGCGGGATGATCGGGGTCATCACGCCGCCGAGGGTCTCGATGCCGAGGGTGAGCGGGGTGACATCGAGGAGGAGGACGTCCTTGACTTCGCCTTTGAGGACGCCGGCCTGGACGGCGGCGCCGATGGCGACGACCTCATCGGGGTTGACGCCTTTATGAGGCTCCTTGCCGAAGAAGTCGGCGACGAGCTTCTGGACGGCCGGCATGCGGGTCTGGCCGCCGACGAGGACGACTTCGTCGATGTCGGAGGCCTTCTTGCCGGCATCGGCGAGGGCTTTCTTGACGGGTTCGAGGGTGCTCTGGAGCAGGTCGTGGACGAGCTGCTCGAGCTTGGCCCGGGTGAGGGTGATGTTGAGGTGCTTGGGGCCGCTGGCGTCGGCGGTGATGAAGGGGAGGTTGATCTCCGTCTGCTGGGCGGAGGAGAGCTCGATCTTCGCCTTTTCGGCCTCGGCCTTCAGGCGCTGGAGGGCCTGGCGGTCCTGGCGGAGGTCGATGCCTTCCTGCTTTTTGAACTCGTCGATCAGCCAGTCGATGACGCGCTGGTCGAAGTCGTCGCCGCCGAGGTGGGTATCGCCGTTGGTGGAGAGGACCTGGAAGGTGCCGTCGCCGATTTCGAGGATGGAGATATCGAAGGTGCCGCCGCCGAGGTCGTAGACGGCGATGAGCTCGTCTTTTTTCTTGTCGAGGCCGTAGGCGAGGGAGGCGGCGGTCGGCTCGTTGATGATGCGGAGGACCTCGAGGCCGGCGATTTTGCCGGCGTCCTTGGTGGCCTGGCGCTGGGCGTCGTTGAAGTAGGCGGGGACGGTGATGACGGCTTCGGTGACGGGTTCGCCGAGGTAGGCCTCCGCATCGGCCTTGAGCTTCTGGAGGATCATGGCGCTGATCTCGGGCGGGCTGTAGGTGCGGCCGCCGAGGGTGACCTGGCAGTCGCCGTTGGGCGCGGCGGAGACTTTATAGGGGACGAGCTTCAGGTCGCGCTGGACTTCGGGGTCGCTGAATTTGCGGCCCATGAAGCGCTTGATGCTGAAGATGGTGTTTTCAGGGTTGGTGATGGCCTGGCGCTTGGCGACCTGGCCGACGAGGCGTTCGCCGCTCTTGGTGATGGCGACGACGGAGGGGGTGGTCCGTGCGCCTTCGGCGTTAGGGATGACGACCGGTTCGCCGCCTTCCATGATGGCCATGCAGCTGTTGGTGGTGCCGAGGTCGATGCCGAGAACTTTACCCATCGTGATATCTGCTCCTGGTGGTGGGTGTGAGGTCAGGTGCCGGGGGTGCCGGCGTGGTCGGTGGTGCTGCTGCCATCGCCGACGATGACCATGGCAGGGCGGAGGACTTTGCCGCCGAGGTTGTAGCCTTTCTGGACGACGTGGAGGACGCGCCCTTCGGGGCCGGCCTGGCGGGCGACGGCTTCATGGCAGGCAGGGTCGAACGCTGCGCCTTCAGCGGGGATTTCGCTGAGGCCCATGGATTCGAGGAGCCGCCAGAACTTCTGGTGGATGTTGATGATGCCCTGGACCCAGTTGAGCCCGGCGAGGTGGGAATCGACGGACGCGACGGCCCGCTCGAGGTCGTCGAAGACGGGCAGGAGGTTGATGACGAGGGCGGCGTTGGCCAGGCGCTGGGCCTCGCTGCGCTCCTGCTCGACGCGGCGCTTGTAGTTGGCGAAGTCGGCCGCGGTACGCTGCCAGCTGCGGTAGTAGGCTTCTGCTTTTTCGCGCTCGGCCTGGAGTTCGCTGGCGGGGTCGGGGGGCGGACCGGTTCCTTCGCCGTCCAGGGCGCCGGGGCTGGCGGTCCGCTCATCGGGGTCGGCGGGTCGGTTCGTCTCAACGGTGCGGTCGTCACCGGGTTCGCTCATGGGGTGCCTCCTGGAGTGAGAGATGGCGGGGCGGTCAATCGCCGCCGCCGTAGAATTCGCGGATGAGCTCGGTGAGGACGTCGCTCACGTAGCGGACGTGGGCGACGGCGTCGCTGTAGTGCATGCGGGTAGGGCCGAGGAGGCCGACGATGCCGGCGGCGCCGCCGGGCGGGCCGTAGCGGGCGAGGACGAAGGACATCTCCTGGTAGGGGCCTTCGCGGTTTTCGTCGCCGATGACGATGGCGACAGAGGCGTTTTCGACGGCTTCGGCGGGGATGGCGTCGCGGAGGCGGCGCTCGTCGACGGCTTCGAGGGCATCGAGGAGCCGGTCGGCCTTTTCGAATTCAGGCTGCCGGAGGAGGTCGCGGACGCCTTCGACGACGGGTTCTTCGACGCGGGCGGCCTGTTCGCGGAGGAGGAGGTCGCCGAGTGCGGCGAGGACGACGGATTCGACGGCGCCGAGGGGTTCGATGGGCTCGGCTTTGGGGAATTCGGCGACGCTCTTGCCGCTGAGCTCGGCGTTGAGGCGGAGCGCGAGGCGGGAGAGGTACTCCTGGGAGGCGGCGACGGGGAAATCGAGGATGCGCTGGTGAACGCCGCCGTCGGAGGTGACGACGACGAGGAGGGCGCGGGTCTCGGTGAGTTCGACGAGCTGGAGCTGCTTGAGGCGGACCTCGGCGACGCGCGGCTGGGTGACGAGGGCCATGTTGTGGAGGCTGTTGGCGAGGACGGAGGCGGCGAGGCCGACCCACTCCTCGAGGTCGCGCGAGGCCTGGTGGAACTGGTGGAGGATGGTGAACTGCTCCTGCGGGGTGAGGGGGCGTTCGGGCATGAGGGCTGAGACGTAGTAGCGGTAACCGCGGTGGGAGGGGATGCGGCCCGCGGAGGTGTGGGGGTGGGTGATCATGCCCTCGTCTTCGAGGGCGGCCATTTCGTTGCGGACGGTGGCGGGGGAGAGGGGGAGGCGGTGGCGCTCGACGAGGGCCTGGGAGCCGACAGGCTGGGCCGAGCCGACGAAGTCGTCGACGATGAGGGCGAGGATGCGGGCCCGGCGCTCTGACAATGCCATTATCAACCTCTCGCCTTCATGTTAGCACTCCTGCGTGAGGAGTGCTAACCCCGTGCGGGTAGTGTACCACGGGGGCGGAGCCGGGTGGGAGCCGGGAAGCGGGAGCCTTCGGATGCCGGCGGCCGCCCGGGCCGCCGGGCGGCAAGGGAGGAAGCGCGATTCAGCGGCGGCGCTTCGTCTTCTCGTCGAAGCGGCGCCAGCCTTCGTCCATCGCTTCGCGGGCGGCCTTGCGGCCGGCCTCCAGCATGTCGCGCGCGGTATCGCCGATGCCGAGGACGACGGCCCGCGCCCAGGCGATGGCCGGGTGCTCCTCCCGTTCGGGGGGTCCAGGGGCGAGGGGTTCGGGGCCGGCGGCGGCGTCTTCGGGGTTCATGTTTTCCTCTTGCGCTTGCCGCGGCGGCGGCCGCGGATGCGGTCGGGGAGGCTGGTGACGGCCGCGAGGCCGCTGCGTACCCCGCGGGCGACGGCGTAGACGCGGATGATGGGGCTGGCGACGGTCTCGCCGGCGAACTCGGCCGTCCCGCGGACGGTATCGAGCGACTGGCGGAGGGAGTCGAGCGCCGGGGCGGCGTTTTCGCGGACGACTTTGCGGACGGCGACGGCGAGGGCGATGAGCGCCGCCATGAAGATGACGGCGAGGATGCCGGCGAGGACCCAGAAGAGCCCGAGGAGGACGATGACGATATCGCGCCATTCGCTCCAGCTGTCGGGGGCGGCCCAGGAATCGGGGACGGCGCGGTCGGGGATGATGTCCGCGCCGAAATAGCCGTCGGCGATGGCGCCGACGAGGAGGTAGACGATGAACAGGAGGAACGCGGCGAACACGACGGTGACGATGAAGCGCATGCCGGGCACCTCCAAGCGTAGGGCCGATGATAGGTGCGAACTGCCCCCCGAGCAAAGCGCTTCCGGAATGGTGGCCCATCGGTGAGAATCTGGTGGATTCACAGCCGGTTATGTATCAGCGCGGCTCCCTATCAGGGGAAACCCGAATGCCGCGCAGGTGCGGGCTGGCGGAGAATCCCGGGGAAAGGAAGCGCGACGAAACGCGTTCGGATGGTCGATGTATCGAACGAACGAAACGGCCGCCGTGGCAGGGCCGGGGACGCCGGGCGGGCAGCTGGAGGACGAGAGGCCATTGGCGGCGACAATCCTCGTAGTCGATGACGACGACCCGGTGCGGGTGATGCTGGCGCGGCTGCTGCGCACGCACGGGTATACGGTGGTGCAGGCGGCGCACGCGGGCGAGGCCCGGGCGGTCCTGGAGAGCCAGCCGGTGGACCTCGTGGTCTCGGACATCGTGATGCCGGGCGAATCGGGCATCGAGCTGCGGCGGGCGATGCTGGAGCGATTCCCCGGTCTGCCGTTCATCCTCATCAGCGGCTACAGCGCGGAGGGGCCGGCGGAGTTCGCTGCCCGGACGCCGCACACGGTGTTCGTCCAGAAGCCGTTCGCCGCGGAGCAGTTCCTGGCGCTGGTCGAGACCACGCTCTCAGCCGGGCGGTAGCGGCGGGGCGGGAGGGGCCGTTCGCACCCCCGGGGGTGTACCGGGCGGTCATTGTCGCGATAACGGATTGCGGGGCAGACTCGGGGCGAAATCTCTGAGCTGGAGGCTGGAGCCATGGCGAATGTGGTGCGCTGGAACCCGTTCGAGGAGATGTGGAGCCTGGTGCCGCGCGACTGGCTGGCACGGCTGGGGCTGCCGGGGGAGACGGAATGGAGCCCCCGCTGCGATGTGACGGAGCGGGAGGATGCGATCGTGGTGCAGGCGGAGCTGCCGGGCGTGGCGCCGGGGGACATGGAGGTGACGGTGGAGGAGGGGGTGCTGACCATCCGGGGTGAGAAGCGTTCGGAGCGGCGGGAGGAGGAGAAGGGCCGCACGTACAGCGAGCGGTTTTTCGGCTCGTTCGAGCGGCGCATCGCCATCCCGCAGACGGTGGATGCCGAGCGGATCTCGGCATCGCTGAAAGACGGCGTGCTCGAAGTGGTGCTGCCGAAGCGGGAGCCGGAGCCGAAAGCGCCGGCGCGGAAGATCGAGGTCCGGGCGGGCTGAGGTCCGTCCCGGAGGTGCCAGGGAGGGCAGGAGCATGGCAGCGCTCGCGGGGCAGGAGCCCGAGACGGGCTGGTTCGTGGAGAAGGCGACGGGCCGCGTGGTGCGGCGGGCGCCCCGCGGGGCGCATACTGGAGGCGGCGGGCGGCCGGACCGGCCCGCCGAGGAGGCACCAGTGATGGCAGAGAACGAGCTGGACCCGCGGGAGGATGTGAAGGCCGCGAAGGAGTTCATCGAGCACCTCCACCCGCTGAAGGCGGTGAAGGAGGCGATGGAGAAGGCGGCAGAGCTGCTGGACCCCGCGGAGTCGGACCCGCGCGCAGTCGTCCCGGAGCCGGGGACGGTCTCGGAGATGGCCGAGGGCGGGCCGGGCGGCAAACCGCCGAAGCCGCGGGAGGCGCACCCGATGCCGGATGCGAAAGAGCTGGGGAAGGAGCACCGGGGGTATTGACCGCTGTTCCCGCTTTTTCACGCTCGGCGGGGCGGGAAACCTCTTGACAGGCCTTCCGCCGGGAGTACTGTTAATGGTGATCATGCGATAGGCGCCCGGTGCTGGAGAGGCCCGGCCCCCGCCGACTCGCAGAGGCTCGAAAGGAGGTGCGGACATGCGGAACAAGCTGCACGCCCTCTATGGAGTCTTCATCGTGCAGAGAGCCGGCCTGCCGTAGGCAGGCCGCTCGCCAGCCGCCGCGGGCACGTATCCGCGTGTTGCCCCAGGTTCCCGGGAGCTCGATGAAGTCCTGTGCGATGCAGGCGCCCCGGTTCGCTCCGTGAAGGAGCGGCAACGGATACGGGAGTCCCGGCCGAACGGCGGCGGCCTCCAGCCGGTGCAGCGCCCGGCGGCCGGCTGAGGAGGCGAGTGAACGACGAGCAGGCCCCGCGAACCGCGGGGCCTGTTTGCGTGTGCGCGGCCGGGCGCGTTCGCAGCCGAGGGGGTAGGCTTGCTGCGTGCGACGGCTCAGCGGTGCGGCTGGCGTGCTTGCCCTGGTCGCGGTTCTGCTGGCGGCGCCGGGCGCCGGGGCCTACACGGTGCAGACCGTCGAGGTCTCGGAGGGCGGCTTCAACCCGGCGGTGTGCCAGATGAACCGGGAGTACCTGCGCTTCCGGAACGTGGGGAGCACGCCGCGCCGGGTCGTGCGGTATGCGCCGACGCCGGGCGGGGAGCTGCTGTTCGATACCGGCTGGCTCGCGCCGGGGGAGGTCTCGCGGGAGGAGTACATGGGCTTCCCGGGGACGTTCCGGTTCGAGGATTTCGAGAACCCGGCGAACTACGTGACCGTGAAGACGCCGGTCTTTTCGGCGACCTGGGCGGTGGAGTGTGCGCCCGACCCTTCGAAGCGGCCGCCGGCGCCGCCGTGCACGGGAGCGGCCCATTGCCTGCGCGTGCCGGGGCTGGCGGCGGACTGAGGCGTGCTGCTCCCCGGCCGTGCGGTGACAGGACCGCCCGGGCTGGGGTACTCTCGGGGTTGCCCCGTGGCGGGGTGTGGGGGACCGTGGAGGTTCGATGCGCGGACACCGCTACCGGCCGCTGATGGCGGCCCTCGCGCTGGCGGCGACGCTCGCCGGCGGCGTGAGCCTGGCGTTTTTCGGTGCGCGGACGGACTCGGTTTCGGCGTACGACCGCTACCTGATCGAGGTGAACGAGCAGGGCTTCAACCCGCGCACCTGCCGGATCAACCGGGGGGACGAGATCCAGTTCAAGAACGTGGGGAACTCGCCCATCCGGGTGTACAAGCCGCAAATCGGCGGGCTGCCGCCGGACCCGGACTGGACGCTGGAGCCCGGCCAGCTTTCGACGGTCATCAGCTACACGGCAGGGACGACGGACCGGTACTTGACCGATGGCGGGCACGTGGTGGAGGTGCTGACGCCGCCGCGGTCGAACACGTGGCAGGTGTCGTGCGCCCGTGAAGCGCCGACGCCAACGCCGACACCGACGCCGACCGCGACGCCGACCGGCGTCCCGGCGCCGCCGAAGCCGGCGCGCTGCTGGGGGAACGGGTGTGCGGTGGCGCCGAACCTCGCGGTGGACGGGGAGTGACAAGCCTGGCCGCCGGCGCCGAAGCCTGGCCCGGGGAGCGCGGGAGGCGGAAGGCCCGGGAGTGAGCTTCCCGGGCCTTCGTGTCGAGGCGTGCGGTGCCGGCCGGCCGGAGAAGCCGCCCCGCCGGGGCGCTAGTACCCGCTGGGGGTCGGGGAGGCCCTGCCGCCGCCCATGCCGCCCATCGGGGTCCTGGCATCGCCGTGGCCGTGGCCGTTCTCGTCTTTCATGTCCGGGCTCATCCCGGCGGCCTTCTTGACGGGGGCGACGATTTTCACCTCGCCGGCCTTTTCGAATTTGAGGGTGATTTCGACCTTCTCGCCCTCCCGGGGCTTCTGCTTCAGGTCCATGAGCATGACGTGCCAGCCGCCGGGCTTGAGCTCGGCGGTGCCGTTGGCGGGGATGGGGAAGCCGCCGGGCTTCTCCTGCATCTTCGATGTGGCGCCCTCGGTGACGACCTCGTGGAGCTGGACCATGCCGGCGATCGGCGAAGAGGCGCTGATGAGGGTATCGGCGGCGCCTTTGCTCTTGATGGTCATGTAGGCGGCGGTGACATTGGCGCTGGTTGCGGCGCGGACCCACGCATCGGAGATGGTGAGGTCGCCGACCTGGACGCTCTGGAACGCGGCGGAGCCGGCATCGGTGTCGTCGTCATCGTCGTCTCCGCCGCAGGCGACGGCGACGAGGGCGATGGCGAGAGCGGTGAGGAGGAGGATGGGGAGGAATGCGCGGTTGCGCGTGAGGGTGCTCATTCGGTGCGGAATCCTTTCTTGACGAGGAGCGGGAGGTCGTTGAGCCATTCCTTCTGCCCCATGCCGGAGGGGTAGACGGTGTAGGCGTAGTTGTCTTTGGTGAACGCCATGACGTAGGCGGCGTGGTTGACGGCGTAGTTGCCGCCGCCGAGGTCGGTGCGGGTCGCGGGCTGGAGGCCGAGGGCGACCTGGAACTGGTCCATGAGCTCCCGCGTGCCGGTGAGCCCGATGAAGTCGGGGTCGAAGGTATCGAGGTACTGCTTGAGCTGCTCGGGGCCGTCGCGCTCCGGGTCTGCCGTGGCGAAGACGACTTTGACCTGCTTGCGCACGTCGGGGTCGACCTTCTTGAGCGCCTCGCTGATTTCGTAGAGGTGCGTGGGGCAGATATCCGGGCAGTGGGTGTAGCCGACGTAGAGGAGGGTGACGTAGCCCTCGGTCTCTTTGCGGAGGTCGAACGGCCTGCCGTTTTCGTCCATGAGGACGGCATCGGGCTTTTCGATGGGCGGCGTCACGATGGCGCCCATGTACTGGGCCCCGGCGGTGGCGTCGTCATCATCGCCGGAACAGGCGACGGCGAGCGGGACGAGGGCGACGGCTGCGAGGAGGATGGCGGCTGCCCGCCGGGCTTTCGAGGTCATGGACGATTCCTGCGTGGTGGCACCTTTCCAGTGTAGCTGCGGCGCGGCGAACGGGCCGGGGAGCGGCACGGGGCGGGAGCCGGGTCAGTGGCCATGGGTCGGGCCCTCGATGCCGGCCTGCTCGAAGACCCACGCCCAGGCGGCATCGGAGAACTCGTGCTCGGCGTCGTGGGCCTTTTTCGCTGCTGCGCCTGCCTTTGCGAGGTCCGGGCTGTCGCCTTCGAGGGCCGCGGCGAGTTCGCCGAAGATGCCGGCGAGGGCGGTGGCCTTCGACTGGAGCTCGCCGGGCCAGCTCGCGGTGCGGACGACGGCCTGGGCTTTGAGGGCCCTGGCGCGGGCATCAGCCGGGACCTTGCGGTCCCTGTTGATGCTGTCGTCGATGGCGTGGAAATCGAGCCCGCCGAGGAAGGCGACGGCGGAGACGACGGCGTGGGTGTCGCCAGCGCCGTGGTCGTCGTCATCGTCGCCGCCGCAGGCCGCGGCGAGGGGGATGGCGAGGAGGAGGATGGCGGCGCCGAGGAGGGCGGGCCAGCCCCGGTGCGTTCGATGCATGGCTGGTTCTCCCATCGTGGTGTGGGGCCGGGCTGCGCGCTTGCCGGGCGCCCGGTCAGGAGGCGGCGGCGATGGGGGCGGCGCGGGGCGGCGCCGGGTCGGGAGCGGGGAGGTGCTGGAGGCGGAGGCCAGCGGGCGTGGCGGGCACGGGCGTGAGCCGGCCCCCGGGGATGATGACGGCCGCGGCGGCAGTGAGGAGCGCGATGACGACGCCCCCGCCGCCGGGGCTGCTGGCGCAGCCGGCAGCATCGCCGTGGCAGTGCTGGTGGTGGTCTCCGGGGGATCCCTCGGCGGCGAAGGGGACGCTCACGGCGACGCCGGTGCCCGGGATGGGGATGGCGAAGGCCGGCCAGTGGCCGAGGTAGGTGAGCATCGGCAGGAGGGCGGCGAGGAGGAGGGCTGCGGCCCGGCGGCTGGCCGGGACGGTCCGGGGCGGGTCTTGCACAGTGTCAGGATTGCAGAGGTTGGGCGCGCGTGCCAGCAGCGCGGCGGGATTCCCGCAGGGTGGGTTTTGGCGTACACTCCCGGGCACCCTGTCATCGGGGAAAGAACCGGAGGGAATGACGATGAAGAATCTGCAGGACCGGGTGGCGGTCGTCACGGGCGCTTCGCGAGGGCTGGGAACGTACATCGCGAAGGAGCTGGCAGGGGCAGGGTGCCACGTGGTGCTGGCGGCGCGGACGGTGCCGGCGCTGGAGTCGCTGGCGGAGGAGATTCGCGGGATGGGCCGGCGGGCGCTGGCGGTGGCGTGCGATGTGGCCGACGGGGAGAGCAGGCGGTCGCTCGTATCTGCGGCGCTGGCTGAGTTCGGGCGCATCGACATCCTCGTGAACAACGCGGGCATCGAGGTGACGGCGCACTTCGAGGACCAGGACGATGAGGAGCTGGACCGGATCACCCGGGTGAACCTGACCGCGGCGATGCAGCTGACCCGGCTGGTGCTGCCCGGCATGCTGGAGCGGAAGCGCGGGCACATCGTGAACATCGCGTCGCTGGCGGGGAAGGCGCCGGTGCCGTACTCGTCGCCGTACGCGGCCTCGAAGGCGGGGCTGATCGCGTTTACGGAAGGGTTCCGGATGGAGTTTCGGAAGCGGGGGGTCTCGGCGAGCGTGATCTGCCCGGGGTTCGTGGCGGAGGCGGGGATGTACGCGGACTGGGAGCGCGAGGTGGGGGCGAAGGCGTCGTTCCTGGCGGGTACGGTGAAGCCGGAGCGGGTGGCGCGGGACGTGGTGAAGGCGATCCGGAAGGACCGGCCGGAGATGCTGCAGTTCTGGGTGCCTGCCCGGCCGACGGTCGCGCTGGCGGAGCTGATGCCGGGGACGTTCGAGAAGATTTACCCGGTGTTCGGGGTACACCGGACGTTCGGGCAGCTGGCCGATGCGCGGCGGAAGGAGCAGCGGGCGGCGGAGCGGGAGGGGGCGGCCTCGCGGTAGGCCCGGGCGCGCGGGGGGTGCGGGCCGGCGTCAGCCGGCCTGGCGTGCCACGGCCTCGGCGGCCGCGCGGGCGGCCTCCGGGTCGCCGAGGTAGCGGGAGCGGGCGGGCCGGAGCTGCTCGTCGAGCTCGTAGAGGAGCGGGATGCCGGTAGGGATGTTCAGCCCGGCGATGTCGGTGTCGCTGATGCCGTCGAGGTGCTTGACGAGGGCACGGAGGCTGTTGCCGTGGGCGCCGACGAGGACGCACCTGCCGGCGCGGAGGTCGGGCACGATGGCGTCGTACCAGTAGGGGAGCATCCGGGCGACGACGTCTTTGAGGCATTCGGTTGCGGGCAGGAGGTCGGGAGCGAGGCCGGCGTAGCGGGGGTCGAAGCGGGGGTGGCGCGGGTCGTCCGGGTCGAGGGGCGGGGGCGGTACATCGTAGCTGCGGCGCCAGGCGAAGACCTGGTCGGGGCCGTACCGCTCGCTGGTTTCTTTTTTGTCGAGGCCCTGGAGGGCGCCGTAGTGGCGTTCGTTGAGACGCCAGTGGCGTTTGACGGGGATCCAGTGCCGGTCCATGACGTCGAGCGCGATGTTGACGGTCTCGATGGCGCGGCGGAGGAGGGAGGTGTGGACGACATCGAAGGCGAGGCCCTCGGCGCGCATGAGTTCGCCGGCGCGCCGGGCCTCCTCGCGGCCGGTTCCGGAGAGGGGGACGTCGTGCCAGCCGGTGAAGCGGTTTTCGAGGTTCCAGGCGGATTCGCCGTGACGGAGGAGGACGAGGGTGTACATGGCAGCGGCGCTCGGCTTCAGAAGATGGGGTTGACGATGATGGCCTGTTCGCGTGCGGGGCCGACGGAGATGAGGTCGACGGGGCATTCGAGGAGGTCCTCGACGCGCTTGATGAAGGCCTGGGCCTGTGGGGGCAGGTCGTCGAAGGAGCGGACGTGGGTGGTGGGGGTTTGCCAGCCGGGGAGCTCTTCGTAGACGGGGCGGACGCGCTCGAGCTCGGATTCGCGGGCGGGGAAGGTATCGACGATGCGGCCGTCGAGCTCGTAGGCGGTGCAGATTTTGATCGAGGGGAGGGAATCGAGGACGTCGAGCCGGGTGAGGGCGACGGCGGCGAGGCCGTTGAAGCGGACGCTGTAGCGGGCGGCGACGGCATCGAGCCAGCCGATGCGGCGGGGGCGGCCGGTGGTGGTGCCGTATTCGCCGCGGCCGAACTCTTTGCCGTGGTCGCGGAGCCGGTCGGCGGTCTCGTCGAACAGTTCGGTGGGGAAGGGGCCGTTGCCGACGCGGGTGCAGTAGCTCTTGAAGACGCCGACGACGCGGGAGATATCGGTGGGGCCGATGCCGACGCCGAGGGCAGCGCCGGAGCTGGAGGAGGAGGGGACGCTGGAGGTGACGTACGGGTAGGTGCCGTGGTCGAGGTCGAGGAGGGAGCCCTGGGCGCCTTCGAGGAGGACGTATTCGCCGCGGCGGTGGGCTTCGAGGATGATTTCCTGGACGTCGCCGACGTAGGGGCGGAGGCGCTGGCCGTACTCGATGTACCGTTCGAGGCACTCGCGGAAGTCGACCGGGTCGGCGCCGTAGACGCCGGTGATGACGCGGTTCTGGTAGGCGAGGGCGGCTTCGATGCGGGGGACGAGGTCTTCGCGCCGGAGGAGGTCGCAGATGCGGATGCCGCGGCGGGCGACTTTATCGGCGAAGCAGGGGCCAACGCCCTTGCCGGTGGTGCCGATGGCGTGGGCGCCGCGGGCCTGTTCGTCGAGCTGGTCGAGGCGGCGGTGCCAGGGCATGATGACGTGGGCGCGGTCCGAGACGACGAGGCGGGAGGTGTCGATGTTCTTCTGTTCGAGGCCGTCGATTTCGCTGAGGAGGACTTCGGGGTCGATGGCGACGCCGTTGCCGATGACGCAGGTTTTTTCGGGGTAGAAGATGCCTGCGGGGACGAGGTGGAGTTTGAATTCGCCGAGTTCGTTGACGATGGTGTGGCCGGCATTGTTGCCGGCGGAGTAGCGGGCGACGACGCGGGCTTTGCGGGCGAGGAGGTCGACGATGCGGCCTTTGCCTTCATCGCCCCACTGGCCGCCGACGACGACGATGATGGGCATCTGAACAGACTCCGGGCCCCCGTTTTCCGGGGGCCCGTCGCAGTATTGTACGGGGAGATTGGGCTACCCGCGAGCGGGCGATGGAGCGGGCCTAGCGGGAGCCGCGGAGGCGCGGGTCGAGGACGTCGCGGAGGGCATCGCCGAACATGTTGAAGGCGTACACGGTCAGGAAGATGACGAGCCCGGGGAAGATGGCGACGTGGGGGTACTGGGTGAGGCGTTCGCGCGCTTCGTTGAGCATGCGGCCCCAGGAGGCGGTGGGGGGCTGGACGCCGTAGCCGAGGAAGGCGAGGGAGGATTCGACGAGGACGGCGCCGCCGACCTGGATGGAGGCGCCGACGATGAGGACGGGGAACACGTTGGGGGTGATGTGGCGGAAGATGATGCGGAAATCGGAAGCGCCGAGGACGCGGGCAGCTTCGACGTACTGGTTCTGCTTGGCGGCGATGGCGGCGCCGCGGATGACGCGGGACTGGCTGAGGGCGACGAGGGTGCCGACGGCGAGGACGATGCGGAGGTTGACGGGAATCTGCTGGATGGAGGTGACGAAGAGGATGATGAAGATGAGCCCGGGAAGGGCGATGCCGATATCGACGAGCCGCTGGAGGAGGATATCGAACTTGCCGCCGAAGTAGCCGGAGACGACGCCGAGGACGAGGGCGGCGGACGAGGAGATGGCGACGACGCCGAAGCCGATGAGGATGGAGTTGCGGGCACCGTAGACGATCCGGGTGTAGAGGTCGCGGCCCTGCTGGTCGGTGCCGAACCAGTTGCTGGCCGACGGGCCGAGGAAGCGTTCGGAGAGGACGCCGACGTTCGGGTCCTTGCCGAAGGTGAAGGCCTGCGGGAAGGCGGCCATGAGGATGAGGAGGATGACGACGGCGGCGCCGAAGGTGCCGAGGGGCTTGGTGCGGATGAAGGTGGTGACGGAGCGGCGCCAGCGCTCGGCGCGGGTGAGCTCGCGGCGGAGGGCGTAGGCTTCGAGGACTTTCGCGTCGGTGGTCATGTCAGGAGTACCGGATCCTGGGGTCGATGACGGAGTAGAGGACATCCACGGTCAGGTTGGCGAAGACGACGACGAGGGCGACGACGATGTTGACGGCCTGGATGACCGGGTAGTCCTTCTGGTCGATGGAGGCGACGTAGTAGCGGCCCATGCCGGGGATGGAGTAGACGGTCTCGATGATGACGGTGCCGCCGACGAGGACGGGAAGCTGGAGGCCGACCACGGTGACGACGGGGATGAGGGCGTTCCGCATGGCGTGGCGGACGATGACGACCCGTTCGCGGAGGCCCTTCGCCCAGGCGGTGCGGATGTAATCCTGGCGGAGGACTTCGAGCATGGAGGAGCGGGTGAAGCGCATCACGGAGCCGCTCAGGCCGCCGCCGAGGATGAGGGCGGGCATGAACATGAGCTTGAGGTTGCCGACCGGGTCTTCGGTGAAGGGGATGTACCTGGCGGGGGGAACGCCCCACTGGAAGTAGCGGGCGGCGAGGGAGATGAGGAGGATGGCGATCCAGAAGTTGGGGGCGGCGAGGAGGCCGATGGCGAAGGAGCGGCCGGCGTAGTCGGCCCAGGTGTCCTGGCGGATGGCGGAGATGACGCCGACGGGGATGGCGATGAGGAGGGAGAAGGCGATCGCCATGGCGCCGAGCTGGAAGGTGACGGGGAGGCGGTTGCGCAGCTCGGATGTGACCTCGCGGTTGGAGATGAGGGAGCTGCCGAGGTCGAACCGGACGATATCGCCGAGCCAGCGGACGTACTGGGCGACGATGTTGCCTTCGAGGCCGAACTCCTTCCGGATCGCCTCCTTGGCGGCCTGGTCGCCGGCGCCGAATTCGCCGAGGACGAGGTCGACGACATCGCCGGGGACGGCCCGGACGATGACGAAGACGACGAAGGTGACGCCGAGGAGGGTGGGGACCATGAGGAGGAGGCGGCGGAAGATGTAGCGCTGCATGTGGTTCGAACCCGGCGGGCGTGGTGAGGGGTGGGCCGGTTGGGGCCGGCCCACCCCGAGTCGCGTAGTGTAGTGGAATTCCGTTCCGTTGTGGGGGGCGCCCTCCGTATCAGGCCCGGTCGAGCCAGATGAAGGGGACTTCCTCGGTGCCGGCGGAGTAGGCACCCGGGACGGTCTGGATGTCGATGTTCTTCACCCATTCGCGGTAGCCGGTCCAGCCGGTGCCGGCGCCGGCCGAGACGGGGATGTAGTACATCTTCTCGGCGTTCTTGCGCTGGATATCGAAGAAGAGCCGCTTGCGCTTTTCGGGGTCGAGCTCGCGCTGCTGGGCGCGGGCGAGCTGTTCGAGCTCCGGGTCCTTGATGCGCGAGTGGTTGAGGGGGTTATCGGTGAAGAAGCGGATGGGATAGGCGCCGGCCTCGGGGAAGGGGGTCTGGTAGCCGAAGGCGATGCCGGTGAAGTTCCCGGTGAAGGTCTGGGTGATGTATTTGGAGGAGTAGTCCTGGACGTCGGTGGTGGTCTTGATGCCGATGGCGTTCAGCATCTGGATCTTGGCCTCGGCGGCGGCGTTGAAGCCGGAGCCGTAGCGGTTGGCGGTGTACTGGTAGACGGTGCTGAAGCCGTCGGGGTAGCCGGCCGCGGCGAGGAGTTTCTTCGCTTCGGCGGGGTCGTAGTTGAAGTACTTTGCGGATTCGCCCTGCTCGGCGCTCTTCGGGTCGAGCCAGAAGCGGACGAGGCCAGCGGGGATGAGGTTGTTCCACCGCTCGGAGACGGCGAGGCCGGCCTGCTTGAGCTTTTTGATGTTGTACTGGAGGTCGAGCAGGCCGTCGCGGTCGAAGCACATGGAGATGGCCTGGCGGACGCGGGGGTCCTTGTTCCAGGGGGAATCGGGGTTGGAGTCCATGTAGACGAAGCCGAGGAGCTGGGAGACTTCGCCGTAGAGCTGGACGTTCGGGAGGGCGTTCTTGACGGAGACGAGGTCTTCGGCGTTCAGGCCTTCGACGTCGGAGTTGCCGGCCTGGAACTGGGCGAGCCGGTTGGCGTACTCGGGGATGATGGAGATCTCGACCCCGTCCATGAGCGGGAAGCCGCTCATGTACCAGTCCGGGTTCTTCTTGAGCTTGAAGCCGACGGAGGGGGTGTAGCTCTCGAGGACCCAGGGGCCGGAGCCGATGGAGGTTTTGCTGGGGTCGAAACCGCCAGCGGCTTCCTTCGGCATGATCCAGATGAGGTTGGCATCGGCGAGGACGTCGAGGAAGGCCGCGTTGGGCTCCTTCAGTTTGAAGACGACCGTCTGCTTATCGGGGTACTGGACGGAATCGACGAAGGCGACCTGGGAGCGGTTGGTGTTGGTCTCGGCGGTGGCGCGGCCCCAGGAGTATTTGACGTCGTCGCTGTCGACGGCGCGCCCGTTGACGGGGGCGATGTTGTGGAATTTGACGTTGGGCTTGAGCTTGACGGTCCAGGTGAGGCCGTCGGGGCTGGCCTCGGCGCTCTCGGCGATGTCGGGCACGGGCCGGAGGTCGGCCTGGCGGACGCCCGGGCCGGCGTTGTACTTGAAGAGGCGGCTGTAGACGTAGGCGGCGTAATTCTTGGTCAGGAAGGAGAGGTTTCCGTAGGGGTCGATGGTGGGCGGGTCACCGGTGAAGGTGAGGCGGTAGGTGCCGCCGCGCTTCGCGTTGGCGAAGGGGTCGGACGGGGTCGGGGTGGCGTTGGGCGCCGGCGTCGGCGTGGCGAGGCCGGAGAGGCCGCCGTTGTCGTCGTCACCGCCGCAGCCCACGAGGGCGAGGCCGGCGGCGCCGGCGGAGAGGGCGGTGGCACCGCCGAGGAAGCGGCGCCGGGTTCGGCGCTCCTTCCAGAAGCGGTCCCAATAGGAATCAGACATCGAGAATCCCCCTGCTGGAGCTTGGTACACCGACGGTACGTCGGCGGCGGCGGATAGGATTCGCCTATCCGGGCCATACGCACTCATAGCGTCCTGCGATATGTACGGGGCACGCCGGGCAGCGTCAACGGATGAAGGGGGAAAACCGATCGAAACCGAACGCCTTTCGACGGATTGTCATCTCCCGGTTCGAAAAGGTCGACCGGCCAGTAGGGGAGCGGGGAGCTGAAATGACCTCCGACCTCCGATTGCCCGGTATGGGGCTCCTTGGTACGCTCGAGTTTCGGCAATAACGAGATTCTGCCCCGGGTTCTGTCCAGATGGCGCATCACAAATCGGCAATCAAACGCTGGCACCAGTCGCTCCGCGAGCGGGAGCGCAACCGGTCGCGGCGGACGCGCGCCAGGAATGCGATTCGGAAGCTGCGCGAGGCGGTGGCAGCCGGCGACGCCGAGGCGGTGAAGGAGGCGCTGAGCCGGGCCTACTCGGCGGTGGACCGCGCGGCGAAGAAGGGCGCCATCCACGTCGGGAAGGCCGACCGGCTGAAGCGGCGGATGGCGCACCTCGTCCAGAAGATGCAGGCGACGCAGGACGCGGCCTGAGGCGCTTGCTTCCCCGGGGCCGGGGTTCGAGCCAGGAAACGCCCGCCGGTGCGGCGGGCGTTTTTTCGCGGGCGGCGTACAGGCGGCGGATGGGCTAGAATCCGCGAACGCTTACGTTCACGTGAAGGGGGAGCCCATGGGCAGGCTGGATGGCAAGACGGTGATCGTGACCGGTGCGAGCCGGGGAATCGGCGCGGAGATTGCGCGGCTGTTCGCGCAGGAGGGCGGCCGGGTGGCCTGCGTGGCGCGGACGCTCCGGGAGGGCGACCACCCGCTGCCGGGCTCGCTCGAGCATACCGTGGCCGCGATCCGGGAGGCGGGCGGCGAGGCGGTGGCCATCGCCGCCGATATCTCGGAGTACGAGCAGTGCGTGCGAGCGGTGGAGGCGGCGCGGGCGGCGTATGGGCCGGTCGACGTGCTGGTGAACAATGCGGCGCTCACCTACTTCATCCCGGTCAGGGACTATCCCATCACCAAGTGGCACCGGTCGGTTGCGGTGAACTTCCACGCGCCGTTCTACCTCAGCCAGCTGGTGCTGCAGGACATGCTGCCGCGGAAGTCGGGGGCGATCGTGAACATCTCGAGCGGGGCGGCGATCGGCCCGGGCCGGGGGCCGTACCCGGAGAACATCGGACGGGGCGGGACGCTGTACGGGGCGGAGAAGGCGGCGCTGGAGCGATTCACGCAGGGACTGGCGAGCGAGGTGTACCACGACGGGGTGAGCGTGACCTGCGTCTCGCCCTCACAGGTGGTGCCGACGCCGGGAACGGTCTTCCACCACCTGGTGACGGGGATGGATGACCCGCGCGGTGAGCCGCCCATCCTGATGGCGAGAGCGGCCCTCCTGCTGGCGACGGAGCCGAAGGAGAAGGTGGCGGGCCGGGTGACGTACAGCCAGGAGATCCTGCTGGAGTTCGGCTGGATTCGCGAGGGGAAGGGGCTCGGGGTGGACCGGAAGGGCTCGGGCTACAGCCAGGTCTAGCGAGCGCGGAGGCCGCCGCGGCTGCCCGCGGTCGAAGGGGACGATGCCGTCCCGCTATACTCCTCGAACGATGTTCGAAACCGTCCGACGGCTCCGCCGGTCTGCTCGCGTGGGCCGGACCGCGGCCCGCATCTATTTCGGCTACAAGCGGACGCAGCGGCGCGCCAGGAAGCTGGCGCCGGGCGAGGCCGCGGCGGCCTGGGAGGCGCGCCACGAGCAGTCCGCGGAGCTGCTCTACCGGCTGGCGACCGACCTGCGGGGCCTCTACATCAAATCGGGGCAGTTCATCGGGACGCGGACCGACCTGCTCCCGGGGGCGTATACGCGGTCGCTCTCGCGGCTGCAGGATGCGGTGCCGCCGCACCCGTTCGGCGTGGTGCGGGCGACGATTGAGGAGCAGTTCGGGGCTGCGCTGGAGGACCTGTTCGCGCGGTTCGAGGAGGAGCCGCTGGCAGCGGCCTCGCTGGCACAGGTGCACCGGGCGCAGCTGCCGGACGGGCGGGGGGTGGTGGTGAAGGTGCAGTATCCGGAGGTGGCCGGGCTGGTGCGGCTGGACGTGCGGAACCTGCGGACGCTGGTGGGCATCGTGGCGCGGCTCGAGCCGAACTTCGATTTCCGGACGGTGGTGAACGAGATTGCGAGCCAGGTGCCGCTGGAGCTGGATTTCGAACGGGAGGCGGAGATGACGCGGCGGGTGCGGCAGAACCTGGCGCACCTCCCGGGCGTGGTCGTGCCGGGGGTAGTCGACGGCTACGTGCGCCCAAAAGTGCTGGTGACGGAGTACGTGGACGGGGCGCGGCTGCTGGATGCGGAGCGGCGGGATGCGCACGCACCGGACCGGGCAGCGCTCGCGCAGGTGATCACGAGCGCGTACGGCCACCAGATCATGGTGGACGGGCTCTTCCAGGCCGACCCTCACCCGGGGAACATCCTCGTCCTCCCCGGCGGGCGGGTGGCGCTGCTCGATTTCGGGCTGACGAAGGAGCTGCCGGACGCGGCGCGGCGCGGGTTCGCACGGCTAGTGCTGGGGACGGCGAACCGGGACGGCGAGGCCATCATGGCAGCCTTCCGGGAGCTGGGGGTGCGGGTGCGGAACGAGGACCCGGAGGCGGTCCTGGCGACGCTCTCCATCCTGTTCGAGCCGCGGCCGATCGATGCGGGGCCGCGCGAGCTGCGGGAGCGGAACCGGGCGATGCGGGCGAACCCGGTGGAGCAGATTCCCGGGGACCTGGTGCTGCTGGGGCGGGTGATCGGGCTCCTGCGGGGCGTCTGCGCGAGCCTCGGCGCGCCGCTCTCGCCGATGCAGATGCTGCGGCCGTACGCGGAGCAGGCGCTCGCCCGGTAGGAGCCCGGGGATGTGGTGTGCGGGGGCCGGCGGAACCGCCGGCCCCCGCGCCCGGGGAGGGATGCGGGCCGGGGCTACCGGCGCCGGGAGACCGCGACGGTCGTGAGGCCGGCGGAGACGGCGAGCGTGAGGAGGGCGCAGGCGGCGAGCGGCGGGAGGGCGGAGCCGCCTGTTTTCGGCCGGCCGGTCCCCGCTGCCGGGGGAATCGGCGTGGCGAGCGAGGCGCTGTCGCCGGGCGGTCCGCCCGTCGCCGAGGACGCGGGCGGGGTGCCCGGCGATTGCGGGGCCGGCGTCGCGGGGGCCGCAGGCGGGGTGACCTGCGGGGCAGCGGGCGGAGCGGGGGTCGCGGGCGGCGGGGGGGCCGGGTCGGCCGGGGGGAGCTCGACGCACCCGGCGAGGAGGCAGGGCGGGTTCCACTCGTAGATATTGACGAACCGCAGGGTGACGACCTCGCCCGGCTCGCGGGGCCGGGCGTCCTGGCCCAGGGTGACCGCCGACCAGCCGGGCCGCGGGGTCTCGGTGACGGTGTAGGCACAGCCGACCGCCGGCGGCAGCGCATCGAAGAGGGCGACGCCGCCAGGGCCGGTGACGGCGGTGCGGGGCTCGATGCCGCAGCCGGTGAGGGTGAACTGCCAGCCGGCGCCGGGCCGTTCGAGGCCGATGACGTGCTCCGTCTTCTCGACGCGGACGGCGACCGCGGGCGGGCCTTCATCGACCGGGTCCTCCGCGGCGCTGAGGGGCGCGTTGTAGAAGCAGATGATGACGAAGTCGGACGTCGTCTCCGGCTTCTGCTGCACCTCCTCCGGCGACTTCGGGCCCTCGTCGCCCGGCCTGAGCGTGACGTCGGCGGTATCGCCTTTGAATCCGGGGCGGTCGGGACAGACGATGGCGATGCCGGGGCTACCTGCAACGGGCCAATCCCAATTCATACAATCCGTTCGACGATCGGGGCAGGCGCCGGGTTTCGTGAGGGCGCCGAAGGCGTAGCCGAGGACCTCGTAGCCGGGATGGGGGGCCTCGACGACTTTATAGCTGCCGGCCGGGAGGCCGGTGACCACCCCGGGGGTCGGCTGGGAGAACTGGACGACCGGGACGGCGTGACCGCCATGGACGGCGGCGGTGAAGATGGTGTCGTCGGCCGGGTCGCCCTCGACGACCTTTGCGATGGCGATGGTGCCGCCGCCGATCGGGTCCTTCGGGTCGATGGGGTTCGGGTCGATGGGGTCCTTCGGGTCGACCGGGTCGTTCCGGCGGCGGCTGTTGTAGAAGCAGACGGCGCGGGTTTCGCCTTCCGCGAGCTCGATGCGAAACGGCTGGTCGGTCCGTTCGGGCTCGCCGGGGCAGAGGACGTTGCCATCGGCGTCCCACCCGGCGAAGGCCCAGCCGATGAGGCTGTAGGAGAGGAGACTGGTGGATTCGACGAGTTCCCAGCAGCCGGGGGCGACATCGGCCCTGCCCGGTTCGGGCTGGCTGAAACTCACGAAGAGGGCTGGCAGTTCGGGGCCGCCGGTCGAGGAGCAGGAGGAGACGGTGGCGACGAAACCCGTGCTGTCCTCCGGGAAGCCGGGGATGACCTTCCCGATGAGGATGGTGGCGGGGGCGGGCTCCGGGGGGAGGGGGTCGCGGCCGGGGCCTTCCTGGGCCCGGGCACCGGGCAGCCCGATGAGCGCGAGGAGGGTGACGGCGAGGGCGAGGATGCCTGCGGCCTTCGCAGGGACGGAGGGGGCGTGGAAGGGGCGCGGCACGGTTGCCAGTCTCCGGTAGGGACGTGGTGGAACGGCGCCGGGCCGGGCCGCGGTGATGCGTTCCCCGGCTTGATGGCCAACGCAGTTACACCCACGGGTAAGTTCGGAGGCGGCCGCGAGCACGGACAGGGTGGGGCCCGGGCGGAGGAAGGGGCTATCACGGATCGTTGGGCGAAGGTTTGCGCGGCGTCGCGACGGGCGGCGACACGGGCGGTTGCGGCAGGGCGGGGGATGGAGGAATCTGCCCGTATGGCCGGACGGGCAGCGCGGGGACGATGCTGGCTGCTGGCCGCGCTCGCCGGGCTCGGGATTGCGGTCGGGGGGTGCTCGGCCGGGGCCGACCCGACGCCGGAAGTTACGACGCGGCTGGTGACGCCGGCGGGCCCGCCGCCGACGCCGACGCCCCCGCCGGGGGTGTCACCGACGCCGCTGGTGCCGCCAGAGCTGATCCTCTCGACGCTCGAGGTGTACCAGGCCGGGGCGGTGCTCGTCTCGGTGACGGGGGACGTCATCGGGGGGCAGGTCGAGTTCCTGGGACGGAAATATCCGCTGACGAGGGGGAGCCAGAGCCAGTACACGTTCGTGCCCGTGGACACCGAGGACCCGCCGGGCGAGCACCGGCTGACGGTCGACGTGCGGATGCCGAACGGGACGCGCGGGACGCTGGAGGCGACGGTGACGGTCCTGGCGACGCGATGGACGGTCGGCTACCTGGAGTTCAGCCCGGAGCAGACGGCGGCGCTGCTCGACCCGAAGGTCATCGCGGAGGAGCTCGCGATGCTGCGGGCGCTCTACACGAAGGTGACGCCGGTGAAGCTGTGGAACGGGCCCTGGCTGCTGCCGGTGCAGGGTGCGCTGACGGCCCGGTTCGGGGAGCAGCGGTCGATCAACGGCGGGCCGCCGGGCGGGCATCACGGGGGGACGGACATCGGGGCAGCGGAGGGGACGCCGGTGGCGGCGACGAATTCGGGGACGGTGGTGCTGGCGCGGGAGCTGAAGGTGCGGGGGAACATGGTCATCATCGACCACGGCGGGGGGCTGTACTCGGGATACGCGCACCTGCGCGACATCGCGGTGGCGGAGGGAGACGCGGTGGCGGCGGGCCAGATGGTCGGGACGGTCGGGAACACGGGGCTCTCGACGGGGGCGCACCTGCACTGGGAGATGGCGGCGCACGGCGTACTGCTCGATGCGCTCCGGTTCACGGACGGGACGAACGGGTTCTGAGCCAGGGGCGCGGGGTCAGGATTCGAGGAACTCGCGGACGGTGCGGGCGAAGGCCTCCGGCTGGTGGAGGGGGACCTGGTGGCCGGCGTCGGGGATTTCGACCCAGCGGCCGTTCGGGAGGCGGCGGACCATCTCCTCGGCGATTTCGCGGGAGAGGATCTTGCTCTTCTCGGCGCGGATGACGAGGGTGGGGCAGGTGATGTGTTCGAGGCTCTCCCAGAGGTAGGGGATCTCGACGATGGCGCCGCGGCCGGTGGCCTGGTGGATGGCGGGGTCGAAGCGGAAGACGAGGCTGCCGGTGGTTTCGTCGAGCTGGAGGGAGGCGTAGACCTGGCGGAGGAGGAAGTCGCGCGGCCGGCCCGGGTAGAGCTGCGCGAAGTGCTCGATCGCCTCGGCCTCGGTGGCGAAGCCGGGGGCCTTCTGGGCCTCGCCGGTGGAGCGGCGGATGCCGCGGGCGCCCTGGTCGGCCATCTGGGGGCCCATATCGGCGAGGACGAGGTGCTTCAGGCGGTGGGAGTGGTCGCGGGCGTAGGCCATGGCGATGCGGCTGCCGATGCTGTGGGCGACGAGGTCGAAGGCTTCGAGGTCCATCTCTTCGACGAAGCCGCGGAGGTCGAGGGCGAAGGCCCAGACGAGGTAGCCGCCGGGGGCGTGTTCGCTCTCGCCGTGACCGCGGAGGTCGGGGGCGTAGACGCACCAGCGGTCGACGAACCGCTCGGCGATGTGCTCCCAGTAGCGGGCGTTGTTCATCAGGCCGTGGAGGAGGACGAGGGGTTCGTTCTCGACGTCGCCCCAGCGGATGTAGTGGTGCCGGAGGCCGTGGATGGTGAGGTAGCCGTCTTCGCCGTGGAGGGCCGGTTGGGTGGTCACGGAAGTGGAGTATACGGAGGGGGCGGCTCGAGGGTGAGCGGCCGGCTTGCGGGCGAGGCCGGAGGGTGGTTCGCTAGCGTCGTGGCTGCCGACGATGTGAAGGCTGGGGCCGGGCCGGAAGTGCGCGGCGTCGCGGGGTACGAATCGCCGTACCCGTACCTGGACCGGCTGCAGCCGAAGATGGAGGAGCGGCTGGCACGGCGGGTGCCGGCGACGGGGCGGTTCTGCGGGTTCTGCTACGGGCGGCTCCGGGCGGAGGATGGGGTCTGCCCGTTCTGCGGGACGGCGACGGCAGAGCGGCCGACGGTGGCGGAGGTGCCGCAGGAGGTGCTGCGGCTGTACCTCGTGAAGCAGAAGACGGAGGCGCGGTGGGTGCACGGGGGGGCGTTTTTCGGGCTCGTGCTGGCCTCGGCGCTCTTTCTCTGGATGGTGCTCTGGGGGCCGGGGCTGCTGGGCCACCCGGCCCTGGCGTTCGCCGTGCTGCTGCTGGGGGGGTACGTGCTGGCGCAGCTGTTCGGGACGCTCATCGGGGCGCAGGTCGGCTACCGGAAGGGTGCGCGGAAGCGCGATGACCTGTGGGCGGCGCATCTCGCGGCGCGCGATGGCAGGGGCCGGCAGGAGGGGGCGGGCTAGGGCGCGGCGGCGAGGGCCTCGAGGAGGGCCTGGAGGTGGCGGCCGAAGGCGCGGCGGGCAGCTTCGAGGCGCTCGGGCGGGCAGCCGCCGATGGTGACCCGGACGGAGCCGCCGACGCGGACGTCGAGGCTGGCGATGGCGGCGACGCGGAGCGGGCCCTGGAGCCCGAGGACTTCGAATTCGATGTCTTCGCCGTGGAGGGTGCCGGCACGCTCGATCGGGCGGGCCACGGCGCGGATGGTGACGGTGCCGGCCTGCCAGGCGCGGAGGACGTGCCAGTCCCAGGTCCCGGCCTCGCGGTGTTCTTCGGCGCAGGCGTGGACGGCGGGCGGCTCGCAGCCGAGGAGTTCGCCGAGCAGCCCGAGGACCTCGCGTTCGAAGACGCGCTCGGCGTGGAGCCGATGGCGTGCCTCGGTGGAGAGGTGGGGCGGCAGGATGATGACGAACTCCTCGGCCACGGGACGGACCTCCGGTGCGGGCCTCAGCGGGCGCTGGAGAGGGCGCCGGTGAGCTCGGCCATGAGCTGGAGGACGCGCGGGTCGCGGTTGGCGATGAGCAGGGTGGTGACGCCGGAGTCCTCCCAGGCTTTGTACCGTTCGCGGATGCGCTCGACGGGGCCGACGAGGGCCATTTCGTCGGCGAGCTCATCGGGCACGGCCGCTTCAGCCTCGGCCTTGCGGCCGGCGAGGTAGAGCTCCTGGATGCGTGCGGCGGCCTCGCCGTAGCCGTAGCGGTGCATCAGCTCGTTGTAGAAGTTCTTCTGGCGGGCACCCATGCCACCGACGTAGAGGGCGATGCCGGGCTTGGTGGCGGCGAGGCCGGCCCGGACGTCGTCGGTGATGACGACGCTGCAGGTGGCGACGATATCGAAGTCCTTCCACGACTTGCCGCTGCCGGCGCGGGCGAAGCCGGCTTCGAGGTCGGGTTTGAAGACGTCCATGCGGTAGGGCGTGAAGAAGGCGGGGATCCAGCCGTCGGCGATTTCGGCGGTGAGGCGGATGTTGTTGGGGCCGAGGGTGGCGAGGTAGATGGGCAGGTTCCGGCCGTGGAGGATGCTCTTGAGGGGCTTGCCGAGGCCGGTGGCGCCGGGCCCGGTGTAGGGGAGGCTGTACTCCTTGCCGTGGAATTCGACGGGCTCATCGCGGGCCCAGATTTTGCGGAGGATGGTGACGTATTCGCGGAGGCGGGCGGAGGGGTTGCCGTAGGGCTGCCCGTGCCAGCCTTCGACGACCTGCGGGCCGCTGAGGCCAAGGCCGACGAGCATGCGGCCGCCGGAGAGGGCATCGAGGGTCATGCTCGTCATCGCGGTCATGGCCGGGGTGCGGGCCGGGATTTGCATGATGGCGGTGCCGAGCTTGATCCGCTTCGTGAGCGCGGCGAGGTAGGCGAGGGGGGTGACGGCGTCGGAGCCGTAGGCCTCGGCAGTCCAGACGGAGTCCCAGCCGAGGCGTTCGGCTTCGAGGACGGATTCGACGGGGAGTTCGAGCCTGGCGCCGGAGTAGCCGAGGTAGAGGCCGAGTTTCATGCTGCTGCTCCTGGGTAGGGGTCGGCCGATAGCGTAGCGCCCCGGGCGGGTGGCGTGCAGCAGGCGGGCGGGTTCAGCGGGCGACGATGCGTTCGAGGGTGCCGGCCCCGTCGCGCACGATGTAGAGCTCACCGGCGTCGTCTTCGCCGAAGGACGAGATGCCGGTGGGGAAGTCGGCGAGGCGGGTGACCTGGAGCCGGGTATCCTGCCAGCGGAGGGCCCAGGCGCTGCCGGTGCAGTAGTCGGCAAGGAGGTAGGCGCCGCGGAGGGCGGGGAAGGCCTGGCCGCGGTAGACGTAGCCGCCGGTGACGGAGCAGCCGTCGTCGTGCGGGTAATCGAAGACGGGGAGGGTGAGGCCGGCCCGGTCGCAGCCCTGGGCAGGGCGGTAGCAGATGGTGCCTTCCATGATGCTCCAGCCGTAGTTCCGGCCGCCGGGTGAGCCGGCGGGCTCGAAGTTCACCTCTTCGCGGGCGTTTTGGCCGACGTCGGCGATCCAGAGGTCGCCGGTTTCGCGGTCGAAGCTGAAGCGCCAGGGGTTGCGGAGGCCGTAGGCCCAGGTCTCCGGGCGGGCGCCTTCGCGGCCGACGAACGGGTTCTCGGGGGGGATGGCGTAGGCGAGCCCGGGCGCCGGGGGGGCGTCGACGTCGATGCGGAGGATGGAGCCGAGGGGGTTGGCGAGGTCCTGGCCGGCGCGGAGGGGGTCGCCGGCCCCGCCGCCATCGCCGAGGGCGATGTAGAGGTAGCCATCGGGCCCGAAGGCGAGCATGCCGCCGTTGTGGTTGGCGTACCGGTCGTCGATGGCGAAGAGGACGCGGCCGGAGGCGGGGTCGGCGCGGTCGGGGTCGGCGGGGGCGACGCGGTACTCGGCGAGCGTGTTGGCGCCGCCCTCTTTCGCGGTGTAGTAGACGAAGAAGCGGCCGTTGGCGGCGAACGCGGGGTGAAAGGCGAGGCCGAGGAGGCCCTGCTCGTTGCCGCTGGAGGCGATGCGGGCGCGGATATCGAGGAACGGCTGGGGCGCCACCTGCCCGTCGCGGACGATGCGGATGGTGCCGCGCTTTTCGGTGACGAAGAGGCGGCGGCTGCCGTCGCCGGCGCCGGTGACGAAGGTGGGGCGCTCGAAGCCGCCGGCGATGCGCTCGAAGGCGATGGATGGGAGGGCGGGGAGCTCGCCGCCGGGCGGCGGGGTGGGCGCGACGGCGGACGGCGGCGTGGCGGAAGGGGGGGCGGGGGCATCGGCAGTGCCGTCGCAGGCGACAGCAATCACCCAGAGGACGAAGGGCAGGATGCCGGCGGACAGCATGCGCACCGGGGCATGGTGACACAGTGAACGGTTAGGCAGGGAGAAAGGGGCCATCGAGCGGTCCGATAGGCCCATCGAGGGGATTTGACGCAAAGGGCATATGTATTCGCGATACTGGGAACGGCGCCCGGTTCGGCGCGGAGGGATATGCGTGGAGTTCGACACGCTGCTTTCGGCGCGCGCCCTGATGGGGCTCTCGCTGGTCTTCCACACCTTCTTCACCCCGCTGGGGATCGGCCTGCCGCTCCTCCTGTTCATGGCCGAGGGGATGGCGCTCTGGAAGAAGGACGAGCGGTATCGGCAGCTGGCGCGGGCGTGGACGCCGGCGGTGGGGCTGCTGTTCGCGGTCGGGGCGGTTTCGGGGACGGTGCTGTCGTTCGAGCTCGGGCTGCTCTGGCCGCGGTTCATGGAGTACGCCGGCGGCATCATCGGGATGCCGTTTTCGCTCGAGGGGTTCGCGTTTTTCACCGAGGCGATCTTCCTCGCGGTGTACATCTACGGCTGGAACCGGATGTCGGCGTTCGCGCACTGGCTGGTGACGATCCCGATCGTCATCAGCTCGGCGGTCTCGGCGGTGTTCGTCATCTCGGCGAATGCGTGGATGAACGTACCGGAGGGGTTCCGGGTGGTGGACGGGCAGGTGGTGGATGTGAACCCGTGGGATGCGATGTTCAACGCGGCGTGGCTGCACCAGGCGATTCACGGGACGCTGGCCTCGTACGTGGTGACGGGGTTCGCGGTAGCGGCGGCGTACGCCTGGCTGACCTGGCGGAAGAAGCCAGTGGCGCACCCGCGGCTGGCGCTGCAGCTGGCGATGGTGGTGGCAGCGGTGAGCATCCCGCTCCAGATCGTGGCAGGGGATTTCGCGGCGAAGCGGGTGGCGGAGCTGCAGCCGGTGAAGTTCGCAGCGATGGAGGGGCAGTACGAGACGCAGCGCGGCGCGCCGCTCCGGATTGGCGGCATCCCGGTGGACGGGGAGACGCGGTTCGCCATCGAAATCCCGAAGATGCTGAGCTGGCTGGGGTACGGCGACCTGGACGCGGAGGTCATGGGGCTGAACGACGTGCCGCCGGAGGACCGGCCGAATGAGCTGCTGACGCACCTCTCGTTCCAGGTGATGGTAGGGGCCGGGTTCGCGCTGCTGTTCATCGCGGGGTGGTACTGGGCGGCGTGGTGGCGGCGGCGGGGGGTGGCGCCGGGGTGGATGCCGGGCCGGGCGCTCAGCGCGGCCCTGGTGGCGAGCGGGTTCCTGGCGTTTGCGGCCCTGCAGACGGGGTGGTTCGTGACGGAGTTCGGCCGGCAGCCGTGGGTGGTGTACGGCTACCTGCGGACGGCCGATGGGGTGACAGAGCGGGAGGGCATCCTCGGGTTCTTCATCCTCTTCACGCTGCTGTACATCGTGATTTCGGTCGCGCTGGTGGTTGCGCTGGTGAAGTGGCCGCACGGGCCGCGGCGGGCGGCGCGGCTGCCCGGGGCGGCGGGGAAGGAGGCGGAAGGTGTCGCCTGAGCTGGCCGCGGCCGGTGTGGCGCTGGTCGCGGTGATGATGTACGCGGTCTTCGGCGGGGCGGATTTCGGCGGCGGGGCCTGGTCGCTGCTGGCATCGGGCCCGCGGAAGGCGGAGCAGCGGCTGGCGCTGGAGAAGGCGATCGGCCCGGTGTGGGAGACGAACCACGTGTGGCTCATCCTGCTGGTGGTGACGCTGTTCGTGGTCTTCCCGGCGGCGTATGCGGTGATTTTCGAGGCGCTCTACGTGCCGCTGTTCCTCGCGCTGGTGGGGATCGTGGCGCGGGGGGCGGCGTTCGCCTTTCGCCATTATGGCAACCGGGAGAGCCGGCTCGCGCGGCAGTCGCTGCAGTGGTTTTCGTGGGCGAGCGTGCTGACGCCATTCACCTTCGGACTGGTCATCGGGGCGGTGACGGGCGGGCACATCGAGGTGGAGGGGACGACGGTGCTCTCGGGGGCCTTCGCGGGGTGGCTGCGGCCGTTCGCGCTGATGTGCGGGCTGATCGGGCTGCTCATCTGCGCCTTCCTGGCAGCGAGCTTCATGGTGGCGCGGACGGAGGGGGAGCTGCGGGAGGACTTCCGGAGGCGGGCGATTGCGGCCTCGCTGGCGCTGGGCGCGGCGACGACGGCGGCCATCCCGGTGGCCGCGTGGGACGCGGACGCGTTCGCCTCGCACCTGGACGACGCGCGGGTCGTGGGCGCGATGGGGGTGACGGCCCTGCTCGGCCTGGCGGGGCTCTGGGCGCTCCGGACGCGGCGCTACCGCCTGGCGCCGCCGCTGGCCGCGGCGACGGTGGCGGGCGTGGTGGGCGCGTGGGGGCTGGCGCAGGAGCCGTATCTGCTGGCGAACGCGCTGACCTACGAGGCGGCCGCGGCGGAACGGATCACGGTTGTCTCGTTCCTCGTGGCGCTGCCGATCGGGGCGCTCATCCTCATCCCGTCGCTCTGGCTGCTCTACTGGACGTTCTCACGGGATACGCTGCGGGGCGAGGAGGTGGCGCACTGAGGGACAGTCATTCAAGGGCCGTGAGGAAGGCGCGGACCGCGTCGGCGTAGCCTTCCGGGTCGACGTTCCAGGCGCGGACGTGGCCGGCACCGGGGACGCGGACGTAGCGGACGATATCGGGGCGGGCGGCGGCGAGGCTGTCGCTGAGCTCGACGGGGACGAGCGGGTCGGCGTCGCCGTGGAAGAGGAGGACGGGGCGCTGGAGGTCCATCGCCGTGCGGCGGTAGTCGAAATCGTCCCAGTTGAAGCCGTAGCGGCGGGCGGCGATGCGGTTGGAGAGGGCGAGGTAGCGGAGGGGGAGGCGGCGCTGGCGGGCGCCGTGGGCGACGGTGGTGCGGAAGTCGAGCATCGGGGCATCGAAGATGAACCCGGCGGCCCTGGGGGCGAGGTCGGAGCGCTCCATGAAGCTGAGGCAGATGGCGCCGCCCATGGAGTAGCCGACGAGGAGGAAGCGGCGGGCGCCGAGGTCGAGGGCGAAGCGGGCGGCGGCATCGAGCTCTTCCCATTCGTCGCGGCCGTAGGTGTAGCGGCCGCCGGGGGCCGGCGGGCAGGCTTCGTCGTTGCGGTAGGTGATGGCGAGGCAGGGGTAGCCGGCTTCGGCGAGGAGGGGGAGGAGGCGGAGGGTTTCGCGGCGGTTCGCGCCTTTGCCGTGGACCATGATCGCCCAGGTATCGCGCGAGCCGGGGACGTACCAGGCGGGGAAGGCGCCGAGCGGGGCGTGGATGGCGACGTCCTGGAATTCGATGCCGTGGGCCTGGCGGGGGTCGCCGGGGAAGGCGAAGCTATCGAGCCGGGCGAAATCGCCCGGGCGGAGCTCACCCTCGAGCGGGGTGAAGGGGCGGATGGCGACGACGCCGTTCTCTTCGAGGACGGGACCGAGGGAGGCGCGGCCGCGGGCAGCTTCGAGGAGGTAGCGACCGGGTTCGCGGTGGGCGCCTGCGGGTGCGCCGGGAGCGGGGCGGAGGGTGAGGCGGCCGGGCGCGATGGCGGTGACGGTGACGGTGAAAGGCGCCGGGAGGCGGTCGTTTGCAGGGTCGAAGGCCTGGCGGTCGAGCAGGCGGGCGAGCTGGAAGGCGGGCGCGAGGAAGGCGCCGGCCGCGGCGGCGGCGCCGGCGGCGAGGGTCCGGGTACGCATGGTTCGATGGTAGCGGACGGGAGGGGCAGGGTCAGAAGACGGCGACCGGGTTGACGGGGGAGCCGGTGCCGCCGCGGACGTACAGCGGGGCGATGGTGAGGAGGAACTCCCAGCGGCCTTCCTCACGGCACGCCTCGGCGAGGGGGTCGAGGTTGGCGTTATCGAGGAGGGGCATGCCGGCGAAGACGATGGCGAGGACGTGGACGGGGCCGCCGGCCGCTGCTGCACGGTCGAAGAGGTCGTAGCCGCTGGGACGGGCGTCCATCATGTCCCAGCCGAGGAGTGCTGCGTCGTGACGCTTGAGCACGGGGACGGTATCGGCGTGGAGACCGGGCGAGGGCGGGACGCCGGGCACGGAGCCGGGGTGGGCAGCGTAGAAGGCGGAGCGGCCGCTGTAGACGAGGACGGCATCGCCCGGTTCGAGCGGGCTGCCCTGGGCCTCGGCGGCGGCTTCGAGCTCCCAGCCGCGGACGGGCGCATCGAGGGTGACGAACGGCACGCCGCGGAAGCGGGGGATATCGATGAGGACGCCGCGGGTGACGATGCCCTCTTTCCAGGCGTCGACGGCGCCGGCGCGGGCGCCGAGGGAGGTGACATCGCTGGCCGGGCGGCCGTTGTACATCTGCCCCTGCCAGAAGATATGGCAGAGGGCATCGATGTGGGTGGTGGCGTAGCCGTGGAAGAGGAGGCCGAGGTAGTCGACGGATGCAGTCGGACCGACGCGGAGCCAGTGCTGGGCGGGGTTCCAGTTGCCCGGGCCGCCGACGGTGTTGAGCGGGTGGGCGATGGAGACCGGGCGCCCGCTGCGGACGAGCGCGGCGGCCCGGCGGCGCTTCTCGGGGGTGATGAGGTTGATGGTGCCGGCGGAGTCGTCGGAGCCCCAGCGGCCCCAGTTGGAGCAGAGGTCGAAGTAGTTGGCGACCTCTTCGGGCGTGGGCAGGGGATGGTCGGGCATGGGGCACCTCCGGCGCGGCTGTCGGCGGGGAGTGTAGCGCGGCCGGGGCGCGACAGGGCGGGGACGGCTGGGGCAGAATGGCCGGCGTGGAAGGGTCGTTCATCATCGAGCCGGAGCGGCGGGTGCCGGTCATCGCGGAGACGGATGTGCTGGTGGTGGGCGGGGGCGCTGCCGGGATTGCGGCGGCGGTGGCGGCGGCGCGGCAGGGAGCGCGGGCGATGCTGGTGGAGCGGTACGGTGCGCTTGGGGGGCTGGCGACGAACGGGCTGATCATCCTGCTGCTGACGCTGGACGACGGCCGCGGGCGGCAGGTGGTGGCGGGGCTCTGCCAGGAGCTGGTGGACCGGCTGGCGGCGCGGGGTGCGTGCATCTTTCCGCCGCGGGACGAGTGGGGTTCGCGGGACCCCGCGCTGGTGGAGAAGTATCGCCGGCTCGGGCTGGTGTGGGGGAGCGGCCCGCATGCGGTGCGCTACTCCGTGGCGTACGACCCGGAGGAGTTCAAGGTGGAAGCCGACCGGCTGGTACTGGAGGCCGGGGTGGACCTGCGCTTCCACCGGTGGGCGGTGGGCGTGCGGAAGGAGGGCTCCCGGGTGACGCACGTCATCTTCGAATCGAAGGCCGGCCGGGAGGCGGTGGCCTGCGGGGCGGTGGTCGATGCCACGGGCGACGCAGACGTCGCGGTGCTGGCGGGCGAGCCGGCGGAGAAGGAGCTGGTGCACCCGTGGCTCTGGTTTCGGACGGCGAACGTCGACGAGGCGGCGGCTGAGGCATCGCCGCAGCGCCCCGGGTATTACCGGACGGTGCACCCGGGCGGCTACCTCCACCCGTGGGGGGCAGCGGAGCGGATCGGGCGGGCGATCGACCCGGTGGACCCGGACGACCTGACCTACGCGGAGGTAGAGTGCCGGCGGCTGGCGCGGGCGGAGCTCGACCGGCTGCGGGGGCAATCGCCCGGCTTCGAGCGGGCCTGGCTGGCCGGGTTTGCCGCCACGCTCGGCATCACCGAATCGCGCCGGATGGTCGGGCGGCACGTGCTGGCGCGGGAGGAGATGGACCGGCACTTCGACGACGTCGTGGCCGTCACGGGGCACTGGACGAAGTACGGGGCGGTGTACGAGATCCCGTGGCGGTCGCTGACGGCGCAGGGGACGGCGAACCTGGCCGTCGCGGGGCGGTGCATCTCGGTGGACCACCGGGTGCACCACGCGACGAAGGAGATCCCGGCGTGTTTCGCGACGGGCGAGGCGGCGGGCACCGGCGCGGCGCTCGCGCTGGAGCGGGGCGGCGGGCTGGCGGAGGTAGAGGTGCCGGCGCTGCAGGAGCGGCTGCGGAGGGCGGGCGCCTGGCTGCCGGGGCCGTAGCGGGGCGCGTGGCGTAGGATCGGCGGCGAAGTTCCGCACGGGGGCGTTCGCCGTGAAAGCTGTCGTCATCACCCGGCCCGGGGGGCCGGAGGTGCTCGAATACCGCGAGGTGCCGGACCCCGTCGCCGGGCCGGAGGACCTGCTCATCCGTGTCCGGGCGACGGCGCTGAACCGCGCCGACCTGCTCCAGCGGATGGGCGGCTATCCGCAGCCGGGCCCGAAGCCGCCGTTCGAAATCCCGGGGCTGGAGTACGCGGGCGAGGTGGTGGCGGCCGGCGAGCGGGTGGAGGGGTTCGCCGTGGGCGACCGGGTGATGGGGCTGCTCGCGGGCGGGGGCTACGCGGAGCTGGTCGTGACGCACTCCCGGCTGGCGGTGAAGGTGCCGGATGCGCTCTCGTGGGAGGAGGCGGGCGCGACGCCGGAGGTGTTCATCACGGCGCACGATGCGCTGCTCCAGTGCGGACTGGCGGCGGGCGAGCGGGTGCTCATCCACGCGGCGGGCAGCGGGGTGGGGGTCGCGGCGGTGCAGATCGCGAAGGTGATGGGCGCTTCCTTCGTGGCGGGCACGGCGGGCAGCGGGGAGAAGCTCGCCCGTGCGGCGGAACTCGGTCTCGACCTCGGTATCAACTACCGGGAGCAGGATTTTGCGGAGGCGGTGCTGCGGGCGACGGACGGGCAGGGCGTGGACGTGGTCCTGGACGTCATCGGGGCGGAGTACTGGGAGCGGAATTTGCGGGTGCTGGCGGTGAAGGGGCGGATGGTCATCGTCGGGCTGATGGGCGGCACGGCGGCACAGGCGAACCTCGGGGTGCTGCTGCAGAAGCGGCTGCAGGTGCGGGGGACGACGCTGCGGGCGCGGCCGCTGGAGGAGAAGGCGGTGGCGACGCGGGCGTTCGAGAAGAGCGTGCTGCCGCACATCGCGAGCGGACGGGTGAAGGTCGTGATCGACCGGGTATACGCCCTGCGGGATGCGGCCGAAGCGCACGCGTACATGGCGACGAATGCGAACTTCGGAAAGATCGTGCTGGTTTCCGGGTGAAGGAGGTTGACGCGTTCTCGGGTGAGCGGCTACGGTGCAGCGTGACCGCAGCGTCTTTCATTTTCGAATGACGCTCGGAATTCTGTATCTGCACGAGGAGATTGGACGATGGCCGTTGACGGCACCTGGAACATCACGCTTTCGACCCCGATGGGCGACCGGCCCGCGCAGCTGACGCTCAAGACGGACGGCGCCGCGCTGAGCGGGACGTTCGGGAGCGAGCGAGGCTCGCAGGAGTTCAGCGGGGGGACGGTGGACGGGAACAACGTGAGCTGGAAGACGATGTTCAACGGGGCGATGGGCCCGATGGAGCTGACGTTTACGGGGACGGTGGACGGGGACAGCATCGGCGGGACGGTGCAGTTCGGGGCGTTCGGCTCCGGGAGCTGGAAGGGCACCCGGGCGTAATCGCCGGGAGCGACGGGGCGGCCGCCGCCGTCGCCCGTGGTGACACGCGAGACGGGCGGCCCCCCGGGACCGGGGGGCCGCCCGCGCGTCGACCGCTGAGGGGGCTCAGGCGTCGAAGTAGAGTTCGAACTCGTACGGGTGGGGGCGCATGCGGATGGGGTCGACTTCGTTCTCGTACTTGTAGGCGATCCAGGTTTCGAGGACGTCTTCGGTGAAGACGCCGCCCTTGAGGAGGAACTCGTGGTCCTCCTCGAGCGCGCGGAGGGAGCCGTCGAGGGACTGGGCGACGGTGGGGATGCTGGCGAGCTGCTCCGGGCTGAGGTCGAAGAGGTTGACCTTATCGAGGGGCTCGCCGGGGTCCCATTCGTTGATGATGCCGTCGAGGCCGGCCATGAGGATGGCAGCGAAGGTGAGGTAGGGGTTGCCGGAGGGGTCGGGCGGGCGGAATTCGACGCGCTTCTGGCGCGGGTCGGGGCTGACGAGGGGGATGCGGCAGGCGGCGGAGCGGTTGCGCGCGGAGTAGACGAGGTTGACCGGGGCTTCGTAGCCGGGGACGAGCCGCTTGTAGCTGTTGGTGGTGGGGGCAGCGATCGCCATGAGGGCGCGGCCGTGGCGGATGAGGCCGGCGATGTAGTGCTTGCACATCCGGGAGATGCCGGCGTACTCCTCCCCCGCGAAGAGGTTGACGCCGTTTTTCCAGATGGAGAGGTGGGTGTGCATGCCCGAGCCGTTATCGCCGAAGAGGGGCTTGGGCATGAAGGTGGCGACTTTGCCGTTCCGCTTCGCCACGTTCTTCACGATGTATTTGTAGAGGAGGGCCTTGTCGCCCATGCGGGTGAGGGTATCGAACCGCATGTCGATTTCGGCCTGGCCGGCGGTGGCGACTTCATGGTGGTGGAGTTCGACCTGGATGCCGCACGCTTCCATGACCTCGACCATCTCGTTGCGGATATCGGTGAGGGTGTCGTGCGGTGCGACGGGGAAGTAGCCGCCCTTCACGCGGGGGCGGTTGCCCTGGTTGAGGTCGCCGCGGAGGGTCGTCTCGGCGCCGCTGTTCCAGATGCCTTCGTCGGAGTCGACGATGTAGGAGGCGGTGTGCATCTGGTTGTCGAAGCGGACTTCGTCGAAGATGAAGAACTCGAGCTCGTGGCCGATGTAGACGGTATCGCCGACGCCGGCGTCGCGGAGGTACTGCTCGGCCTTTTTCGCGATGTAGCGGGCGTCGCGGCTGTAGGGCTGGCGGGAGACGGGGTCTTCGACGTTGGCGATGACGGAGAGGGTGGGGACCTGGATGAAGGGGTCGATGAAGGCAGTTTCCGGGTCGGGGATGAGGAGCATGTCGGACTCCTCGATCTTCTGGAAGCCGCGGATGGAGGAGCCGTCGAATCCGTAGCCGTTCCGCCAGGGGGAGCGGGCGTAATCGGTCCAGTCGTTCAGTTCGCGGATGGGGCGGGTGATGTGCTGCCACTGGCCGAACAGGTCGACGAATTTGATGTCGACGAAGCGGATGCCGTGCTGTTCGCAGTAGGCCTTGATTTCCTCGGGGGTCATCGAACTCCTCTGGCGGTAAGGTGGGCGGGTCTCCCGATTGTCGCCCGGCGGGGCGTTACGGCCACGGGCCGGGGGTGCCGAAACGATGACGTTCGTGTTTCGCGGGGCGCAGCCGGGAAGGCCTGCGTGCTGGCGACAGGGTAGGGGGAGGGGGTTTCGGGGGAATTGCGCCGGTGTTACGAACAGGTTTCGCGAGCGGGATTCGCGGCAAGGCGGGCGCCCGCGTAGGATCCGGCGTGGTGCCCGGGCGGGCAGGGGGTTTCTGATGTATCAGCGCACGGTCCTGGCGAACGGGTTGCGGGTGGTAACGGCGGAGCTGCCGCACACGCGCTCGGCGACGGTGACCATCTACGTGGGGGCGGGGAGCCGGTACGAGCGGGACGAGGAGGCGGGGCTTTCGCACTTCCTCGAGCACATGCTCTTCAAGGGGGCGTCGCGGCGGCCGACGGCCCGGGAGATTTCGGAGGCGATCGAGTCGGTCGGCGGGGTGCACAATGCGGCGACGGACCGGGAGGCGACGCTGTACTACGCGAAGGTGCCGCACACGGCGGCGCTGACGGTCATCGATATCCTCGCGGATATGGTGACGGCGCCGGTGATGGACCCGGCCGAGCTGGAGAAGGAGCGGGCCGTCATCCTGGAGGAGCTGGCGGGCATCGAGGACAGCCCGGCGGAGATGAGCGCAATCCTCGCAGACGAGACGCTCTGGCCGGGGCAGCCGCTCGGTCGAGAGATCGGGGGCACGCCGGAGAGCGTGGCGGCGCTGCCGCTCGAGGCGGTGGTGCGGTACTTCCGGAAGCAGTACGTGCCGGGAAACATGGTGCTCGCGGTGGCCGGGAACGTCCGCCACGGGGAGGTGGTGGCGGCGGCGGAGCGGTGGCTGGGGGCGGCGCCGGCGGCTGAACCGGGCGGGTGGTTCCCGGCGGTGCCGCGGGACGGGGCGCCGCGGCTGCGGGTGCGGGAGAAGCAGACGGAGCAGGCGCACCTCTGCTTCGCCTTCCCCGGTGTGCCGCTCGACAGCGAGGAACGGTTCGCCGTGAGCCTGCTGAACATGCTGCTGGGCGAGGGGATGTCGAGCCGGCTCTTCCTCGAGCTCCGGGAGGAGCGGGCGCTCGTCTACGACATCCACAGCTACACGAGCGAGTACCGGGACGCCGGCTCGCTGACGATTTACGCGGGGTGTGACCCGGAGCATGCGCGGGTGACGGCGGAGGCGACGCTGGAGGAGGCGCAGAAGCTGCTGGCCGGGATTTCGCCGGGGGAGCTGCAGAAGGCGAAGGAGATGGCGAAGGGCCGCATCCAGCTGCGGATGGAGGACACGCGGGCGGTGGCGGGCTGGCTCGGCTCGCAGGAGCTGCTGCGCGGCCGGGTGCTCACGGTGGACGAGGCGGTGGCCCGGTTCGATGCGGTGACGGCGGACGAGGTGCTCGAGGCGGGCCGCCGGGTGCTGGACCCGGCCGGGGCGGTGCTGGCGGCGGTGGGGCCGCTCGATGAAGGGACGTTCGCCGGCGTCCTGGGCTGAGGCGCGCATCGACGGCGGGCGGCCCGGGGCAGGAAGATAGGCCGGTGAAGCAGGCGTTCTTCGGGAAGCCGCAGGCGACGTTTACGCCGGGCGGGGCGCACGTCGCGGTCTACCTCGTGCCCGTGGTCGAAGGGCGGCTGGTGGTGTTCGAGGTCGAGGCGCCGGGGCTCCGGGGCCGCTGGCTGCCGTGGACGGTGATGGCGTACGGCGCGAACCCCTACGAGACGGCAGCGGCCCTGGCGGACGACTGGTGCGACGGTGCCGTCGCGGCGCTGGAGGTCGCGGACGTGCTCTCGTTCCCCTTCGATGCGGACGGGTGGGAGCTGGCGCTCGTGTACCGCGCGGAGCTGGCGGCGATGCCGGCGGGGGACGCGAACCGGCGGCCGGTGGCGTTCGCCCCGGGGGAAGCCGATGCCATCGGGCCGTTCGACCCGGTCGACCTTCTGCGCTGGGTGGGAGCGGGGAACGGGGAGCGGAGAGCGGGGAGCAGGGAGGGGCCGCCGCTGGTGTTCTGAGCCGGGGGCGGAGCCGGCCGCCCGGTCAGAACGGTTTGAAGACGGCGAGCCAGGCGAGGAGGGGGACGCTGAGGACGAGGATGGTGCCGAAGACGATCGGCACGCGGTCCTCGAGGACGGTGCGGAGCTCTTCGGTTTCTTCGCCCTTTTTCTGGGCGACGAGGGCGGCGAGGCGGGCGCGACGGAGGCCGAAGCCGAGGAGGGGGAGGCAGACGAAGTAGAAGAAGATGTAGAGGAGGGTGAGGACGCCGAGCCAGGCGTCCTCGAGGAAGTTGTACCCGGCAGCGACGGCCCAGAAGAAGCCGGTGATGCCGCTGGCCATGGCGCCGGGGAGGAGGACGCGGGTCTCGTTGTTGGCGGCTTCGATGAGGAGGGTGGCGCGGTAGCGGAGGTCGGTGGCGGCCCAGGCGCGGAGGATGAGGGGGTAGGTGGCACCGAGGCCGGCGCCGAGCCAGATGAGGGAGAGGACGTGGACGATGCGCCACCAGTCCAACGGGGGCCTCCGGGCGTGCGAGGGGTGCGAAGCGCGGCGGCTTCGCACCCCAGACTAGGGAGCAGCGGCGGCTCGGTCGAGTTTCAGGCGGCGGCGGGCTGGAGGAGTTCGACGGCGCCGAGGATGACGCGTGCGGCGGCGGCGGGCTCGAGCCTGTCGGTGTTGACGACGAGGTCGTAGCTGGCCGGGCTGAGCCAGTCGGCGCCGAAGTATTCGCGGAAGTAGGCAACGCGCTCGCGGTCCGTGCGGTTGATGACGTCGCGGGCGGTGGCTTCATCGCAGGCCATCTGCTGCGTGAGGCGGCTGATGCGGGGGCCTTCGCTGCCGGCAACGAGCACCCGGAAGACGCCGGGCCGGTCGCGGAGCATGAACTGGGCGCCGTGGCCGAGGAAGACGACCCGGCCGTGGGCGGCGAAGTCCTCGACGACGTCCTGGACGAGCTGCCGGTAATCGGCAGAGGTGAGGATGGGGGTGGCGCCGATGTTGACGGGCTCGCCCCACTGGACGGCGCCGGCGCCGGGGTTGCTGGCGAGGGCCTCGATGATGCGGGCGAAGAAGGAGGGACGGCGCTGGGCCTCGGCGATGGTCTCCGGGGAGACGCCGGCCTCGATGGCGGCTTCCTGGACGATGCGGTAATCGAGCAGGCGGTAGCCGAGGGCGTCGGCGACGATGCGGGCGACCTCTTCGCCGCCGGTGCCGACCTGGCGGGCGATGGTGACGACGGTGACGGCCATGGGGACCTCCGGTGCTATTCGACGACGGTGACGTCGTCGGGCGAGGTGGCGGTGATGGTAAGGATTCCGCCGCGGTCTTCAACCGTGCCGCGGACGCAGACCTCGCGGGCGGCGAAGCCTTTCGCCGGGTCGCCGGGGAAACTGCCGCGGCTGGCGGCGGGGATGATGACTTCGACGCGGAGGAGGGCATCGAGGGAGGCGCCGACGGCGAGGACGGCGTCGCCGTTGCGGTCGGCGGTGCCGAAGACGCGGCCCTGGAGTTCGATGGCTTCGCCGCGGTGGAGCCGCGCTTCGAGCGGGGCGACGGGATTCACACAGGTGAAGGTCGGTTCGAAGACGACGGGGCCCGGGCTGGCCGCGGGCGTGGGGCTGGCCGCGGGGGGTGTGCCGGCGGGGGCAGGGGTGGCAGCGGGGGTCTCGCCGCTGGCGGGCGTGGCGGTCGGTTCGGCCCGGTCGTCGCTGCCGCCGCAGGCCGAGAGCGCCAGGGCGGCGGCAGCGAGGCCTGCGGCGAGCAGCGGCCGCCAGCGGTGAAGCCGCATCAGGAGGCCACCTCCAGCACCCGGCTGCCGGGGATGGCGACGGACGGTGTGAGCGCCGGCGAGAGGCGGTGGACGGGCCAGAGCAGGGTGCCGTGGGTGAACTCGGCTGTGGAAGGGTGGAACTCGACCGGGCCCGCGAGGCCGCAATCGACGGCGATTTCGCTGTTCAGTTCGCGGATGACGGCGCGGATTTCGTCGAAGCGGACGACCCGGAGGGAGATCGCCGGCGATTCGGGCGCCGCGTGGGCAGCGACCCCCGTCTGCGGATGCGGCGGGATGACGCCGTCGACCGGGAGGTGGACCTCGCAGACCAGGTCGCTGCGGACGCGGACGAAGGGGAGGCCGACGATTCGCTCGCCGGAGATGAGGGCCCAGGAGCGGAGGCGGGTGGCCGCTTCGATGACGCGGTGGAGGCTGAATTCCGCCTCGCGGAAGACGGTGCGGCGAGGAAGGATGGTGGACGGGGAGATGGCGTACTGCATGCGCGTTCCTCCTGTGCGCGGTGGGGCCGGGCTGCGGGGCAGCGGCGGCCGGTGCGGATGGATGAGAGGAGGCAACGCTCCTCCGAACGCCTACGGGGTTAGCTGACGGGTTCGGCGTCGGAAGTCGCCGTCCTTCCAGCCCGGAAGGATGCACCCCAGGGAGTGGGTCCCCCGTTCCCGGCGGGCGCCGGGATTCGGCAGGGTCAACGTACCACACGGCCGGGCCTGCTGGACCGGCCTTGACCTTGGTTGATATGGGGTTGTAACGGCCCGGGGGTGCGCCGTTACCGGGGGGACCGGACGCGGACGATGAGCTCCATCCCGGCCTGTCGATGGCCGGGGATATCGCAGGAGATTGGACACTCGCCGCGCTTCGGTGCAGCCGGCGGCTGATCGGCTAGGATTGCGGCATGCGGGAGCTTGCGAACGGGCCGGGGCACGACGATGTGGCGCTGCTGGTGGACTGGGAGAACCTGAAGTTCAGCCTGGTGCAGCGGAACCGGAAACCGAACGTGACGGCGCTGCGGGAGGCGGCCGAGCGGTTCGGGCGGGTGGCCTATGCGCGGGCGTACGCGGACTGGATGGACCCGGTGCAGGCGGGCGACCCGGCCTCGCTGTACACGGCGGGGCTGGAGCCGGTGTACGTGCTGACGCGCCGGTACACGACGGCGGAGGGGGAGACGCGCATCCAGAACTCGGTGGATGTGCGGCTGGCGGTGGACTGTGTGGAGGCGAGCCACCTCTACCCGAACATCGGGACGTTCGTGATCGCCTCGGGCGATCACAGCTTTTTCCATGTGGTGACGCTGCTGCGGGCGCGCGGGAAGCGGGTCGTGGTGATCGGGGTTTCGTGGGCGACCTCGGCGCAGCTGGTGCAGCAGGCGGATGTGGTGCTGTATTACGACCTGGACGTGGAGCCGGAGGTGGAGCGGGCGGGGGCGGCCCCGCCGGGGGAGCCGGTGGCGGTGGCGAAGGTGGAGCCGCGGCTGGCTGCAGCGGCGGCGCGGGCGCTCGAGCTGGCGCAGGCGAAGGGGCCGGTTGCGGCGGAGCCGCGGGAGCTGGTCGACGTGCTCGGGCTGGTGCTGACGATCGTGGAGGAGTTTCGGCGGGACGGGCGCGACCTGCCGCTTTCGCTGGTGGGGCAGGAGCTGCAGAAGCGGATGCCGCAGGCCGAGTTTCAGCGGCTGGCGCGGGGCCGGGCGGGCGATTTTGCGCGGGCCCTCCACGAATCCGGCCTCGTGAAGGTGGTGAACGCCGACTTCACGGACTGGCTGTTTTTGCCGACGGAGCGGGCGGAGGCGACCGGGCGGCCGCGGAACGCGATGCCGGAACCGGGGCGGTACGACTACGCCCGCTTCAACTACAACGACCTGACGGACGAGCAGCGGCGGGCGGTCGTCGTCGCGATCCATGACGAGCGGTACAAGCCGGGGGTGAACTGGCTGACGTTCAACCGGGTCGTGGAGACGCTGAAGCCGGTGGTGCGGCGCGAGGAGACGGACGTGAAGAACCTCGTCAACAGCCTGATTTCGTGGGGGGTGCTGCGGGTGGCGGAGACGAAGGTGGGGCATGCGCCCGATACCGGCGCCCAGTACGAGTACCGGACGTTCGAGCTCGACCTCCAGAACCCGGACGTGCGCCGGGCGCTCCGCCTGGAGTAGCGCGGCCGGTCAGGCGGTGGCAGAGGCGGCAGCGCCGGCTGTGCGGCGGGCGAGGGCGGCGGCGATGAACTCCCGGAAGAGGGGATGGGGACGGTTGGGGCGGCTCTGGAGCTCGGGATGGAACTGGGTGCCGAGCATGAACGGGTGGGCGGCGACTTCGGAGATTTCGACGAGGGCGCCATCGGGCGAGGTGCCGCTGACGCGGAGGCCGGCTTCTTCGAGGCGGAGGCGGTAGGCGTTGTTGAACTCCCAGCGGTGGCGGTGGCGCTCGCTGACGAGGTCGGCGCCGTAGGCGCGGTGGGCGAGGCTGCCGGGCAGGAGGCGGCAGGGATAGGCGCCGAGCCGCATGGTGCCGCCGAGGTTGACGACGCTGTGCTGCTCTTCGAGGAGGCTGATGACGGGGTGGGGGGTTTCGGGGTCGAACTCGGTGCTGTTGGCGCCGACGAGGCCGGCGACGTTGCGGGCGAACTCGGTGACGAGCGCCTGCATGCCGAGGCAGAGACCGAGGTAGGGCGTGCCGGTGGTGCGGCAGTACTCGGCGGCGCGGATTTTGCCTTCCCAGCCGCGTTCGCCGAAGCCGCCGGGGACGACGACGCCCTCGACGCCGGCGAGGAGGTCGGCCGGGGCGCGGGTCTCGAGCGCCTCGGCGGGCACCCAGCGGATGGCGACGTCGGCCTCGTGGGCGATGCCGGCGTGGACGAGCGCTTCTTTGACGGAGATGTAGGCATCGCGGAGTTCGACGTATTTGCCGACGACGGCGATTTCGACGCTGTGCTTCGGGTGTTTGAGGCGGTGGACGAGGTCGCGCCACTCGGCGAGGTCGCGCTGGCCGCTGAGGCCGAGGCGGTCGAGGACGAAATCGCCGAGGCCGCGCTCTTCGAGGGTGATGGGGACTTCGTAGATGGTGTCGGCCGTTTCCATGGGGATGACGGCGCGGGGTTCGACGTCGCAGAAGAGGGCGACCTTCTCGGTGATGTCGCGGGGGACGGGGTGGTCGCTGCGGAGGACGATGGCGTCGGGCTGGATGCCCTTGGAGCGGAGTTCGCGGACGGAGTGCTGGGTGGGCTTGGTCTTCAGTTCGCCGGTGGCGCCGACCCAGGGGAGGAAGCAGACGTGGACGCTGAGGGTGGCGTCGCGGGGCTGTTCGTGGCGAATCTGGCGGATGGCTTCGATGAAGGTTTCGCCTTCGATATCGCCGACGGTGCCGCCGACTTCACAGATGAGGACGTCGCAGCCGGCGCGCTCGGCGACGCCATAGATGCGGGCTTTGATCTCGTTGGTGAGGTGGGGGACCTGCTGGATGGTGCCGCCGAGGTAATCGCCGCGCCGCTCGCGTTCGAGGACGGCGAGGTAGACCTGGCCGGAGGTGACGGAGGAGGCGGCTTCGAGGTCCTGGTCGATGAACCGCTCGTAGTGGCCGAGGTCGAGGTCGGTCTCGGCGCCGTCGACGGTGACGAAGACTTCCCCGTGCTGGTAGGGGGACATGGTGCCGGGGTCGACGTTGAGGTAGGGGTCGAGCTTCTGGATGGAGACCTTGATGCCGCGGGACTTGAGGATTCGGCCGAGGCTGGCGGTGGTGATGCCTTTGCCGACGGAGCTGACGACGCCGCCGGTGACGAAGATGAATTTCGGCATGGCCTCCTGCGTCCCCGGGGTGCTCTTCCGATGCTACGGCGCGGGGTGGGCCCGGTCAACGAACATTTGTGTTACGGCGGACGGGGCGGTCAGGCAGGGCGGTTGCGGGCGGCGAGGCGCTGGCGGGCGAAGGTGGTGACCATATCGGCGATGCCCATGAGGCCCATGCCTTTGCCCATGGAGACCTCTTTGCCGAAGACGGTGAAGACGCTGTCGCAGGGGACGGCGGCGACTTCTTCGAGGGGCTGGCCGGAGAGGGTTTCATCGAGGATGACGGCCCAGGCTTTTGCGGAGAGGCCCTGGGGGTTTTCGACGGCGAAGTGGAATTTGAGGGTGCCGTCGGGGAGGTCTTCGGCCCAGACGTAGGCATCGGATTCGCATTTCTGGACGTGGTGCTCTTCGGGGAAGGGGCGGGCGGCGATGTGCGGGGGGACTTCCCGGAAGCGGTCGGCGTACTCGATGAGCATCTCGATCCGCTCCTGGCGGTCGGCGAAGGCGAAATCGTCGATGACCTGCTGGAAGGCTTTGGGGGGCTGGGCCATGGGGACGCTCCGGGGACGGGGTGCGGCGGGCAGCCGGGCCGCCCGCCGCACCGGGATGATCCAAGCGTAGCGAAGGTCAGCGTTCGATGGGGACGCCGACGGAGTTGCCCCATTCGGTCCAGGAGCCGTCGTAGTTGCGGACGTTGGGGTAGCCGAGGAGGTAGGTGAGGACGAACCAGGTGTGGGAGCTGCGCTCGCCGATGCGGCAGTAGGCGATGACTTCGTCGTTGGGGCTGAGGCCCTGCTCCTGCTCGTAAATCGCCTTCAGCTCGGCGGCGGATTTGAAGGTGCCGTCCTCGGGGTTGGCAGCGCGTGCCCAGGGGACGTTCTTGGCGCCGGGGATGTGGCCGCCGCGGAGGACGCCCTCCTGGGGGTATTCGGGCATGTGGGTGCGCTCGCCGGTGTACTCCTGCGGGCTGCGGACGTCGACGAGCTTGACGCCGGTGCCGAGCTTTTTCAGGACTTCATCGCGGAAGATGCGGATTTTGGAGTCGTCGCGCTCGGGGGCCTGGTACTGCGTCGGGGGGTAGGAGGGGACGTCTCTGGTGAGGGGGCGGCCTTCTTTTTCCCACTTGAGGCGGCCGCCGTCCATGATTTTCGCGTTCTCGTGGCCGAAGAGCTGGAAGACCCAGAAGGCGTAGCAGGCCCACCAGTTGTTCTTGTCGCCGTAGAAGACGACGGTGGTCTCCGGGGTGATGCCGATGCGGCTGGCGAGTTTTTCGAAGCCGGCACGGTCGAGGTAGTCGCGGCGGAGCGGGTCGTTGAGGTCGGCGGCCCAGTCGACCTGGACGGCCCCGGGAATGTGGCCGGAGGGGTAGAGGAGCGGGTCTTCGTTCGATTCGATGATGCGGACGGCGGGGTCGCCGAGGTGCTGGGCGACCCATTCGGTGGAGACGAGGACTTCGGGGTGGGCGTAGCCGCGGGCTTCGATGTCGGTCATGGGGGACCTCCGTGGTGTGGGCGAAGGGTCTCGGGGTGATTCCCGGGCGGAGTGTACCGCGGATCGCCCAGAAAGTCGAGTGACTGTGTCAACAATCAGCCGGGGTTGAGGAAGTCGTCGCGGCCGGGGAGGCGGCGGCAGAGCTGGCCGCCGTCGACGGGGAGGTCGTGGCCGGTGATGAAGCTGGAGGCGTCGGAGGCGAGCCAGGTGATGGCTTCGACGACGTCGTCGACGGTGCCCATGCGGCGGAGGGGCGTTTCGCGGGTGAAGGCGCGGACGACGGGGGGGATGAACATGTGGGCGGTCATCGGGGTTTCGATGAGGCCTGGGGAGACGACGTTGACGCGGACGCCCTGGGGCCCGTATTCGAGGGCGGCGATGCGGGTGATGTGGTTGATGGCGGCTTTGGAGCCGCCGTAGGCGGCGAGGCCTTCGCCGACGAGCCGGGCGGTGATGGAGGAGACGGTGATGAGGGAGCCGCCGCCGGTGGCGGCCATGGCGTTGGCCATGTGGCGGATGAAGCCGACGGCGCCGAGGAACTGGACGCTGGCCATGGCGTAGAGGCGCTCGGGGGTGAGGTCGCGGATGGGGGTGCTCTGCTCGAAGCCGGCGCAGTTGAGGGCGACATCGAGGGTGCCGAAGCGGTCGAGGGCGGCCCGGGCGAGCGCTTCGACCTGGTCATCGCGGGTGATGTCGCAGGGGATGGGGACGGCGCCGCAGGCGGCCGCGAGGGATTCGAGCTCGGGCTGGCGGCGGGCGGCGGCGATGACGGCCGCCCCTTCGCAGGCGAAGCGGAGGGCGGCGGCCCGGCCGATGCCGGAGGAGGCGCCGAGGACGACGGCGACCTTGCCGGCGAGGCGGCCGGGCGGGGTGCCGGGCCGGGCGGCGGGGGCGGGCTCCTCGCTCATTCGAGGCTCCCCCAGAGCTGTTTCGCCTGCTGGCGGAGCTCGGCGCGGAAGTCCGGGTGGGCGATGGCGATCAGCTCTTCGGCGCGCTGGCGGTGGTTCTTATCGAGCAGGCGGGCGATGCCGTACTCGGTGATGACGGTATCGGCGAGGTAGCGCGGGACGGTGACGAGGGTGCCCTCGGGGTGCTGGGCGACGATCTTGGAGACGGTGCCTTCGAGCGCGGTGGAGCGGAGGACGGTGATGGCGCGGCCATCGGGGCAGAGGGCGGCGGAGAGGTGGGCATCGGGCTGGCCGCCGGTGCCGTTGACCATGTGGCCGCCGAAGCGGTCTTCGCTGGCGACCTGGCCGAGGAGGTCGACGGCGATGGCGCTGTTGATGGAGGTCATCTGGCGGTTCTGGGCCATGAGGAGGGGGTTGAGGAGGTAGTTCGAATCGTAGAGCTCGAAGGCGGGGTTATCGGCGATGATGCGGAGGTCGGTGCCGTCGCAGCCGGTCCAGGCGGTCGCGACGGCGCGGCCGCGGTGGATGCTCTTGCGGGCGCCGGTGAGGACGCCTTTCTCCCAGAGGCGGGCGAGGCCGGGGGAGCCGAGCTCGGTGTGGAGGCCGAGGTCGTGGGCGTGGTCGAAGGCGCCGGCCTTGAACATGAGGGAGCTGGGCTGGCCGACGCCGACCTGGATGGTGTCGCCGTCGCGGATGAGGGTCTTGAGGTGGTCAGCGATCGCCTGGGCGGCTGGGTCGACGTCGGCGAGGCCGAAGGCCTGCTGGAGGATGCCGGGTGGCAAGAGGTGGTACATGTCCTCGACGAGGGCGATCTGGTCGGGCGAGGCTTCGCCGAGCATCTTGAGGAGGGCGTCGCGGTGTTCGGGCGGGGCCTGGGTTTCGACGCGCTGGCGGACGGCGGCGAGGTCGACGGGCTGGATGTAGCCATCGACGAAGGTCTCGATCTCGGAGACGTGAATCCAGGTATCGCCGAAGACGGGCTGGATGTTGGGGTCGATGGCGGCGATGGTGTGGCGGCAGCGGCGGACGTAGGCCTTCTTGTGCCACATATGGGGGCCGAAGTTGACGTAGCCCTTTTCGTTCGGGGGCGAGACGGCGACGAGGAAGACGTCGGGGATGCGGGCTTCGGGCCGGCCGGCATCGAAGGCTTTGAAGCCGAGCATGAAGGTGTTGGGGAGGTAGGTGGCGATGCGCTGGTCGTGGGCGGGGCGGAGAGCATCGCCGATGAAGAGCTCGATCTCCTTTTCGCCTTTGGGGCCGCCGGGCGAGAAGATGGGCACTTCGCGCGGGGCGAGGCAGCGGATATCGACGCGCTCGAGCTGGCGGGCGCGCTCGAGGAGCGCCTGGGTGAGGACGCCGGGGCAGAGGATGCCGAGGCCGACGAGGTGGCCGTCCTGGACGACCTGGAGGGCCTCGGCGGGGCTTTTCTTGCGCGCTTCGAATTCGTCGCGCCAGTCGCTGTAGCGGCGGGTGGGGGTGGGGGTCGTCATCGCTGGTCCTCCTGGTGAGCTGGGGGGATGCCTGTGGCGACGGAGCGGGCGGCCTCGTGGATGGCGGCGGGGAAATCGGCGGGGCGAAGGTCACCGGCGTCGAGCCGGCGGATAGCCTGCCGGACGGCGGCGAGGCCGGCAAGCTGCCGGGTGGCTTCGCGGGCGACCCAGGCGGGGGAAGCGGAGGGCGCGAGGGCGCGGAGTTCGTCGGCGGTGTAGAAGCCGGCTTCGCGGAGGAGCCCGGGGAGGCGGTAGAGGACGAAGGGGCGGAGGTCGGGGAGGGCGCTGTGGAAGGCGGCCGTCGCGCGGGAGACGGGCGCGCGGGCAAACGCCTCGCGGGCCGCCTGCTCGAGCTGTGCCCGGGCGGTCTCGAGCGCATCGAGGAGCCCGGCGAGCTCCTCGCCGGACGGCTCCCCGATGCGGGCGAGAGCCTCGGCGAGGGCGTCCGGGTCCGGGGGAGCATCGAGCCAGGCGGGGGCCCCGGCCGGGCGCATGGCGGCTATTCGAGCTCCATCCAGCGGTCGTAGAGCTGGTGGAAGTGGCGGATCTTGGTTTCGTTGTAGCTGGCGAAGACGACCTCGGGCTTGCGCATCGTCTTCAGGCCGAGCTGGACCTTGGGGATGTTGAAGGTGTCCTGGTTGAAGACGCGGGCGAGCATGCCGAGTTCGGGGGCATCGGCCCAGTCGTCGTCGGGGCCGAGCCAGTGGATGGGCGCGGCCGGGGGTTTCGGTTCGCCCTTGGGCCAGGGCGCGAGGAACATGCACTCCATGATGCATTCATCGGGGTTGTCGCCGTGGGGGCGGAAGCGGTAGGTGATGCGGTTGAAGGCGCCCCAGGGGTGGAAGTTGGGGAAGACGGTGAAGTAGAAGGAGTCGAGGTATTCGGCGTCGCAGTAGGTATCGGCCTCGTCGCCGATGACGGCGCGCATGCCTTCGCGGCTGAGCATGGCGGCGAACTGGCGGGCGGGCATGCCGGGCGGGACCTCGGCGAGGGGCGGGGTATCGAGGTTCCGGTCGAACATGGCATCGAGCATGTCCTGCTGGGTGGGCGTCTCGCGCAGGTGGGGGCTCGGGGTGCCGTTGGGGGTGATGGCGCGGGAGAAGTTGCCGAAGACGTCGTACTGGGAGTTGGAGTCGCCGATGCCGTTGAGGAGCTGGGGGTGGGTGGCGACGACGTGGTAGGCCTCCATGAAGGCTTCCTGGGCGACTTTCCAGTTGCAGCGGAGGATCTTGGCGACGTGGGCCTGCTTGAAGCGGTTGGCGAGGTCCCACCGTTCGAAGTGACGGGGGAGGTCGCCGAGGAACTGTTCGAGGGGCTCGGCGTTCGGGTCGGGGTTGATGAAGACGAAGCCGCCCCAGGTGCCGACCTTCACCTCGGGGAGGCGGTACTCCTCTTCGCGGACGTCGGGGAAGTCCCAGTGGCAGACGACCTCTTTGAGGGAGCCGTCGATCTCCCAGCACCAGCCGTGGAAGGGGCAGCGGAACTCCTGGGCGCCGCGGCCGTCGAATTCGCGCAGCTGGCGGCCGCGGTGGAGGCAGGCGTTGTGGAAGGCCTGGACCCGGTCGGGGGCGCTGCGGACGACGAGGAAGGAGAGGTGGGCGATGTCGTAGACGATGTAGTCGCCGACCTCGGGGATGTCCTCTTCGCGGCAGGCCATTTGCCAGACGCGCTTCCAGATTTTTTCGACTTCGCGGTCGTGGATGGCTTTGCTGTAGTACTGCTCGGCGGGGACGCGGGTGACGCCGGGCTCGATGGGGGATTCGAGGCGGAGGACGGCCGGGACGGGGCGGGAGTCCTGGTCGAGGAGCTCCTGGTAGAGGGTGCCTGCGGAGCGGTAGCCGGCCGGGGTGAGGCGGCCCTGGTCGCCGACGGTTTTGAGTGCCATGGTGGGTTCCTCCGGGGCTGGGCTAATCGTGGACGATTTCGAGGCCGCGGGCGCGCTCGGCGCGGTGGCCGAGGCCTTCGACGGGTTTGCCGCCGACCCAGATGATCATGTGGGGGTCGGCGTAGGTGAGGTTGCCTTCGAGGTAGCGGGTGGTGAAGCCATCGAAGATGCCGCAGAGGTCACCTTTGGTGACGCGGACGCGGTTGCCGGGGAGCTCTTCGTAGATGGCGCCGGAGAGGGGGTGGCGCTTCTTGCGGGGCGGGCGGTTGAGGGGGGCGGGTTCGGCGGGAGCGGAGTCCATGGCTATCCTGCCTGCCAGATTTTTGGCCATATGGCCAGCGAGGCGACTATACTGGGCGGCCAGATCGATTGCAACGGTCGTTCCACGCTATCGACGGGGCCAATGCCCCGGGGAGTGTTACCGATGCGCAGATGGGAAGGGGAAGCTGACCTCGAGGTGCTCCGGGCCGGGTTCCGGCGGCGGGTGTGGCTGGAGCTGTTCACGAAGCCGACGCCGCCGGGAAAGGTGGCGGGCTGGGGCGGGGTGTTCCGGGCGGAGCCGCTGGTCGTGCCGGCGATCGGCCGGGGGGTGGTGACGCTGGACGACGGCGACGCGCTCGAGGTGATGGTGGAGAGCTTCGACGCGGTGACGGGGAAAGGGACGCTCTTCGGGCTGGGGGCGCCGCCGCGGGTGCTGCGCGGCTAGCTGCCGGGCGCGGGGGCCGGGGCGCGATAGGCGGAGGAGCCGGGGGTCGGGAGGACGGTGACGGGCATCGCCTCCGGCTCGAGGCCGAGGGTGATGAGGACCTTGGCGAGGCCGAGGAAGAGGCCGACGCCGAGGGTAAGCTCGGCGAGGCCGGCTTCGCCGAGCTCGGCGCGGAGGGCCCGCCCGAGCTCCGGGTCGGCGCGCTCGGGGTCGCCGATGATGGCATCGGTGTAGCGGAGGATGAGCTTTTCGCGGTCGCTGAGCGGGGCCTCGAGGTAGCCGTCGGTAACGAGGTCGAGGGTGGCCTCGTCGAGCCCCTCGTCGCGGGCGAGGGAGAAGCGGACCTGGCGGCAGAAGCCGCAGGCGGTGACGCGGGCGTTCCGGATGCGGGCGAGCTCCTTTTCGCGCTGGCGGAGGGCGGAGTCCATCCAGAAGGCGCCGTAGAGGCTGGCGAACCGGGCCTGGATGCCGGGGGCGTGGGCGAGGACAGTGTGGAAGGCCGGCGGCTGGCCAGGGACGGCGGAGGGGACGCGGGGGACGGTCGACATCGGTCAGGCTCCTTCGAGGCGCGCGGCGGCGCGGGTCATCCGGCAGAGGGCATCGAACATGGCGAGGGCGGCGAGGAGGGTGACGGTCGCCCGGTCGCCACAGGCCTCGCGGAAGGCGAGGACGGGCGGGTCGGTGAGGCCGTGGTGGTCCCACGGCAGATGGCGGGCGACCTCGAGGGCGAGGGCATCGGCGGGCGGGAGGCCTGCGGGGAGCTCGCCGCGGGCGAGGGCGGCTGCCTCCCCGGCGGGGAGGTCGGCGAAGGCGGGCCCGCAGGTGGCGGGGTCGGCGGCGTGAAGGCCGGCGACGAGCCGGCGGCAGCGCTCGAGGGTGACCGGGGCGAGCGTTTCGGTATCGAAACAGGCGGCGAGGAAGCTGGCGAAGCCGTCGCGGAGGTGGGGGATGGCGGCGAGGTGCGCGGCGAGCGGACCGGGGATGACGGATTGCGGCATGGGCGCATACTGGCCTATTGGCCAAAGCTTTGTCCAGCAGGATAAACTCCCGCCGACGTCGTTCCTGGAGGCAGGCATGGAGATCGCGGGCAAGGTGGCGCTCGTCACAGGCGCCGGGTCGGGCATCGGCCGGGCGTGCGCGGAGCGCCTGGCGCAGGAGGGTGCGAAAGTCGTGGTCGTCGACATCGACCGCGCGGGCGGCGAGGAGACCGCCCGGCGGATTGCGGCCGCGGGCGGGGAGGCGGCGTTCGTTTACGGCGACGTGGGGACGCCGGAGGGGATTGCGGAGCTGTTCCGGGCGGCGAAGCGGGTGTTCGGGCGGCTCGATATCGTCCACAACAACGCGGGCATCATGACGGGGGACACCCCGGGCTGGCCGGATGCGCCGCTGGAGAAGGTCTACCGGGTGATCGCGGTGAACACGGCCGGGGTGGTCATGGGGACGCGAGCGGCGGTCGAGGCGTTCCGCGAGCACGGGGAGGGCGGGGTCGTCATCAATACGGCGAGCATCGCGGGGATGGGGCCGCTGCCGTTCGACCCGGTGTACGCGGCCTCGAAGGCGGCGGTCATCCACTTCACGAAGTCGTGCGCGATTCTCCAGGAGCTGGAGAAGGTACGGGTGAACGCGGTCGCGCCGGGGATGGTGGATACGCCGATTATCGCCAAGACGGGCGACGGGACGCGGCCGGCGAAGTGGCTGGAGCCCTCGCTCGAGGGGGCGGTGCTGCTGAGGCCGGAGCGGATCGCGGAGGAGGTGGTCCGTCTCATCCGGGACGATTCGCTGGCGGGGGAGGTGAGCGTCGTGATGCACGAGAGCGCACAGCCCGCTGCGGGCGGGTAGGATGTGCGGCGCTGCCGGCTGAGCCGGGGCGCAGCGGCTGGCCCGGGCCAGCCGCCCGGGTTCGGGAAGTGCACTGTGATTCAGAAAGTTCACTGCGAAAGGATGGTTCGATGCCGCTGGAAAGCCTGCCAGTCGAGTTCCTCTTCACGATGACGGCGAACGTCGGGCAGCCGACGATGATCCCGGGGGGCCCGCAGGGCTCGCGGCTGATCGTGAACGTGCCCGGGGGGACGTTCGAGGGCCCGAAGCTGAAGGGCACGATCGTGCCGAATTCCGGGGGCGACTGGGTGACGCTCCGGCCGGACGGGAGCATGAAGCTGGACGTGCGCCTGACGCTGCAGACGGAGGACGGTGCGCACATCCTGCTGACCTACACCGGGGTCGGGACCCGGGCAGCTGACGGGTCGACGAAGGTGTACTCGACGCCGCTGTTCGAGACGGGCGCGGAGAAGTATGCCTGGCTGAACAGCGTGCAGGCGGTGGCCGTCGGGTCGACGACGCCGGGCGGGGTGACGTACGAGGTGTACGCGCTCCGGGCGTAGCGTTAGCCGCCGAGGCGGCGGGCCGCCTCGCTGAGGAGTTCGAGGGGCGACGGGTGCCAGGCGGTCGCGGCCGCGAGCTGGTGGACCGTCGCCTCGGCCTGCATGAGCGCAGCCGCGGCAGCGATGATTTCGTGGGCGCCGGGCCCGGCGGCCTGGGCGCTGAGGAGTTCGCCGGTGCGGGCCTCGGCGTGGAGGCGGAGGAATCCCGGGTGGCCGCCGCGGACGATGCCGGCGGGCATCCCTTCGAACGGGAGCGTGGCGCTGGCGACCTGCAGGCCGCGTTCACGGGCAGCGGCTGCGGTCTCGCCGACGGCGGCGAGCGGGGGGATGGTGTGGACGAGGCGCGGGACGGCGTGGAGCCGGGCAGCCCGGGCATCGCCGGCGGCGTTCGCGCCCGCGATTCGGCCCTCGAGGGCAGCGGTGCTGGAGAGCATGCCCCGGCCGGTGATGTCGCCCGCGGCGAAGATGCCGGGGACGGCCGTCGCGCAGCGGGCATCGACCGGGATGGCGCCGTCTGCCGCCGGGGTGAGGCCGGCCCGCTCGAGTCCGAGCCCCTCGGCGGTGAGCACGCGCGGGTCGGCGACGAGGACGACCGCGGCCGGGACGTCGCAGTCGCCGGTTGCGGCCGTGAGGCGGACCGCGTCGGCGGCGGCCGCGGCGGGTGCGGCGCCGGTGTGGACGGTGATGCCGAGCTGGCCGAGGAGCTCGGCGATGACGGGCTGGAGGTCGTCGTCGAAGCCGGGGCAGACGGCCGGTGCCGGGCTGGCGACGGCCACGGTCGAGCCGGCGAGGGCGAGGAGGGCCGCGTATTCGAGCGCGAAGATGCCGCCGGAGGGCCCGCCGCCGAGGACGAGGCAGGAGGGCGGCGGTTCGCGCCAGGACTGGACGATATCCGGGGTGACGAGGCGGTCGGCAGGGAGGCCGGGGATGGACGGGGGCTGCCAGCGGGCGCCGCTGGCGATGACGACGGCATCGGCTGCGAGGGGCTCGGCGCCCGCGATGTCGAGCAGGCCGGGCTCGCGGAAGCTGGCATGGCCCGCGATGACCTGGACGCGGGCGCGGCGAAGGGCGGCCTCGACCCCGCCGGCGAGCGAGCGGACGAGGGCGCGGGCCCGGTCGTTGGCGCGGCCGAGCTGGAAGGATTCGCCGGCGGTGAAGACGCCTGCGACGCTGAGTTCACGGGCGCGGACGAACCCCTCGGCGGCGTCGAGGAGGATGGAGGTGGGGATGCAGGTGTGGTGGACGCAGCTGCCGCCGGGGCGCTCGGCTTCGACGAGGGCGACGGAGGCGCCGAGGGCGGCAGCCTCGAGGGCGGCAGCCACTCCAGCTGCGCCGCCGCCGATGACTGCGACGTCGAACCGGGCGGGGCCGCTCATGGCAGGAGCAGCCGGTAGGGGGATTCGAGCAGCTCGCGGACGGCGGCGAGGAAGGCGGCGCCGGGGGCGCCATCGACGGCCCGGTGGTCGATGGTGAGGCTGAGGGTGAGGGCACGGGTGCGGACCGGCCGGTCATCTTCCCAGGCGACGTCGTCGACGACCCGGCCGACGCCGAGGATGGCGACGTTCGGCGGGTTGATGATGGGGGTGAAGAATTCGACGCCGGAGGTCCCGAGGGAGGTGACGGAGAAGGTCTGGCCGGCGTAGTCATCGAGGCCGAGGGTGCCGGCGCGGGCGGCCTCGGCGAGGCGGGCGGTCTCACGGGCGAGCTCGCGGAGGTCGAGGGCGTCGGCGTTGCGGATGACGGGAACGACGAGGCCGCTTTCGAGGGCGACGGCGAGGCCGATGTGGATGGCAGGCTCGAGGACGATGGCGTCCGGCTCGACGCGGGCGTTGAGGGCGGGGTGGCGGCGGAGGGCCTTCGCGACGGCGCGGACGATGAGGTCCGTCACCGAGGGGCGGATGCCCTCGGGCTGCCACTCGGCGATGAGCTGCTCGCGGAGGCGGAGCGCCTCGTCCACCCGGACGCGCATGCCGAGGGTGAGCTGGGCCATCTCCTGGAGGCTGCGGTGCATCCGCTCGGCGATGGTGCGGCGCATGCCGCGGAGGGGGATGCGCTCGCCGGCGGCCCGGGGCGGCGAGGGGGTCGCCGGGGGAGCGGCGGCGGGGCCACGGGCGGCCGCGGCCTCGACGTCGTCTTTGGTGATGCGGCCGCCGGGACCGGTCCCGCGGACGGTCGCGAGGTCGACGCCCAGCTCACGGGCGAGGGCGCGGGCCACAGGGGTGGCGGCCGGCGGCTCCGGTGCGGCGGGGGCGGGCTGGAGGGCGGCGTGCGCGCGGCGGACGTCCTCCTCGGTGATGCGGCCGCCGGGGCCGGACCCGACGACCGCCTCGAGCGGGACGCCGAGCTCGGCCGCGAGGCGGCGGGCCGCCGGGGAGGCGGCGACCTGCCCGGGCGGGGGAGGCGGCGGTGCGGGGGCGGATGGGGCGGCGGGGGCGGATGGGGCGGCGCCGGCGGGGGGCTGCTCGCCGGGGGCGAGGATGTAGCCGACGACGGAGCCGGGCGGGAGGGTGGTGCCGGCCGGGACGGCGTGGCGGAGGATGCCGTCGGCCTCGGCCTCGACCTGGAATTCGATCTTCTCGGTTTCGAGGCGGTAGACGATATCGCCGGTACGGACGGGTGCACCGTCGGGGATGAGCCATTCGGCGACGGTGCCCTCGGTCATGGTCATGCCCAGCTTGGGGATGAGGACGTCAGTCGGCATAGCGCGCTCCGCAGGGGACTTCGATGAAGAGGCCGGCCGCCGCCGCCCGCTCGAGGGCGCGGCGGGGGTCGATGACGCGGGGGCCTGTGCGCCGGGGGGTGAGCGCGGCGCGCTGGCCCGGGAGGAGGCGGCGGTCCCGCTCACCGTCGAGGGCGACGATGCCGGGGCCGTGCCAGGCGAGGGACCGGTCGAACGGGAGCCGGTCATGGGCGCGGACGGGGACGGGGAGGACGAGGCCGGGGGCGAGGGGGACGTGCGCCCGGGTGCCGCCCTCGCCGAGCTCGAGGAGGAGCGCGCCATCGGCCGGGCGGGGGAGGCCGAGCATCCCGCCGATGGCGGCGAGGCCGGTGACGGCCGGGTCGGCGCGGAGGAGGAGGACGGCGCGCAGCTCGGCGGGGCGCCAGACGGCGCGGGCCCCGCTGAAGAGGTCGTCGACGAAGGCGGCATCGACGAGGGCGAGGTCCGGCGGCTCTCCTTCGACCTCGACCTCGATGACGGGCGCGGGCGTGGCGACCTCGGCGAGGGTGAGGCGGCCGGCGGCGACCAGGCCGGCGGCGAGGCCGGCGACGGTGGGTTCGCAGGTGAGGGGGAAGACGTTGTTGGTGCCGGTGGAGAGGGGGAGGATGGGGATGTCCTGCCAGCCCGCGGCGGCGGCCCGGCAGGTGCCATCGCCGCCGAGGACGAGGACGACGGCGGCGCCGGCGGCGCGGCAGGCCGCGGCGGCGTTCCTCGTATCGAGGGCCGAGTCGGTGAGGTCGAGGGGCAGGGGGAGGGCGCGGAGGGGGAGGTCGAGGCCGGCGAGGGCGTCTTCGACGAGGCGGTGCGGCCCGGCCAGGTAGAGGACGTCGGCGGCACCGCCAGCGGCCGCGCCGATGAGGAAACGGCGGAGGATGGCCCGCTTTTCGACGTCGGTCGAGACGGGGGCGTGGGCGATGAGGCGGCGGATGTCCTTGCCCGAGGCCGGGTTCGCGATGATGCCGACGGGGGCGGCGGCCATCGTCAGGCGGCCCGCCCCAGGAGGCGGAGGACTTCGCCGACGATACGGTCGGCGTTCGGGACGTAGTGGGCCTCGAGCGCGGGGCTGAAGGGGACGGGGGAGAAGGGGGCGCCGACCCGGCCGACGGGCGCATCGAGGTAATCGAAGGCGGCTTCCTGGATTTGGGCGGCGATCTCGGCGCCGAAGCCGCCGAAGCGGACGGCCTCGTGGACGACGAGGGCGCGGTGGGTCTTGCGGACGGATTCGACGATGGTGGCGGTATCGAGGGGGACGAGCGAGCGCGGGTCGATGACCTCGGCGTCGATGTCGTGCTCGCGGAGCTTTTCGGCGGCGGAGAGGCTCTCCTGGACCATCCGCCCGGTGGCGATGATGGTGAAGCTGGTGCCGGGGCGGACGACGTTCGCCTGGCCGAGGGGGATTTCGTACATCTCTTCGGGGACGTGGCCGGCGAAGCCGAGGAGGGCCTTGTTGTTGACGACGATGACGGGGCTATCGTCGTGGACGGCGGAGATGAGGAGGCCTTTGGCCTCGTAGGGGCCGGAGGCCATGACGACTTTGAGGCCGGGGACGTGGCAGAACCAGGCCTCGAGGCTCTGGGAGTGCTGGGCAGCGAGGTTGAGGCCGGCGCCGGCCATGGTGTGGATGGTAAGGGGGAGGCGGGCCTTGCCGCCGAACATGTAGCGCATCTTGGCGGCCTGGTTGACGAGCTGGTCCATGGCGACGCCCATGAAGTCCATGAACATGATGTCGATGATGGGGCGGAGGCCGGTGGCGGCGGCGCCGACGCCGAGGCCGACGAGGGCGGCCTCGCTGATCGGCGTATCGACGACGCGCTCGGGGCCGAACTCCTCGAGGAGGCCGCGGCTGAAGCCGAAGACGGAGCCGTAGAGGGCGACGTCTTCGCCGGCGAGAAAGACGTTCGGGTCCTCCTGCATGAGCTGGCGGAGGGCCTCGTTGATGGCCATCACGACGGGAAGCTGGCGCTGGGCGGCGGCGGTGGTCATCTCAGGCTCCTCGGTGGGCTAGCTGGCGTAGACGTCTTCGGTGAGGGCGGAGGGGTCGGGGAAGGGGCTCGCCTCGGCGAAGGCGATGGCCTCGCGGACCTCGGCGAGGATGCGGTCGCGGACGGCAGCGGCGCCGGCGGCGTCGAGGATGCCGAGCTCGGCGAGGCGGCGTTCGAGGAGGGTGATTGGGTCGCGTTCGCGCCAGGCGCGGACTTCATCGTCGGAGCGGTAGACGACGCCCATGCCGCGGACGCCGACGTGGTCGTAGAAGCGGTACGTTTTGCATTCGAGGAGGGTAGGGCCTTCGCCGCGGCGGGCGCGGGCGATGGCTTCGCCGGCGGCCTCGTAGACGGCGATGACGTCCATGCCATCGACGACGACGCCGGGGAAGCCGTAGCCGGGGGCGCGGTCGGCGATGTCGCGGATCGCCTGGTGGCGGTCCTGGCGGGTGAACTCGCCGAAGCCGTTGTTTTCGCAGACGAAGACGAGGGGGAGGCGGTAGAGGCCGGCCATGTTGGCGGCCTCGTGGAAGCTGCCTTCGTTGGAGGCGCCGTCGCCGAAAAAGCAGGCGGTGACGTTCGTGGTCCTGCGGTATTTGTTGGAGAAGGCGGCGCCGACGGCGATGGGGGGGCCGCCGCCGACGATGCCGTTGGCCCCGAGCATGCCGAGGTCCATATCGGCGATGTGCATCGAACCGCCTTTGCCGCGACAGTAGCCGGTGGCGCGGCCGAAGAGCTCGGCGTACATCCGCTTGAAATCGCCGCCGACGGCGACGAGGTGGCCGTGGCCGCGGTGGGTGCTGGTGACCTGGTCGCCGGGGCCGAGGTGGGCGGCGACGCCGGCAGCGACGGCTTCTTCGCCGACGTAGAGGTGGAGGGCGCCGGGGATGCGGCCGGCTTCGGAGAGCCTGCCAGCCTCCTCCTCGAAGAGGCGGATGCGGAGCATGCGGCGGTGGAGGTCGAGGAGGGTTTCAGGGGAGGGCGGCATTGGTATCACCGGACAGGGGTTTGGCTGGCCATCCAACGGCGGCGTAACTGTACCGAACGGGCTGCAAGGCGAAAAGGGGCGGCAACGGCGATGGCCTGCTAGCCTAAATGCTGGACAGGCTGGAAAAACAGGGCCGAACCCCGCAAGGACGAGACCGATGGCACGACTCGACATCAACGCGATTCGACGGAAGCAGATCATCGATGCGGCGGTGGAGGTGATGGCGGAGAAGGGCTGGGCGGAGACGTCGATCGACGAGGCGACGAAGCGGGCGCAGGTGAGCCGGGGGCTGGTTTCGTATCACTTCAAGGACAAGGCAGACCTGCTCTCGGGGGTGCTGGCGCGGTGCCAGGAGATCTTCACCGAGTCGGTTCGCCAGGCGCAGGTGGAGGGCGGCGACCCGGTGGCGACGATGCGGGCGGTGACCCGCATCGGGATCGAGCTGGCGAAGGTGAACCCGGTGCCCTACGAGGTGTTCGTCCAGTTTACGGCGAGCGCAAAGCGGGACCCGCAGCTGGGCGATGAGATCCGGGCGCTCTGGGAGGGGTTCCGGCGGACGACGGCGGCTGCAATCCGGGCGGGGCAGCGGGCTGGCGTCTTCCGGGGGGACCTGGACGCGGATGCGGCAGCGGCCCGGCACATCGGGGCGGTGACGGGGATTGCGCTCCAGTGGCTGCTGGAGCCGGGGGCGTTCGATTTCGAGGAGACCGAGCGGCAGACCATCGACATGCTGATGGCGTACCTGGTGGCCGACGGCGTGGCGGCGGGGACAGGCGAGCCGGTGGCCGAGATGGCGGGGCTGGACGGCTAGGGGGAGGCCGGCGTCCCCGTCTCCCAATTTCTTGGCCGCTCTTCCAAACCTTCGGGCAATGTGGTAAAAGCTCCCGGCAGCAGCGGGGGCGCGGGCAAAGGCGCCCCCGGGAGCAGCCGGAGGGGACAGACGATGCAGATGCTCGAAGGGAAAGTGGCCGCGGTCACGGGCGGGAGCCGCGGCATCGGCAGGGGGCTCGTCGAGGCGTTCCTGCGCGAAGGCGCGATGGTCGCCTTCAACGGACGCGACCGGGCGAAGGGGGAGCAGGCGCTCGCTGAGCTGGACGCGGGCGACCGGGCGGTCTTCGTCGAGGGGGACGCGCGGAACAGCGCGGACGTGAAGCGGCTGGTCGACGAGGCGGTCGGGCGGTGGGGGAAGCTCGACATCATGGTGAACAACGCGGGAGGGATTACGCGGCCGGCGCCGGTGGCCCAGCTGGAGGATGACGCCTGGGAGAACGACATCCGCTGGAATCTCGGCGGGGTGTTCTACGGGACGAAGTGGGCGCTGCAGCAGATGATCCCGCGCGGCTGGGGGCGGATCATCAACATCTCGTCGGTGGAGGGGAAGCAGGGAGCGGCAGGGATGGCCGGGTACGTGGCGGCGAAGCACGGGGTGAACGGCCTGACGAAGACGACGGCGCTCGAAGTCGGGCGGCTGGGGATCACCTGCAACGCCATCTGCCCGGGGCTGATCATCACCGACGCGGTGCGGGAATCGGGCGATGCGACGGCGAAGGCGATGGGCCTCTCCGGGCTGGATGAGATGGTGGAGAAGATTTTCAAGGCGAAGACGGCGACCGGGGAGATCAACACCGTGGAGCAGGTGGCCGCGGTGGCGCTCCTGCTGGCGAGCGAGGCGGGGGCCGGGATCACCGGCGCCTGCATCTCGGTCGACTGCGGCACGGCCCAGTACTGAGGGGTGATGGCGATGGCGACGGAGAAGCTCTGTTCGTGGGATGCCGAGCCGAACCCGCGCTACCGGCTGGTGACGACCGGGAACGTGGAGGAGGTGCTGCCCGGGGTCATCAAGCCGCTCACGGCGGACATCATCAACGAGTGGGATTACCGGTTCACGACGCAGATGGCGGAGGAGCTGGGGGTGCTCGACCTGGTGCCGACGGCGCCGCCGCCAGCGATGAACGTGCTCGGGGTGGTCGGCGGGCGGTGGACGCTCGGGGTGGCGTGGTCGATGGCGATCACCTCGACGTACCAGGTCGGGGCCGGGACGGACATGCTCCAGCAGTTCGTCGAGGGGGAGGGGCTGACGGCCGGGCAGGCGCAGGACGTGGAACGGGCGAAGGCCACGCGGCGGCGAATCATGGCGCGCTGGCGGAACGCCGAGCGGGAGATCGCGCGGGGGGCGACGGTTTCGACGAAGGCGTACCGGGCGGCCTGGGCGCGGGAGTATCCCCGGCTGAGCGGGGCCGAGCTGCTGCGGGCCATCGAGGAGAACTTCGCGGTCGTCGCCGGGCTGTTCGTCTCGCACGTCATCGTCTCGGTCGGCGGGGCGGAGTACACGGGGATGCTCGGGGCGCTGCTCGACCAGCACCTGCCGAAGCACCCGCCGACGTGGGTGACGACGCTGACGAGCGCGCTGCGGGATGTGGAGAGCGCGAAGCCGGGGAAGGCGACGTGGGACCTGGCGCGGGCCGGGGGGCGGAGCGCCGTCATCGCGGCGGCGTTCGCCGAGCTGCCGACGGAGGCGCTGCTGGCGCGGCTGGCGGCCCCGGTCTCGCCGGCGTGGGAGGAGTTCGCGGCCGGCTACCGGGAGCTCATCCGGGAGTACGGCTTCCGCGGGCAGCGGGAGACCGACCCTTCGACGCCGACCTGGGACGAGGCGCCGGGCTTTTTGCTCGGTGCGCTGCGGGCCGACATGGCGGCGCCGGCCTCGGCCGACCCGCACCGGAAGGAGGCCCGGGCGGCGGCCGCCCGGGAGCGGCTGGAGGCGAAAATCGAGGCTGCTCTGCCGGAGCGGGTGCGGCGGAACTTCCGGGAGACGCTGACGATGGCGCAGCGGCTGAACCGGGGCCGGGAGGGGACGAAGGCGAACTGGGCGCGGGCGTGCCGGGCGTTCCGCCCGCCGCTCGTGGAGATTGGGCGGCGGCTGGCCGGGCGCGGGGCGCTCGAATCGCCGGAGGACGTCTTCTTCCTGCGGCTGGCCGAGGTGCGCCAGTTCGAGACGCTGGACGCTGCGGCTACGAAGGCGGCCGTCCGGGGCCGGCAGGAGGAGTACCGGAAGCTGGAGGGATACCGGCTGCCGGCGGGGGTGTTCGAGCTGCCGACGGAGCTGGTGCCGGCGGCGGAGGCGGCGGCGGCCGGCGCGGCGACGCTCACCGGCCAGGGTGTGAGCCCGGGGAAGGCGCAGGGACCGGCACGGGTCATCCGGAGCGTGGAGACCGCCCTCGAGACGGAGGTGGAGCCGGGCGACGTGCTCGTGCTGCCGGTCTTCGATGCGCCGCTGGCGCCGCTCTTCGTGCCGGCGGCGGCGATCGTGGTGGAGACGGGCGGGATGCTCAGCCACGCGGCGATCGTGGCGCGGGAGTATGGTATCCCGGCGGTCGTCGGCGCAAAGGACGCGACGCAGGTCATCCGCGACGGGCAGCCGGTCACGGTGGACGGCGACACGGGCACGGTGACCCTCGGGTGAAGCCCCGGGGCCGGTCCCGGCGACAGGTCACGGGTAACGTTCGGGAGCGAATCCCGGGAAGGAGTTCGATGAGATGGACCTTGGACTGAAAGGGAAGCGCGCCCTGGTCACGGGGGCGAGCCGCGGCATCGGCCGGGCGATTGCGGAGACGCTGGCGGCGGAGGGGGTGCACCTCGGCATCTGCGCGCGGACGCCGGAGGGGCTGAACGCGGCGGCGGCGGAGCTGCGGAAGCACGGCGTGACGGTGGTGGCCGAGCCGGTGGACGTCGGCAAGCGGGACGACTACATCGGCTGGATTGGGCGGGCCGGGGAGCAGCTCGGCGGCATCGACATCTTCGTGAGCAATACGAGCGGGGGGGCCGCGCCGGGCGAGCAGGGGTTCGTGCAGAACTTCGAGGTGGATATGCTCGGGGCGGTGCGCGGGTTCGAGGCGGCGCGGCCGCTCCTGGAGAAGTCGGAGGCGCCGGCGGTGGTGTTCATCAGCACGACGGCTGCGGTCGAGACGTTCGGCCAGCCGAACGGGTACGGGGCGATGAAGGCGGCGCTGATCAACTATGCGAATGCGCTCTCGCAGGCGTACGCGGCGAAGGGCATCCGGGTGAACGTGGTCTCGCCGGGGCCGATTTACTTCGAGGGCGGGCCGTGGGCGATGATCAAGCAGGCGATGCCCCAGTTCTACGAGGCGACGCTGAAGCAGCAGCCGATGGGGCGGATGGGGACGCCGGAGGAGGTGGCCCGGGCGGTGGCGTTCCTGGCGAGCCCGGCGGCTTCGTGGATTACCGGCGTGAACCTCGTCGTCGATGGCGGCTTCACGAAGCGGGTGAACTTCTAGCCCCGGGGCCGCGGCAGGAAGGAGGGGTCCCATGGGCCGGGTGAACGGCTACCTCGTCTGCGGCGGGAACTGGCACGATTTCGACTACCCGCGGCTCCGGCTGCTCGAGCTGCTGGCGGAGCACGAGGAGGTGCGGGTGCTGGTCGGCCGGGATTTCCGCGACATCGAAGGGATTGCGGGCTGCCAGTTCCTCGTGACGTATACCTGCGACCTGCGGCCGAGCGAGGCGGAGGTGGAGAACCTCGCCCGGTTCGTGGAGGGCGGAGGGCGGTGGTTTGCGCTGCACGGGACGAACGCCGTCTTCGAGATGGAGCCGGACGGGGTGCACAGCCCGCGCATCCTGCCGCGCTACATGGCGACGCTCGGGAGCCAGTTCATCGCCCACCCGCCGGTGGGGCGCTACCGGGTGTGGCCGGTCGCGGAGCACCCGCTGGTGGAGGGGCTCGGGGAGTGGGAGACGGGCGATGCGGAGGAGCTGTACCTGTGCGAGTACCACGGGGAGGTGCGGGCGCTGATGGCGACCCGGTTCGGGGGCGAGGCGCCCGGGTTCGCGGAGGCGTCCTGGCCGGGGGAGCGGGAGTGGCCGGTGCTGTACCTCCACCCGTTCGGGGAGGGGGCGGTGCTCTACCTGACGCCGGGGCACCGCCGGCGCCGGTACGACATGCTGATGGCGCCGGGCGGGCGGGCGTACGGGAGCGCGGCGGCGCGGTTCAACTTCCCGGAGTACCCGCGGTTCGAGCCGGGCTCGTGGGAGGTGCCGACGTTCGTGGAGCTGCTCCGGCGCGGGATTCGCTGGGCGAAGGGGGAGTACCCGCTGCTGTAAGGCGTGTGGGCCGAGGCGAGCCGGCCGGCGGGTAGGGGCATCCGCCGGCCGGCGGGGCGCCGGGTCAGTCGCGCGGGAGGCCGAGCCCGCGCTGGGCGATGATGTTCCGCTGGATTTCGCTCGTGCCGCCGGCGATGGTGAGCGAGACGGCGTTCAGGTAGGCGCGGGCGGCCTCGCCCCTGAACGGAGCGGAGCGGTCCATGAGGGCGCCGGCCGTGCCGAGCATCTTGAGGGCGGTGTGGGCGATGCGCTGGCCGGTCTCGGAGGTGAAGAGCTTGGCGATCGAGGCCTCGGCGTTCGGGATCTTGCCGGCGGCCTGCATGCTGATGATGCGGTAGGCGAGGAGGGTGAGGACCTGGACCTCGACGGCGCGGTCGGCCCAGGCGAGGCGAGCGGCGGAAGCCGTGGAGGGCGGGAGGCGGTGGCGGTGCTCGCGGAGCCAGCCGGTGTACCGCTCGATGCTCTTCCGCTGGCCGACGGCGGTGCCGATGGAGGAGCGCTCGAAATCGAGGGTAGTCGCACCGACGTACCAGCCGCGGTTCACCTCGCCGACGACGTTGCGGGCGGGGACGCGGACGTCTTCGAAGAAGACTTCGTTGAAGTCGTGCCCGCCGGCCATGTTGACGAGGGGGCGGACGGTGATGCCGGGGGACTTCATATCGACGAGGAAGTAGGTGATGCCGCGGTGCTTGGGGGCATCGGGGTCGGTGCGGGCGAGGAGGAAGCACCAGTCGGCGAAGTGGGCGAAGGAGGTCCAGATTTTCTGGCCGTTGATGACGAAGTCGTCGCCGTCGCGGACGGCACGGGTCTGGAGGCCGGCGAGGTCGGAGCCGGCGCCGGGCTCGGAGTAGCCCTGGCACCAGATGGTTTCGCCGCTGAGGATGCGGGGGAGGTGTTCGCGCTTCTGTTCTTCGGTGCCGTGGGTGATGAGGGTGGGGCCGAGCATCATGACGCCGAGGCCGCCGGGCTGGGGTGCGCCGGCCTCGGCGAACTCCTGGTTGAGGATGAACTGCTCGACGACGGTCATCCCGGCGCCGCCGTACTCCTTCGGCCAGGCGGGGGCGATCCAGCCGCGGCGGGCGAGGGCGTCGCGCCACCTGCCGAAGGCGGGGTTGGTGCGGGGGTCGTAGAAGAAGCCGGTGACGCCGCGGATTTCGTCGGGGAGGTTCTCGCGGATGAAGGCGCGGACCTCCTCGCGCCAGGCGGCCTCGGTCGGGGTATCGCGGAGCTGCATCGGGCTGGGTCCTTCCGGTTCAGGCGGGTTCGAATTCGAGGTAGAGGGCCTTCAGCCCGCGGAGGATGACGCTGGGGACGTGGGTGTAATCGTTCTTCCCCTCGGCCGCGCGGATGTTCCGCAGGCGCTGGAGGAGGAGGGTGAAGGCGACGCGGGCCTCGAGGCGGGCGAGGGCGGCGCCGAGGCAGTAGTGAATCCCCCGGCCGAAGGCGAGGTGGCCTTCGGGGGCCTCGCGCTCGAGGTCGATCTCATCCGCATGGGGGAACTCGGCTTCGTCGCGGTTGGCGGAGGCGTAGGAGAGGAGGATGCGGGTGCCGGCGGGGATGGGGGTGCCGCCGATCTCCGTATCGACGACGGCCTGGCGGAAGAGGCCCTGGACGGGGGATTCGAGGCGGAGCGCCTCTTCGACGAAGTTGGGGATGCGCTCGGGCTCGGCGCGGAGCCGGTCCATCAGCCCGGGGTGGTGGATGAGGAGCATCATCCCGGAGGCGATCAGGTTGGTGGTGGTTTCGTTGCCGGCGACGAGGAGCTGCTGGAGGATGCTGAGCATCTCGGCCATATCGAGCGGGCGGGCTTCCTCGCCTTCGAGGCCGATGTGGGCGTTGAGGAGGTCGGTGAGGATGTCGTCGCGGGGGTTGGTGCGGCGCTCTTCGAGGCGCTCGGCGAAGTAGTGCTGGAATTCGACGATCGACTTCGCGCACTCGATTTCGCGCTCCCGGGTGAGGAAGCCGCCGAGCGGGGCGACGGAGTCATCGGACCAGCGCTTGAAGCGGTCCATGTCGGCGCGGTCGACGCCGAGGGCGTCGGCGATGACGGTAAGCGGGAGGGGGACGGCGAACTGGCGGACGAGCTCGACTTCGCCGTCGCCGATGAAGCGGTCGATGAGGTCGTTGGCGATGGCGGTGACGGAGGGTTCGAGGCTGGCGACGCGCCGGGCAGAGAAGGCCTTGTTGACGAGGGCGCGGTAGCGGGAGTGCGCGGGCGGGTCGTTGGTGAGGAGGGTGTTCACGGGCATCCAGCCCTGGCGCATGATCGCGAGGACTTCTTCATCGGGGACGGGACGGAGGCCGGGGCCGGATTTCGAGGAGAAGATCTCGGGATGGCGGAGGACGTGGAGGATGTCCTCGAAGCGGGAGACGATGAAGAAGCCGGCGCCGGGCACCTGGTAGACGGGGCATTCACGGCGCATCGCTTCGTAGAAGGGGTAGGGGCACTCGGCGGTTTCGGGTGCGAGCGGGTTGATCTCGGCGAGGCTCGGCATTTTGGCTGCTCCCGCAAGGTTTTGGCCAGATGACCAGCGGGCTGAAGTGTAGCGGGCGGCTCCGCGTTCGGGAAGGGGAGTATTGGCGGCGCCGATGCTTGCAATCGACCGGACGGCACCTATAATACGGCGGGCCCGGAGCTTGGCCAGATGGCCAAAAGTTTGGACCAGATTTCTTGCCGGGCATCTTCCAGGGGAGGGAACGATGGAATCACGGTACTGGAGCCGCTTCTGGCGAGCGCGGATGCGCCGCCGCATCTTCCTGGCCGGCACGGGGGCGGCCGCGCTGGGCGCGGCCGGGCTGGCTGCGGGCTGCGGCGGCGGCGATGACGACGACGAGAAGGACAAGGGCCAGGCGACGGCCACGGCTCCGGCCGGGCAGGAGACGAAGCCGGCGGGCAGCCCGTCGCCGGCGGCCGGCAAGCGCGGCGGGACGATGCGGGTGGCGAAGGCCTCGCCGGATACGGGGCTCGACCCCCACATCATCGTGACGTTCCCGCTCCACGCGGCGAAGGCGTACTCGCACCTCTGGACGTACCAGGCCTCGACGAAGACGGTCTGCTACGACCTCGCCGTGGAGCACGAGCAGGTTGACCCGCTGACGCTGCGGGTGAAGCTCCGCCAGGGGGTGAAGTTCCAGCGGGACGTGGCGAACGGGCGGGAGCTGACGGCGGAGGACGTGGCGTACTCGTACACCCGGTTCCCGGTGGCCCTGACGAAGGGGTCGCAGGTGAACCAGATCCAGTGGGGCTGGATCGACAAGATCGAGACGCCGGATAAGTACACGGTCGTCATCAAGCAGAAGAACCCGTTCGCGTCGAACGTCATCTCGCTCGGGTCGAGCGCCTTCGCGGTGGTGGCGAAGGAGGTGGTGGAGGCGAACGGCGGCGACCTGATGAAGGTGATGAATGCGGGGAGCGGCCCGTACCGGATGGTGAAGCGGGAGCCGACCGGGACGCGGTACGAACGGAACCCGGACTACTACCAGCACGACCCGCCCTCGCCGACGTACGTGAAGGAGGGGCCGTACATCGACGCCTGGGAGGAGCCGATCATCCCGGACCCGGCGACGATCAAGGCGAAGTTCCTCGCCGGGGAGCTGGACGTGCTCTCGGTGGTGAACATCGACCGGCTGGTGGCGGATGAGCTGGGACGGGAGAAGGGCGTGAAGGTGGTGAAGGGGCCCGCCAACGGCCACCTCGTCATGCAGTTCGACAACTTCAAGTGGACGGACAAGCGGCTTCGCCAGGCGGTCTGGATGGCGATCGACCGGGACGCGTTCATCAAGAACCTGTACCTGGGCGAGGGGCTGTACGGCGGCCCGACGGCCTCCGAGTTCGCGAAGGAGGGGTACGGCCTTTCGCAGGATGAGCTGAAGAAGCTGCAGGCGTTCAACCCGGGCGATGCGAAGAAGCTGTGGCAGGAAGCGGGCGGGCCGCAGAGCTTCCCGACCATCAAGATGGTCACGATGCAGGCGATCCCGATCTTCGCGACGGCGACCGAGTTCGTGAAAAAGCAGCTCGAACAGAACCTCGGCGCAAAGGTGGAGGTCGAGGTGGTGGACCCGGCGACGTACGTGGCGCGGGCGGTGGCGGGCTTCGCGGAGAAGGCGCCGAAGCCGTGGGACCTGTTCATCGCCTGGGAGCTTTCGCTCCAGACGATCCCGGACTACAACGCGCTGGCCCACTACGTGCCTGTGGGCTACGGGGCGATCTTCGGCAACCTGCGGCCGGATTCGCCGAAGTCGGAGACGGCGGCGTTCGCGGTGAAGATGCAGCAGCTGTGGGCGGCGCAGGCGCAGGAGCTGAACCCGGAGGCCCGGAAGCAGAAGGTGCAGGAGATCGTGCGGACGATCCACCAGGAGTACGGGCCGGCCGTCCCGCTGCCCGTGCCGGAGTTTGCCTATGCGGCCTTCCGCGACCGGGTGAAGAACTACCCGGAGAAGGACTTCATGTACGCGAACGCGGGCACGGGGCTGTTCCGCGTGCACGACATCTGGCTCGACGTCTGATCACGCAAGGGGGGAAGGCGGGGCCGCCCTGCTTCGCCTTCCCCTCTCTCCCCTGGCAGGTGAGCTGCGATGCGAACGTATATCCTGCGCCGGCTGGCGCTCTTCCCGGTCACGCTCCTCGGCGTCTCCATCCTCTCGTTTGCGCTCATCCGGGCGCTGCCGGCGGATGCAGCGACGATCCGGCTCGGCGCCTCGGGCTCGGCCTGCGAGGAGTGCATCGAGGTCGTGCGGAAGGAGCTCGGCCTCGATAAGTCGAAGCCGGAGCAGTACCTGCTCTGGCTGGGGAACGCGCTGCGGGGGGATTTTGGGCTTTCGACGGCGACGCGGCGGGAGATTACGCCGGAGCTGCGGGACCGGTTCCTGACGACCCTCCAGCTGGGGCTGGTAACGATCTTCTTCACGCTGGCGATCGGGGTGCCGGTGGGGGCGCTCTCGGCGGTGCGTGCGCATTCGGCGGCGGACTACACGGCGCGCTTCTTCTCCATCCTGGGGCTATCGGTGCCGAGCTTCTGGCTGGGGACGCTGGTCATCTACCTGCCGGCGTACTGGTGGGGGTGGACGCCGGTGAAGCAGTGGCGCGGCTTCGCGGAGGACCCGCTCGGCCACGTCGGGCTGCTCATCCTGCCGGCGCTGGTGCTGGCTGTCGGGGCCTCGGCGTACGTGGCGCGCATCGTGCGCTCGAGCATGCTCGAGGCGTTCTACGCCGATTACGTCCGGACGGCGCGGGCGAAAGGGCTGAAGGAGCGGAGCGTGGTGTGGATTCACGTGTTCCGGAACTCGGTGCTGACGCTCCTGACGGTGCTGGGGCTGCAGTTCGGGCTGATCCTGGGCGGGTCGATCGTGATCGAGCAGCTATTCGCCATCCCGGGGATGGGGTCGATGGCAGCCAAGGCGGTGTTCGACCGTGACCACCAGACGATCCAGGCGGTGACCGTGACGATCGCAGCGTCGTTCCTGGCGGTGACGCTCGTCGTGGATGTGCTCTACGCATGGGCCGACCCGCGGCTGCGGGCGTGAGCGGGGGAGGGTAGCGACGATGGCGACGGAAGCGCAGGCAGGGGTACTGACGGGGCCGGTCGGCCGGCCGACGTTCGGGCTCGGCCGGCTGAAGCGGTTTGCGCGGCGGCAGCCGCTGGGCACGGCCTCGGCGGTCGTCATCCTGGGGCTCGTCTTCGCGGCAGTATTCGCCGACGCCCCGTTCATGCGGACGGTGGACCCGAAGGAGTTCGGCTCGAACATCCTCGTGCCGCCGGGGGGCGACCACTGGTTCGGGACGAACCGGAACGGGCAGGACCTCTACTCGCGGGTGGTGTACGGGGCGCGGCCTTCGCTGATGGTGGGGGTCGCGACGGTGCTGATCAGCGTGGTCGGGGGGACGGTGCTGGGGCTGCTGGCCGGCTATCTTGGCGGGTTCGTCGATACGCTCATCAGCCGGCTTTCGGAGGTATTGCTCTCGTTCCCGGCGATTCTCTTCGGCCTGGTGGTGGCGACCTGGCTCGGGCCGGGGCTGCGCTCTGTCATCATCGCCATCAGTATCATCTTCACGCCGGTCATCATGCGGATCATCCGGGGCGGGGTGCTGGTAGAGCGGCAGCGGATGTACGTGGAGGCGGCGCGGGTCATCGGGTGTTCGGAGGCGCGGCTGATGTTCCGCCACATCCTGCCGAACATCGGGCCGCTGGTGATCGTGGTGGCGAGCACGACGCTGCCGGCGGCGATCCTGGCGGAGTCGGCGCTGACCTTCCTCGGGGTGGGGCTGCCGCTGGGCGAGCCGAGCTGGGGGAACGACCTGGGGCCGCAGGCGCGGGCGTACTTCAATACGGCCTGGTGGCTGGCGGTCTTCCCGGGGCTGGCGCTGAGCCTGACGGTGCTCGCCTTCAACCTCCTCGGCGATGCTCTGCGCGATGAGCTGGACCCGCGCCTCCGGGGGAGCGGGCTGGGCGAGGGCTGAGCCAGGCCGTAAAGCAGGCTTCCGTATCCCGTATCGATACGGGTGGTAATCTCGGAGGGGCTGCCGGCAGGCCCTGCCGGCGGCCGTGTGCTGACCTGAATCCAACTCTCTCCGCAGGAACGAAGCGCCCATGTCGAACCGCCAGGCCCGCCGCGAACTGAGCCGCACGCAGGGGACGCGGCCGCAACGCAGCCAGCGCCCGTCATCGCCGGCCCCGCGCCGAACCGGCGGCGGCGGGAGCGAGATTTTCACGCGGCCGTTCGTCCTGCTCGTAGCCGCCGTCATCGTCGTGCTCGGCGGCATCCTCGTGGCGGTGCTGGCGACGTCGGGCGGGGGCTCGAGCGACGACCTCGCGAAGCGGCTGCGGGACCACGCCGCCAGCATCCCCACCGAGCTCGCGAACGGGATGAAGCTCGGGAAAGAGGACGCACCGGTGAAGCTGACGGTGTACGCCGATTTCCAGTGTCCGTTCTGCCTGAAGTTCACGGGCGAGCAGGAGCTCGACATCATCGAGGAGTTCGTGAAGACGGGCCGGGTGCAGCTGGAGTACCAGAACCTGCCGATTCTCGGGACGGAGTCGGTGCGGGCCGCGCTGGCGGGCATGTGCGCGGCCGACCAGAACAGGTTCTGGGAGTACCACAACAAGCTGTTCCTCGTGCAGGCGGAGGCGGGGCAGACGAGCAATGAGAAGCTGAACGTCGGCCGCTTTTCGGACGAGAACCTGAAGAAGTACGCGGCGGAGCTGGGGCTGGATACGGCGCGGTTCAACCAGTGCCTGGACAGCTCGCAGCACCTGGACGAGGTGACGGAGCAGCAGCGGACGGCGAGCTCCTTCGGCATCCGGGGGACGCCGGGCTTCCTCGTGAACGGGCAGCCGCTCGGGGCCGGGACGCCGGCGAACATGGACGCGTGGCGGAGCCTCTTCGACCAGGTCGAGAAGGCGCTGGCGACGGCGCAGGCGGGCTCGACGGCGACGCCGGCTGCCAGCCCTGCCGCCACGGGCACGCCGACGCCGTAGCCGCGGGCCGGGGCCGGCCGGCTCGGGCTGACGCCGGCCGGTGCGAACCGGGCGGTCGGGGCTCCGGCGTCCGCACGGAATCGCTGCGGGCGGCTCCGGGCCTCCGGGACCGCGACCTTTCGAGTCGGGCGGCGACACGCCATGGGTGACGGCGGCGAGCGCCGCCGCGGGTGGCACGGTAGCATGGCAGGGTGACGAACGAGCGCAGCGCCCGGGTGTGGATGGCGGCAGCGAGCGTGCTGGGCGCCGCGGCGGTGGTGCTTGGCGGCCTGCTCGCCTGGCGCTGGGACCGGGGCACTGACTCTGCCGCCACCGGCGGGGGCGGGCCGGGCTGGACGGCGACGGGCCCGCGGGCCCCGACCCACGAGCACGCTGACTTTGCGGTCGTCATCCGCGGTGAGCGGTTTGATTTTTCCCGGCCGCGCTACCTCTCCGATACGGAGGGGCAGGAGCTGAGCGAGCACGTGCACATCCACGCGCCGCGGTTCACGGTGGTGCACGTGCACGCGACGCTGGTGACGTGGGGGGAGTTTTTCGGGAGCCTGGGGTTCAGGCTCACGGACCCGTCGTTCCCGGGCGTCACGGAGGAGCGGACCTGCCTCGAGCTGCCCTCGGGGGAGAAGCTGTGCAACACAGCCGCGGAGCGGTGGTCGTTCATCGCGAACGGCGTGCCGGTGGACGGGCTGGCGGCGGTGAACATCGGCGACCTGGACCGGGTGCTGCTCAGCTACGGTCCGGAGACGCCGGGTGAGGCGCTGGCGAAGTACTGGGGGCTGGTTACCGACGAGGCGTGCATTCCTTCGGGGCTGTGCGCGGCGCGCATCCCGGCGAACGAGCCGCCGGAGAGGTGCTCCGGCCGGGGGACGTGCACGCGCTGAGCGGGGGATGACGGGGACGGGTGGTTAGACAGCTGCCCAGTCGTTCGTGGTGAAGATGTCGACTCCAGGCGGGGTGCGCTCGCCGAGGGCGAGGCGGAAGCCGGCGACGGCGCCGATCATCGCGGCGTTGTCGGTGCAGAATTTCGGCGGCGGGATGCGGACGGGGACGGGGCAGCGGCGCTGGAGCTCTTCGCGCAGGCGACTGTTCGCGGCGACGCCGCCGGCGACGAGGACGTTCCGCGCGCCGAGCTCGCGGGCGAGACGGGAGGTCTTGCCGGCGAGGACGTCGACGACGGCCTCCTGGAACTCCCAGGCGACCTCCGGGACGGGGTAGCGGGCCTCCCGGACGGTATGGAGGACGGCGGTCTTGAGGCCGCTGAAGCTGAAGTCGAACGTGCCGTGGAGCCAGGCACGGGGGAGTTCGAGGGAGGAGGGGCCGCCTTCGAGGGCGGCTTTGGCGATGTGGGGGCCGCCGGGGAAGGGGAGGCCGAGGAGGCGGCCGGCCTTGTCGAACGCCTCGCCGGCGGCGTCGTCGCGGGTGCCGCCGATCCGTTCGTACTGGCCGTGACCGCGCATGAAGACGAGGTCGGTGTGGCCGCCGGAAACGACGAGGCAGAGGGCGGGGAACTCCGGCTCGGGCCCTTCGACGAGCCAGTTGGCGTAGATATGGCCTTCGAGGTGGTTGATGCCGATGAAGGGAAGGCCGCGGCCGAAGGCGATAGCACGGGCGGCGTTGTAGCCGACGAGGAGGCTCCCGGCGAGGCCCGGGCCGCGCGTCCCGGCGACGGCGTCGATGTCGTCGAGGGTACAGTTCGCCGCCTCGAGCGCTTCCTTGATGACCGGGACGATCTTCAGCAGGTGCTGGCGGGAGGCGACCTCCGGGACGACGCCGCCGTACTTCGCGTGGAGGTCGACCTGGGAGGAGACGATGGACGAGAGGGCGACGCGCCCATCTTCGACGACGGCTGCGGCCGTCTCGTCGCACGATGATTCGATCGCGAGAACCTTCACGTCTTTCAGGGTAGCAGCGGAAGGCGGGAGCGGGGAACGGGGAGCAGGGAGCGGGGAGCCACCAACCTTTCCCCTGTAACCCTGCCGGGGTCAGGCAGGGGCGAGGAGGCGGCGGAGCCGGGCGCGGGCGAGCCGGTCGGGACCGTCTCCAAGGCGGCCCTATGAGGTGCCGGGGCTGGCTGCGAGGAGGGCCGGGCGGCTCGACCAGCAGGGCAGGCACTCGCAGACGCGGGCGATGACCATCGCCGGGGGCCGGCGAGCAGGATGCGCCGGAAGATGCCCTCTGCCCGGGCCTCGATGCGGTGGGCGAACTGCCCGGCGCGGGCGGTCGCGACTGCGGCGGCGGGGGCTACCAGCCGCGGGTGGCGAGGAGCTCTTTTTCGCTGAGGGAGCTGACGGAGATGCCGGGCATGGCTTTGCCGAGGCCGCGGCTGACGCGGGCGATGACCTCCGGGTCCTGGTAGTGGGTCGTGGCCTCGACGATCGCCTTCGCGACGGCCGGCGGGTTTTCGGATTTGAAGATGCCGGAGCCGACGAAGACGCCGTCGGCGCCGAGGCGCATCATGAGGGCGGCATCGGCGGGGGTGGCGACGCCCCCGGCAGCGAAGTTGACGACCGGGAGCCTCCCTTCGCGCTTGACCTGCTGGACGAGCTCGAGCGGGGCGCCGAGCTCCTTGGCGACGGTGTAGACCTCGTCGTCGGAGAGGGAGGTGAGGCGGCGGATTTCGTCCTGGACGGCGCGCATGTGGCGGACGGCCTCGACGATGTCGCCGGTGCCGGCTTCGCCCTTCGTGCGGATCATGGCGGCCCCTTCGCCGATGCGGCGGAGGGCTTCACCGAGGTTGCGGGCGCCGCAGACGAAGGGGACCTTGAACTGGTGCTTATCGATATGGTGGGCTTCGTCGGCGGGGGTGAGGACTTCGGACTCGTCGATGTAGTCGACGCCGATCGCCTGGAGGACCTCGGCTTCGACGAAGTGGCCGATGCGGGCCTTCGCCATGACGGGGATGGTGACGGCCTCCATGATGCGGTAGATGATCTCCGGGTCGCTCATGCGGGCGACGCCGCCGTCGCGGCGGATATCGGCGGGGACGCGCTCGAGGGCCATGACGGCGCAGGCGCCGGCTTCTTCGGCGATTTTCGCCTGTTCGGGGGTGACGACATCCATGATGACGCCGCCCTTGAGCATCTGGGCGAGGCCGACTTTGACTGCCCACGTACCGGTTCGTGCCTGGGACATGGTGCGCTGCTCCTGTGCGACGGGTGTGTGCTCTTGAGTGTAGGCCGAACGGGAAGCTGGCAATAGAGCTGCTGCCGGGCGGGCGGGCGGTTGGCAGGATGAGCAGTGTGAGCGGGATGACGGGTCGGGCGTCTCAGCCGCCGAGCCGCGCCTCGAGGGAGGCGCGGAGGGCGGGCCATTCGCCGCGGAGGAGCGGGGCCGCCCGGGGGATGGGGCCGTCCTCGGCGGGCTGCCAGGGCGTGACGCTCCAGGAGCCGCGCCGGTCGAACGCGACGCCGAGGACGAGGAGGAAGACCTCCGCGACGGCCCGGGACGGCACGCGGCGGCCGGGGAGCCAGGCGAGGCCGGCGGTAACGGAAGGGAAGTCGGGGAGCCGGCGGCGATGGTCGCGGAGGAGCCAGGCGAGGCCGAGGGCGGGGCCGTCGGCGCGGTGGATAGACCAGGCATCGCAGGTGGCGAACGCCATGGTGGCGAGGGTCGATTCGACGAACGTGCTGGTGGGGCGGCCGGGCGCGATGACGGGGGCGAGTTCTTCGAGGAGCGCGCGGGCGGCATCGCCCGGCAGGAGCGGGGTGAGCCGGAGCCGGCGACCGGTCAGGTCGGCCGGGGTGCCGGCGGGCTCGGTGCCGGGCATGGGAGGCTCCTGGCAGCTTCGGGTCAGGCCGGCGTCGGCTCGGCGGACTCGTCGCCGAGGCGGCGGGCGACGGTCGCGGCGACGCCGAAGGCGATGCCGAACGGCACGCCGAGGATGGCCGCGGGGATGAAGGTTACGGTGATGGGCGGACGTTCGTCGAGCTGGTAGCCGATGACGCCGCCGGGGTGGAAGGTGCAGGCGATCTGCCCCTCGGCCCGGCCGGGGCGGATGTCGGCGACGGTGCCAGGCCGGATGAGGTTGCCGGCGAGGAAGTGCTCCGCGGTGTCGTTGTTGACGATGCGGACGGTGCCGGTTTCGCCGGCGCGGATGACGGAGGGGACGCCGGGGACGCTGAAGCCGCGGGCGACGAGGTCGGCAGCCCCCGAGGGGATGACGATCTCTTCGACCGGGTCGGGGGCGTTGGGGACGAGCATGGACCACCAGAGGAGGCTGACGAGCCAGCCGACGACGAAGCCGCCGAGCGTCCAGAGGAGGAGGTGGCGAACCCACGGCTGGCTGAGCTGGCGCATGCGGCGGCCTCCGCGCGGGATGTTACTTCGTGAGGTAGAGCGCCGGGTAGTAGAACACCCAGACCACATCGACGAAGTGCCAGTACATGACGACGGCGCTGACGGGCCAGGCGTTTTTCGAGCCGTAGCGGCCGCGGAGGGCCTGCGCCCAGACGAGGATGAGCATGAAGACGCCGGTGACGACGTGGGTGGCGTGGACGCCCGTCATGGTGAAGAAGACGGAGCCGAAGGACTCGGAGCGGTGGAAGTGGGCGATGGACCATTCGAAGGCGACGCCGCCGGCGAAGATGAGGCCGAGGAGGATGGTGAAGAAGAGGTACCAGCTCCCGACCTTCTTGTTGTCGTGTTCGATGGCGGTCTCGGCGGTGTAGGCGGTGACGGAGCTGAGGAGGAGGACGATGGTGATGAGGAGGCCGAGGAACTGGTTGAGCTCTTCGCGGTGGATGCCCTCGAGGTAGAAACGGGCGCTGAGGAGGAGGCCGAAGAGGATGGTTTCGGAGAAGAAGAAGAGCCAGAGCCCGGCGCGGTTGATGGCGAGGTGGTTGTAGGCGGGGGCGTGGGCCGCCTCCTGGTGTGCGGTTGCGAGCGCCATCTAATGAGCCTCCTGGGGCCGCCACAGGCGGTAGATGTGCATGAAGTAGTAGACGATGAGGGCCGCTTTGCCGACGGCGGAGACGGAAATACCGAGGAAGCGGATGAGGTCGTCGTCGACGTGGGTAGCGAAGAGGTATTCGGTGATGGTGAGGACGGCGAGGATGGCAGCGACGATGAGGCCGGTTTGCATCGGTTTGCGCATGGTGCGGTCTCCTTACTGGCCGCCGCCTGCGGGGGCGCCGGCAAAGCCGGCCGAGGGGGCGGAGGGGAAGGTGGCGTGGATGGAGCCGGGCACGCCGTAGTCGTACGGGCCGCCGCGGACGACGGGGATGGAGGGGAAGTTCTCGTGGGGCGGCGGCGAGGTGGTTTGCCACTCGAGAGTGCGGACCCTCCAGGGGTTCGCCTCGGCGACGGGACCGCGGACCCAGCTGTAGACCATGTTCCAGATGAAGACGAGGAAGGAAGCACCGAGGAAGAAGGCGGCGAGGGAGATGGTGAAATTGAGCGGGTCGAGCTCGGACTGGAAGTCGGCGATGCGCCGGTTCATGCCCTTGATGCCGGGGAGGTGCATGAGGAAGAAGGTGGCGTTGAAGCCGATGAACATCCACCAGAAGTGGAGCTTCGCGAGCCGCTCGCTGTACATGCGGCCCGTCATCTTGGGGAAGTAGTAGTAGATGGCCGCGAAGAGGGCGAAGATTTCGCCGCCGACGATGGTGTAGTGGAAGTGGGCGACGACGAAGTAGGTGTCCTGGAGGTGGATGTCCGTCGGGACGTCGGCGAGGAAGATGCCGGTGACGCCGCCGCAGGCGAAGTTGAAGATGACGGCGAGGGCGAAGAGCATCGGCGGCTTGAGCCAGAGGCGGCCGAGCCAGATGGTGCCGAGGGCGGAGAGGAAGATGAGGCCGGTGGGGACGGAGATGAGCTCGGTGGCGACGAGGAAGGGCCCGTGGAGGTAGTTCGGCATGCCGGAGGTGAACATGTGGTGGGCCCAGACGACGCCGCTGAGGCCGAGGATGCCGAGGAAGGCAGCAACGGCGTACTTGTAGGCGAAGAGCGGCTTGCGGGAGAAGTGGGCGATGAGCTCGAGGGCGAGCCCGAAGCCGGGGAGGACCATGATGTAGACGGCCGGGTGGGAGTAGAACCAGAAGACGTGCTGGTAGAGGAGCGGGTCACCGCCGGTAGCCGGGTCGAAGAAGGAGAAGCCGAGGCGGTCGAGGAGGACGAGGAAGAGGGCGGCGGCGAAGCCCTGGGTGTAGAGGAGCGCGACCCAGGAGGTGGCGAACATCGACCAGACGAAGATGGGGAGCCGGCCCCAGGAGAGGCCCGGGGCGCGCATGTAGATGATGGTGGCGATGAAGTTGAGCGCGCCGAGGATGGAGGTGAGGCCGAAGGTGATGATCGAGAGGGAGAAGAGGACCTGGGCGCTGTTGGTGCGGATTGCGAGCGGGGGATAGGCCGTCCAGCCGTGTTCGATGCCGCCGAGGAAGGGGGTTGCGAGGAGGCCGACGGCGACGGGCGGGACGAGCCAGAAGGTGAGGGCGTTGAGGCGGGGGAAGGCCATGTCCCGGGCGCCGATCATGAGGGGGACGGCGTAGTTGCCGATGCCGCCGATGACGGCCGCGACGGCGACGGCGACCATGAGGATGCCGTGGAGGCCCATGGTGCCGTTGTACTGGCCGTTGGAGAGGAACTGGTTGCCGCTCTGGGCGAGCTCCGCGCGCATCAGCATGGCGAGGGCGCCGGCGAGGAAGAAGACGACCATGAAGGTGACCAGGTACTGGATGCCGATCACCTTGTGGTCGGTGTTGAAGGTGAAGTAGCGCTGCCAGCCGGGGAGGTTGCGCTGGTACGTCTTGAGGCCGAACCACTCGCGGCCCCACTGGCCCCACATGCCGATGCCCATGAGCCAGAGGAAGACGCCGAGCACCCAGCCGCCGATGATGTTGATCTCGCCGCCCCAGGGGTCGGGGTAGCCGAACAGCCAGCGGAGGATGGCGACGATGCCGAGGCCGAGGTAGAAGCCGATGAGGCCGAGGCCCATGGCGCCTGCAACGGATTTCACTGCGTACATGTCTCAGTTCCCCTGGGTCTTGAGGCTGGCGAGCCATGCCTCGAATTCGGACTCGGTGACGACCCGGACGGGCAGCCACATCTTCCCGTGGTCGAGGCCGCAGAGCTCGGCGCACTGGACGCGGTAGGCCTGGTCGCTCGCGTAGGCGCCGACTTCGGTGGGGTGGACGGTCATGAAGGTGGTGCGGCCCGGGATGGCGTCGATTTTCATGCGGAAGGCGGGTATCCAGAGGGAGTGGACGACGTCGATCGAGTTGACGTTGAACTTCACGTACCTATCGACGGGGATGACGACTTCGCCGCCTTTAGCGACCGAGACCTGGGTGCCATCCGGGTAATCGAAGGTCCACTGCCACATGAAGGCGGTGACGTTGATTTCGAGGTCGGCCTCCTGCTTGCCCCAGCCGTACGCGGTGGCGCTGGACTGGAGCTTGGCGAGGCCGGTGAGGCCGGGATGAATCATCACGAAGATGGCGAGCCCGGCGGTGATGACGAGCCAGATGCGGGGGACCCAGCCGTGGCCGCGAATCGGCGGTCCGTCGCCGTCCGGGGCCTCGGCGCGGATGCGCCAGGTGAGGGCGGCGTAGGCGACGACGGCGATGACGAAGGTAAAGACGGGAATGCCGAGGATGAGGAGGAAGCGGAAGATGCTGTCGAAATCCTCGGCTTCGTGGGACCCGACCGTGGGGAAGAGGTCGGCGAAGACGAGGAGCTCGCCGATGGCGGTGAGGCCGACCCAGAGGAGGGCGACACTGATGAGGTGTTTGCCGTGCAAGGGCAACGCTCCGTGCGAGGATGAAGGCGAGCGGGCGCGGCGGACCCCCGGGGCAGCCGCCGCCACATCTGCATGCTAGGAACCGGCCCGGCGCTGGCGGTACGGCCGGGCGGGTACGCAAGAGACGACCGGTCGGCCCTCGTCGGGGGACGAAACATCACCCGCATCGCAGCAGGGCATACTGGCGGCGAGGTGGTGCGCGGGGCGGCCCTGCCGTCCGACAATGGGAGCATGAGGTGGTTCCGGCGGCAGGCAGCGCCGGCCAGGGCCGGGTCGGCCGGGGGTGCGGGGTTCGGGGCCTGGCTGCTGGCGCAGTTCGCCGGGGAGGAGCCGCTCGCGACGATGCCGTTTGCCCGGCTGGAGCGCGTGTGCAGCAACGCGGCTTCGCTGGTCTGCGGGGCGGCGTATGCGCGGCCGGATGCGTTTCGGCGGCCGGGCATCCTGCGGCCGGCGCTGCGGGAGGAGGCGGGGCTGGTGGCGCGGCGCACGGCCGACGGCTTCAAGGCGGCACTCGCCGACCGGGAGAACACGGTGCTGGCCTGGCCGTGGGAGCACATGGGCACCAGCCTGGCGTGGCAGGCGACCCGCGCGGGGGAGCTCGATGGAGCCTCGCTCGGGGAGCGGGTCGAGGAGCTGGCGGGGGCCTACGCGCTCTTTTGCCGGGAGCAGCTGGCTGCGGTGCTCGACCTCTGGCGCCAGGTGGCGGCGGGGGTATACCGGGGCGAACGGGAGCCCGACCTGCCGGCGATGGGCGCGGAGATGCTGGCCGCCTTCGAAGCGGACACAGCGGGGACGCCTGGCAGAGGCTAGCCGTTCGCCGGCCGCCAGACGCGCGGCGGTTTGCCCGTCATTACCTCGCTGAGGCGGGAGACTTCGATGCGGAAGGGGTCGAGCCGGAGGGCGCCGAAGGTGGGGTCGGCGGGGCCGCCGCGCCAGAGCATGCCCGGGTCGTAGCCGAGGGGCGGGGGCGTCGTCTTGAACAGCTCCCAGAGCCACTGCTTCCGCTCGAGGGAGTCGTCCCAGCTGGCGCGGCACTCGGCGTAGACCTGTTCGTGCTGCTGGTCCCAGTAGGCCACGGCGACGTAGGGGTTGGCAGCGATGTGCTTCGCCTTGAGCGACTGCGGTGAGGTGGCGACCCAGCCGACGTGGCCGTCCCAGATGGGGTGGAGGATGCGAGAGCGCGGCCGGCCGCGGGTATCGACGGTGGTGACGACGGCCCAGACGACGCGGCGGGTGATGGCATCGAATTCGGGCTGGAGCTCGGCCCAGGTGACATTCATGCGCGACGGACTCCCGGCGGGATGCTGGGCGGACTGTACAAATATTTGGCTATGCCTGTCGAGTCGTGCGGCCGGGAGACTTTCGCCGGGGCGGTTCGCGGCGGCGCGGCGGTGGCGCGGCGAGGAGGGAGAGGAGGGCGGGCGGCAGTTCGAGCCGCGGCCCGCCGGCGAGGAGCCAGGCTGCGGCGAGATGCGCGGCATGGTCGTCGGCGGCGAGAGCGGGGATGGCGGTGCGGAGGGCCGCGAGGAGGGCGGCGAGCGCGGCCGGTGAAGGGGGCAGGCGGGCGGGCGGTGCGCCGAGGCGGAGGAGGTCGTCCCGGAGGGCTGCGAAGGCGGGGCCTGCCGGCTGGCGGAGGGCTTCGCGGAGGAGGGCCGCGAGGGCGGGGAGGTCTGGGGGCTGGCGGAGGAGCTGCCGGGCGAGGGCGCGGGCCTCGGGCGAGAGGGTGACCACATCGGCGAAGGGGACGGCCGGGGCGGTGGCTCCCGGCGGCCGGGCCGGGAGCCGGGCAAGGGCCTCGCGGGCCTCGGCGGCGCGGACTTCGAGGCTCCGCTGGAACGCGGCGAGGGGCAGGTCGGCGCCTTCGATGATGCGCACGGCGGGGCTCCTGTGCGGATCGTCGGCCCGGGGGAGGCCGGGCGGAGGGGCGGTGCGGGGACGGGCGGGGGTCTGGCAGGGTGCGATGCCGGTTCGCGGCGGGCGGGCTATAGTTCCGGGCCATGAGTGCGTTCCGCGGTTTCCGGGTCATCGACTTCTGCCAGGGGATTGCCGGGCCGATGGCGACGATGCTGCTCGCCGATTTCGGTGCCGAGGTGATCAAGGTGGAGCCGCCGGGGGGCGACCGGGTGAAGGCGCACCCGGGCTACTGGTGCTGGAATCGGAATAAACGGGTCGTGACCCTGGATCTTCACCAGTTCGATGGCCTGGCTGCCGCTCGAAAGCTCCTTGCCACCGCCGATGCTGCCGTGTTCGACTGGGCACCGGGGGAGCTGGAGCGGAGCGGCCTCGACACCGTTTCCGTGCGAGGCACCGACCCCGCCCTGGTGCACGCATGGTTTCCGCCCTACTCCCCCCTCGGGCGGTGGAGCCAGCTGCCGCCGGATGAGGGGCTGCTCGAGGCCGTCTCCGGGGTGGCCTGGCTGCAGATGAGCTATGAAGACCGGCCGACCTACCTCGTGACGCCGCAGGTGCAGTACGGCCAGGCGATGCTCGGGGCGGGGGCGATCGCGAGCGCGCTTTACGCGAAGCTGCGGACGGGCCGCGGCCAGAGCCTCGAGGTGAGCGGCCTCCACGGGGTGGCAGCGGTGGAAAGCGGCGGCACCATCCGCGCCCGCGAGATGTTCCGCCTGGGCGGCCGCGGCAGCCGCGGCGGGGTGCCGAACTACCGGCTGTACGAGTGCGCGGATGGGAAGTGGTTCTTCCTCGGGACGCTGACGCCGCAGTTCTTCCTGAAGGCGCTGGAAGCGACGGACATGCTGCACCTGATGGCGCTGGAGGGGGTGGACGGCGAGTTCACGAACCTGCTGAAGCCTGGCATCAACCAGCAGGTCATCGAGGCGCTGGAGGCGCGGTTCAAGGAGAAGCCGCGGCAGGAGTGGCTCGACATCCTCCACGCGGCCGGGGTGCCGCGCGGACCCGTCGGCACGATCGATGAATGGTTTGCGAGCGAGACGGTGCGCGCGAACGGGATGCGGGTGGAACTGGAGCACGAGCAGCTGGGGAAGGTCGTCATCCCCGGGGTGCCGGTGAAGCTGAGCGCGACGCCGGGCTCGGTGCGGCACCTGCCGCGGCCGGTGAGCCTGGAGGAGGTCGGGGCGCACGAGCGGGTCCGGGGCGGCGGTGCGGACCAGCTCCCCGGGGGACCGCTGGCGGGGGTCCGGGTGCTCGACCTGGGGGCGTTCATCGCGGGGACGTATGCGCCGACGATCCTCGCGAACTGGGGGGCGGACGTGATCAAGGTGGAGCCGCTAGAAGGCGACCCCTTCCGGACGTACGGGCTCGGGTTCGTGGGCTACAACCGGGGGAAGCGGAGCCTCGCGATCGACCTGAAGCGGCCGGAGGGCCGGGACGCCTTCCTCGACCTGGTGCGGGTGAGCGACGTGGTACTGGATAACTACCGGCTGGGGGTGCGGGAGCGGCTCGGCATCGACTACCGGGCGCTGCGGGCGGTGAACCCGCGCATCATCAGCTGCTCGGTGACGGGCTACGGGCCGGCGGGCCCGCTGGCACAGGAGCCGGGGTTCGACCCGCTGGTGCAGGCGCGGAGCGGGCTGATGGCGCTCCAGGGCGGGGATGACGAGCCCGTCTTCTACCAGATCCCGGTGAACGACACGGCGAGCGCGATGATGGCAGCCTTTGGGGTGGTGGCGGCGCTGGCGGCGCGGGAGGTGACGGGCGAGGGGCAGGAGGTGACCACCTGCCTGGCGAACCAGAGCGTGCTGACGCTCTCGGGGGAGGTGACGTGGTACGAGGGGCGGCCGGCGCCGCCGAAGGGCGGGCTGGACCTGCTCGGTCTCTCGGCGCTCAACCGGTACTACCGGTGTGCGGATGGCTGGGTGCTGATAGCGGCGGTGGTGCCGGAGCAGTTCCACGGGGTGTGCGCGGCGCTCGGCCACCCGGAGTGGGCGGGGGGCTGGCTGGCGGAGCAGGCGCTGCGGGAGCCGGTCGAAGGTCGGCTGGCGGAGCGCATCGCCGGGGCGCTCGCGGGGATGCCGCGGGCGGAGGCGCTGGACCGGCTGCTGACGCGAGGGGTGCCGGCGGCGCCGGCGCTCTCGGCCGAGGAGCTGTTCGAGGACCCGTGGCTGCACGCCTGCGGGTACTTCGAGGATTTCGACCACCCGGAGCTGGGGCCGGTCCGGGGGCCGCGGCTGCTCGGCTGGTTCCCGGAGATGCCGAATGGCTACCCGCGCCGCTCGCCGCTGGTGGGCGAGCACTCGGCCGAGGTGCTGCGGGAGTGCGGCTTCCCGGAGGAGCGGGTGGCCGGGCTGCTGGCGGCGGGGGTGGTGCGGCAGGCGTAGCGCCGGCTAGCTGGCGGCCTGCGGGGGTTTCGGACGGGCATCGGCTCCCGCCGCAGCCTGGGCCGGCTGCGGCGGGCGGGGCGGCCGCCGGATGCTCCAGCGGCGGAACCGCTCTTCGATCGGCTTGCCCGGCTCGCGCTTTTCGCGCTCGGCGCGCTCGCGCAGGAAGTCGTCGCGGGTGCGGCCGCCGAGCTGGCTGGTGTGGCAGAGGATGGCTTCGACCTTCTTCTCCCAGTAGTCGGTGATATCGATGGCGTAGTCGGGCTTATCAGCGCCGGCGAGGAGGACTTCGTTGACCTGGTGGCTTTCGAGGCCTTCGTCTTCGTGGTGCCGGTAGAAGAGGCGGTCACGGACGATGGGGTAGATGGCGTCCATGGTGGCCTGGCCGACGTTCCGGTGGTCGCGGTGGTTGAAGGTGCCGCGGAAGGCGTCCCAGGTGATGACGACGTCGGGGCGGTAGAGGCGGAGGAGGCGGACGATCTGGCCGCGGAGCTCGGCGCTTTCGCTGGTGAAGCCGTCGGGGTAGCCGAGGAAGATGCACTCTTTGACGCCGAGGACACGGCAGGCTTCCCGCTGCTCTTCTTCGCGGATGGCGGCGAGCTTTTCGGGGTGCATGGCGGGGTCGTGGGTGCCCTTGTCGCCGCTCGTGACGACGACGTAGATGACGTCCCACCCCTCGGCGCACCACCTGGCGACGGTGCCGGCGCAGAGGAAGTCGGCGTCGTCCGGGTGGGCCATGATGACCATGGCGCGGGCGGGGCCCTGGATGGGCGGGAGGGGTTCGGGCTGGAGGAGGGCCTGGGGGTTGGCCCCAGGCTGTTGCGGCTGCTTTTTCGCCTTCTTCGCGGTTTTGTCTTTGCTCATGGGGCGGCGGTCTGCTCAGGCAGGGGTGGCTTGAGGGAACTGTACCAGAGCCCGGCCGGGGAGGCGCAGGGGTCAGCGGCCGGCGGGGCGAACGTGGAGGGCGGTTTCGCCGCGCCCGATGGGCCGCTCTTCGACGAGGGCGAGCGAGGCGGCGGCGAGGAGGGGGTGGAGCTCGGCCGGTGCGGGCGATTCGGGCTCGGCGGGGTCGAGGATGAGCCAGGCTTCGCCGCGGGCGACGGCGGTCATCCAGGCGAGGCGGCTGAGGAGGGCGGGGTCGAGCTGGGCGCGCTCGGGCCACCAGAGGATGCGGGCGGTGGGCTCGGCGGTGAGGATGGAGCTGGCGAAGGCGGGGCGGGGCTTCATCCGCGATGCCTCGGCGAGGACGGAGTCGGGGGCGGAGACGAGCATGATGGGGCCGTCGGCCGTGGAGAGGCCGAGGTCGGCGAGGGCGCCCATCAGCGGATGAGCTTCCGGCGCCGGGCGGCGGTGCTGCCTTTGCCCTGGCCACCGCGCTGGGGAACCGCGCCGAGGGAGCGGATCTCCTGCTCGCTCGGGCCGGTCGGCTTCGCGATGACGGGCGCGGCCTTCGGGGCAGCCGACTCGGCGGCGCCGTTCGCTTCTGCCGGGGCCGGCGCGGGCGCCGGCTGCTGGACGATGCGGACTTTGAAGATGGTCCGGGCCACCTGGCGGCGGATGTTCTGGACGAGCTGGAGGTACATGTCGTGGCCCTCGCGCTTGAAGGCGACGAGGGGGTCGACCTGGGCGTAGGCCTGGAGGCCGATGCTCTGGCGGAGCTCTTCGATGGCGGTGAGGTGTTCGCGCCAGTGGGTATCGATCGCCTCGAGGAGGAGCCAGTGCTCGACCTTGCGCATGTTCTCCGCGCCGATCGCCTGCTCCATCTGTTCGTAGCGGTCCTCGGCGCGGTCGAGGAGCTCATCGGTGAGCTCGTCGCCGAGCTCGGCCATCTCCTCGACGGAGGGGAGGTCCTCGGGGGGGAAGATTTCGCGGAGCTCGGAGTGGGCGAGTTCGAGCGATTCAGGGTCCTGGCTGTTGACGTTGTCGGTGATGCGCTCGATTTCGCGGAAGAGCATCTCCTCGAGGACGTTGGCGCGGGTATCGACGCCCTGGAGGATCTTGTCGCGCTGGGTGTAGATCTGCTTGCGGTGCTCGTTGATGACGTCGTCGAACTCGACGAGCCGCTTCCGGATGTCGAAGTTGTGGCCTTCGACTTTTTGCTGGGCCTGCTCGATGGCCTTGGTGACCATCCGGGATTCGAGGGGCATGTCCTCGGTCATGCCGAGCTTCTGCATCATGCCGGGGACCCAGTCGGGCGCGAAGCGCTTCATGATGTCGTCGCCGAAGGAGACGAAGAAGCGGGAGGAGCCGGGGTCGCCCTGGCGGCCGGCGCGGCCGCGGAGCTGGTTATCGATGCGGCGGGATTCGTGGCGCTCGGTGCCGATGACGTGGAGGCCGCCGAGCTCGGCGACGCCGGGGCCGAGCTTGATGTCGGTGCCGCGGCCGGCCATGTTGGTGGCGATGGTGACGGCGCCGCGCTGGCCGGCGAGGGCGACGATCTGGGCCTCGCGTTCGTGGTATTTGGCGTTGAGGACTTCGTGCGGGATGCCCTTCCGGGTGAGGAGGCTGGAGAGGTATTCGGACTTCTCGATGGAGGTCGTGCCGACGAGGACGGGGCGGCCGAGCCGGTGCATCGCTTCGATCTCGGCGACGACGGCGTTGAACTTGGCCCGCTCGTTGATGTAGACGACGTCCGGGTGGTCCTCGCGGATCATCGGCCGGTGGGTGGGGATGACGACGACGTCGAGGCCGTAGATCTTGTGGAACTCTTCGGCCTCGGTTTCGGCGGTGCCGGTCATGCCGGCGAGCTTTTCGTAGAGGCGGAAGAGGTTCTGGAAGGTGATGGTGGCGTAGGTGATGGATTCGCGCTGGATGGGCACGCCTTCCTTGGCTTCGACGGCCTGGTGGATGCCGTGGCTCCAGCGGCGGCCGGGCATGAGGCGGCCGGTGAATTCGTCGACGATGATGACCTCGCCGTCGCGGACGACGTAGTCGCGGTCGATGCGCTTGAGGTACTCGGCATCGAGGGCGGCTTCGAGGTGGCGGGCGAGGCGGGGGTCGCCTTCGAAGATGTTGGCGATGCCGAGGGCGCGTTCGACGCGTTCGATGCCTTCTTCGGTGAGGGCGATGTGCTTCGCCTTGTGGTCGACGATGTAGTCGATGTCTTCGCGGAGGCCTTTGACGGCGCGGGCGAATTTCACGTAGGTGGCGCTGGCTTCTTCGGCCTGGCCGCTGATGATGAGGGGCGTGCGGGCTTCGTCGATGAGGATGTTGTCGACCTCGTCGACGATGGCGAAGTAGAGCTCGCGCTGGGCTTTTTCGCCCCACTCGCGGACCATGTTGTCGCGGAGGTAGTCGAAGCCGAATTCGTTGTTGGTGCCGTAGGTGATGTCGGCCTGGTAGACCTCTTTGCGGGTGGCGGGGCGGAGGTCCCGGTAGCCGGTGGCGGGGCCTTCGGTCTCGGGGGCGTAGCCGGGCTCGTACATGAAGGAGATGCCGGCGTTCTGGATGACGCCGACGGACATGCCGAGGGCGTGGTAGACGGGGCCGTACCAGGCCGCGTCGCGGCGGGCGAGGTAATCGTTGACGGTGACGACGTGGACGCCGCGCCGGGCGAGGGCGTTGAGGTAGACGGGAGCGACGGCGGTGAGGGTCTTCCCTTCGCCGGTCTTCATCTCGGCGATGCGGCCTTCGTGGAGGACGATGCCGCCCATGAGCTGAACGTCGTAGGGGCGTTCGCCGACTTTGCGGGCGGCCATCTCGCGGGTGACGGCGAAGGCTTCGGGGAGGAGGTCGTCGAGGGTTTCGCCGGCGGCGAGCCGCCCTTCGAACTCCCCGGTCTTGGCGGCGAGGGCGTCATCGGAGAGCGTTTCGACCTCGGGGCCGAGGGCGTTGATTTCGTCGACGATCTTTTCGAGGCGGCGGAGCTCCCGTTCGTTGGAGTCGCCGAGGATGCGGGTGAGGAAGCCGAGCTTGGGCATGCTGGCTCCAGTGTAGCGCGGATTGCGCGCAGGGCGGCAATGCGGGTTTACGGCGAGGAAACGAGCGACTGGCGTATCGTGAACGGACCGTCACTAGACATCGCAGTTATCACAGGATTAGGTTCGCGGCCGGGACACTATCTTCGAACGGGGGGGGAGAGATGTTTTTTGGTCGGTCCGGGTTTTTGGCGCGCGTCGTCGTGATTCCCGTGCTGGTCGTCGGCGCGGCCGCGGGTGCGGTGGCGAGCGCCTGTGGCGGTGGTGGTGATGATGATGGGGCGACGACGCTGAACGTCGAGCTGTTCGACTGGGGCATCAAGCTGGACCGGGCATCGGTGCCGGCGGGGCCGGTGCAGGTGAAGGCGAAAAATACCGGTTCGACGGAGCACGAGGTGGTGTTCGTCCGGACGGACCTGCCGGAGGACAAGCTGCCAATCAAAGAGGGGGAGAAGAAGGTGGACGAGGAGAAGGTGGAGGTGGTGGGGGAGGTGGAGAAGTTCCCGGCGGGGAAGACCGAGAAGGGGAAGCTCGACCTCCCGGCGGGGCGGTACGTGGTGATCTGCAACATTGCGACGCACTACGGCCTGGGGATGCATACGGTCCTGACGGTCCAGTAAGGAGGGACGCCGGCTGCGGCGTTCGCGAGGACCGGAGAGGGGCGCCCTCACCTGGCGCCCCTCTCCGGTTGTCGTGTCCCCGGGACGGCGGGTCAGGGCGCCTGGACGCGGGCGGTGGCCGCGGAGGCCGTTTCGAAGAGCGGCTTTGCCGCCTGCTCTGAGAATTCGAACGCGGGGCCGGGGTACATGCCGATGAGGAGGATGCCGAGGAGGAGGACGGCGGCGAGGCCCCAGAGGACGGGCTGCACCCGGAACCGGACCGCCTCGCCGATGGGGTCGAAGAGGTACATCTGGCGGATGACCATGAGGTAGTAGTAGAGGCTGATGAAGCTGTTCAGGACGGCGAGGGCGACGACCCAGATGGTCTCGCTGGTCGTGGCGCCCTGGAGCATGAAGAGCTTGGTGGTGAAGCCGGCGAAGAACGGCAGGCCGGCGAAGGAGAAGAGCGAGGCGGTGATGACGAGCGCGAGGAACGGCTGCGTCTCGGCGAGGCCGCGGAGGCCGGCGATCTCTTCGCTGCCGGTGCGGTTGACGGCGGCGGTGAGCGCGGAGAAGAGGGCGAGGGTGGTGACGATGTAGCCGATGAGGTGGACGAGGAGACCGCTGGTGGCGTTGAGGCCGACCTGGGCATCGCCGTAGCCGAGGGCGGCGATGCTGATGAGCATGTAGCCGACCTGGCCGATGGAGGAGTAGGCGACGAGGCGCTTGAGGTTTCGCTGCTGGATGGCGATGAGGTTGCCGACGGTCATGGTGATGGCGGCGAGGGCGAGGAAGGCCCAGCGCCAGCTCTCGGCATCGGTGACGAAGGCCGTGGAGAAGAGGCGGAGGATGAGGGCGAAGCCGGCGGCCTTGGAGAGGGTGGAGAGGAAGGCGGTGATCGGGAGGGGCGCGCCTTCATAGGCGTCGGGCGCCCACATATGGAAGGGGGCAGCTGAGACTTTGAAGCCGACGCCGGCGAGGATGAGCATCATGCCGACGGCCACGGCCGGGTCGAGCCCGGCATCGCGGCCGGCGAAGGCCTCGGCGATGCCGGGGTACGACGTGGTGCCCGCGGCGCCGTAGACGAGGGAGAGGCCGTAGAGGAAGAGCGCGCTGGAGAATGCGCCGAGGAGGATGTACTTGAGGGAGGCTTCGTTGGAGCGCAGGTCACGCTTCAGGATGCCGACGAGGACGTAGAGGGAGAAGGAGAGGATTTCGAGAGCGAGGTAGGCGGTGAGCAGCTCGGTGGCGCCGGCCATGATGGTCGTGGCGGAGCCGGCGACGAGCAGGAGGCCGTAGAACTCGCCCTGGTCGATGCCGCGCTGGCGCTTCAGGTGTTCGGCCGAGATGAGGGCGACGACGGCGACGACGCCAGCGGCGAGGAGGCGGAAGAAGGCGGTGAAGTCGTCGCTGAGGAAGAGGCCCTGGTAGGACGCTGGGTCGCGATCGAGGAAGGCGAGGCCGGCGGCGAACCAGGCGGCGGCACCGAGGGCGGTGAGGTAGGCGAGGAGGTCTTTGCGGACGCGCGGGGCGAAGAGCTCGAGGGCGATGACGAGCAGGGCGACGCCGCAGGCGATGTATTCGGGGATGAAGAGGGCGTAGTCGCGCATCTTAGCCAGTGACCCCCGGCAGGAGGGTGACGGTGTGGCCGACCCGGTCGGTGAACGGGGCCCACCAGACGCCCATGATGACGATGGAAGCGATGAGCATGGCGCCGGAGAGGCGCTCGATCGGGGTGAGGTCTTTCAGGTCCTTCCAGTGCGGGTTGAGCGGTCCGAAGAAGACGGTCGCGAACATGCGGAGCATGTAGGCGGCGGCGAGGGCCGCGGCGAAGATGGCGAGGGCGCCGAAGACCGGGTAGGTGCGGAAGGTGCCGACGAAGATGTGGAACTCGGCGGTGAAGCCGGAGAAGCCCGGGAGGCCGACGTTCGCGAGGCCGGCGATTGCGTAGAAGATGACCCAGAGCGGCATCACTCGCGCCAGGCCGCCGAACTCCTTCATATCGCGCGTGTGGGCCTGGTCGTAGAGGGCGCCGATCATGAGGAAGACGAGGGCGGTCATGACGCCGTGGGAGAACATCTGGAGGACGGCGCCGGTGATGCCGATGGTGTTCATGGTGGCGAGGCCCATGAGGACGTAGCCCATGTGGCTGACGGAGCTGTAGCCGGAGATGAGCTTGAAATCGCGCTGGGTGAGCGCTGCCGTGGCGCCGTAGACGGCGCCGACGGTGCCGAGGACCATGAGGGCGGGCATCCAGAACTCGGCGCCTTCGGGCAGGAGCTGGATGCCGAGGCGGATAATGCCGAAGGCGCCGAGCTTCATGAGGACGCCCGCGTGGACCATCGAGACGGCGGTTGGTGCGGACATGTGGCCGTCGGGCGACCACGTGTGGAGCGGCCAGAGGGCGGCGAGGACGCCGCAGCCGACGACCATGAGGGGGAAGATGGCTTTCTGGGCGGCGGCGCTGATGGTGCCGTCCTGGCCGGCGGCCCAGAGGGAGGGGAGGTCGAACGTGCCGATGCCGGCCTGGTGGAAGGTCGCGAAGATGCCGATCCAGATGAGCACGGAGCCGCCCACCAGCATGAGGGTGAGCTTGGCGGCGCCGTACTCCTTCCGGGTTGAGCCCCAGACGCCGATGAGCAGGTAGAGCGGCATGACCGCGAGTTCGTAGAAGAAAAAGAAGAAGAAGAGGTCGTAGGCGAAGAAGGTGCCGTAGACGCCGGCGAGGAGGATCCAGTAGAGGATGTAGAAGTCTTTGTTGCGGTATTCGATTTTCCAGCTGGCGAGTGCGCCGGCGAAGGCGACGACCCCGGTGAGGAGCCCGAGCAGGGCGGAGATGCCATCGACGGCGAGGCGGAGCGAGATGCCGCCGGGGCCGAGGAAGGCGACGTTTTCGACCCAGGCCCAGTTGAGGTTCATCTGGGCCTGGGGGCCATCGACCTGGTAGGCCACGAAGATGTAGATGGAGAGGCCGGCGAGGATGGCGCCTGTGACGGCGGAGATGTAGCGGACCGCCATCTTCTGGGTGCCGGGCGTGAAGATGAGGATGAGCGCTGCCGCGAGCGGCAGCAGGATCGTGGCAAGGACGACGTAGCCCTGGCCTTCGTCGAAGGTCATGCGATTAGCCCCTCACCACCAAACCGGCGATAGCGAGCCCGATGACGCCGAGGGCGACGGCCATGGCGTAGTTCGGGACGCGGCCGGTCTGGAGATATTTGAGAACACCGCCGGTGAAGCCGGTGATTTGCGCCGAGCCATCGACGCCGGTGTCGTTGACGACGTAGCGGTCGAACCAGGAGACGAGGTAGCTGAAGCCGAGGACGCCGCGGTCGATCATGCCCTGGTACAGCTCGTCGAAGTAGAACTTTCGCCGGAGCATGTCGTAGATACCGGGCTGCCAGTTCGCGAGGGCGGTGGAGCGGCGGAGGTCGTTGCCCCAGTACATCCAGGCGGCGGAGAAGATGCCGACGACGGCCATGGCGAGGGAGGCGGCGGCGAAGCCCCACTTCAGTTCGTACTCGTGGGGTCCGTGGTGCGGGAGGAAGATGAACTCGGTGATGCCGCCGGGGAAGCCGAGCGCCTTGCCGACGTCGTGGAAGACGACGAAGCCGCTGGTAAGCGCGAGGAGGGCGAGGAAGACGAGCGGCCCGGTCATGACAGGCGGGGTTTCGCGGGCGTGTTCGTAGACGTGGGGGTCGGCGGGCCTGCCCATGAAGGTGCGGATGAAGAGGCGGGTGGTGTAGAAGGCGGTGGTGACGGCGCTGATGCCGAGGAGGATGACGGCCCAGGCGCCCCACCTGTGCTCGAGGACGACGAAGATTTCGTCTTTCGACCAGAACCCGGCGAGGGGCGGGAGGCCGGCGAGGGCGAGGGAGCCGATGAGGAAGGTGGTGCCGGTGATGGGCATCTTCCGCCAGAGGCCGCCGAGCCGGTCCATCTCCTGGTTGTGGTGGGTGCCGATGATGACGGAGCCGGCGCCGAGGAAGAGGAGGGCCTTGAAGAAGGCGTGGGTCATGAGGTGGAACATGGCGACGGCCGGTTCGCCGGCGCCGAGGGCGATGAACATGAAGCCGAGCTGGCCGACGGTGGAGTAGGCGAGGACTTTCTTGATGTCGGTCTGGGCGAGGGCCATGAAGCCGGTGAGGAGGGCGGTGATGAGGCCGACGATGGTGACGGTGAGGAGCATGCCGTCGGCGACTTCGAACATGGGGAGGAGGCGGGCGGTGAGGTAGACGCCGGCGACGACCATGGTCGCGGCGTGGATGAGGGCGGAGACGGGGGTCGGGCCTTCCATGGCGTCGGGGAGCCAGACGTGGAAGGGGACCTGTGCGCTCTTGCCCATGCAGCCGAGGAAGATGAAGGCGAGGGCGGTGAAGAGGTAGGGCTGGCTGAAGTGGCCCTCTTCGGCGAGGTGGATGAGCTCCTGGATGTTGAAGGTGCCGCCTTCTTTCCAGAGGAGGATGATGCCGATGAGGAGGCCGACGTCGCCGATGCGGGTCGTGACGAAGGCTTTCTTGGCGGCTTCGGTGGCGGAGCGCTTCTCCCAGTAGAAGCCGATGAGCAGGAACGAGCAGACGCCGACCAGCTCCCAGGAGATGTAGAGGAGGAGGAGGTTATCGGCCATCACGAGCATGAGCATGGAGGCCGCGAACAGCTGGAGGACGGCGAAGAACCAGTGGTAGCGCGGCTCACCCTTCATGTAGCCGATGGAGAAGATGTTCACCATGAGGGCGACGGTGACGACGACCGCGAACATCACGATGGTGATGGGGTCGATGAAGATGCCCATCCGGAGGTCGAAGGTGTCGCCGATGGAGGACCATTCGATGTCGTTGACGACGGGACCGAGCTTGCCGGGGGTATCGAGGAAATCCGCGAGGACGACGAAGAAGAGCGCGAAGGACGAGGCGATGGCGGCGACGCCGAGGTAGTCGCCCCCGCGGGGAAGGGCGCGCCCAAAGAGTGCGAGCACCAGAAACACGCCCGCCGGGATCGCGGCGAGCACCCAGGCCTGTTCAGCTCCCATGCGTTGTCCTGGCCCCTTTTACCACTTCATGGTTGCTGCTTCGTCGACGTTGGCGGTCGCGCGGTTCCGGAAGAGCCGGATGACGATGGCGAGCGCGAGGCCGACTTCGGCAGCGGCGACGGTGATGATGAAGACGGCGAAGATGGCGCCGACGATGCGGTCGGGGTCGAGGTAGGCGGCGAACGCGACGAAGTTGATGTTCACCGCATTGAGCATGAGCTCGACGCTCATGAGGATCATGACGGCATTCCGCCGCGCGAGGACGCCGTACACGCCGAGGGCGAAGACGATTGCGCTGAGGGCGAGATAGTTTTCCAGCGGCACCATCGGTCTACTCGCCCTCCTCTTGCCGAGCGACGATGATGGCCCCAACGAGGGCTACCAGCAAGAGGACGGAGGCGAGGATGAAGGGGAAGCCGAAGTCCTCGAAGAGCCGCTGGCTGATGGTTTCGATGGCGATGCTGGCCGGCGAATCGGCGGTGCCGGCCCATTCCGTGGAAAGGGCGGCGACGAGCAGGACGGCGGCGACCGCGATGCCGGCGAGCAGGGCGAACGGCGCCTGGGGCCCGTTCACCTTTTCTGCCCGGCCGCTCGGGTCGGCGCGGGTGAGCATGAGCGCGAGCAGCACGAGCACGGTGACGGCCCCGCCGTAGATGAGGAACTGCGTGAGCGCGAGGAACTCGACGGTCAGGATGACGAACATCACGCCCACGCCCGCGAGGCTGCCGATGAGGAAGATGGCCGAGTGGATGACCGAGCGGGAGAAGACGACGCCGGCGGAGAGGGCGACGATGCCGAGGGCGAAGACCCACCAGATGACTTCGGTCGCCGTCATTCGATGCCCTCCGGGAGGGTGCCGCCCAGCTCCTTGATGACCTCGATGACGTCTTCGGGGATCGGTTCACCTTTCGCGAGGGCTTCACGCGCCCGTCGCTCGGCGCGCATCCGGCGGGCGCGGACTTTTTCGAAGCTGTTCGGGTCGCCTTTCGGCCCGGTGCCGATGCCGGGCGGGGGCGTCCAGGCACCGCCGCTGGAGCCGGCGGGAGCGGCGACGGGGGAGGCACCGCCGCCACCCTGGGCGGCGAGTGTCTGCCAGATGCTGCCGCCGGGCGCGAGGTCGCTCCCCAGCTCGTACAGCGTCTTCGCGAGCTCCTCCGGGATCGGTTCGCCCTTTTCGGTGAGCTCTTTGAACTGCCGCTCGGCGCGCATCCGGCGGGCGCGGACTTTTTCGAAGCTGTTCGGGTCGCCCTTCGGCCCGGTGCCGATGCCGGGCGGGGGCGTCCAGGCACCGCCGCTGGAGCTGGAGGGAGCGGCGACGGGGGCCGCACCGCCGCCACCCTGGGCGGCGAGCGTCTGCCAGATGCTGCCGCCGGGCGCGAGGTCGCTCCCCAGCTCGTACAGCGTCTTCGCGAGCTCCTCCGGGATCGGTTCGCCTTTTTCGGTGAGCTCTTTGAACTGGCGCTCGGCGCGCATCCGGCGGGCGCGGACCTTTTCGTAGCTGTTCGGGTCGCCCTTCGGGCCGGTGCCCACGCCGGGCGGGAAGCGCATCGTGCCGTCGGGGTTGGTGCCGGAGAGCACTTCGCCGGCCGGGGCGCCGGCTGCGGCGGCCCCGGGGGCAGCGGCCGCAGGCTGGCCGGGCTTCAGGTTCTTGTAGTACTCGATGCGGTCGAGGATCTCCTGGGGGACCGGTTCGCCGCGGTCGAGGTAGGCTTTCGCCTCGCGCTCGGCGCGCATCCGCCTGGCGCGGATTTTCGATTCGGAGAGGACCTCGGCTTCGCCGGCGGCGCCGGCTGCGGCGGCGGAGGCGGCAGCTGCGGCGACTTTCGGTTTTTCGGGTTCGCGCTCCCGGATGGCGGCGGGCTCGCCGCGGGCGAGCCGTTCGAGCTGGCGCTGGCGGTCCTCCGGGCGGCCGCCGACGAAGGAGGGCGGGGGCGGCTCTTCACCCTTCGCCTTCCGCTCGAGGGCTTCGATGTTGTCCTGGGGGCGGAAGGGACGGACGAGCTGGCCGGAGCGGGCGACTTTGGTGAGCTCGTCGATGTCCATGTGGAGGTCGCGCCGGTCGTAGACGGCGTGTTCGTGGCCCGCCCAGGTGTTGTCCATGACGATGGCTTCGAAGGGGCAGACTTCGACGCAGATGTTGCAGCGCATGCAGCGGGCGTAGTCGATCCAGAACTTTTCGACGATCTTGCGCCGGTTGCTGGTGCCCTCTGCGTACTTCGGGTTGTCCATCATGACGGCCGTCATGCAATCGACGGGGCAGTTGCGGACGCAGACGTTGCAGCCGGTGCAGAACGGCTCGTCGTGGTCGAAGTCCCAGGTGAGGACGGGGAACGAGCGCTGCCGGGTTGGGAGCGCTTTGCGGTCGTCGGGGTATTCGATGGTGACGGGCTTCCGGAGGAAGGTAGAGAAGGTGACACCGAGCCCTTTGAGGATGCCTTTCATGACGACGACGCTCCGAGGGTGCGGTAGGTGCCGAGGAGGCCTTTGGTGGAACGGGCGGAGGCGTGGCGGATGATGAGGAAGATGAGGAAGGCAGCGCCGACCGCGCTGGTGAGGGCGAGGAGCTCCTGGGGCCAGCCGTAGTAGAGGATGATGCCGTTCGCGACGAGCTGGAGGAAGGAGAGCTCGAGGAGGACCTTCCAGCTGAAGTTCATGAGCTGGTCGATGCGGAGGCGGGGGACGGTGGTGCGGATCCAGATGATGACGATGACGATGGCGAGGGCTTTGGTGAAGGTGGTGGCGAGCTGGACGGCCCAGTGGCTGTCGACGCCGAACGGCCAGGCCCAGCCGCCGAGGAAGACGACGGAGCCGAAGACGGCGAAGCCCCACATGGAGGCGTATTCGGTGAGCTGGAACATGCTCCAGCGGATGCCGGAGTACTCGACGAAGTAGCCGCCGACGATTTCGGATTCGGCGACGGGGATATCGAAGGGGGCGCGGTGGAGCTCGGAGAGCATCGCCGTGAAGAAGATGAGGAAGGCGAGCGGCTGGAGGACGATGTAGGGGCGGTCTTCCTGGAGGGCGGCGATGGTGTTCAGGTTGAGGGTGCCGACGCCGTTCGGGGTATCGGCGCCGGTGATCATGACGACGCAGAGGAGGGAGACGACGAGGGGGATTTCGTAGCTGATCATCTGGGCGGCGGCCCGGACGGCGCCGAGGAGGGCGTACTTGTTGCCGGAGCCGAGGCCGGCCATCAGGATGCCGACGATGTTGAGGCCGAGGATGGCGAAGACGAAGAAGACGCCAAGGGCGAGGTTGCGGACGCCCCAGTTTTCGGCGAAGGGGAGGACCATGAGGGTGAGGAGGACGGGGATGAAGGTGGCGTAGGGGGCGAGCTCGAAGACCCAGCGGTCGGCGTTCTTCGGGCGGAGGTCCTCCTTGCCGACGAGCTTGATGGCATCGGCGAAGCCCTGCCAGAGGCCCCACGGGCCGGTCCGCATCGGGCCGAGGCGCTGCTGGAACCGGGCGACGAGCTTCCGTTCGCCGTAGGTGCTGTAGACGACGATGACGGTCATGGCGAGGACGACGATGACGATGCGGATGACCGCATCGAGCCACGCGGGGAGGTCGAAGAGGGGGTCGGCAAAGAGCATCATTTATCGACCTCGCCGAGCACGATATCGAGGGAGCCGAGGATGATGATGGCATCGGCGACGTAGGTGCCGATGACCATTTCGCGGAGGGCGGAGAGGTTGCAGAAGGAGGGCGAGCGGAGCTTCATGCGGTAGGGCTTGTTGCCGCCCTTGGCGAGGGCGTAGACGCCGTATTCGCCCTTGGTGCCCTCGGTGCGGACGTAGCATTCGCCGCTGTCGATGCGGAGGGTCTTGGGGAGGTCGGGGTTGAGGACGAGTTCGCCCTCCATCTGGGAGAGGGCATCGAGGCACTGTTCGACGATGCGGGTGCTCTGGTAGGCCTCGGCCATGCGGACCATGAAGCGGTCGAAGACGTCGCCGCTCGTGCCGGTGGGGATATCGAAGGTGAGGTTCGGGTAGACGCTGTAGGGCTCGTCTTTGCGGAGGTCGAATTTGAAGCCGGTGGCACGGAGGCAGGGACCGGTGAGGCCCCAGGCGATCGCCTGCTCGGGGGTGACGGGGGAGAGCCCGCGGCAGCGCTCGACGAAGATCTCGTTGCCGACGAGGAGGCCGTCGAAGTCTTCGAGGCCCTGCCGGATGGAGCCGAGGAGCCAGCGGACGCGGTCCTGGTAGTTCTCGGGGAGGTCCATCTGGACGCCGCCGGGGCGGAAGTAGGTGGGGAACATCCGGTCGCCGGCGACCTCTTCGAAGAAGTCGTAGATCCGTTCGCGCTCGCGCCAGGCGTAGATGAAGGAGGTGCCGAAGGAGCCGACGTCGGCGCCGAAGGCGCCGAGGAACATGAAGTGGGAGAGGATGCGGGAGAGCTCGACCATCATGACGCGGATGTACTCCGCGCGGAGGGGGACGGAGATGTTGCCGAGCTTTTCGACGGCCATGCAGTAGGCCATCTCGCAGGCCATGCCGGCGAGGTAATCGGTGCGGTCCCACCAGCCCATGGACTGGCGGTAGTCGTGGTTTTCGGTGAGCTTTTCGAGGCCGCGGTGGAGGTAGCCGATGTACGGTTCGCAATCGACGACCTTTTCGCCGTCGACGGTGAGGACCATCCGGAAGACGCCGTGGGTGGCCGGGTGCTGGGGCCCGACGTTGATGGTCATATCGACGGTTTCGAAGCCGTCGTCGGCGAGGGCAGGGACGCGCTCTTCGGGCCAGATGGTCATGGGGCGTACCTCGGGCTGGCTCGGCGGCTGGCAGGCATCAGAAGGTGAACCCCGGGGTGGTGTCTTCGATGCCCTGGAGGATTTCGGCTTTCTGGAGCGGGTGGGCCTTCAGGAGGGGGTGGATGCGGACGTCCTCGTCGAGGAGGAGGTTCTTGAGGTTCGGGTGCCCATCGAAGACGAGGCCGACCATCTCGGCGGCTTCACGCTCGTGCCAGTTGGCGGCCGGGTAGAGGTCGGTGATGCTGGGGATGTGGGGGTTCCCCGGCGGGGTGAGGACGGTGACCTGCACGGCGTGGCGGTGTTTGTAGGAGAAGAACTGGTACTTGCAGGCGAGCCCTTCCTCGAGCATGTCGATGCCGACCATGTTGCGGAGGAAATCGAAGGCGAGGTCGCGGTGCGTTTTGAGCTCTTCGACGACGGCGCGGAAGTGCCCGGGCGGGCAATCGATATTGGCGTCGGTGGCCGTCTGGCTGATGGTGACGGGGAGTTTGCCGAATCGCTGTTCGAGGAGTTTGACGACCTGGTCGATGGGCTTCGGGGTGGGGGGCTTGCTCATCCGACCATCCGCCTGTCTTCCATGATCTTCTCCTGCAGCCGCAGGAAGCCATCGAGGAGGGATTCGGGCCGCGGCGGGCAGCCGGGGACGTAGACATCGACGGGGATGATCTTGTCGACGCCCTGGAGGACGCGGTCGTATTCGGTATAGGGGCCGCCGTTGGTCGCACAGGCGCCCATCGAGATGACGTATTTGGGGTTGGGCATCTGCTCGTAGAGGAGCTTGATGGCGGGGGCCATCTTTTTGGTGACGGTGCCGGAGACGATCATGACGTCGCTCTGGCGCGGGCTCGGCCAGGGGACGATGCCGAAGCGGTCGAGGTCGTGGTTGGCCATGAAGGTGCCGATCATCTCGATGGCACAGCAGGCGAGGCCGAAGGTCATGGGCCAGAGGGAGCTCTTCCGGCTCATGGCGAGGACGAGGTCGGCACCGGTCTGGATGACGCCGGGGAGGACGATGCGGTAGGCGGCGCGGGCCTGGGGGAGCTCGACGGGCCGGAGCCGCTCCGGCTCGGCACCGTAATCAGGGACGTAGGGCGGGACGGTCGCTTCGCTCATTTCCACTCCAGGACGCCGCGCTTCCAGGCGTAGACCAGGCCGAGGCTGAGGATGGCGATGAAGAGGATCATCTGCCAGAAGATGAACTCTGCGAGCGAGAGGTAGGTGACCGCCCACGGGAAGATGAAGACGGTTTCCACGTCGAAGAGGAGGAAGACGATGGCGATGAGGTAGTAGCGGACGTGGACCTGCGCCCAGTTGCGGCCGATCGGGAGCATGCCGCATTCGTAGGAGATGCCCTTCGCGCGTTCCCGGGCGAAGGGGGCGAGGATGCGGGTCGCGACCAGGGCGGTGAAGACGAGGATGAAGCCCGCGATGGCGGCGATGAGGATGGCGGACCACTGGTCGTAGAAGCTCATAGGGCGCACCGGACGCGGGGGAGCAAGGCCACGATGCGGCGTGCCGGGGCAGGGCAAGGCGAGGTGGCTGCTGCACTCATCGGCGGCGCGGTCTCCCAGGGCTTGTGCGACGGGCACGGGCACACGAGGGGCCCGGGACCGTGCGGTCGTGAAGAAGCACACAAACGATACCTTCGCGGGCAGGGGGAGGGCAAGGGGAGGTGGAAGGTTGGAGGTGGGAGGTGGGGCTGACTGTGCGGTAGGCGGGGGGTTGCGAGAATACGGGGTGATGGCTGAGCTGCCGCCGCCGGAGGAGAAGCCGCGCGCCGTCCGGGCGATGTTCGACCGGATTTCGCCGCGGTACGACCGGGTGAACCGGCTGATGACGTTCGGGGCGGACCAGCGCTGGCGGCTGGCGCTCGTGGAGCGGCTCGGGGTGAGCCCGGCCGATGTGGTCCTCGACCTCGCCTGCGGGACGGGCGATTTTGCGGAGCTCTGCCGCGCGCGGGGTGCGCTGGCGGTCGGCCTCGATTTCAGCCGGGGGATGCTGGAGCAGGCAGCGGCGCGCTCCGGGGAGGCCGCGGCGTGGGTCCAGGGCGACGCGCTGCGGCTCCCGTTCCGCGACGGGGCGTTCACGGTGGCAGTCTCGGGGTTCGCGCTGCGGAACTTTGCTGCGATTCCGCCGGTGCTGGCGGAACTGGCGCGCGTGCTGGAGCCGGGCGGGCGGCTCGGGCTGCTCGAGGTGGACCGGCCGCGCAACCCGGCCGTGGCTGCCGGTCACCGGCTGTATTTCGAGCGGGTCGTGCCGGTGGTCGGGGGGCTGCTCGCGGACCGGGACGCCTACCGCTACCTCCCGGCCTCGGCGGCCTACCTGCCGGGGGAGGCGGAGCTGGTGGCAATGCTGCAGGAGGCGGGCTTCCACCGCATCCGGAAGCAGCGGCCGATGCTCGGCGCGATCCAGTCGGTCACGGCGGAGCGGCGATGACGGCGAGGATGACGGGGCACCCGGGCCGGCTGGCGGCCTGGCGGATGGCAGCGCGGCCCGCAACCCTCACGGCAGCAACTGCACCGGTGGTGGTCGGGACGGCAGTGGCGGTGCGCGACGGGGCCTTTGCTCCGCTGCCCGCGCTGGCCGCACTGTTCGGGGCGCTCTGCCTGCAGGTGGGGGCGAACTTCGCGAACGACGTCTTCGACTACGAAAAAGGGGCGGATACGGCGGAGCGGCTGGGGCCGCCACGGGCGAGCCAGCTGGGGCTGCTGACGCCGCGGGAGCTGAAAGCGGGGATGGCGGCGGCATTCGGCCTGGCGATGGTGGCGGGGCTCTACCTCGCGTGGGTCGGCGGGTGGCCGGTGGTCGCCATCGGCCTGGCGAGCATCGCGGCGGCGGTGGTCTACACCGGCGGGCCGTGGCCCATCGGCTACCACGCGCTCGGCGACCTCTTCACGTTCGTATTCTTCGGGCTCGTGGCGGTGATGGGGACGTACTACGTCCAGGCGGGGACGGTGACCTGGTTCAGCTTCGTGGCGGCGGTCCCGGTGGGCGCGACGGTGACGATGATCCTCGTCGTCAACAACCTGCGCGATATCGCGACCGACCGCCAGGCCGGGAAAATGACGCTGGCGGTGGTCCTGGGGGAGCGGTGGACCCGCCGGTGGTACGCGGCCCTCCTGGCGCTGGCGCTGGCGGTACCGGCGGGGGCGTCGGTGACGGGCGACGCGCCGCTCGGAGTGGTGGTCGCGGCGGCGCTCGGGTGGGACTTCGGGCGGCCGTTCCTGCGGCAGGTGCTCGGGGGAGTGAGCGGGCAGGCGCTGAACCCGGTGCTGAAGGCGTCGGCGCGATTCGCGCTCTGGCACGGGCTGTTTTGGTCGGCGGCCATCGTGATTCGGCTGTGACTGGGGCGAGCTGCGCCGCTCCTCCGCCGCATGGTGTCTTTACAATGACGGCAGAGGGGAGGCAGCATGTCGCCCCAGGACGAAGGAGCGGAGGTCACGACGATGGCAGCTGAACCAACCACCTCGAAAACGGCGGCCCAGCAGGCCGCGCTCTCGGGAGCGGGCCGGACGACCGAGGGCCTGCTCATCGCGCAGGACGCGCTGCTCGCTGCACTCCGGCGCCCCCAGCCGGGCCGGGAGCGGGACTGGGCGGCGCTGGTGAGCCAGGAGCTGGCGAAGGTGGCGGCGGCCCTGCGGGAGCACCGGCTGGAGGTAGAGCGGGCGGAAGGCCTCTACGCGGAGATTCTGCGGGATGCGCCGTGGACGCAGCCGCGGCTGCGGCAGCTCGGCGCGCAGCTGCGCCGGCTGGAGGCGGAGGCCGAGGACCTGCAGGTCGAAGTGCGGCGGGTGGAGGAGGGCGACCTCCAGGCGCTGCCGGCTATCCGGCACGATGCGGAGCGGATGCTGGCCGGGGTGCGCGACCTGCTCTCGAAGGAGGCCGACCTGATTTACGAGCGGTTCGAACAGCCCGCGGCGGCCGATTAGCCGGCATCGGCCGGGGCCCCGCCGGGCTTCCATGCCGGGCCCGACCCGGGGGACGGCCCGCGGCCGCCGGGGAAGGGGGCGGCCCGCTCCTCCGCGAGGGCCTTCGCCACCGTGCCGTCGATCCTGCGGAGCGAACCGCTGGCGAAGAGCACCGCGAAGGAGGCGGCAATCGTGACGAGGGACGCGATGGCGACGGCCGCCGGGGCGCCGATGGCTTCGGCGAGGGCGCTCACCGGCACGGTGCCGAGCGGGGTGAGCCCGAAGGTCATCATCATGATGCTCATCACCCGGCCGCGGACCTCATCGGGGATGAGCACCTGGATGAGCGTGTTCACGGTGGTCGTGAAGGCGCTGGCGAAGACGTCGGCGGCGAACACGAGCGGGATGGCGAGCAGGAACCACGGGCTGAGCGAGAAGAGCAGCAGGCTGCCGGCGAAGGCCAGGAGGGTGCTCATCATCAGGCGGAGCTTGCGCGGGGATTCGCTCGCGAAGGCGACCCAGAACGAGCCCGCGATGCCGCCGAGCCCGGCCGCGGCCTGGAGCACGCCGAGCCCGCCGGCGCCGACGCGCCAGGTGTCATCGGCGAAGACGACGAGCAGCGCCTGGAACGGCATCGCAAGGAGGATCGGGATGATGGAGAGGATGAGGAGGGCGCGGACCGGCGGGTCGGTCGAGACGTAGCGGAGGCCGCCGACCAGCTCCGAGAGGACCGGGCGCCGGCCGGCGCCGTCGGCGGGCGGCGACTTGCTCACGTGGGCCATGGCGAAGAAGGCGAGCGCATAGAGGGTGACGGCCATCACGTAGACCCAGCGGACCCCGAAGACGGCGATGATGAGGCCGGCGAAGACGGGGCCGACCACGCGCGCGGCATTCATGCCGCCCATCTGGAGGGCCATGGCGCTCGCCATGCCCTGCCGGCCGACGATGCTGGCGACGATCGCCTGCCGCGCCGGCATGATGAACGGGAACGTGCAGCCCATGACGAAGACCATCGCGAGGAGGTGCCAGAACTCGAGCCGGCCGACGACGAGGAGGGCGAAGACGGCCAGCTCGGAAGCGACGAGCACCGCCTGGCCGGTCATGATCAGCCGGCGCTTCTCGACGCGGTCGGCGATGACGCCGCCGAACGGCGAGACGAGCAGCATGGGGATGGCAACGACGAGGTTGATGAGACCGAGCGCGAATTCGCTGCCGGTGAGGCGGTAGGCGAGCACGGAGCGGACGATGAACTGCCCGTTCATCGCGAAGAAGAAGGCGATGTTGGAAGCGAAGAGCCAGCGGAACTGCTGGTGCCGGAGGGAGGCGAACGGGCCGCGCCCCTGCGCCGGTTCGGCGGGGAGTTCGATCATCCCGTTAGCGTAGCACGAACGATTGCGGCGGGCGCCGGGCAGAAGGCGCGCGCGTATACTTCGCGCCACAACCACTACCCCCGGGAGGCGATCCGTGGAGTTCCGTCACCTTGGCCGTTCGGGTCTCGAGGTTTCGCTCGTGGGGCTCGGCTGCAACAACTTCGGCATCCGCTGCGATTTCGAGCAATCGAAGGCGGTGGTGCACCGCGCGCTCGACCTCGGGATTACGCTGTTCGACACGGCGGATGTGTACGGCGGGGGCGGCCGCTCGGAGGAGTTCCTCGGGAAGATCCTGAAGGGCCACCGGGAGAAGGTGGTCATCGCGACGAAGTTCGGGATGAAGATGGGCGAAGGGCCGCACCGGATGGGCGCCTCGCGGAAGTACATCATGCAGGCGGTGGAGGATTCGCTGCGGCGGCTGGATACGGACTACATCGACCTGTACCAGGTGCACCGGCCCGACCCGCACACGCCGATCGAGGAGACGCTCCGGGCGCTGGACGACCTGGTG
>CALLPC010000016.1 GCA_938015525.1 uncultured Dehalococcoidia bacterium
GCGCGGCGAACGAAGGGCGAGGCTCTGGTAGGATGTGGAGGGAGCGGGATTCCGCTTTTCCGGACAGGCGGGCGTGGCGTAGTGGCAGCGCGCGACCCTTCCAAGGTTGAGGTGCGGGTTCGATTCCCGCCGCCCGCTCCAGCGAATGAACTCCACGGCAGCGTGATTCAGTAGACCCCCGGGAGCAGGCGCCATCGGACCCGGATGGCGTAACTGTCGTAGTCGGCAGTGGCGCGCAGGACACGTTCCTCGGCCTGGATGCGGAGGACCTGGAAAACGAGGACCGTCGCGAACACGACGGCGTTCCACCACCAGAGGTTGGCGAGCAAGAAGCCGGCGAGGGTGATGTTGTGGCCGAGGTAGATGGGGTGCCTGACGAGCCGGTAGGGGCCGTACGTCTTGAGCCCTCGGTTGGCAGCGACGATGCCGAAGCTGCGGCCGAGGGTCGCGAAGCTGACGATGACCCAGGTGAGGCCGACGACCTGGAGCCCGATGCCGTAGGCCTCGAGGATGCCTCCGCTCGGCATCGGACGGGAAGCCAGCGCGAACCAGCCACCGACGGTGGCGATGACCCAGTCGTAAACGCGGGCGGAGGTGTAGATTGGGCGCCGCCGAGTAAGGAAGATGCCGATGAGCAGCGCCTGTTCGACTGCGAAAAAGGCGCTCGCAGCAGAATGGCCGTCGAGCGCTGAGCGACCATGGGCATAAAAGAACAGGCCGCTGATGACGACGAGCGCGGCATCCTGGGCCACGGAGACGCGGCGCCTCCACGGCGATGATGACAGTGCGGTGGCGGACCTCTCGGCGGCCGGCATTGGCGGTTCCCCCTGCTGGCTAAAGGCTGTGCAGCCGTCACTTCTAAGGTCGACGGGGCGTGGCCGATGCAGCAGACCCGAGGATGCCCCTGCCCCGGGGGAACGAAGCAGTTGCACGTGGGTGACTGGTCTTTTGGGGGGATGAAGCGCCGCCGAAGTTGCGAGTAGCTCCACCGATGGTGGCGGCCCGCCGGAAGAGGACCGACGCGACGGCCAAACCCGACGAGGGGTTCGCGGAGGTCTGGCAGCTGGCTCCGGGCCAGGCGGCCCGCAGGTCGGACGCCAACATCGAGGGCGAACACACCCGGGGCAGGGACCCCAAAAGAGAGGTAGGAGAACCGACATGTCGAAGCTTCGCAACTGGGCCGTCAGCAAGGTCGCCGCGTGGCAGGCGCGGGAGGAGGAAGGCCAGGGTCTCGCCGAGTACGGCCTGATCCTCGCCCTCATCGCCATCGTCTGCATCGGCGCCCTCACGCTCCTTGGCGGCAACATCGCCAACGCGCTCAACAACGTCGCCGGCAGCATCTAGTACGAATCGCCGGGGTTCCCGGCGGTTCGGCCAGCAATGAAGGGGTGGGGCACGGCAGTACCCCGCCCCTTCGTTCATCAGTCAGGAGCCCCCAGCCATGACCGAAGCGGCAGAGGAACCCCGAGCAGTGGGGACGGGAAAGCCGGGCGCGCCCCGGCGTGCAGCGTTGCGGCGGCTGCTGCGGCGCTTCCGGGAGACGGAGACCGGCCAGGCACTCGTGGAGTTTACGATGATCCTGCCCCTCTTCGTGCTCCTCTTCATGAGCATGGTGGAGTTCGGCCGCGCCTTCCATACCTGGCTGCTGATCACGAACGCTGCCCGGGAAGGAGCCCGCGTTGCCGCGGTCCAGTCGGACCTCGCCACCGTGCAGAGCCGCATCTACGACAGCTTCTGCGCCAATTACCCGAGCCAGTGCAACATCGACCCTTCGCGCGTAACGATCACGACCGCGAACGTCCAGGGTTCCCGAGGTTCGATGGTGCAGGTGGACGTCGCGTACGACTTCCAGTGGGTGACGCCCATAGGGAACATCGTGAACCTCGTCTCAGGGGGCAACCTCGCGAACCTCACGATCAGTTCCCACGCATCGATGCGGCTCGAATGACTGCAGGGTGACCTGACAAAGGAGGCGGACGATGGTGCGTTCGCTGTGCAATCGATTTTTTCGAGGTGAGCGCGGGCAGGCGTTGCCGCTCTTCGCGCTCTTTTTGCTCATCTTCCTTGGTTTCGTCGCCATGAGCATCGATGTCGGCCGCTACGTTTGGGCCAGGACCCAGATGCAGGCGGCCGTCGACGCCGCGGCGCTGGCCGCGGCGCAAAGCATGCCCAGCGAGACAGACGCGGCGGCAAAGGCCACGGAGTACTGGATCGACAACTCCGGGTTCATCCGGAGCCAGGGGGAAAACGTTCAGTTTTCAGTAAGCTATCCGACGGGGAACAAGGCCGTTCGGGTGGAAGCTTCGGCGCGCATCCCGACCTGGTTCGCGCGGCTCTTCGGCGTCACTCACTGGAACGTCTCCGCCTCGGGTGATGCCGAGTCCCAGGTGCTGGATATCGTCGTTGTGTTCGACATCTCGGGTTCGATGTGCTTTGACAGCTTCAGACAGGTCGAAAGTTCCATCTCCTACCAGATGAGCCCGGGCCGGCTGACGCCAGCCGGCGGCTTCCTGTTCCCGCGCCTTGCGGAGAGCATCAACGCGACCCAGACGACGATTCGCCTGAACGACGTTCGGATCTTTACGAGCACCAACGCCGCCACCAACCGGAGCAACTTCGGCACGACGTTCAACTCGACCACCCCGTACTGGCAGCGTTCGGCGTCTGGGCTCCGCGCAGGGATGATCATGATCGACAACGAGATCATGCGCATCACGGGTGTCAATACGTCGACGAACACGCTAACGGTGCAGCGCGGGCAGCGGAACGACCAGACCGGTGCGATGACGACGGCGACATCGCACGCTGCAAATGCCGAAGTCTGGGCGAACAGGACGGGCTATTCTGGCACGGGTGATTACTGCCAGCTCGCCAGCTACTACACCCCGACGACGACGCAGAACGGCCCGCACCAGCCGTTCGACGCGGCGATTGACGCTGCGAAGTATTTCACGACGCTGTTCAACCAGGATTACGACAAGATCGGTGCGGTCCGGTACTCGACCACGGCAGCGATCAGCCAGAATCTCACATCGAACTTTGGCAACGTCCGGGACAGCTTCGAAGCTATCCTCTGGCCGGCGGGTGCGACGAATATTGCGCACGGAATCGCCGTGGGACGGCAGGTCCTGGACGGACCCGGGAAGCGCGCGAATGCGGTGCGGGTGCTGGTTCTCCTGACCGATGGTGTGGCGAACACCTACTGTGGAAGTGCAACGTACAGCCCTTCGAGCTACAACAGCACGAGCTGCTCGACCGGCAGCGGGGTCTCGCAGGCTGAGGCGCACGCCCGCCAGGAAGCACAGCGGGCGCGGAACGGCGACATCCTGATCTTCACCATCGGACTCGGGAACGACCTGAATACGACGTTCCTCCAGGACATCGCCACGATTGGCGGCGGCCACTTCTACCACGCCCCGACGACGGCCCAGCTCGATGAGGCGTTCCAGGCGGTTGCGGAGCAGACGCACATCGCCCTGGTGCGGTAAGGCGCACACCCCAAAGCGCAACTTCCCGCAGCCCCGCCCTCCCGGCGGGGCTGCCGCGTCCGGGGCGGATTCGCAGGCCGGTCTGTAGGGGAACCGTAAGACCGCCGATATAGCAAGGGGAGGAGTACTCACGTGAACAGATCGATTGCGGCAGCCACCAGCACCTCGAGCCGAAACAAGGGCGTGCTCCTGCTTGCCTGCGCGTTTGGTCTCCTGAGCGCCATGCTCGTCTTCGCGTTCTTGAGCAGCCGAGGCGGCGGGGAGGACGTCAACAGCAAGATTTTCGCCGGCGAGGGCGCGGAAACAGTGGTCGTCCTCGCGCGCGACGTGGCCGTGGGAGAAAAGATTACGTCCGACATGCTGACGACACGGACGATACCGGCGACGGCACTTTTGCCCGGCCGGGTGAAAGACAGCGACCTTTCGACGCTCGTCGGCAAGGTCGCGACCGCGCCGATGTTTGCCGGCGAGCAGGTCATCGATGCCAAGGTGACGACCTACGTCGGCCAGGACACGCTCGCCTACAAGGTGCCGCAGGGCATGCGGGCAATATCGCTGCAAGTGCCGCACGAGGCATGGATTGCGGCCGGGCTGCCGCAGCCTGGAGACCGGGTCGATATCCTCGGCATCACGACGCTGAGCAAGGTCGACCCCCTGACAGGCGAAGAGAAGCCGAACGTGGTGGCCGGGTATATCGCACAGGATGTCGAAGTGCTCGCCGTGGCCCAGACGGTGGTGAAGACCGTGCCGAAGGTAGACGGCGCGAACGGCCCCGGTGGCGACGGTTCGAGCGCAGGGGCGTCGTCAATCGCGTCGGGCGCCAAAAAACAGGAAGCGGCGACCTACGAGAAGGCGGTCTCGATCACGCTGGCATTGCCGCCGGACCTTGCGGCGAAGGTCGCGCTCATCGATGCGATGCGCGACGACGTCGGCCAGTACCGCATTCTGCCGCGGCAGAAGGGCGACACCGACCCGATCACCGGGAAGCAGGTGTGGACGTACGACGACCTGTTCCCGGTGCGGTGAGGCTGCAGGAGTTGACGACGACGCGGGCGCTGCGCTGGCGGCGCCGGCACCAGCGCAGGACGATGCAGGCCCCAGGTCTTCGCCGGGGTGCAGACGGTGGAGGAAACGACGACGATGGCACGAGTACCTCAGCTTCTCGTGGTTGACCCGGACCGGGAGAGCTCGGCGGAGCTCGCGAAGACGCTCCAGATGCTGGGCTTCGGGATTCTCGGGACCGCGGGGTACGGGGTGGAGGCGTTTACCCTCTGCTTCCAGATGCGGCCAGACCTGGTGTTGATGCGGATCGAGGAGCCGCTCGTGCGCCCGGTTCAGACGCTCTCGCGGATAAACGACGGCCTCCCGGACCTGCCAATCATCGTGTTCTCGACGGAAGCGAACATCCGGCTGATGCGCCAGTCGATGGTGGGCGGCGCCTCCGACTACCTCGTTGAGCCGCTGGACCCGGAAGAGCTCGAGGCTTCGATCATGAAGGTGCTCGAGAAAAAGGAGCGGGAAGCAATGCGTCGGCGGGGTGAGCTCGCGGACCCCGTGGCGCAGGGCACCATCATCACCGTCTTCGGCGCCAAGGGTGGCATCGGGAAAACCACCATCGCCTCCAACCTCGCCGTCGCCCTGGCCACTGAAGCGCATCAGACGGTGGCGCTCGTCGATATGGATACGCGGTTCGGTGATGTCGCCATCACGATGGACATCCCCGTCGAGCGGTCTATCGCCGACCTCGCGCGGAATCTCGACAACGTCGACCGAAACACGCTTCGCGAGTACCTCGTCGAGCACGAATCCGGGGTTCGCATCCTGCCGGCACCGACCCGCCCGAGCGACTGGCGCAACCTCAGCTCGGCTCATATCCGCGACGTCGTCGACATCCTGTCGCAGACGCACGACTTCGTCATCCTCGATACGCCGGGAACATTCAACGAAATCGTCGCGGCCGCGATCGAGGTCGGCACGATGATCCTGCTCATCACGACGCTCGACATGGCGAGCATCAAGGACACGGTGCTCGCGCTTGAGATGCTCCACGAGCGGTTCGGTAACGACGACGAACGCATCAAAGTGGTACTGAACCGGTCCGGCGTCGATACAGGCGTCAGGGAAAAGGACGTCGAACGGACGCTCGACACAGACCTGTGGTGGAAGATTCCGCAGGACAACGAGGTGGTGAAGGCGGCGCAGCTGGGACGGCCAATCGTATTGAGCCGGCCAAACAGCCGAGTCGCAACCGAGATTCGGGAGATCGCGCGGGCGCTCGCTGGCATCCGGGCGCGATCGAAAGCGAAAAAGAGCGGGGGCCTTGGCGGGCTGTTCGGGGGTCTGTTCAAAAAGAGTGCGTAGCGGAGGCGAACTTCATGAGGGGGATGAGCCATGCCGGATGACTTTCGCGAGCGACGAGCTGCCGGAGACGAAGCGCGCCCGGCATTCGGCTGGGGCGCCCGGCGGCGGCTGCTCCCGGGGGACCCGGGCATCAGGCAAGAGGCCGAGGTCCGGCAGCCCGGGGCGAATTCGCAGACACCGCCCATTGGGAACCCGGAGGCGCTGAAGCTCCGGCCCTCGGGCCAGCTGGCCCGGCCGGCCACCGGCAAGCCCTGGGGCCACGTCGACCCGGCGGCACCTCAGACATCGCCCGGTATCCCTGGACAGGAGCGACCTGGGGGACTGAACCGGCAGGCCGGCGTGCAGCCGGCGCCTGCGACGGCGCCGGACGCAAAGCAGGGCACACCCCTCCGGCCGGTGCGGCCGGTCCAGGTCGATGCCCCGGGCGGGCGGGCACAGGGCGCCAACCCGGTTGCCGAGGCGACCAAAATCCGACTTCATGAGCTCCTCATCGAAGAACTGGAGCACGGCGCCCTCGAAGGCCTGGCGCCCGAGCAGCAGCGCGAAGCCGTCATCAAGGCCGCGCGCGAGCTGCTCGTACAGGAAGGCCTCCAGCTCGGCGGCATGTCGCGCGACGAACTGCTCGAGGCCGTGGCCGACGAGGCCCTGGGGCTCGGGCCGCTGGAGCCGCTGCTCCGCGACCCCTCTATCTCCGAAGTCATGGTCAACGACATCGATAAGGTGTACTTCGAGCGGGAAGGACGCATCTTCCGGAGCCCGGTGCGGTTTCGCGACAAGCAGCACGTGATGCGCATCATCGAGCGGATCGTCGCGCCGCTCGGGCGACGCATCGATGAATCGAGCCCGATGGTGGACGCCCGCCTCCCGGACGGCTCCCGCGTGAACATTACCATCCCCCCGGCCTCACCGAAGGCGCCGACGATCACCATCCGAAAGTTCCGGGCGGACAAGATGCGGATGGCGGACCTCATCGCGGTAGGTGCGCTGAGTGAACAGACGGCCGAATTTCTCGCGATGTGCGTCCGCGCGCACCTGAACATCATCATCTCCGGCGGTACGGGCACCGGAAAGACGACGATTCTGAATGCGCTCTCAGCCTTCATCCCGAACACAGAGCGCATCATCACCATCGAGGACCCGGCGGAACTCCGCCTCCAGCAGGACCATGTCATCACGCTCGAGGCGCGGCCCGCGAGCATCGAAGGGAAAAACCAGATCAAACAGCGGGACCTCGTCCGGAACTGCCTTCGCATGCGCCCGGACCGGATCATCGTTGGCGAGGTCCGCGGCGAAGAGGCGTTCGACATGCTGCAGGCGATGAACACCGGCCACGACGGCTCGATTTCGACCATCCATGCGAACAACCCGCGCGAGGCGCTCTCCCGTCTCGAGAACATGGTGCTGATGGCGGGGATGGACCTGCCCTCACGCGCTATCCGGGAGCAGATTGCTTCCGCCATCCACATCTTCATCCAGCTCAGCCGCCTCCAGGACGGCTCCCGCAAAGTGACGCACGTCACCGAAGTGAGCGGCATGGAGGGCGACACCATCACGCTGCAGGACATCTTCCTGTTCAAGCTGGACAGGGTAGATGAGGACGGAAAGGTGCACGGGTCGATGCGGCCGACCGGAATCCGGCCCGGGTTCGCGCACAAGTTCGCCATCGCAGGCATCGAGCTGCCGAACAACCTGTTCGGCACCAGGGAAGGGTGGTGAGCCCGATGCTGATCCTGGTCGCACTTTCCACGGGTGTGTCTGCCACGCTCCTGGTGCTCTGGCTGCTCGGCTTCGGCGGGAGGAGCGTCGAAGCTTCAGCGCGGCTGAAGAAGCTTCGCGAGGCCGAAGCACAGCTGCCGCAAGAGGCGCGCGCCCGCCTGCGCCGGCGAGCCTCCGTGAACTTTGCCGGCATCACGCTGATCTCAGGCAACATCGCAGCCAACTGGTCGAGGGAGCTCGAGCGCGCGGGACTAACGCTGAACGCCAAGGAGTACTTCACCCTCCGGCTCGTCGTCTCGGTACTGTTCGCATTCGTTGGGGTCCTGCTGCTGCCGCTCCCAGTCTTCGGGGTGATGATGGCTCCGCTGGGCTGGTTCCTCGTGGGCTTCTGGCTGAAGCGCCGAATTGCGACGCGCCTCCACAAAATGGAAGGGCAGCTCGTCGAGCTGCTGCAAATGCTCTCGAGCGGACTCCGGGCGGGGTTCGGCCTGCTCCAGGCGATGGAGGCTTCGGCCGAGCAGATCCCTGCTCCGCTCTCAGTCGAAATCCGGCGGACGCTGCGGGATACGGCGATGGGCGCGAGCGTCGAGCAGGCGCTGGCCTCGCTCAATGACCGCGTGGGAAGCCCCGATTTCGACATCGTGATTACCGCCATCCTCATCCAGCGGAGCGTCGGCGGGAATCTTGCCGAAATTCTCGACAACGTGGCCCACACGATGCGCGAGCGGGAACGCATCAAAGGCGAGATAAGGACGCTGACATCACAGCAGCGGATGACTGGCTACGTCATCGGGGGCATTCCGATCGGGCTGCTCATCATTTTCTACATCATCAGCCCGGACTTCACGGGGCTCCTGTTTACCGACCCGCTCGGGCGTCTCATGCTCATGGGTGCAATCGTGAGCGAGGTAATCGGCTACCTGATTATCCAGCGCATCGTGAATATCGAGGTGTAGCGCCATGGAGATGCTGATTGCCTTCAGCACGTTCCTGTTCATTACGCTCATGACTTACGGGCTGCTCTACCGCGGGGCGGGCAACTCGGCGATGGACGTCAGGCTCGGGGGCCTTCGCTACACCCGCCCGGCCCGCGAGGCGCTGCCGGACCCGGAGGCTGCCTTCACCCAGCGCGTGCTCAAGCCGCTCATCCAGAACGTGAACCGGCAGGTCAACGCCATCCTGCCGTCGTCAATCGAGGAGCGGGTAGAGATGGCGCTGGTCCAGGCTGGCCTGCGAATCAAGCCGGGGCAGTTCATTGCGCTGGTCGCGGTGTTCGCCGGGCTCTTCCCGCTCCTCGGGCTCATCTACGCGATGGGTGCCGGGCTCGATGCACAGCGGACGCTGCTGGTGTTCGCGGTGCTCACCGGCATCGGGCTCTACGCTCCGCGCATCTATCTCCTCGGCCGAATCCGGCGCCGCCAGAAGGAGATCTGGAAGTCGCTGCCCGACGCGTTCGACTTGATTACGGCGTCGGTGGAGGCGGGGCTCGGCATCGATGCGGCGTTCACCCGGGTGATCGAGAAGGTGAAGGGGCCGTTCGCCGAGGAGCTCACGCGGACGATGCGCGAGATCCAGATGGGTCGCTCGCGGCGCGATGCGTTCCTCGACATGGCCGACCGGACGGGCGTGGACGAGCTGCGCCAGCTGATCAACGCAATCGTGCAGGCGGAGGCGATGGGCATCTCCATCGGCGGGGTCATCCGGGTCCAGACGGGGGTGATCCGGACGAAGCGGCGCCAGCGGGCAGAGGAGGCGGCCTTCAAGGCGCCAATCAAGATGGTCTTTCCGCTCGTCTTCTTCATCTTCCCGGCGATCATGGTCGTGATTGGCGGGCCGGCCATCATCCAGCTGAAGAACCTGTAAACCTCAGCCTCCGAGTGTGTTGAAACGCTCGTACCAAAGAAGCACGACGACGGCCCCTGCCGCGAGGTAGGGGCCGTAGCTGTACGTCGCTCCCCTGCCGCGGAGGACGACCAGGACAACGGCGACGACACCTGCGGCCAGGACCCCGAGGACGAGTGCGCTCAGGAACGCCGGCCAGCCGGTGAGAAGGCCCACCAGGATGATGAGCTTGGCGTCTCCGATCCCGAAGGCCGTCTCGCGCGAGCGCGCGGCCATGCCGGCCAACGCCCCGAGGAGCAGCAGCAGGACGGCCGCCAGGAGACCCGCGGCGCCGCCAGCGGCAACGCTGCCGATGGTCCGGTCCGGCCAGAAGGGCGCGGCAGCGATGGCCGCCAGGATGCCCGGGTAGACGAGCGCATTCGGAATGCGGCGACGGTCGAAATCGGCGGAACTGACCCCGACGAGCAGGAAGCAGAACGACGCCGTCAGCGCTGATGCGAGCCCTCCGGGCTGTCCCGGCCGGAAAGCGAGTGCGCCCGAAAGGGCGCCAGCTGGCACGGCGAAGGTGCGGAGCGCGAACAGGCGGGCTCCGGTCGCCGGGGCATCGCGAAATGCGCCCTCACGGAAGACGCGGTGCTGCTGCGACGGGAACCAGTACCCGAACAGCGCGCCAACCAGGCCCGCGACGGCCTCAGTCGCCCAGTCCACGCGGGGACTATCAGCGGACCGGGGATTACCAGCAACGCGATTCGGGTTTCAGGCCGGGGGCGATTCGAGTTCGGCGCGGAGTTCGGCCAGCGCCGCCGGACCAATCGGTACGAAGGGACCGCCCAGCCGTTCGTTCCAGCGGCGGGCGAACTCGACGACGTCGGCGTGCGGCCGAGGCGGCAATCGCCGGGGGATAAGCGGCGAAGCTCCCCCTCCCAGGTCTTCGAGGACCGCTTCACCGAGCACGACCCGCAGCGCGAGCTGGAGGTGGGCCATGGTGATGACCGGTTCGAGCCGGAAATCCGCCAGCGACGACGCCGCCGAAAGGATGTCCGCGAGGCGGATAGGGGCTGCGGTATCGGACACGGGTCAGAGGTCAGGGTCTTCCATCTGGAGGTCACGCTTGCGGCGCTGGGACCCGGATTCGACGAACCGTTCGACGGCGCGTGCGAAGTCGTTGAGCTCGCCCGGGGTCATGCTCTCCATGAGCCCCGCGGCGTAATCGCGGAGCTCCTCACGGAGGGATTCGACGACGGCCCGTCCCCTGGGTTCGAGCCAGATGCAGATACTGCGGCGGTCATTCGGGGCCACCTCGCGACGGATGAACCCGCCCCTTTCGAGCCGCTCGAGCAGCGCCGAGACGGACGGTCGGGTAACGTACAGGCGCTCGGCGAGTTCGGCGTTGCTGAGGCCCTCCTGCTCTGCAAGGTGGCCGAGGAGGCGGAGCTGGGTAACCGTGAGATTTTCGCGGTCCCAGAGGGTGAGGCGGATGGGGTCGAGGAGAGCGCTCGCGCGGAAGAGTGCGGTGACGGCGCGTTCGAGTTCGGGGGTGCGTGGCTGGCGCTTCACGTGGCTTCTCCGGTTCGTGCGAATTCCGCCCGTGTCCCCGCGGTGGATTCTGCGGGTCGGGATAGCGACACGCAAATACCGGGATGCGATGGACTGGCCCGGCGGAAGTTCGCATTGCACTAAGGGTTCTGGTAGACTCCCGCGGCACGAGGAGGTTTCGAATGAAGTTCGGGATTTTCTATGAGCACCAGCTGCCTCGGCCGTGGGACGACGGGGCCGAGCTCAAGCTCTTCCAGGATGCGCTGGACCAGGTAGAGCTGGCCGACCGCCTGGGAATCGACTTCGCCTGGGAGGTCGAGCACCACTTCCTCGAGGAGTATTCGCACTCCTCCTGCCCGGAGGTGTTCCTCGCGGCGGCGAGCCAGCGGACCAGGCGGATCCGGCTCGGGCACGGCATCAAGCTGATGCCGCCGAACTACAACCCGCCGGCCCGTATCGCCGAGGAGATTGCGACGCTGGACCTGGTCTCGAACGGACGGGTGGAGTTCGGGACCGGGGAATCGGCCTCACGGGCCGAGCTCGAAGGCTTCAATATCAACCCGGCAGAGCGGCGGGCGATGTGGCTCGAGACGACCGAGCAGGTCTGCAACATGATGGCGATGGACCCGTACCCGGGTTACCAGGGGAAGTACTTCTCGATGCCCGTGCGGAACGTCGTGCCGAAGCCGGTCCAGAAACCGCACCCGCCGCTCTGGGTGGCCTGTTCGAACCGGGACACCATCCACCTCGCGGCCAAGCTCGGCATCGGTGCGCTCACTTTCGCCTTCGTTGACGCGGCAGAGGCGAGGAAGTGGGTGGACGACTATTACGAGACCTTCAAGCGGGAATGCGTGCCGATCGGGCACACGGTGAACCCGAACATCGCCATGGTGACGAGCTTCTCGATTCACCACGACCGGGAGGAGGCGTTCCGGCGGGGCTTTGACGGGTTCAAGTTCTTCCAGTTCGGTCTCGGGCATCATTATGTCTTCGGTCATCACAAGCCGGGCCGGACGAACATCTGGGAAAACTACGAGCGGGTGAAGGCGGCGATGGGTGCTGAGCAGCTCGACTTCCTCGGCGGCGGGACTGACGGTATCGGAACGCCTGCGGACCTGCGGCAGCACCTGCGGAAGTTCGCCGACGCCGGAGTGGACCAGACCGTCTTCATTCAGCAGGGCGGCAAAAATCGCCACGAGCACATCTGCGAGGCGCTCGAGCTGTTCGCCGCGGAGGTGATGCCGGAGTTCAAAGATGAGGAAGAGCGGCGGCAGCGGCAGAAGATGGATGAGCTGGCCCCGTACATCGAAAAAGCGCTCCAGCGGAAGCAGCGGATGCGGGAGCTGACGGACGACGAGATCCCCGTCTATGCCGCCTACGGCGCGATGATTGCGGAGGTCGATACGTCGAACCTCGAGGGCGCAGCTCGCATCAGGGCTGAGCGCTGGCGGAAGATGCGCGAGGTGCTCGCCCAGGTGTGAACCGTCCAGCCCGCTGGACGGTCGCGACCATCCCCGCCCAGGGAGGGCCACGCTCCCTTCGAAGAGGCCGTTAGCCCGCGGCTGGCGGGCGCCGGGGCGGCGTGCCCAGGCCGCCCATCGGTACGAGCCGGGACATGTCGACGTCGAGCAGCCCGGGGCCTCCCCGCTGGAGCGCGCGCTGCAGCGCCGCCCGGAACCCGGCCGCTGAGTCGACAGCCTCGGCAGGCAGGCCCATCCCCTCCGCAACGCGGACGAAATCCGGCGTTGCGAGGTCCACACCGAACTGGCGGCCTTCGAACGAACGGCTTTGGATAGAGCGGAGCACGCCGTAACCGCGGTCGTTGAAGACGCAGATGACGACCGGGACGGCGTACTGGGCCGCGGTGGCGAGCTCGCCGATGTTGAGCATGAGGCCGCCGTCCCCCTGGATGACGATCGCGGGCCGACCGGTGCCGATTGCGCCGCCGATGGCAAGGGGAAGCGCCGGGCCGATGGCGGCGGACGTTGGGTAGATCGAGGTCCGCGGGCTGAGGATGGGAAGGATACGGTTGCCCCAGAGGTAGGCCGGCACGGTCGCGTCCCGGACGATGAGAGCATCCCGGGGCGCGAGCTCGCGGATGGCATCCATGATATCGGCGTAGTCCGGCCCGATTTCCCGGCGAACCTGAGCGCGGGCTGCGTCGCGGAGGTCTGCGGCGCGGGCAGCATACACCGGGTCGGCACGATGCCCGTTGAGGTCACGCAGGAGCGCGGCGAGCGCGAGCCGGGCATCGCCGACGACCGGGACATCGGCCTGGTAGCTGCGACCGATTACCGCCGGATCGGCATCGATGTGGACGAGGCGCCCGCCAAGGCGGAGCGTCCAGTTGCGGGTGGGGCCGGCCTGGAAGCGGGTGCCCACAGCGAGGACGGCCTCGGCGGATTCGAAGACCTCCTGGAGGCCGGGGTGGGCAGACAGCGGCCCGAGCGCGAGGGGGTGGTCCTCGGGGATGGCGCCCCGGCCGTTGGGCGAGGTGACGACCGGGGCGCCGAGCGTTTCCGCGAGCTGCTGGAGTTCTGCTTCGGCACCTGCGGAGAGCACGCCGCCGCCCGCCCAGACCAGGATACGCCGAGCGCCCTTCAGCACATCGGCAGCTCGGGCCAGCGCATCACGTTGCGGGCGGATTCGCGGCCAGGCCTCGAGATGGGGCACGTCGACCTCAGCGCGCGCGTACTGGAGGTCGATGGGGATTTCGACAGCCCCCGGCGCTGGCCGGCCCGTGGAAATGTCGCGGGCAACGCCGACTATCGTCTCGGCGATCGCTTCGGTGCGGCGGACGCTCTCGGCGCGCCGGGTGACCGTGCGGAGCATCGGCAGCTGAGCTTCGGCCTCGTGGAGGAATCCCTTCCCTTTGCCGTAGAAGAGTGACTCGACCTGACCGGTGATGAGGAGAACGCGGCTGGAGGCGAACTGGGCCTCGTAGAGCCCGGTCATCGCGTTCGTGGTGCCGGGACCGGTGCTGGCGATGGCGACACCCAGTCGGCCCGTGGCGCGGGCGTACCCGTCGGCTGCATGGAGGGCACCCTGTTCGTGGCGGACGGCGACCGGCGTGATGCCGCCGAGCCGATGGATGGCGTCGTAAATCGGGATGTTGTGGACGCTGACGATGCCGAAGACGTGCTCGACACCGAGCGCGCGGAGGGCGTGGTAGACGGCTTCGCCGCCGGTCATCTCCTGCACAGGTGCCTCCGGGAGCAGTGTGGCCGGGACGGTACGCGTGCCCCGGCGGTGGCGTCAACCTGGGGAGCGACCTCATCACCAGCGGTAGTGCCCGGCGCGCCATTCGGCTTCGTAGTAAGGCGCGACGTGGGTGCCGGGACTGATAATACGGTCGATGGCACGGCGGTCGTCGTCCGTGATGTCGACCTCGAGCGCTCCCAGGTTGTCTTCGAGCTGCTCCATGGTCCGGGGACCGATGATTGGGCTGGTCACGCCGGGCTGGTGCACGCACCAGGCGAGCGCGAGGCGCGAGAGTGTCGTCCCTTTATCGCGGGCAAGACCTTCCAGGGGCTCGATGACGTTCCAGATGGCGTCGTTCATCCTCCGGCGATACAACGGATTCGCATCGAGGTTGGCATATCGGGCGTCAGGGGGCGGAGGGGCATCGCGGCGGTACTTGCCGGTCAGCAGTCCCCCGGCGAGCGGGCTCCACGGGATGATGCCGAACCCGTAGGCCTGGGCAGCCGGCAGGAGCTCGCGTTCGATCCTGCGGTCGAGGAGATTGTACGGGGGCTGTTCACAAACGAACCGCTCGAGGCCGTACTCCTTCGAAACCCAGAGACTTTCGACGAGCTGCCACGCGGCAAAGGTACTCGTCCCGATGTAGCGCACCTTGCCAGAACGGACGAGGTCGTCGAGGGCGCGAAGCGTCTCGTCGATGGGCACGTCGGGCTGGGGCCGATGGACTTGGTAGAGGTCGATCCAGTCGGTTCGGAGGCGGCGAAGGCTCGCCTCGCACTGTTCGATGATGTGGCGCCGCGTGTTGCCCATGGCGTTGGGGCCCTCGCCCATGCGGCCGTGCACCTTCGTGGCGAGGATGACATCGGCGCGCCGGCCGTTGCGCTGGAGTGCTTCACCGACCGCCTCTTCGCTCCGGCCCTGGTTGTACACGTTGGCGGTGTCGATGAAGTTGATGCCGGCGTCAAGCGCCCGGTCGATAATGGCTGCAGCATCTGCCGGGCTCGTCTTCCCGCCGAACATCATCGCGCCGAGGCAGAGCGGGCTGACGCGGATGCCGGTGCGGCCGAGGGGACGGTAATCCATTGGGGGAGGGCCTCCTGAGGGTCAAACTCGTGAGCGGAGCGTACGGCACCGGCCGCCGCACTGCAGCCGGCTCAACTTTCCGCGGTGCGAGGCTGAGCTCCCGGCGAGCAGCTCTTGGCTTCGCTTTTGCACCCCGAACGTGATAGAGCCGATGGAACCGATTGACCAGCTGCTCGGCCCCGGGTTCGTCAGCCGGGTTGCGGGTCCGCTCCCCTGCGGCGGCTGGACTCGCTCGAGCTCAGGTGGTCCGGAGGCAGGGGACGGAGGCGACCCGGGCGATGAGCACCTCGGCCGGTTCGAGGCGAGGGAGCTGGTTTTGGTGCTCGGTGAGCCAGCAGCGGTCGCCCGGCCGGGCACAGGGCTGGGCCGGCTCGCGCAGCTCTCGGACGGCCTCCGAAGGGATGCTGCCCCGGCACAGGGACGACTGGTCGAGCAGAGAGCGCGAAGTCAGCTGTCGGCCATGCTCCTCCCCGATTCCCGGGCGAGGGCGGCGAACCACTCCAGGCGGGGCGGAGAGACCTGTTCGGGGTGATACCTCCAGGTCCAGTTGCCATCGGGGCGGCCGGGGTGATTCATCCGGTGTTCACTGCCCAGCGCCAGCACGTCCTGCATCGGAATGACCGCAGTCTCTGCGACGGAGTACATGGCCGCACGGACCATGTCGTCGACAATCGTCGAGCCGTCGATGCCGAGTTCGCGGCGGACGTTGTCGCGCTCCCACTCGGGCAGGTGCTGCCACCAGCCAAGCGTGGTGTCATTGTCATGAGTGCCGGTATAGACGACCTGGTTCTCACGGTGATTGCGCGGTAGGTAGGGGTTCTCCGGGTCGCCGCCGAACGCGAACTGGAGAACAGCCATCCCGGGATATCCGAGCTCGTCGCGGAGGGCGCGGACGTCGTCGGTGATGATGCCGAGGTCTTCGACGATGATGGGCAGGCGCCCCAGCCGGGCTTCGAGGGCATCGAACAGCTCGCGGCCAGGGCCGGGCACCCAGGCGCCGTTGACGGCGGTGGACTCGTTTGCCGGGATGTGCCAGGCAGCAACGAAGCCGCGAAAGTGGTCGACCCGGACGGCATCGAACAGTTCGAGGGCGCGACGGAAACGGGCGACCCACCACGCGTAGCCGTCCGCACGCATTGCCTCCCAGTCGTAAAGGGGGTTTCCCCAGCGTTGCCCGGTCTCGCTGAAAGCATCCGGCGGCACGCCGGCTACGACCGCGGGTTCACCCCGGCCGTCGAGCAGGAAGAGGCCGCGGCGGGACCAGTGATCGGCGCTGTCGCGGTCGACGAAGATCGGCATGTCACCGATGAGGAGGATGCCGCGTGCGTGCGCCGCGGCCCGCAGTTCCTGCCACTGGGCATCGAAGACGTACTGGAGGAAGCGGTGGAAGTCGGCTTCTTCCGCGAGTGCGGTGCCGGGCAGGGGCCGGCGAGGCGGGTAGCTCCGGAATTCGTCGGGCCATTCCCACCATGGCTGCCCGGTCAGCTCGCGAAGAGCTTCAAAGAGGACATAGTCCGGGAGCCAGGGCCGGCTCGCGGCGAACGATTCGAACGTGTCGCGGCCGCCGTCGGCCAGGAAACGCTCGAACGCGCGGCGCAGGATGGGAGCCCGGAGCGCGCGAGCAGCAGCGAAATCCGCGCGATTCCGGCTGCCGGTGTCCGGGATGGCCGCCTCGGCGCGGGTGAGCCAGCCGCGGCGTGCGAGCCAATCGAGGTCGATGAGCCGACCGTCGCCGGCGAAGGCCGAACGGCCAGCGTAGGGGGAGTCGAAGGGGCCGGGCGGGCAGATGGGCAGCATCTGCCAGGCGCCAGCACCGGCCGCGCTGATGAGGTCGAGGAAGCGCAGTGCCGGCTCGCCCAGGGTGCCGGGATGCGGGAGAGATGTCGGGTGGAGCAGGATGCCCCAGAGCCTGCGGCCCATCATCGTGTGGCGGCCAGCGCTTCGAGGTCGGCGAGGGAGAGGCGGGCCACACGGCGCCCGTGTTCCAGGAGGGCCGCGATGTCGCCGCGAGCCTGGGCAGCTTCGAGCTGGCCGAAGGTGTAGGGCTCCCCGGGCACCGGGATGTCGCTCTCGGGCGGCTCTTCGATCACGAGGAAGACGCCGGTGTTCGGACCGCCTTTGTGGAGCTGGCCGGTAGAGTGGAGGTAGCGAGGGCCGAACCCCACCGTGGTGGCGATGCGGAGCCGGTCGCGGAACGCGTGGCGGGCGCGTTCGAGGCGGTCGGCCGTTGCGCGGTCGCGGGGGAGGTAGGCCAAGATGGCCAGGTAATCGCCCGGGCGGGCCGAGCCGAGGACCTCACCCGGCGGTGCGGTGACCGGCTCGCCGATGCCCCCCTCCAGGGCGCGGCGCGCGTTGCGCTTCGACTCCTCGACGTTCGGCTGGTCGAAGGGGTTGATCCCGAGGATGTGACCCGCAATCGCCGTCGCGAACTCCCAGCGAAAGAACTCGGCGCCCAGGTCGAGCGGGCCGACTGCGGGCAGACGGACGACCGGATGCCCGGCGGCCTCGAGATCATCGAGGCCGTCGAGTGGTCCGTAGGCGATGAAGAGGCGGTCGGTGCCGTACGCGGAGGGGGGGCCGATGCGTTCGCCCTCGACGGGCAGGATGCCGCGGCATTGCTTGCCGGTCGACTCGGCGACGAGCTGTTCCACCCAGTGGCCGAGCGTTTCGACGGCGTGCGGGAGGAACAGGGTGAGCTTGTCGCGGCCCGCCAGCGCCGCCTCTGCCATGACGGCGCCGAGCCACGCCCCGGGGTTCTCCTCCAGGCTTCGGCGCTGCTGGCAGGCGTGGACCATCTGGCCGACGCGGCCGAACATGCCGGGCACATCGACCCCGCAGAGGACCGCCGGGACGAGGCCGAAAAACGAAAGGGCGGAGAACCGGCCTCCAATGTCGGGAGGGTTGAGGAAGAGGTGCGGGATGCCGAGGCGGTGGGCTTCCGATTCCAGGGGCGTGCCGGGGTCTGTGATGACGACGAAGCGGGAGGGAGCCGGGATGCGGTCGCGCATGAGGGCGAACTGGCTCCGTGTTTCGATCGTCGTGCCGGACTTGCTGGAGACGGCCACAGCGGTGCGGGCGAGGTCGACGCGGCCCAGGACGGCAGTCACCTGGCGAGGGTCGGTGGAATCGAGGAGTTCGAAGCGAAGCCCGCCCTCGGCTGGCCCGAATGAGGACGTCATCACCTCCGGGGCAAGGCTGGAGCCACCCATCCCAAGGAGGAGGAGCGTCTCGCAGCCTTCGGCCCGGAGGCGGTCGCGCAGGTCCGCCATCGCGGGAAGACGTGGGAACATCTGCTGGTGGACTGTGAGCCAGCCAAGTCGGTCGGCGCACTCTGCAGGCTCAGGCTGCCAAACGGTGTGGTCGCGGGCCCAGACCCGGCCGACGATGTCGGCGGAGGCCAAGGATTCGAGCCGCGTGCGGACTGCAGACTGGAGCGAATCCGGGAGCATCGGACCTCCGGCGAGGTGGTGGACCTAACGATACCGGAGGCGCGGTGAACGGACAGGAGGGGTGGGAGGACGGACGGTCTGCTCGCCGGCGAGGATGACGCGCTCCCGGGGAACGATGCCAGTGCGAGGTTCGAGCCGGTGGGGCAGGGGGAGGGGCCGGCGGAACGGGAGGGGCTCGGGCGACATGGACATCCCACCCACATTTTCGGCCCCGCCATGCGGAAAATCCCGCCGGAGGCGTTGCGAGCTGGAAACGCTCGGGTGACGGACGAGTGGCGACCTGCCCCGCTCCCGGAACCGTGTTCGGGCTTGCCCCGGCAGATTTCGGGTTTTCATGGAGTGAACGGGATGGAGCCGGATGCCGAATATCGAAGTACTACCGGCTGCGCCGCAGGGAGCCGCCGAACGGGGAGTCCGCACCGATGCAGGGGCACATGCGCATCTGTCAGCACTGCAGGACGCCGTACGACTGGCGCCGTTCGCCGAGCGCTTACTTGAAGATGACGTATTGCGGGAGCCTGTGCGAACGGGCTGACCTCGGCTTCACGATCGAGACGCTGCTGCGGGAAGCCGACGTCATCCGCAGGGAGTGGCGGGCCCTGTTCGCCGCCTGAATCGTTGCATGCGTCGGCTGTGGGTTCGTAAGCGAAGCGGGTGTACGTCGCTTTACGAAACCGACTGCCGGCCTCTACGCTGGAAGGGCACGGACGGCAACCGCGAGACGGCCAAGCCGGCACAGGAGGCACCACCATGGAGACGCCCATCGGCCCCGGCCCAGCCGGGATGAACCTGAACAATATCCGAGTATGCGCGCGGTGCGGCCTCCGCTACGACTGGCGGAAGTCGCCGAGCGGGATGAAGATGACGTACTGTTCGTCGCTCTGCGAGAAAGCAGACCTCGGCTTTACGGTCGAGGCGCTCATCCGCTGGGAGCGGGAGTCCGCCGCGAAGGAGACGGTCGCCCCGGCATCCGAATGACCCCGCAGACCCGGACGAGGCATGCACGGGCCCGGCTCAGATGAGCCGGGCCCGTCGTTTTCCCGGGAGCCCGCAGAGCTACCGCTTACTCCAGCGTGAGCGGGGTATCGTCGCGGTTCGCCCAGTCGCGCATCGAGCCGTCGTAAACGCGGACGTCATCGTAGCCGACGAGAGTCATGGCGAAGGCCGCGTGGGCGGCGCGGATGCCGCCCTGGCAGTAGGTGATGGTGGCTCGGTCCCGCGTGAAGCCGGCGTCTGTGAGGAGCTGCTCGATCTCCTCGGCGGGGAGAAACCGCCGGGTGTCGGCGGTCTCGACGAACCGGACCCATTCCAGGTGCTTTGCGCCGGGCACGCGGCCGACCCGGCGATTGCCCCGGTCATTCGTGCCGTCCCACTCGGCATCGGTACGGGCATCGAGGATTTGGCAGGCCGGGTCTCCGATACGGCGTTTGAGATAGTCGGCGTCGGCGATGAGGCCGGGATTTGGGCGGGCAGTGAAGATGGCAGGCTTGGGCCGCGTGGCGTGGAAGGTGATGGGCCGACCTTCGGTGAGCCAGCGGTGCCAGCCCCCGTTCAGCACTTTCACATTCGCGTGGCCGTAATAGTTGAGCACCCACCAGAGACGCGCGGCCACGAGGGCGTTGTTATCATCGTAGGTCACGACGAGCGTGTCGTTGGAGACACCGAGCCTGCTCATGAGCGCCTCGAACTCAGCGGGAGGCATCACGAAGGTGCCGTGGTCCGCACCCGGCGGCCCGGCCTCCTTGATGTAGTAGTGGACGGGGAGGTGGACGGCGCCGGGGATATGGGCGCGACGGTACGCCTCGAGGACGGCACAGTCGATGATGCGGACGCCGGGGTCGTCCAAGTGCTGGCTGAGCCAGTCAGGTTCGGCAAGGAGTTCGGGGCGCGCGTAGCTCATGGCCAGCCTCCCGGCGAGGGTTTGGCGCTGAGTGTACGCCCCGCGCGGGCCGGGGGTCAGGGCCCGGGCGAGGGAGTCGGCGTCGCGGTGGGGGTCGGGGTGAGGACGTTGTTCGGGATGCCGCCGAACGGCGTCGGCGTGGCGCCTGGAAACGGCGGACCGCCCCGGCGGATGTTGATGTAAACCTGCAGCGAGAGGCCTTTCCCGTCGTTGGTCGAGAGGCGAAGCGTGTAGACGCCGTCCTCGAGCCCGTTGAGCCGGATGGTGCCGAGGACCCCATTTTCGACCTTCACCGTCCCTTCGCCGATGGTCTTCCATTCGGTCGGGGTGGAGGTGCGGCCGAGTTCGAGCTTCCAGTTCTTCAGGTTTGGCGGGTTGACGGTCCCGATGACCTCCGTATCGCCGGAGATGGTGCGGCCCGTGGTGATGTTGTTGATCGCGATTGCGGCGAGGCCGGTGCTCTTCTCTTTCGGTGCTATCGGGATGTTCCGTTTTTGGGCGAGCTCTTCTGCAAGCTCGGCCTTGAAGGACGGGAGCTTGACGAACTTCTGCATCTTGCGGAACTCGGCCGGCGTCTGTTCGGTGGCGAGGAGGCCGTTGCGGCTATCGACTTCTTTTTCCTCGCATTCGGATTCGTAGGTGACGTCGACCCGGACCCAGGCGGTGACGACCTGGTCGCAGTACTTGAAGTCAGGGCCGAGGTTCCGGTCGGTGGCGGGAGTCTGGAACTCCCGCTGGGCGACGTTGCGGGGCTGGAGGTCGGAGAAACCTTTGCCGACATCGGGGACGCCGCGCGCCGCGAGCGTTTCATGGTAGAAGCCCATCCAGTTCTTCCACAGGCGAACGGTGGTGTTGGCGGCGGCAAACTGGCGGTCATTGACGAGCTCATTGGTGGCATTGCCGACCCAGACGGCGGTGGCGGCGTGGCGACTGTAGCCGGTCATCCAGGTTTCGAGGGTATCGGCAGCAGAGAGCGGGCCCTGCTGCGTGCCCGTCTTGACCCCGGACGGGATGCGCTGACCGTTGGCATAGAAATCGAGCCCGAGGTCGTTATTGCTACCGCCGCAGCCCCAGATGATGAAGCGTGCGGTGCAGTCGGACATGATGCTGTGGAGGAGCCAGACGGACCCTGCGTCGACTACCTGGCGGGTCTCGGGCTCGCCCTGGCGGAAGATGACGTTGCCGTCCTTGTCGCGTACTTCGAGGATGACGATGGGGTCGAGCTCCCGCGTGCCTTCGATGCGGATGTAGCCTTTTTCGAAGAGGAGCTTTTGCTCGAGGGCAAGCTCGTAGTTGGCGCCGGTATCGAGGGCGGTGCTTTTCAGGTCGGAGACTTTCACGTAACGAGCGAGGGAAGGGACGCCGACCATCTTGCCCATGTTGGCGATGGTGGCGTTCATGTAAGCCATGTCGATAGCTCTGATGTTCGCCCCGCCGGTGGCGATAGAGGCGCCGTAGGTGACGTCGGGGTGGGAGCGGAACGTCGGGTCGAAGCGCTGCTCGAGCGTCGTGATGCCGAGCGCCTTGGCCATTTTGATGACGTTGTCGACGCCGGCTTCCTGGGCGGCCCGGAAGGCCGGGACGTTCTGCGAGCCGCCCAGCGCGGCGCGCGCGGAGATGAGGCCTTCGCTCTTCTCAGCATCGCGGCGGGGGTTTTCGATAGCGGTGCCTTCGACGGTGAGCGGGCTCGTATCCCAGAAGATGCTCATGGGCGCTTTTTTGAGCACGTCGAACCAGGTGAGGTAGACGGCTGGTTTGAAGGAGGAGCCGGGCTGGTTGATCTCGACGAGCTGGTCGATTTCGCCCGCGACGCGGCGGTCCGACCGGTAGGACGGGTCTCGGTTGGGGGCGTAGACGATGACCTGGCCGGTCGACGGCTCGATGGTGACGATGGCAGCGTTGTGGCACTCGCAGCCCGCTTCGAGACCGGCGGCGATGAAGCCGCGGGCCATCTCCATCGCCTTCGCGGTCAGCTCCCAGTCGAGCGTCGACGTCACTTTGTAGCCAGCCATGTGGACGCTGGTCTTGCAGTCCGAGGCAGACGGGATTTTTGGCAGGATGCCGGCCTCGCACATGCGGACAAGGCGGGGCTCGACCTGATTGTCGACGAAGGCCTCGGCACGCTGGGGGTTGGAACCGAGGTAGACGCGAACCTCCTCGGCCTTTGCGGCAGCAGCCTGCTCCGGCGTGGCCCGACCGTGACGGACCATCAGGTCGAGCACGTCCTCCTGGCGGGCCTTGGCGTTGCCGTCGACGATGCCGCGCCCGAGCTCATCGATGATGCATTCGCCTCGTTCGTCTTTCCGGCAGTTCAGGCGGGGGTGGTAGGCGGTCGGCGCCTGGGGGATGCCCGCGAGGAGGGCGGCCTCTGCGAGGGTGAGCTCCTTCGCGGGCTTGCGGAAGTAGCCCTGGGCCGCCGCTTCGACGCCGATGTACCGGTCGGCGTAGCTGATCTGATTCAGATACCAGGTGAGGATTTGCTCCTTCGTGTAGTCGCGCTCGAGCTCGATGGCGTAGGCGATTTCGCGGAGCTTACGGTCGAGCGTCCTCTCGGCGGTGACGCAGGCGTTCCGATTGTCGCCGTCCTCGGCGACGGACGGGCAAATGTAGACGTTCTTGATGAGCTGCTGGGTGATGGAGGAGCCCCCGGTGCCGGCACCGAAGTCGTTCAGGATGTAGTTTTCGTACGCCGCACGGACGAGGCCCTTGAGGTTGATGCCGGGGTGCGTCCAGAACGAGTTGTCCTCGGTGGAGACCGTCGCCTCGATCATCCATGGCGATATCTGGTCGAGGGTGACCGGGTTGAGAAGCTGCGCGTTTGGGTTGGAAAGGGTCGCGAGGAGGACCCCTTTCTCGGGCCCGCCGCGGTCGTAGACCTCCGTCGGCACGGAGGAGACTTCGAGCAGCTTTTGCTCGATAGGCACGTAGTCTTTCGCGTACGAGTTGTAGACCGTGAAGAGTGCGCCGAGCGCCCCGGCAGCGGAGACGGCGCCGAGGCCGATGAGTGCGAGGAGCGCAATCAGCAGCGGGCGCGCTCGGCTCCCCCCGGTTCGGCGGCGTTCACGGAGCCGGCGGCGCACGACCACGCCGGTCATCGAGGAAGACCCCCTGTTCGCTGAGGGCGGATGCGAGACATCGCATCGGAGGGTAGCAGACCCGCCCGGCTGACTACACGGCGGCAGGTAAGCGTGGCTTCGCCTATTCTTGACGGCATGGCGCTGACCCGTGATGACGTGCTGCACATCGCCCGGCTGGCGCGTATCGCCCTCGACGAAGCCGAAGTCGAACAGTTCCGGGCGCAACTTTCCGGCATCCTCGAGCACTTCCAGGCCCTGGCCGCCGTGGATACCGAGGGCATCGAACCCACGGCCCACCCCCTGCCGCTCGCGAACGTGATGCGGGAGGACGTGGTACAGCCTTCGCTCCTGCGCGACGAGGTGCTTGCGAACGCCCCGCTGTGCGAGGACGGCTACTTCCGGGTACGGGCGGTGCTGGAATGAAGCACCTCTGGCGGCTCACGGCGCACGAGGCGCACGAGGGGCTGCGGCGCCGGGAATTCACGAGCGTCGAGTTGACCCGGTCAGTGCTGGAGCGGGTAGCAGAGGTAGAACCGACGGTCAATGCATACATCACGCTGACGGCTGAGCTGGCGCTCCAGCAGGCGAAAGAGGCCGATGCGAAGCTGGCCGCGGGCACGGCGACGCCGCTCACCGGCATCCCCGTGGGCATCAAGGACCTGATAGTCACGAAGGGCGTTCGGACGACGGCAGGGTCGAAGATGCTCGAAAACTTCATTCCCCCCTACGACAGCCACGTTTACGAGAACTTACGCCGGGCGGGTGCCGTGATGATCGGCAAGTGCAACATGGACGAGTTCGCCATGGGCTCTTCGACGGAGCACTCGGCCTACGGGCCGACGCGGAACCCGTGGAACCCTGCGCTGGTGCCCGGCGGGTCGTCGGGCGGGTCAGCGGCTGCGGTGGCCGCGGGTGAATGCCTGGTCTCGCTGGGGAGCGATACGGGCGGCTCGATCCGCCAGCCGGCGGCGCTCTGCGGTCAGGTGGGGCTGGACCCGACCTACGGGCGGGTGAGCCGGTACGGGATCATCGCCTTCGGCAGCTCACTCGACCAGGTCGGGCCGATCGGGCGGGACGTCGAGGACGTTGCGACGATGCTGGATTGCATCGGCGGCCATGACCCGCGCGACAGCACCACGAATCCGGAGCCGATGCCGGACCTGCGGCACTACCTCGGCCGAGACATCCGCGGCATACGGGTCGGGGTGCCGAAGGAGTATTTCGTCAGCGGGATGGAGCCGGGGGTGGCGGCACGCATCGAGGAGGCCCTCGGCGTGCTGGAGGGGCTCGGGGCAACCGTCGACCGGGAGGTTTCGCTGCCGAGTACGGAGCACGCCCTCGCGGTGTACTACATCATCGCCCCAAGTGAGGCGTCGGCGAACCTCGCGCGGTACGACGGGGTGAAGTACGGATTCAGCGACCGCTCGGCGCCCTCCATGTGGGAGAACATCGAGCAGACGCGCGCGAAGGGATTCGGCACCGAGGTGAAGCGGCGCATCATGCTCGGGACGTACGCGCTCAGCGCAGGGTATTACGACGCCTACTACCTCAAGGCGCAGAAGGTTCGGACGCTCATCAGTCGCGAGTTCGCAGAGGCGTTCAGGAAATACGACGTCCTGGTCACACCGACCTCTCCGACGGTGGCATTCCCGGTCGGGGCGAAAGTCGATGACCCGTTCGCGATGTATCTCAACGATATCTACACGCTGCCCGCCTCCGTGGCAGGGCTCCCGGCGGTCAGCGTACCTTGCGGCTTCAGCGAGGGGTTGCCCGTGGGCATGCAGATCATCGGGAACTTCTTCGATGAGGGCCGCATCCTGCAGGTTGCACACGCTTACGAGCAGGCCAGCGGCTTCAAGAACCAGCTGGCGCCGATTGGGGACAGCTGAGACCATGCATCGCCCCTGACGAGCGGTGCGAACGTCGAGCCATGAGCCGGCTAACGAAGCTCGGTATGGGGCTGCTGGCAGCGGGGAGCGCCGCAGCATGGCTCGGTCCGGCCGGGCTCGAGTGGGCCGGGTGGACGGCAGCCGGGAGCGGAAGCGTGCTTCTGCTCTATGCCGCTGCCGCAGCAGGCCGGCGTGGCGCCGAGCTGCGCACGCTGGAAGGCCTGCGGGCCTTGCCGCCGGCGGAGTTCGAGGCGCGGGTTGCAGCGTGGCTCGAACGCGACGGGTGGAGGGTGGAGCGGGTCGGCGGACCGGGTGATGGCGGCATCGACCTGCTCGCTCGGAGGGGGAAGGACCTCGCTGCGGTCCAGTGCAAACGGTTCGCCGGCAGCGCGGCGGTCGGCGCGGGCGCGGTCCGCGACCTGTACGGCGCGGCGATTGCCGCCGGCGCGACGGTCGCCCTGCTGGTGACCACGGGCCGCGTGACAGCACCCGCTAAGGCCTGGGCAGGCAGGCTGAGCCAGGGTCCGCGGGTGACCCTGGCGGATGCCGGCAGGGTTGCAGCGGCAGCGCGGGGCGGACGGCTCCTGCCGTAGCGGCGCTCAGACCGATGGCGTCCGCCGGTGCCAACCGGTCGCGCATTCGTAAGTAAAGGCTGCGCGGAGCACGGTCAGCTCGTCGAAGGGTCGGCCGGCCAGCTGGAACCCGATGGGCAGCCCTTCAGCAGAGAAGCCGCAGGGAATGCTGATGGCGGGGACCCCTGCCAGGTTGAACGGCATCGTCAATGAGGCGAAGGCAGCACCCGTGCTCATCTGCACGCCTTCGACCTCGACCGGGTCTTCGCCGATGTGGGATGCCGGGCGCGTGGTGGTCGGCGCGGCCAGCAGGTCGACGGATTGGAGGACGCGGCGCACGCCCTCCTTGATTTCGTAGCTCGCAAGATAGGCGGCGGAGAGGTCGAGGGGCTCAGGGAGCGGCTGGAGGAGGATGTTTCGGAGCTCCTCGCTGTAGGCCTCGGCGTGCTGCTCGAGCCAGGGGGCGTGGTAAAGACGACCTTCCACGTTGACGAGCCGCCAGGCGCGGATGACCTGTTCGCGCGTGAAGCCGGAGTCGACATCTTCGACGACAGCGCCGAGGCCGCGGAGGGTTTCGAGCGCCTCCTCCACGGCGACCAGCACCTCCGGGTCGAGCAGGCCGAAGAACTGGTCCCGGGGCACGCCGATGCGGAGGCCGCGGATATCCGGGACGAGGGCGGCAGTGTACTCGGGCACGGGGACTGGCACGGTGGCGAAGTCGTCCGGGTCGTAGCCGGCGATGGCGCCAAGGACGATGGCAGCGTCTTCGACCGTGCGGGTGATGGGCCCGGCGTGGTCGAACTGCCAGGACATCGGGATGATGCCTGCCCTGCTGACCCGCCCGAAGGTGGGCTTGAGGCCGACCACGCCGCAGAGCGCTGCGGGGATGCGGATGCTGCCGCCGGTGTCGGTGCCGAGGGCCGCGGGGCAGAGCCGAGCGGCGACCGCAGCGCCTGAACCGCCGCTGGAGCCCCCCGGGATGCGGTCGAGCGCCCAGGGGTTGCGGGTCGGACCGGTGTGGGGATTGTTGGTCGTGGTGCCCCAGGCGAATTCGTGCGTGTTCGTTTTTCCGAGGATGACCGCGCCGGCCGCCCGGAGGCGGGCCACTGCAGCAGCATCGAGGTCCGGGACGCGGCCCCGAAGGACGGCGGAGCCGCCCGCCGTTTCGATGCCGGCGGTGTCGTACAGGTCTTTCAGGCCGACGGGGATGCCGTGGAGCGGCCCCCGATACTGCCCGGCGAGCAGTTCGGCCTCGGCGCGGGCCGCCTCCTCCTGCGCGCGCTCGGGAACCAGCGTGACGAAGGCGTTCAGGCGGGGATTTCGGGCGTCGATAGCAGCGAGACAGGCGCGGGTAAGCTCGACCGGGGAGAGTTCGCGGCGGGCGATGGCGCGTGACGCTTCGGCAAGGGTGAGGCTGGAAGGGTCAGTCATCGGGGCACCTGGCAGCGTGGCGGTCGGAGGGTCAGGCTTCGAGGTAGCCGCGCTGGGCGAGCCACTGGAGGGCGCCCGCGAGCGCGACCCGGGCGGTGGCGTAGGATACGCCTGCTGCCCGCACGGCGTCATCCTCGGCGCGGGGCGCCAGTTCCTCGACGATGACACGGGCGAGGTCTTCACGGGTCCGGGTGCCATCGAGCCAGGGGAGAAGCGCGAGGGGGAGCGGAGGGACGTCGTAGACGGCGTGGGTGAGGGCCGCCGGCATCGTGCCGTCGCGGCGAGCCTGGTCACGGGCCATAGCGAACGCACGGGGCATCGCGCCCGGTGTGGCAACGGGGCGCGCCGGCTCGACCTCGAGCTGCAGGCCGCCGTGGAAGAACAGGCGGAGGAGTTTCGACGCCGTCCTCTGCCAGAACCGACGCGGGCCGACGGAGGCGGCGAGCTCCTCGGCCGGGACGGCGGCCGGGCGCTGGGCATCGAGGACCCGTACCGCCTCGAGGAGGTCCGGGTCGCGCAGCGCGAGGATGCCGCCGGGGTGGACGAGCTTGGGGAGAGCGGGGTCGTACCGCTCCTCGCCGGGGGCGATGAACTCGCCCAGCAGCCGCAAGGCGAGCCCGCGGAGGCGCCCGGGCCGGGGAGGGCGTTCGAGCTGGATGCCCCGGCGGCAGAGCAGCGATTCGCGGAACGTGCGCCCGTGGACGAAATCGAGCAGCTGTTCGCGCTCGACCTGGTCCGGCGCAAGCGATTCGAACTCGGCGGCGACATCGCTCGCGAGGTCCGGGAGTGCCATGCGGAGCGGCCAGGCATCGCCGACGTACTGCAGTCTGTGGCGCGCCGCGTGCGCGACGAAATCGGCGAAGTAGACAGGCACGTTGGTCGGCTCGAGATGCTCGTGCGCGATGTAATCGTCCGGTCGTTCGGCGATGAATTCCAGTTCGCGGGCGAGGACGCGGGCGTAGAGCGGGCCGCCGGGGAGCCGGGCTTCGAGGTCGAGCGCGGTTCGCACGACGATCTCGGCCATCGCGCGGGCGTGGCCGACCAGCTGGCCGGCGGGCGCCCGGACGTTTCGCGTGGCGAAGACCATCAGCTCGCGGAGCGGCTGCCGGAGGTGCCAGCCCGGGTAGCAGTTGTAGCTCACGAAGGCGATGCCGCCGGGCGAGAGGAGCTCGCCGCAGACTTCGAGGAGGCGGTCGCGGACCGGGGCCTCGACCCAGGAGTAGACCCCGTGGGCGATGATGTAGTCGAAGGTCCCGAGCCCCGGGCCGGCGTCGGAGATATCGAGAGCCTCGAAGCGGACGTTGCGGAGCCCGAGACGTGCAGCGGTGCCGCGGGCGAGCTCGACCTGGCGGGGGGCGTTGTCGATGCCGAGACAGAGCGCACCGGGGAGCCCTGCGGCGATGGCGCAGAGGTTTTCGCCGATGGCGGAGCCGATTTCCAGGATGCGAGCATTGGAGGGAAGCGGGGCCTCGACCCCAAAGAGGCGGCCGAGGGCAGCGAGGCGCCGGGGATGGGAGGCTTCGACAGCTGTGCCTTCGTAGGGTATGGCGTCGTAGCTGATGACGGGCACGTCGCAACTCAGTGTAGGAGGGCGGGCCGGGCCGCAGAAGCCGGGAGTCAGACCGGAACGGTCGGGGAAAACCCGGTATTGACCTTATGGACGGGAGCCGTGAGAGTTAGGAGGCATGGTTCCCTCCACCGCTCTCGCCGCGCTCCTCGCTGCTGCTGCCGCTGCGGCTGCGCGTGCGCGCCGGTAAGGGTGGCGGTCGGAAACGTACGTCGAGAACATGTGCAGGAAGGCCGCCCCCGGGGCGGCCTTTCCGGGTCGGATTGGCTGGCGGGGGCAGGCAGGAGCAGCTCCGATGACCGCTGAGACATCCACCCGCACCGAACCGGTCCGCTACGTTTCGCGGCGGATGCAGGCCGTTCCCCCGAGCGGAATCCGCCGGTTCTTCGACCTCTTGAGCACGATTGAGGATGTCATATCGCTCGGGGTTGGAGAGCCTGATTATGTCACGCCGGAACCGTTCCGCCGAGCAGCCATCGCGAGCATCGAGCGGGGCGATACCCACTACACGTCGAACTACGGCTTGATCGAGCTGCGGGAGCGGCTCGCGGCCCACCTGGAGCGGCTTTACGGGGTTCGGTACGACCCGCGGACCGAGATTGTCATCACGTCAGGGTCGAGCGAGGCGCTGGACGTCGCCGTGCGAGCCCTCGTAGACCCCGGTGACGGCGTGCTCTGCGCAGACCCGAGCTACGTGGCGTACATGCCGGTCACGGTGATGGCAGGCGGTGAATTCCTGCCCGTCCCTACGCGCGCAGCGGATGACTTCCGTCTGCTCGCGCCAGACCTGGAGGCAGCGGTCACGCCGGCGGCACGGGTGCTGCTGCTCGGCTACCCGGCAAATCCGACGGGTGCGACCATGGACCGGGCCGACCTCGCTGCCGTGGCGGAGGTCGTCGAGCGGCACGACCTCGCAGTGATCAGCGATGAACTGTACGACCGGATGACCTACACGGGCGAGCACACGTGCTTCGCTTCATTGCCGGGGATGCGGGAACGGACCGTACTCCTCGGCGGCTTCAGCAAGACGTACGCGATGACGGGGTGGCGGCTCGGCTGGGTGGCAGCACCGGCGCCGATCGCCGAAGCCGTCATGAAAGTGCACCAGTATGTGATGATGTCCGCCCCGACGGCCTCACAGTACGCCGCCATTGCAGCCCTCGATGACGGGGAAGCATTCGTCACGGAGATGGTGGCGGAATACGACCGGCGGCGCCGGCTCATCGTCGACGGCTTCCGGGCGGTCGGGCTGCCGACGTTCGAGCCCCGGGGCGCGTTTTACGCCTTCCCGGAGATTCGGGTGACAGGAATGAGCAGCCTCGAGTTTAGCGAGCGGCTGCTGGCCGAAGAGCGGGTAGCGGTGGTCCCGGGAAGCGCCTTTGGCGCCTGCGGCGAAGGACACGTACGGGCCTGTTATGCAAGCAGCTTCGAGAACATCGAGCGGGCGCTGGAGCGGATTGGGCGGTTCGTGCAACGGCACCGTCTCGCCTGAGGCACAGGGGGAGTCACGGTCGATAGCGAGCGTCTGCTGAACTACTTCCCTCGGGATAGTCGCCGCTGATGGTAGGATTCGGCGCCATCGATAGCAGCGCTCAGGAGGTGACGCATGACTGGTGACCGGGGGGGTTGGCGGGCGGTGGCGATTGCCGCGCTGACGGCCGGGGGGCTCGCTCTCGCGGCATGCGGGGGAGGCAACGGGGGCAACAGAGACGTGAAGCTCGAAAACGTGAACCCGAACGTGAACGCGACGGAAGCGCCGCAGGAACGGCCCGTCCAGGAAATCAAGGTGACGGACCGGGGCTGTGAGCCGGCGACGGTGACGGTCAAAGCCCGGACACGGGTCGTCTGGAAGTGGGAAAACACCTCTACGCCGATTGCCATCATGCTCGCAGGGCAAAAGTCGCCCGAGCAGACGACCGGCGAGTACCAGCGGGAGTTCGACCAGGGGGGTGTGAGCTACCCGTATCAGTGCGGGCCTTCGACGGGGCGCATCATAGTCGAGTAGCGAGCGGGACAGCGCCGCGTCAGAGGTCGTAGAGCCCGGGGCGGGTACGAAGCCACTCGCCAACCATCTCGCCAATCATGATGCTGGTGAGGTTCGTGTTGGCGCGCGGGACGGTCGGCATGATGCTCGCATCAGCCACAGCGAGCCCTTCGACGCCGTGGACCCGACCATACTGGTCGACGACGGCGTACGGGTTGGATGGCGGGCCCATGGGAGCCGTGGCGCAGGGGTGGTAGCCGCTGGCTGCGAGCTTGAGGAGCAGCGCGCCGACCGCGTCATCGGTGAGTTCCCGGGTCGGGTCCGGGAAGAGTATGCGCTCGACGAGCGCACGGAGCGGACCGGTGGTGACGAACCGAAGGGCATCACGGAAGGCCGCGGCGAGCCTGCGGCGGTCTTCCGGGTCCTCGCAGAATCGGTTTTCGATGATGGGCGCCGCATGGGGGTCGGCGGATGACAGGCGCAGGGTCCCGGTGCCGTTGACCTGCTCGAGGACGGCCGCGACCGCGAACGCCCGTAGCGGCCCGGCGCCGCGGGGGGAAAAGGAGAATGCCTCGACCTGCAGGTCGTTCCGATGGGGGCTCCCCGGCGCCGTGTACCGGAGGATGGTCTGGACGATCGGCTGGTCGGGGTCGAGGATGGCCGGGTCACGGACTGCGGCGACGACAGCAAGGGCCGGGTGGTCTGAGAGACGCATCCCGACGGGGGCTGGCCGAATCGTTTCGATTCCCAGGCGGGCGAGCTCCGCGGCCGGGCCGATGCCGGAACGGACGAGGATGGCAGGCGAATGAATGGCACCGGCGGAGAGGACGATGAGCCGGCCCCGGATGGTTTCGACCGCACCGCCACGCTCCACTTCGATGGCTGCGGCACGATGGCCTTCGAAGACCACGCGGCGAACGAGGGTATCGGGGAGAATCCGGAGGTTCGGGCGGGCGCGTGCGGGCGCGAGGTACGCTACTGCCGTGGAAATCCGAAGGCGACCCACTTTGTTCATCGGATGGGGCCCTGCGCCCCATCCGGCCGGGTCGTTGGCGTCTTCGCAGCGCGGGTAGCCGAGTTCCTCCGCCGTCTCGAGCCAGGCGCGCTGGACAGGGGTGAGCTCCTCCGGCCCGTACCGGCGGACCGTGATAGGGCCGGCGTCTCCGTGGTAGGGCCGGTCGCCAAAGTCGAGGTCGCGTTCGAGGCGCCGGAAAGCCGGGAGGACGCGTTCCCATGCCCACTCGGGGTTGCCCGCAGCGGCCCAGCCATCGTAGTCCTCCGGCATGCCGCGCAGCGCGATGGTAGTGTTGACGGCGCTCGACCCGCCGGTAACCCGGCCGCGCGGGAAGGGGGCGGAACGGCCGGAAGCCGTCGGCTGGTAGCTGAGGCCCCAGTCGTGGGCGGTGTAGGAGTTGTTGTGGCTGTTGACGAGGTCAAAGGGAAGCTGCGCGAGGTCAGGGTAATCGGGCCCTGCTTCGACGAGGAGAACGGAGCGGCGCGGGTCCTCGCTCGCGCGGGCGGCGACGACGGCACCGGCAGAGCCGGCCCCGACGACGATGACGTCGAACGGTTCGTTCATGGCAAAGCCTCCAGGGCGGGAATGTACCTGCCCGAGCGGTGGGACGCACAGGCCGGTTCCCGTACAATCCCGACACACCACCCCGTTTCCGCGAGGCATCCATGTCGTTCGAAGCAGTGCTCGCGCAGGCGCGCGCCGAAGGCCGCACCCTGCTGACCGAAGTCGAAGCCAAGTCGCTCCTGCAGGAGGCGGGCGTGCCCGTGGCAGCAACACTGCTCGCACGCACCCGGGAAGAAGCCCAGGCAGCAGCGGAGCAGGTCGGCTTCCCGGTAGTGCTGAAAATCGTATCGCCGGACATCGTGCACAAATCGGACGTGGGTGGCGTCAAGCTGAATCTGCAGGACCGGGAGGCGGTCGGGGCCGCGTTTGACGAGGTGGTCGCCAATGCCGAGCGCGCGGTGCCGGGGGCACGAATCACGGGCGTGGCGGTGCAGCACATGGCACCGCAGGGGACAGAGGTCATCGTGGGGATGACGACAGACCCGCAGTTCGGACCGGTATTGATGTTCGGCCTGGGCGGCATCATGGTCGAAGTACTGAAGGACGTCTCCTTCCGGCTCGTCCCGCTGGAAGAGAAGGACGCGCAGCAGATGATCGACGAAATCAAGGGCCGGCCGGTGCTGTCGGGGGTCCGCGGGCAGCCGCCGGCGGACATCGAGGCGCTCAAGCGGACGATTCTGAAGGTATCGGAGTTCGTGCAGGCGCACCCGGAGGTGAAGGAGCTGGACCTGAACCCGGTGTTCGCCTACCCGGATGGCGCCCTTGCGGTGGATGCACGCATGGTGATCGCCGAGGCGTAAACAGGCGGCGGGGTTCCGCCGGGAGGGTAGCGAGATGGGAGTACCCGGGCACCGGCTCGACCGGATGTTCAACCCCAAGGTGGTCGCCGTCATCGGCGACAAGGGCCCCGGCTACATGTGGCTGCACAACAACCTGCCGCTGACGGAGCGGGGCGGGCGGCTGTACTCGGTCCAGGTGGATGAGAAGGAAGTCCCGGGCATCGAGGCGCTGGGCCTGCAGAACTTCAAATCCGTGCTCGAGGTGCCGGAGCCGATCGACTACGCCCTGGTGGCCGTGCCGCGGCAGGTGGCACCGTACGTGCTGAAGGACCTCATCGCCGCGGGTGCCGGCGGCGCCGGCTTCTTCACCTCCGGCTTCGCGGAAACGGGCGAGGAGCTGGGAATCCGGCTGCAGGCGCAGCTGGCGGAGATGGCCCGGGAAGCGAACTTCAACCTGGTGGGCCCCAACTGCATGGGGCTCTACCTGCCGAGAGCGGGCGTGCGGTTCAGCGCTGATGCCCCGGTCACAGACGCCGGCGAAATCGGCTTCCTGAGCCAGTCGGGCACGCACGGCATCATGTTCAGCCTCGTCGCCGCCGCGAACGGGATGTACATCAGCAAGTGCGCCTCCTTCGGGAACGCGGTCGTGCTCGACGTGTCGGACTATCTCGAGTACTTGATGCTCGACGACGAGACCAGGGTCATCGGGATGTACGTGGAGGGCGTCAAGGACGGGCGGCGGTTCTTCACCACGCTGAAGGAGGCCTGCCGGCGCAAGCCCGTGGTGGTCTGGAAGGGCGGCCAGACGGAGGCCGGCGCGCGCGCAACGATGTCGCACACCGGGTCGCTGGCGGCTCCCCAGGCGGTGTGGGACGGGATGATGCGGCAGTGCGGCGCGCTTACGACGAACAACCTCGACGAGACGGTCGACGTGATGAAGATGCTGCTCCGGGCGAAGCCGCTGCGAGGCGACGGTATGGCGCTGCTCGCCCAAACCGGCGGGCAATCGGTTTCGATCACGGATGCCTTCGCAAAGGCGGGCCTGCAGGTGCCGCGATTCACGGACGCGACGTACGCGCTGCTGGGGGAGTTTTTCAACATCGTGGGCGGGAGCTACCAGAATCCGCTCGACATGGCCGGGACGATCCAGGGGAACATGGAAACGCTCGACCGGGTCCTGCGGATCGTGGAGGCGGACCCCAACGTGGACGGGATGGCGATGGAGCTCTCGGCGATGTTTGCGGCGCGACAGTGGAAGGCGAAGCCGGAGACGCTGGACGCGACGATCGCGACACTCGCGGGCCACATCGCGCGCTCGGAGAAGCCGTTCGTAGTCATCCTGCACCCGGCCCACGAAGCGGAGTACGTCGCCAGCATCCAGCCGAAGTTCAACGACGCCGGGGTGCCGGTATTCCCGAGCTTCGAGCGGGCGGCGGCGGCCTACCGCCGGGCGCTGGAGTTCGCCCGCACACGGGCGGGCTAGCCCTCCCCTGTACCGGCGAGATTGGAGAGGCTTCGCTCCGCTTCGTCGACGCTCTCGAGTTTGACGATGCCGCGCTTGAGGGCGTACCGGATGAGGTCGGTGCGGGAACGAGCCTTGAGCTTTTCCATGATGTGGGCCTTGTGGGCCTCGACGGTTTTCACGCTGACGACGAGCTCCTCGGCGATTTGCTGATTCGTGCGCCCTTCGGCGATGAGCTGCAGCACTTCGCGCTCACGCGGCGTGAGGTTGTCGAGCGAGGACTTCCGTTCGGGGCGTCGGGCGCGAAGCTGGAGTTCGCCGATGTCAAAGCCCTCGGAGAGTGCGGCGGAGTAGTACTGGTTGCCCCGGTGGACCGTTTCGATGGCGAGAATGAGCTCGGAGACATCGGAATTCTTGACGAGGTAGCCGGAGGCACCGGCGCGGATGGCGCCGGTGATCTGCTCCTCATCGACGAACCCGGAGAGGATGACGACTTTCGTGGAGGCAGAGGCCCGCTTCACCTGACGGGTGGCCTCGATGCCGTTCAGGCCGGGCATCACGACATCCATGAGGACGACATCGGGACGGAGGCGCTCCACGGCGAGGAGAGCCTCTCGGCCGTTTTCGCAGTCGGCGACGACTTCGATTTCTGGGCGGGACTCGAGCAGCATCCGGAGGCCCTGGCGGATCACGGCGTGGTCATCCACTACGAGCACGCGAATCGGCCGCGAACCGCTGGCGGGGCTCCCCCTCCCGAGCGAGCGGTTAGTGCTCATGCAACCATCTCCCGCGGGGCGGAACCAACACCCCGCTGCAGTGCGCAGTCTACTCCTCCCGGGGCGGCTGCCAAGTGAAGTGTTATGGCGACCGGGGCCGCGCCGGGCAGGTCGCGCACCGTTCGAATGCCCGGTCCGGGGCATGCGGCGCGCAGCCGAACAGGTCGAGCAGCCGGTACACCGTCCAGAGCGGGAGCCCCATGACCCCGCAGTAACAGCCCTCGAGCCGTGCCACGGGCCGGACGTCCTCGTGCTGGATGGCGTAGCCGCCGGCCTTGTCCAGCGTACGGCCGGAAGCCGCGTACGCCTCGAGAACCGCGTCGGGGAGCTCGGCCATTACCACCGTCGAGACCTCGTGGTCCACCGCGGCGCCCTCCGGGGCGACGATGGCGACGGCAGTGACGACCTGGTGGGGTCGGCCGCGAAGGTCGCGGAGCATAGCTGCAGCCTCCGCGGTATCGGCGGGCTTGGCGTAGAGCCGCAGGCCGCGAAACACGACGGTGTCGCAGCCGATGACGACGGCTGCCGGGTAGCGGCGGGAGACGGCTTCGGCCTTGGCGTAGGCGAGCTGGCGGGCGCAATCGACCGCGTCACCGTGCAGGTCTTCCGCGATATCGGCGACGTCGATCGCGAAATCGTCGAGGAGCGCGCCGAGGAGCTCACGGCGGCGCGGTGAGGCGGAAGCGAGGACAACCGGCCGCGTCACGGCGACGGCCACTCCAGCCGGCTCACGCATTCGATATGGCCGGTGTGCGGGAACATATCGAGCGGGGTGACATCCGTTAGGCGGTAGCCGCCGTCAACGAGGATGCGGAGGTCGCGTGCCAGCGTGGCCGGGTTGCAGGAGACGTAGACCACGACACGCGGGCGGAATTCCGTGATAGCAGCGAGGACCGGTGGCGCGCAGCCCGCTCTCGGCGGGTCGAGGATGATGGCGTCGGGGTAGTCCTCAAAGGTCGGAAGGACCTCCTCGACCTTACCGATGCGGATGCGCGCGTTGGGGACGGGCTTGAGGTTCACCTTCGCATCGCGGGCGGCGCTGTTCGACTCCTCGATGGCGACGACGGAATCGAACCGGTCGGCGAAGATGCGGGCGAAGGTGCCGACGCCCGCGAACGCGTCGACGAGGAGTCGGCCGCGCGGAGGCAGGGCTTCGCCGACGAGACGGACCATGTTCTCGGCCTGCGCCGTGTTGACCTGGAAGAAGGCCGAGGCGCTCACGACGAAGTCGTGCCCGGCGAGACGCTCGAGGTAGCTCGTCTGGCCGGTGGGGATACCGGCGCCCGGGACGGCCGGGTTGATGAGGAACGAGCCGGTTGCGGCGGAGTGCCGGACCTGAACCTGGTGCAGCCCCGCACCATGACCCTGCAGCTTCGGCAGGACCTCGTTGACCCACGGGTCCGCGATGGGGCAGTGCTCGACCTTCAGAAGGCCGTGGCCGCGACGGGAGATGAAACCGACGTCGCCGTATTTGCGTCCGGTGGAGAATCGGACGTGATTGCGGTAGCCCCACGGGTCAGTGGCACCGACCATGGGGCGGACGACCGCGTCATCGAGGGCGCCGACCCGGCGGAGCTGCTCGCGAACGACAGCCTCCTTGGCACGGACCTGCGCAGGGTAGGAGATATGCTGGAGCTGGCAGCCGCCGCATTCCCCGAAGAGCGGACAGCGAGGTTCGACACGGTCCGGAGACGGTTCGAGGACTCGAGTGACGGCAGCTTCGAGGTAATCTGGATATTCGCGCTCGACGGCTGCCTCGACGAGTTCGCCCGGGGCAGCGAAGCTGACGAACGCGACCCGGCCATCAGGGGCGCGAGAGAGGGCGGCGCCTCCGAAGACGAGACTCTCGGCACGGAGGGTAAGCGTGACCGGCTCGGCGGGGGTCTTCCAGGCGCGACCGCGGCGGGGCATGACTTCAGCGTAGGGGCGGTCCCGGTCATACGCGAGGGGGCGCCGGCCGGGTAGCGGCTTGCAGTCCGGCGGCGTATGCTACGGAATGCGTGGGCGGTTAGCTCAGATGGTTAGAGCGCTGCGTTGACATCGCAGAGGTCACTGGTTCGAATCCAGTATCGCCCACCAGCCCACGCACAACGCCGGCGCCGGCCTCATGGGGAGCCGGCTTTTTTCTTTGCCGGGAATTTCGCCCCAGGGCCCCGGACGGTCGAGGCGGGGGTAGACTCCGGACATGCGCCGAGTGCTCCAGCTCCTGTCGTTTTTGCTGCTGTTCGCCGCCGCCGGTGCTCCGTGGACGGGCGCCGGGACCCGCGCGGCTGCCCAGGAGGGGTCAGTTTCGGTGGTCGTCGAACCGCAGCCCGGTGGCAGCCAGTTCGTCTACGTCGTGTTCCATGCCCTGGACCGGGCCGGCTTTTGCAAGCCACCAGCGGGTGCCGTTAGCCTCCACCCGGTCATCGACATGCCGGTCGATTTCATCATCGAAGCGGGAGACGGCATCATCATCGGTACGAGTGCCGGCGGGCTGGCCCCCGGCCGCCAGGCCCTCGGGGTGCGGACGTTCTCGACGGGGGCCAACGCGCTGGCTGGCAGCCCTGTGCGGAGCTTCCCGCCCCTCCGGGACGGGGTAGCAGACGAGTGCCAGGCATGGGTCCGGATTTCGCAAAGTGTCCCGGGACCGCTCCGGGTACTCGTGCTGGCGCCGGGCAACGCCGGCGGGCACGTCGGCTGGACCGCGGAGGCCGGCCGAGAAACGGCGGCCATGGTTCCGCTCGAGTTCCGCTGGACGCTGGTGACCTGGAGCGGGCCATCGACCCCGGTGGCGCAGGCCCTCCAGGGTGTGCAGGGCGCGGAGGTGATGGCCGTCTACGCCTGGGATGCCGCCGGCCAGGCGTGGCTGGCGTACTTCCCCGCCGGTGGCGGGGTTCCGGGAGTGAACACCCTGGCGGCGCTCGAACCGGCCCGGGCCTACTGGGTCGCGATCGCCACGCCGGGCAACGGCACATGGCGGATGCCAGCCCTGCCGTAGGCGGGCGGACGCCGTGGTAAGCTGAGGAGCCGTGCGTTTATGGCCCGGGGGCTGCCATGGCCGGATGGGGTGTCATTCCCTCGCTGCGGTTCGCTGACCTCGGAGCTGCGCTCGCCTTTTACGTCGATGCGCTGGGCTTCGCGGTGCGCCGGGGCGCACCGGCCGAAGGGAACGTTTCGGTGACCTTCGGCGACGCGAATTTGATGCTGGAGGCGGCGGCGGATTTTTACGGCGAGGCGTACAACCGGGCAATTCGCGACCGCCTCGGCACCGCAGGTCCGACGGCGTATTACATCGAGGCAAAAGACCTGCACGGCCTTTGGGAACGAGCGAACGCCGCGGGTGTCCGTATCGTTGACCCGCTCGCCGAGCGGCCGTGGGGGCAGGCGGAGTTCACTGTCGAGGACCCGGCCGGGAACTGGCTCACGTTCTGGCAGCCGCTTGCAGCCGGCTAGTCGAGCGCCGCGGGGAGAGAGAGCTGGGCGAAGGCGAACTCGGCCTCCTGGCGGGCAGCGCGGGCGACCGAACGCGAAAACGCGCTGATTCGCCCGCGGTTGGCGAGAGCCTGGTCTCCAGACCGGAGCAGCGTCCACGCTTCGATGAGGACGTCGCGGAGGGCGGCTTCGACAGCGCGGCCGGCCGGGAGGAGGGAGGGGTCGAGGCCGCCGGGACCAGGCTGGAGCTCGCGGGCGAGCGTATCGAGCCGGAACTCGATGGCAAGGGCGCAGTCGCGAACCGCTTCGCGGGCGGTCCGAGGGTCGCGCGATGATTCGAGCCGGCGAACCGCGCCGAGGAGCGAGTCGACGATGCGAGGGGTCCGGCTCTCGACCGCTGCCATGGCGACACCTCCGGGGGGCTGCGCACATGGTAGTCCACCCGGGCGGGCGCCGGTGCGGCCCAGACCGGTCGCCGGATAAAACGTAATGTGATTGGAACAGATGGAGCGAAGGCAGCGGCCGCTGCGGTCGCCGGTCCGCCATAGTGCAGCGAATGGGGAGGGCTACTCCAGGAGGCCGCGTTCGGTGAGCAGGCGCTTCATCGTCGCACCGATGTCGGCCGGGGAATCAGAGACGACAGCGCCCGCGGCGCGGAGCGCGGCCTTCTTGTTCTCGGCCTTGCCATCTTCGCCGGAAATGATCGCACCGGCGTGCCCCATGCGCCGGCCCGGCGGTGCGGTGGCGCCGGCAATGAAGGCGACGACGGGCTTGTTCACGTGCTCCTTGATGTAGGCGGCGGCCTCCTGCTCGGCAGAGCCGCCGATTTCGCCGACGAGCACGATCGCATCCGTATCCGGGTCTTCGTTCAGCATGCGAACGGCTTCGACCTGTCGGGTGCCGATGATGGGGTCGCCGCCGACACCGATGCAGGTGCTCTGCCCGATACCTTCGGCGGTCAACTGGGCCACGACTTCATAGACGAGCGTGCCGGAACGGCTGACCACTCCGACGCGCCCCGGCATGAAGACGTCGCCCGGCATGATGCCTACCCGGGTCCTGGTGCCGGGGGTGATGACGCCGGGGCAGTTCGGGCCGATGAGGGTACTGCCGGTGGAGAGGAGCGCGGCCTTGACGCGGACCATATCGAGGACGGGGATGCCCTCGGTGATGCAGACGATTAGCGGGATTTTCGCGGCCGCTGCCTCGAGGATGGCATCGGCGGCGCCGGGCGCGGGCACGAAGATGATGCTGACGTTGGCGCCCGTCTCGCGGACGGCCTGGTCGACGGTAGTGAAAATCGGGACACCGTCCTGCTGTTCGCCGCCGCGCTTGGGGTGGATGGCGGCGACGACGTTCGTTCCGTAGGCGATGGAGCGCCGCATGTGGTTCGCCCCTTCGGTGCCGATGCCTTGCACGAGGAGGCGGGTGTTCTGGTCGACGAGCACAGCCATGTGGCAGTTTCCCGGGTGACGCGATTTCCGATTTCCGCCACAGCGCGGAGTCGCGCCCGGGCGGGGTGGGTTCGGATGCCCGGGTGGGAAGCATACCGGCTCGCCCGGCTAGGAGCGATCGACAGCCACGCCGGCGCGTTCCTTCGTCCGGGAGGCGCCCGGGATCCCATCCGGCGGTCGCTGGGCCTCCATGAGGCGGAGGAGCTTTTTCCATTCAGGGCCGGCGAGCTGACGGTACACCTGCGGAAACTTTGCACGGAGCTCTTCGGCGTGGGCGCGGTAGCGCTCGGCCAGCATTCCCATGGCCATCAGGGTTGCGGGCTCGAGCCGGCGGCCAGAGCTGGCGGCGAGCTCTTCGAGCAGGTCGATCGCCACGTAGGCGTCCTGGTGAAGGCCCAGGAGGTCCTGGAGCGCCGTCACCCGGGAGCTGAATTCGAGCGCAGGTTTGCCGTAGATGCCATTCCCGACGAACTCCAGCGCATAGCGCAGTTTTTTCGCTTCGATGCGGAGGAGGTGGTACGCCTCAGGCGGCGAGGACTTCTTGATGCGGTCGCCAAGCTTGCGGACCTTCCGGTAGCGGCGTTCGACGAGGTCGGGAGCGACGGCGAGGACGGGGGTTCGGCCCGGGGCGAACGAGCGGGGGGGGCCAGAGCGGAGGGCGGCGGCGAACCTGGCACAGAGGCGCTCGTAGCGGCTGGAATCCAGTACCTGGAGCATGCGGCGACGTGCCGCCGAACGGCGCTTCCGGAGCAGACGCTCGATGCCGTCGAGGAGGTGGGCGCGCTCCGGCGGGAATTCGGCCCGCCATTCGCCCATGCGCTCGAGCTGGACGTCGAGGTCTCGGACCTCGCCGAGGGCGCGGGCCACCTGCCCGAACTCGTCGCGGAAGGCGAGCATGCGGGGCGTGAGGAAGGGGCGAAAGGTCGCCATGGCAGCGCGCAGCCGGCGGGTGGCAACACGCATGTCGTGGAGCGCTTCGATGTCTTCGCCGAGGCGGGTGCCGGGCTCGTTCAGGAGGAAGATGCGGAACTGCTTCCGGAGGACAGCGTAGGCGACCTGCCCGGCAGTCATCGAAGGGTCGACCATCTCCGGGCCGAAGGAGGGCGGGTCCGGGGGCCGGCGGCCGGTCGCGATGAGCGCGGCCTCGAACTTGGACGTACCGGCCTGGCCGAGGCTGCAGGCCGCGGCCAGGGCCTCCACGAAGGGCCGGGCGCGCTCCAGCACGGAGGCTGCGACTTCGACTTCGACGCGGGCGAGGCGGACGGGTTCATCCCCGGCGACGGGGATGACTGTATCGTCGAGGGCGATTTCGCCGAGCTGCCCTCCCTCATCGGAGAGGCGGAAGCGCTGGCGGGTGGTCAGGAGGCGGAAGAGGGGCTCGAGCGGCCGCCGGCCGCAGAGGGCGCGCAGTGCTTCGCCGGCCTCACCGGGGGCCGCCCGGGGGTCGGAATCGGCGGCGGGGAGCGGGGCCGTGATTTCGCGGCGGCTGCGAATGCCCTCGTTCGGCTCGGCCATCGACTTCAAGGTGAGCTCGGCGCCAGCGTCCTTGGCCCGGACGCGGCAGGTATAGCCCGCCCGGTGAATCCGCCAGTCGGGGGTTTCCAGATAGGTATCCTCGAGGGACTGCGCAGCCAGCGGTTCGACCGTGTAACCGGGCGGGCTGGACTGGAGCCAGCGGCCGACGGGCCGCGTGTCGAGGGCTGCGAACTGCCATTCGACTTCGATGTCCGGGGACGTCATCGGCTCATGATACCTGCGCGGGGGCAGAGACGTGTCTCTGCGGGTGGTCAGGCGCGCCGGATGGTGAGACCGCCGTCGACCGGGAGCGCGACGCCGGTGACGAAGGAAGCGGCCGGCAAGGCGAGCGACAGCGTCATGTGCGCCACCTCCTCGGGCAGGCCGTAACGGCGGAGAGCGGTCCGCTGGCGGGCGTACTTCTCCTTCGCCTCTTCGGGGATGGCTGCCGTCATGCCCGTTCGGATGGGACCAGGGCAGATGCAGTTCACGGTGATGCCCTCTTTGCCGAACTCGAGCGCGAGCGAACGGGTCAGGCCGACGACCCCGTGCTTGGCGGCGGTGTAAGCGCTGTGGCCGGGTGTTGCGCCGAGACCCTCGGTGCTGGCGATATTGATGATGCGGGGGCTGTCCGACTTCCGGAGGAAGGGCAGCGCTGCACGGATGGTATACGTGAGGGCCGTGAGGTCGACTGCGAGCGTGCGCGCCCAGGTCTCATCGTAGTCCTCGGCTTCGAAGGGGAGGGCAGCGGCGATGCCGGCGTTGTTCACGAGGATATCGAGACCGCCGAACGCGGACGCGACCTCCTCGACGAGGCGGTTCACCGCAGCCCGGTCGGAGACGTCACAGGTCCAGGCGCGAGCCTTCCCTCCTGCGGCTCGAATTTCGGCGACGGCGGCTTCGACCGGGTCGACGTTGACGTCAACGGCGGCAACATTCGCGCCTTCATCGGCGAACAGAATGGCGGTCGCGCGACCCATCCCGCTCCCGGCACCGGTGACGAGAACGACTTTGTCTTCGACGGAACGGCTAAGCTGGCTCAGGCGCGGCATCGACGACTCCTTGCAGGGGCTGCGGGTGTGGTGGGAGGTCTACCGCGGCTGCGCGGGGGATGCAAGCTGCGGTTGCGCGGCAGGGCGTGCGACAGCATGCTACCGGCACAGAACTCGCCCCTGCAGGAGACCTTTTCCCAATGGTGATGGCACTCGACGGCATCAAGGTGCTCGACCTCTCCCGGCTGGCACCTGGTCCCCACTGCTCGATGCTCCTGGCTGATTTCGGCGCCGATGTGACGCTCGTGGAGGCGGTCCCGGGCGCATCTTCGAAGCTGGGCTCGCCGGGCGCCCGGCGGAGCGAAGCCGCCGAACGGGCCGCGGCCTACAACGCACTCGGCCGGGGGAAGAAGTCGATTGCGCTGAACCTGAAAGAGGAGGAGGCGCGGAAGATTTTCTACCGGATGGTGGAAACGGCGGACGTTGTCATCGAAGGGTTCCGGCCGGGAGTCGTCAAGCGGCTGGGGGTCGATTACGACACGCTCTCGCAGATCAACCCGCGCATCATTTGCTGCTCGATTTCGGGCTTCGGCCAGACGGGCCCATATGCGCACCTCGTGGGGCACGACATCAACTACATTGCCATCGGCGGCGCGCTGGGGGTGACGGGGCGGCCGGGCCAGCCGCCGGCCATCCCGGTGAACCTGCTGGCCGATTTCGCCGGGGGCGGGCTCACTGCCGCATTCGCCATTTGCCTCGCCATCATCGCGCGGGAGAAGACGGGCCGCGGGCAGAACATCGACGTCGGCATGAGCGACGGGGTCCTCTCCCTCATGACGAGCGCCTTCAGCCACTTCTTCTCGACAGGGCAGCCGATCCGCCCGGGCGAGTACCTGCTGAACGGTGCGGCCCCCTTCTACAACACGTACCGGTGCAGTGACGGCCGGTGGTTTTCGATCGGGAGCATCGAGCCGCACTTCTGGGCAAACCTCTGCCGGGTGCTCGGCACCGAAGACCTGCTCCCGCACCAGTTCGACCAGGCGAGATGGCCGGAAATGACCGAGCGATTCGCAGGAATCTTCGCGACGAAGACGGCGGACGAGTGGATGGCGATCATGTCGCAGGACGATATCTGTGCAGCGCCGGTGCTCGAAATGGAGAACGTAGTCACGAACGAGCACAACCTGGCCCGGGGGATGGTCATCGAGCTCGATTCGCCGGTTGGCAAAGTCAAACAGATCGGCGTGGCTCCGAAGCTGAGCGATACGCCGGGCCAGCCGCGCACGACGGCACCCCTCATCGGCCAGCATACCGACGAGATTCTCGGCTCGCTGGGGTACACGGCCGAGCAGATCGCGGACCTGCGGGGCCGGGGCGTCGTCGGCTGACCGATGGACCGCGGTCGGAGTCGGATACAAACGGGTAGACGGGGGTGCGCCGCGCGGCGCACCCCCGTCGCGGTCTCGTCTCCCTCGGACTAGCAGCAGGCGGATTCGCCGCGGAGGGGCTTGCGGGCGGTGACCGCCGCTGAGGCGAGTCCCCGACCGCCGGGGTACTCGGAGGTGACGGACTGCACGTCTTCGAACCCGGCAGCCCGGAGAAGGTCGAGGTACTCACTTTCGAGGAGGGCGCCGGCGATACAGCCCGCCCACTTCTCCATGTCGCCGCGGACTTCGTCGGGCACAGGGCGAGTCCAGACGATGTCGGAGACCTGGAGGCGGCCGCCGGGCTTCAGGACGCGCATCGCCTCGCGGAAGACCTGCGCCTTATCGGGCGAGAGGTTGATCACGCAGTTCGAGATGATGACATCCACCGAGTCATCGGCCACCGGCAGGTGCTCGATTTCGCCGAGGCGGAATTCGACGTTAGCAGCGCCGACCTTCTCGGCATTCTTGCGGGCGAGCCGAATCATCTCCGGGGTCATGTCGACACCGATGACACGGCCGGCGGGCCCGACCATCTTCGCTGCAAGGAAGCAATCGATGCCGCCGCCGGAGCCGAGATCGAGCACGACCTGCCCGGGCAGGAGCGCGGCGATGGCGGTCGGGTTGCCGCACCCGAAGGCAACATCGGTCACCGTCGCGGGGAGGTTCGCAATCTCGGCATCACGGTACAGCTCGGCGATGCGGGTGATGACGACATCGCTGACCTCAGGCTCGGCGCCGCAGCAGGTGTCGGCGGCCGATTCGACCGATTCGCAACAGGCTGTCCTGGATTCGAGCGGCAGGAGTTCAACGGTTTCGGCCCGTTCGAGGACGGGGCGGACGCGGCTGGCATAGGCGCGGGCGACTTCTTCACGGATTTCGTCGGGGGTTGGGGCTGGCATGAGCTCCTCCTCGCAGGAATGGGTCCATCGTAATTTTTCGATGACCCCGCCGTCAACGCATCTTTTCGGATGGCTCGAGAGCCCGTACGAACTCGCCAAGCGCCGTCCAGTCGGCGACCTGCTGTGTGAGCGGCCGGTGGAATGCGGCACGAGCCGAGGGGTGGTACAGCGGGAAGAGCCAGCGGCCGGCCCAGGTGCTGGGGCGGCCGGCGTCCCGGGAGAGGGCGAGGCCGTGGGGTTCTACGGCGGACAGCGCAGAAAGCGCGACCGTCCCGAGCGCGACCACGAGGCGCGGCCGGGTGAGCGCGATGGCCGCCGCGAGGTGGGTAGCGCAGGCGCGGACCTCGGACGGGCGCGGCCGACGGTTCCGACCACGCGCATCGAGAGGGAGGCAGAGGACGGCGTTGGTGATGGCTGCACCTTCCCGGCAGAGGCCGGCCGCGGCAAGCAGGCGCTCGAATCGGGTGCCGGCGGAATCGCCAAGGAAGGGCACGCCGGTCCGGGCAGCGCCGAACCGGCCCGGGGCCTCGCCGATGAACAGCAGCGGACGCGGCCCGGGCGGGAGCGCCACGACAGCCGAACCCGGGACCACTCCCGGGCAGGCGCGGCAGGCCGCGGCGGTGCGACGAAGGTCGTCCGCGGTGTGGAAGGGGGCTGACCATACAGCGTAGGATTCGCGCATCTCGATGGAGGGCAGTTGCGTGGAGCCTCGCATCATCGCGACCGGGCTCGAGTTCCCCGAAGGGCCAGTGGCGCTTTCGAACGGCGACGTCATCGTGACGGAGATTGCGGCAGGGCGGCTGAGCCGCGTCAAGCCCGACGGAACGGTCGAGCTGCTGGCCGTGACCGGCGGCGGTCCAAACGGCGCGGCGCTCGGGCCGGACGGAGCCCTCTACGTGACGCAGAACGGCGGGTTCCAGTGGCATCGCCGGCCGCTGCCGGACGGTACGATGGGGCTCTTCCCGGGGGAACAGCCGGAAGATTACTCGGGCGGCGCCATCCAGCGAGTCACGCTGTCGGGTGAAGTGAGCACGCTGTACACGGAGTGCAATGGCATCCCGCTGAAGGGACCGAACGACCTCGTCTTCGACCGTGAGGGGAACTTCTACTTCACCGACCTCGGGAAGAACCGACCTCGAGAGAAAGACCGCACGGGCGTCTACTACGCGTCGCCTGACGGGAGGTTCATCCGCGAAATCATCTTCCCGATGGAGGGGCCGAACGGCATCGGTCTCAGCCCGGACGAGAGGACGCTCTACGTGGCGGAGACGCCGACCGGCCGCGTCTGGGCCTACGACGTGCAGGCCCCGGGGCAGGTCGCGAACGGCCGGGTCATCGGCACGGTGCCGGGAGCGCCGCCGTTCGGTTATGCGTTCTGCGACTCGATGTGCGTCGACGCAGAGGGCAACGTCATCGTCGCGACCATCCTGAACGGCGGGCTGACGATGTTCTCCCCGGACGGTGCGAGGGTACAGCATTTCCCCTGCCCGGACCTCCTGACGACGAATGCCTGTTTCGCGCCCAATATGTCGTCGCTCTACGTGACGCTCAGCGGGACTGGCCGACTGGGCATCTTCGACCAGTGGCCGACGAAGGGCTTGAAGCTGAACTTTGCGGCGTAAAGCCGCTGCCGCCGGGGAAAGTTGGCTGCGAATTTTGGTCGTGGAGACGTAAGTGGCTCGCCGGGGGGCCGCCCGCGGAGGACAATGGCCTCGCCGGAGGTGCGCATGCCACAGGTCACCCTTCTCTCCCACACCCCCGATCCCATCCGGTCCCTCTACATGGCCTATCGGGTGTGCTATTCGAGCCTCACGCCCCAGCAGGTGGCGGAGCGTATCGAGGCGGAGCGTATCAGCCGGGAGACGATGGAGACATTCGTCGCCGAGCGGCTGAAGACGGGGCACACCTCGCCGCTCGAGCAGGTTGTCTTTGAATTCGCCATCTCCGGCGTCAGCCGCGCCTTCAGCCACCAGTTCGTGAGACACCGGGTGGGCATCAGCTTCGAGCAGCAATCGCAGCGCTACGTCACTTACCGGGACGGGGGCTACCCATACGTCACCCCGGAGAGCATCCGAAAGGCAGGGTTCGAGGAGGAGTACGAGCGCCACCTGGCTGAGGCAGGGTCGCTCTACGCCCGGCTGGTCGAAGCCGGGGTTCCCGCCGAAGACGCCCGATTCCTCCTGCCGAACGCCGCCGCCACGAACTTCAAGGTGACGGTCAACCTGCAAGCGCTGCTCCACATCTGCGACCTCCGGCTCTGCACGCGCGCCCAGTGGGAGTTCCGTAAGGTCGCCGCCCTGATGCGTGCCGAGGTCCTCAGGGTGGAGCCGATGCTGGGCCGCATGCTCCAGCCCAAGTGTGGCGAGCTTCGGATGGGGTACTGCGACGAAGAGCTGAAGGCCTGGGAGGCCTGCCCCATCGGGAGGGTCCGCCCCCACAAGGAGGTCCTCTTCCGGGTGTATGAGCAGCATCGCCGGGGTGAGCTGCAGCCGCTGCGGGCCGAGGACTACGCGGCCATCGAGACGCTGACGGGGGAGCCTGCACCCGAGGCAGGCGCATCGGCCGGCTGAGGAGGATATCCCGGGGCCGGCTGCCCGGCAGACGGAAGCCGGTAGTACTCGGGCTGCTCGGGCTGGTCTCGCTCGGCGTGGGGTTCGTCCTCGAGCGTGAGGGGCTGGTGGTCGTCGGGGTTGCGGCCGCTGCCGGGGCCGCCCTCGCTGCGTGCCCGCTGCGCGGTCACGGAGACGATGGTCCGCCAGACGGGGCCTGAGGGCGCTACTGCTCCGCCACGCCGTTGTCACGCCACAGGCCGGGCGTGCGGACCCCAGGGTGCTCCACGCCGGGCCGCTGGCGCCGAATGTGAATACGGGAGCACACTCCCGGGAGTAGCCGCGTGGCAGCATTGGTGGCGGTGCCCGACCTCGGGCGGGAGATGGTTGGCGGGCTCGTGGCCGAGTGGTATCGGCCGGATGGTGCTGTCGTCGAGCCTGGCGAGGTCATTTGCCGGCTGGAATGTGAGTTCGTCTCTGTCGACATCGAAGCCGAGCAGGCCGGTATCCTTCGCCACCGGAAGCCGGCGGGCAGCATCGAGCGGAAAGGCGCCGTGCTCGGCGTGATCGTCGCGCGGGGCGAACCGCTGCCGGCGGAGCAGGACCTTCGGTCTGCCGAGGGGCCGGCCGAAGAGAACGCCGAAGACCGCGAATCGGACCACCCGGTCGTGGCAGGGCGGGAGCCCCCGGGCGAAGGAGGCCGCGCCGGCGGGACCGAAGCCGTGACGTGGCCGCGTGCACAGCCCGGACCACAATCCCCGGGCGGCACGGTCGTGCGGTTCCCGCGGCCCGCCGAGGCGGATGTGCGCGCGGAGCCGCTGCCCGAGCCGGGCGGCGCCATCCCAGGCCTTCCGCTGTGGGAGGAGGACGAGCAGCTGGCGGCCGCTGACCCTCACACGGGGGCCTCTGGAGGCCCCTCGGCAGGGCCGGAGCAGCCCGCATACTCCGCAGGTATCGCACCGGAGGTCGCAGTGCAGGCCGAGGTGCTCAGTGCGCACGTCTGTGTTTCCTGGGCCCGAGCGCAGGAGGCGACCGAAGCGCTGGCCGACGAATGGCAGCCGGAAGGCCCGCGTCCTCGCGTGGAGGACCTGGTGCTGCGGGCCATCGCGCGAGCGCTGGCGGAGTCCGGCCTGGAGCCTGGACCGGCTGGCCTGGTCATCGTCGAGCAGGATGCTGACCGGTCATTTGCGGTCGAGGCGCCACTCGATGACGAATTCCGCCGGGCGGTGTTGGCGCGGACCGGAGGGCTGACGCCGTTCGAGCGCGCGCGGTGGGTGGTAGTGTCGCTGCTGCCTCTCGGGGTGGAACGGGTCGAGCCGCGGCTCGCCGGGGGGCGGCTCGCCTTTGGGCTGGGCGCCGGCCGCGACGGCAGCGGGACGATCACCATGCGCTACGACAGCACGATGTTCGGGGAAGGTGACACCGGCCGTGTCCTTGCTCGGGTACGCTCACTGGTGGAAAACCCGTACCGGCTCCTGGGGTGACCACGCGATGACGACTGACTCGGCCGAACCGGAACGCGGGATAGCTGTCTACCACCTTGGGACGACGAGCTACGGCGAGGTACACCGGCTGCAGCAGCGACTCCAGGCTGCCCGCCGGGCCGGGTCAGGCGTGGATACGCTGCTGCTCACCGAGCACCGGCCCGTCCTCACGCTCGGGCGAAGCCGCCCGGTGCCGAGCCTTCGGGTGCCGGAGGAGGTGGTCCGGCAGTACGGCATCGACATCGTTTCCACCGAACGGGGTGGGGACATCACCTACCACGGCCCGGGCCAGCTGGTCGCCTACGGCATCATCGCGCTCCGGGGATGGGGCCTCGGAGTCACCGAGTATGTCGCCGGCCTCGAGGAGACGGTCATCGGCGTGCTGGCCGACTGGGGGCTCCGGGGCGAGCGGTCGGTCCGCGGGCGGGGGGTCTGGATCGAGGGTCGAAAGATCGCCTCGCTGGGACTAAATGTCCGGGGCTGGGTGACGATGCACGGTATCGCGCTCAACGTCGACCCGGACCTCGGGCACTTCGACCTGATCAATCCCTGCGGGATGAGCGACATCGAGATGACCACCATGGCGTCGGAGGTCGGCCGGCAGATATCCATGGACGAGGTTGCCGAGGCGTTCGTCTTCCATTTTGGGCGCGTGTTCGAGTGCCGGGCGAAGCTCCAGCCAATCCCCGGCCGCGAAAATCCACGACCGGCGCGGTAGGCGGCACGGTGTAAGCCGGAGCGCACGGCCGTGTCTTCCCCCTGCATGGGGGTTTTCCCGGAATTTCAACCGACGGCGGGCACCACGGGCAGGGCCCCGTGCGTTTTGATGTGGAGGAGGTCGCTCATGGAACGGACGCTGTATACGCTGGCACTCTTCGCCACACTCTACGCTGCGGTCGTGCTCATGCGGCTGACCGGATGAGCGAGTCAGCCAGCGTAACTGGTGATGGCTTCCTCGCTGAAGTCCGCATTGGAATAGACGCGCTGCACGTCCTCGAGGTCTTCAAGCGCCTCGAGGAGGCGGAGCGCCTGGTGCGCCGTCTTCTCGTCGAGTTCGATGGTAGCCTTCGGAACCATGGCGAAGTCGGCGTTTTCAACCTGGAGGCCGGCGGTTTCGAGATTCTTGCGGACCGCCTCGAGGCTGGCCGGGTCGGTGCGGATTTCGAGAACATCGCCCTGCACGTCGACATCCTCGGCGCCGGCGTCGATCGCCTGGAGGACGACATCATCGACCTGCTGGCCTTCGAGGGGAATGGTAATGATGCCGCGGGGTTCGAACTGCCACGCTACCGACCCGGCCTCGCCGAGGTTGCCGCCGGCGCGGCTGAACTGATGACGGACTTCCGAGACCGTGCGGTTGCGATTATCGGTGAGGGCAGAAACGAGGATGGCGATGCCCCCGGGGCCGTAGCCTTCGTAGGTAACCTCTTCGAGCTGGTCTTCTTGGGCGCCGCCGGTCGCCTTGGCGATGGCGCGTTCGATGTTGTCATTGGGCATGTTGGCGGCGCGGGCTCGCTGGACCGCGAGGCGCAGCTTGAAGTTGCCGGCCGGGTCAGGGCCGCCCTGCCTGGCGGCCTGCATGATTTCTCGGGTGAGCTTGGTGAAGAGGGCGCCGCGCTTCTGGTCGTTGGCGCCCTTCTGGCGCTTGATCTGCGCCCACTTCGAATGGCCTGCCATCGGTCGTACTCCGGTGGTGGGGTGACGTGGTGTGCCTTCGAGTGTAATCAGGGCGGCCCGCTCGGGCGAAATGCCCGGGCCCGTCAGACGGAGCGGACCCCTTCGACCGCGAAGGATGCGGCCGCAACGATGACGAACGCGGCGGAGAGCCGTGAGAGGAGATCGAACAGCTCGCGCGAGCGGCGCGGAGAGAGGCAAAGTGCCAGCCCTGCCGCCGAAGCGGCGGCGGCAGCCACCACGGCCAGGGTGGGCGAGGCGCGGACGCTCACGCCGATGACGGCCGCGAGGCCAGCCGGGCCAATGACCAGCGGCAGGGCGAGCGGGACGAGTCCATCCGCTGCCGTTCGCCAGGTCGGACGGTAGTCCCCGGGCCCGAAGATGAGTATCGCCGCACCCGAAGCCGCGAGGATGACGCCCGCAGCGATGAGGAACGATTCGGGCGCGAGGTCGAGGGCATCGAGGACGTGGAGTGCGAATACTCCCGCCGGGACATATGCGGCTGCCGCAGCGGCACCCGCGACGAGAACTGCCTGCAGCGGGGGCCGATGGGCACCTGCAAGGCCTGCTGCCGCGGCGAAGGGGTTGACGGCCGCGAAAACGGCGAAGGCTGCGAGCCAATCGTTCACGGCTGGTCCTTTCCGGAGAGGATGAGCGAGGCGAGGAGGAGCGCGGAGAGCGCGTGTTGCTGATCATCCATTCGCGTAATGTTCTGCGAAAACCAGGCGCCTGCAGCGCGTTCGGTAGCTGGGGCGGAGACGGCCTCATCTGGGGAGACCTGCCGGGCTGCAAGCATGCCGGCGACGCAGGCGAGACGCGCTTCGACGGCAGGCTGCAGCCGGGCAAGGCGGGGCTCAGCCAGGAGAACGCGGTGGATGCCGGCGAGCCCTTCGCCCCAGGTCGCGAGGCCGGCAGCCCGCGCCTGGCGTCCGCGCAGGAACCGGGAGATGGCCGATTCGTCGCGGGCGGACTCGACTCGGGTAAGCAGGCCAAACCGGGCGGCCAGCGATTCGAGGTAGCGCACCTCGCTGTCGTCGAGCGGGCCCCAGGCCGCCATTTCGCCGAAGCCGTAGGCAGCCCACTGGTCGGCCCAGGGAGGGAACGGCAGTCCTTCAGTGCGGTCGCGCTCTTCGGCGAGGTAACGCGCGGTGCGACGGGCGGCGGCATCCCAGCCCTCGCCCGGGAAGATGCGGTGCATGAGGGTGAGCGCCCAGAACGCCTCGCCCGTGGCGTATTTCGAGCGTTCAGAGGGGTCCGGCCGGAGGGCAGCCGGGTCCCAGCGGTTGAGGAAGGCGCCGTCCGGGAGCTGCAGGGCGAGCATGCCGCGTGCGAGTTCGCGCATGAGCGCATCGTAGGCCGGGTCGCCGGTGGCTATGCGCCGGTGGAGGAGACCGGCGAGCATGAGCGCGGTCGCGCCGAGGCGGATGCTGCCATCGGCCGGGTCCCGGAGGGCGGCCCAGTCGGCATGGCGGTAGAGGTTGCGCTCCATCCAGTGCAGGCCTCGGTCAGCCGCGGGAAGGACAGCGCCTTCCCCCGCGGCGGCGAACTGGTAAAGCGACATGGTCACCCCGGCATGGCGGACAACGTTGTAGCCGACGAGGTCGCGGTTTTCGCGGCGGTCGTATTCGTAGACGTACGAGCCATCGGGGTGCTGGTTGGCAGCAATCCAGGCGGCGGCGAGGCGAGCGGAATCGAGCGCCCGGGCGGGCGAGATGGCTGGGCAGTGCTGGGGGGCTGCGACTGTCGCGCGGAGGATGACGGCGACGACGACCCAGGCAGCGAAAGTCAGGAGAAGTTGCCGCCTCACCGAGGCGGAGCATACCTGCTCGTGGGCCGGGCCACTACCGCGCTACAGCGTCGGCGGCTTCGGCTGACTGGCAGAGACGGTCCATGACAGGGAAGAGCTCGGCGCCTCGCGGGGAGAGGGTGTAAATGGAGGCAGGCGGATAGGAGTGCTCGACCGTACGGTCGACGAGCCCTGCCGCCTGGAGGTCCTTCAGGGCGAGGGCGAGCGCGCGCGGGGTGATGCCCGGGAGGTCGTCCTGGATGCGGGAATACCGATTCGCGCCCCGGCCAATGGCGGTCAAAACCAGCATCGGCCATTTCTTGAGCGCGAGGGGCACGAGGTCCATGGCGCGGACGGCCTCGACAGCGTCGATGCAGGCAGCGCCGACGGCAAGGCCGGCCGGGGTGAGCGAACAGACCGTGCCGCGAGGCCCAGCAGTGCGGGCGATGACACCGGCTCGTTCGAGCTGGCGAAGGGTGACGGCGAGGGTATCGCGTGCGGCATGAAAGGCGCGCTGGAGGTCGGCCGGGCGCTGGGGGCCGTCGCGGTAGATGCGGGCGACGGTGGGGACCGACCAGCGGAAGTGGAACATCCGGATGGCGGGACGGAGTGAACTCAACGAGCACCCTGCGCGGAGGCTGCCGCACCATTGCTTTTACACCTGCTATACTCTACATACAAACTTGGCTCCGTGAGGAACCGGTGCTTGCCAATGCGGCGATGCGGATTCATACTTAGAGCTTGATCCGCTCCGGCGGATCGTTTTTGTGTTGGAATCCGCTGGGGTTCCCGGGAGGTATCGCCCGGGTGGCGCAACGGCAGCGCATCCGATTTGTAATCGGACGGTTAGGGGTTCGAATCCCCTCTCGGGCTCCAACACGACAACCCGGCCGCGCAAGCGGGCGGGCGGCATGGAGAGATGGCCGAGTGGTTAATGGCAGCAGACTGTAAATCTGCCGCGCTTCGCGCTTCGTAGGTTCGAATCCTACTCTCTCCACCAAACCCAAAACGACTCCCGGCGGGCGCACCGCCGGAACAGGCCCTCATAGCTCAGCAGGCAGAGCGCGTTCTTGGTAAGAACGAGGTCTCCGGTTCGAACCCGGATGAGGGCTCCAGTGTGGACTCCCGGCGGCGGGGCCGCCGTTGCAAACCAGGCCCGGAGGGCAGAGAAGGAACCCATGGCGAAGGCGAAGTTTGAGAGGACGAAACCGCACGTCAACGTCGGGACGATTGGGCACGTCGACCACGGGAAGACGTCGTTGACGGCGGCGATCACGAAGGTCCTGGCGCTGAAGGGCGAAGCGGAGTACCGGCCGT
>CALLPC010000017.1 GCA_938015525.1 uncultured Dehalococcoidia bacterium
GAGGTCCTCCACGCTCGAGGGAAGGAGGGTGAGCCCGACGGTAACGACGAGGCTCGCCTGGAAGAGCGCGGCCGGGGTGGAGCGCAGCACCCGGTGCGGGCTGACTGCGCCGTTGAACACGCCGTAGGCGAAGAGGATGCAAAGGATGGTGAGGCCGCGGATGGCGGCGCCGGCCAGCCCTTCCGCGGAGACCGGCCCCCCGAGCCGGAGACCGCCCAGCCACTCGGGCACCTCCGGCCCCGGGATAGTGAAGAGGATGTGGTCGCCGTAGCTCCCGTTGATGGCGGCGATGCCGAGCGAGAGCGCGAACATCACCACGCCGAAGACGGCGAGCGCGCGGAAGCTGACGACGCCCGCGCCCTCGCGCGGCGCGAGGACGGCGACGAGCACCACGGCGAGCAGGATGACGGCCAGGTAGAACGGGTTGGTGGTAGCGAGCGCGGCCACCATCACCGCGAGGACCCAGCCGACCCAGCTCGCCGGGTGCATCGTCCGGGGCCCTAGCTGCGCCGCCGGGCAGCGGCGGCCGCTGCGCCGCCGAGGAGGAGGACCGCCCCGGCGAGGGCGAGGAGCAGCTCACCGCCGGCCGGGGCAGCGGCGGCGGTGTCGCCCGTGGCCGGCGGGCGGGGCGTCGGGGTCGCCGCCGCAGCCGTCGGCGAGGCGGGCGGGGTGGTCGGCTGCGGGGTCGGCGTCGGCTGGGCCGCCGGGCGGGTGCGGGTGATCGGCGTCTCGGCCATGTTGCAGAAGGTGCGCCCGGCGAGGGCCGGGACGACCTGGTTGGCGGCGAAGGCCGGGTCGTAGCCGGTGAACGAGCCGTCCGGCAGCTGCTGGCTGAGGAGGTACTGGACCGGGTTCACGCCGTTCTTCGTGTAGGCGGCCGATTCGGGGTTCTCGCCGAGGGCGAGGAGCGCCTGGACGGCGAAGGCGGTCGACGAGGTGTTGGAGGCGGAGGGGTCGAAGCCCCAGCCGCCGTCGCTGCCCTGGTTCGCCTTCAGCCAGGCGAACCCGGCGGCGATGGCCGGGTCCGTCTTCGGCAGGCCGGCGGCGAGGAGGGCCTGGATGGCGATGGCGGTCGTGTCCGGGTCGGCCGAGCCGCCGAAGCCCCAGCCGCCGCCTGAGACGGCCGCCGCCTTCAGGTTATCGGCGGCCTTCGCGCCGACCTGGTTGCCCGTGCAGGCGAGGCCGAGGATGGCGATCGACTGGCTGAAGGCGTTGCTGGCGTAGGCGCCCGTCTCGGCGTTGTACCCGGCCTGGGCGACGGCGATGAGGTTCGTGCCGCCGACGTTCTTCGGGTCGAGGCTGAGCGCCTTCGCCCCGAGGGCCGCCTTGGCAGCCGAGGGAGCGGCGGTGACGGACGGGGCGTTGGCGATGAGCCAGTCGACGGGCGTCTTGCCGTCTTTGACATCGAGGCGCGGGTCGTAGCCGGCGGCGCGGACGGCGAGGATGGCGTCGATCGACTGGCCGGGCAGTTCGGCGTAGCCGCCATCGGGGCGCTGGACGGTCTTGATGAAGGCGGCGCCCTTGAGGACGGCATCGGTGGCGGGGAGGGCGGCGGAGACGAAGGCAGGGATGAGGGCGAGGCTCGCCGCAGCGAGCAGGACGAGGCGTTTCACGGGACCTCCGGGAGATGGCATGACACGGCGCGGGCGGGGTTCGGCCCGCGAAGGCGGAACGGACAGCCGGGGACCAGGGCGGGGAACGAAAAGCCCGCCTCGGCGGCGGGCTCAGGTGATGCGAACCATAGCACCGACCCCTTTCGCGCGAAGGATCATCGGTCCGGTTGGGCGGGTTTTCTGGCTCGGCCTCCGCGACGGAGGACCTCACAGTTGCGGCACAGCGCCGGATTCGCACCGGCTTGCCCCGGCTCCTCCCGCACGGCGAGCGGCGGAAGGGCCCTCCCGGTCTTCGATTGTCGAAGGCAATCTCGCGTGTTCGACGCCGTTCGTCAAGTTCTGGCGAGCGGTGTGACCGGGGACGGCAGCGGGCGAGGGCAGGGGTGGAGGGCCGGCAGGACACGACACTTCGCGAAACCGGGCCATTTCTCAGTAGACTGGACGCATGGCCAGGGGAGCGCTCCCGCCGGTGGGTCCTGGGCAGGCGTGGCGCGCAGCGGCTGTCGCCGGGCGCGAACTGGGGCTGATGCTGGTCGCCGTCCTGGCGTACTTCGCCATCCGCGGGCTGACCGAAGGGGCGACCGCCGATGCCCTCCGCAACGCGAGCCGGGTGGTCCGGCTCGAGCAGCTGCTCGGCATCCACCTCGAGGAGCAGCTGCAGGCGCTCATCCTCGGGTCGCACACGCTCGTGACGCTGGCCAACTGGGTCTACATCTGGGGCCACTGGCCGTTCATCGCGGCCGTCGCGACGTGGCTGGTGCTGACTCACCCGAGCGAGTACCGCGCCCTGCGCAACGCGTTCCTCGTCTCGGGCAGCGCCGGGCTGGTGGTCTTCGCGCTCTTCCCGGTGGCGCCGCCGCGGCTCTTCGACCCGGACCTGGTCGATACGGTGACGGAGCACTCGCGCTCGTACCGGGTTCTCCAGCCGCCGGCGCTGGTGAACCAGTACGCGGCGATGCCGAGCTTCCACTTCGGCTGGAACCTGCTGATCGGGCTCGGCATCATCCGCTGCTCGCGCAAGGCGTGGGTGAAGGGCATCGGGGTAGCAGCGCCCGGCGCGATGGGACTGGCAACGGTGCTGACCGCGAACCACTTCGTGCTCGACCTGGTGGTGGGCGGGCTGATGGCGCTGGCGGCGCTCTACCTCGTCGAACTCGCCCGCGGGCGGCGGTTCGCGCCGTGGCGGCCGGGGCCGTGGCTCCGCCCGCTCGAGCCGGGGCGCGCCGATGCCGCCTGAGCTGCCGCCGGGGCGGTTCGCCATCGCCCACCGGGCGGGGAACGAACCGGGCCGCATCGCGGCAGCGGTAGCTGCCGGCGCCCGCGTCATCGAGGCCGACCTCTGGCTCCACCGCGGCCGGCTCGAGGTGCGCCACACGAAGACGGCCGGGCCCCTGCCCGTCCTGTGGGACCGCTGGGAGCTGCGGCCCGGGTGGGGGCCGCGCATGGTGCTCCCCGGGCTTTTGGCCGCGGCCCCGCCCGAGGTCCTCCTCCACCTCGACCTGAAAGGCTGGAACGACCGGCTCGGCCCGGCGGTGCGGGGGGCGATGGGGGAGCTGGCGCCGGGCCGGCCGTACCTCGTGAGCGCCCAGCGCTGGACGCTGCTCGAGCCGTTCCACGCGGAGCCGGCCGCCATCGTGGTCCACTCCATCGGCTCGGCCCGGCGGTTCGAGCGGATTGCGCAGCACCTCGCCGGCCGGCGGACGGCCGCCGTGGCCATCCACCGCGAGCTGCTCACGGCCGAGCGGGCGGAGCGGCTGCTCGCCCTCGCCGATGCGCTCCTCACCTGGCCGGTGAACGACCCGGCGCTCATCCCCGACCTGGAACGGCTGGGCGTCCGCGGCGTCATCACCGATTCGCTCGACGTCGTGCGGGCAGTCGCGGGAGGCAGCGCCGGGGGCTAGAATCCGGCGGCGACGTTCCCCCCGAAACCCCCACGAGGAGCCCTGCATGAAGTACGGCATCCAGATGTTCCCGACCGACTACGCTATCCCGGTGACCGACCTCGGCCGGGCCGCCGAGGAGCTCGGCTTCGAATCAGTCTTCTTCCCCGAGCACACCCACATCCCGACGAGCCGCCGCACCCCCTGGCCCGGGGGCGGCGACCTGCCGAAGGAGTACTCCCACACGCTCGACCCGTTCGTCGTCTGCGCGGCCGTGGCGGCGGTCACGACGACGCTGAAGGTCGGTACGGGCGTCTGCCTCGTGATGCAGCGCGACCCGATCACGACGGCGAAGGAGGTCGCCTCGGTCGACCACCTCTCGGGCGGCCGCTTCCTCTTCGGCATCGGCGGGGGCTGGAACGAGGACGAGATGGAGAACCATGGGACGGACCCGAAGCTGCGCTGGAAGATCCTGCGCGAGCGCATCCTCGCGATGAAGGAGATCTGGACGAAGGACGAGGCGGAGTTCCACGGGAAGTTCGTGAACTTCGACCCGATCTGGCAGTGGCCGAAGCCGGTCCAGAAGCCGCACCCGCCGATTCTCGTCGGCGGTGCCGGGCCGCACACGCTCGACCGCGTGCTGGAGTACGGCGACGGCTGGATGCCGATCGGCGGGCGCACCGGGCACGTGCTCGCCGGGATGATTCGCGAACTGCAGGAGCGGGCGAAGGCGGCCGGGCGCGGGCCCATCCCCGTCTCCGTCTTCGGGGTGCCGCCTTCGAAGGAGGTGCTCGAGCAGTACGCCGAGATGGGCGTGGACCGGGTCATCTTCGGCGTCCGGCCCGAAGGCGCCGACGAGGTCATCCCGGCACTGAAGCGGTACGCCGAGGTCGCCGGGCTGTAGCGCACGGGGGCCGCGCCGGCCGCCGGAGGGGGCACGATGCGGGTGAACTTTTACGCGACGCTCCGGCCGCTCGCCGGGGAGAAGACCGTCGAGTTCGACCTCCCTCCCGGGTCGACCGCGGGCGACCTCCTGCGTGCGGTCGGCGAGCGGTTCCCGCCGATCGGCGCGCTGCTCTGGACGGAGACGGGCGAACTGGGCGACTACATCAAGGTGTTCGTCGACGGGCGGGAGATTCGCCATCTGCAGCTGCTGGCGACGCCCGTCCCGCCGGGGGCGGAGGTGGACATCTTCCCGCCGGCGGCCGGGGGCTGAACCCGGTGGAGCGCCTCGAAGTCCGGAACGTGGAGACGGCGCTGATCGTCGGCTACCTCGTCGCCGAGCTGGGCGGGGTGCAGGCCGGCGACACCGTGGCGGGGCCGGGCTGGACGGTCCGGGTGGTCCCCGGCGAGGCGGTGCGGGTGGGCAGCATGCGCGTGCCGGTCGTCGTCTACGAGGTGGAGGGAGAGCGGGAGGCCGAGGTGGCGGCCTTCCTCCGGCGGAAGACGATGCGCGGCGGCGGCTGAGGACGCGACAGCAGCCGGCTGCCGCCCGAGAATGGGAGGATGACGGCGGGCGCGCCGCGGCGGCAGTGGTGGAACCCCGGCTGGAGCCTGCGGGCCTGGCTCATCATCCTCGCGATGGTCTTCCCGACGGTCGGGCTGACGGCGTGGGTGGGGCTTGCCGCGCGGGGCGAATCCGGGGTCGACGCGCAGGTCGAGGCGCTCGCCCGGGAGAACGCGCGGGCCGAGGTCGTGGCCATCCGCGGACCGGAGCACACCGCCTATCACAGCCTGGCGCCGCTCCCCACGGCCGGGGCACCCCGGCCGGACGGGCTGCCGACGCTGGTCTACTTCAGCGCACCGACGTGCACGGCCTGCGCCCGGATGCCGTTCATCCACGAAGTGATGGCGGGCTACCGGGAGCGGGTCGTCTTCGTCGAGAAGTCGGTCGACCGCGACACCTCCGCCGCGCGGTACGGGGTGCGCGAGACGCCGACGTTCGTCCTGGTGGACGCGCAGGGGCAGGAACTGGCGCGCGCGGCCGGGGGCGTGGCCACGGCCGCCGCCTTCCGCGACGAAGTCGAGCAGCTGCTGGCGGCCGCGGACGGGCGGCTGGCCGGGCGCTAGCGCGGCTCAACCGGGACGGGGAGCGGCGCCGGCTCGTGGCCCGGGGGATGGAGCCAGCCGATGACGACCCGCCCTTCCAGCACGAGGAAGGCGAACCCCGCGACGCCTCCCATGACGGCGAGCACGGGCCGCGCGCCCGCGACCTCGACGCCGATGCCGAACAGCACCAGCGGCAGGACCACGAAGGCGTCGGTGAGCACGGCCTGCACGGCAAAGACGCGCGACTGATGGGCGACGGGTGCGGCGGCGGTCAGCGCCGTCCGCCCGGCGAGGAGGGCGAGGCAGGCGGCGAGGCCGAGGAGGAAGGCGACCGGCACCGCCACCGCGAAGGAGGCGCCGAGGGAGAGGTCGAGGTTCACCAGGGGGCCGACCTCCGTCAGCTCGAGTGCGGCCCGCAGGCCGTAGTCGAGTGAGGCGAGGGCGACCGTGCCGACGGCCATGGCGAGCACGGCCGCGCGGATGGCGGCGCCGGCGCTGCCCGGGCCGAGGCGGAGCGCAGCCGCGAGGAGCCCGGCGCCGACCCCGAGGCCAGCCGCGCCGATGACGGCCGCGGCGCCGAGCGAACCGGCCGCGAGGTCGTTCCGGAGGTAGAGCGGCAGCGCTACGATGCTCCCCTGCACGACCATCGAGGTGAGCGCGAGGGCGATGACCGCTTCCCGCGCAACGGTGTGCCGCCGGAAGAAGCGGAGCGTATCCCGGAAGGCAGAGCCGCGCGCCGGCCGTTCCAGCCGGAGCCGGGCGGTAGCTACCGCAAGGCCACAGGCGAAGACGGCTGCCAGCCCGGCCAGGACCGCCGCCCCGGCAGCCATCGCCGCCGTGCCGCCGAGCCACCAGAGGAAGGGAGCCAGCGCCGCTACGGCCAGCCCCTGGCCGGCGAACTGGAGCGTGAGCAGGAGCGAGTGCACGGCCCCGTGCCGCCGGCCGCCGAGGATGCGCACGAGCGCCATCTCCGAGGGGGAGTACACCTGCGAAACGGCCGAGTAGGCGAAGACGACCGCCGGAACGGCGACAGCACCTCCCGGCCCGAGCGGCCAGGCGAGGATGACCGCGGCGCGCGCGAGCCCGCCGAGCGCGAACCCCCGCGAGGGCCCGATGCGGTCGGCGAGGGCGCCGCCAGGCATCCCGAACGCGAGCGAGGCGAGCAGCATCGCGACGAAAAAGGACGAGAGCCCGGCGGCGGCGTGGTCGGACGTGCCGGCGGTTACCAGCAGGGCGGCGAAGAAGAGGTTCTGGCCGGCCTGCGCCGTGAACTTCGCGAGGGCGAACAGCGAGAGGGCCGGGAGCTTCGCGTTTCGGTCCACCACCTTCGAGCCAACCACACCTGTAGGAACGGATCGTTTTCGGGCGCAGCGCAGCCCCGGTCTCTCCCACCGTACCACGGGCCGGCAAACCGGGCGTTCACACCGCGAGAACGGCGGGGCGTGGCCGGGAAAAATCCGGGAAAGCCCTGCCGCCTGCGGGGGCGGCTCTTGCGACGGAATTGCAACGGACGACGGCCACTTCGTGACGTCGCGAACGCCAGGCAGGCCGTACGGTAAAGGTATCGCGAACGGGCAGCGCACCAGCGCATACTCGAGTGCCCGCGCGGAAAGGAGCACTCCATGGGAATCATCGCATGGCTGATCTTCGGTCTCATCGCCGGGGCGCTGGCGAAGCTGATCGTGCCCGGGGACGACCCGGGCGGCGGTGGCCTCCGCGGCCTGGTCGTCACGATCGCCATCGGCATCGTCGGCGCGATGATCGGCGGGTTCATCGGCACGGCCATCGGCTGGGGCACGGTGAACAGCTTCGACTTCCGGAGCATGGCGCTCGCCGTGGCGGGCGGCATCATCTTCCTGGTGCTGCTGCGGGCAGCGGTGGGCCGGCGGACTGCCTAGGCGACGTCCCGGGCCGCACGGTGAGCGGACGCCGCCGGCCGCCTGCGCGCCGGGGGCAGGGAGGTCAGCCGGCTGCCCGGCGCACCCCTTCGAGCGCGAACCGGTAGCCTGAGAAGAGGGTCACGGTCCCGTCGTCGTCGGCGATGGATTCGAGGTACGCGGCCGGCAGCCGTTCGAGGAATGCGCGGGCGCAGCGGGGACAGATGCCGTGGGAGATGCGGGCCGCCGGGGAGCCGCTCAGCCGGAGCCGGCACCACGCACAGACGGTCGCGAGGTCGCCGGGGTCGTCGCCCGCATCCACACGTTCCACGGTAGCAGGTTCGGCAGGTCCGGTGCCGCCCGAGCAGGCCGTTCACCCGCCCGTCACCGACCTGCCACGTCCCGGGGGACGGCGCGGGGCCGATGATGCTGGCGAAGCGCCGCGCGCGGGCCCCCGGGCCGCTCTGCCGGCGGTCCCGGTGCGGCCGGGCCGAGTATTCCCGCGCGGGAACGTTCCCGGCCGCGCATCTTCCCCGGGGCGCAGCGGCCCGGAGGTGAAGCTTCCCGCGCGGGAGGCCTCCCCGGGGAGGAGGCTTCGCTCCGGGGGTCTTCCCGCGCGGGACCGGGGATTTCCCCGATGGAGCGCGCGGGCCGGGGGGCGCAGAGTGGGGGCCGTGGACGCCCGCTTCGCCCTGCTCGCCGCGCTCGCCGTCGCGCCCGGCCACCCGTACGCCCTGCTGGAGCACCTGCAGAGCCTCGGCATCGCCGTGAGCCGGAGCGCCCTCTACCGCGCAGCCGATTCACTGGCGGCGGATGGGCTGGCGGAGGCGGTGGTGGAGGAAGGCGCCACGGGCCACCTCCGCCGCCGGCTGGCGCTCACGGGCGCCGGCCGCGCGCGGCTTGCCGGGGCTGCCCTCGAAGCGCTCCGCACGGAGCCGCTCGATGGCCCGGGCTTCGCCCTCGCCCTGGCCGCGGCGGAGGCGGCGGGGGTTGGGGAGGCGGGCGGCGCCATCCGGGAGCGGCTCGCCGCCGCGGCCCGGCGGCTCACGGCCCTCGAACGGGAGCTGCGCGAACCCGCCGGGGAACCCGCCTTCCGCCCGCTGCGCGAACGCGAGGCGGCCCGCCTCCGGGCCGACATCGGCTGGCTGCAGGCGCAGCTGCGCCGGGCGGGCTGAGCCCTCAGCCGCGCGGCAGCCCAAGGCCGCGCGTCGCGATGATGTTCCGCTGGATTTCGCTCGTCCCGCCGCCGATCGGGCTCGTCGTGCTGTGCAGGTAGAAGCGGGCGATGCGGCCGCCGAGCACGCGCGCGTCTTCCCGGTCCGTCACCTGGCCGTAGAGGCCGGCGAGGTGCATCGCCGTCACCGCCAGGCGAACGTCCAGCTCGCTCGAGTAGAGCTTGGCGATCGAGGATTCCTTGTTCGGGATTTCGCCGCGCTCCTGCATCGAGATGATGCGGTAGGAGATGAGCGATTCGACCTGCGCTTCGATGGCGCGGTCGGCGAGTTCGGTGCGGAGCGACGGGCGTGTAGCCACGTTGCGGCTACCAATAGCCGAGTCGCGGGCGAAGCGGACGAGGTCGCGGACGATGAGCTGGTGGGAGACGCTCGTGGCGATGCCGCTCCGCTCGAAATCGAGGGTCGTGGTGGCGAGGTACCAGCCCCGGTTCTCCTCGCCGAGGAGGTTTTTCGCCGGGATGCGGACGTCCTCGAAGAAGACCTCGTTGAACTCGTGGCTGTTCAGCATGTTGACGAGCGGGCGGACGGTGATGCCGGGCGTCTTCATGTCGACGAGGAAGTAGCTGATGCCGCGGTGCTTCGGGGCGTCCGGGTCCGTCCGGGCGAGGAGGATGCCCATGTGGGCGTGCTGGGCGCCGGAAGTCCAGATCTTCTGGCCGTTGACGACGTAGTCGTCGCCGTCGCGGACGGCGCGGGTCTGGAGGCTGGCGAGGTCGGAGCCGGCACCGGGCTCGGAGAAGAGCTGGCACCAGATGTGCTCGCCGGAGATGATCTTCGGGAGGTATTCGCGTTTCTGCTCCTCGGTGCCGTAGACCATGATGGTCGGGCCGGCCCAGCCGTGGCCGATGCCGCCGGGCCGGGGGGCGCGGCGCCAGGCGAACTCCTCGCTGAGGATGAACTGCTCCTTGACGCTGAGGCCGCCGCCCCCGTGCTCCTTCGGCCAGGCGGGGGCGCCCCAGCCGCGGGCGTTCAGCTTCTTCGTCCACTCCCGCATGAACTCGGCGAAGCCGGGCACCGCACGCCCTGCGCCGTTGAAGAGGCCCCACTCGACCGGGCGGTCGGCGAACTCGGGCGGGAATTCGGCTTCGAGGAAGGCGCGCACCTCCTGCCGGAAAGCGGCCTCGGCGGGCGAATCGCGGAACTCCATCGGCGGTAGACCTCCCCGGGGGCGAATCGGCTTCGACGCCGATTGTCGCGCCCGCCCGGGTAACGTGTCGAGGCGGCCGACGGCCGGCCCGGGCGGTGAACGCCCGGCGCCGCGGCGGAGCGATAGCGGCCGCTCCGCGCTCTTGTCCGCCGGCGTGGCCCGGCCTACGCTTCCGCGTCGCAACCCACTGACTGGAGGTCGGGATGCCGGTCGTTCTCGTCACGATTGCCGGGCTGCCGGCGCACCCGCTCGTCGCCCATGGTGCGGTGGTCCTCGTGCCGCTGGCCTTCGCGGCCCATGCGCTCACGGGCTGGCGCCGGGCATGGCGGGCAGTCTACGCGGCCCCTGCGGCTCTCCTCGGGGTCGCGGGGGCGGCGTTCGCGTGGGCGTCCTCGGCATCCGGCGAGCCGCTGAAGGATTCCCTCAAAGACGCGGCGAAGGCGGCCGGGCAGAAGGTCCGTTTCGGCGACCACCCGGACCAGGGCGAGGCGGCATACAGCTGGGCGCTCTCGCTGGCGGTCCTGCTCATCGGATTCGCCGCCCTGGCGTTCATCGAGCGGAAGCGGGAGCTGCCGGCGTGGCTGCCGCTCGCAGCGTGGGTGGTCGCAGGGCTGGTGGGTGTCGTCGCCGTCGCGGCGATGACGGTCGCCGGGCACTCCGGCGCCGAGCTCGTCTGGAAGGACGTGGGGACGTTCGCGGCCGGGCAGTGAAGCGCGGGGCCGACGGGGCTACGGCGTGGCTACCGGAGCCCGGAGGAAGGCGGCGACGGCCTCGATGAAGCGCGGGTTCCGAATCGCGCTGATGTGGGCATCGTGCGGGATCGGCAGGAAGCGCGCGTTCGGCAGCTGCCGGGCGAGGGCGGCGGCGGGCTCGAAGAAGACATCGCGGGTGCCGGCGGCGACGAGGACCGGCTGCCGGATGGCGGGCAGCAGGCCCGGGTCGACGGGGACGCCGTCACGGAAGACGCCGCGGAAGACGCGCTCCAGGGCGACGAGGTCCATCTCGCTCCAGTAGCGGGCGAGGTAGGCGAGGTACTCGAGCGGGCGGCGGACCGGCGCCCGGCTGCGGGGATGGCGCCGTTCGAAGACGAAGCGGCCGCGCCCGCGCGGGAAGTAGCTCCCCATCCCCCCGACGACGCCCCGCTCGATGCGGGCGCCGTGCCGGCCGAGCAGCTCGAGCGCAACCATCCCGCCCATGGAGTAGCCGACGACGGGCGCCCGCTCGATGCCCTCCTCGTCCATGACGGCGAGGACATCGGCAGCGAGGCTCGCCCGGCTGTACGCCCCGGCTACCGGGGGTTTTTCGCTCCGGCCGTGCCCGCGGAGGTCCGGGAGGATGAGCGTATGCTGCGCTGCGAGCCGTTCGACCCAGCCCGGCGCGACCCAGTTCGACCAGCCGGAGGCGGTGTACCCGTGGATGAGGACGACCGGAGCGCCGCGGCCTTCGACGCGGTAGTGGATGCGGACGCCGGAGCGGCGGGTCTCGGGCATTGCGCCCTGATCGTAGCGTGCCCGGCGAGGCCCGGGAGTTAGCGGGCCGTCAGCGGAGGTTCCCCCACTCCTGCTGCCGGGCGAAGAGGAGGTCGTGCATCGGCCAGAATTTCCCCTGCTTGCCGGCGCAGATGGCGAGGAGGCTGGCGTTGCCGGCGTTCGGGTGGATTTGCGTGATGGGGAAGTGGAGGAAGGCGAGGGCGACGTCGTCCCCGAGGAGCTTCCGCACTTCGGGGAGGCTGACCTGGTTCCAGCGGAGGCAGAAGGGGCACTGGAAGTCGCTGAACTCGGCGATGACGACGCGGGCGTTCGGGTTCCCTTCGAAGGCGGCGCCGGAGAGGTCGGGCCGCTGGGGCAGGATTTCGAAGGACGGCGGGTTCGTTGCCGCGAGGGCCTGCACCTGCGGCGAATAGGCATCCACGGACGTCGGCGGGTTCGGCGAGCGCTCCTTCTCGATGATCTCGAGCAGGATGGCGGTTGGCTGGGCGCCGACCAGCTTCTTGTTGTTGATGAAGAAGGTCGGGGTGCCGCTCACGCCGAGCTGGTTGCCGCGCTGGAGGTGGCTGTTGATGAGCTGGACGTTGGCGCTGTCGTTCAGGCACTGCAGCAGCTGCTGCTCATCGAGCCCGATGGTGCGGGCGTAGCCGAGGAACGCATCGAGGAGCGTGGCCTGCGCAGCAGCGGTGGGCGAAGCGCCGGCCGGTGCCGTGCGCAAAGCCGCGGGGGGGCCGGCGGCGGGAGCCGACGCGGCCGGGCCATCCTCGCCGCCGCCGGGCTGCCACCAGATGGCGCCGGCGATGACGAGCGAGCCGACGAGGATGGCGGCGGGGGTGAGGAAGTAGCTCCAAACGGGCTGGCGGCGGAGGGCGCCCGGGCGGCTGCTGCCCCCGTCCGCGGCATCCGCCGTCGGCGGTCCCGGTTCGGCGCCGGGCGGCGGACCATCGAAGTCGGGATGCGTCACCCTGCGATTGTCGCAGGGGGGCGCGGAGCGGTCACGCGCCGGTCAAGATGGAGGCCGGACGGGCCGCCCGTGCCGGGGCGGCCCGCCGGTCGTGTGCTGCCAGGGGTCGCAGCACACACGAGGAGGGAACTGGGCGTCTCTAGCCGTAGCGCCACTCCGGGGTGGCCGTATGGCAGCCCGGGCAGTACCGCTGGCGCGGTTCGTAGGGTGCGCGGCAATCGGGGCAGGTGCGGGTTGCCCGCTGCCGGGCAACGGGTTCGGCGGGCTGCGGCGCCATCCGGCGGCGCCACCAGGGCTGGAAACCGGGTCGGAGCATCGTCGTGCCTCCTGCGCTGTCGATGCCTGGGGGATAGCGCTGCTCCGCCCGGGGGAACCGGCGGGCTTGCGCATCCCGGGAGACCTGAGAGGCACGTGCGGCAGGCTGGAGGGCTGCCGGGCCTCTCCCCGATGCCTGCGGGGTTAGCTGACGGGTTCGGCGAGGGGAGTCGCCTACCCGGCCGCAGCCGGGATACACCCCAATGAGACGGTTCCCCCGCTCGGCGGCAGGCCGCCGATTCGGCATGACGAATATACCACACGGGTACCATGCGGAGATGAACAGCGTGTCAACGCGCGGCGCCCGGGCGGGCGCCCACGCCGGCCTTACTGGAAGAGGGCGCCGACAGACTGCCCGCTGTGGATGCGGGAGATCGCGTCGCCGAACTGGGGGGCCACCGGGATGACCGTCATGTTCGGCAGGACCTTCTCCGGCCCGAGGGGCAGCGAATCGGTGACGACGATCTCCTCGACGTCGAGGGCACGCAGCCGCTCGACGGCCGGCCCGGCGAAGACCGGGTGGTAGCAGCTGACGATGATGCCGCGGGCGCCGTTCTGCCGGAGCGCGTGGACGGCCGAGACGATCGTGCCGCCGGTGCTGATCTCATCGTCGAGGATGAGACAGTTGCGGCCTTCGACTTCGCCGATGACGTGCAGCGCCTCGGCGACCTCGGCGTTGCCGATGCGCCGCTTGTCGATGATGGCGAGGGGCAGGTCGAGCCGGACGGCGAGGTCGCGAGCACGTTTTTCGCCGCCGACGTCGGTCGCGACGACGGTGTAGTTGGCGAGGTTCTTGGTTCGGAAGTAGGCTGAGACGGGGTAGAGGGCGTTCAGCTCATCAAGCGGGATGTTGAAGAAGCCCTGGATCTGGCCGGCGTGGAGGTTGAGGGTGAGGACGCGGTCGGCACCGGCCGTCTCCAGCATGTTGGCGATGAGGCGGGCGGTGATGGGGACGCGCGGCTGGTCCTTCTTGTCGCTCCGGCCGTAGGCGTAGTAGGGAATCACGGCCGTGATGCGGCCCGCCGAGGCGCGGCGCGCCGCGTCGATCATGATGAGGAGCTCCATGATCGACGTGTTCACCGGGCTGGCGAACGGCTGGACGAGGAACACGTCGCGCTGCCGGATGTTCTCCTGGAACTGGACGAAGATGTTCTCGTTGGAGAATTCGAAGACGTCGACCTTGCCGAGGGAGCGGCCGAGACGCGCGGCGATGGCTTCGGCGAGCGCCGGGTGGGCGCGGCCAGTGAAGATAGCGAGGTCGTTGTACACCGGCGGTCCCCTCGATGTGGCGGCTTCGCAACGGCAGCGCCGGGAGCGAGGGTAGCACGGGGAGTGAGTTCGAGGTAGGAGGGCGGAGGCGGGAGGCTACTGGCTGGAGACTGCCCGCCGGATGCGGGGGGAGCGCGGTCAACGGCGCATGACGGGTTCCCGGGGCTGCGCCCGGCCGTGGACAGGATTCACGGGCGGGGGGCCCGGCCCCTCAGGCCTCCATACCCAGCCCGCGCAGGAACGCGGCGCGGAGCTCGACAAGGGGTCGGTCGCCGAGTCGCCAGGCGGACCACCCGTTGCCCTCCCTCCCCTTCGCGGCCTTAAACGCGGCAGAGGGGCTCGGATAGACAACGCCGCCGACCTCGATGCCGCCTGGCGCGATGAAGCCTTCTCGTTCCTGGCCGGCGATTCGCATCGTGACCCGGTCGCCGACGGAGAGGAGCCCTGCCTCCACGAGGTCTGCAATCCCGACCATCGTCCCGTCGGGCTTGAGCGCCAGCTTCAGCTTGTGTTTGGGCCCCGCCAGTCCAGCGGCCGGGGCCTGGTCGGCGGGCGACTCGGTCTCGGAAAGGGGCTCCCCGGCTCCGCCACGACCGGCGTCGAGCCCGCCGCGTGGCTTTCCCATCAGCCGGGCGATGATCTCAACGACCGCATCGCCGGAGATCCGCTCATTGAATCGCAAGCGAACCGCCCGGCGCAGGGCCTGCACCGCCTGGGAATCGCGGTTCTTCAGCTCATCGGCGATGACGCGCTCTGCGAGGAGCTTGCTCAACGGGTTGGCGCTCGCCAGCGAGTCCCGCCGGAAGAGCCGCAGGACCTCCCACGCTTCGCGGATGTCGTCTTCCGAGCCCTGGAGCTGGACGGAGGCCACTCGCTTCTCCGGGAGCGGACCGGCAGCGTGCGCGTTGTAGATCGCCCAGGTGACACCGTTCGTGACGAGGCACCACCGCACCCCAAGAATCGAGGCGTATTGCACGCACTGGGCGGCAGCGGCATCGGTGACGGGAAGTCGGACTGCCTTGGCCTCGATGATGGCCTGGGCTTTTCCGCCTGCGTAGAGCTCATAATCGATGAATTCACGCGTGGCCGGTACCGGTACTTCTCGACGCACATCCCCGACGGTGGTGTAGCCAAGAAGACGAAGGACAGGGTCGATGAGATAGACCCGCGTATCGGCTTCACTCAAATTTTGGTCAACGAACGCTGCTAAGGACTGGACATGCTCGAGGAATTCTGCCTGGGGCTCCTCCATGGGCGAGAGGATACGCGCCGCTCTCGGCTTCCTCAATGGCGCTGCGGAACGACGCCATGCGGTGTCACGGCAGGCTGCCTTCAGGCGACGTCGAAGAGGAATTCGACCTCGACGGGGACGCCGGCGGGCAGCTCGGCGACGCCGATGGCGATGCGGGCATGGCGCCCGGCTTCGCCGAAGACGTCGAGGAGGAGCTGGGAGGCACCGTTGATGACGGCCGGGTGGCCGGTGAAGCCGGGCGCGCTGGCGACGTAGCCCGCGACCCGCACGACCCGCACGACCCGGTCGAGGCTGCCCAGCTCGGCCCGGGCGATGGCCAGGGCCTGCAGGGCGCAGACCCGGGCGAGCGCCGCGCCTTCTTCTACTGTGATATCGTGCCCGAGCTTGCCGACGGCGGCGACGCCGGAACCGTCGGCCGCCCGGGGCACCTGCCCGGAGATGTACAGCTGGCTGCCGCTCCGCACCGCCGGCGCGTACAGCCCGGCCGCCGGCGGCACCGGCGGCAGCTCGATGCCGAGGTCGGCGAGGCGGTGTTCGGGCGTCTCCTCGTGGGCCATGGCTACTGGTACTCCCCGAGCAGGGTGGCGACGACGTTTTCGAACTCCTCCGCGGAGTAGCACTCGATGATGATGCGGGCGCCCTTTTTCTGCGGCTCGATACGGACGCGGGTGCTGAGCGCACGCCGCAGCCGGGCCTCGATATCGGCGAGGGCGGCATCCCGCCGGGCGGTCTGCGCGGCCGGTTTTGCGGCCGTCGCCGGCGAGTCCGCGAGCTGGCGGCGGACGTAACTCTCGGTATCGCGGACGGACATCTGCCGGCGCACGACCTCCCGCCAGGCGTTCACCCGGCTGCGGCCCTCGGGCAGGCCGAGGAGCGCGCGGGCGTGGCCTTCGGTAATCTCGCCGGAAACGAGGCTGCGGCGAATCTCTGCCTCCAGCTGGAGCAGCCGGAGCGCATTGGCGACCGTGGCCCGGCTCTTCCCCACCCGGCGCGCCACCTCCTCCTGGGTCAGCCCGTACTCTTCGACGAGGCGGCGGTAGGCCATCGCTTCTTCGACGGGGTTCAGGTCGGCCCGCTGGATGTTCTCGATGAGGGCGAGCTCGAGCAGCTCCTCATCGGCCGCTTCGCGGACGACGACGGGGACGGCCTCGAGCCCGGCGAGCCGGGCGGCCTGGAGGCGGCGTTCGCCGGCGATGAGCCGGTAGCCGCCCTCGGGGTCGCGGGTGACGATGAGCGGCTGGATGATGCCGTGCTCTTTGATGGAGTCGGCGAGCTCGCGGAGCTGCTCGGGGTCGAAGTGGGTGCGCGGCTGCTCGGGGTTCGGCGCGATGAGGTCGATATCGAGCAGCTCGGGCCCGCCGCGCCGGTTCGCCGGGGGAGCGGGCAGGGGTCCAGGCGCGAGGCGCTCCCCCGGTTCGGCCGGCGCCTCGCGGGCGGGCTCCCGCTCCGGGAGGGGCGGGGCGTCCGCGGGCGGCCGGGCGGCGGCGGGCGGCGGCTCGGCAGCCGGGGGCGCTGCCGGGGGGCTCCCGAAGAGGGCATCGAGGCCCCGGCCCAGTCCACGTTTCGGCTGTGTCATACGGCGACTCCCACGCGTTCCAAGAGTTCGGCGGCGACGGCTTCGTAGGCGGCGGCCGCGCGGCCGCCCGGCTCGTACCGGAAGATCGACTGGCCGTGGCTCGGCGCCTCGCTCAGGCGGACCGACCGGGGGATGATGGTGGCGAACGTCTGCGGGAAGTGGCTCCGTACTTCATCGACGACCTGCTGGGCGAGCCGCGTGCGGGCATCGAACATCGTCAGGATGACACCGAGGACGTGGAGGCCCGGGTTCAGGTTCCGGCGCACCAGCTCGAGCGTTTCCACCAGTCGGCTCAGACCCTCGAGGGCCATGTACTCGCACTGGACGGGGATGATGACGCTCTCGCTCGCCGTAAGCGCGTTGATGGTGAGGAGGCCGAGGGATGGCGGGCAATCGACGAGCACCCAGTCGTACTGCTCCCGGACCGGGTGGAGGGCGTTCGCCAGCCGCCGTTCCCGGGCGAGGACCGGCACGAGCTCGACCTCGGCGCCGGAGAGCTCTGCGCTCGAGGGGACGAGGTCGACGCCCTCCTCCTCCACCCGGACGATGCAGGCGCCGACCGGGACGTCGTCGAGGAGCGCGTCGTAGACCCCGGCGCTGGCGCTGCCGATGACGCCGAGGGCGCTGGTGGCGTTCGCCTGGGGGTCGAGGTCGACGAGGAGGACGCGCTGCCCGCGGCGGGCGAGGGCGACGGCGAGGGAGACGGCGGTCGTGGTCTTGCCGACGCCGCCCTTCTGGTTGACGAGCGAGACGATGCGGGCTCCCATCAGGCGGCCTCCCGGGTCATCCGTTCTTCGATTGCGGCGCGGCTCGCGACGCCCGCGAGGCCGGGCGCTTCGACGGCGAGCGCCCCGGCGGCGAGGGCGAACCGCATCGCCTGGTCGACCGAGTCGGTCTCGGCGAGGCGCACCATGAACGCCATGGCGAAGCAATCGCCGGCGCCCGTCGGCTCGGACGCCTCGGCTGGCAGGGCGGGATAGCTGTGTGCGCTGCCATCCAGTTCGAACAGTGTAGCGCCGTTGTAGCCACGCGTCAGGACGACGAGCGTCTTCTCCGCGGCGAGGGCAGCGGCGAGCGCCTCCGGGGCGGCCGTATCCTCTTCGCTGAAAAAGGCGCACCAGCCGGGGCGAACGAGGGCGCGGGCCGCCTCGAGGGGCCGCGGGTTCGGGACGACCCGGCCGTCGGGGTCGACCGAGCGGAGCGCCCCCTGGAGCGAGACGCCGACGACGGCACCGCGGAAGCGGAGCGGCGCCTTCCGGAATTCGTGGTAGGCGGGCGCGTAGAAGACGAGGTCGAACGCCTCGCCGGGTCGGAGGTGCGGCACGAGCTGGAGGTCGGACCCGGCCGCGAGCAGCCTTTGCGTGCGGTTGCCGCGCGCGTCGTACCGGTTTTCGTAGCGGGCGACGGTGCCGGGCGCGGCGCGCACGTCGAGGCCCGCGAGCAGGCCGGCGGGGAACTCCGGTTCGAGCGAGGTGACGAGGGTGACGTCGCTCCCCAGGGCGCGGGCCATGAGGGCGGAGTAGAGCGCAGGGCCGCCGGGCGCCCACCCGCCATCGGGGGAGCGGTCGAGCGCGACGTTGCCGGCGACCAGGACGCGCGTGGCTAGCCTCCTTCGCCTCTCCGGCTGATGACGACTTTCCGGTTCTCGCCGTCGCCGATGCTGTGGGTTTCGAGCTCGGGGTCATCGACGAACTGGAGGTGGACGATGCGGCGCTCGGCGGCGGACATCGGTTCGAGGGTGATGGGGGTGCCCGTCTGGCGGACGCGGTCGCCCATCCGCCGGGCCATCTCGACGATGCGCTCTTCGTTCCGGTGGCGGTAGTGCTCGATATCGACGGTGACGCCGCCGCGGCCGGGGTACTTGCGGGCGAGGGCCAGGTTCACGAGGAACTGGAGCGCGAGCAGGGTCTCGCCCCGGCGCCCGATGAGGACGCCGAGGTTCTCCCCCTTGATGTCGATGACGGCGAGGGCGGAGCCGCGGCCGTCGCCGGGCGTGAGCGGCTCGCGGATGGATATCTCGGCATCGATGCCGAGGATGCGGAGGATGTCGTCGATGGTCTGGGCGGCGTAGTCGACTTCTTCGGCGTTGATGTCGGGCTCGACCTCGGGCTGGTCGCTCTTCAGCCGGGCGGGCCGGGCGGGGCGGGCCGGGCGGGAGGGCGCGGGCGGGCGCTCGAGGTGGGGCCGGGCGGGCTGGCGGGGGCGCTCGGGGCGGGCCGGGCGTTCGCCCGCGGGTTCGGCCCCGGCCGGCCTGGCGAGGAAATCGGCGTCCGTGAGCTTGAGCGGTGCCGGCTCGAGGGCGCGGCCGGGGCCGGCAGCGGGCCTGGACGGGCCGCGGCCTGCGGCCTGCCGGGGGCGGCGGCCGCCATCGCGGCGCGGGGCGCCCTCGGCGTCTGCGCCCGGCGGCGGAGGTGCGGCGGGCGTTGCTGACCGGGTGATGCGGGTAACCCGGACGACGGCGTCGCGGCCGCGGGAGAAGAGGCCGCCTTTCTTCCCCTCATCGATGATGGTGACGTCGACTTCGTCGCGGCTGGCGCCGAGGATGGCGAGGGCCTTATTGAGGGCGTCTTCGACGGTTTTGCCGCTTGCTTCGGCCTGGTCCATGGCTGGGTGTCCTCGATTCTGGAACAGATGAGACGGCAGCCGCTGCGGGGACCGGCTCGGCTGCCGCGGGCGCCGGAACCGGCGCGCGGACCTTGAAGAACGGTTCGATGCCGAGCGGCTTGAAGCCGTAGATGAGGATGTTGAAGCCGATGCCCACGATGCTGTTCACGACCCAGTAGAGGCTGACCCCGCTCGGGAACTGGAGCGCGAAGAAGGCGAACATCAGGGGCAGCATCACGTTCATCATGGCCTGCTGCTGGCGGACCCGTTCATCGGTACTGACGGTGACGGTCGTCTTCGACTGGGCCCAGGTCGTGACGCCGACGAGCACCACCATGAGGAGATTCGGGTGGCGCAGGTCCATCCCGAGGAAGAACTCCTGCATCGGGAGGGCGTGCTGGAGGTAGGACCAGTCGTAGACGTGGCTGGAGAGCTTTTCGAGCGCCTCGGGTGAATTGGGGAGCACGATGCGGACGGCGCTGTAGAGGGCGATGAGGATGGGGAACTGGATGAGCATCGGCCCGAGGCAGCCGAGCGGATTGATGCCGGCCTCGCGGTAGAGCTTCATCATCTCTTCCTGCCGCCGCTTCGGGTCGCTGTACTTCTTGTTGATCTCCTGGATGCGCGGCTGCACGGCCTGCATCTGGCGGGTCACGTGGAGCTGGCGGTAGGTAAGGGGGAAGGTCACGACCCGGACGAGGATGGTGAAGGCGATGATCGCGAGTCCGAATGAGCCGAACAGGAGGTTGTTGAGGAGAACCAGGAGGTTCACCATCGGGTTGAGGAGTGCAACGGTGAAGAATTCGCCCATCAGCGCTTCACCCCGGTCACCGGCACCTCGACCACGGAGCGGTTTTGCGGATTGGCGAAGAAGAGCCGTGCCTTCGTGGTGAGGATGTAGGCGCCGCCGTTTGCCGCGAGCAGATTGGCGCGGACCGTGCCCGCGCCGTCGATCGGCACGCGATTCAGCACCTCGCCGGTGTTGGCATCGATGAAGGTCACCACAGGCCCCCGGTCGGCCACGATGAGCACATCATCCACGATGACGGGGGCAGCTTTCACGCGGTGGCCTTCGGTGGACGCAGGCGGCCAGAGCTCCCTGGCGGGGGATACGCTTATGTCGAGCCCGTAGATATTCCCGCCGAAATCGCCGAAGTAGAGCCGGTTGCCGCGGAGGGCGGGGGCGGTCCAGACCCAGTCGCGGGCGCGGAAGTCGGTGAGGACCTGGCCGGTGGCGGCGTCGAGGAGGTAAACGTGGCGGTTGATGGAGGGGACGAAGAGGCGGGCGTCGTCGAGCGCGACGAGGTCGGCGATGGCGCCGGTCGCTTTGAACGGTCCGGGCCAGGCGGGGGTGCGGTCGCTGATGCGGATGGCGTGGACCTCGCCGTTCATCGTGGCGACGTAGAGGGTGCCGCCGATGGCGACGGGAGTGGCCCAGATGCCGGAATCGAAGACGAGGGGGGTTTCCCAGCCCTGTGCCGGGGCGCCGTTGGCGGCGTTCCAGCCGTAGAGGCGGCCTTCGGTGGTGCCGAAGAAGAGGATGCCGTTGGCGTAGGCGAGGCCGCCGGCGATGTTGCCGCGGATATTGGCGGCGTTCGTCTTGCCCTCGTCGGGCCAGGCGGGCCTGCCGGTTTCGGCGTCGAGGGCGAAGACGCCGGCCTCGTAGGTGGCGTAGTAGACGCGGCCGTCGGCGAGGATGGGGGCGCCGTAGGCGGCGTTGGGGCGGACCCTGTCGTCGGCTTTGACGTCCTTATCGGGGAAGGTCCAGCGGGCGGCGGCGCTGCGGCCGTCCTCGGCGAGGGTGGTGCGGGAGACGTGGCCGTGGTCGGTGGTGAGGTAGAGGCTGGTGCCGTCGAGGACGGGGGGCGCCCAGCCCTCGGGGTTGGTGACGGCGACGCAGCTGGCGGCGAGGAGGGCGGCGGCGGTGAGGAGGCCGGCGCCGGCGAGGCGGAGGCGGGTCACGGGGGGATGGTAGCAGCCTTCGGGCTTACGGGCCGCCCGCCGGGCGGCGGGTGTTCCACGTGGAACCAAGAACATTTGTTCTTCTGCGGGCCGGGCGGCGGCGGTGTTCGCGCGGCGGCCGGGGAGCAGCCGGGAACCCCACCGGGAGGGGCGGCACCGCACCGTTTCACGTGGAACGCCAGGCTGAACGGAGTCCGGTGGGAGCGCTGGCCGCCGCGGTGTTTCACGTGGAACACCGGGGCGTTCGCCTCTCCCCGCCCGGGGCTCGACCTCGAGCGAGCGGCGGCTGTTCCACGTGAAACAGGGCTGCGCCAGCCCCGGCCCGGGCCTCGAGTCTGCGAGGGGCCGCGGCGATGTTCCACGTGGAACATCGCCGAAACCCCGGTGCCGCCCGCGCCCCGGACCGGGCGCGCCGTTTCACGTGCACCAGCGGACGGCAGGGCTCGCTGACGTCCCCTGTTCTCCTCCCCGTCCCGCCAACCGCACACCCGCGGAGCGCTGCCGCGGACGGCCGCCTGTCCCCTGGCGCCGCCTCAGTCCGGCACAGGGTCGTAGCCGCTCCCGCCGAACGGACGGCAGCGGCTCAGCCGCCGCAGGGCGAGCCAGCCACCCCGGAACGCCCCGTGCCGCTCCAGCGCCTCCCGCGCGTACCGGGAGCACGAGGGCTCGAACCGACACACCGGCGGCATCACCCTCGAGAACGTCGCCTGGTACCCCATCACCATCCAGATCAACGGCTTCGCGACCACCCTCCCGATCACGCCCCGCCCTCCGTTCCGCCGGCGCCCCCCGCATCCGCCGCCCACCGCTCGGCCTTCGCAAGCAGCCGCGCAATCTCCCGGGCGAGCTCCGCCACGCTCGCCGTCACCGCCCCCTCCCGCGCCACGACGATGATATCCCGCCCCCGCTCTTCCCGCGCAGCGGCACGCGCCGCCTCACGCAGCCTCCGCCGCACCCGGTTCCGGTCGTGCGCCAGCGGCACCAGCCGGCGCCCAACCGCAACTCCCCATCGGTCCCGCCCCAGGCCGTTCGACGACACCCGAACGACCAGAAGGGGACCGCGAACGACGGTCCCCTTCTGATACGCTGTATCGAACTCCGGGCCCTTCCGCAGCCGCCGCGAACGGTCCACGGCGCACCGCGCCTACACGACCGTCAGGCGCTTCCGGCCCTTCAGCCGCCGCGCCTTCAGCACCAGCCGCCCGGCGCGGGTCGACATCCGCTTCAGGAAGCCGTGCTCCCGCTTCCGCGGAATCCGGTGCGGCTGGTACGTCCGCTTGGTCGCCATAGGTCACCTCCTGCGGGCTCTCCGCTCCGACGAATCTCCACGTTACCCCGCACCCCCGGTAACGGTCGAATCAGCCCGCCCACGCGAGCAGGTAGTACGCGTACGCTTCGACGATGGCCCGGATGTACGCCTGCGTCTCCCCGAAGTCGATCCGCTCGGCCAGCGCCGCTGCCCCCGCATCGCCGCCCGCCGCCCAGCGGAGCGCGTTCCCCGGCCCCGCGTTGTATGCCGCCAGCGCGAGGAGCGGGTCACCGAACCGCTGCAGCTGCACGCCCAGGTAATACGCGCCGAATTCGAGCGAGACCCCCGGCCGGAAGAGGTCCGCCGCTGCGAAGTCCGCGACCCCCAGGGCCCGCGCGATCCCTTCTCCCGTCGGCGGGATCACCTGCGTAAGGCCCAGTGCGCCGGCCCCCGACCCTGCGCGCGGGTCCCACAGGCTCTCCGCCCGCACGAGCGCGGCGAGGAACAGCGGGTCGACCCCCGCGGCCGCAGCCGCCCGGTCGAGGGCCGCCACGTAATCGACCGGGTAGGCCGCCCGCAGGAGGTCCGCCGGCGCCTCCCAGGGCGCGCCACCCGCCGCCTGCCGGAGCCGAACGGCGTACCCGAGCCCGAGATGCGTGAGCCCGCACCCGTGGGCCTCCCGGGCGAGCTCGAGCAGCCGCCAGGCGCCCGCCCCGGCGGCGGCCCGCTCCAGTTCCGCGGCGGCCTCGACAGCGAGCCCGGCCCGCGCAAGCGCGCACGCCGCCGTCGGCGCCGACCCCGGCCAGTCCCCGCCGACCCGCTCCCGCAGCCAGCCCGCGATGGCCTCCCAGTCGATGCCCCGGTCCAGCTCCCGCTGCCGGTACCCGACCTCCAGCAGGAGCACCGGCTCACCGAGCCGGGCCGCGGCTTCGATGGCGTAGAAATCGAAGCGGTCCAGCGCAACCGCCCGCCGGTACGCCTCCTCGGCCGCCGACGGCCGACCGGCGGCTTCCAACGTGCGGCCCCGCCAGTACTCGAGTCTCGGGCTCGTCGCCGCCCCGGCCCCCTCCCACGCCGCCAGCGCACCGGCGATATCCCCCGCGACATAGCGCCCATATCCCGCACGAAACGCGGCCTCCTGCGAGAACTCCCCGGGCGGCCCCGCAGTCACCAGGGCGAGGTACCGCTCGGCGGCCTCTGCGCCCCGGCCCGCCGTTTCGAGGACCCGCGCGGCCCAGTACTTTGCCCGGTGGACGAACGGCGAGGCCGCGCCCGTGCCGGCCGCCGCGTCGTACCAGGCCACCGCCTCGTCGACGCGGCCCAGCTCCTCGAGCGCCGCCGCGAGGTAGTACGCGCGGAAGGTCCGCTCGCCCGGGTCGATACCGGGCTCGGCCACCGCTGCGGTGAGCAGCCGGGCGGCCTCCGCGTAGGCGCCCCGCCGGTAGAGGATGAAGCCGGCCTGCCCGGCCTGGACGTCGAGCCCCGCCGCCTCGAGCTCGGCGATCGCGAGCGTTGCTTCCCGCGAGAGCGGTGCGACGGCCATCAGCTCGCGCAGGCCGCGTTCGAACCCCGCCGGGTCGCCCAGGCGCCGGGCCAGCAGGGCACGCTCGAACCGCGCCGCCGGGCTCCCGTCGAGGGCCACCCGGGCGTCCAGCCAGCGGGCCAGCGCCGCGTCGTCCCCCGCATCGCGGGCGAGCCCGGCCAGCCCCTCCAGCGCGGCCGCGCGGACCGGCACGGCCAGCCCCCCATCGCCTGCGACCGCCTCCCACGCTGCCGCAGCCGCGTCCCGCTCACCGACGGCCGCGAGCGCGCGTCCCCGCTCGAACCGGGCGTAGGCGCCGACCACACCTCCGCCGCCCGGGGGCGCGACGGCCAGCGCCTCCGCGTGGCGGCCGGCATCGTTCAGCGCCCGGAGGAGCCGGTAGGCAGCGCGTTCACCGAGTTCCGAGCCGGCCGGGGCGGCGGCGAACGCGGCCCGGAACGCGTCGACCGCCGCTGCGCGTTCGCCCAGCTCTTCGGCGGCGCGGCCGGCGCCGAACCACGCCTCGCCGGCGGCTGCAGGGCTCTCCGCGGCGCGTGCCGCGGCTTCGAACTCGACCAGCGCCTCGCCGAAGCGCCCCTCCCGCAGGCGGGCCTCCGCCCCGGCGAGCCCCGGCAGCCCCGCACCCGGGCCGGGGACCCCCGGCGGCGCGGCCGTCGGCGCCGGCATCGCCAATTCGCCCGGCCCCGGGACGCCCCCGGGCGCTGACGCCTCACCGCCCCCGCGCGAGGCCCACTCCACCCCGCCGGCGGCGGCAACCGCTGCCGAGCAGAGGAGCACGAACCCCCACCAGGCCGCGCGATTGCGTCCGGCCTCCACGTCACCGATGCTAAGGCATCGCGGCAGGGGCCGACCAAGGCCTCCTGCCCCGCTGGCGAAAGGACCGGTCCAGGCCCGTGGCCCATCCGCCCGTTACCCGCAACGCCCTCGCCGAGGTCACGGCAGCGCTCAACGCCTGGCTCGAAGTCGACCTCGATGCGCTCGCTGCGAACGTCCGCACGCTCAAATCGCTCCTCGGCCCCGTCGAGCTCATCGCCGTCGTGAAGGCGAACGCCTACGGCGCCGGCGCATCGGTCGTCGCTCCTGCCCTCGAAGCAGCCGGGGTCGACCGCTTCGCCGTCGTGTGGCCACACGAGGGCTACCTGCTCCGCCAGGCGGGCGTCACGCGGCCGATCCTCGTCCTCGGCCATGCCTTTCCCGCCGACGCCACCCAGGCGGTGCGCGCCCGGCTCACCCTCACCTGTCATTCCGTCCAGCTGGCCGAGGCGCTCTCCGCCGCGGCCGTGGCGGCCGGGACGACTGCCGACGTGCACATCAAGATCGACACGGGGCTCCACCGCTTCGGCGTGACCCTGGACGAGGGCATCGCCCTCGCCGAGCACTGCCGCGGGCTTCCCGGCCTGCGCGTGGAAGGCCTGATGACCCACATGGCGAACGCCGACGAAGCCGACGATTCGTTCAGCGAGGAGCAGCACCGGCGGTTCGAGCAGGCGGCGCGGGCGCTGCCGTGGATTCCCTACCGCCACACTGCGAACACGGCCACCGCGCTCCGCCGCGAGGCCTTCCGCTACTCCGGCGTCCGGGTCGGGCTCGCGCTCCACGGGGAGCTGCCGGCCAACACCCCCGGCCCCGGGCTCCGGCAGGTACTCGCCCTCCGCGCCCGCCTCGCACGGGTCGCCGACGTCGCGCCGGGCGAGGGCGTCAGCTACGGCCTCACCTGGCGCGCTGCCCGGCCGACTCGCGCCGGCCTCATCCCGGTCGGCTATGCCGATGGCTGGCGGCGTTCGCTCTCGAACGCCGGCGAGGTGCTCCTGGCCGGCCGCCGCTGCCCCGTCATCGGGCGGGTGTGCATGGACCAGTTCCTCGCCGACGTCACCGGGGTCCCGGGCGCCAGGGAGGGCGACGTCGCGACGCTGCTCGGCGCCGACGGCCCGGACCGGCTGACCGCGACGGAGGTCGCCCGGCTCGCGGGCACCATCGCCTGGGACCTCCTCGCGGGGCTCTCCGGGCGGCTCCCCCGCATCTACCACCGCTCCGGCAGCGTCGTCACCATCGTCCCGCCCGCCTGGTAGCCGGGACCGGGAACCGGAGCCCGGCAGCCCGGTTCCTGCGTACACCTCACGTCCCGGCCGCCCGCGGCCGCGCCCGTCATCCGAATCGATAGGCAACTGCAACGCCCGCGCCGGGCAGTGCGGTGCCGCTGGTATGGACGGCCGCCGAAACTGGTGCCATGGAAAGCCCCCGCCACGGGCCGCCGGGGCCGCCCGCGAAGCCGCCCGGTCAGCGGGGCACCATCCTGGTCGTCGACGGGGACCCGGCCGTACGGCGCGTCCTCCGGCTCGTCCTGGAGGGCGAAGGCTGGCGCGCCATCACCGCGCCCGACGGGCGCCGCGCGCTCGCTATCGTCGAAGCGGCCCCGCCCGATGTCGTCCTCCTCGAAGTCTCCCTGTCCGACCTCCCCGGGACGGACGTCGCGGCCGCACTCGCGAAGCGGTCGCCCCGGCCACGGGTGGTCCTGATGAGCGCCTACCCCCGGCCGTTCGCCGGCGCGGCGGACGCCTTCCTCGCAAAGCCGCTGCTCATCGGCCGCCTCGTCCGTCTCCTCGAACGCCTCGAGGGGTGAAGGGGCGGGCCGGCAGCCCGCCGCAGCCGTCTCCCCGCCGTTTGCGCGCGTCGCTCTCCCCTACCTCGCCTCCTCCAGCACCCGCGCCGCCTCGGCCTCCGGGTCATCGATGCCGAGACTGGCAGCGGCGGTACGGCGCGAAATGATGCCGCTTTCGACGAGCAGGCGCGCGTCCTGCACCTGGCGGGAACGGTCGGCGGGCAGGACGGGCCCCCACTGCATCACCGGCCGGAGCCCCTCGATGGCGAGCCCATCGAAGCGGGCCAGCAGCTGGAGCACCATCCAGGCGCGGCGTTCGTACACCGCCGTCCGGATGCGCCGCTTCCGCTCCACCTTCCGGGCGATGGGGTCGAGCTCGGTGTTGAGCGCCACCCCGCTCAGCCCCTGCGGGTTGTGCCCGAAGGCGGTCCGGGGCGACTCCCCGAGGTCGTGCAGGACCCGGTAAAGCAGGTCGATGTAGGCCGTGTGGAGCGCCACCCCGCCGCCCTGCAGCAGGTCCAGCAGGTAGGCCCGCGCGTCCTCCGGCACCTCCCAGATAGCGCCGGGCTCGACGGTGATGTCTTCCGAGCCGGTAACGCCTTCGAGCACGGCGATCGGGTTGCCCGAAAGCTCGAGCACCTGGCTCAGCTGGCTGAAGGCCCGGTTCAGCTCGCGGTTCGCTTCCACGAGAGGCGGGATGTCGCTCGAGCCCCACGCCTGCTTCGGCTCGCGCACGTTCGGGAAGACGACGTAGGGGATGAAGCCGTACGGGTTCGGCAGCCGCTCCTCCAGCGTCGACCCGCGCCAGAGGTCGAACCCGGCCGGGGTCCAGAACTCGATGAGCTCCTCGTCGCCCGCCCGGTACCGGTGGGCGACGGCGGTGAGCCGGTTCGGGTCCGCCGGGTCGCGCCAGGCGAAGACACCCATCATGTCCGGCGCGGTAATGCGGACTTCGCCCGCGGCGGCGTCCCAGGCGACCCGGTAGGCGCCGTCGCCGAGGACGGCACAATCCAGTTCGGTTTCGAAATCGAGCTGGCTCACGCCGTTCGCGGCTTCCACCCGGCGCAGGGCCCGCTCGGCGAGGCGGGCGCGTTCCAGCCCGGCCGGCGATTCATCCCCCGTCACCTGCACGGCCGCGCCGGAGAGCAGGTAGCCGGTCACTTTATCGACGATGGCGCGGGCGTAGTTGAACGTGAGCCGCCGTTCGCCGCGCCGCGGGCGCCCCGGCCAGTGGCGGCCCTGGTAGAAGTCGAGGCACTCCCGGTAACGGGCCATCCGGTCGAAGTCGAGCTGGCGCAGCAGCGCGGGGAGCGGCGGTTCGGGCAGGGGCAGCTGGTGGAACGGCATCGCGGGCGAACCTCCATCAGGGGCGTGCTGCGCCGGAGCGTGGCGGGCCGGTTCCGCAGCTCCAAGCGCCCGGCGGCACCGGGAGGACGGCCGGCACCCTGGAGCCTCCCGCCTCCTTTCCAAACCTTTCGCCTTTCCTTCCGCTAACCGGGGACCGCCCGTACACTCGCGAGAGCAACGCCCCCGGAAGGTCCGGTATGTCTCGCGCCCTGGCGCTGGCCTCCTGTGCCATCGCAACCCTCCTGCCCTTCGCGGCCGCCTGCGGTGACGGCGCCGGCGATACACCCGCCGCGCCCGGGGGCAGCACCGCCACCGTCGCGGGGGAGGCACTCCACGAACGTCGGCCTGTAGGGGACGGCGCCGGCGACACACCCGCCGCGCCCGGGGGCAGCACCGCCACCGTCGAAGTCACCAACCCGGGCGTCAGCCCCGACCTTTCGCCCCCGGCCAGCAAGTACGTCATCCGCGTCGAAGACCTCGGCACGAACTGGATTACCGACATCCCTGCCACCGTCGTCGTCGATGCCGCCGGCTACGCGCAGACGAAGGTCTTCCCCTCCCAGGCCGAGGGCGAAAAGCTGCTCGCCCAGTGGGGGTACCAGGGGGGGTACCAGACCGGCTATTCGCCGGAGGGCCGCGATACGGCCGTCCTCAACGGTGCGTACTACATCCGCACCGAATGTCACCTCTTCGCCGACGAGCGGGGCGCGAAGCAGGCGTACGACTACTTCAACCGGTTCGCTGCCGCCCAGCCGGGCATGGCGCCGGTGACCATGACGCGGGTGGGCAACCAGAGCGCGGCCTACGTGATGACGCTCGGCACGATCGGCAAATCGAGCGTCTCCGCCATCTACCACCAGGTGCTCTTCCAGCGGGGCAACCTCGTCTGCGTCGTGCTCACGAAGGGCGCGGAGCCGTTCATGAAGGTGGACGCCGCGCGCGACCTCGCGCTCATCAGCGATAAGAAGGCGCTCGGCCAGCTCGATGCCCCCGAGCCGACGCCGACGAGGAACTACACGCCGGCGGCGGGCAACTGATGGCGCCCCGGGGGCGGCCAGGGCAGCCGGTCCTGGTCCTGCTGGCGGGCCTCGTCCTCATCGCCGGCGGCGCGGTCGGCACGCTCCTCCTCACGAGCGGCGGCGACGGGAACCCCGGGGGCGGTTCCAGCGTTGGAGGGAACGTGAAGGAGCCGACGCCTGCCAGCACGAGCGGTCTCGCCGGCGGCCCCGAGCCGACGGTCAGCCTGCCCGCCAGCAAGTACACCCCGCTCCTCGAGGAGATGCCGCCGGAGATGGCGGTGAACGCCTCCGATACGTTCACGATGAACATCTCCACCTTCGCCGCCAGCTACTGGTTCGATACCAACGCGCGCGGCGAGCAGCTCTCGCAGGAGTGGCGGATTATCGACGGCTACCAGGTCTACTACCAGCCCGTCGGCCTCGCTGCGCAGGTCGTCCAGGGCGGCTACTACGCCTCCGTCGAGGTCTACCTCTTCGAAACGCCCGCCGGCGCGAAGCTCGCCTACGACTACCTGGAAGGCCGGCTCAAGGCCCGCAACGGCAGCCAGCCCGCCCAGGCCCGGCCGCTCGCGAACCAGTCGGCCGCCTTCCGCTTCGACGGCCCGACCCTCGGGACGACGGACATCCCGTCCGTCTATCATCGGGTCATCTTCCGGCGCGGCAACGCCGTGGTCGCGGTGCAGACGTTCGGCGCGAAGCCGTTCATGTCGACCGACCAGGCCCGGGAGCTGGCCGTGCTGGTCGACCGGAAGCTCCTCGGCGAAGCCCCGGCCGTGGAGCCGACGCCGATCCCGACCCCGGCCATCGGAGTGATCGGCAACTGACGGCCTGAGGGCGGAGGGAGGGCCCGTGCGGAGACGCTGGTTCGCGGTCATCCTCGCCGTCGCGGTGCTCAGCGGAGCCGCCGCGGGGAGCGCCGCCCCGGCCGCCGCCGATGACGACGCCGCGGCACCGACCGCCTACATCGCCGTCGAGTTCGATACTGCCCTCCGCGCGCAGCCGCTGCGTGCCTGGGCGCTGCCGCCCACCCTCGCCGAGCAGGGGTACTTCTCCCTGCCGGTGCCGCCGGGGCGGGACCCGGCCGAGTTCGCCGCCGAGGTGGCCCGGGCGCCGAACGTCCTCAGTGCCGTGCCCGATGTACCCGTCCGCGCCGCTGCCATCCCCAACGACCCGTACTACCTGGGCAGCGGGAACGGGCCGAACCAGGCCAGCTACCTCGCCGCCATCGGTGCCCCTGCCGCCTGGGACCTCCACACCGGGTCCCGCGAGGTCATCGTCGCCGTCATCGATTCCGGCCTCGATGTGCGGCACCCGGACTTCGCCGGCCAGCTCTGGGAGAACCCCATCGACAACCGCGGCGACGGCATCGACCGCGACAACAACGGCTGCATCAACGACCGCTACGGCTGCCGGTTCATCAACCTGACGCAGGTAAACCAGGCGATGTGCGGCTACACCAGCTCGACGCCGACGGGCGCCATCCTCGATGACATGCCGAACAGCCACGGCACCCTCGTGGCAGGCATCATCGGCGCCGCGGGGGATAACGGCCTCGGCGTGGCGGGCGTGGCGTGGAACGTCCGCCTGCTCACCGTCAAAGCGCTCGACTGCCGGGGCGAAGGGTTCATGACCCGCATCGCGGACGCCATCGTCTACGCCGTCCGGATGGGGGCGCGCGTCATCAACATCTCCATCGCGAGCGACCCGCCCCACACGCAGGCCGACATCCCTGCGCTCCGGGCAGCGCTCCAGCTGGCGCAGGACAGCGGCGTCATCGTGGTGGCTGCGGCCGGCAACCACAGCCCCGGCCAGCCGGCGGGCGTGGCCTACCCCGCCGCCTACACCCAGTACCCGAACGTCATCGCCGTCGGCGCCGCGAACAACCTCGACGGGATGAGCTGGGCGAGCTACAGCAACTACGGGCCGGCCATCGATTTCGCCGCCCCCGGCAACCGGCTCCTCTCCACCACCCGGACGGATATCGGGCTTTCGAACCCGTACGCGGAGATCGGCGAGCCGAACGGCGGTTTCCAGGGCGGCACCAGCTTCGCCACCCCGCTCGTGAGCGGCATGTTCGCCCTCCTCATCTCACGGAACTCGCGGCTGAACGCCGACGACTACATCGCCGCAGCCCGGGCGGCCGCCACCCCGGCACCGCCCGCGCCGCACGGCCAGAACTGGGCCGGCAGCGGCATCATCGACATCGGCGGGGCCGTGGCCCGCATCCCCATGCTCATCACCGGCGTGCCCCAGCGCGACTGGCGCGACGTGCCGGGCGGGACGGCGATCGAGGCGCGCGTCGGGGTCACCGTCTGCGGGACGGCGACGGCGGCCGCGGCCGGGCCGGTTTCGACCTTCGCCATCCGCGTGCGCAGCGCGGCTGAGCAGCCGGGGTGCGGGGCACCCGGCGCCGTCGTCGAACTGGTCATCGGCGGCCTCGCGGGGAAGCCGACCATCACCTGGGGCGGCACCAACGCCGACCTCGGCATCGCCGGCCTGTTCGTGAGCAGCGTCTCCCCGCCGCCGGGCACCGTCGTCGTCCAGGTGCTCGGCAGCGGCTGGTCGAATATCGCCCACCTCGAGCCTGCCGGGCCCCTCCCCGGCGCCGCCTCCACCCTCCCGCTGCCGTGGAGCGCCATCTACCGGTGGGACCCGGCCAAGTGGGCCTTCAGCGAGGCCGAGGGCTTGCTCGGCGCCTACCGGCGATTCGTGCGGGGCGCGCCCTCCGCCATCAACGACTACCCGGTCATCGCGCAGTACGACGCCTACTGGGTCGATGCGCCGGCGGCGAACATCGCCTCGCTCAACCCGAACCCGCCGCCGGGACGGGTCGTCGAGCTGGCGCCCGGCTGGAACAACATCGTCTACACCGGGCAGCCCCGGGCTGTCGCCGATGCGTTCGCCGGTGTCGCTGGCAAGTACACCCAGGTGCTCCAGTACGACAACGCTACCGGGCGCTGGCTGAGCTACCTGCCCGGCCAGCCGCGCTACCTGAACGACTTCGGCGGGCTGTTCACCCTGCGCGTCTACTGGGTCTACATGAAAGAACCCGGCCAGCTCGTGATGCAGTAGGCGGGGCCTGGTGCCGGGGAGGAGCGGCCACCCGCTCCCCCGGCACTACCGCCAGCCCCTTCGCCCCGGCCGCGGCCATTGCCATCGTTGCCCCTTGCATGATTTCTTAGGCATGCCTAATATTGGCGATGCGGTGCAGCTCAGGGTTCCAGGGCCCCCGGGCTGCCCGCAGGCACCAGGTCGACGCCCTCCTCTCGCTGCGTTCCCCTCAGGCGGAAACCTGGCAACCAGGCGGCGGCCCCCGCCCTCCCCCGGGCGGGGGCCGTTCGCTCCCTCGGCCGCACCGCATAGCCGGACCCTCCCGTACCATGGAGCGGCAACGCCAGCGCCCGGGGAGCCTCCCATGCAGCTCTTCCTCGATACCGCCTCCATCGATGAGGTCCGCGCCGCCGCCCGCTACGGGGTCATCAGCGGCGTTACGACCAACCCCAGCCTCCTCGCCAAGGAGGGCGGCGTCAGCTACAAACAGCGCATCCAGGAGATCGCCAGCGTCATCGATGGCCCCATCTCTGCGGAATGCATCTCCCGCACCGCCGATGAGCTGGTCGCGGAAGCGCGGGAGCTCGCCAGCTGGCACCCGAACGTCGTCGTCAAAATCCCCATCGATGCCGAGGGCCTCGAAGCGATCCACCGCTGCAGCCGCGAAGGCATCCGGGTGAACGTCACCCTCATCTTTTCTGCGAACCAGGCGCTCCTCGCCGCCCTCGCCGGGGCCGCCTTCCTCAGCCCCTTCGTCGGCCGGCTCGACGACGTCGGCCACGACGGCATGGAGCTCGTCCGCCAGTGCGTCGAGATCGTCGAAACGCACGGCCTCGAAGCCAGGGTCCTCGCCGCCAGCCTCCGTCACCCGCTCCATGTCACGCAGGCCGCGCTCGCCGGGGCCCACATCGCGACCATTCCCCCGGCGCTCCTCCCCCAGATGCTGAAACACCCGCTGACCGACGCCGGCATCGACCGATTCCTCGACGACGCCCGGAAGGCCGGGCTGCTCCCCGGCTGACCGTTCCCCTTCTTACGGGATTCCGACTCCCCGGCCGGGCCGGCCCCGTCACCCGCCGCCTTCCCCGTGCCATTCCGATGGAAACGGAGGACACTGCGATGGAACGGTCCCGGGGCGCACGGCGGCATCGGCTCACGCGGCGGCAGCTGTTCGCCCTCGGGGGCGGCGTTGCGGCCGCCGCCCTTGTCGGCTGCAGCCCCCTCGCCTCCCCAGGGGCCGCGCCGGGGCCGCCGCCGGGGCCGCTCCTCCGCTTCACCATCGGGCTCCACATCGAACCGTTCGGCACGACCGCCCAGGGATTCCGCTCCGGCGCCATCGGCGGGCGGCAGCTGGACTACGCCGACCGCACCTTCTTCGACCGCCAGGTCGAGGACATCCGGGCCGTCGCCGCCGTCGTCGAACGGCACGGCGGCCGGATGACCGTCCAGGGGCAGTCCCCCTTCACCCCGGCCGTTCTCGAGCGCGGGCACGGGGTCCTGCGCGAGCTCGCCGCGGCCGGCCACGAGATTGCGCTCCACTTCCATGAGGATGCCCACCTCGGGCCGCGATGGCAGGCGGAGCCGGTCGAGCGGTGGGCCGCCGTGTTCGAAGAGGAGCTGGCGCTCCTCCGCCGGGCGGCGGGCATCGCGCGGGTCCGGTCCTGGAGCGGCGGGAACACCTACCCGCGCCTGTACGAGGCGGCCGCGCGCGCCGGGCTCCAGGTGAACTCGGACTGGAAGGACCCGGCCCGCCAGGCGACGCCGCTCGCCCTCACCGGGGTGCACCCCTGGCGGCCGGCGGGCGGCACCGACGGGACCGAGTTCGGCGCATTCGCCCGGCACGACCCGGCCGGCCCGGTCGTCTTCCTGCCCGAGGGGGCCTACGACCGGGAGGACTTCGCCGCGATGCGCCGGGCGACGGAGTTCGGGGGCGATGCGGCGTACTTCGCCTACCTCGGGGAGCGGCTCCGGGCGGCGGTCGCCCTGGGCCGGGCTGACCGGGTGAACGTCCACCACATCACCATCCACCCGGGAGAGTTCCGCGGGAGCGGAGCGGCGCCGTTCGGCGTCATCGAGCGCTTCCTCGCGGAGACCGTCGACCCGCTCGTCGCCTCGGGCGAGGTCGCCTGGGCGACGTTCACGGAGATGGCCGACGCCTACCTCGCCTGGGAGGGAGCGCACCCTGGGGCGGCCCCGAAGTAGCTGCGAGTCACCACTGGCGGCCGGCCGTTGCCACGATCCAGAATGCGGCGCATGAAGTCCGCGGCCCGGGTTCCCGTACTCACGCTCGTCATCGCGGGGTTCGCGGCACTCGGCGCTGCCTGTTCTGACCTCGAGGCTGACCCGGGCGAGTCCGACACGGCTCCCCGCTACGCCCGCCGCGAACTCGTCCGAAAGCCGATGGCGCCGACGGCCGCGGCGTCGACGCCCCTCCCCACACCCGCGCCTCCCCAGGCTGCCGGGAGCGCTCCCCAGGCGCCGCCGCCACCGACAGCGACTCCGGAACCGCAGCCGACCCCCACAGCCTCGCCAACGGCGACCGCGGCGCCGGCCGCTTCGCCCTCGCTGCCGCCGTCTCCCACGCCGACGGCAACGCCGTCGCCAACGCCCACACCGACGCCGTCCCCGCGGCCGAACCCCACGCCCACCGCCACGCCGACCCGGACCCCGGCGCCGTCGCCAACGCCCACACCGACACCGTCCCCGCGGCCGAACCCCACGCCCAGCCCCACCCCGGCACCGCGGAACGCCGAAGTGCCCATCGGCCGCAGCATCGACGTCCGCATGTACGACACGGTCATCCGCTGGGAGGTCATCAGCATCATCGACCCGTACACCGGGCTGAGTTGGGTCCCTTCGGGAAAGCGCGCTGTTGTCATCTATGCCCGTGCCACCAACGTCGGCCCCAACACCGAGCGGATTTTTTGCGGCGATACCTGCACGAAGCTCCTCCTCGCCGACGGCAGTGTCTCCTCCGGGATATGTCTTGACCTTCCGCGGCCGTTCGAGGAGGTCGATGACAAATACGGCGGGTTCGACCTCCTCCCGGGCAGGTTCGTCGAGGGACAAATCTGCTACTTCGTCCCTCCGAACGCCCGCGTGGTCGGGTTCCAGCCGAACTGGATTCGTGATTCTCCGTCGATTTTCTGGTGACCGGCGGCTCAGCTCAGGCGGCGCCGGCGACCTTCGCGCCGCCGGCCAGCCGCACGCTGCCGCGGTTGCCCAGCAGGCTCCGGAGCGACCGCGCCAGCTCTTCGGAGGCACGCGCCCGGGGGAAATCGAACTCCGTCTCCTCGCCCGCCGTATCCCGGACCACGACCCGCACTTCGTCGTTCCCCGGGTGCTTGGCGAGCAGCTCCACCACCGCCTTCAAGAGCGCCTCGTCGGCGTCCACGTCCTCGGTCTCGATGAGGGTGATGGCGAGGCGGACGGCCTCGGCATCGGCCGGCGGCGTGACGCCGGGGCGGCTCGCCTCGACTGCCGGGCCGGCCGCCCGGTAGCCGTTGCCGCCGTTCCCGTTCGCACCGTTCGCGGCCGGGGCCCGGCCGCCCGGGCGGGGGGCCTGCCCGTCGCCCGCAGGCGCCGGCGCGGGCCGCTGCTTCGGCGCCTCCACCTGCCACCGGGCGGCGGCGAAACCGGCCGCGGTCCCGGTCGCCGGGTCGTAGGGGGAGGCCTTCCGCACCGCATACGTGACGCCGCGGTCGCCCCGCTCGCGCACCTCGAGCTGGCAGACGAGCACCCGGCCTTCGGCCCAGGCCTCCTCGCCCGTCAGCTCGATGGCGTCGCTCCAGACCGTCAGCTCGGCCGAGCCGGAGAGGTCTTCGAGCTCGGCGAGGTAGAACTTCCGGCCGTCGCGCGTGCTCCGCGCCTGGACGCGGGTCAGCATGCCGGCGACGGTCACCGCCTGCCCCGCCAGCTCCGGGCCCAGGTCGGCGACGCAGTGGGTGGCGAACCGCGCCACTTCGCCGGCGACCGATTTGAACGGGTGGTCGGAGACGTAGACGCCGAGCAGCTCCTTCTCCCAGGCGAGGAGGTCCTCCCGCTTCTGGGGCACCTCGTCCAGGTCGAGCGACGGCAGCGGCGTCTCGACCCGGCTCCCGAAGAGGTCGAACATCGTCGCCTGGCCCGATTCCCGCAGCTCCCGCTCCCGCTTCGCGAGGCCCATCAGCCGCTCGGCGTTGAAGGCGAGCGTGGCGCGGCTGTAGGGCCCCGGCGGCCCGCCGAGCGTGTCGAAGGCGCCCGCCTTGGCGAGGTGCTCGAGCGCGCGGGAGTTGGCGGAGGAGAGGTCGGCCCGCCGGCAGAACTCTTCGATATCGCGGTAGGGCCCGCCCCGCTCCCGCTCGGCGATGATGCCCTCGACGGCGGCGGAGCCGACGTTTTTGATCACGCCGAGGCCGAAGCGGATGGCCATGGAGCCGTCCGGCCGGCGTTCCACGCTGAAGTTGTCCTGGCTCGCGTTCACGTCCGGCGGGAGCACCTCGATGCCCAGCTTCGAGCACTCGGCGACGGCCGCCGCGATGCGGGCGTGGGTATCGGGCGCGTTCTTCGCCAGCTGGAGGAGCGCCGTCATGTACTGCACCGGGTAGTTCGCCTTCAGGTAGGCCGTCTGGTAGGCGATGTGGCCGTAGCACCAGCTGTGGGCCTTGTTGAAGGCGTAGCCGGCGAACGGCTCGATAAGGTCGAAAACGGCGCGGGCGTCCTCCTCCGCGTACCCCTTGGCGACGGCGCCGGCGATGAAGCGGCCCCGCTCCTCGGCCATGATCTCGGCCTTCTTCTTCCCCATCGCCTTCCGCATGATGTCGGCCTGGCCGAGCGTGTAGCCGGCGAACTTCCGCGCGATGAGGAGGACCTGGTCCTGGTAGACGATGACGCCGTACGTCTCGTCGAGGATGTCGGCGAGGTCCGGGTGGGGGTAGGTGATGGGGACGCGGCCGTGCTTGCCGTCGATGTAGCGGGGGATGTGCTGCATCGGGCCCGGCCGGTAGAGGGCGACCATCGCGCAGAGGTCGGCGATGTTCGTCGGCTGGAGCTCCTGGATGTAGCGCCGCATGCCCGCCGATTCCAGCTGGAACACCCCGAACGTCTCGCCTTTGCCGAGCATCTCCATCGTCTTCGGGTCCCCGTCGGGGAGCCGGGCGAGGTCGACCTCCTCACCCGTCGTCTCGCGGATGAGGTCCGTCGCGCGCTGGAGGATGGTCAGGTTCGAAAGCCCGAGGAAGTCCATCTTCAGCAGCCCGATCTTCGCCACCTGCTCCATCGCGAACTGGGTCATCGGGATGCTGTCTTCGTCGCCGCGGGTCGGCCGCTGGAGCGGCACGTGCTCGATGAGCGGGTCGCGGGAGATGACGACGCCGGCGGCGTGGGTGCTCGCATGGCGGGCGACGCCTTCCAGCCGTTTCGCCGTATCGACGAGGCGGCGCACCTTCGGGTCGCGCTCGTACGCCTCGCGCAGCTCGACCGACTGCTCGAGCGCCTCCGGGAGGGTGATGTGGAGCACCTCCGGAACGAGCCGGGCAACCCGGTCCGTCTCGGCGTAGCTCAGGCCGAGGGCGCGGCCGACGTCGCGGATGGCAGCCTTCGCGCCGAGCGTCCCGAAGGTGATGATCTGGGCCACCCGGTCCCGCCCGTACCGCTCATAGGCGAACCGGATCATCTCGTCCCGCCGGTCGTCGGCGAAGTCGAAATCGACGTCCGGCATCTCGCGCCGCTCGATGTTCAGGAACCGTTCGAAGACGAGCCGGTTCGCCACCGGGTCGATGTCCGTCACGCGCAGGACATAGAGGACGAGGGAGGCCGCTGCCGACCCCCGCACCCCCATCCGGATGCCGGCCTCCCGGGCGAAATCGGCGATCTCCTTGACCACGAACATGTAGTCCGTGAAGCCCGTCTGCCGGAGGACGTCGAGCTCGTAACGGAGCCGCTCCTCCAGCTCCGGCGTAACGGTCGCGAACCGCTCGCGCAGGCCGCGGAAGCAGAGCTCGGCGAGGTAGTCATCGCTCGTGCGGCCGGGCGGCACCGGCGGCTCGGGCAGCAGCTGCCGGTCGAACTTCAGGTCCAGGTCGCAGGACTCGGCCACCAGCATCGTGTTCCGGATGAACTCCTCCGGGAAGAGCCGGAGCATCTCCTCCTCGCTCTTCAGGTAGTAGCCGTGCCCCTCGAACCGGTAGCGGCCGGGCTGGTCGATGGTCGCGTTCGTGCCGATGCAGAGGAGGACGTCGTGGGCCTCGGCGTCCTCCGGGAAGGTGTAGTGGCTGTCGTTGGTGGCCACGACCGGGATGCCGAGCTCCCGACCGATATCGGCGATGACCGGGTTCAGCCGGCTGAACTTCTCGTCGCCGTGGTCCTGCACTTCGAGGTAGTAGTGGCCATCGAGCAGTTCGCGGTAGTACTTCGCGACGGCGATGGCGCCCTCCCGGTCGCCCTCCTGGATGCGGCGGTGGAACTCGGACGAAGGGCAGCCGGAGAGCGCGATGAGCCCTTCGCAGTGGCGCTCGAGCAGCTCCCGGTCGATGCGGGGCTTGTAGTAGTACCCTTCGAGGTTCGCCTTCGTGACGAGGGCGATGAGGTTCTTGTAGCCGGCCAGGTTCCGGGCGAGGAGCACGAGGTGGTAGGGCGAACTCTCGCTCCGCTCGCGGCTGAAGCGGCTGCCGGGGGCGACGTACGCTTCGACGCCGATGATCGGCTTGATGCCACGGGCGGCGGCCTCCCGGTAGAAGTCGATGGCGCCGTAGAGGGCCCCGTGGTCCGTCATGGCGACGGCTTCCTGGCCGAGCGCCTTCACCCGGTCCATGAGCGGGCCGATTTTGCTCATGCCGTCGAGCAGCGAGTATTCGGTGTGTGTGTGCAGGTGAGTGAACATTTCTTGCCCGGGTGCCCCAGTCTACACCCGCGGACGGCTTCGAAGGACGACACCCTGCCGGGCCGCCCCTTCGCAGCCCGCAATGGCCCGCAGACCCCGCGGCCGCGCCGGCGTATACTGCGGCCGTATGGCCAGCGAAGCACTCCGGCGGAAGGCCCAGGCCGATGCCATCCTCGAGCGGGCCGCATTCCAGCTCGCCGACCTGCTCCGCGAGGCATGCGCCGAGCTCCGCCCTTTTCCGCCTTTCCCCAACGCCCTCTTCACCAACGCCATCGAGGTCGACATCGGCCCGCTCGCGAACGACCCGGAGCTCGGCTGCATCGTCGTCGCTGAGGACGGCGAGCTGTACGAGCTCCAGATGGGCATCGACCACGAAAGCATCGAGCTGACCGGCTCGTGGGACCCCGTCACTGCCCGGAAGGAGACGCTGAAAAAGGTCGAGCTCCACCCGCGCGAGCAGCTGCTCTACCTCTACGAGGCGCTCGTGCGGGTGACCGAGGCGCTGCTCGAACGGGAAACCGCCCGCGGAGGCGCATGATGGGCCGCCTGCTGAGAGTCCTGCTCATCGCCGCCCTGCTCGCCGGCGCGGCTGTCCTCGCGCTGCAGCTCCTCCGCCGCCGGCGGCCCGCCTGGCCCGCCCCCGAACCGGGCTGGAGCCCGCCCGCCGTCGCACCGGTGCTCACCTTCGACGAGGACGAGGGGCTCCAACGCGAAATCGCCGACGCGGAGGCCGAGGGGATGCGCGCGCCCGACTGGGAGCCCCCGGTCGATGTCGCGGTCGACGAGACGGGCCGCGTCGTCGAACCCGAGCCCCCCGCTGAGGAAGCCGTGGTCGAGCCCCTCGCCGCCGAGGACGGCGGCGTCACCGCCGCCCCGGGCGCCGACGTACCGCCCGCGGGGCCGGTGGAACGGACCGGCGAGGCTCTCGCCGGCGATGAGGAGGCCCTGCGCGGCCTCGATGACCTCACCGAGCTCCCCGATGAGGCCGTCCGGCAGCTCTTCGCCGAGGCCGAGGAGTTTGAACGGGCGATCGCCGAGTTCGAGCAGCTGGAACAGGCGATGGCGGGGACCTTCGGCAGCCCCGAGCCCGGCGCGGCGCCCCCGGAGGCCTTCGTCCACCCGCTCGACGACGCGGAGACCGCCGAGAGCGACGCCGACATCATCCGCCGCCGGTTCGAGGAGCTCGCAGCCGAGCCCGAGCCCCTCTCTGCCGCCACAGAGCTCGAGCGGGCGATCGCCGATGCCGCGGCCGAGGGGATGGCCCCGCCGGCCGACACCCCGCCCGCGGACGAGGCGCGGAGCGCCGCCGGGGAGCTCGTGGAGCCGGCCCGGGCCGGGGCGGAGCCCCTCTTCGCCAGCCTCGAGGAGGCACTCCAGGACGTCGCGCCGCGGACCATCCAGCCGCCCCTGGGGCGATCGGCCGAGTCCTACCTCGACGAAGGGAACGTCTACTTCAACGTCGGCCAGTTCGCCCTCGCCATCGACCGGTACACGCAGGCGATCCTCCTCGACCCTGAGCTCACCGCCGCCTACTACAACCGGGCCAACGCCTACACCCGCTCCGGCGAGTTCGACCGCGCGCTCGCCGATTACAACCGGGCGCTCGAGCTCCTGCCGAACGACGCCGACGCCCTGAACAACCGGGGCATGCTCTTCCTCTACCGGGGCAACTACGGCGCCGCGGTGGCCGACTTCGACGCTGCGCTCGCCCTCGACCCGGGCGACACGACGGTGATGGTGAACCGCGGCATCGCCCGGCTGCACAGCGGGGATGCCGAGGGGGCGCTGCAGGATTTCCTCACCGCGGCGGGCCTCGACCCGCGCGACCCGGCCGCCCAGTACGGCGCCGCCCAGGCCGCCGCCGCCCTCGGCAACCGGGAGGAAGCGCTCCGGCACGTCGAGCGCGCCCTCGCCCTCGATGCGGGCTACGCCAGGGAGGCCGCAGCCGACCCGCGCCTCGCCATCCTCCAGGGCGACCCCGAGTTCCTCCGCCTGCTCCGCGAGGCCGGTCGGTCCTCCTGACTGCGGACGCCCGGCCATCGCCGCCGTTAACCCGGCCGCGTCACGATGCATGGGTGGAGGCGTCTCCCCCGGTTTCCGTACGCGGCCTGGTCAAGCGGTACGGCGAGGTCACAGCCCTCGCCGGGGTGGACCTCGAGGTGGCGCCGGGCGAGGTCGTCGCCCTCCTCGGCCCAAACGGTGCCGGCAAGACCACGCTCGTCGAAATCCTGGAGGGGTTCCGGGTACCGACGGCGGGCGACGTCCGCGTCCTCGGCATCGTGCCGGCGGCCGGCGGCCCGGCCTGGCGCGCCCGCCTCGGGGTAGTCTTCCAGTCGGCCGGCTTCTTCGAAGTGCTGACCGTGCGCGAGGTGGTCGAACACTTCGCCAGCTTCTACCCGGCGCCGCTCGACCCGGCGCGCGTCATCGCGA
>CALLPC010000018.1 GCA_938015525.1 uncultured Dehalococcoidia bacterium
ACCACTGCACGAACATCGGCATCACCACGTGGACGTAGCCGGGCTCCGGCACGCCGTTCTCGTCCACCGGGCGGAAGACGCCCTGGGCCGAGGGGCTCGTCATCTCCAGCGCTACCCGCCCGCTCCCCAGCACGTTCAGCACGTCCTGCAGGTAGCGGCTGTTGAAGGCGATGCGGGAGGCGTCGCCCTCCACCACCGCATCGAGCTTCCCTTCGTTCCCGCCCACCTCGTCGGCCCGGGCCGAGATCGTCAGCTGACCGGGCATCCCGCCTTCGCCCGGCGTCATGACCAGCCGGATGATGCCGCTCCCGTCGCGGGCGAAAATCGCCGCGATGCGCGCCTCCCGCTTGAACTCGTCCACGTCGACGATCACCCGGGTGGTGAACTGCGCGGGGATCAGCTGGTTGTAATTGGGAAAGGTGCCCTGGATGAGCTGGGCCACCATCTGGACCTCGTCCCATGCGAAGAGCACCTGCGAGCGCTGCGGGTTGATGCGCATCTCCACCGGCAGGCTCGAATCGCCGACCAGCCGGGAGAGCTCGCGCAGCGCCCGTGCAGGGACGATGACCTCGACCGGCTCGGCGGGCGATGCTTCGAGCTGGATATCGGCAACGGCCAGCCGGAACCCATCGGCGGCAGCGAGCGTGAGCCGCGGGCCGTCGCTCTTCAGGTGCACCCCCGTCAGGACCGGCCGCGAGTCATCCGTCGCGGCGGCGAACTCCACCCGTTCGATGGCGCGCCGGAGCGCCTTCGGGTCGAACGTCACGGCCACGCCGTCGCGGATCTCGGCCACGCGCGGGAAGTCGGACGGGTCCATCGCGTTGACGGTCGAATCGTTCCGGGCGCATTCGATCCGGAGCTGGCGGCCGCTCGCCGGCGCCTCGAGCGAGACGGTAGCCGCCGGCAGGTTCGCCACGAAATCCGTGACCAGGCGGGCGGGCACCGTCGTCGCGCCCGGCTCGTCCACCTTCGCCCCTATCCAGGCGACGATGGAGATGTCGAGGTCCGTCGCCGCCAGCCGCAGCTTCCCGTCCTCCGTCTGGAGGAGGACGTTCGAGATGATCGGGATGGTGGCACGCGTGGCCACGGCCCGGCCGACGATGGAGAGGCCGCGCTGGAGGTTTTCCTGGAGTACCTGGACTTTCATGTGTTCACCCGCCTGATCCGTTGCGCCGATCCGGGCTGATTATAGGTTCGCCCTCCCCCCGTGGCGAGACCTGCCGCGAAGCGCGTAGGCGCCTTCGCAATTCTCTCCAGCGCCGGCGAATTCCGCGGCAAAGGCATCATTTGACATGAACATTAGGCATGCCTAATCTTTTCCGCGTGACATCTCTCCAGGCGAGGTAACGCTCAGCCCCATGAACATCCTGCGCACCCTCTTCCTCCTCGCGCTCGCCGCCCTCGTGCCCGTAGCCGCGGCGGCCTGCGGCGGTGACGACGACGATGAGCCCGCCCCGGCGGCGACGGATACGGCGCCGGCCACGGCCGGGGCCAGCCCGACGGCTACCCCGAGGCCATCCGGCTCCATCACCGTCTACTCCGGCCGCGGCGAAGCGCTCGTCAAGCCGCTCTTCGAACAGTTCACGAAGGAGACCGGCATCACCGTCAACGTCAAGTACGGCGATTCGGCCCAGCTCGCCACCCTGCTCGCCGAAGAGGGCGCCGCCTCGCCGGCCGATGTCTTCTTCGCACAGGATGCGGGCGCGCTCGGCGCCATGACGAAGGCCGGCCGCTTCGCCGCGCTCCCCGAGGCGACGCTCGCAAAGGTGCCGGCGGCCTACCGTGCCAAGGACGGGACCTGGGTCGGCGTCTCCGGGCGCGCCCGGGTTATCGTCTATAACACCTCCCTCACCGAGGCGGAGCTGCCCGCGTCGGTGAAGCAGCTCACCGACCCGAAGTGGAAGGGCCAGGTCGGCTGGGCGCCCACCAACGGCTCCTTCCAGGCGTTCGTCACCGCGCTCCGGAAGCTGGAAGGGGAAGCCGCCGCCGAGAAGTGGCTCCGGGAGATGCTCGCCAACGACGTCAAGGTGTATAAGGACAACCGCGCCATCGTCAGTGCCGTCGCCGCGGGCGAAGTGAAGCTCGGGCTCGTCAATCACTACTACCTCTGGGGCTTCATCAAAGACCAGGGCGAGGGCTTCGCCGCCCGCAACCATTACACCGCGCCGGGCGACCCGGGCACGCTCGTCAACGTGGCGGGCGTCGGCCTCCTGAAGACCTCGAAGAACCGGCCCGCGGCGCAGGCGTTCATCGATTACCTGCTCTCGGATGCGGCGCAGGAGTACTTCGTGAAGCAGACGTACGAGTACCCGCTGGTGAGCGGGAAGTCGGCCGACCCGCGCCTGCCGGCCCTCGAAACGCTGAAGCCGCCGGCCATCGACCTTTCCGACCTCGACGACCTGCAGGGGACGCTCGCCCTCCTCCGCAAGGTCGGCGCGCTCCAGTAGCCGGTATGGCGGTGGCCCTCCTGCCCGGCCGCCGCAGTGCCCAGCGAGCCCCGCTGGCCCTCTGGCCGCCGGGGCTCGCCGTCGTCCTCGCCACCCTCGTGCCGGCGTGGTACCTCCTCCGCCGGAGCACCGAGCGGGGCTGGGCGCCGTGGGAGGAGGTGCTGCGCGAGGCGACCTGGCCGCTCCTCGTCCGCTCGCTCGAGCTGGCGCTCGTCGTGGCCGTCGCCTGCCTGCTCATCGCCCTGCCGGCCGCCTGGCTCACGACGCGGACCGACCTGCCCTTCCGCCGCGGCTGGTCCGTCCTGATGGCGGCCCCGCTCGCCATCCCCTCCTACGTCATGGGGATGACGGTCGTCGAATTCCTCGGCCCGAAGGGGATGCTCCAGGGCTGGCTCGAACCGCTCGGCGTCGAACGGCTGCCGGAGGTGTACGGCCTCTGGGGCGCGGCGTTCACGCTCACGGCCACCAGCTACCCGTACGTCTACCTCGTCCTCCGCGGCGCCCTCGCGGCGTCCAGCTCTGCCGAAGAGGAGGCGTCCCGCTCGCTCGGGGTCGCGCCCTGGCCCACCTTCTTCCGGGTCGTGCTCCCCGGCCTCGTGCCGGCCCTGGCCGCCGGCCTCCTCCTCGTCGTCCTCTACGTGCTCAGCGATTTCGGCGGCGTCTCCACGCTGAACTACAACACCTTCACCCGCGATATCTTCATCGAATACCAGACGAGCTTCGACCGGACGCGGGCGGCGGTCCTCGCCTGCGTGCTGGTCAGCGTGGCGGCGGTCATCCTCATCGCCGAGATGACGGTCCGGCGGCGGGCAGGGGGCCGCGCCTCCCGCCGGTCGGCGCCGCCCCGCCCGGTGCCGCTCGGCCGCTGGCGGTGGCCGGCGGTCGCCTTCCTCGGGCTGGTCGTCGTGCTCTCCCTCATCCTCCCGCTCGGGGTGCTCGGCTACTGGCTGGCCCGCGGGCTGCAGGTCGGCGCGCAGTTCCCGGATATCGGCGAAGCGGCCCGCCACTCGCTGCTCCTCGCCGTCGCGGCGGCGGGCCTCACCGTCCTGCTCGCGCTGCCGCTCGCCATCCTCGCCGCCCGGTACGGCGGCCCGGGCCCGGCCGTCCTCGAACAGGTCGCCTACCTCACCCACGCCCTCCCCGGGCTCGTCGTCGCCCTCTCCCTCGTCTTTTTCGGCATCCGCTACGCCCAGCCGCTCTACCAGACGACGTGGATGCTGCTCTTCGCCTACCTCGTCCTCTTCGTGCCGAACGCCCTCTCGGCGCTGCGGGCGAACCTCCTCCGCCTGCCGCCGCGGCTGGAGGAGGCGGGCACCTCGCTCGGGAGGCCGCCCCTCCGCGTGCTGGTGACGGTGACCATCCCGCTCGCCCGGCCGGGGATGGCGGCCGCGGCGGCCCTCGTCTTCCTGACGGTCGTCAAAGAGCTCCCGGCGACGCTCCTGCTGTCACCGCCGGGCTTCGAAACGCTGCCGGGGCTGGTCTGGGGCCGAACCTCCGATGCCCTGTATGCTGGTGCTGCACTGCCCGCGCTCGTCCTCGTCGGGCTCGCGCTCATCCCCCTCGTGGTACTGGCCTGGAGAGGCGACCCTGCAACGCTCGAATCCTGATGCTACGCGGACTCCCGGCGGGGAGGCTCTCCGCATCGACGCCGTCGACGTCCACTACGGCCGCTTCTGCGCCGTCCGCGGCGCGACGCTCGTCCTCGCCCCGGGCGAACTCGTCGCCCTCCTCGGGCGGAGCGGCAGCGGCAAGACGACGCTCCTGCGGGCCGTCGCCGGGTTCGAACGCGTCGCTGCGGGGGAGATCCGGCTCGCCGGCGAGCTGATCGAAAGCCCACGGCATCACGTGCCTGCCCACCGCCGCTCCGTCGGCCTCGTCTTCCAGGAGTACGCCCTCTTCCCGAACCAGACGGTAGCCGGCAACATCGGCTACGGGCTGCCGCGGGGCGAACGGCGGCGGGTGGAGGAGCTGCTCCGCCTCGCGCACCTCGAGGGGCTCGGGGACCGGTACCCGCACCAGCTCTCCGGCGGCCAGCAGCAGCGGGTCGCCCTCCTCCGCTCCCTCGCCCCCCGGCCCCGCGTCCTTCTCCTCGATGAGCCGTTTTCGAACCTCGATGCCGGGCTCCGGGTGCAGATGCGCGATGAGGTCGCCGCCATCCTCCGCGCCGAGGGGATGACCGCCCTCCTCGTCACCCACGACCGGGCCGATGCGATGGCGATCGCCGACCGCGTGGCGGTGATGGATGCCGGGCACATCGTCGAGGTGGCGACACCGCAGGCGCTCTACTTCGAGCCGGCGACCCGGGCCGCGGCCGGCTACGGCGGCGATACCCAGTTCCTCCCGGCCGAGGCGTTCGGGGCCGCGGCCGAGTGCGTCCTCGGCCAGCTCCCCCTTGCCCGCCCGTTCCGCGGGCCCTGCGACCTCCTCATCCGGCCGGAGTGGCTCCGGCTGCGGCACGGGGGCACGCCGGCGCGCATCTGCGCGCGGCGGTTCGAAGGCGCCGTGACGCGCCTCGAGCTGGAGGTCGGCGGCCTGCGGCTGCGGATGACGGCGCCCTCGAGCGACCTCGCCGCGCCCGGCGACCTCGCCGCCGTCATCGTGGCCGTGCCGGCCGTCCCCTTCCCCCCGGCGGGCTGACGGGGCGCTACTCCTCGAACAGCTGGAACAGCACCCCGCCCGAGTCCCGCGGGTGGATGAACGTGTGCCGCTTCCAGTCGTTTTCGATGATGCCGCCCCACGGCTCGATCCCCTCCGCCCGCAGCGCCGCGACCGCCCGGTCCACCGAGGCCACCTCGCAGCAGACGTGGTGCATCCCCGGCCGCCGCGTCGCGATGAACTTCTGCACGAAGCTCTCCTCCCGCGTCGGCGCGATGATTTCGAACTTCAGCCGGCTCCCGGGGATGGCCAGCTCCGCACCCCGGTAGCCGAGCTGCTCGTCCTCCCACCGGTTCAGGAGCGTCATCCCGAAGACGCGCTCCTGCCAGGCGACCTGGGCGTCCAGGTCCGGCACCGCCATCGAGACGTGGTCCACCCGCTGCAGGTCGACCACGCCGCCGCCGGCCTCCCGGTCGACCTCCGGGGCCGGCCGGTGGGCGACGAACAGCTGCCAGAGGACGCCGCCGCTCTCCTTCGGGTGGATGTAGGTGACGTACCAGGAGCCGTCGTCCTGGACGCCGCCGAACGGGGTGAGGCCGAGCCGTTCGAGCTCCTTCGCCGCGGCGTGGATGTCCTCCACCTCGACGGTGATGTGGTGGAGGCCCGGCCCGTTCTGGTCGAGGAACTTCTGGACGAATGAATCCGGGCCGACGGGTGAGATGACTTCGAACTCGATGCCGGTGCCGCGGACCCGGGAGACGCAGCCGTCGAAATCCTGGCCCGGGCCGGCCTCCCAGCTGTGGAGGAACGTGAAGCCGAGCAGCCGTTCGAGCTTCGCCGACTGGGCACGCCAGTCGGCCGCGGCCATGGAGATGTGGTCGACGCGGGTGATGGGCAGCAACGCGCGCTCCGGGTTGAGGATGGTAGCGGGTGCCATCATACCGGGAGGGACGGAGCGCGGGGGCCGGCCGGGCTCAGGCGCGCCAGAGCGCATCGACCGGGAGGGCCCAGAGCCGGTCGCCGGCGGGGAGCGGCTCGGGGTGGGGCGAAAGGAGGGCGCCGGCCGCGAACCGGCTGCCCAGCTCATCCCGGAGGGCGGCGAGGCCCCGGAAGTCCCGCCGCTCCGGCCGCGCGGCGGCCTTCACCTCCAGCGCCGCGACCCGGCCGTCCGGCGCCTCCAGCACCAGGTCGACTTCGAGGCCGGCGTAGGTGCGCAGGTAGCTGACCGAAGGGGCGGCCTCGTTCCAGGCCGCCTGCTTCCGCACTTCGGCGACGACGAACGCCTCGAGCAGCTGGCCGGCCGCCTCGGGGACCCGCTCCGCCATCGCCGCGCCGGTGCCTGCGAGCGCTGCGGAGAGCCCCGGGTCGGCGAGGTAGAGCTTCGGGCTCTTCGTCAGCCGGGCGGAGAAGTTCGTCGACCAGGCCGGCAGGGGCGCCAGCAGGTAGAGCGTCTCCAGGTGCCGCAGGTAGCGGGCGACGGTCGAATGGGGCAGCTGCAGGTCCTGGGCGAGGCCCGCCACGTTCGCCGTGCTGCCGACCCGGCCGGCGATGAGCCGCAGGAGGGCCGGGACCGCGGCCACGTGCTCGATGGCGGCGACCTCCCGCAGGTCGCGCCGGATGATGGTGTCGAGGTAGGAGGCGAACCAGCGCCGCCGGCGGGCAGGCAGCTGGCGGCTGATTGCCTCCGGGTAGCCGCCGGCCTCGGCGAGCCGGAGGTAATCGGCCCGGCCCAGCTCCGAAGGGCCGAGGCCGGCGGCCGGGCTGCCCGCGAAGAGCGCATCGAGGAACCGCTCGCGCCGGCCGCGCAGCTCGCCCTGGCTGAGCGTATGGAGCTCGATGATTTCGACCCGGCCGGTGAGCGAATCGGCCACCTGCGGCAGGGCGAGGAAGTTCGCCGAACCCGTCAGGAGGAAGCGGCCCGGGGCCGGGTCCTCGTCGACCGCGCGCTTGACCGCGAGCAGCAGCTCCGGGAGCCGCTGCGCCTCGTCGACCACGAGGGGCTGGCGGCGCGCGCTGGCGGCGAGGCCCGCCGGGTCGGCCCGCGCGAGGTCGAGCGTCAGGGGGTCATCGAGGGTGAGGTACCGCCGGCCCGTGCGCTCGGCGATCGCGCGGGCGAGGGTCGATTTGCCGCACTGGCGGGCGCCGGCGAGGTAGACGGCCCGGGTATCGGCCAGCGCCTCCAGCACGAGCGGTTCGATGTTCCGCCGGTACATGCGCGAAAGTATACCGCTGCATGGTGAAATTTCTCTCATCGCTCTGCCCCGCAAGCGGCTGACCATGGCCCCCCGGCGGCCAAAAATTCGCCACGCGATGGTGAAATTTTCGCCGCTCAGCGCGCAGCCGCGGCGCCGCCCTCCCGCTCCAGCCGCTCCAGGATGTACCGCACCACCCGCCCCGTCCGGTCCATCCCGGCGCTGCAGTGGACGAGGACCGGCTTCGGCAGCTCGAGGAACGCCCGCCACGCCCGCTCGTACTCCTCCGGCGTGTACGGGTGCGTCAGCTGGTCCAGCGTCGGCAGGTGGAAGACGGCGAACCCGCTCCGCCGGTACCGCTCCAGCAGCCCCTCCGGTGTCGCCTTCCGGTACAGCCAGAGCTGGTCGTTCCCGATCAGGCAGATGACCGACCGGATGCCGAACCGCCGCGCCTCTTCGATCCACCGGTCCACCGCCTCGTCGTGCACGGTCAGCTCCGGGCCCGGCGCGTAGCCCGGCCGCGGGCTCGTCGCGATCAGCCCTTCGACCACCCAGTTCGGCATCCATCCGGTAGTCTAGCCCCCGGCCCGCTCACGGTCCGGGCCCGAACGTCCCGCCCAGGAGTACCCCATGGCTGCCCGCTACCAGCACCTCCGCATCGAGACCGACGATGGCGTCGCCCTCGTCACCCTCGACCGCCCCGAGGTCTACAACGCCACCAACGACGTCCTCCACGGCGAACTCACCCGCATCTGGCGCGACCTCGACGCCGACCCCGCGGTGCGCGTCATCGTCGTCACCGGCGCGGGCGACCGCGCCTTCTCCGCCGGCGGCGACCTCGGCGATATCGCGGCCCGCGCCGCCCTCCCGGCCGAGGAGCGGTTCGAAGCGGTCGTCCGCGTGATGAAGGAGGCCGAGGCGATCGTCTACGAGATGGTCAACTGCGAAAAGGTCATCATCTCCGCGATCAACGGCGTCGCCGTCGGCGCCGGCCTCGCCGTCGCCCTCATGGCCGATATCTCCCTCATCGCCGAGGACGCCCGGCTGACCGACGGCCACGCCCGCCTCGGGGTGGCCGCCGGCGACCACGCCGCCATCATCTGGCCGCTCCTCTGCGGGATGGCGAAGGCGAAGTACTACCTCCTCACCTGCGACTTCATCGACGGCCGCGAGGCGGAGCGGATCGGCCTCGTGAGCCGCTGCCTGCCGCGGGAGCAGCTGATGCCGGAGGCGATGCGCATCGCCCGCCAGCTCGCCGAGGGCCCCCAGCACGCCCTCCGCTTCACCAAGAAAGCGCTCAACCAGTGGCTCCGGCTCGGCGGCATCACCGCCTTCGATTACTCGCTCGCGCTCGAGATGCTCGGCTTCTTCTCGGCCGCCCCGGCCGAGGGCGCCCGCGCCATCCAGGAGAAGCGCCCGCCCCGCTGGCGATGACGGGGAGCGGGGCCCGGGGCGCCGGCGCTCCCGTCGCTCAGGGGGCCGCAGCGCCGCCGGTCGCGAAGACCGCCGGCTCGGCCGCGGTCTGCGGGTCGGCCTGCGCGAGGGCGGCGGCGTAGCCGGCGTAGGCCGCTTCGACGGCCGCCATGGTCTCCGGCCCCCTCCCCTCGAGGTACCCGGTATCGAGACCCTTCGCGCAGGCCTCGGCCAGGGCGGCGGCGTCGAGCCGCCCGGGCGCCGCCGTCGCACAGAGGAGCCGGAGCGAGGCCTGCCGGGCCTGGATGGCGCCGACCGAGCCGTTCGGCGCGCCGACCAGCCAGAGCCCCAGCGCCGCCCGGAGGTCGAAGAGGGCGAGGGCGACCCGCTGCAGCGCGGTCACGGAGGGGTCGGCGCTGCAGGCGAGCGCGCCGGGCAGCGGCGCCGCCGCCCGGTCGGCCCCTGCCGCGCCGGCGGCCTTGGCGCAGAACGCCTTCCAGCCGTCGGGGGTGCCGGCCGCGGCGGCCGCGACCAGCATCGCCTGCCAGTCGGCCGCCCTGACGGCCTGCCAGCCCCCCTCGGCCGGGAACCAGGCCGCGAAATCCGGTTCCACCGGCTCGGCCGGCGCGGGCGTCCCGATGGCGGTGATGTAGGCCGGCGTGGGCGGGGGCGGCACGAGCATCGGCCCCAGGAACGGGACCGCACCGACCCCGGCCGCGAGGTCGGCCGTGGCGCAGCGCGCCGTGCTGAGGAAGAGCAGGGCGAGCACCACCCAGGGCAGCTTCCGGACCACACCCCGATCATCGGCAGGCGCCCCACCCGCCCGGAGCCGTCAACCCCAGAGCGCAGCCCGGGCCGCGGCCGCGATGGGCGAATCCCCGGCCGGCGCCCGCATCCCCCGTTCGACCCGCACCGCGGCGAGGGTGAGCGCGGCCAGGGCGGCGTCGTCGCCGAGGGCTTCCACCTGCCGGCGCGGCAGCCAGAGCAGCTCATCGACGCCCCAGGCGATACCGGCGAGGTCGACGAGGTCGGCCGTGCTGCCCGGTTCCAGCCCGCGGAGCCGGGCGTACGTCATGGCGAGCGCGCGCCGCGCCGGTGCCCCCAGCCCGCTCGTGAGGAGGAACGCCGCCACATCGAACAGCTGGTGGCCGAAACCGGCAGCGGCGAAGTTCACGAGCCACGCCCGCCCCGGCGCGAGGAGCACGTTCGCCGCCGTTGCGGCGCGGTGCGCGAAGCCGAACGGCCCCGCCAGCAGCGCCTCCCGGGCGGCGGCGAAGTGGGGTGCCGCCGCCGCCCGTTCGGCTGCCGCGAAGCCCAGCCGGTAGAGCGGCGGCGGGCACTCCGGCAGCACCTCCGCCGGCGCTTTCTCCCAGTCCAGCCCCTCGCGCAGCGGGAGCGCGTGCAGGGCCGCCAGCGCCGCGACCGCCGCTTCCGCGGCGCCCGGCGGGGGCTCCACCTGGAGCGCGGTCAGCCCCGGGACCTCCTCCTCGATGGTGGCCAGGCCGGAGAAACCAAGCAGCCGCGGCACGGCCGCGAACCCCGCGTTCGCCAGCGCCTCGAAGACCGCTGCGTGGTTCTGCGCCGCCTCGGCCGTGACCGGGCGACGGACGATGACGGCGCGCCCCCCGCCGCTCCACCGCTCCGGCGCGCCGGGCACATCGCCGAGCGGCTCCCGCCCCGGCTCGCTGCCCGGGGGCAGGCCGAGCGCCCGCGCCACATCGGCCGGGTCAGCCAGCACGGCCCGCCCTCTCCGCCGCGCGGCGGGGCCGGCGCGCCGGGCGCTGGCAGCGCGGGCAGTAGTGCGACGCCCGGCCGGCGACGACGCTCCGCGCGATCGGCGTCCCGCAGGCGTAGCACGGCTTCCCCGTCCGCCGGAAGACGTTCACGAACATCTGCTGCGCGCCCTCCTGCCCCTGGCCGTCGACGTAGTCGCGGAAGCTGGCCCCCCGGTGGGCGATGCCGCGCTCCAGCACCTCGCGGCAGGCGCGGTAGAGCCGCCCCATCGCCGCCCGGGAGAGCTCACCCGCGGGCGTATCCGGCCGGACGCCGGCAGCAAAGAGGGCTTCATCGACATAAATATTGCCGAGACCGGCAAACCGGCGCTGGTCGAGGAGGACGGCCTTCACGGGCGCGCGCCGCCCTTCGAGCACCCGCCGGAACTGCGCCTCCGTCAGCCCGGCGTCGATCGGCTCCGGCCCGAGCCTCGCGGTGACCTCCGCCGCGGAGGCGTGGAGCCGCCAGGTGCCGAACTTCCGCAGGTCGCTCCAGCGCAGGTCGTGCCCGTCATCGAGCCGGATGACGGCGCGCTCGTACGGCTCCGGCGGCGCGCCCCGCTCCCGCCACACCAGCCGGCCCGTCATCCGCAGGTGGGCGGCGAACCAGCGCCCATCGTCGAGCTCGAAGAGGAGGTACTTCCCCCGGCGGCCGAGCGACCGGATGGTCCGCCCGACGAGGCTCGCGCGGAGCGTCTCCAGCGGCACCCCGGCGAGGAGCGGCAGCGTGCCCGGGTCCACCTCCACCCCCGTGATGGTGCGGCCCGTGACGAGCGGGGCGAGGTCGCGGCGGATCGTTTCGACTTCTGGCAGCTCCGGCACGCCCCGATTGTCGAACCCGCGGCCGCCCACGCGCCACCCGTGGCATACTCGGCGGCGATGATCACCCACCTCCGGGGCCGGCTCGCGCGGATGGACCTCTCCGGCCCGCTCGTCGAGCTCGACGTCCACGGCATCCGGTTCGAAATCCTCGTGCCGATCGTGCTCTGGCCCGAGCTGACCGAGCTGGCGGGCGAGGCCGACCTCTCTGCCGGGGAAGGCCCGGAGCTCGGCCTCCACATCTTCTACCACCTCAACGCCAACAACCCCCTCCCGGTGCTCGTCGGCTTCCTCCGCCGGGCCGAGCGCGACTTCTTCCGGAAGTTCACCACCGTCGAAGGGATCGGCCCGGCGAAGGCCGTCAAAGCGATGAACGTCTCCGTTTCCACCATCGCCCGGGCCATCGAGCAGGAGGACCGCGCCACCCTCGCCCGGCTGCCGGGCATCGGCCCCCGCTCGGCCGACAAGATCATCGCCACCCTCCGCGGCAGGGTCGTCGCCGAGGCCGCACTCCAGGACGCCGGCGTCGACCGGCCGGTCGAGACAGCGGCCTTCGAGGAGCGGCGCCTCATCGCCGACGCGGTCGAAGCGATCACGGGCCTCGGCTACTCCCGCGCCGAGGCCCGCAGGTGGGTCGAAGCCGCTGCCGCCGAGGACCCGTCGCTCGATTCGCTCGATGCGATGCTCGTCGCTGTCCTCCGCCGGCTCGATTCCCGCTGAACTACCGCCGCGCGAGCCCCGCGCGGATCTTTTCGATGGCCGACATCGCGGACTGGCCGGGCTGCCGCAGCGCCGTCCCGGCCGGGATGGCCGCCGCAGCCTCCCGCCGGACTGCCTCCCGGATGCGCGCCAGCACCTCCTTCGCGGCGGCGTAGCTGGCCTCCAGCTCCTCGACCGTCTCGCCGGTGAGCAGCGCGGGGTCGAGCGCCGGCTCGGCCGCCGCCAGCGCCTCCCGCAGCCGGGCGATGGCGCGCGCGTGCGCCTCCCGTGCCCCGGCGAGCGCCTCATCCCGCTCCGCCAGCTGCGCCCGCAGCTCCTCCAGCTCGACCAGGGCGTCCTGTGCCGCGAACTCCTCCGGGTCCATCCTGTTACCTCCGGGTGTCGTTTCCCTCCGACGGTGCCGGGGCGCAGCCCGGAAAGCCAAGGGCAAGCCGGCACATTCCCCGCTGGGGCGGCCTTTGCTACCTTCGGGTGCGATGCGCCTCTCCGCCCTCCCCCGCTGCCTCGTCGCCCTCGCACTGCCGGCGCTCCTGTTCGCCGGGGCCGCCTGCGGCGATGGCCCGGACCCGGTGCCGACCCCCACGCCGACGCCCGATTTCGGGCAGTTCGGCCCGCCGCCGAAGCTCGGCGGCAACATCCTGAAGATTTACCCGGAACACGGCAGCACGGTCAGCCAGGCCTCGACCCGCTCGCCGGACCCCTCCCGGCCCGGCGGCATCTGCGCCGAGGTCAGCTTCGAGGGCACCCCCCAGTACGGCCAGTGGTTTCGCATGGCCGTCGACGGCGTCGAGGTGACCGATAAGCTCACCTGGGTCATCCCCACCCGCGACGCCCCGCAGAACGGGCGGGTCTGCTACGCGCCCCCGGAGGGGCTCGCCCCGGGCCGGCACGAGGCCGCCCTCGCAGTCCAGGACCCGCTCAACCCGAACGCCCCGACGAAGCAGGTGGTCGGCTGGGCGTTCCTGGTGAGCGAGTAACCGGCCGCCGCTGGCGCGCCGGGCTCGCCTTCCCGAGAATCCCGGCCAGGCCATGAGTTCGCTCCTCCACCTCTCCCGCACGGCGGCCTCGACCCTCCTCGCGGTCGCGGCCGCGCTCCTCCTCACCCTCGGCGTCATCCGGCTCTGGCTCGCCGACGTCCTCTACGACGAAGACCGCTTCGCCGCTACCGCCGTCTCGCTCATGGAGAACGATACGGTCCGCGCTGAGGTTCGACGGGTGGTCGTCGACCAGGCGGTCGACCAGCAGCCCGACCTCCTCGCGGCCCGGCCCCTCCTCGAGACGGTGGTCGATACGGCGCTGGTGAGCCGGCCCTTCGAGCGCATCCTCGAAGCGGCGGCGCGCGACCTCCACCGGGCTATCTTCAAGGGCGAACGGCAGAGCTTCGTCCTCAACATCTCGGATATCGCGACCCTCGCCGAGGCCGGGCTCCGCGCGTACGACCCGGAGCTGGCCGACCGCCTGCCCGGCGGGCCGAACCTCGGCGCCATCGAGGTGGCGAGCCGGGGCGTCGGCACCAGGGTCATCGAAGTCGACCGCCAGCTCCGGGCACTCACCTGGCTCGTCCTCGCCGGCGCGCTCGCCTGCTACCTCGCGAGCGGCATCGCCGGGCGCTCGTTCCGGGCCGCCTCGACTGCGTTCGGGGTCGCGCTCGTGGGCGCTGCCCTGCTGACCTGGCTGGCTATCGCCGTCGTGGCCGGCCTGCTGCCCGCCCGGGTCCCGGGTCCGCCGGCCGCGGGCGCGGCCGCCCGGGAGGTCTGGCTCGCCTACAGCGAGGAGCTGCGCTGGTGGATGTGGGTGCAGGTGGCGGCGGGGGTGGCCATCGCCTCCATCGCCTCGAGCCTCGTCGCCACGGCCTCGGCTCGCGAGCAGCTGGCCGCCGCCCGGCGCTGGTTCGCGACCGCCTGGGAGCAGCGCCTCGGGCGGGTCGGGCTCGCCGCCCTCGGCGTCCTTGCCGGCGTCCTCCTGCTCCTCTCCCCGGCCGGCACGGTCATGCTCCTCGCCCGGGCCGCGGGCACTGGGCTCGCCTACCTCGCCGGGGTCGAACTCCTCCGCACGCTCGGCCTCGCCCGTGATGTCGCCCGCCGCGGCCTCCCCCCGCGGGCGCGCCGCGAGGCGGCCGTCCCGGCGATCTTCGCGGGGGGAACGCTCGCCCTCGCCGGGCTCGCCGTCGCCGGCGCTTTTTGGCTGAATCGCGATGCTCTCCGGGCGCCGTCGCCCGCGGCCCTCACCCGCTACGGCAGCTGCAACGGCCTCGAAGAGCTCTGCGACCGCCGGCTCGACCAGGTGCTCTTCCCGGCGACCCACAACGCGATGGGCGCCGCCGAATCGCCGGGCTGGTTCCTCGCCGAGCACATCCACCCGATCGACCGCCAGCTGCGCGACGGTATCCGCGGGCTGCTCGTCGATGTCTACTACGGCTACCCCACCGGCCGGGGCGTGCGGACCGACCCGGCCCTCATCGTCGAGAAGCTCGAACCGCACTGGGGCCCGCAGGCGGCCGAGGCCGCCGCCCGGCTGGCCGATACCATCGGCCCCATCCCGCCGGGGGCGAAACCCGGCCTCTACCTCTGCCACGGCTACTGCGAGCTCGGCGCTACCCCGTTCGAATCGGTCATGCGCGACATCCGCGCGTTCCTCCGCCAGCACCCGGGCGAGGTCGTCATCCTCGTCCTGCAGGACTACGTCGACCCGTTCGACGTCCAGGCGGCCATGACCCGCACCGGCCTCATCGATTACGCCGCTGCGCTCGAATGGGGCCGGCCGCTGCCGACCCTCCGGGAGCTGATCGAGACCGACCGGCGGCTGCTCGTCTTCTCCGAGAACGTCGGCGACCGGCCGGCACCGCCCTGGTACCACGATGCCTTCACCTGGATGCAGGACACGCCCTTCCTCTTCCGCTCGGTGGAGGAGTTCAGCTGTGAACCGTTCCGCGGCCGACCGGAGAGCCCGCTCTTCCTCGTGAACCACTGGGTCTCGAACTTCCCGCCCTCGCCCCGCGATGCCCTACCCGCAAACAGCGCGGCCGTCCTGCGCGAGCGGCTCGAGCGGTGCTGGCAGGAGCGCGGCCGCATGCCGAACCTGGTCGCGGTCAACTTCTCGGAGACGGGGGACCTCCTCCCGGTCGTTGAGGAGGTCAACCGCCGCGGCCCGCGATAGGAGGCCCGGGTTCAGCCCGGCTCGGGCGGGGCGGGTGCGGGGCGCTCGCCCGTGGCCGCGACCTGGAGGTGGACGGCGAGGCGCCAGCCGTGGAAGAGCACGCGCGCCATCCAGAGCATCGCATCGAGGCGGTCCACGAGCTGCGACGTTGGCCCCGGTTCATCGGGGCCTGCCGGCCCCGGGCCCCCGACCCGGCCGCCCAGCCAGCGCCGGAGCCCGCGGAGTTCGCCGGCCAGGGCCTCGACCACGGTCGCGTCGCGCGGCCCGGCGGCCCGCTCCAGGAGCTCGGCCCGGCGCGTCTCTCGCCAGCGTGCGAACGAGGCAGCCGCGGCCTCGGCTGCAGCCAGCTGCTCTGGGCCCGGCGGACGCTCCTCGGCGAGCGCCGATGCCAGCGACCGGGCGGCGGCGATGAAGCGGGGCCCCCGCCGGGGGAAGGCCGCGGCCGGCAGCAGCGCGGGGGGCTGCCCGGCCAGCAGCGCCAGCCGGTGGAGGTGGTCGACCGCGTGGAGGAGGGAGACGTACCGCTGGCGGGCGCCAGCATCGGCCGGCTCGACCTGTTCGATGAAGCGGGTGAGCGGCTCGATCGCCGCCGCCGCCTCGCCGGCTGCCGGCGCCGGGCGTCCCTCGGCCCGGGCGGCGGCAGCCTCGATGAGCGCGGCGCCGACCCGCCCGGCCGCCCGCCGCGCGGCGTCGAGCGCCACGTCCGGGACCTCGGCAACGGCCCGGTCGAGGTCGGCCAGGAGCCGCGGGCCGCGTTCCGGTACGAGCCGCGCCACCAGCCGCGCAAACGGCCCCAACACGGGCAGCAGGAGGACGACGCCGGCGACGTTGAAGAGGGTGTGGAAGGCGGCGAGCGCCATCGCCGGGTCGCCGTCTTCCGCCGCATCGGCCGAGAGCTCGACGAACACCGGCAGCGCCGCGAACGCCACCGCTCCCGTCAGGACGTTGAACAGCACGTGGGCCAGCGCCGTCCGCTTCGCCGCGGTCGTCGCGCCGATGGCCGCGAGGCCCGCCTTCACGGTCGTCCCGAGGTTCTGGCCGATGGCCAGCGCGGCCGCCGCTTCGAGCGTGATGGCGCCGGAATCGAGCGCCGTGAGCGTCGTCGCTATCGCTGCCGAGGACGATTGCATCACCACCGTCATGACGATGCCGACGCCGACGAGGAGGAGGCGGCCGCCGAGGCTTTCAGCGCCGAAACTCCCGGGGTCGACCCGGGTGGCCAGGTCGGCCATCCCGGCCTGGAGCGTGTCGATGCCGACGAAGATGAGGCCGAACCCGGCAATCGCCATGCCGCCCGCGGCCCGCCGCCCGTCGAACAGCAGCCAGGCGAGCGCGCCCAGCCCGATGAGCGGCAGCGTCCACTCCGCCACCTGCACCTTCAGGCCGACGGTCGAGACGATCCAGCCCGTGGAGGTGGTGCCGAGGTTCGCCCCGAAGATGACGCCGACCGCGCCCTGGAAGCTGAGCAGCCCCGCGCTCACGAAGCCGATGGTCATGAGCGTCGTCGCGCTCGAAGACTGGGTCAGGGCGGCGACCAGCGCACCCGTCGCCAGGGCCGTGAACCGGTTGCCGGTGAACCGGCGGAGCAGCCGGCGGAGCGCGCTCCCGGCGGCCGTCTTCAGGCCCTCGGTGAGGAGCATCATCCCGACGAGGAAGATGCCGACCCCGCCGATGAGCGTGAGGAACACCGTTCAGCCCGCGGGCGGCTGCCCCGCGGCCGCGCCCGGCGGGGAGGACACGAGCCGGAACGGCAGCACCCGGGTGGCCTCCGCGCCGGATGGATGCCGTGCCTCGAGGATGACGCGGTACCCGCCGAAGCCGGGCAGCTCGGCCTGGAGCCCGACGACCGACTGGACGAGCTGGCTCGACCCTGCCGGCAGCTGCGGCGGGCGGCCGACCTGGATGTTCCCTTCGAGCCGCAGGAGGACGGCGCCGTCGTCGTCCTCGAGTGCCAGGCGGAGACCGATCGGGACGTTCGTCTCCTCCCAATCTACCCGCACCCCGAGCGCGACGGCGAAGGCGGCGCGGGCCGGTGCCTGTGCGGCCTGGCGCAGGTCCCAGCCGCCGCCCATCAGGTAGAGCTTGCCGTTGAGGACCTCGGCGTGGTCTGCGAGGAGGGCGTAGTCGAACTGCATACCGCGGAGTCTACCGCCCGGCGGCCGTCGCCGGTTCGGCCCGGGCCTCGCCCGGGGCCCGTTCACCCTCCCAGCCGAGCAGCCCGGCGAGGTCTTCCTCCTGCGCGAGGTTCAGCCGGATGAGCGTCGCGAGGCCGATGGCGAGCAGGCGGAGGTCGGCGATGTCCTCGGGGTCGAGCGCCCCGCCGTCGCTGCCGAGGTCCGCGACGAGCCGTTCGAAGGCCCGCAGCTGGCGGGCCAGCTCGGCCTGCGTCCGGCTGTGGGCCGCGAGCGGGTCCGGCCCGGGCAGCGCCGCGCTGAGGACAGGGTAGACCTCCCGGTCCTCCCGCGCCTCGTGCGGGGTGACGGTCTCCTGCACCCGCGCGGCGACCGCCCGCGCCCGGGCGATGACCGCGGCCGGCGGCAGGCCGTCGAGCTCATGGGCGAACGCCCGCAGCTCATCGGCAACGGCCTCGAGCTCGCGGTGGTCGGCGAGGAGCGTTGCGAGCACCCCGGGCGGCACGCTCGCGCCGAACCGCGGCGGGCGCCAGCGGAGGACCTGGAGGGCGATGAGGATGGCGGCGACATCGATGCCCTCCTGGAGCAGCGCCCCGGCGACCGGCGGGATGGCACCGGCCGCGGCGAACCCCATCGCCGCGAAGGAGAGCCCCATCCCGAAGCCGACCGCCTGGAGCGCCGCCCGGCGGGCTGCCCGCGCGACGAGCACCGCCTCCACCAGCCGGTCCAGCCGGTCGACCATGATGACCCCGTCGGCGGCTTCCGCCGCCGCCGCCGCGCCCCGCGCCCCCATCGCCATCCCCAGGTCCGCCGCTGCGAGTGCAGGGGCGTCGTTGATGCCGTCGCCGACCATGGCGGCGGGCGCGCCGGCGAGGGCAGCCACCCGTTCGACCTTCTCGGCAGGGGTGAGCCCGGCGAGGACCCGGTCGATGCCGAGCGATGCCCCGACCGTCTCCGCCAGCCCCCGGTGGTCCCCGGTGAGCATGACCGTCTCGCGGATGCCGAGCTGGCGGAGCGAGCGGATGACCCGCCCGGATTCAGGGCGGACCGGGTCCTCGAGCGCGAAGGCGGCGGCGAGCCGCCCATCGATGGCGAGGAACGTCGCTGAACCGCCGTAGCGCAGCGCGCGCCGCTGCAGCTGGAGGGCCTCCGGCGAGGGCTCGCGTGCACAGGCCCACGGCAGCCGCCCGAGGCGGAGCCGGCGTCCGCCGACGACCCCTTCCAGCCCCATGCCGGGCTCTTCGTGGAGCGCCTCCGGCAGCTCGAGGGCGAGCCCGCGCGCGGCCGCGGCCCGGACGAGCGCCTCGGAGACCAGGTGCCCCGAGGCCTGGGCGAGGCTCGCGGCGAGGCGGAGCGCCTCCGCCTCCTCCACGTTTCCCCACGGCGTCAGCACGCGCTCCAGCCGCGGGCTGCCGGCCGTGAGCGTCCCGGTCTTGTCGAAAAAGACGACCCGCACGCGGGCGAGCGTTTCGAGCGCGCCGCCGCCTTTGATGACGACGCCCCGCCCCGCAGCCCGCGAAATGCCGCCCACGATGGCGATCGGTGCGGCGAGGATGAGCGGGCAGGGCGTCGCCACGACGAGGACGGCGAGCGCCCGCACCGGGTCGCCGCTCCAGGCCCAGGCCGCCCCGGCCGTCCCGAGCACGACCGGGACGAACAGCCCGGCGTACCGGTCGGCCAGCCGCGTCATCGGCGAGCGGGAGGCCCGCGCCGCCTCCACGAGCCGCACGATGCCGGCATAGGTGCTCTCCCTGGCCGTCGCCAGGGCCCGCAGGCGAAACGGCGAACCGGCGTTCACCGCACCCGAGGCGACCCGCTGCCCGGCACTCCGCTCCACCAGCCGGCTTTCACCCGTGAGCGCCGCTTCATCGAGCAGCGCTTCGTCATCGACGACCGTGCCGTCGACGGGCACCGTATCGCCCGCCGCGACCAGGAGCAGGTCGCCGGGCGCGACGGCATCGACCGGGACGACTTCCACCGTGTCGCCGGCCACCCGCCGGGCGAGCCGGGGCGCGCGTGCGAGCAGCCCGGTCAGCTCGCGCTCCGCCCGCCCGGCGGCGTACTGCTCGAGCGCCTGGCCCGTCGCCAGCATCACGCCGATGACGGCCGCGGCGAGCGTTTCGCCCAGCGCGAGCGCCCCGGCGATGGCGAGGACGGCGACGACATCGACCCCGGGGCGCCGCTCCCGGAGGGTGTGGTACATCTCGCGAAGGGCCGGGGCGAGCCCGGCGAGGGCCGTCGCCGCCCAGGCGAGGTCGGCGGCCGCGCCGAACCCCGCCAGCGCGAGCCCGGCGCCGAGGGCGACCCCGATGACGGTCACCCCGGGAAGCCGCGCTTCGGGCAGGGTGAGCACGCGCCAGGGCCGCCGTTCCGCCATCACCGGCAGTGTACGGGGTTGCCGGTCCCCGCGGCGCATGCTGAGCGCCTGCGAAGCGGTGGCGCCCGGCCGCTCCGTAGTGGCCACCCGGCAGCTCCCTAGGTGATCCTCCCGTGATGCCCCGCTCCGTACGCAAACGATGATGAACACAACATGAACTGCACGGGCTCGACCCGCTGCAGCGCGAGGAGGTCATCAGCTCTTGGGGTTCGTACGCGTTCCGCAGGCTATCTCGAACCTCCGCCTGGTCCATAAGATCCTGGGCGGGTTCATCGTCGTTCTCGGCCTGATGGCGGTCGTCGCGGCCGTCGGCATCTACCAGCTCGAACAGGCGGCCAGCCGCTCCGACCGGATGTACCGGGTCAACACGCTCGGCGTGCAGTACTCGCTCGGCGCTATCCGGTACTTCAACGCGAGCGCCCGCGACGAGAAACGGACGCTGCTCGCCGCGGAGGCCGGCCAGCGGAACCGGGCGATCGAATCCGCGAAGGAGCGGCTCGAGCTCGCCCGGCAGGAGCTGGAGAACTACCGGCCCACCATCGAAACGAAGGACGAGGCCGACCTCTTCCTCCTCATCGAGGAGCTCGCCCAGAAGGTCGTGGCGGGGCGGCTGCAGGTGCTCGACCAGGCCGCGAAGGGCGACCAGGTCGGCGCTGTCCTCACGGCCGCGCAGATCGAAGCCGATGCCCAGCGCCTGAACGACAACCTCGAACTGCTCGCGAAATACAACGTGGAGCAGGCGGCGAAGGCGGCGAAGCAGGCCGATGCCGCTTCCGCCAGCGCCCGGGTCGTGCTCATCGGCCTGACCGTCGCTGCCGTGGTGCTCGGCTTCGGCGGCGCGTGGCTGCTGGCGCGCTCCATCGCCGGGGCCGCCCGCAAGGCCGCCGATGCCGCGGACCGGATCGCCGAGGGCGACGTCGAGGTGTCGGTCGACATCCGCTCGAAGGACGAACTCGGCCGCATGGCGGAATCGTTCCAGAACATGACGGGCTACCTGCGCGAGATGGTCGGCGTCGCAAAGGAAGTGGCGAGCGGCAACCTCGCCGTCCCGGTTCGCCCGCGCGGCCCGCAGGACGCGCTCGGCCATGCCCTGCAGGAGATGGTGGCGAGCCTCGGCCGGCTGGTCGGCACCGTCCAGGAGAACGCCCAGGCGATCTTCGCCGCCTCGGCCCAGCTGGAGGAGTCGTCCAATCAGATGGCCCAGGCGACCGGCCAGATCGCGCAGGCGATCAGCGAGGTAACGACCTCGACCGTCTCGCTGAACAACCTCGCCCAGGAGAGCACCCACGAAGTCACCCGGCTGGCGGCCGGCTCCCAGCAGCTCAGCGCGAGCGCCCAGGTGAGCGCGAAGTCGGCGGCCGAGGGGCAGCGGGAGGCCGAGGCGATGGGCCAGCGTATCGTCCACGCCTCCGAAGTGTCGGCCGAGGTGGCGCGGGCAGCGGAGGCGAGCCGCGAGGCAGCCCTCCAGGGCCAGCAGGCCGTGACCCAGGCCGTTGCCGCCATGGAGTCGATCGCCGTGGCCGTGGGGCGGGCTTCCGAGCGCGTCAGCGAGCTCGGCCAGCTCGGCCAGCAGATCGGCGAAATCGTCAAAGTCATCGATGAGATCGCGAGCCAGACGAACCTCCTCGCCCTGAACGCGGCCATCGAGGCTGCCCGTGCCGGCGAGCAGGGCCGCGGCTTCGCCGTCGTCGCCGAGAACGTCCGCGGGCTCGCCGAGCGGTCCAGCGCCAGCACGCGCGAGATCGCCGAGCTCATCGCCCGCGTCCAGCAGGGCACGCGCGAGGCCGTCGCGGCCATGGCCGAAGGCGTCCGCGACGTGACCGCCGGGCGGGAGATTACCCAGCACGCCGGCCAGTCCCTGGAGGCGATCATCCGCGCCGTCCAGTCCGCCGCTGAGCGGATGAACGAGGTCGCCGGCGAGGTCCAGGAGCTCGCCCGCGGCGCCAGCCGCATCGTCGAGGCGACGGAATCGATCGCGCAGGTCAGCCGCGACTCGGCCGCCGGCGCCGCCGAGATGGCGAGCGGCACCGAGCGGGTGGCGATGGTCATCTCCCAGGTCTCCGTCACGTCCGAGCAGACCTCGGCCTCCGCCGAGCAGGTCTCGGCCTCCACCGAGGAGCTCTCCGCCCAGTCGGAGGAGCTCGCCGCGACCGCCTCCCAGATGCGGGAGTACGCGAAGGCCCTGGGCGAGGCCGCGGCCCGGTTCCGGCTGGCCCACGGCTGAGGCCGCACCGCCGCCGGGGAGCGGAAGGAGGCGAGGGGGAGCGCGCCAGCGCTCCCCCCCGCGGCGTCCGGGCCGGGCTTACTGCAAAGATTCGTACTTGCAACTTCTTGCAGAAAGCCGGAAACTGGCGGCTGCCCGCCCGCCGCCGTCGACGGTCCTCCTGGGGCTGGTGCGAGTGCCCGGCGGCGGGCCGGCTGAATCCCCGCGACGGAGGCCCGGCCGTGCCGACCTACACCCTTCCCGACCTCCCCTACGATTACGGCGCCCTCCAGCCGCACATCAGCGGCGAAATCATGGAGCTCCACCACGCCCGCCACCACGCCGCCTACGTGACCGGCGCGAACACGACGCTCGAGAAGCTCGAAGAGGCCCGGGCGAAGGACGACTACACCACCGTGAACATGCTGGCGAAGAACCTCGCCTTCCACCTCTCCGGCCACATCCTCCACTCGATCTTCTGGAACAACCTCAGCCCTGGCGGCGGCGACGAGCCCGTCGGCGAGCTGCGCCAGGCGATCGACCGGGATTTCGGGAGCTTCGACGCCTTCATGAAGCAGCTCTCGAACACGACGAACGCCGTCCAGGGCTCCGGCTGGGGCGTCCTCGCCTACGAACCGGTCTCCGACCGCCTCGTCATCGAGCAGATTTACGACCACCAGTCGAACATCGCGAACGCCTCCACCCCGCTCCTGGTCATCGACGCGTGGGAGCACGCCTACTACCTGCAGTACCGGAACGCGCGGCCGGAGTTCGTGAAGGCCGTCTGGAACATCATCAACTGGGAGGATGTCGCCCGGCGGTACGCCGAGGCCCGGGCGGCCCGGGTGCCGATTCTCCGCGCCCCCTGAGCCGGCTGCCGTCCGCGGGCCGGGGGCCGGGTCCGTTGCTCCCCTCCCCCGTGCTGTGCGCCCCCGGCCCGGCGCAGCCGCCGCTCAGAGGTGGAGCGGCGGGCTCTTGCAGGCCTTCTTCAGGGCGACGTACATCCCGCCCCGGACGAGCGCCCGCAGCTGGCGCTGGCGGGCCGGCAGGGCCACGCTCTCCCGCCGCAGGCAGAACGCGACGAGCGGCTGGACGGCGGCGTCCCACGAGAGCTCCGCCCCGACCCGTGCGAGGTTTTCCCGGCAGCGCGCCCGGAAGGGGGCGTCATCGAGCAGCCGTTCGATGCCGGCGACCACCCCGTCCACGTCACGCTCCCCCACGGTGATGCCGAGCGGCTCCCGCTCGACCCGCTCGGCCAGCACGTCGCCCCTGGTACAGAGGAGCGGCACCCGCGCCCGGAAGAGGTCGACGTACCGGGTGCGGAAGGCGAACCGCGCCTCGAGGTTCTCGTACCCGAGGCAGACGCTCGCATCCGCCTCGGCGAGGTAGCCGTCGATCTCGGCATAGGGGACCCAGCCCTCCCGGAAAAAGACGCTCCGGTCTTTCAGGCCAAGCGCCTCGGCGAGCTCGACCGCCCGGCGGGTGACGCCCGCGTTCGGTCCGAAGGCGAAATCCGGGTGGTTGATGCCCATGAAGACGAGCTTCACCTCCGGACGGCGGGGAGCGAGCTCCGCCATCGCCCGGAGGAGCGTGTCGGTGTCGTTCCATTCCGTGATGCCCCCGTTCCAGAGGAGCACCCGGTCCGTCGGCGCGATGCCCGGCACCACCCCTTTCAGCACCGGTCCCTTCGGCCGGAGCGGCTGCTGCGGCACCCCGTACGGCACCACGTCGATGTACCGCCGCAGCGACGGGTCGCGGGCGTAGACCGTCGGCGGGACGAGGTCGAGCGCCATCATCATGCCGACCCAGAGGTCGCGCTGGCGGTCGTCGGCGCAGAAGATGAAGTCGGCCATCGTCAGCTGCATGTTCAGGTACCAGCGGTTCGACGCCATCCAGGTCCGCCGCCACTGCGGGAGGATGTCGCGCCGGGAGAGCTCCATCCACTCGATGAAGAGGGGGGTGAAGGCATCGAGGGCGAGGAGCGTCTTCCCCATCACACGGGCGAACTGGGGCGGGAAGTTCCGCGATACCGTGACGTCGTGGTTCGCGGCCAGGAGGGTCGCCTCGGCGTTCGTTGCGTAGCTCCGGATGCCCACGTTCCGGGCCGGCGGTGCGACTTCGCCCCGGTCGCCGGGGACGGCGAGGGTGATCTCCGCGCCCGGGAGCGCCCGGCCGAGCGCGCCGGCCAGCTGGTAGGCCCGCACCCCGGGCGAGGCCATCTGCGGCCCCACCGCTGCCCGCGAGAGCACGAGCAGGTTCATTTCGCGGCCCCCCGGCCGGCGAACCGGGCGAGCCGCTCCTGCCGGAGCCGCTCCTTCTTCTCCGCCGCCTCCAGCCGCTCGGAGCGGCGCTTCAGCTCCCGGTCGTAAAAATTGAAGACCGCCCGCCGGGCCGTGTAGACCGCGAGCCGCTGGACGAGCCCGGGCAGCCGCTCCCACTTCGCCGAGACCGGCTCGCCCTCCTCCCGGCAGAAGCGGATGAGCGGCTGCAGCGTCTCGCTCCACTGGAGCCGCGGCCGCGCAGCCGCGAGGTTCGCCTTGCAGGCCGCGTAAAACACCCGGTCGTCGAGCAGCTTCGCAATCGCCCGCGCGAGCGCCGGTGCATCGCCTTCCGGCACGACGAGCCCCCACCCCTCCTGCGCCACCTCCTCGGCGAGGACGTCGCCGTGCGTGCAGATGAACGGCAGCTCTCCCCAGATGAGGTCCACGAACCGCGTCCGGTGACTGTAGCGGGTCTCCATGTTGTCGAAGTAGGTGCAGACCGAGATGTCCGCCTCGAGGACGTACTGCTTCGCCTCCTCGTGGGAGACCCAGCCCTCTTCGAAGAAGACCGTCCGGTTCAGCTGGCCGTTCCGGGCGGCGATCGCCTTCGCGTCCTGGAACCTGACCCCCTTGCCGAGCTCCTTGATGCCCGGGTACGAGGCGCCGAGGAAGAGCAGCTTGACGTCGTCGCGGCCGAGCAGGCGGAGCGCCTCGAGCAGGGTCGCCGGGTCGTACCACTGGATGATGCCGCCGTTCCAGAGGATGATCCGGTCGGTTTCGGCGAAGCCGGGGCGGACACCGCGCAGTACCCGGGGGCCGGGGACCGGCGGTTCCGGCCGGATGCCGTGCGGCGCTGCATCGATGTACCGCCTGAGCGTCGGGTCCGCCTCGTACACCCGCGGCGAAATCAGCCCGAGCGATGTCATCATCCCGAGGTAGCTATCGCGCTGCCGTTCGTTACAGGTGAGGATGAAGTCGGCGAGGGTGAGCTGCATGCCGAGCACCGCCCGCGTCCGCTCGGCCCAGGCGTCGCGGTGCGCGCCCTCGTAGTGCTGCATCCCCACCTCCATCCACTCCATCGCGTATTGCGAGAAGAGGTCGACCACGTACCGCTTCCAGGGGAAGTAGATGGCGATGTGGGGCGGCAGCATCGAGCTGATGATGACATCGTGCCTCGCCGCCAGCGGGAGCAGGTTCCGCGCGCTCCAGCGGGTCACGCGGTAGGCCCCGTCTGCCGGCTGTTCGACGTCCTCGTTCGGGCCGGCGAGGGTGACCTGCGCGCCGGCGACGTGCTCGGCGAGCACGCGCGCCTGGGCCGTCGCCCGGATGCCCGGGGCGGACATATGGCTGCCGAGGTGGCCCCGGGCGAGGATGAGGATGCGCGGCCCCATGGCCGCCGATGGTACGGCCAGCCCCCGCCACGCGGAAGCACGTTCGCCCCCGGGAGAGGTGCCCGCCGCTTCCCCAATTGACCGGAAGCCTCTCCGATCTACGCTACGGGCGACGTGTTGCGCGCCCTCGATACCCTCATCGGCGGCCATGGCCGCCGTTTCGTTGTCCGCCGGTTCGTCCGGCCGGCACAGCGGTTTGCAGCGGTCGAGGCGTCCGGCGGCATCGTCCTCCTCCTCGGCGCCCTCATCGCCCTCGCCTGGGTAAATTCCCCCTGGGAGCAGAGCTACCACGACCTCTGGGAGACCGAGCTCGCGCTCGACCTCCACCTGTTCGAAATCCGCCAGCACCTCGGCCACGCGGTGAACGACGGCCTGATGGTGCTGTTCTTCTTCGTCGTCGGCCTCGAGATCAAGCGCGAGCTGGTCTCGGGCGAGCTTTCCAGCCCCCGCCGGGCAGTCCTGCCCGTGGCGGCCGCCCTCGGCGGCATGCTCGGCCCGGCGCTCATCTACACCGCGTTCAATTTCGGCAGGGAGACTGCGCACGGCTGGGGCATCCCGATGGCGACGGACATCGCCTTCGCCGTCGGCGTCCTCACCCTGCTCGGCAAGCGGGTCCCACCGCCGCTCAAGGTGTTCCTCCTCGCCCTCGCCGTCGCCGATGACCTCGGCGGCATCATCGTCATCGCCGTCTTCTACACCGAATCGCTCTCGCTCGCGGCGCTCGGCTGGGCCGCGCTCCTCCTCGCGGTGATGTTCATCCTCAACCGGGGCGGCGTCCGCACCGTCGGCGTCTACGCCTTCCTGGGCATCCTCTTCTGGGCCGCGATGCTGGAATCCGGCATCCACGCCACCATTGCCGGCGTCATCCTCGCTATGCTCACCCCCTCCCGGCCCTACTACTCGGACGAAGACTTCGATGCCGTGCTGGACCGCCTCCGCACGGAATACGCCCTCGCCCGCGCCGACGGCGACCACGAACGGATGCAGCAGGCGCTCGCCCAGGTGGAGGACCTCGCCAGCGGGATGGAGAGCCCGCTCGACCGGCTCGAGCACCGGCTCGCGCCGTGGACGGCGTACCTCATCGTGCCGGTCTTCGCGATTGCCAACGCGGGCGTGCCGGTAACGGGCGAAATGCTGCGGAACGCCGTCTCCAGCCCCGTCACCCTCGGCGTGGCCTGCGGGCTCGTCTTCGGCAAGCCGATCGGCATCTTCCTCACCAGCTGGCTTTGCGTCCGGCTCGGGCTCGCCCAGCTGCCGGCCAATACAGGCTTCCGACAGGTGCTCGGCGCCGGCATGATCGCGGGCATCGGCTTCACGGTCGCCCTCTTCATCGCCGGGCTCAGCTTCGAATCGCCGCTCTACCTCGATGAAGCGAAGGTCGGCATCCTCGCCGCCTCCGCCATCGCCGGGGTCATCGGCTCGCTCTACCTGTTCTTCGCGGCCCCCGGAACCGCCCGCGATGCCGGCCTCGAGGCCGCCCGCGCGCGCGCGGCTGCACACCGCTGAATCGCCTGCGACACCCGGCGCTCGGGGCTGGACGGCCGCCGCGCCACGGTGGCGGCATGCGCACCCTCACCCCCTCCCTCCTCGCCCACCAGGCCGCGGCGCGCCGCCGCCCCGCCGTCCGCGCCCTGCTCTCCCGCCGCCGGGCGGCCAGCCTGCTGCTCGCGTTCGGTCCCCCAACCGCGCTGCCCGGCAGCGAGGCCCCGCACGCCCTCGTCGTCACCGCCGCGGGCACGGCGGTCCAGCTGGTGAACGATGGCGGCAGCCTCCGCGCCCGGCGGGATGGCGGCCCCTGGTCGCCCCCGCTCGCCAGCCTGCCCCCGGGCGCGCCCGTGGCCGCCGCCGCTGTGCCCGGCGAAATCGCGGCCGCCTTCGCCGACGGCACCGCCCTCCGCACCATCCACTCGTTCGACGACGGGCTCAGCTGGTCCGCGCCGGCGACCCGGGTGACCGAGGCCGTCCCCATCGGCAGCCTCGCGCTCGCCGGGCGGCACTCGAACGGCAACCTCTGCGCCTTCTACACCCTCGGCGTCACCCCGGCGGTGAAGCGGCTGCGCCGCACGGGCGGCAGCTGGGCAGCCAGCGGCACCACCTGGACGATGCCGGGGAGCTGGGCCACCGTCACCGGCCTGGCCGCGGTCCACGCCGCCGGCGATTTCCACCTCCTCGTCACGGGAACTGCGCCGGGCTCGGGTGCCGCCGTGGCCGCCGCGCACGTCATGGGCGACGGCGGCCTGCCGTCGAACGCCTGGTTCGGCCCCCGCCCGGTGGCTGCCGCCGATGCCGCCTCGGGCATCGCCTGTGAGCGGCCGTCCATCGCCTGGGCGGGGCAGCCGGTCGCCGCCTTCCGGGAAGTGCGCACCGCGCCGGTGGCAGGCGCGCGCGTGCTGCTGGCGCAGGCCGTCGCCGGCACGCTGGCGCCCTGGGCCGAACCGGTGCCCTTCGCCGCCGGGGCGCCGTACGGCCTGGCGCTCGCCAGCGACAGCGCCGTCCTCCTCGCGGCCCGGGTTGGCGAACTCCGGTCCGCGCCCCTCGCCGATGAGCTGGACGTCTCGGACCGCCTCGCGCGGTTCCGCCGGGTCGAAGGCCCGGCGGTCTCCCGCGCGCTGCTCGAGCTGGCCGACCCCGCCGCCGCGGCAGGCAGCGAGCCGCTCCTCGCGCCCGGGGCGGGCATCGAAATCCGCCTCGGCTACCGCTCCGGGCCGGGCGGCCAGCCGGAGTACGGGCCCGCGTTCCGCGGCGCCATCGAGGCGGTCGAACTGCGGCGGGTAAGCGGTGTCCAGGCGGCCGTCGTCCGCATCGCCGGGCCGTGGGAGCGGCTTGCCGCCTACCGCGCCCCGGCCACCTGGCAGCCGCCGGCCGGCACCGCGCGCGGCGAGCTCCTCACCGTCCTCGCCGCCCGGGCCGGCATCCCGGTGGCGAGCGCGGCCGACCTGCCGCCCTCCGGCGCCTGGACTACCGAGGAAGCCGCGTTCGCCATCCAGGCCGGCGAGGCCGCGCTTCCCGCCGCCCTTCGCCTGCTCGAACCCACCCCCGATGCCTTCCGCGCCGAAGCCGGCTTCGAAATCTGCGGGCTGACCCCGTCCGACCCGGCGGCCTGGCTGCTCGGCCCGGGCGCCCACCCGCTGTTCGACTTCGTGCCCGCGGCCCGGGCGCTCCCGGCCTGGGCCAGGGTGCAGGGCCCGGACCGCGCCGCCGATGCGTTCCGCGGAGATGCGCTCCTCCGCGATGGCCCCGCCCTCTTCCCCCGCCGCGAGCTCGGTGCTTCCACCGACCCGCTCGCTGAGGCGTTCGCCGCACGCCTGCTCGCGCGTCTTCGCCGCGGCCGCCCGCTCGCCCGCGCCCGCCTCCCCTTCCACGCCGGCCTCCAGCTCTGGGACGTCGTCGAGGTCGTCCACCCGCTGGCGCCGGGCGGCAGCGCGCGCTACCGGGTCGTCGGCATCGCAGCGGAGTTCCGCGCCGGCGCCGCGTTCGATACCGTGCTCAGCCTCGGTGAGGTGAACTGATGGCCCTCCTCCGCGCCCGTCTCGTAGCCTTCGATAGCGGCAGCTGGACCGCCGCCGTGCGGCTGGAGGGCTCCGGTACGGCCCTCTTCGAAGGCGTCGCGGTCAGCCGTGCGCTTGTAGCCGCCGAGATGCTGCCCGGCCGCCGCCTCCTCATCGATACCGGCGACCACCACCACCCGGGGGATGCCGTCGTCATCGCCGCCTGGTGAGGGCGGCCCCGCGGGGCCGCCCCGTCTCAGTACTGCGCTTCGAGGGCCTCCTCATCCGTCTCGAAGGTATAGACGACCAGTTCGCCGTTCTCCCACCGCTCACCGTTCTCGTCCACGCCCGGCGGGACCTCCTCCTGCGGGTCGAACAGCAGCCCGACGACCTGCTCATAGCTGGCGACCCGCGGGTCAGCATCGAGCGTTGCCTCCACGTGGACGAGGGGGATCGCCTCATCCGGCAGGACGAGGAACTCCTCGGGCGGGTCCTCGTTCGTGAAAACGGGGCCGATCGGCTTCCCCTCCCGGTCGGTATACACCCCTTCCACGAGGTAGGGGGCGCCCGTGTGGGCGAGCGGTTCGGTGAAGGCGCAGCGGTAGGCGATACGGCGGTGGCGGCGCTTCCCGGTGAGCGCCCCCGGCGGGGGTTCGACGGCAGCCATCAGCGCGGCTCCTCGCGGCAGTCTCGGCTCCCAAGCGTGCCTGCCCGCGGCCGCCGCCGCAACGGCCGGCCGGCCCCGCACCGCCGGCCCGCCGGCCCCCGCCGCCCCTTACGGGGTTTCCCGGGTTTCTCTCACGGGAACCCTCTTTCGTTCCGCGGCTGCTGCCGATACCCACGATGGGACCGCTGCCGCCCGCTACGACCACCACGGAGACACCGAGGCCATGCCCGGCTCGCCACTCGAACGGATCCTCCAGTCCGACCGCCTGCCGACCATCCCGGCGGTCGCGGTCCGCGTCATCGAGCTCGTCCAGCGGCCGGATGTCTCGCTCGACGAGCTCGGCGCCATGATCGAGCGCGACCCGGCGCTTGCTGCCCGCGTCCTCCGCATGGCGAACAGCGGCTTCTACGGCCGGCCCCGCTCCATCTCCCGCGTCCGCGATGCCGTCCTCGTCCTCGGCCTCCGCACGGTCAAGACCCTCGCGCTCGGGTTCACCCTCGTCGCCGACCTCCGCGCCCGCGAAGGCCCCGGCCTCGACCACACCTGGCTCTGGCAGCGCAGCCTCTACGCCGCCATCGTCGCGCGGGCGGTCGCCGGCCGGGCCGGCCTCCGTATCGGCGACGAGGCCTTCCTCGGCGGCCTCTTCCACCTCCTCGGGGTCATCGCGCTCGAATCCGCCCTCGGCGATGAGTACCGCGCCGTCGCAGCCGAGGCGGGCCGCGATGTCGCCCTCCTCCGCCTGCGCGAAACCGAGCGCTTCGGGGTCGACCACTGCCGCGTCGGGGCCGCGCTCGCCGAGCGGTGGAACCTGCCGCCGGCCCTCGTCGACGGCGTCCGCCACGCCGACGACCCCTCACGCGCCCCGCTCGAGACGGCCCAGCTGGTGATGTGCATCCACGCCGGGGCAGCCGGCGCCGATGTCATCCTCGGTGACCGCCCCGGGGAGCAGCTCGCCGCCCTGCGCACCGCCTGTGAACGGCTCGGCATCGCCGGCGGCATTGCCGATGAGCTCGTCGCCGGGGCGCTGGCCGACGGCACCACGCTCGCCGCCACCCTCGATATCCCGGCCAGCTGCCTCGAGCCGGAGGAGGTCCTCGCCCGCGCCAACGAAGCCCTCCTCCGCCTGACCATCGAATCCGAGCGCGAGAACGCCGCCCTCCAGGCCGAGCGCGAACAGCTCATCCAGCAGGCGTCCACCGACGTCCTCACCGGCGTCGCCAACCGGCGCCACTTCCACGAATTCCTCGAAGAACACTTCCGCCTCGCGGCCCGCTACGGCACGCCCCTCTCGCTCTTCCTCGTCGACCTCGACCACTTCAAGCAGCTCAACGACACCTACGGCCACCTGGTGGGCGATGAGGTCCTCCGCGCCGTCGCCGCCCGGATGCGCAGCGTCCTGCGCGATGCCGACCTGCTCGCCCGCTTCGGCGGCGAAGAGTTCGTCGTCGTCCTGCCGTCCACCCCGCTCGACGGGGCGGTCCAGAGCGCCGAGCGGGTCCGCGAAGCGCTCGCCTCCCGCCCCGTCGAAGCCGCCGGGCAGGCCATCCCGGTCACCGCCTCGTTCGGCGTCTCGGCCTACCGCGCCGATGCCCTCATGACCCCCGAATGGCTCATCAAAGAGGCCGACCTCGCCCTCTACGAAGCGAAGCGCGCCGGCCGCAACTGCGTCCGCGCCGCCGGCGACGAAGTCTCGTCCCGCTTCTGACCGAAAACCCGGGAAAACCCCGAGTCCTCCGCCCGAGAAACCGGTTACGCTACGGGTGCGCCGGCGGGGGGCGCACAGGGGATGACCGACGAGCAACGCGCGGAGCCAGGCCTCGACGCCCTTTTCGCCCTCGACCTCTTCCCGGTCGGCATCTACCAGACCGACCTGCTCGGGCGCTGCCTCCGCGTCAACCGGCGCTGGTGCACGCTGACCGGGCGCAGCCCTGGAGAGGCGCTCGGCTACGGCTACCTCGACGCCATCGACCCGCGGGACCGTGAGCGGGTCGTCGAAACCGCCCGCCGGCACGTGGCGATGAACCGGCCGTTCAGGCTCGAGTACCGTATCAGGCGGCCCGATGGCACGGTCCGCTGGGTGCTCGGCCAGGCGACAGCCTTCGATGCCGCCGGCCGCAGCCCGGGCGGCTACCTGGCGACACTGACCGATATCACCGACCGGGTCCGTGCCGAGCAGGCCCTCCGCGAGAGCGAGACCCGCTTCCGCAACCTCATCGAGCGCAACCCCGAGGCCATCGCCATCCACCGCGCGGGCGTCGTCGCCTACGTCAACCCCGCCGCCGTCGCCCTGATGCGGGCGGAGAGCCCCGAGGCGCTCGTCGGACGGCACATCTTCGAGTTCGTCCACCCTGCCTGGCACGGCCTCGTCCGCGAGCGGCAGCGGCGGCTTGCGGCCGGCGAGCCTGTCGGTCCCGCCGAGATGGAGTTCATCCTCTGCGACGGCTCGACCCTCCTCGTCGAGACCGTCGCCTCGCCCACCATCTTCGACGGCGAGCCGGCCGTCCAGCTCTGGGTCCGCGACGTCTCCGAGCGGCGGAAGCTCGATGCCCTCTACCGCGCCGTGGTCGATTCGGTGCGCGACCCCATCTGGCTCGCCGACCTCGACGAGGCGGGCGAATGGCGCATCGTCTTCGTCAACCAGGCCTACTGCCGCGGGGCCGGCGTCGAGCCCGTCGAGGTCCTCGGCAGGACTTCCGCCGAGCTCGCCGCCGCCGGCTACCTCGACCCCGGGGCCGCCCGCGAGCGGGAGGCGCGCTACCGGGAGGCCGCCGCCAGCGGCCGGTCCATCGAGTACGAGCTCACGGGCTCCTGGCGCGGCCGGCCGTTCGACATCATGACGACCCTCACGCCGGTGCCCGGTCCCGATGGCGCCATCCGCCGCATCGTCGGCTGGTCGCGCGACCTCACCCGCCGCCGCGAACACGAGCGCCGGCTCGCCGAATCGGAAGCGAACTACCGCGCCGTCGTCGAGGGCACCAGCGATGCCATCTGGGTCGTCGAAAAAGAGGCCGATGGCGGCTGGCGGGTAACCCTCGCAAACCGGCGCACCGCCGAGATGCTCCAGGCGCCGCTCGAGCGCATCGTCGGCCGCCGGGTCGAGGAGGTCCTGCCGCCCGAGGCCGCGGCCCGGGCCCTCGAGCGGTACCGCCAGGCCGAGGCCGCCCGCGGCCCGGTCGAGTACGACAACGTCATCGAGCGGCCCGGCTATCGGCGCGAAGTCGTGACCAACCTCACCCCGGTGTTCGACGAGGCCGGGCGCTGCGTCCGCGTCATCGGGTCATCGCGCGATGCTGCCGAGCGGCGGAAGGCCGAGCTGGCGCTGCTGCAGGCCCAGAAGCTCGAGAGCCTCGGCGTGCTCGCCGGCGGCATCGCCCACGATTTCAACAACCTCCTCACCACCATCCTCGGGAACCTCTACCTCGTGCGGACGGAGCTCCCGGCTGGCTCGCCCCTCCGGGCGAGCCTGGACGATGCCAGCACCGCCGCCGAGCGCGGCGCCGAGCTCGTCCGGAAGCTCCTCGCCTTCAGCCGCCCGGGCATCGCCGCCCGCGAGCGCGTTTCGCTCTCCCGCCTCTTCGACGAGACGGCCGCGCTCGTCGGGCGCACCCTCGCGCCCGCCATCCAGCTCATCGTCCGCCCCGGCGCCGGCGACGATACCGTCATCGGCGAGTTCACCGCCCTCCAGCAGGTGCTCCTCAACCTCATCCTCAATGCACGCGACGCCATGCCGAACGGCGGCACCATCACGATATCCCGCACCACCCGGGAGCTCGGCCCGGACCCGGCCTGGGCCCGCCGCGGGCTCCTCGCCGGGCGCTACCACGAAATCGCCGTGGCCGATACCGGCACCGGCATGCCGCCCGAGCTCATCAGCCGCATCTTCGACCCCTTCTTCACCACCAAGGGCATCGGTAAGGGCACCGGGCTCGGGCTCTCCACCGCCCTCAGCATAGCCCGGGCCCACGGCGGCTGGCTCGATGCGGAGAGCGTCGAGGGCGAAGGCAGCACCTTCCGCATCCTGCTGCCGGCCGCCCCGCCTCCCGGGCAGGAGCCGGCTGCCTAGCCGCCCTGGATGCTGACGAGGAACTCCAGCCGGTCGCCATCGCTGAGGGGAGCTCGCAGGTTCGCCTGGGCGCCGTTGATGATTGCCATCACCGCCTCGGCATCGACCTCCGAGAAGCCCTCCTCGAGGAAGATGGCGAGCGGCGTCAGGCCATCCCGCCATTCCACTGCCGTCTCCGGCTGCTTCGAACGCGTCCGCTTCACCAGCGTCGGGAACCATTTCACCTGGATGCTCATGCCGCCTAGCCTACCTGTCCCCGTCCACCCGCGCACCCCGTTCCAGCCTCCAGCCTCTGACCTCCAGCCTCCCTCCCCGGGTATGATCGCCGCGGAGGTGCCGCATGACCGGACGCCGCAGTTTCTGGGCCTGGGGGCTCGCTTCCGAAGAGCCGACCGACGCACAGCGCCGGGAGGCAGCCGCACGGCTTTCCGCCCGCTACGGTGTCCCGGTCGAGGCGCCGCCCGTGCCGCGCATCGAGCAGGTCCGGCTCCGGCCGCCCCGCATCACCCCGCCCGCTGCCCTCGCACCCATCTGCACGACCGATACCCACGAGCGGGCCGCCCACCACTACGGCAAGAGCTACCGCGATATCGTCCGCGCCTTCCGCTGCGAGTTCCCGAACCCGCCCGATGTCGTCGCCTTCCCGCGCGATGAGGCGGAGGTGGCTGCCGTGCTGGAGTGGTGCGGCGAGGCCGACGCCGCGGCCATCCCCTACGGCGGCGGCTCATCCGTCGTCGGCGGGGTCGAGCCGCCGGGCGGCGAGCGGCCGGTCGTGAGCATCGACCTCCGCGAGCTGAACCGCGTCCTCGAGGTCGACCCCGTCTCGCGGGCGGCGCGCATCCAGGCCGGCGTGCTCGGGCCCGCGCTCGAAGAACAGCTTCGCCCGCACGGGTTCACCCTCCGCCACTTCCCGCAGAGCTTCGAGTGGTCGTCCCTCGGCGGCTGGATCGCGACACGCTCGGGGGGGCACTACGCGACCAACCACACCCACATCGACGACCTCGTGGAGTCGGTGCGGATGGTCACGCCGCGCGGCCCGTGGGAGTCGCGCCGGCTCCCCGGCTCCGGGGCGGGGCCCAGCCCCGACCGGCTCGTCATCGGCAGCGAGGGCATCCTCGGCATCATCACCGAGGCCTGGATGCGCATCCAGGCGCGGCCCCGCTACCGCGCTTCGGCCGGCGTGCTCTTCCCGACCTGGGAAGCGGGCTACGAAGCCGCCCGGCACGTCGTCCAGGCGAAGCTCTGGCCGGCCAACTGCCGCCTGCTCGACCCGGCCGAGGCCGCCTCGGCCGCGGGCGGCGATGGCAGCCATGCGCTCCTCATCCTCGGCTTCGAATCCGCCGAGGTGCCCCAGGGCCCGTTTCTCCAGGAGGCCCTCCGCATCGCCCGGGAGTGCGGCGGCGAGCTCGACGCCGCCGGGGTCCGCGTCTCCGACGGCGGCGACGAGGAGGCCGGGCGGCAGGGGGCCGTCGGCGCCTGGCGGAACGCCTTCATCCGCGCCCCCTACCAGCGGAACCTCCTCGCCGGCACCGGCGTCGTCAGCGATACCTTCGAAACGGCAATCACCTGGGACCGCTGGCCGGACTTCGACCGGCTCGTGCGGGAGCAGGTCGGCCGGGAGATTGCGGAGCTCGGCGGCGGGAGCCTCACCTGCCGCTTCACCCACGTCTACCCCGATGGCCCCGCTCCCTACTACAGCTTCCAGGTCCTCTCCCGGCCGGGCGGTGAGCTCGAGACCTGGGCCGCCATCAAGCAGGCCGCCAGCGACGCCGTCATCGCGGGCGGCGGCACCATCACCCACCACCACGCCGTCGGGCGCGACCACATGCCCTGGTACCGCCGGCAGCGCCCGCCCCTTTTCGCCGGGGCCCTCCGGGCGGTGAAGCAGCTCCTCGACCCCCAGGGGCTGCTCAACCCCGGCATCCTCGTCGATTGACGGCGCCAGGGCCGGGCGGGCTGGCGCCCTCTGCGGCGGGTATACTGGCGCCCACCCGGCGCCATGACGGAACAGCGACGCGCGACCCTCATCATCAACCCGGCGGCGCGGGGAGTGCCGCGCCGGCTCGACCCGGCCCGCCTCGCGGGCTACCTCGCCTCGCGCGGCCTCCCCGCCCGGGTCGCCATCCCCGACTCCCCCGCCGAGGCGACGGCGGCCGCCCGCGCTTCCGCGGAGCGGGGCGATGCCCTCTGCTTCGTGGTCGGCGGCGATGGTTCGCTCCGCCAGGCCGCCGAGGGGCTCGCCGGCAGCACCACCGCCCTCGCCGCCGTGCCCGCCGGCACGGTCAACATCTGGGCGCGCGAAATCGGCCTCCCCCGCGGCATCCGGGCGGCTATCGATGCCCACCTCGGCGGGCAGGTCGCCGCGGTGGACCTCGGCCGCGCCGAGGGCCACGTCTTCCTCCTCATGGCCGGCATCGGCTGGGACGCCGAGGTCGCCGCCGCCGTCGACCCGGCCTGGAAGCGGGCCGCCGGCGACCTCGCCTACATCCTCGAAGGGCTCCTCCACCTGCCCGCCCTCCGCACCCGCCCCGCCCGCTGGCAGGCCGACGGCCAGGCCTTCGAGGCCCCGCTCGGCTGGATGCTCCTCGGCAACACCCGCCTGTACGGCGGCCGCATCCACCTCACCCCGCACGCCCGCATCGACGACGGCCTCCTCGACCTCCTCGCCTTCTGCCCGCACGGCCCGGCCGAGACGCTGGCGATGGCCGCACAGGTGCTCGCCGGCCGCCGCGAGGGGCGCCACATCGTCGCCGGCCGGTTCGCCGAGGTGGTCGTCGAGACCCCCGGCCTGCCCGTACAGCTCGATGGCGACCCTGTCGGCCAAACGCCGATGACCTTCCGCACCGAGCCGGGCGTGCTCCGGGTCAGCCTCCCGGCCGGTCCGCTCCCGCCGCTCTGGAGCCGGGAGTGAGCCACCGCCCGGCCCCCTCTCTTGGCAGCGGGTTCCGCCCGATGACCAGCTCCTCCACCTCCCGCCCGCCGATGAGATGCTCCGCCGCCACCCGCTCGAGGTTCTCCGGCCCCAGGCAGCCGTACCAGGTCCCGTCCGGGTAGACGACGGCGACCGGCCCGGCCTCGCAGATGCGCAGGCAGCCGACCTTCGTCCGGTACAGCTTCGGCGCACCGGGCGTCCGGTTCACCCGCGCCGCGAGCGTCTTCAGCCGCTCCCAGGCCCGCTGCCCCTCCTCCGGCGTGCAGCAGTCCGGCCCCGTGCAGAGGAAGATGTGGCGCGCGTAGCTCCCCACCTCGCGCTGCCGCGCGGCCTCCCGCGCCGCCTCGAGCCTCCCCGCTGCGCCCGGTTCGTCCGCTACCATCGCCCCCAATTCTCGGCGGGCGGAACCCAACGGGGGAGCCCCGGGGCCGCATCGGCCGCTCCTGCTACCCTTGAACCTGACCCATGCTCTTCTGTGACCAGGTTTCGAAGTCATTCGGCGCCAACGAGGTGCTCCGCGACGTCACCTTCACCGTCAGCGAAGGCGAACGCGCCGGGCTCGTCGGCCCGAACGGCGCCGGCAAATCGACCATCCTCCGCCTCATCGCCGGCCTCGAGCAGCCCGATGCCGGCCGCGCCGGCTACACGGGCGGGGCTCTCGGCTACCTCCAGCAGGAGGCCGGCCTCGAGGACGACAACACCCTCCTCCAGGAGCTCTGGCGCGCCTTCCCCGATGCCGCCGCCATCGAGCGTGAGCTCGCCCGCGTCGCCGCCGCCATCGAGGCCGGCCAGGGCGACCTCGACGCCCTGGTGGAAGAGCAGGCCCGCCTCTTCGAACGGTTCGAAGCGCTCGATGGCTACCGCATCGACGCCCGCATCGGCCGCGTCCTCGATGGCCTCGGCTTCCAGCCCGGCGACTGGCAGAAGCGGTGCGGCGAGTTCTCCGGCGGCTGGCAGATGCGCATCGCCCTCGCAAAGGTGCTCGTCCGCCGGCCCGAGAACGTCCTCCTCGATGAGCCGACCAACCACCTCGACGCCCGTGCCCGCGACTGGCTCGCCGAGGAGCTGCGCGAGTGGGACGCGGCTATCCTCGTCGTCACCCACGACGGCGACTTCCTCGACCGGTTCGCCACCCGCATCCTCGACTTGCGCGAGAAGTCCATCGAAAGCTACACCGGCAACTACACCGCCTTCCAGAAGCAGAAGGCCGCGAAGCTCCAGGCCCTCGACCAGGCCGCCGCCCGGCAGGAGCGCGAGCTCGCCCGCCAGGAGCGGTTCATCGAGCGGTTCCGCGCCAAGGCCACCAAGGCGAGCCAGGTCCAGTCCCGCGAGAAGCAGCTCGCGCGCATCGAGCGGGTCGAACGGCCGAAAAAAGAGGCCGAGGTCCACTTCGACATCGCCGCAAGCGGCCGCACCGAACGCGACGTCCTCGTCCTCAAGCACGTCGGCCACGCCTACGGCGACCACCTCGTGCTGGTCGACGTCAACCTCCACATCGAACGCGGCCAGAAGGTCGTCCTCGTCGGGCCGAACGGCGGCGGCAAGAGCACCCTCCTGAAAATCGCCGCCGGGCGCATCACCCCCACCGAAGGGACCGTCGAATGGGCCGAGCGCGCCCGCTTCGGCTACTACGACCAGCACCAGGACGAGGCCCTCGCCATGGACCGCACCGTCCTCGAAGAGGTGCGCTCCGTCGCCCCGCACGAGCCGGACGTCCGCCTCCGCACCGTGCTCGGCCAGTTCCTCTTCAAGGGCGACGACGTCTTCAAGCCGATTCGCGTCCTCTCTGGCGGCGAGCGGAGCCGCGTCGCGCTCGCGAAATTCCTCCTCCAGCCGACGAACGTCCTGCTCCTCGATGAGCCGACGAACCACCTCGACCGCACCACGCGGCGGAAGCTGATCGAAGCGCTCCGCGCGTACGACGGGACCATCCTCTGCGCGAGCCACGACCCCGGCATCGTCGAAGGCGTCGCCACCCACGTCTACGAGGTGAAGGACCTCGGCGTGCGCGAGCTCCTCCATCTCCGCAAGGGCTAACCGCGACCGAACTGCCGCACCCCCAGCCGGCCGCGCCCGCCCAGCTCCCGCAGCAGCTGCCGGAAGGCCGTCTCCCGCTCCCGCGCCATCGCCGCATAGGCGGCGGCCGTGCCTGCGTTCAGCGTCAGCCGCTCGAGCGTTCCGCTCGCCGCCTCGGCCGCCGCGAACGCCGTCGCGCCGAGCACGGCGACGTCCTCCAGCGCCGTGGGAAGCGTGCTCCCCGCCTCGTCGACCACGTGCACGAGCCGGCACCAGAGCCGGCAGTCGCCCCCGTCCGGGAGCGGCCCGTCCTCCAACCGGAGAGTGCCGCCGAAAACGGTGAACTCCACGAACCGGGGCGGCTCCAGCCCGGCAGGGAACTCGGCCCGGGCCACCGCGAGCAGCCCGGGGATGCCCGCCAGGCTCAGCTCCCGGCTCCCCGGCACCGTTGCCACGCTCACGCGGCCTTCGCGCGGGACCGCCCGCGAAAGCTCGGCGACCGCCCGGCCGAGGTGGCGGTCCAGCGCCGCGTCGGCCCACCGCTCCGCCGCCGGGTCCTGCAGGTCGATGCGCATCCGTGCTCGAAAATCAGCCAGTGTGGTCATGCGGCCACGCTGCCGCATCGCCGCTCAACCTCCAACGGGTGCCTGTCCCGTCACTCGCGCCGCCGCTCCGCCGGTGCGACACTCCACCCATCACCTCCGCAAGTGAGCGACCGTCCCATGCACCCCTGGCACGATATCGCCGTCGACCCCGACCGGATTGAGTCCGAACTCCCCGTCGTCATCGAAATCCCCGCCGGCAGCAAGAACAAGTACGAACTCGAGAAGAAGAGCGGCATCCTCAAGCTCGACCGCGTCCTCTCCAGCTCCGTCCGCTACCCGGCCAACTACGGATTCATCCCGCGCAGCTTCTGCGACGATGGCGACCCGCTCGATGTCCTCGTGCTCGGCCAGGAGCCCGTCGTCCCGCTGACCCTCGTCTACGTCCGGCCCGTCGGCGTCATGCACATGCGCGACGGCGGCAAAGCCGATGAGAAGATCCTCGGCGTTCACTCCCACGACCCGGCCTTCAGCCACATCCGGAAGCTCGAGGACGTCCCGCCCCACCTCGTCGCCGAGATCCAGCGCTTCTTCATCGACTACAAGGTGCTCGAAGAGAAGGAAGTGGTCGTCGACCCGTTCGAAGGGCGTGAGCGCGCCCTCGAGGTCATCCGCATCGCCCTCGGCGATTACTGGAAGATGCGCGCGAACGAGCGCTGAACGGGCCTGGCGCCACTCTCAGCCGGCCGCCGCCCGGGCGAGGCCGAGCGCCACGCCGCCGAGGACGAGCCAGGCCGCGTTCACGCGCGTCGCGACCGCCGCCGCCAGCGCCGCCGCGAACAGCCCCCACGCGAACGGCCCGGTCAGGGTCGCGCGGGCGAGGTCGACGCCCACGACCACGATCAGCGCCCAGGCCGCCGCGTTCACCCCATCGAGGAAGGCGCTCCCGGGCGGCCAGGAGCGGAGGCGCGGCACCAGCGGAGCAGCCGCCATCACGAAGAGAAACGACGGGAGGAAGATCCCGGCCGCCGCTGCGAGCGCCCCCGGGAAGCCATCCATGACGTAGCCGGCGAACGCGGCCGAGCTGAAGAGGGGGCCGGGCGTGACCTGGCCGGCCGCGACGGCGTCGAGCAGCTGGCCCTCCGTCAGCCAGCCCCGGCGCTCGACGAACTCGCCGCGCATGAACGAGACGAGCACGTAGCCGCTCCCGTAGAGCACCGCCCCGATCTTCAGGAACCCGAGGAAAATCCCGGCCGTCGTCGCTCCTCCCGCACTGCCCGCGGCCGCCAGGGTCACCGGGGCGACGGGCGGGAGCAGGGCCCGGGTTCTTCGCCCGCGCGAGCTCGCGCTCCGCTGTCGCGGCAGCCGCCACCAGTGGCCGCCCGCCCGCGGCAGCCCCGGCAGGTTCCGCCGCGCCTCGCGGGTCAGCGCCCGGACCAGCACCGCGGCCACGGCCGTGGCCACCCCCGCGCCGAGCACGAGGGCGACTTCGCTCACCCCCGCGACCGCCAGCGCCGCCGCCGCCGTGACCACGACCAGCGATTCGAATCCCCGGAACGCCGCCCCCGTCAGGCCCCAGGCCGCGTGCAGGATGAGCGCCAGCACGACGGGCTGGGCGCCGAGCAGGATGCCCTCGCCCGCCGGCGTGCTCCCGTAGCGGACGTACGCCCAGGCAAGGGCCGTGACGATGACGACTGCCGGGAGCAGGAAGAGCAGCCCTCCGAGCCAGAGACCCGCCAGCCCAGCCCGGCGGTGCCCGAGATGCATCGTCATCTCGGTCGAATTCGGGCCCGGGATGAGGTTCGTCACCCCGAGCATATCGAGGAACTCGCCGTCACTCACCCAGCCGCGCTGGTGGACGAGCTCCCGGCGCATCAGGGCGATGTGCGCCGCCGGCCCGCCGAAGGCGATGCACCCCAGGCGAAAGAAGTAGCGTGCCACCTCCCCCGCGTCCCCAGGAGCCCTCGCAGCGCTCACGGCCCCACAGCCTACGGCATCGGCGGCCATCGCTCCCGGCGCCCCCGCCGGTCGAGAGGCTAGGTGCGAACGATGACGAGCCCGAGCGTCGCCACGACCAGCAGACCGACCCCGCCGATTGCGAAGAACACCCGGTTCCGCAGCTCGAGGAGCGAACGGCGCACCTCCTCGCGGAGCGCTGCCTGGTCGGCCCGGACCTGCTCGAGGCCACGGTCGAGGGAGGAGCCGAGATTCTCGAGGGCCGTGTCGAGGCGGTCGGCGCGGTCAGTGACGGTCTGCGCGAGGTCGCGCGTCCGCTGGGTGAAAAAAGCAACGAGGTTGGCGAGGGCCGTGTCGAGGCGGGCGATGCTGTTGACGAGGGCCTCGAACTTCCCGGAAAGGGCCGCGAGTTCCCCCGTGACCGCCTGGAGCTGGTCCGCGACCGCGTTTGCCAGGTCCCCGAGCTGCGCCTGTGCCGCCGTGAGGACCTGCTCGAGGCCACGGTCGAGGGAGGAGCCGAGGTTCGCGAGGGCCGTGTCGAGGCGGTCGGCGCGGTCAGTGACGGTCTGCGCGAGGTCGCGCGTCCGCTGGGTGAGAAATGCAACGAGGTTCGCGAGGTCCGTGTCGAGGCGGGCGGTGCCGTCGGCGAGGGCCTCGAACTTCCCGGAAAGGGTCGCGAGTTCCCCCGGCACCGCCTGGAGCTGGTCCGCGACCGCGTTTGCCAGGTCCCCGAGCTGCACCTGTGCCGCCGTGAAGACCTCCTCGAAGCCCCGGAAGCGCTCGGCAATCTCCTGCTGGCCGGCAAGGAGTGACGGCGTGTCGATGGTCCGCATCACGGCGATGGCATCGCCGATACCGCGCGTCACGCCCGTCAGTTCATCGAAGAACCTCTGGAGACTTTCCGCGGCCGACTGGAGGTCGGCCGTTGCCCGGTCGAAGCGGTCGGCTTCGTCATGAAGCCGTTCGAGCCGCTGGAGCAACGCCTCGACCGCCTCTTCGAGGGAGAAGAATTTTTCGAGCTGTTCATCGACGGACACAGTGCACCTCAGGAAACGTTCAGGAGCCGGTCGACAGCGGCAATGACCCGTGCGGTCTCCACCAGCACCACCGGTTCGGAGGCGGCGGCAGGGGCATCCCGGGCCAGCTGGCGAAGGAACTCGCGGCTCCCGCACTCGGCCCGGGCCATCTCCGCCGCCAGCTGGCGGGCATCCCCCGGGCTCCGTCGACCGACGGCGTCGAGTGCCGCTGCACAGAGACGGGCGAGCCGGGCATCGTCGAACCGGTAGCGCTCCCTGCCGAACTGCAGGGCCGCCCGGACGTTCTGGCCAACCGTCTCCGTGTCGGGTTCTCGGGAGAGGGCCTCGGAGGCAGCCCGGACGAGGAGCAGTGCCGGCTGGTCCGGGTAGGAGGTGAGATACCTCGCGGCGGCACCCCGAACCCGCTCGGCATCGTTGGGCGAGACGATGAGGTCGAACAGCTGCCGCATCGCCCTGAGCTCCGTGGTCTCGTCGCTGCCCGTCGCGATGGCGACCAGGTGGTCGTCGTACTCCGTCGTCGTCAGGTAGTTGAGAATCCGTTCGCGGAGCTTCTCGCCGTCGGCCAGCGCGGCGGCGTCGAACATCTCCTGGAGCGACCGCCGGCGCGCCCGCTCGATGTGCTCGTAGATGAAATCGATCAGCAGTTCACATGCGTAGAGGACGAACCCGTCCCAGGGCATGTCGCCTGCGGCCCCGAGGCGCTCCTCATACGCCCGGACGAGCCCGGCCTGGTAGCCGCGGATATAGTCGAGGAGACGTTGCCGGACGCGGGCGGGGTCGGCATCCGCGACGGTGACCGTGAACTTCCTGGCCCCGTATTCGATGGTGTAGTCCTCCACGACCCCGATGACGACGAGACGGTGGAGCGCCTTCTCGGCGTCCGCACGCCATTCGTCATCGCGACCGTCATCCACGGGGGCCGGCCATGCGAGCTCGGTGACCCGCCGGCGGCCGGTCCCCCCGAGCTCTGCCAAAGTCGCCCTGGTGGTCTCGAGGTCGCGGCGCCGTCCCCGGAAGGCCCGCGTGTGGAACCAGAGCGCCCGGGTGACGTCATCGCCGGTGCGGTCACGACGTCGTTGTGCGAGCATCCCGGCCATGCGCGAGATGTCGTTCTTCGGGTCCAGCAGCTCCCGGTCCTGGTTCGGCCAGTCGTCGGAAAGGATGATGAACGAATAGGCCCGCTCACGGTCTCGCCCCGCCCGGCCGGCCTCCTGGTAAAACGACTCGATGGAATCGGGCAGGCCGAAATGGATGGTGTATCGGATGTTCGGCTTGTCGATGCCCATCCCGAACGCCTTGGTACACACCAGGCCGTGCAGCCGATTCCGCTTGAACTGCCTCGCATTCTCGCGCTTGATGTTGTCCGAGAGGCGGCCGGCGTAGATGCCGAATTGACGCTTCGTCCGCTCGATGAGCTTCTCCTGGACGGATTGCACCCCGAACTCCCCGTCAACGAAAGGGCAGAAGACCAGCCCGGCAGCAGATTTCGGGCGGTTTGGGTCGAAGAATGCCCCCGGGGACAGGCCAAATCTCGAGGGAAGGCTCGTGAGGAGCCCGACCAGGCGGTCGATCTTCTCATCTGACCGGCATCGGACGATTTCGAACTTCAGCTCCTGTCGATCGAAGCTGTTCGGCGTAATGATGGCGTCGAAATCGGTAATCTGCAGTTCGTTCTGGACATCGCGGAGGACGATGTAGCTCGCGGTGCCCGTCAGGCCCACGAGCGGCGGCACCTGCCCGTCCTTGGCGCAATATTCCCGTGCGATACGGGCCAGGTTCAGGTACGACGTGCGGAAGTCGTGCCCCCACTCGGATACGCAGTGCGCCTCGTCGATAGCGATCAGGCTCACTGGCAGGTTCGCCGTCAGCTGGCGGAGCGCGTCCCGGAAGCCCGCAATCTGGAACCGCTCGGGTGCGACGTAGCAGAACAGGTAGCGCCCCTGCGCCGTGGCGTTCATGGCCGCCTCCCGTTCCTGCCGGGCCTTTACCTGGCTGGTAATGCCGACCGCGCGGTCGATTCCCATGCGCTGCAGGTTGTCGACCTGGTCGTCGATGAGCGAGATGATCGGGTCGACAGCGATGCACACGCCCGGCAGGCAGAGCGCCCCGAGCTGGAACGCGATCGACTTCCCGCCGCCCGTGGGCAGCAGGACCAGGGAGTCCTTCCCCTGGAGCGTCCGCTGGACGGTTTCCCACTGCCCTTCCCAGAAATCATGCTTTCGGAACAGGTAGCGCAGCATCCAGCGGGCATCGTCGCGGGAAGGGGATTCAGAACGGACCGGCGGCGAATTCGTCACCGGCGCCGCCACGTTGATCCCCAGCGGGAGGTCACGGATGAAGAAATACGGAGCCCTGCCGGCAGCAATCGCATGCTCGGTCCTGGGCGGCCCGCCGTCGATCACCACGGCGCCTTCCGGAACCTGGTCGCCCGGCACGAGCGCCACGCTCGTCGTCGGTCGCGACAGCGGCACCTCGTGGAGGCAGGCAACCCGGTAGATGAGCTCCGCGACCCCGGCGACGGCCTGCTCCAGCAGGAGCCGGAGGTCGTCCGCAGTCATCTCCTGCCGCAGCCGGGCCGGGGGCAATACCGCCACCGGCCAGTGGTCGGGATTCGGGAAATGCCCGCCGCGAAATGCCTCGAACACGGCCACCTGCACCTGGTGGGCGAACCGGGCCGCCCGGAGGTCGGTGAGCGGGCCCGCCCCGGCCCTGGCCCTGCCGAAACGGCCGAGCCACTCCCCGAGCTGCTGCAGCCGGGCGTTGCCAGGCTGCCCCGGACCGGGCAACGCCGCCGTCAACACCTGCATCGAACGAGCCTCCAGCCACTGACGCCATGCCGCGGCGGTGGCCCCCTGGGGCGCGGTGCCGAACTCGACGAGGGCCAGCCGCTCGACCTCGGGGTGAGCGAGCACGAGCGGGAACCTCGGCGGGACTCCCGGCAGCTCGTCGCTGAATACGGGCTGAATTTCCACCCCCGGGACCAGCGTCCATCCCTGCTCCCGGAACCGATGCTGTTCGAACCACTCCACGAATCCCCGGGCGTCCCCCCACACTTCACGCTCCGGTGCGGGCTGGAACGGCACGGTGGGATTGCTGACCAGCTCGACGACGGCATTCCGGATGTCGTCGTCGGTGATCAGTTCACGCTCGGGTTCCGGGAGGGCGTCCTCGACGGCCGGGTCGCTGCAGGTCAGGGCCCCGCGCGTCAGCACCGCCTCGACGACCGCAAGCACCGTGGGAACGCTGTGGATGATGTCGGTCGAACGGGGCGTCGGCCAGTCGAGCCGCCACTGCCCCGCCGCACGCCGGAGGCGCACCGGGACACCGGCATCGTGGACCCGCTCGATGAACCACTGAGGCAGCCCGGCGGCCTGGTAAAGACGGCACTGGAGGTCGTTCCGGAGCGGCGTGAGTGTGACCTCGTGCGGGAGCAACTCCGCATTTTCGGCTCGCTCGCTGGAAGGAAGTGGAGACGGGCGGGAGGACCGCTCTCCCGGGCCGCCCGTGAGAACCCACTGGCCCGGCGGCCGCTGGTTGCCCGCAGAGCCCCGCTCAGCGGTTCCCGCGCGGGGATATCGAGGCTCCTTGACGGCGCTCAGGTCGGGTGGTCGTGGTGCAGTCATCTGCGCTCCCCGGCTACGAGTCGAAGCCGCATTCTAAGCATGTGTTTACGGCCCTCGCCATCCGCCGCCGCGCGCGACGACGAGCCCCGGTGCGGCCGCGCTCAGGCGCCCGAAAACCCCGGCCGGCCGGGCCCATCACCTGGGCGCCATTCGGACGCGCGATGGCCGGCTCGCCGCGGTACCATCCGTGCGAATCCCCATCGGAGGTCCGCTATGTCCGTCGCGCGCGTCACCGAGATCACCGCCGCCTCGCCCGTCTCCTTCGAAGACGCCATCAAGGTCGGCATCGACCGCGCCAACAAGACGCTCCGCAACGTGAAGGGCGCCTGGGTCCAGGAGCAGACCGTCAGCGTCGAGGACGGCGTCATCAAGGAGTACCGGGTCAACATGAAGGTGACCTTCATCCTCGAGGACTGAGCCCGGCCGAGACCAGGGCCCGCGCGAACGCGCCGCGCAGCAGGACGGCCCCGAGAACGGCCGCCAGCAGCAGCGTCTGCGCTGCAAGGTCGAGGCCGAACGCGTCGCGGCCGTTCGCCAGTGCCAGCGCGAACGCCCCGGCAGCCGCGACGGCCAGGTCGGCCGGCCGCGCGAACCCCCGCCGGCTCGCGGCCGCCGCCCCTTCGACCGCGAGCCAGGCGACCGCGGGCGCGGCCATCGCCACCAGCCGTTCGGTATCGCGCGCCACCAGCAGCTGCCCCCACGCGAGCAGCAGCGCAGGCGCCAGCCGGGCAGCCAGCCGGGGCTTCGCGACCGCGCCCGCTACGGCGAGCGCCGCCGCCAGGGGCCCGAACGTCCCGAACGTCATGGCGCGTGCCAGCCGGCCGTCGAACCCCAGCACCCGCTGCTCCCAGCCCACCTCCAGCAAAAGCGAGCGGTAGTCGTACGTCGCGACGATTGCCGGGAAGCGGCTGATGACCGGGGGCAGCGTCGCGAGGTAGGCCGGGTTATCGTTCCACGCCGGGATGAGGAGCCGGGCGGCGACGGCCGCGCCAAGCGCCGGGGCGACCATCGCGGCCGCTGCCGGCCACCGGCCCTTCCCCGGGCGGCTGAACGTGAAGGCGAGCGGCGCAGCGATGAGCGCACTCTCCTTCGCCAGCGCACCGCCTGCCAGCACGAGCGCGAACCGCCGGCGGCGGCCGGTCGCCGCCAGGAGCAGGCAGAGGCAGACGGCCCCGCTGACCGAAGCATCCGGGAGCCAGAAATCGGCCAGCTGGTAGCGCACCCCCCAGCCGGTGGCGAACAGGAGCAGCACGCCCGCCGTCGCCAGGGCCGGGCCGTGCCCCCGCGCACGGAGCAGCGCGAAGAACGCCGCACCGGCGGCCGTGGCGCCCGCGAACGCCACCGCGCCGAAGGTGAGCTGCAGCGGCAGCGGCGCCAGCCAGGCGAGCAGCGGCACGAGCACTCGCCAGCAGTAGGGCGCGACGTGGAAATTCCACGGCCCGGCGCGAGCGGCCTCGAGGTAGTAGTGCCGGTCCCAGCCCGGGTCCGCAAACGCTGCCGTCCCCTCGATGCGAAGCGCGGTGAAGGCAGCCGTGACGGCCACCGCCGCCGCGGCGAAGAGGGTGG
>CALLPC010000019.1 GCA_938015525.1 uncultured Dehalococcoidia bacterium
ATCATCCGGTAGCCGGCGGCGACGTGCTTCGCGGCGAGTGCGGCGTTCGCGTGGATGCCGGCGGTGATGCCGCGCTCGCGGCAGGCACGGGCGATGCGGAGCCGGGCCGATTCGAAGGCGCCCTCGTTGTCCATCCGGGGCGGGAGGCCGAGGGTGATGCTCAGGTCGGCCGGGCCGACGTAGACGGCGTCGATGCCGGGAACGGCGAGGATTTCATCGAGCCGTTCGAGCGCCTGGCGCGTTTCGACCATCGGGATGCAGGCGATTTCGCGGTTGGCGCCGGCGAAGTAGTCGGCACCCGCGTAGTAGGCGGCCCGGGTGGGGCCGTAGCTGCGGAAGCCGTCGGGGAAGTAGCGGCAGGCCGCGACGGCGGCGCGCGCTTCCTCGGGGGAGTTGACCATCGGGATGATGACGCCCATGGCGCCAGCGTCGAGCACCTTCCCGATGATGCCCGGTTCGTTCCAGGGAACGCGGACGAAGGGGATGGTAGGGGTGCTGCCGATGACCTGGAGCATGGCGACGGCGTCGGCGTAATCGACGACGCCGTGCTGCATATCGATGCAAAGCCAGTCGAATCCCTGGTGGGCCATGACCTCGGCGGTGAAGGTGCTGGCGACCGAGAGCCAGCCGCCGAGGGTGACCTCATCGGCGGCCCATCGCTGTTTCACCGTGTTCGTGCGCATGGGGCCTCCTTTCGACGGTCAGGCGCGGGCGGCCAGCACCTCGGGGTTGATGCAGGCCGGCGGGACCCGGCCGGTGAGGACGGCGATGAGGTTCCGGACGGCCATGTCGCGCATGGCGGCCCGCGTCTCGACGGTGGCCGAGCCGATGTGGGGCAGGAGGATGACGTTCTCCATGGCGAGCAGCGGCTCATCGGCGGCGGGCGGTTCCGGGTCGAGGACGTCGAGGGCAGCGCCGGCGATGGTGCGCTGGCGGAGGGCCTCGACGAGGGCGGACTGGTCGACGACGGCGCCACGGGAGGTGTTGATGAGCCAGGCCGTGGGCTTCATGCGGGCGAGCTCGCGGGCGCCGATGAGGTGGTGGGTGGAGGGGTCGAGGTTGACGTGGAGGGAGACGACGTCGCTCAGCTCGAGCAGCTCGTCGAGCGGGACGGGCCGGCAATCCTCGAGGCCCTCGACCGGCTCATCGACGAGGTCGTGGTAGATGACCTCCATACCGAAGGCGCGGGCGCGGAGGGCGACGGCCTGGCCGATGCGGCCGAAGCCGACGATGCCGAGGAGCTTGCCGGCGGGGTCCCAGCCGAGCGGGGGAGGAGGCTGGCGGCGCGGCCAGCCGTCCCGGGCGTAGGCGGCGTTCTCGAACAGCCGGCGGGCGATGGCGAGGATGAGCCCGATGGTGAGGTCGGCGACGGCGCCGCTGAGGACGCCCGGGGTGTTGCAGACGGCGATCCCGCGGGCGGTCGCGGCGGCGAGGTCGATATTGTCGATGCCGACGCCGAAGTTGCTGATGACGCGGAGGTTCGGGGCGCGGTCGAGCCGCTCGGCCGGGAGGGGGAGGAGGGCGCTGCAGAGGATGCCCTCGGCGCGCGGGAGGGCGGCCTCGACGGCGGCCGGGTCGCTGCCGGTGACGATCGGGTTGATGGAGCGGCGGAGGTCCTCCAGAAGGCCCGCGGGGAGGTCGATGGCGATGACGGCGTGCGGCTTCGACATCGCGGCCTAGGCTACTCCGCCGCGGTAAACGCTGCCAGCGCGCGGTTACTTCCGGGTGAGGTCGAGGACGAGGGTTTCCGGCTTCGAGAAGTCGAGGTCGGCGTAGAGCGCGACGAGCTTCGCACCGGCCGGGACCTCGAACGTCACCCAGCCCGCGACGGTTCGGCCGCGGACGAGGTTCGTGGACCGCAGGGCGGGCTCGCGCCCGGCGAAGGCGGCCTCGTAGACGTAGCCCTGCTCGTCCTGGAGGGCGAAGTCCTGGGAAGCGACTGAGACCGTGCCCCCGGCCGCCTCGATGGTGATATCGAAGGCGACGAGCCGCCGGCCGGGGGCAGGGTCGATCGCGGCACCGCGGACCGGGTCTTCGACGGCGCGGACGGTGACGCGGGCGTTGCCGGCGTCGACGGTTTCGCCGAGCTTCGGCCCGGAGCCGGGCGGCGGCACGGTGGGGCCGGCCGAGGTGTCGCCGTTCCCGTCGCCGAAGAGCCCGCCGCCGCCGCCGAGGCCGCTGCAGTCCGCGGCGACCCACCTGCCGTTTTCCCACTTCCAGGGCTCGAATTCGCCGTCCTCGCCGAAGCCTTCGAGCTGCTTCGGGGGCTTCAGCGCGATGCGCACCTCGCCGCCCTCCTGCGTGAAGTTGCGCACCTCGACGCCGGTCACCTTGAAATCTTTGAATTTCACGCCGGCGAACGCCTCGAGGAACGTGACGCCGAGCCTGGCCGTGGACTCGAACTCGCCGAAAGGTACCTCGTCGCGGCACTCTTTCGAAAACGATTCGTAGGCTTTGCGGTAGTCGCCGTTGAGCATCGCTTCCGCTGCCTGGCGGGCCGCGTTTTCGAGACCCTTTTCGGTGCGGGGCTGGCTGCTCCCGCCGCCGCAGGCCGCCGCCAGGACCGCGCCGAGCAGGAACAGCGCGATGAGGAAGGGACGGGGTCGGTTCACGGGCAGCTCCGGCGGGCGGGATTAGGGGCGAAGCATAGCACCCAACTGCGATCTCGGCCGGCGAGGCCGGCACCCGCACACGCCAGTGAGCCCGGTACCGCGGGGGAATCGAAATGGTCGGGGTGACAGGATTTGAACCTGTGGCCTCTGCGACCCGAACGCAGCGCTCTTCCAGGCTGAGCTACACCCCGCGCTCTGGGGTGAGCATAGCAGCGGAAGGTGGGAGGGGGAAGGTTGGAGGCGAGAGGTTAGGGGCGGGAGCGGGGTTCCGCGGGCGGGCGGCGCGGTGTAGGGTGCGGGGCACGAGTCTGCTGGGCCGTGAGCCCGGGGAGGGATGCACGCGTGAAGTTCGAGGACGTTCGGAAGGTCGGCTGCCTGGGCGGAGGGGTGATGGGCGGGGGCATCGCCCAGGTCGTCGCGCAGGCGGGCTACGACGTGGTGGTTCGCGATATCAGCGACGAGGCGCTCGCCAGGACGCGCCACGCCATCGAAGACGGCAGGTGGGGCCTGAAGCGTGCCGTCGAGCGCGGCAAGCTGGGGTTCGACGACGCCCTGGCGGCGATGGCACGGATCAGCTACTCCACCGAGCTGGCTGCCCTCGCTGATTGCGACGTCATCATCGAGGCGATCCCGGAAAAGCTGGAGCTGAAGCAGCAGGTATTCGCCGAGCTGGACCGCCTGGCGAAGCCGGAGGCGATGTTCGCGACGAATACGAGCGGCTTCTGCATCCAGGACGTGGCCCGCGACGTTTCGGAGGCCCGGAAGGTGCGATTCATCGGGATGCATTTCTCGAACCCCGTGACCGTGATGAGGATGTGCGAGGTGGTCTGGACGCCCCAGAACAGCGAGGAGGTCATCGCGACTGCGCGGAAGCTGGCCGAGGCCGCGGGCAAGGAGGTCTCGATGGTGAAAGACACGCCGGGGACGTACGGGTTCATCCTGAACCGGGTGTTCGCGGCGGCCTACCGGGAGGCGCGGGCGATCGTGGAGGCGGGGATTGCGACGCCGGAGGACGTCGACCGCGCGATGATCACGGGGCGGAACTGGCCGTCCGGCTTCTTTGGCGGCCGGGGCGGCATCGGCAGGGAGTGGTAGGCCGGTCGGTCAGCCGGCGACCGGGATTTCGAGCTCGGCGAGGAGCTTCCGCACGCGGCCTTCGATGTCCTCGACGATCGCCTCGACGATTTCACGGGGCTGGCCGGCGGGGTCCGGCACGTCCCAGTCGAGGTACCGCTTGCCGGGGTAGAGGGGGCAGGCGTCGCCGCAGCCCATGGTGATGACCACGTCGGCGGCACGGACGACCTCGTCGCTGAGGGGCTTCGGGAACTCTTCGGAGATGTCGATGCCGCGCTCGGCGAGGACCTCGACGACGACGGGGTTGATGGCGTCGGCCGGGTCGGAGCCGGCGGAGCGGACGTTGACGGCACCGCCGCTCAGCCGAGAGGTGAGGGCGGCGGCGATCTGGGAGCGGCCAGCGTTGTGGACGCAGACGTAGAGGACTTCCGGACGGTCTTTCATGATGAGGCCCTCGGCCTGGGCAAGTGCGCGCAGCCGTTCTCGAGTGTACCGGTGGACGAAGACGGGCACGAAATCGATCAGGCGGGCGCGGTTGCGAATAGCATCGAACGATTCGGTGGCATACCGCTCGATGGTCTCGACGGAGAAGATGCCGGCGAACTCGCGGGCGAGGGACTCGGCCTCGTGACGGACGCGGGTGCGGAGTTCGCGCTCCTGGTCCGGGGTGAGCGAGAGAGGAGCCATGGTGACCTCCTGGACGGGGACGGCAGAGGCCGGCCGGGGAAGTTCGCCGGGGGAGCTGGCTGGCCGGGGACGGCATCGACGGGCGCCAGCCCGGGCCGGCGGGCACAGTCTCGTAGACTCCGGCGGCGGCGTTAACGGAAGGTTAGGGAAACGGCCCGGCGGCAGGGTACGATGCACCGGTGATCGGCCGGGAGGAGCTGGTCCGGTATGTGGTGGCCGTCCAGGGGCGGACGTACGGCGTCTTCGAGCGGCTGCGGGACGAGCACCTGGGCTGGCGGCCGGCACCGGGCGAGTATTCGGTCGCTGAGCTGGCGCTCCACATCGTCGCGGCGCGGCGGATGAACCTGCATGCCCTCGAGACCGGGGCGCCCCGCTACCCGGGCCACGAACCGCCGCCGGGGCTGACGGCCGACCGGCTCCGGGCGCTCTGCCTGCGGACCGGCAAGAGGACGGTGGCCGTCCTGGCGACGGTCGACCTGGAGCGGACGATAGGGAACCTCGCGGGTGAGCCGTTCCCGGCCTGGAAGCGGGTGCTGGGCGGGCTGGTGGAGCACGAGGTCCACCACCGGAGCCAGCTCTGCTCGTACCTCTCGCTCCTGGGCGTGGAGCCGCCGGCGCTCTTCGGGCTGCGGGTCGAGGAGCTGCCGGGGGCGAGGTAAGAGGCGCGGCCTGGCCCCGGCAGCGCGGTTCATGCTTGCATTCGAATGTTCGAATAGTCTAATGTTGGCGTATGCACCACGACGAGCTGGCCGCAGCCGAGGAGCTCTTTCGTGCGCTCGGGAACCGGGTCCGCCTGGCGGTCCTGGTGAAGCTCCGGGAGGGCCCGCGGTGTGTCCACGAGCTGGCGGACTATCTCGGGGTGCGCCAGCCGCTGGTCTCGCAGCACCTCCGCACGCTGCGTGCGGCGCGCCTGGTGCGGGCGCAGCGGCACGGGACCGAGATGCAGTACTCGCTCGCAGATGAGCACGTCACCCAGCTGGTCGCGGATGCCATCACCCACACCGGGGAAGCCCGGGAAACGGAGGAACAGTGATGAGCCACGAGGTCCACCTCGACCACGCCCACCGGCACGGCGAAGGCTGCGGCCATGTCGCAGTTGCCCACGGCGAGCACACCGACTACCTGCACGACGGGCACGCCCACCACGAGCACGAGGGGCACTGGGACGACTGCAACGTCGAGGCCCACGTGCCGGCCGGGGTGCACTCCCATCAGCACGGTTCGGATTGCGGGCACCCGACCGTGGAGCACGGCGACCACGTCGACTACATCCACGACCAGCACCGGCACGCCCCGCACGGCGACCACTACGACGAGCACTGACCCCAGAGCCGCACAGAGGGGCTAACACCGCGCCCGTGGACGGGCGCGGCGTCAGGCCTCGCCGGTGTGGCGGCGGATGAAGGCGCCGGCAGCGGCGACCGCCTGGCCGGCCTCGGGAAGCATCCCGAAGAGCTGGAAGACGTGGAACAGCCCGTCGTAGGGCTCGAAGGCGACCGGCACGCCGGCTTCGATGGCCCGGAGAGCGAGCCGAACGGCGTCGTCGTAGAGGGTCTCTTCGGTACCGACCTGGATGAGGAGCGGGGGCAGGCCGCGCAAGTCGCCATAGATGGGCGAGGCGAGCGGCTGGCGCGGGTCCTGCCCGGCGAGGTACCAGTCGGCCATCTGCTGGATGCCCTGGCGGTGGACCATCGGGTCACGGGCGTCGCGGGCATCCATCGAAGCGCCTTCGAGGGCGAGGTCGGTCCAGGGCGAGAAGACGACGGCGCAGGCGGGGAGGCGGTCGCCGGCATCGCGCAGGGCGAGCAGCGTCGCGACCGTCAGCCCGCCCCCGGCGGAGTCCCCGGCGATGGCGATGCGGCCGGGTTCGATACCCTGGGCGAGGAGCCAGCGGTAGGCCGCGACCGCATCGTGGACGGCCGCGGGGAAGGGGTGCTCGGGCGCGAGGCGGTAGTCGACCGCGAGGCCGGCCGCGCCTGAGGCGGCGGAGAGCCGGGAGACGAGGCCGCGGTGGGTGGCGATGGAGCCGATGACATAGCCGCCGCCGTGGAGGTAGAGGAATGCCCGGTCGCGGCTCGCACCGGGGCCGACCGACCACTCGGCCGGGACGCCCGCGGCATCGACCGGTTCGAGTGCGGTGCCCGGCTCCGGGCCGCCGAGGACGGCCATGCCTTCCATCGTGGCACGCATCTGGCCGACGTCGGGGGTTTCGAGGGGCGGCGGTGCCGCCCGGAACATGGCAGCAAGCTGTTGGGCTTCGGCGCTGGGCATCGTGGGAACCTCTTTGGGGGGCGTGCCGGCGCCGGGCCGCGTGCCGCACCTTAGCGGCGGAGCTTCGGCGTCAGCCAGCCGGCAGCATACCCGAGGAGAGCCGCCACGATCAGGGCCCAGGCGAGCCGCGTCTCCGTCTTTGCGAAGAGGAAGCGGACTTCGACGGTGAGCCAGTTCTCAGCGATGAAGACGAGGAGAGCGATGAGGATGACGGCGAAGACGGCGGCGCGCATCCGCCAGTTCGTATCGGTCGACCTGGCCTGGGTCATGGGGCTCCTCCGCGGCGAAGGGGTCGTGTTCGATAGGCCGCAAGTATAGAGACCCTGACCGCGCGATGGGGCAGCGGTTCATCGGTTGCGAAGTATCGGCCGGCGGGGGGCCGCTGTGCCCCGTGCGTAGGCGAGGGTGGCCGCGGCTGCGCTCGCGGCGAGGGCAGCCGATACGGTGAAGGCGGTTGGGGCACCCCAGCGGCCGACGACGTAGCCGCCGAGTGCCGGGCCGAGGGCGAGCGCCAGCCCGCTGAGGGCGACGGAGAGGCCGATGAGCGTGCCGCGGTGGCTCTCGGGGGCGAGGTCCATGACGGCCGCATTCCACGCGGGGACGGTGAGGACGTTGCCGGCAAAGACGAGGGTCGCGGCGATGACGGCCACCGGGAGGCTCGTCGTCGAGGCGAGGACGAGCAGGCCGGCGACGAGGCAGAGCTGGCCGGCCGCGAACGGCCTCCAGCGCCCGAACCGGTCGGCGAGGTCACCGGCGGGGATATAGAGGAGGGCGCCGACGGCGACGGCCGGGATGAGGGCGATGGTCAGGCGGGAGAACGAGATGCCGATGGTGTGCTCGCCGTAGGGGCGGATGGCGGGCACGAGCATGGCGAGGGCGACACTCGCGAGGAGGATGAGGCCGGCGAGGGCGGCGGCGCGCCGGTCCAGCACGCTCCGGAGCGAGGGCCGGTCGGGGACATCGACCCGGCGGAAGAGCGAGCCGCCACGGTAGCTCGGGATGCCAAGGAGGGCCGCCGCGAAGGCGAGCGCGACCGCCCCGGCCGCGGCGCCGAACAGTGCGCCGGCCGGGGCGTGGTCGACGAGGAAGGCTCCGCCGAGGGCGCCGAGGCCGAAACCGGCAAGCTGGGCGAGGTTGAGGAAACCGATGACCTTGCCCCGCCGGTCGATGGGGTAGAGGTCAGCGGCGATGGCGTAGGTGGCGGGCCAGAGGAAGGCGGTGGCGGCGCCGAGCATGGCGGCGAAGGCGAGGTAGGCGTGTGCCTGCCGGGCGACGGCCATGAGGCCGATAGCCGGGAGCATGAGGAGGAAGCCGAGGAGGAGGCCGGCCCGGCGCTCGAGACGGTCGGCGATGGCCCCGGTCGGGGTTTCGAGGAGGAACCGGGCGGCGCCGTAGCTGGCGAGGAGGTAGCCGCCCCAGGCGTCGGAGGTCGCGAGGTGCCGCGGCACCCACTCCTGGAACGTGGCGAAGAGGAGGATGCCGAGCGCGGCCTGCACGAGCAGGATGGCCAGGGCGAGCGGGAGGGGGTAGCGCCCGAAACCGGGCGGATAGCGGCCATCCATCGAGGACGAGGGTACGGCCCGGCGGAGGAAGGGACGACGGGCCGGCTCACCCGGCGCATCAGGGGAGGCCGGCTTCGCGCGCCAGGACGGCGAGGATGGCACGGGCAGCCCGCTCGCCGCCGTCGCGGACGAGGTGGACGCCGTCCGGGTGGCGCATCTCTTTGACCTGGCCGTCGTCGTCGCGGAGGTAGGCGTCGTAGCCGCCGGCGGGCGACTGGAAGAGGGGCCAGAGGTCGATGAACCGGACCCACGGGCGTTTCGCGGCTTCTTCGCGGTAGATGGCGTTCAGGTCGGCCATGCGCTGGCTGAACTCGGCGCTGCGCATGATCGGCTGGCCGACCCAGAGGACGAGGCGGTTCTGCCCGCCGAGGAGGTCCATGACGCCGGCGACGCGGCGGCGGTACTCGGCCGTCCAGCCGGGTTCGCCGGGCTGGAAGACCTGCCCGTCGGGGGTCTTGATGCCCTGGGAGTCGTTGGCGCCGAACATGACGATGAAGACCTCGTAGCGGCCGGACTGGACGAGCTGGTTGAAGTGGCCGGGCCAGTCGAAGAAGTCGGGCCGGGTGAGGCCGGAGGAGAGCTGCGGGTCGTGGGTGGCGGCGATGACGCCGGTCTCGGCGGCCTGGCGGAGGAACGCCTCGCCGAGGACTTTCACCATCGAATCGCCGCCGATCCAGACGCGGAGGGGGTCGCTGGCGGTCGGGGTGCGGAGCTTCGGGCGGGGGTCGGGCGTGGGGGACGGGGCAGCGGCCGGGGTGCGGCCCGGGGTGGGCGCCTGGCCCGGGAGCGCGGTGGCATCGCCGCCGGGCTGGCCCTGGTCCTCGCTGCCGGGCGACGCTGGCAGTTCGAAGAGGTCGGCCTCCTTGCGGCCGAGCGCCCGGTCGAGCAGGTTGCGCGGTTCGTCGAGGAAGAGGAGCCGGCTGACCGCGGCGAACGGCTTCCAGACGGCGAGCCAGAAATCGCGCTCCCGGCCGTAGGGCATGGATGCGGCGCCCTGCTCGAGGGCGGGGGCGTTGAGGAGGACGGCGAGGAGGAGGCCGCCGACCATGACGCCGAAGACGCGCCGGGGCCGGGCGCCGAGCCGCTGGCGTGGGCCGGGTCGCGTCGCATCAGCCATCGGGCGGGGTCACCTCCGGCGCTCAGAACTGGAAGTAGATGAAGGGTGCAACGCCCTCCGGCCCGAGGGCGTCGATGAGGACGAGCGCCACGGCCAGCATAGCCGCCTGGGCGGCAGGGGCGAGTTCAGAGTAGGTCACTTCGAAGCGCCGGAAGAGGTCGCGCGGGAGGAACTGGGCGGCGATTGCGCCGGCGATGACGGCCACCAGGAGCGGGCTGGCTGCCGGGGAGGGTTCGCCCCAGGCGGTGGCGATGCGGGTGATGACGTGCCAGGCGGTGCCGAACGTCTCGGCGCGGAAGAAGATCCAGGCGAAGCAGACGACGTGGAAGGTGACGAGCCAGCCGGCCGCCTTCGCTGCCGCGCCGCGGAGCCAGCGATTACGGGCGCGGACCTCCCGTTCGATGATGAGGCCGGCGCCGTGGATGGCGCCCCAGGCGACGAACGTCCAGGCCGCGCCGTGCCAGAGGCCGCCGAGGAGCATCGTGAGGAAGAGGTTCCGGTAGGTGAACCCTTTGCTGCCGCGATTGCCGCCGAGCGGGATATAGAGGTAATCGCGCAGCCAGCGGCTCAGCGTCATGTGCCAGCGGCGCCAGAAGTCCTGGAGCGACCACGCGCGGTAGGGCTGGTCGAAGTTCTGCGGGAACTGGATGCCGAGGAGGAGGGCGCAGCCGATGGCGATATCGGTGTAGCCGCTGAAATCGGCGAAGATCTGGACCGCGTAGGCGTACACGCCGAGCAGGTTTTCGAACGCGCTGTGGGTGCCCGGGCTGGCGAACACGGGGTCGGCGATTTCGCCGGCGAGGTAGGTCGAGATGACGACCTTCTTGAACAGCCCCGCCACGATGAGGGTAAAGGCCGGTGCGGCGTCGATCACCCGGTCGCGCAGGGGGGCCCGGATTTGCGGGGCGAATTCGGTGACGCGCACGATCGGCCCGGCCACGAGGTGAGGGAAGAACGAGAGATAGAGGGCGAAATCGAGCGGCGAGAGCGGCTCGCACCGGCCGCGGGCGATGTCGACCAGGTAGCTGATGGCGTGGAAGGTGAAGAAGGAGATGGCGACGGGCAGGGTGACCTGCAGGAGGGGGAGGGGGAGGTCGACCCCGAGCCGCTCGACCAGGCCGGCGACGTCCTTGACGAAGAAGCCGTAGTACTTGAACCAGCCGAGGGTGGCGAGGTTGGCGGCGACGCCGAAGCCGAGGAACCAGCGGCCGAAGCGGTCGAGCCCCTCCGGGCCGCGCATCCGGGCGAGGTCGCGGCCGACGGCCCAGTTGAAGGCCGTGGAGCCGATGAGGAGGAGAACGAATTTCGGCTCCCAGAAGCCGTAGAAGAACCAGCTGGCCAGGACGAGGAAGACGCGCCACCACAGATGCCACGGCCGGATGAGCCAGGCGATGGCGAACACGACGACGAAGAAGATGGCGAAATCGACGGTCGGGAAGAGCATGGCCTCGGAGTGGTGCGGGGCTTGCCCCCGCCCCGCATTGTCGCGGGCTGGCGCGAAGCGGGCGACTGCGGAAACTTTACCCCGGGGCCGCGCGTTACCCGATACGAAGCCCCTGCGAGGTCGCGGCATTGGAAGAACCGCCCGTCGGCGAAGCGGCGCCCGCCCCGGGGGGCCGCCCCCGGCAGCGGTGGCGCGCCCGGCGGTGGCACGGGATGCTGCTCGTCCTCGCGGGGGTGCTCGGCGGCTGCGCGGGGGTGGTCCTCTCGCTCGCCGACGACCGGGCCGCCGAGGCCCCGGCGGCGGCAGCAGCGCCGGCACCCCGGCAGGTACTGGTCGCGGGGCTCGCCTTCGATGGGACGCCGGAGCCGCCGCCCACGCCCACCCCGACGCCAACCCCTCCCCCGGCGCGGCTTCGAACGGCGGAGGGCGTCCGCCTCTGGTCGGACGGTGATTCGACCTCGTACTTCATGACCGTCGCCCTCTTCGCGGAGTGGTCGGCGCTGGGCGGCCTGCCGGTCCGCGGCGCCGACTACAAGATCAGCTCGGGGCTGATGCGGCCGGACTTCTTCGACTGGCCGGCCTACCTCGCGGCCGAGATGGCCCGCTACGACCCGGACGTCGTGGTCTTCATGGTCGGTGCCAACGATGCGAACCAGGTGCGCTCAGCCGAGGAGTACGGTGCCCGGGTCGGCGCCGTGATGGACCTGCTCTACCGCCCGGGGCGGACGGTGGTCTGGATGGGACAGCCGAACATGGGGCGGGCCGACCTGGCAGCGAGCGTGCCCCGGCTGAACGCTATTTTCGCGGCCGAGGCGGGAGCCCGGCCGTGGGTGCTCTACCTCGATACGTGGGCGCTGACCTCGGCGGCGGACGGGAGCTACGCCCCGGCTCTGCCGGATGAGACCGGGGCGCTGCAGGTCATCCGGGTGAGCGATGGGGTGCACTTCACCCCGGCTGGCGGGCGGCGGCTGGCGCTGGCCGTCATCGCGGCCCTCTTCGAACCCGGCCGCTGAGCGCCGGGGGCTGCCCGCCGGGCGGTATAATCAGCGCATGAGCCTGCTGCCTGCTCCCGGGACGCACGTCATCGAAGAGACCGACCAGCAGCTCGAACCGCCCTACCACCTCGTGCTGCTGGACGACGACGAGCACACCTACGCGTACGTAATCCGGATGTGCGCGGAGATCTTCGGATACGGGCCGGAGAAGGGGTATGCGATCGCCTGCGTGGTGGACAGCCAGGGCCGGGCCGTGCTGATGACGGGCAGCCACGATGAGGTCCGGGCGAAGCAGGAGCTGGTGCATGCCTACGGGCCGGACCCCCTGATGCCGAGCTCGCGCGGGAGCATGTCGGCCGTCATCGAGCCAGCCTGCCAGGGCACGGGAAGTTAACGTTCGCCCCCACGCAGGCGGGCCGCCGGTGCGGTACACTTGAAGCAGGTTGCGCAGGGTTTTCGCACTGCCGTTGCCATCGAGCATTCGTATCGCTACGTGCCCCTCGGTTGCCGTCCGTGAGCCGCGCCCTGCGCCGGGGGCCGGTTCGGCATGACGGTTGCGCGCGCGTTCGCACCCCGCACGGTCGGGGTGCTCGCCCTGCAGGGGGATTTCCGGGAGCATCGCGAGATGCTGGAGGGGATGGGCCACCGGGCCATCGAAGTCCGGAAGCCGGCCCAGCTCGAGGGCCTCGATGCCCTCATCATCCCGGGCGGCGAAAGTACGACCATCGCCCGGCTCATCCTCTCGAACGGGTTCCAGGAGCCGCTGCGGGCCTTCTGTGCGAGCGGCCGGCCCACGTGGGGCACCTGCGCGGGCGCCATCCTGCTCGCGAAGGAGGTCGACCGGCTGGACCGGCCCGGCATCGAAACGATGCACATCCGCGTGCGGCGGAACGCGTTCGGCCGCCAGGTCGATAGCTTCGAAGAGGACCTCGCCATCGAAGGGCTGGAGGGCGGGCCGTTCCGGGCCGTCTTCATCCGCGCCCCGGTCATCGAGCGGGTGGACCCGCCGGCGCGGCCAATCGCCCGGCTGGCGGACGGCACGGTGGTGGCTGCCCGGCAGGGGAACCTGCTCGCGACGAGCTTCCACCCCGAGCTGACGCACGATGCGAGGCTGCACGCCTACTTCCTCACCATCGGCGCACCGCCGGGAGCGGCGAAATGAGTGACCACATCGCCGAGCCCCTGAGCCCGATCGACGCGGCGACGCTCTGGCCGCAGCTCCACCGGCTGGATACCGAGGTGGTGGCACACCGCGGCGGCCAGAACCTGCTCGTCTCGAGCGGGCTGGCGGCGACGGGCATCGCCAGGCTGCCGAGGGTGCCGCGCACGGCGGTCGTGGGGGTGCGCCGGGGCCTCAGCTACCGCGGGGTCGCCGTCGCGCGCCAGCTGGCGGGCGGCGCGGGCTGGGATGTCGCCTCGCTCCGCATCGGCCGGCCGAAGGACGACGACGCCGTGACGGCGCTGCTGCAGGGGCTCGCGCGTGAGGTCGCGCTGCGGGGCGGGCGGGTGCTCTACCTGCGGTATGCGGAGGGTTCGCCCCATGCGGGCGCACTGCGGCGGGCCGGCTTCTACGCCTACCGGCTGGAGCGGCTGTACGCCCTGCGCAGCAGCCGTGCCGTGCCGGGGCCGCAGAATCCGTTCCGGCCGGCCGTGCGGGCAGACCGTCCCGGGGTCTTCCGCCTCTACTGCCGGGCGGTGCCGGAGCCAGTCCGGCGGAACGAAGCGCCGGGCCAGCAGGAGTTCCGGGCGGTGCTCGATTCGTTCGATTGCGAACAGGAATTCGTGGCCGATGGGGAGGGCGGGCTCATCGGCTGGGCCGGGGTCGGCGAGCGGGAGGCGCACCTCCTCCTCGCCGAAGGAGGCGACCTCGTCGAGGCAGCGCTCGATACCGTCGAAGCGCACGCGCCGCGGCATGGCGCCCTCGTGGTGGCCGAACACCAGCCCGGCATCGAAGCGGCCGCGCAGGCGCGCGGCTACCCGGCCCTCGGAGTGCGGCTCATGTGCGCGCGCCGCCTCGCGCGGGCCGAGACCCTCAAGGAGGTCGTGGCGGTCCCGGCGGAATCGTTCCCCGTACCGCAATGAGCCGTGAGCCAGTCATCCTCTGCATCCGCACCGCTGCCCCCTGAACAGATCGTCACCGACGACCTCGACCTGCTGCTCGATGCGCTCCCGCCGCATATCTCGGGGCCGCTGCGGGAGGCGGAGCGCCGCGCCGACCTGCTCGAGGTGGTGATGGACCTCGGCCGGCTGCCGGAAGCCCGCTACCCCGGCCGCGAAGTCATCCTCAGCCGGGAAGAGATTACGGAAGCCGACCTCCAGTGGGTCATCGCCCGGATCGGGGATTTCGGCGACGACAACCGGGCCGGCATCGAACGGACCCTCCACCGGATTTCGTGCATCCGGAACCGGCGCGGCAAGGTGATCGGGCTCACCTGCCGGGTCGGGCGGGCCGTCTACGGCACCATCCGCGTCATCGAAGACCTCGTCCTCAGCGGCAAGAACATCCTCCTCCTCGGCCGGCCCGGTGTCGGGAAGACGACGATGCTGCGGGAGGTGGCCCGGGTGCTCGCCGACGATGCGAACAAGCGGGTGATCATCGTCGATACGTCGAACGAGATCGGCGGCGACGGCGACGTGCCGCACCCGGCGATCGGCGGCTCCCGCCGGATGCAGGTCGCCACGCCGGCGATGCAGCACGCCGTCATGATCGAGGCGGTGGAGAACCACATGCCGGAGGTCATCGTCATCGATGAGATCGGCACGGAGCTGGAGGCGCAGGCGGCGCGGACCATCGCCGAGCGCGGCGTCCAGCTCGTCGGCACCGCTCACGGCACCTCGCTCGAGAACCTGATGCTGAACCCGACGCTGGCGGACCTCATCGGCGGCATCCAGTCGGTGACGCTGGGCGACGAGGAGGCGCGGCGCCGCGGCACGCAGAAGTCGATCCTCGAACGGAAAGCGCCGCCGACGTTCGACATCGTGGTCGAAATCGAGAGCTGGCGGCGGGTATCGATTCACAAGAACGTGGCCGAGACGGTCGACGCCATCCTGCGCGGTTACCGGGCGAAGCCGGAGACGCGCCAGCTCGGCCCGGGCGGCCGGGTCGAGATCGTGGACGATGCGGAGCGGGAGGGGGCCGAATTCGGCATGGGCGCGAGCGCCCCGGCACGCGGCGGCCGGCCGCCGACCTGGGAGATCGGCCACCGGCGGAACGGCGGCCACGTGCGAGAGTTCCGCGAGCCGCGCGAGACGCGGGGGTTCGAACCGGCCTCCCCGGAAGCGGGCGCCGTCGAGGAGGAGGAGCCGGCCCAGTTCGCCAGCTTCGTGCCCCGGCCGACGTCCCGCGTGACCCGGCTCTTCCCCTTCGGCATCCCGCGGGCGCGGCTCGAGCAGGCGGCCCGCTCGGTCGATGCGAACATCGAACTCGTCGATGACCCGGCGGATGCCGATGCCGTCATCACCCTCCGCAACTACTACCGGAGCAAGCCGCCGGCGCTCCGCGCGGCGGAGGAGCGGAACCTGCCGCTCTACGTGGTGAAGAGCAGCGGCCTCTACCAGCTCGAGCAGGCGCTCCTGCAGCTGCGGGGCGACCGGGGGGCCGGCGCCCGCGGCCCGAAGCGTGACCCGATGGTCGACGTCTTCCGGGAGACCGAGGAGGCGATCGCGAAGGTCCTCGAAGAGGGTCGCCCGGTGGAGCTGCCGCCGGCGAACAGCTACGTCCGCCGGGTGCAGCACCAGCTGGCGAACCGGTACAACCTGGAGAGCCGCAGCTCGGGCAAGGAGCCGATGCGCCGCGTGAAAATCCTGCCGCTCGGCAGCGGGACGCCGTTCGAGCGGTGAGCAGCGGCCGCTTCATCGTTTTCGAAGGCGGGGAAGGCTCAGGCAAGAGCACGGCAGCGGCGGCCGTCGCCCGGCGGCTGGAGGACGGGGGGCACCGCGTCCTCCTCACGCGGGAGCCGGGCGGCACCCCGGCGGGGGAGGTGATCCGGGGGCTCCTCCATGAGCGGCTCACTCCCTGGGCCGAGCTGTTCGCCTTCCTCGCCGCCCGTGCCGAGCTGGTGGTGACGGTCATCCGGCCGGCGCTCGAACGGGGCGAGGTCGTCATCTGCGACCGGTTCGCACCGAGCACGTTCGCCTACCAGGTCCACGCCCGCGGGCTGGACCCCGTCATCGTCCGGACTGCGAACCGCGCGGCAACGGGCGGGCTGGAGCCAGACCTCGTCGTGTACCTGGATATCGACCCGGCGGCCGGGCTGGCGCGAAAGGCTGCCGAGAGCGCAGCCGTGGCGACGGGCCTGGAGGGGCTGGAGTTCCACCGGAAGGTGCGGGAGGGGTACCTGCTCCAGGCGCGGGACGAGGCGGGCCGGTGGGCGGTGGTCGATGCCGCGCTGCCGGCGGAACGGGTGGCGGAGCTGGCGGCGGAGCGGGTGCTGCGGCTGCTGGGGTAGAGCGGAACGGCTGCTGCCTGGGGCGTGGCGCCGGGCGGCACATCCCCGTAGTATCGCCGGGCGATGGGGAGCTGGTTCGCGACGGCTCGCTTCGGCATGTTCATCCACTGGGGGCACGCCTCGCAGCAGGGCGTCGAACTCTCCTGGCCGATGGTCGGCGGCAACGCCGCCCTTCCCGCCGCCGCGATGCCGGTGGCCGCGTACCAGGCCTCCGCAGCGACCTTCGACCCGCGGAACCGGGACTTCCCGGCGCTCGCCCGCCTGGCGAAGCGGTGCGGCATGCAGTACGCCGTCTTCACGGCGAAGCACCACGACGGTTATGCGATGTTCGCGACCCGGACTTCGACGTTCGGGGTGATGCACTCGCCCGTGCGGGCCGACCTCGTGCGCGAATTCGTCGATGCCTTCCGGGCGGAGGGGCTCCGCATCGGGCTCTACTTCTCGCTGAGTGACTGGCACCACCCGGGCTACCCGGCGATGACCGACGCCGACCGGCCGTACCGGTTCGGGCGCGGCCCGCAGCCGACGCCGGAGGGCTGGGAGCGGTTCCTCGCCGACCTCTTCGAGCAGGTGCGGGAGCTGCTGACGAACTACGGACCGGTCGACCTCCTCTGGTTCGATGGCGGGTGGGAGCGGACGGCGGAGCAGTGGCGGGCGAAGGAGCTGGAGGCGCTCGCCCGGGAGCTGCAGCCGGGCATCCTCATCAACGACCGGCTGCCGGGGGCGGGCGATTTCGAGACGCCGGAGCAGTTCGTGCCGCCGCAGCCGCCGGCCCGCCCGTGGGAGACCTGCCTGACCCTGAACGAGAGCTGGGGGCACGTGCCGGCGGATACGCGCTGGAAATCCCCGCGGCAGGTGGTGCACACCCTCTGTGAGGTGGCGGGACGGGGCGGCAACCTCCTCCTGAACGTCAGCCCGCGGGGCGATGGCACCCTCCCGCCCGAGCAGGTGGCCATCCTCGAGGAGGTCGCGGGGTGGATGGCCCGCCACGGCGAGGCCGTCATCGGCACGGAACCGGGCCTCGAGCCGTGGCAGTTCTACGGGCCTTCGACAACGCGCGGGCGGGTGACCTACCTCTTCCTCCTGATGCGGCCCTACGAGTCGGTGACGCTGCGCGGGGTGCCCATCGACCGCGTCGCCCGGGCCTGGTGCGTGGGGACGGGCGAGGAGCTGCTCACGAGCAGCCGCTGCGCCGTCGTCGACCGGCTGTTCGGGCGGGACCCGCTCGGCGAGCTGACCATCACGGTGCCGGAGCGGGCGGTCGATTCACTGGCGACGGTGCTCGCCGTGGAGTGGCGGTGAGGGGCGCCGGGCCAGGAGGAAGAAGACGGAGCCGGAGAGCGCGATGAGGGCGAGGACGTCGAACCCGAGGCGGTAGTTCCCGGTGCGGTCGTAGAGCGCGCCCGCGATGAGCGGGCCGAAGACCGTGCCGGTGATGATGACCATCGCGGAGACGCCCATGATCTTGCCGAAGGCGGCCCGGCCGAAGTAATCGGCCCGGATGGCGGACATCTGCGGCCCGCGCCAGCCCCAGGCGAGCCCGTGGATGGCGACGAAGGCGGCCACCATCCACGTATTGACGGCGTGGGAGAGCATCAGCAGGCCGATGCCGTGCATCGCCATGCAGGCGACGAGGAAGGCGCGCTTGTTCGTCCGGTCGCCGATGAAGCCGCCGGTGAGGTTCCCGACCATGAAGGTGAACGTGAGCGCGAGGACGACGGCCGAGGCCTGGCCGAGCGTGTACCCCAGCGCCTCGCGGAGGTGGGAGACGAGGTGGACGGCCATGGAGCTGACGACGAAGAGGGCCGAGGCGTGCCCAAAGGCGATCAGCCAGAAGGCCGGCGTGCGGAGCGCTTCGCCGAGGGTGAAGTCGCGGGAGGCCGGCACGGCGGGCGGGTCGGCCGGGGTGCGGGCCGGCCGGGCCGGCGATGCACCGTCCGGCTCGAGGCCGAGCTCGCGCGGGTGGTGGCGGTAGAGCGAGGCGAGGGGCAGCCCGGCCGCGACCATGAGCACGCCGGAGAGGAGCGCGGTCGTGCGCCAGCCGAGCGATTCGAGCGCGAGCACCGTGAGCGGCACGCACATCCCGCCGACGGCGAACCCCGCGGAGGTGAGCGCGATGGCCGTCGCCCGGCGGCGTTCGAACCAGTGGACGGCGGCGAAGGTGGCCGTGAAGTAGCCGGACATGCTGGCGCCGACGGACATGACGAAGAAGGCGCCGTAGAACTGGAGCGGGTCCTGCACGCGGCTGAAGAGGATGAACCCGAGGCCGAGGATGAGGACCCCGACGGAGGCGACCCTGCGGGGGCCGAAGCGGTCGAGGAGGGCGCCGTGGACGGGGCCGAGGAGGCCGCTCTCGGCCTCGCGGAGGCTGGAGGCCGCCGAGAGGAGGGTCTTGCTCCAGCCGAACTCCTCGCGGAGGAGGACGACATAGGCGCCGTAGGCCTGGCCGAGCAGGGCGGCCTGGAGCGCCTGGAGGGCGCCCCCGGCGGCCACGACCCACCAGCCGTAGAAGATGCGGGCCGGGAGAACCCGGCGGCCCGCGAAAGCGCCGGGCGCGGCGTCGGCCACGCGGCTCCTCCCGTCCCGGGGGTACCCGGGGAGTCTACCGGTGCGGGCCGTTAGCCGCCCGGGCGGCGGACCTGCCAAACCCCGATGCCGACGAACCCGGCGGCCATGGCGAGGAGGAGGAGGCCGGCCACCCAGTAGCCCCAGGTGGCGGGCTGGCCGCCGCCGGCGTCGCCCTCCGGCGGCGGGGCCGGCGTTGGACCCTCATCGCTGCTGTTCGCGAACAGCGGTGCGAAAGCGCCGGGACCGGGCACCGGGGGCGGGACGAGACGGGCCGCCCGGGTCGGTGTCGCCTCTGTGCGCGGGGCCGCCGTGGGGCCGGCCTGCTGGCCCGGCGGCGGCGGGCCGTCGCCGCAGGCGGCCCCCGCGGCCGGGACGGCGAGGTTCAGCAGGTAGGCGTTGACGACCTCATCGACGCAGGCGCTGCCCTGGGCATAGATGGTGTGGCCTTCGCCGCGGTAGGTGAGGAGGACGCCGCTGGCGAGCTGCTCGCTCAGGGCTTTGCCCCATTCGTACGGGGTCGCCGGGTCGTTCGTGGTGGCGATGACGAGGATGGGCGGGGCGCCGGCGGCGCGCGGGGCGGTGAGCGGGTCGGGCGGGGCGGCCCAGTAGGCGCAGACGAGGCCGCTCGTCGCGGCCGAGCGGCCGAATGTCGGGGCGACCTTCGCGAACCGGTCAGCCATCGCCCGGTAGGCGAGCGGGTCTTTCGGGCAGGCGGAATCGATGGAGTTGACGGCGTAGTTCGCTTCGATGAGGTTCGGGTAGCTGCCGTCCGGGTTTCGCTGGAGGTAGAAGTCGGTGAGCTGGACGAGGCCCGTGCCGTCGCCTTCGAGGGCGCGGACGAGCGCCTGGGTGAGCTGGTTCCAGGTAAACTTGCTGTAGAGAGCGGCGATGATGCCGAGCTGGACTTCGCCGGGGCCGGCGGGCCGGTCGGCGCCGGGCGCAGGGATCGGCTGCTGCTCGGCGGCAGCGATGACGCGGTCGATGGCGGCGCGCGGGTCGCCCTGCCGGGCGAGGGCGCACCGCGTCGCGGCGCAGTCGTCGAGGTAGGCCCGGAGCGCCCGCTCGAAGCCGACCATCTGGGTGACGGCAAGCGTCTCGTAATCGAGCGACTGGTCGGTGCCGCCGTCGAGGACGAAGGCGCGGACACGCCCGGGGAACATGTCGGCGTAGACGGCCCCGAGGGTGGTGCCGTAGGAGTAGCCGACGTAGGTGAGCTGCTCCTCCCCGAGGGCTGCGCGGAGCGCGTCCATATCGCGGGCGACGTTCTTCGTGCCGACGTAGGGGAGGAGGCGGCCGGCGGCTGCCGCGCAATCATCGGCGAAGGCCCGCGCGACCCGCTCGGCCTCGCGCCATTCGGCGTCAGTGTCCGGGTCGGGGTCGACGGCGACCAGCTCCTGGAGGCGGTCGTGACAGAGGATGGGGGTGGATTCGCCGACGCCGCGCGGGTCGAAGGCGACGAGGTCGAAGCGGTCGCGGATACCCGGCGCGAGGAGGCTCTGCCAGGCCTTCATGAAGTCGACGGCGGAGCCGCCGGGGCCGCCGGGGTTCGCCACCAGGACGCCGATGCGCTCGGCGGGCTTCCTGGCGGGGTACCGGATGACGCTCAGTTCGATGGTGCCGCGCGCCGGGTCGGACCAGTCGAGCGGGACCGCAAAGGTGGCGCACTCGGCCCGGCCGCCGCAGCGGGCCCACTGGAGGGAGGCGGCGGTGGAAGGCCCCGGGGTGGCGGCGCCGGCCGGGCCGGTACCGCCGGGGGGAGCAGCCGGCTCGCCGTCGGAGCAGGCAGCCGCAAAGACGGCGAGGGCGGTGAGGATGACGAGGAGGCGCGTGCGCATACGGGGAGAAGGTAGCAGCAGAAAGGGAAAGGAAAGAGCGAGGCACGCTGTGCTCCGCCCGGCGCCTGCCGATACCCATGACACAGGAGGATGCAGGATGACGGCGCACGGTCGGCAGGAGGGCAGGCGGGCGCTCGTCCTCGGGGGCGGCGGCACGCTCGGCGTGGTCCAGGCCGCCTACATCCAGGCCGCCTTCGAGCTCGGTTTCCGGCCCGACCTCGTCATCGGGACGAGCGTGGGCTCGCTCAACGGCGCCTGGGTGGCCGTCTACCCGGACGACCCGGAGGGGCTGCTCGCCGTCTGGCGGCGGCTGGGGCGGATCCGGGTCCTCCACTGGAACCCGCTCCGCCTCGCGGCCCGGGTGACCCGCAACCCGCGCGCGCTCCGGGACAACGACATCGTCCGCGGGCTGATCGATGCCCATGTGCGCGACCTCCGCTTCGAGGATGCGCGGCTCGAGCTGGCGGTGGTGGCGACGAACCTCTCGCGCGGGCGGAAGGAGCTCTTCCGGGAGGGGCCGCTCGCACCGGCGATCGCGGCATCGACGGCGATCCCCGGGGTGTTCGAGCCGGTCGAAATCGGCGGCGACCTGTACGTCGATGGCTGCATCACGGCCTCGGTCGACATCGCGAGCGCGCTGGCGCTCGGGGCGACGGAGGTGCTCGCGATCGACCTGACGCCGCCGCCGGGTGTGGCCGACCCGCCGCGGACGGCGCTCGGCGTGCTGGCCCGGTCGTTCCGCATCCTGACCCACGCGACGACGGAGGCGATGGAGGCGATCGGGCAGACGGCAGCGGCGGTGCGGGTCGTCCGGCCGGACCTCGGCGGGCTTTCGCCGTGGCGGCTGGACGTGGCGGACTGGCTCATCCAGGAGCACCTCGCCCAGGCGCGGTGCCGGCTGACGCAGGTGCTCGACCCCTGGGGGCGGGTCGTCCCGGCGGGGCAATCGTCGCCCCGCGGCGTGCGGCCGGCCCATGGCGACGGGCGGCAGGCCGCCTGACCCGGGCAGCGGGCCTGGCGCGGGCGGTATACTCGGGGTCGCCGCCACCTTCCCGCGGGGAGCGCAGGCCATGCCAGCACCGACGACCGACCTCGACCCGGTCGTGCTCGAGAAGCTCCTCCCGCCGTACCGGGTCATCCTCCACAACGACGATGTCAATACGATGGACCACGTCGTGCGGGCGCTCCTCCGCTCGGTGCCGTCGCTGACGCGGGAGGAGGCGACGGCGATCATGCTGGAGGCGCACCACCACGGGCGCGCCATCGTCATCGAATGCCCGAAAGAAGCGGCCGAGCACTACCGGGCGCGGCTGGAATCGTTCGGGCTGACAGCCACGATCGAGCCGGCCGCCCGGGACGGCTGACTTTTCCCTTTCGCGCGCGGGGGTAGGCTTGGGGTACCGGTGACCGACGCGACCTGTCATTACTGCGAACGTCCGGCGACGGCGGATTGCCCGACCTGCGGGCGGCTGTACTGCGAGGAGCACGGCGCTGAGGTCTGCCTGCGCTGCATGGCGCCGGAGGCCGCGGTGCCATCGGCGCGGGTGTATCGCGGCTCCCTGCTGCTCCTGGCGCTGGCGACGCTGGTGACGGCCTTCCTGCTCATCCGGCCGCCGGCGAGTGAGCACCGCGGGCCCCTCGTCCGGGAGCTGCCGAGCCCGACCCCGGCCGTGACGGCGACGGCGACGCCGACCCCGCGCGGCGGTGCCCCGGGCCCAACCCGGCCCACGGGCGCCGGGACGCCGACACAGCCGGCCGCCACCCCGGCGACAGCGACGCCCCCCGGCACGCCGGCCGGCGGCTCGCCGACGCCGGCGGCGTCTCCGACCCCGGCCGGGCGGACCTACACCGTGAAGGCCGGCGACACGCTCTTCCAGATCGCGCTCGAGAACGGGACGACCGTCGAGGCGATCCTGGCCGTGAATCCCGGGCTGAACCCGGATACGCTGGCCATCGGCATGGAGATCCGGCTGCCGTGAGCTACGTCGATGACCCGGAGCTGCAGCGGGAGCTGAAGGCGCGGGCCGTCCGCTCCGCGATCCTGCGGTCCGCCATCCTCTGGGTGCCGGTTGCGCTCGTGACGGGGGGCGCCTTCGTTTTCTTCCTGGTCGACCGGACGGTGATGGGCGGCGAGCGCGGTTCGACCTGGTTCCTCGTGGTGGTGCTCGGGCTGCTGACGCTGCTGTTTGGATACCAGGCAGTGCAATCGACGCTCGACCTGTTCACGAAGCCGCGGGTCCGGCAGGGGCGGGTGACCCGGATGTGGTCGCGGCGGGATTCGCTGGTGCTGAAGACGTACTACGTGCGGGTGGACCGGCAGATTTTCCGGGCGGATGCGCACGCGGTGGTGGGCATCCGGGAGGGGGACTGGGTGGAAGTGACGTACTACCCGCACTCGGCGGTGCTCGTCTGGGCGGAGGTGGTGCCGGCGCCGCCCGCCGGGGAGGGGGAGGGCGGCCGGGGGCCGGCGGTGGGGCGGTAGCGAGGCGCAGCAGGGAGAAGTGTGAAGATTCCGTCGACCCGCCGCCGCCACGACGGGGGATGACGCGGCGCAATCCCACGGTGCGTGGGATTTTACTCCGGAGTTGTCGCCGTGCGTCGCGCCCCCGTTCTGCTCGTCATCCTCGCCGCGGTCGCAGGGGTCGCGGCTGTCACCATCGCCGGCCCGTCCCGTTCCGGGGCGTCGGAAAACCCGGGCTACGAGCTCCTCGAGCACACCTCGCCGCCGATCAGCCCTGCTGAGGCCGAGGCGCTGGCCGACCAGTTCTTCGCCGAGCTGGCCACCGGGAGCGCCGCCCGCGGCGTCTTCCCGCCAGACGAGCGGTATCCGGTGGTGGACGCGAACTTGCCGCTCATCCGGACGATTTCGCTGGTCATCTTGTATGTGGGGAACGAGGCTATCGGCCACTGCACCGGCTTTATGGTGAATCCAACCGTCATGATGACGGCGGCGCACTGCCTCTACACGGGCGGCCGGTTCTTCGACCGCCTGCTCGTCATCCCCGCGTACAACGGGGAGAGCTACGGGCCGTTCGGGGTCGCCGCCAGCTCGAAAATGGTGGTGCCGCGCGGCTGGGCCGAGGGAAAGGGAGCGCGGGTGCCCAACCCTGCGATCCCGGACGAGTTCGACTGGGGGATCGCGGTGGTCGACAACCCGCCCTGGGGGCGGGCGCTGGAACCGTATCCCTACCTCGCGGATGCGCCAGACTCGTTCTTCACCAGCGGGGCCGTCGACCTCTTCACCGCCGGCTACCCGGGAGACAAACCGGTCGGGATGTGGTGGACGACCTCGCGGGAGTTCGTCGTCACGCCGACGATGCTCTATACGAGGATGGACGTCTGGCATGGCCAGAGCGGTTCACCCATCTACGCCATCTCAGGCAACCTCGGGTTCATTTTTAGCGTCGTCTCCTCTGGCGACGACAACTGGAACTTCTCGGTGCGGTTTACGCGGCCCATGCTCGCCGCGCTGGAGACGTACTGCCGTCCCTTCGGCTGTGTGCTTTTGACCTTCACGCTCCCCGAAGGCGCCGGCCTCCCCGCGAGCCCGACGCCGACACCGACGCGCACACCGACGGCCACGCCGACACCGACGCGGACGGTGCCGCCGACCTTCACCCCGACGCCGGCGCGGGGCGCCTCGCCGACGCCGACGCCCCCCAGGCAGCCGCTCCCCATCCGCATCCCGCAGCTGGCGCGCGATTGACCGAAACCCGAGAAGGGTAGAATGCGGGGCTGCGCGGAAACCCGGGCCGGGTAGCCGCGACGCTCGACGCCGGAGCGCTCTGCCATGCTGCGCCGCCCTGCGGTCGCCCTCGGGCCGGTCCTCCTCGCGGTCATCGGCCTCGCCCTGCTCGCTCTCGCCGCCGGCCGGGCCGTACCCGCCGACGCGACCGACGCCCCGCCCCCAACCGCGGCCCGCGGGGGGAAGGTGTACCGCGCCGACGACCGGCACCCGCCCGTCGCCGGCCAGCCCGCCCGGGGGGATGCCGGCCCGGCCGCCGTCATCGGCTTCGACGAGCGCATCCGCGTCACCAACACCGCCACCTTCCCGTGGTCGGCGGTCGTCTATCTCGAGCTGTACGACAGCCGCGGGCGCAATTTCGGCAGCTGCACCGGGACGTTCATCTCGCCGGACGCCATCCTGACCGCGGCCCACTGCCTGTACGACGAGAACGGCTGGACGGAGGACATCCGCGTCGTCCCGGGGAAGAGCGGGGCCCTCGAGCCGTTCGGCTCCGACTGGGCGACCGACTGGTGGGTGCCGGACGCGTGGTACTCCGACCCGGGGAACGAGGACTTCGACTGGGGACTCATCCGCATCGGGAGCCGGTTCGGGGCGGCGACCGGCTGGCTGACGATGGCGGTCCTCTCGACGGCGACCCTCAGCCTGCCAGATATCGAGCCGGCGGTCGTCGGCTACCCGGGAGACAAGCCGGACGGGACGATGTGGTTCCATTACCGGCCGGGGTTCCTCTACGTGAGCCCGTTCACCCTCTACCACGAGATCGATACCGCCCCGGGCCAGAGCGGCTCGGCGGTCATCCTGACGAATACGACGAACCGGGCCCACCTGCTCGGGTACATCGTCGGCATCCACGTGCGGGGCGTGGCGGCCGGCGGGTACAACGAGGCGACGCGCATCGACCAGGAGGTCATCGACGACCTGCTGACGGCCTGCTTCGAGATGGGCTGTTCGTTCGACTACGAGGTAGAGGGGCCCGCGCCGACCCCGACGCCAACCGCCACGGCGACGAGGACGCCGACCCCGACGGCGACGCCCGCGCGCTCCCCGACGCCGCGGCCGCCGGCGGGCGCGTTCCGGGTGACGGCGCCGCTCCTCGCGCGGGACTGACCGGCTACAATCGCGGGCCATGAGCGAAGAGCGGCCGGCCGCCCCCTACCGGACGATGCGCGAGTGGGCGGGCGACGAGCGCCCGCGCGAGCGGCTGCTCGAGCACGGGCCGGGCACGCTCGCCGATGCGGAGCTGCTGGCCATCCTCCTCCGGACGGGGCGGAAGGGTGAGAACGTCGTCGACCTCGCCCGGCGGCTGCTGGAGACGCTCGGCGGGCTGCGGGGCCTGGTCCGGGCCGACCCGGCGGCCCTCCAGCGGCTGGACGGCCTGGGACCGGCAAAGGCAGCCGAGCTCGCGGCTGCGCTCGAGCTGGGGCGGCGGGTCCACGCGCTCGACCCGGGCGAGCAGCCGACGCTCCTCCGGCCCGAGGCCGTCTTCGACCTGCTCGGGCCGCGGCTGCTGGGGAAGACGCGGGAGGAGTTCTATGCCCTCCCGCTCGATACGAAGGGGAGGCTCCTGGGCGGGCTCGCCCCGGTGAACGGGGGAAGCGTCAGCGGTGTCACCATCCGGCCGGCGGAGACGTTCCGGCAGGCGGTCGTCCTCGAGGCGACGTCCGTCATCCTCGCGCACAACCACCCGTCCGGCGACCCGCGCCCGAGCCCGCAGGACGTCGCCCTCACCCGGGAGCTCATCCGGGCAGGGGAGCTGCTCGATATCACGGTCCTCGACCACGTCGTGATCGGCGCGCGGGGGTTCGTCTCGCTCCGGCGGGAGGGGCTCGGGTTCGAGCGGTGACCGGGGCCTAGAAGCCCCAGTCCTCGCGGGCGATGCCGAGGGAGGTGTAGAGGCTCGGCGGGAGGGGGATTTCGCCGTTCTCGCGCTCGTACTCCTTGAGCTGGGCGCGGAGGAGCATGGCGAGGACCTTGGCGTGTTCGAGGCTCATGCGGAGGTGGCAGAGGTCCTTCGGCACGGCACCGTGGGGCCCGGTCGGGTGGGGCGGGTTGAGGCCGAACGTGAGGGCGACGCCGTAGACGCCGGTGCTGATCTGGACGGCATCGACGTAGAACTCGGGCACGGGCTGGTCGATTTCGCTCACGGCGGGCCTCCTCGGGGGTCTGAGCGAAAGCGTACGATGCGCTTCGGTTGCGACCCATAGGGCGGGGCTATGGGGAAGAGGCCTGCTATGCACTGGCACGGGGCTCCGGGCCGGGCGTAGAATACGGCGAACGTGTTCCCCGGGCCCATCCCCTGCGGGCCCCGGCATGCCACGCACCCCGGGTTTTCGAAGGATTTCACGTATGGAAGATGTCGTCATCACCAGCGGTGTGCGCACCGCCATCGGCCGGTTCCAGGGCTCGCTGGCCGACGTCCCGGCTTCAGACCTCGGCGCCCACGTCATCCGCGAGGCGGTCAACCGGGCCGGCATCCAGCCGGACGTCGTCGACCACGTCGTGATGGGGATCGTGGGGCAGGTCGCCGAGGACGCCTACCTCTCGCGCCACGCGGCGGTGAAGGCGGGCCTGCCGATCGGCACCCCGGCGATGAACGTGAACCGGATTTGCGGTTCGGGCCTGGAGGCGATCAACACCGCCTCCCGCCTCATCCAGAGCGGCGACGCGGAGGTCGTCGTGGCGGGCGGGGCCGAGAACATGACGCGGATGCCGTTCTACCTGCGGAAGGCGCGGCAGGGCTACCGGCTCGGCCACGACAGCATCGAGGACGGCATCATCCACATGCTGAGCGACCCGTTCAAGGGGTACCACATGGGGATCACGGCGGAGAACCTCGCCGAGCGGTTCGAGGTGAGCCGCGAGGCCCAGGACGCCTTCGCCGCCGAGAGCCAGCGGCGCGCCCTGGCGGCGATCGAGGCCGGGCGGTTCAAGGAGCAGATCGCGCCCCTCACCATCCGCGTCGGCAAAGAGGAGAAGGTCTTCGATACCGATGAACATCCGCGCGCGACGACTGTCGAGGCGCTGGCGAAGCTGCGGCCGGCCTTCAAAGAAGGCGGCGTGGTGACCGCCGGGAACGCGAGCGGCATCAACGACGGCGCGGCCGCCCTCGTGCTGATGAGCGAGCGGAAGGCGAAGGAGCTCGGCGCGACGCCGCGGCTCCGGATCGTCGCCCGGGCGGAGGCCGGGGTCGACCCGGCGATCATGGGCGCCGGCCCTATCCCGGCGATTCGCCGGGCGCTGGAGAAGGCGCAGATGACGCTCGACCAGGTCGACTGCATCGAACTGAACGAGGCGTTCGCCAGCGTTTCCTGCGCCTGCGCGAGCGAGCTCTGCCTCGACCCGGAGAAGGTCAACCCGAACGGCGGCGCCATCGCGCTCGGCCACCCGATCGGGGCGACGGGCGCCATCCTCACCGTGAAGCTGATGTACGAGCTGGAGCGGACGGGCGGCCGCTTCGGCATCGTGAGCCTCTGCATCGGCGGCGGCCAGGGCATCGCGACCATCTTCGAGCGGGTGAACTAGCAGCCCGTTCCGAGGCTAACGCGCCGCGGGGGCAGCCGGCCGGCTGCCCCCGCGGTTTTAGGTGTCCGAGCCGGCCGGGGTTAGCCCGCGGCCTGGCCGCCGGCCCGGCGCGGTGCTTCCTGGCTGTGCACCACCCTGGCACACCGGTCCTGGATGGCGGCGAGCCCGGCGGCGCGGGCGCGTTCGAGCCCCGCGACGTTCGTAATGCCTTCCTGGAGCCAGACGCACTTCGCGCCGATGGCGATCGCGTCGTCGATGACCTCGTCGGTATCGGCCGGGCGGACGAACACGTCGACGACGTCGACCGGGCCGGGGACGTCGCGCAGGGAGGCGTAGGCGGGCTCGCCGAGGATTTCGTCGGCCGGGAAGCGGCCGCGGTGGACGGGGATGACGCGGTAGCCGGCATCCTTCAGGTACTTCGCGACCCGGTAGGCGGGGCGGTCTTCGCGGCTGTCGAGCCCGACGACGGCGATCGTCGTTGCGGCGAGCAGGCTAGCGACGGCGGCGCTGTCGGCGCTGGGTTCCATGGGGTCTCCTTTGCGGTGGTGCTGGCAGGGCAGGCTCCCGGCGGACCGGTTCGCCGGTGTCGATATCGATCTCGACGAGCTCCCAGCCTTCCGGCAGGTCGAGGCGTGCCCCGGTCATGGCCGCGATGGCCTGGCCGACGGCGAGGGTGCGGTCCATCCCGTCCTCCTGCCCGTAGGCGGGCACGGGGACGTTGCAGATGGTGAGGCGCTTGCCGCTCGTCTTGACGAGCACGAGCGAGAACTGGCGGAGGTCGTCGGGGAGGTCGTGCCAGCGGTCTGGCCGGTCGCCCTCGATACAGACCTCGAGGCGGTCGATTTTCGCGAAGGGGACGAGCTCCTTCGTGCCGATGCCCATGCCGAGGTAGCCCTGCTGCCAGGTCGCGGAGCCCTTCCGCCGGTCGACGACGACGTCGGCGCCGACGAGGGCGCCGACGAGGGCCATGACGGAGACGGGGACGAGGATGATGAGGACGAGGAGGAGGGTGACGAGCAGCCAGAAGGGGAGGGCCGGGCCGCGGTCGACCATCAGCCAGCCGACGGCTCCCGAGAGGAGGAGGCCGAGGAGCGGGAGGACGACGGTGCCGCGGGCGCTCTTGATTTCGATGCGGTCGTCGCCGATGACGGCCATGGAGCGGTGGAGGAGGACCGTCAGCCTGCCGTCGCGGCGCCGGTCGACGACGTGGCCGGGGAGGTTGGTGACCATCGAGGACGATCGTCGGGGTTCGGCGGGGAGGCGGTCAATCGGCGCCGCAGGGGGAGGGGCGGGCTAGCGGCCCTCGAGCATGTAGTCGGGCGGGAGTTCGCGGGTCGCGAGCCCCTCCCGGGCGGCGGCGAGGGCGACGGCGCGGGCGACCCGCCGGTGGACGGCGCGGTCGAGCGGCGCGGGGAGGAGCTGGCCGGGCGGGGCGCTGGCGACGATCGCCTCGGCGGCGGCGCGGAAGATGGCCGGCTGGAAATCCCGGATGCCGCTATCGAGCCCGCCCCGGCAGAGCCCGGGGAAGGCGAGCATGTTGTTCGTCGCCCGGCCGTCGGTGGCGAGCGCTGCGCCGGCGGCCATGGCGGCGTCGCGCTCGATCTCGGGGACGGGGTTGGAGAGGGCGAGGATGACCTGGCCGGGGCGGACCATCGCCGGGGTGATCAGGCCGGGGCGGCCGGTGGTCGCCACGACGAGGTCGCAGGTGGCCATGATGGCGGCGAGGTCGGACGGCTCGCCGCCGGCCGCGCGGAACCGCTCGACTGCCCCGGCATCGAGGTCCGCACCAGAGACGGGCCGGCCGAGGTAGTCCATGAGCGCGCGGGCGATGGCGCTGCCCGCGGCGCCGAGGCCGATGCAGCCGACCCGGCAGCGCGCAAGGTCGAGCCCGGCGAGCCCGGCCGCGCCGATGACGGCTGCAAGGACGACGGCCGCCGTGCCGTGCTGGTCATCGTGGAAGACGGGCACGCCCGCGTCGCGGAGGCCGGCTTCGACCTCGAAGCAGCGCGGGGCCGCGATGTCTTCGAGGAGGACGAGGCCGAAGCCGTGGGAGAGGGTGGCGACGGCGCGGACGAGCTCGGCCGGGGGAACGGCCGGGGCGGCGAGCGGCACGCAGTTCACCTCGACGAGGTCGGCGAGGATGGCGGCCTTCCCTTCGAGGATGGGCAGGGCGGCGAGCGGGCCGAGATTCCCCAGGCCGAGGATGGCCGTGCCATCGGAGACGATGGCGACGGTGCTGGCGCGCATCGTGTAGTGGTCGGCGAGCTCCGGGTCCTCTGCAATCCGGCGGGCGACTTCGCCGACGCCGGGGGTGTACACCCGGCGGAGGTCGGCCTCGCTGGTGATCGGCTGGCGGGAGCGGATGACGAGCTTGCCGCCGACGTGGAGGTCGAGCACCTCGTCGCGCACTTCGAGGACGTGGGCTTCGCCGGTGGCCTCGATCGCGGCGACGGTGGGCGCAATCTCGGCCGCATCGGCGAACCCGACTTCGATGTCGCGCACGCGGCTGAGCGGGCCCATGAAGATGGTGCGCAGGTCGCCGACGGAGGCGCCGTGCTCGGCGAGGATGGTGAGGACGCGGGCGAGGACGCCGACGTGGTTGCTGGTGCGCACGCGGAGGGTGCGGAGGACCATCGGGCGCGGTTCGGCCGAATCGGGCATGCGGGCCCACCCGAGAAGGTGATGCGGGTAGTGTCCGCCCGCTCCCGGTTCCGGGCGAGGGCTCAGGCGCCGGGCTTGCGGAGGACCGCGAGGAGGAGGTTCAGCCGGCCGTCGACGAGCGCGGCAGCGACGTTCCGGGCACGCTCGGCGAAGTCGTCGCCGCCGACGAGCGCGAGCGGGAGCGGCTTCCCGGCGGAGGACGGCGGCGGCGGGGCCGGGGGCGGCACGACTTCCCACCGCTCGACCCGGAACCCGGCCGCCTCGAGCCCCTGGCGGGTTGCCTCCTCATCGAGGAGGAAGCTGAGGGCCGGGTCGCGCGCCCAGGGGAGCGGGTACGGGGGCGGGGCGGGGTTCGGCCCGCGGATGACGTCGAAGCAGGCGAGCCGGCCGCCCGGGCGGAGGACGCGGAACGCCTCGCCCCAGAAGCGGGCGCGGTCGGCGATGTTCATGACGACATGCTGGGTGACGGCAACGTCGAAGCTGGCGTCGGGGAAGGGGAGAGCGAGGCAGGTGCCCTCGACGAACTCGCACAGGTCCGCGAGGCCGCAGGCCTCGGCGAGGATGCGCGCGGAGCGGACGAACTCGGGCGAGAGGTCGACGCCGGTCACATGGCAGCCGACCTCGGCGGCGATCATCCGTGCGGGGCCGCCGAGCCCGCTGCCGAGGTCGAGCACGCGGTCGCCGGGCTGGAGGCCGGCCGCGGCGGCGAGGTCGCGCGTCGCGCGGGGGCCGTGGACGTGGAGCTGGTCGAAACGGGCGAGCGCCTGCGGGTCGGGGGTTGCCACCCCGGCCCCGCGGAGGGCCTCGAGCACCCGCTCGGCGAGCCGTTCGCCGGCGTAGTGGGCAGCGAGGGCGCGCTCGACGTCCTCAGCCATTGCGCTGCTCCTGCCAGGCGGCGAGGCGGCCGAGCGCGAAGGCCGCGCGTTCGACGCTCGGGAAGACGGCGATGCCGCGGGCGACGAAGTCGTCGCGTACCTCGTCGACGAGGGCGCGGTGCTCCCGGTTGCGGGTCTCCGTCGGGCCGAGGACGACGGCAACGGGCCTGGCGCTCCCTGCGGCGATACCGGCGAGGCGGCTGCAGGCGTGCTTCAGGCGGTCGGCGGCATCCGGCCGGCCGAAGAACCAGTCTTCGCCGACGTTGGCGATGGCGAGGTCGTAGTGGTCCCCCTCCAGCATCAGTTCGAGCAGGCCGTTGGAGGAGAGCCCGCTCCCGGCCAGGATGGACTGGTCGACCGGGTTGCCGACCCAGTCGGCGAGCATCGGCGCGCGCTCGCGGACCCGTTCGCGGACGGCGGCGGGCAGGGGGACGACGTCGAAGCCGTTCTCCTCGGCGGCATCGGCCGACTGGACGGAGCGTCCGCCCCCGCCGCCGACGATGGCGATACGCCGGCCGGCGGGCGGGGGGAGGAGGGCAGCGGCGACCATGAGGTCGAGGAGCTGCTCCTGGTTGCGGGCTTCGACGGCGCCGGCCTGGCGAAGGACGGTGCTCCAGATGCCGGCCTCCCCGGCGAGGGCGGCGGTGTGGGAGGCGGCCGAGCGGGCGCCGGCCCGGGTGCGGCCGGCCTTGTGGATGATGACGGGCTTGCGAGCCGCGGCCGCACGGAGGCCTTCGTAGAAGCCGCGGCCGTCAGGCACGCCCTCGACGTAGGCGCCGATGACGGCCGTCTCCGGGTCATCGGCGAGGTAGCGGAGGAGCTCGCCCGGGGTGATATCGAGGCCGTTGCCGTAGTTCACCACCTTGCCGAAGGCGAGGCCGCGCGCATTCCCGCGGGTGATGACTTCGACGGCGTTGTTGCCGGACTGGCTGAGGAAGGCGACGCCGCCCCGGTCGGTCGGGAGGTCGGGCCGGAAGGAGAGACCGCCGGCAGGGGAGTAGAGGCCCATGCCGTTGGGGCCGAGGATGCGGATGCCGAGCTCGGCGGCGCGGCGGGCGATCGCGGCTTCGAGGCGCACCGCCTCGGGGTCGCCGGTCTCGCTGAACCGCCCGGTGAAGAGGTGGAGGAAGCGGACGCCTTTTTCGCCGCACTGCTCGACGAGCTCGGGGACGGCCGGTGCCGGGACGCAGGAGATGACGAGGTCCACCGGCCCGGGGACGTCGCGGAGCGCCGGGTAGGCCTTCAGCCCGGCGACGGCATCGGCCTTGGGGTTGATCGGGTAGATAGGGCCGGCGAACCCCTGCCGCCTGATCGCCTCGAGGTAGTCGTGGCCGGGGCTGTCGACGTTCGTCGAGGCGCCGGCGACGGCGACGGCGCGGGGGCGGAAGAGGAGGTCGAGGTCGGGCGTTCGGTCGAATCGGCTCACGCGGGGATTGTACGGGAGGGTCGGATTGCGGGGTGGGGGTTTGGTCGGGGGCGCGAAAGGTGTCAGCCGCAGCCCAGGACGGCCTGCCATGTATACTGACGGTGCGCCTCGCCGGGCGAGACCCCGCGTTCCCTGGCCCCGTATTCATCCCCGGGAGTTGCCGTCCTGGACGACAGCGGCCTCTACGTTACTCTCGCTGCCGCCCTGGCAGCTGCCGGTATCGGCGCGCTCGGCGCGAGTCTGCTGCGCCAGTCGGTCATCCTCGGCTATCTCGTCGCGGGGATGGCGATCGGGCCGCACACGCCCGGCTTCGTTGCGGATGTCCCGACGGTCGAGGACCTGGCCGATATCGGTGTCGTCCTGCTCATGTTCGCCATCGGCCTGCAGCTCTCGTTCCGCGATGTGCGGCAGGTCGGCGGTGTGGCCTTGCTGGGGGGCGGAGCGCAGGTGGTGGTCACGCTCGGTGCCGTGACGGCGCTCGGCATGCTCGCGGGGCTGGCCTGGCTGCCCGCGCTCTTCCTCGGCGCCGTCGTCTCCAACTCGTCGAGCACCGTGCTCTCGAAGGTGCTTGCCGACCGGGGCGAGATCGAATCGCTCCATGCACGGGTGGCGCTGGCCTGGTCGACCGTGCAGGACTTCAGCACCATCATCCTCGTCGTCATCCTCACCGTGCTGGCATCGGATGGCGGTACGGCTTCGCTCGCGGGCGACCTGCTGCGAGCTGTGGGGCTGGCAGTCCTCTACCTCGCGCTGGTCATCCCGGCGGGCATCCTGCTGCTGCCGCGGTTCTTCGAGTCCGTCGCCCGGCTCGGGAGTACCGAGGTGTTCACCCTCTCCGCGGTCGTGGTGGCGCTCGGCATCTCGCTGCTGGCGCAGCTGTTCGGCGTCTCGATCGCCCTCGGGGCGTTCGTCGGGGGCATCCTCGTCAACCGGTCCGACCTCTCGCACGAGGTGCTCGGGCAGCTGAACCCGCTGCGCGACATCTTCGCCGGGCTGTTTTTCGTCTCGGTCGGCATGCTGATCGACCCGCGGGTCCTGCTGGATGAGCCGGTCCTCCTGCTGCTTTCGGTCGCGGCCATCGTCGTGCTCAAGGGCTGGCTTTCGGTGGGCATTGCGCTGGCGTTTCGCTACCCGGGGCGGACAGCGGTGCTCACCGGCGCCGTGCTCGCCCAGTCGGCGGAGTTCAGCTTTCTGCTGGCGCGGCTGGGCACGGATACGGGCGCGATTTCGAGCGAGCTGTTTGGCGTGATGCTTGCGGCGGCCGCGGCCTCGATGGTGTGCTCGCCGGCCGTGCTCGCCGCGGCAGACCCCCTCGGGCGGGCACTCGACCTCCGGCTGCGCGGCAGGGCGCGGCCGGCCGGCGAGTCACTCGACCCGGGCTTCGCGAACCACGCCATCCTCGCGGGCTACGGCCGGGTGGGCCGCATCGTCCACTCCGCCATCCGCGCCCAGGCCGTCCCGGTGGTGGTCATCGAGCAGGACGCGGAGACGGTTGCGAAGCTGCGACGGGACGGGGTGACGGTCTTCCAGGGGAGCGCTTCCAACCCGGTGCTGCTCGAGCGGGCCGGCATCCGCACCGCACGGGCGCTCGTCGTCGCCATCCCGGACCCGCTGAGTACGCGGCGGATCGTTACCTACGCCCGGGGCGCGAATCCTTCGCTCGACATCGTGGTGCGGACCCACAGCGAGAGCGAGCGGGCCTTCCTCGAGGAGCATGGTGCGGACGAGGCCGTGCTGGGCGAGCTGGAGCTGGCCCTCGAGATGAGCCGTCACACGCTGAAGGCGTTCCAGGTCGCCGAGCCGGCGGTAGCAGCGGTCCTGGGGCGGCTGCGGTCACGCGCCCGCTGAGGGCGCGGCATCGGGTTCGAGCGCGGGCCGCCGGGCGACGAGCGCGCGGGCGCGGTCGAGCTCGGCCAGCAGCAGGCAGCCGGCGACGAGGAGGGCCATCCCGGCGAGGGTGACCCGGGCGCCGGCGTAGGTGGTGCCGATGCCGAGCGCGAGGAGCGGCAGCGAAATCGCCGTCTCGGTGATGGTGAGCTGGACGGCGAACACGCGGCCGTGCTGACCCGCGGGCGCCGTCTCGGTCAGCGCTACCCGGCCGGCGATGAGCAGCCCGGAGAGCGATGCGCCGAGCAGGAAGGCAACCGGGACGGCAACCGCAAAGGTCGTGTTCATCTCGGCCTCGAGCCGGGCGACGGGCGGGATGTGGCTGTACTGGGCGACGGCGGTGATGCCGTAATCGAGTGCGGCGAGCGCCGCGAGCGAGGCCACGAGGCCGAGGAGCGAGAACCGCAGCACCTCATGGGCGCGGGCGAGCGTGAGTTCGCGGCTGCACCACCAGAGCCCGGCGAGGATGCCGAGGATGCCCGGCACGAAGAGGTACGCGATCGCGTCCCAGCCGAGGCCGAGGTCGCGCTCCAGGTAAAACGGGAGCGCGACGACGATGCCCTTCGAGACGACCATCTTCAGGCCGAGCGCGATGACGGCGTAGCGGGCGATCGATTCGCGGCCGAAGAACCGCATCGTCGCGCCGAAGGAGAGGGCGGCGCGGGCGCTGCCAGCAGCAAACGCCCGCGCCAGCGGAGCGACACGCACGGCCAGCACCGCGGTCAGGAGGAAGAGGAGGGACAGGCCGACTGCGGCGCCGATGACCATGGCCGTGGGACCGCCGAGGAAGTAGAGCGCAGGGGCGAGCACGAGCATGCCGGCACCCTGCCCCCCGTACTGGAGGGCGGCGAACCACGCGTGCACCCGGCCGACGTGGGCGTCCTGGAGCGGCCGCACGAGGGCGAGCTCGGCCGGGGTGAAGACCTGGGAGCCGGTGGAGTAGAGGAACGCGAGCACCCACGCGCTGGTGCCGCCGTCGAGCCACCAGATGCCGGCAGCGACGGGCAGGAGGCGGAGGAGGGCGCCGACGGCGTAGCCGAGCCCGGGGCCGAGCCGGTCGGCGAGGGAGCCGCCGGGCAGCCCGAGGACGATCGACGGGATGAGCATCGCGATGAAGAGGCTGGAGAGGTCGAGCGCGGGCTTCGAGCTCGTCCCGGCGACGAGGAAGAGGGCGGCGAGCCAGACGTTCTGGGACGTCTGCGCCGTGAAGCGGGCGGCGTAGCAGAGCGTGCGTTCGAAGCGGAGCGATGGGGCGGCGGCGTGCACCGTCTCCTCCCGGTCGTGCTCGGGGCCAGGCTGGGAGGCCCGGCCGGGGTCCGCGAGAGACCGGGCGGGCGGCGCCGCGTCTCTCCCAAGAGCCTGCGAGGTTAGCTGCCGGGTTCGGCATTGGGAGTTGCCTACGCGCTCACGCGCGATTCACCCCGTGACGTTGGGTCCCCCGCTCCCCGCGCCCTGCGCGGGGATTCGGCCTCGCACACTATACACGCTCGGTAAGCGCTCCGTAGTCGAACCGTTAACGCACCACGAACGGCACCGGCCGCTCAGCCGGCACGCTGCACGCCGAAGACGACGCGGGTGCCCTCGAGGTCGTCCTCGGCGCGGGCGGCGCCGGCGGGCGGCTCGGATGCGCTGAGCTCGGTAGCCAGCGTCTCGCCGCGGATGTACTCGCCGTGGCTGGCGAGGACCCGCTGCACGTCGGCATCGCCGGCGACCCAGGCGCGGATGCGGTCCGCCAGCTCGAAGCCGGCTTCGCGGCGGAGGTCCTGCAGGCGCCGGACGATTTCGCGGGCGAGCCCCTCATCGGCGAGCTCGGGTGTGATGGCGGTGGCCACGGCGACGGTGTAGCCGGCCTCCTGGGCAGCGGCGTACCCCTCCCGGTCCTGCGCCTGGAGCAGGATGTCGCCCGGTTCGAGTTCGAGGCCGGCGACGGTGATCGGGCGGCCGCGGCGGACGGCGGCGGCTACCTCGGCGGGGTCGAGCGCGGCGAGCCCCTGCCGGATGGCGCCGAGGGCCTGGCCGTACTTCGGCCCGAGGACGGGGAGGTTCGGCTTCACGTCGTAGGCCACCACCCCGGTCTCGTCGTCGATGCGGCGGAGGGCCTTCGCGTTCAGCTCTTCGAGGACGAGGTGGGCGTTTCGCTCGAGGATGTCGGCCTCGGCGGGGTCGCGCAGCTTCACCGCGACTTCGGCGACGGGCTGGCGGACCTTGATTCCGGCTTTCGCGCGGGCGGCCCGGCCCAGCGAGCAGAGCCGCTTGATGAGCTGGGTCTCGGCGTTCAGGCGGGCGTCGATGCGGGCGAGGTCGGGCTCCGGCCAATCGGCGAGGTGGACGCTCTCGGGCGCGCCCGGGTCGACGGTGCGGACGAGGTTCTGCCAGAGCTCCTCGGCGAGGAAGGGGGTGAACGGCGCGAGCAGCTTCGCGAGGGTGGTGAGGGCGGCGTAGAGGGTTTCATAGGCGCTCTGCTTGTCGGCATCGCCCGGGGTGGCGCCCCGCCAGAAGCGGCGGCGGGAGCGGCGGACGTACCAGTTCGAGAGGTCATCGACGAACGCTTCGATGGCGCGGGCAGCGTCCGTCGGGTCGTACTGCTCGAGCTCGTCGGTGACCTTCGCGACGAGGGCGTTCAGCTCGCTGAGGAGCCAGCGGTCGAGCTCGGCGGTGGGTTCGAGGCGGCCGGAGGGGCGAAAGCCATCGATGCTGGCGTAACTGACGAAGAAGCTGTAGGTGTTCCAGAGGGTGAGGAGGAAGCGGCGGAGGCCCTCTTCGACGAGGCCGGCGCTGAAGCGGCGGGGCATCCCGGCGGGGCTGGCGGCGTACATGTACCAGCGGGTCGCGTCGGCGCCGTGCTTTTCGACCACCGTCCACGGGTCGACGGTGTTGCCCCGGCTCTTGGACATCTTGTTGCCTTTTTCGTCGTTGATGTGGCCGAGGCAGATGACGTTCCGGTAGGCGATGCCGTCGGGGATGGCGCCGGCGGCGTGGAGGAGGGTCGCTTCCGCGTGGAGGGTGTAGAACCAGCCGCGGGTCTGGTCGATCGCCTCGCAGATGAAATCCGCGGGGAAGTGGCGGCGGAACTCGGCCTCGTGCTCGAAGGGGAAGTGCCACTGGGCGTAGGGCATGGCGCCGCTATCGAACCAGGCGTCGGCCACCTCGGGGACGCGCCGGGCGGTGCCGCCGCAGGCGGCGCAGCGGATGGTGACCGCATCGACGTACGGGCGGTGGAGCTCGGCGAGCGCCTCGGCGGCGGCGCGGTCTTCGGCCCGCTCGATGAGCTCGGCCTTCGAGCCGATACAGGCGGCCTCGCCGCACCGTTCGCACCGCCAGAAGGGGAGGGGGGTACCCCAGTACCGCTCGCGGCTGACGGCCCAGTCGATGTTGTTGGCCAGCCAGTTGCCGAAGCGGCCGTGCTTGATGTGCTCGGGGTACCAGTTGATGCGTTCGTTGCCGGCGAGCAGCTGCTCGCGGAGGGCGGTGGTGCGGAGGTACCAGCTCGGCTTGGCGTAGTAGAGGAGCGGGGTGCCGCAGCGCCAGCAGAAGGGGTAGGTGTGGCGGATGGTCCCCTTTTTCAGGAGGAGGCCGCGCTCTTCGAGGTCGCGCTCGATATCGCGGTCGGCCTGCTTGGCGAACCTGCCGGCGCCGGGCAGCCCCTCGGCCATGATGCCGCGGAGGTCGATCGGCTGGGCGAAGAGGAGCCGGTGGTGCTTCCCCTCTTCGAAGTCCTCGCCGCCGAAGGCGGGGGCGATGTGGACGATGCCGGAGCCGTCCTCGAGGGAGACGTAGTCGGCGGCGATGACCCGGCGGAGGCCGTCGGTCGATTCGCCGGGCGCGAGCGGGCGGAGGTGGCCTTCCTCGTCGAACCGGAGGACCTGGTGGCCGAGCAGCTCCGGCCGGTAGAGCGGTTCGTAGGCGAGGCCGACGAGCGCCGCCCCGCGGAGGGCCGCGGCGCGGGCCGCACCCTCGCCGAGCACCTTCGGCGCGAGCGCCTCGGCGAGGATGACTGCCTCCCCGTCGAGCTCGTAGACGCCGTACTCGGCATCGGCCTTCACGGCGAGGGCCACGTTGCCCGGCAGGGTCCACGGGGTGGTCGTCCAGGCGACGAGCGCCAGCGGCCCTTCGGTGCGGTAGCCGGCGGCGGCGAGCGCATCGCCGGGGATGCGGAACTTTACGAAGACGGAGGGGTCGGGCACGTCGTCCTGGTAGCCGAGGGCCACCTCGTGGTCGGAGAGGCTGGTGCCGCAGCGCGGGCAGTGGGGCGTGGAGCGGTAGTCCTGGTAGACGAGGCCGGCATCCCAGAGCTGCTTGAAGATCCACCAGCAGGTTTCGATGTAGCCGTCGTCGTAGGTGACGTACGGGTGGTCGTAATCGGCCCAGAAGGCGATCCGCTCGCTGAGGCGGGTCCACTCCTCGACGTAGCGGGAGACGGACGCTTTGCACTTTTCGTTAAAGGCGGCGATGCCGTAGGCCTCGATTTCGGGCTTGGATTTGAGGCCGAGCTCTTTTTCGATTTCGAGCTCGACGGGGAGGCCGTGGGTATCCCAGCCGCCCTTGCGGGGGACGCGGTAGCCGCGCATCGTCCGGTAGCGGGGGACGAGGTCCTTGAAGACGCGGGAGAGGACGTGGTGGATGCCGGGACGGGCGTTGGCGGTCGGCGGGCCTTCGTAGAAGACGAAGAGGCGGTCGGCGGGGCGCTGCTCGATGCTCTTTTCGAAGATGCGGTGCTCCTTCCAGAACTGAAGGATGCGTTCTTCGAGGGCGGGGAAGCTGACCTTCGGGTCGACGGGTCGGAACACGGTGGCCTCCGGTGCGGAAAGCAGCATTGACGCCGGCGGGTCGAGCGGCGAAGGCCGCGGAGGGCGGCAGTATCGTACCCTTCGGCGAGAGATGAACGCGCGCACGGAGGCCCGGACACGACGACGCGCGCCTGCCACCGGTCCAGGGACGGGCGCGCGCGCCCGCGGTACCACCCTGGTTCCCGCCCGGCGGCGGGCACTCGCGGGGCGCCAGCACGCCCCTGCCCGTGGTAACGGTGGGCCTCCGCCCGGGTCTACTGGGCGCGGGGGGCGCCGTTCGGCCGGGGGCTCGGGAGGGATGTTCGCACCGCCGGACCGCACCCCCTTCCACCCGCCGGGGCTCGCTGGCCGGCCGTCGCGGCGCTACGCGTCTCCGTCATCGCCGATGGGACTCACTACAGCAGCGCCCCGGGGGGAATGTCAATGCTGAGCCGGCGGCGGTTCCTCCTCGCCCTCGGCGCCCTCTCGGCCGGCGGGCTGGCGGCCGCCTGCGGCGGCAACCCCCCGAGCGACAGCTTCGCCCGGCCGGTCGAAACGCCGGAACCGACGCCGACGAAACCGGTGCCGACGCCGGAACCGCGCCCGGAGCCGACCGAGTTCCGGGTGGCCTACCTCAACCTGATGAGCCCGATCGCGACGGATGCGAACGATACGAGCGCCGGCGACACCTTCGACGAGCGGTTGAAGCTCGTGGCCGAGGAGCTCCGGAGCTACCGGCCGGACCTCGCGGGCTTCAGCGAGGCGACCTGGACGGCGACGCACGGCTCGGCCGTGGCGAAACTCGCCGCCGAGCTGAAGATGGAGCCGCTCTTCGTGCAGGCGAACCCGTGGTTCACGAACCGGACCGAGGCGCAGAACCGCGAGCTCGCGAAGCAGATCGGCTTCGAGGAAGGCGAGCTCATCCTCGTGCGGAGCGACCGCTGGGTCGTGCAGGGCGCGACGCCCGCCTGGCTGAACCCCCGCACCAGCGAGACGGAAGGGCGGGCCGCCCTCCACGTCCGGATCAAGGGCCCGCCGGCCCTGCCGACGATCGATGCGTTCATCACCCACCTCACGGGGGGAAGCGAGCGGCTCCGGGGGCAGCAGGCGGAATCGTTCGCCCGGTTCGTCCAGGCCCAGCGCGGCGGGGGCCCGGCCATCATCCTGGCCGACCTCTCCGACCCGCCGGGCTCGCCCGCCTACGAGGCGATCCGGGCGCTCGGCTTCGAAGACCCGCTCGCCGTGACGAACCCGGGCACCTGCTGCCGGCCGGGCATCATCGGCGAGCAGCCGCCGCCGGCCCGGCGAACGTCGTTCATCTTCTCCGCCGGCTGGAGCGCCTCGGTGGCGGGGCCCCTGGCCGACCGGCCGGGCGAACTGGGCGACGGCCGGCTGCTCTACGCGAGCGACCACAACGGGCTCTGGGCCCTCTTCCCCGTCCCGAAGACCGGGGCCGCGAACTGACCCGCGCAGCCGGCCGCCCGCTGTCCTAGAATGCGCGCACGCCGCCCCGGGGGATACCATGCCGTTCACTGACCGGTACGGGTTGCCGCTTTCGACCACCTCGGCGAAGGCCGCCGAGGCCTACTGCCGGGGGCTCGACCACGCCCTCGCCGCCGAGGCGGAGGCGGAGGAGTGCTTCCGCGAGGCGCGGCAGGAGGACCCGGGCTTCGCGCTCGCCCACATCGCCGAGGCGCGGCTGCTGCAGTTCCGCGCCCGGCCGCTGGAGGCGCGGGAGGCGGCCGAGCGGGCGCAGCAGGTGGTGGGCGGGGCCACCCGGCGCGAGCGGCAGCACGTCGACTGCCTCGCAGCGGCGATCGCCGGGGACAGCCGTGGCGCGCTCGAGAAGCTCCGCGCCCACATCGCGGAGTTCCCGCGCGACGCCTTCGTCCTCTCCCAGGCCACGGGCGTCTACGGCCTCATCGGCTTCAGCGGCCGGCTCGAGCGGAATGAGGAGCAGCTCGCCCTGCTCGAACCGCTGGCCGATGCGTACGGCGACGACTGGTGGTTCCTCTCACAACTCGCATTCGCCTACAACGAGCTGTTCCGGCACGAGGAGGCGCGCCGGGCGGTGGAGCGGTCGCTGGCGGGGAACCCGCGGAACGGCCACGCCGCCCATACGGTGGCACACATCGCCTACGAGACGGGTGACGCGGAGGGCGGGGCAGCGTTCCTGCGGGAGTGGCTGGTGGGGTACGACCCGGCCCACCAGCTGTATGTCCACAACCACTGGCATCTCGCCCTCTTCGAGCTGGCAGCAGGCAACTTCGGCGACGTGCTCGCGCTGTACGACCGGGTCATCCGGCCCACCGTCGCGACCTCGCCGCCGCTGGGCACCCTCGCCGATGCGGCCTCGCTGCTCTGGCGCTGCACGCTCACGGAGCGCCCGGCGGGGGAGCTGCCGTGGGCGGAGGTGGCGGACTACGCGGCGGCGAACTTCCCGCGTGCCGGGGTCACCTGGGCCGATGCGCACTGCCTCATCGCCTGGTGCGCCATGAACGACACGGCGCGGCTGGTCGCGCTCGTCGGCCAGCTGCGGGACCGGGTCGCCGGGGGGAAGGTGTACGCGGGGCCGGTGCTGGTCACCCTCGGCGAGGCGTACCTCGCGTTCGCGTCCGGCGACTGGAGCCGGGCGGCGAACCTCTTCCAGCTGGCGCGCCCGGAGTTCATCCGCCTCGGCGGCAGCCACGCCCAGCGCGACGTGTTCGAAGAGACGCTCATCGAGGCGTGCGCGCGGGCGGGCCGGCTGGAGCAGGCGCGGGCGGTCCTCGAAGAGCGGCTCGCCCGCCGCCCGAACGGCCGCGACCGGCGCTGGCTCGCGGCGATCACCGCCCGGCAGGCGGCCGTCGGCGCCTGACCGCTTGCCGGAAGCCGGCGTTCCCGGCAACAATCGGCCCACGATGGCCGATTTCTCCCTCCCTGCTCCGTTCGAACCGCAGAAGTCTGAGTTCATCCACGACCGGGCGACCCGCCCGAAAGGGCCGGCGCTCACCTGGAAGGAGCTCGTCGCCCGCTTCTGGGGCTACGCCTTCGGCGCCGTCTTCGCGCTCCTGTTCACCGTGGCGCTGTTCGAGCTGCGCGATTCGTGGGACAACCACCGTGAGTGGCTCGTCTCGTTCATCCCCTTCTTCGCCGTCGCGGGGCTGGCGTTCGGCTACCTGGCCCAGCAGGGGAAGTGGGAGGCGCTCGCCGCGGCCGGCGGCCTCCTCGCACTGACGGCCATCTTCACCGTCTCCGTCTTCCTCGGCGACATCGACGAGGTGAGCCGCCGGACGCGCGACACGGTCGCCATCCTTGGCGGCATCAGCCTCGGTGTCACCGTGGCGGCCGCCATCATCACCCTCGCCGTGGTCGAGTGGCGGAACCCGCCGAAGGCGCCGCCGCCGCTGATGTAAGCGAAGGTGAACGGCGCACCGCGCCGCGTCGCCCCGAACGCCCCCGGGTGGTAGATTCCTCGAATCTCTTCGCCCGGGGGTTTTTGCCGAATGGCCAGCCTGTCCATTCCCGCCACGATGGACGATGTCACGCCGGAGTGGCTGACCGCCGCCCTGCGCGAGCGGGGCCACCTTCGCGAGGCCCGCATCGTCGAGGCGCCGCGCGAGCGCATCGGCGCCGGGGTGGGCATCCTCGGCGAGCTCGCCCGCGTCAGCCCCGTCTACGACCGGGAGGAGCCCGGCGCGCCGCGGTCGCTCATCGTGAAGGTCCCGACGGCCGACCCGGGCGGGCGCGGCGTCGCCCATATGCTCGGCTTCTACGAAAAAGAGCGGCGGTTCTACGAGGAGCTGGCCGAGCGCGTCGGCGTGCGGAGCGCCCGCGCCTACTACACCGCCGGGGACCCGGAAACCGTCCAGTACGTCATCCTCATGGAGGACCTCGGCGGGCTCCGCCTCGGCGACCAGGTTGCCGGCGCCAGCGCGGAGGAGTGCGCCGCGCTCGTCCGGGAGGTCGGCCGGCTGCACGCCCGCTGGTGGAATTCGCCCGAGCTCGCCGCGCTCGACTGGGTCCCGCGCGGGAACGACCCGGTGAACCTGATGGCGGCCGTCGCCTTCGCCCAGGCCGTCGAACCGTTCCTCCAGAACTTCGGCAGTGAGCTGACCGACTTCGAGCGCGACCTCGTCCTCCGCTACATGCACCGGATGAACCCGATGCAGGACCGCTTCTCGCATGCGCCGGAGACGCTCTGCCACGGCGACCTCCGGCTCGACAACGTCTTCTGGGGCAGCCCGGAGGGCGATGCCCCGCTGACGCTGGTCGACTGGCAGATCGCGGTGAAGGCCCGCGGCCCCTACGACATCGGCTACTTCATGAGCCAGTCGGTGGACCCGGAGGTGCGGCGGGCGCACGAGCGCGACCTCGTCCGCGCCTACCACGAGACGCTGCTGGAACACGGCGTGCGCGATTACCCGTGGGAGCAGTGCTGGGAGGACTACCGGATGACGGTGATGTGGTGCCTCACCTACCCGGTAGTGGCGGCCGGCTCGATCGACCTCGCGAACGAACGGGGCGTCGAGCTGGCGAAGGCGATGCTCCGGCGGTCGCTCTCGGCGATCCACGACCTGCGGGCCTACGAGGTGCTCGAGACGCTGGAGGAGCGGCCCCACCCGCTCGTCCTCGAGGCGATGGCGGCGCAGGAGGGCTCCCCGGCCTAGGGCCAGAGGAGGCCGAGCAGGGTCTCGATGGCCTCGGCGATGCGCGGCCCCGGCGCCCGGAGGAAGAGCATCCGGTCGATGGTCTCGACGCGGCCGGCGCGCACGGCGGGGGTCTGCGCCCAGGCGGGGTCGCGGCGGATGGCGGCTGCGAGGCCGCCATCGCCCGCCGGCAGGACGAGGACGACGTCGGGCGCGAGCAGCGCCGCCGCGCCGGGGTCGATGACGCCGAACCCGGGCAGCGGGCCGCCCCCGGGCGGGCTGGCGAGCGCGTTCTCGGCGCCGAGGATGCTGAGCAGGTTGCCGATGTAGGTGGCCGGGCCCGCAGCGAAGACGTCGCGGCCCGCGCCGGTCAGCACGAGCACCCTGGGGGCGCCCCGGGCGGCGCGGCGCTCGCGGGCGGCGAGGGCGGCGGCCACCACCCGCTTCTCCAGTTCTGCCCGGAGCGCGGCGGCTTCTTCCTCCCGGCCGACGGCCGCGCCCAGCCGCTCCACCGCCTCGAGGATGCTGAGGTAGTCGGTCGCCTGCACGAGGTAGACCGGGAGGGTAAACCGGTCGAAATCGGCGATGCGCGCACCCTGCACGGCCGCATCGCCGATGACGAGGTCCGGGGCGAGCGCGGCGATGGCGGGGAAATCCGGGTTCAGCGTGGAGCCGACCGGGCGGGCGCCCTCCGCGGCCGGGATATCCGATGGCTGACCGATGACCTCGAGCCCGAGGGCGCGCGCATAATCGGCCGCCGCGGGTGCGGTGACGACGACCCGGTCGACCCGCGCCGGGAGCTCGACGGCGCGGCCGGCCATGTCGGTGACGGCCCGTGCGGCGGCCGGGCGGCTCCCCTCGAGCGTGGGCGTCGGTGTCGGGCGGGGCGGCGCAGTCTGCCGTTCGGAGCCGCAGGCCGCGCCGGCGACGAGCAGGGCAGCGGCCAGCGCGGCCAGCGCCACCCTCATGCGAGGGCCTCCGCCAGCCGCCGGTCGGCCCCGATGGCGAGGAGGTAGTGGCCGGCGGCCGTCTGCTGGCCGCGGGCGGTGCGGAGCAGCTCGGCGACGTCGGCCGGCGTATCGAGGTCGAGCTTCAGCTCGCGGTTCTCGCTCTCGATGACCTGCATCCCGGCGGCGCGGGCAGCGGCGGCGTGCCGCTCGAAGCTGCCCGGCCCGTAGGCGAGCGGGAAGCGCCCGGGCGGGTGGAGGAGCATCGCGTTCGTGCCGCCGTCGCCGCTGCGGACGAGGACGACGCTCCCCGGGCCGGGGTCCTCCGCGTCGAGCGTCTCGATCGTCCAGCCGCGGACGAGCGGGAGGTCGGCGTGGAGGATCAGGAGGCGCTCCGTGACGGTGCCGTCGGCCCGGAGCCGTTCGATGGCAGCTTCGAGCCGGGCGTTCAGGCCGTCGGCCGCGGGGTCCTCGTCGAGGACGCGATACCGCCCGGCCACCCGCTCGCGGACGCGCGGGTCGGCGGTGAGGATGACGGCTGCGGAGCCGGCGGCGTGGGCCACCGTCTCCATGGTGATGAGCGAAAGCTCCTCGCGCTCCGCCTCGGTGAGGAGCGGTGCGAGGCGGCCTTTCGCCCGGTCGAGCCGGTTGACGGGGATGAGGACGGGCAGCGTCACCGCGGTACCTCCAGGGCAGCGAGGATGGCGCGGGCGAGCGCGCGCTTCCGTTCGTCGGAGGACATGAGCGTCTCGGTGACGAGGGCGCGCATGCCGAGCGCCTCGACGGCCGGGGCGAGGCCGGCGTCGGCCGTGTCGAGGACGAAGAGGTCGACGAGTCCCCGGTAGAGGCGCGCCACCCCGAGGGCGGAGACCTCCTGGCCGAGGGCGGCGAGCATCTTCGCGGCCGGGCCCTTCACCACCTGGCCGGCGATGACCGGGCTGATGGCGACGCGGGCGGCGCGCGTTTCGGCCAGCGCCTGGCGGACGCCGGGGACGGCGAGGATGGGGCCGATGCTGACGAACGGGTTGCTCGGGGCGAGGATGACGGCCCGCGCCTCGCGGAGCGCCTCGAGCACGCCGGGCGCCGGGCGGGCGGCAGCGGCGCCGGCGAAGCGGATGCCGCGGACGTCGACCTCGGTCCGGCGGCGGACCATGTACTCCTGGAAGGGGAGGTCGCCCTCGGGCCCCTCGATGACGGTGCGGACCGGGTCGTCGCTCATCGGCAGGACCCGGACGTCGAGACCCCAGGCGCGGGTGAGGTCGGCAACGACCCGGTGCATCGGCCAGCCGGCGCGGAGGAGGCGGGTGCGATGGACGGCGGTGGCGAGGTCGCGGTCACCGAGGCTGAACCAGCGCTCGTAGCCGAAGCGCTGGAGCGCCTCGACGACGGCGAACGTATCGCCGGAGAGCCCCCAGCCGGTCTCGGGATTGACGACGCCGGCGAGGGCGTAGATGACGATGTCGGTATCGGGGGAGACGTGGAGGCCGGCGAACTCGAGGTCGTCGCCGGTATTGGAGATGACGGTGACCTCGTGTTGCGGAACGGTCATCGCCAGGCCCTGGAGGAAGCGGGATGCGCCGACGCCGCCGGCGAGGACCGTGTACATGGCGCTCATGCTACCGCCCGGGCCGGGCGGCGGCGATCAGGCAGGGGCGCCGGCGGCCGCGGCGGGGAGGGGTTCGGCGGCGCTGGCCGGGCGGGGCGCCGGCTCGCGGCGGGCAGCACCCGCCTCCAGCGCGGCCGTAACGGCGAGGAGCAGCCAGAGGTACGGTTCTTCGAACAGCCGCCCTTCGGACTGGGACTGGAAGAGGATTTCGAGGAAGGCGGCGATGAGCCAGCTCCCGAGCACCCGCTGGAGCGGGTCGCGCCCGGCGGCGCGGTAGATGCGCGCCGCAGCGGCCCCGGTGCGGGCCGCGAAGAAGCCGAAGGCGGCCACGCCGAGCAGCCCCCACTCGGCGAGGATGCTGATGAACGAGGTGTGGGAGAGCGAGGTCTTCGCCCAGTAGGGCATCACCCAGTTGTAGACGAGCAGGAGCGCATTCTGGAACCCGCCGGTGCCGACGCCGAAGAGCGGGTGGTCCAGCCACATCTCCCAGCCGGCACGGATCAGGAACTGCCGCACGCCGAGGACGGCGTCGACGCCGCTGGCGAGGGAGCGGACCCGCGCCGCATCGGACCCGCCCTGGACGAGGAGGAGGGCGAGCAGCGCGCCCAGCGCGCCGAAGGCAGCGACGTTGATGCGCAGTTTCGTGTACCGGGGCACGGGCGCGAGCAGGACGACGATGAAACAGGCCAGCAGCATCCCGAGCCAGCCCGAACGGGAGGCCGTCGCAATCAGCGCCGGCGCCGAGAGGAGGAGCGCGGGGACGGCGAGGTAGACGGTGAGCCGCCGCGGGCCGAGGGCGAGGATGGCTGCCGCCGCCAGCGCCATCGTCATCGCGAGGAAGCGCGCGAGGTTGTTCGGGTCGGCGAAGGTGGCGTTCGACCGGTAGCTGTAGGCATCGGACTGGACGAGGACGGCCCGCCACTGGAAGACGCCGAGGGCGCGCTGGGCAATTGCGAGGAGCGAGAGCCCGATGGCCGCCAGGAAGAAGGCCGCCATGACCCGCTCGAGGTCGCGCCGGTCTTCGACCAGGGACGGGGCGGCGAAGACGAAGGCGACGTACATGACGAGGATGAGGACGGCGTTGGTGGGCACCCGGGAATCGGCCCATCCGAGCCCGAGGAAGGAGAGTGTGAGGATGGCGAGCGCGGGCAGCAGCACCCCCGAGCGGGGCAGGAGGCGGCGGGGCTCGTAGCGCGCGCGCCAGGCGGCGGCGACGATGGTGGCGGCCATGGCGGCCTTGCCCGGGTTCAGCATCGCGCGGATGGCCCCGCCGATACCCCCTTCGCCGAGCACGCTGACCGTCTCGACCTGCAGGTATTCGAACGGGAGGCCGATGACGACGGCGGGGATGAGGAGCTTCGGCTCGCGCAGGATGATGACGGCGACGAGGAGCGCCGCCTGGACGAGGACGACGGCGGCGAGGTCAGGGTGCGGCACGTTCACCTCGTGAAGGCCCTCACGATTGACCCCGGAAACCGGGCGAACCTACCATACCCCGCGATGCCCACCGAAACCAGCGGCCTCGAGCGCGACCTGCAGGTCATCCGGCGCCGCTGGTGGGTCTTCCTCCCCTTCGCTGCCCTCGGCATCCTCGCGGCCCTCGCCGTCGGCGCTCTCTCCGGCGGCTCCACCGCCGTCGCGACGATGACGCTCGACACGACGGTGCACGACCTCGTCATCGGCGGCGACCGGGGGCTGCGCATCTTCGAGGCCCAGGCGATGACCTCGGACCCGGCGTTCAAGGAGAAGGTCCTCGCGTCGATCGGCGAGCCGGGGTTCGATTACGCCCGTTTCAGCGTCAGCCTCTTCCCCATTTCGGTGGGCGACGGGATTTCGCGCGGCATCCTGACCGTCTCCATCTCGGACCCGGACAGGGCGCAGGCGGAGCGGTACCGGCAGGCCTTCGTGGATGTGTACACGCGGGAGTACACCGCGCCGGACGGGCTCTTCCGGACGCGGTTCGTGGAGCGGCGCCGGCAGGTAGCGGCGAACGCCGAGGCGGCCTACCAGGACGCATACCGCCGCCTGGAGGCGGCAACGTCCGGGCGCGGCGTCGACCTGGCTGCGCTGGTGGAGACGCGCGGCGACACGAACCCGCTCGTCTTCGCCACCCAGCAGCGGGCCGTGCTCGAACGGCAGCTGGCCGAGGCGAAGGGCGCGCTCGCGAGCGTCTCCGGGGCGAGCCCGGAGGCCGCGGCGGCAGTGGCGGCGGCGGTCATCGGCCAGCCGGTGCCGGCCGGGCAGGCGCAGGCCGTGCTCACGGCCCGGGCAGCCGCGCTCGAAGCAGCCCTCCGCGAGTACGCCGCCCTGGCCCCTGCCCTGCCTGAGCAGCAGCTGGACGGTGCGACGCAGGCGCTCCTCAACGAGGTCCGCGGCCTCCGGCAGGTACGCGATTCGGCCTTCGTGAACCTCGGGAACGCCCAAATCGCCGTCGGGAGCGCCGAGAGCCGGCTCGAGGTGAGCTACGCGTTCTCCGGCGGCCTTGCCGGCTCGCTGGCGGGGCGGGTCGCGGTGGCGCTCGCCGTGACGGTCATCTTCGGCCTGGTCGCCATCTTTGCGCTGGAGTGGCTGAGCCCGTCGCGGCGCCCTGGCGAGGGGTGAGGCGGATGCGCATCGCGGAGATCAACGACATCGCTTCCGTCGCCTCCGAAATCGGGGCGGGCCTCGAGGCGCGCGGCCATGCAGTCGATTACTACTACCTGCGGCTGGTGGGCGCGCGGCTGCACCCGAACGTCAAACCGGTCACCGGCCCCATCCGCGCCCTCGACTGGCTCGACATCATCCGCCGCATCCGCGCCGGCCGCTACGACCTGGTCCACATCCATTACGCCTACCTCGGCAATATCGGCGCGCTGGGCGGCTTCCCGTACATCCTCCACTGCCACGGGACGGACCTGCGCGGGGGCACGCTCGTCACCCGGCCGCTCATCGCCAACGCCATCCGGCAGGCGCGCCACGTGTTCTACTCGACGCCGGACCTGGCGGCGTGGGTGCTGCCGCTGCGGCCGGACGCGGAGTTCCTGCCGAACCCCGTCGACACCCGCCTCTTCGCCCCGGCAACGCCGCCGTCGGCTCACCGGTCGGCCTGGGTAGCCTGTGCGCTGACGAAGGTGAAAGGGGCCGAGCGCATCCTCCGCGCCTGCCGGCTGCTCGCCGAGCGCGCGCCGGACCTGCCGGTCGACGCCTTCGGCGGCGGGGAGTTCACGCAGGCGTTCCGGGCGCTGCCGAACGTCACGCTCTACGCCCGCCATCCCCGCTCCCGGCTCCCGCAGATCATCGATGAGCACGGCATCGTCATCGGCCAGGCGCGGCTGGGTTCGGTCGGCATGGCCGAGCTGGAGGCGATGGCCTGCGGCCGGCCGGTCGTGGCCTGGTTCAACGAGCGCGGGGGGTGCAGCGAGCCGCCGCCGATCCTCTCGGCCGTCGACGGCGACGACATCGCCCGGGTCGTCGAGCGGCTGGCGAACGACCCGGCTGCCCGCGACCGGCTCGGCGCGGCCGGGCGGGCGTGGGTGGAGCGGCACCACGGCGTCGAGCGGATCGTCGACCGGGTCGAGGCGGTGGCACGGGCGATCGTCCGCGGCGAGTCCATCCCCGCGGCACCGGCAGCCTGATGCGGTTCGCACAGGTCAACGACGTCGCTTCCGTCGCATCGGAGCTCGCTGCCGGGCTCCGGGCGCTCGGGCATGAGGTCACGCTGTTCCAGCCGCGGCTGTACGGGGCCTCGCTGCCGCCGCTCCTGAAGCTCGCCGTTGTGCCGCTGCGCCTGCTGGATTGGCTGCGGCTGGCGTGGCAGCTCCGGCGGGGCCGGTACGACGCGGTGCACATCCACTACGCCTACCTCGGGCTGGTCGGCCTGCTCGCCGGTGTGCCGTACGTGCTCCACTGCCACGGCGATGACGTGCGCGATCTCGCCCGGCGGCCGTGGCGCGCCTTCATTCGGCTCGCGATGCGGCGGGCGGCCCACGTGTACTACTCGACCCCGGACCTCGCGCCCTGGTGCCTTGCGGTACGGCCCGATGCCGAGTTCCTGCCGAACCCGGTGGACCTGGGAACGTTCCGCCCGGCACCGCTGCCGCCCGATGCGCGCGACGTGTTCGTGGTCTGTGCGCTGGCCGACAACAAGGGGGGCCGGAAGATCCTCGCTGCGCTGGAGGAGCTGAGCCGGCGGCGGCCCCGCCTGCGGGTGACGGCGGTCGCCGGCGGCGAGCTGACCCGCAGGTTCGAGCAGCTGCCGACGGTGGTGCTGCTCCTCCGCCAGCCGCGGGAGCGGCTGCCGGCGCTGATGGCGCGGCACCGGGTGCTCATCGGGCAGGTTCACGAGGGCGCCATCGGCATGGTCGAGCTGGAGGGCATGGCCTGCGCCCGGCCCGTGATCGCCTCGTTCCGCTTCGCAGACGTCTATGGCGCCGAGGCGCCGGTCGTCCACGCCGAGAGCCCGGCGCAGGTCGTCGAGGCGGCGGAGCGGCTGCTTGATGACCCGGTGCTCGCCGGGGCCGTCGGCGCGGCGTCCCGCCGCTGGGTGGAGGAGCACCACGATGCTGTCCGGGTCGCCCGGCGGGTGGAGGCGTGGCACCGGGCCCGGATTGACCGGCGGGCCGGGCGTGGTAGCGTGGAGGGATGACCGCCCCGACCGCTGCCCCGCGCCTCGACGATGCCCCGCTCACCCTGCCGGGGCGTCCGCTCGTCTCGATCGTCATCCCCTGCCTGAACGAGGAGCGGTACATCACCGCCCTGCTCGATTCGCTCGCGGCCCAGGATTACGGCCCGGACGCCATCGAGGTGATCGTCGCCGACGGGGGCAGCACCGACCGGACGCGGGAGCTGGTGCGCAGCTACCCCTCGCCCTTCGCCCGGCTCGAGCTGGTCGACAACCCGCGGCGGATTACCGTCGCCGGGCTGAACGAGGGGATGAAGGCGGCGCGGGGGGACTGCTGGATCATCATCGGGGCGCACAGCCAGGTGCGGCCTGACTTCGTCCGCCAGTCGGTCGAGGCCCTGAAGCGAACGGGGGCGGCCTGCGTCGGCGGCCCGATCGAGACGGTCGGCGAAGGAGCCGTCGGGCGGGCGATCGCGGCGGCGATGTCCTCGCCGTTCGGGGTGGGCAACGCGAAGTTCCGGTACGCCAGCGAGGCCGGCTACGTCGATACGGTGCCGTTCGGCTGCTACCACCGGCGGGTTTGGGAGGTCGTGGGGGAGTTCGACGAGAGCATCGACGGCGCCGACGAGGACAGCTATAACGCCCGGCTCATCGAAAAGGGCGGGAGGATCTGGCTCGACCCGGCCATCCGGTCGACCTACTACCCGCGGAGGACGCTGCCGGCACTGGCCCGGCAGTACCGGGAGTACGGCGCGGCCAAGGGCACCCTCTTCGCCCGGGGGCGGCCGCTCCGGCCGCGCCACTTCGCCCCCGCGGCGATGGTCGCCGGCGGGCCGGCGCTCTGGCTGCTCGGGCGGTTCTCGAAGAGGGCCCGCCTGGCGCTGCGGGGGCTCGCCCTGGCGTACGCCGGGCTCGGCGGGTTCGCCGCCTACCGGGCGGCGCAGCGCCACGGCGCGAACCCGGCGCTCACGTTCGCCGCGATGGCGACGATGCACCTGTCCTACGGCGCCGGTTTCCTCGAGGGCTGGTGGCGGGAACGTTCTCGCCGGGCCTGAACCGCCGCCGCTGTAAGATGAAGCGTTCCCCGGCGGTCCAACTCCTGCCCGGCCGGGGAGCGCCCCGACCCGGGCGCACGGAGTTGGTATGACCCAGCTCACCGACGCGGACCTCGTGCAAGCCGCCCAGGGCGGCGACCGGGAAGCGCTCGCACAGCTGTACGAGCGGTACTTCGATGCCGTCTACGACTTTGCCGTCCGGCTGGTGCGCGACCGCGAGGAGGCCGCGGACATCGCGCAGGAGTCGTTCCTGAAGGCCATGCATGCGCTCGGCGGGCTCAGGCAGGGCGCCAGCTTTCGGAGCTGGCTGTTCAGCATCGCGCGGAACGTTGCGCTCAACCGGCTGGAGCGGCGGGGGCGCACCCGCCCGCTGGCGGCGGCCCGCGACGATGGGGAGGAGGTCGCGTTCGATGTCGTCGACCCTTCCCGGTTCGCCAGCCCGGAGGAAGCCGCCGAAGCTGCGGCCGTCGCCCGGCTCGTCTGGGAGGCTGCGGCCGGGCTCGACCCGCGCCAGCTCTCGCTGCTCGACCTCCACCTGCGGAAAGGCCTCGATGCAGAGGAGATCGCCGCCGTGCTCGGCATCACCCGGAACAACGCCTACGTCCTCCTCCATCGGCTGAAGAAGGCGGTCGAGAGCGCCATCGGCGCCTACGTGCTCTGGAAGCAGGCGGGCGAGCGGTGCGAGGAGCTGCAGGCAGTACTCGCGCCGGCCGCTGCCGCGGGCGCCATCACGCCAGCCGTGCGGAAGGCCGTCGACCGCCACGTGGAGCGGTGCGGGGAGTGCCGGGAGCGGCGGCGCCGGCTTGCGCCGCTCGCCGTCTTCGGCGGGCTGGCACCCATCGGGGCGCCGCCGGGGGTCCGCTCCGCCGGCCTCGAGCGGCTGCTCCGGGAGCCCGGGCAGGCCGGCGGGCCATCGCAGCCGCCGCGCGGTCCCGGGCAGGCTGCCCCGCCGCCGGCGGGCCGCGCCTTCACCTCCCCGGGCTTCCTCCGGGCCGGGGCGCTGCTCGGGGCAGCCGCCGGCGTGCTGGTGCTCGCGCTCGTGCTGCCGTTCAGCCCTATCGGGCTCACGCGGGATGGCGGCAGCGGCCTGCGGCAGGGCAGCCCCGGTACCGAGACGCCCGCCGGCGCCCGCGGCAGCCAGGCGATCATCGTGCCCGTCAGCCCGGCACCGGGTTCAGCCGGCGGAGCGGGCGGCCAGTCCCCCACGCCCGTAGCCGGCTCGCCGACGGCCGCAGCGAGCCCCTCGCCCGGCGGGGGCGCGGGCGGCCCTTCGCCGACGGCAACCGCCGGCAGCGGGAACACCCCGGCCCCGAGCCCGGCGGTCGGCGGGGCGAGCCCCACTCCCACCCCGCCCGGGGCGACGGCCACGCCCACGGCCGCGCCGTCACCCACCCCCGCACCCTGCGTACCTTCGCTCTCGCTGCCGCCCGGCACCGCGACGCTCATCATCCCTGCCGGCGGCCAGGCCAGCTTCCTGCTGCAGAACGCCACCGGCTGCGCAGCCGAATTCGGGCTCTCCTTCTCGGCAGCGTGGCTCATCGGACCGGCAGGCGGCAGCGTCCCGGCCTACGGCTCGGTCACCATCACGCTGCGCGTCGACGCCGCGACGCTCCCCGGGGATGAAGGCGACTACCCGGCGGCGGTTACCGTCTCGGGGCCGGCGAACAGCTTCGCCGTCCCGGTCATCGGCCGCCGGGGGGGTCAGCCGCCGCAGCTCCTCTCGGCGAGCATGACCTGCTCGGCGGCCGGCGGCCGGCCGAACGTGACCCTCACCGCCCAGGCGGCTGACGACGTCGGCGTCGTGCGGGTGACGGCGAGCTTCACCACCGGGAGCGGCGAGCCGGTGACCGTGGAACTCGGCCATGCGGGCGGGCTGCAGTGGGTCGCCGGTCTCACGCTCGATGGCCAGGGCTCAGGACCGGTGACGTTCACCGCGTACGACGGTGCAGGCCGCCAGGCCTCGGCCGTCGTTCTCCCTCTCGGCTGCGGCCGCTAGCCGCCCGGGGCGGTGCGTTCGAAGGAGAACCGCTCGCGGAAGCGGAGGAGCGCGCGGAGGATGGGCCCGCCGACAGCTGCGAGCACCACCGCGTTGCAGACCGTCCGGAAGAGGTCCCAGCCGAGGCTCGTGAGGAGGTAGTAGTTCCAGTAGCGGCGCAGCGTTTCGAGGGGCCCGGCGCCGGCCTGGTAGGAGATATCCGGCCCGGCGACGATCCACGGCCAGGCCCAGAGGTTCGTGATGGCGCCATAGAGCAGCCCCCAGGCCGACCCGAAAGCGATGACGAGCGCGAGCCGCGCCCGCGGCCCGAGCCGGCGGCGGTCGGCGAGGCTCCCGAGCAGGCCCGCGCTCGCACCCATCCAGCCGGAGGCGAACATCTGGAACGGCAGCCACGGGCCGAACCCGCCCGTGACCACCGCGCTCAGGAAGAACGACAGCGCGCCCAGCAAGAAGCCGAGCCGCACACCGAAGGTGAACGCGCCGAGGATGACGAGGAAGAAGTAGAGATTCGCCCCCGCCGGGAGCGTGATGGTGCGCAGCACCGCGGCCAGCGCCGACAGCACGCCGAGGACGGCCAGCCGCTTGCTATCGAGGCCGCCGCCGGCGAGGTCGGCCACGACGAGGACCAGGCAGAGCGCGGCGATGCCGGCGAACACCACCGGGGCATCGGCCTGGTGGGCGAACCACGCCGAACCCTGGTCGATGACCCCGGGCGCGAAGAACGGGTGGAGGTAAGCGAACAGCCCCAGCACGTTGAGCAGGACGAAGACGAGGGCGCCCGGGTCGAACCGCGCGAGGGCGGGCCGCGAGGCGGAGCGGGGGAGCGCGGGGCTAGCGGCCACGGCGCCGCCTCCACGCTGCCGCGCCGATGATGGCGAGCACGAACGCCCCGGCGACCGCGCCGAAGCCGGCGAGCCGCCTCCCGGCGTCGTCATCGGCGGGGGCGCTCCTGCCGTCCCCGGCGGCCGCGGGCGCCGTGCCCGCGGGCACGGGGCTCGCCGCCGTGATGGTGACCCCTGCAGCGACCGGGGGGGCGGGCGCGGCGGTGGCCGTTTCGCCGGCCGGGCTGGCGGCGGCCGGGGCCGTGCCCGCAGCGGCCGGCGGGGAGCCGGGCGGCGGGTTCCCGGCGCCCGGCGCGGCGGTGGTCGGCGCAACGGGCGGGGAGGCGGGCGCGGCCGCCGTCGGCGCTGAGCCGCCGCGCGGCGGGTGGCCGCAGATCTGCTCGAAGGTGACATCGGCCGGCGCGGGCGCGCTCGACGGCCCGCCCCGGCCCCACTTCCACCCGTGGACCTCCCCGTCCTTCGCCTTCGCGAGCGAAATACCGACCGAAGAGTAGACCCAGTCGCGGCCGTGCGCCCGGGTGAAAAAGGCCCAGTAGGTGCAATCGCTGCCCTTGCACTGGCAGAAGCAGCTGTCGAACGAGGAGGGATTGAAGCAGCCGACCTCGCCGATGGCGCAGATGACCCGGCCGCCCGAGCCGCCGAACTGCTCGACCGGCAGGCCGCTGGCGGCGAGCAGCCGTTCGCCCGGGATGCTGTCGCCGGTGAACGGCACGCACCAGGTGGTGACCTGGTCGCCGACCTGGACCACGAGGCCGGCTTCGCCGTCGGCCCGGGCGGCGATGGGGAAGAGCGCGGCAGCGGCGGCCCCGGCAGCGATCAGGCGGCGCACGGCGTCGTGACCTCCTCGAGCGTGACGGCGCCCGGGACCAGCCGGGCGACCTGCGTGGGCAGCGGACCATCGGCGGCGAAGGCGCGGGCTGCCGGCAGGTCGAACGCGACCTCCCCCGACCGCAGGCCGATGACGCGGGTCGCGAAGGCGGCGGCCGCTTCGATATCGTGGGTGGCGACGATGGCCGCACCGCCGGCGGCGGCGTGTTCCCGGAGGCGGGCCGCAAGCCAGGCCTTCGCCGGGCCGTCCATGCCGCGGGTCGGCTCGTCCATCAGCCAGGTCCGCGGGGTGTGAGCGAGCATCGCGGCGATGGCGACGCGCTGCTGCTGCCCGACCGAGAGGTCGCGCGGGTCGCGGTCGAGGAGCCCTTCGACGGACCAGGCCCGGGCCGCCGTCTCGACATCGGCCCGGCCCCGGGGGAGGCCGCGGTGGCGGAGCGTCTCCTCGAGCTCGGCGGCGACCGACTCCTGGTAGAGGGCGAGCGCCGGGTCCTGCGGGACGAGCCCGGACCGGGCCGTCCGCAGCCGCGGGCCCGGCGGCGCGGGCGCCCCATCGAAGAGAATCGCACCGTCAGCCGGCTGGACGAGGCCGGCGAGGGCGCGGAAGAGCGTGCTCTTCCCGCTGCCGTTCGGGCCGACGAGCGCCACCACCTCCCCCTCGCGGAGGCTGAACGAAACGTCCCGGAGCGCCTCGACCGCGCCGTAGCGGACGGCGAGCCCCTCCACGCGGAGGAGTTCAGCGCCCGGCGCGGCGGGCGCCCGGCGGGCGGCTGCCAGGTCGCGGCCGCGGAGCGCCGCCGCCGCTGCCTCCAGCGTGAGGGGCAGCGGGTCGAGCCCGAGACGGCGGCCGAGCTCGACGGCGGGCGGCACGGAACGCAAGATGGCGGCTGCCTCGCGCGGGGGCAGGAGCTCGGCGCGGCCGCCCTCCACCGCGATGACCGCCTCCGCCCGGCCGAGCAGCCGCTCCAGGCGGTGCTCGGCGACGACGATGGCGAGGTCGCCCCGGCGGCGCAGCCCTTCGAGGGCGCTGATGACCGCCTCTGCCCCGTCCCCGTCGAGCTGGGAGGTCGGCTCATCGAGCACGAGGAGGCGCGGTTCGAGGGCGAGCACGGCAGCGATGGCGACCCGCTGGCGTTCGCCGCCGGAGAGGGTGGCCAGCCGCCGCGCGCGGAGGTGTTCGATGCCGAGTTCGCCAAGGAGCCGTTCCAGGCGGCTGCGCATCTCGGGCGGGGCGATGCCCTGCTGCTCCATGCCGAAGACGACCTCCTCCTGCACGGTCTCGGCGATGGCCTGGGCCTCCGGTTCCTGGAAGACCATGCCGACCTCCCGCGCCATCCGCCGGGCGGGCGTCACGAACGGGTCGAGCCCGGCGACCCGGGCGCTGCCGCTGACACGTCCGCCGTGGAACTGGGGAACGAGGCCGTTGAAGAGGCGGAGCAGCGTCGATTTGCCGCTGGCCGAGGGCCCGGCGGCGAGCGTGAAGCTCCCGGGGGCGAGCCGGAGGCTGACATTTTCGAGCGCGGGGCCGGCCGCACCGGGGTAGGTGTAGGTGACCGCATCGAGGACGGCGAGCGGGGTCACGGCACGGGCTCCGTCGCGAGGCGAGGGTCCCGCTCGCCGATTTCGCGCGCCGGCGCGGGCCGCGCGATGAGCACCGCCGCCGGCCAGGCGAGGGCCGCGGCGAGCAGGGCGGGCAGCGGTTCGAAGCCGGGCAGCGGCAGCCCGGCGAACGGGTTGTAGGCGAGCGCGCCATGGCCCGTGAGCCGGAGCCCGAGCAGACCGAGGGCGGCAGCGGCGGAAACGGCGAGCCCGGCCCGCTCGGGGAGCGGCTGCGGTTCGCGCTCGAAGCGGGTGGCCGGGCGGGCGCGGCTGGCGGCGCGCCACCACCAGCCGAGGAGGAGGGCCGCCGCCGCGGTGAGCAGGAGAGCGAGCGGGCGCCAGCCTGCTTCGTAGAACCAGAGCCAGGCCGCGGCGATGAGCAGCGGCGCCGAGGCGGCCGCGGCCAGCCGGGGCGCCGGCGCGAGCGGCGGGCTCGCTCCATAGCCGCGGGCCTCCATCGCCTCGGCCAGGCGGAGCGACCGCTCGAGCCCGCCGACGATCGCCGGCACGACGAGTGCCGGGAGCTCCCGCCAGCCGCCGGGCGCCCCCCGCAGTGCGCGCATCTCCCGGACGCGGCGGAGGTCCTCCACGCTCGAGGGAAGGAGGGTGAGCCCGACGGTAACGACGAGGCTCGCCTGGAAGAGCGCGGCCGGGGTGGAGCGCAGCACCCGGTGCGGGCTGACTGCGCCGTTGAACACGCCGTAGGCGAAGAGGATGCA
>CALLPC010000020.1 GCA_938015525.1 uncultured Dehalococcoidia bacterium
CCCCGCTGCCGAACCCTCCGTCTCCGCCGAGGCGACTTCGCCGGCACCCGCCCCGGGACTCCCAACCTCGCCGTCGGTCCCTCCTCCCGTGCCGGCTGCTCCGTCCCCGGCTCCCGCCGCCCCTCCGCCCGTTCCTCCCCCCGCTGCAACCCAGCCGCCTGCACCCGCAGCCCCTCCCAAGCCCCCGCCCACCCAGGGGCCCAAGAAATCCAAAGGTTCGTAAGCCGAAATTATAGAAATCCAATGGTGGCATGACACCCCGGCCTGCATCGCCACGATGTACCGGGTAAAGAAGTCCCTCTCCGGAGCTCACCCCCAATGAACCCCGTGGCCTCGATCACCGTCGTCGCCGTCACCGCGGGCCTCTCCATCGCAGCGCTCGGCACTGTCGCAGCGACCCAGGGACTCCTCCCGCTCGACTGGCCCGAACTCGAGTGGTCCGCGTCCGACCACGAGGACTGCGAACGGTACGCAGCCCCGTCCGACGATGACGCCTTCATCCGCTACGAGGACTACGACGACGATTGCGACGACGATGAGCACGACCACGATGAACACGACGGCCGCCGCGCGCACTACGTGACACACCGCGAAGACGAAGGCAAGGCTGACCGCTCGCGCGGCCGCCGCGAGGAGGACGACGATGACTAAGCGCGCCCCGCGCGGCCGCTACGAAGCCACGCGCCTCTCCGTCGCCGCGCTCGCTATCGCCGCCCTCGCCGCCGCGTGGGTCGCCATCGCCGCGACCGCCGACCCGGCTGACCCCGCCATCGCTGCCTCACCCTTCGGCCGGCAGGCCCTCCTGTCCGCCGCGGGCACGCCAGCCGTAGCGCTCGATGCCGCCCCGCCTGGAGCCGGCCGCCCCGAGCGCCCAAAAACCACACGAACCTCTCGAGGGTCCTGACCATGTCTCTCCGCCTCGTCATCGCGCTCAGTCTCGTCGCCGGCCTCGTCCTCGGCACCATCGTGCTCGCCCCCGTCGCCCATCGCCTCCCGTCGGCGGATGGACACGGCGCATGGTACGCCTCCCGCGCCGCCGGCCTCGTCGCCTACCTCTTCCTCTGGGCAGCCCTCGCTGGCGGCCTCCTCATGTCCTCCGCCTGGTTCGATGGCATCATCAACCGCGCCCGCCTCCTCGCCATCCACCAGAGCCTCTCCCTCGCCGGCCTCGCCCTTGCCCTCGGGCATGCTCTCGTCCTCATCCCCGATGACTGGACCCGCTTCGGTCTCCTCGACCTCTTCGTCCCCTTCGCCTCCTACTACGCCCGCGCCGATGCCGCCCTCGGCACCCTCGCCCTCTACCTCTTCGCCATCGTCACCTTCAGCTTCTGGTTCCGCAACGCCATCGGCCCCGTCACCTGGCGATGGGTCCACCGCGCCTCGTTCGTTGCCTACCTCGCCGCCCTCTGGCACGGCGTTCGCATCGGCACCGATACCCGCGCCCTCCCCGTCACCCTCCTCTACCTCCTCACCTCGTCACTGGTCCTCGGCTCCCTCGCCCTTCGCCTCACCTATGTCCGCCCGCGCCGTCGACCCGCTGCCCGCCCTCCGTCCCGGGCAGCAGCCGACCCGGCGGGGTAGCGCGGGAGGGCGCCGCCGTCAATCTTCCCCGTCGCCCCCGGCGGCGCCCTCCCCGCTCCCCGGCCCCCGCGCCGGGACTTCCTTGCCCACCGCCCGCATCGTCTCCAGCACCCCGTGCTGCACCGCGTCCCGTGCCGCCTTCAGCGCGTTGAAGATCGCCCGGGCATTCGAACGCCCGTGGCCGATGACCACGACCCCGTCCACCCCGACCAGCTGCGCCCCGCCATACTCCGCGTAATCCAGCCGCCGCTTCACCTTCCGCAGCTCCGACATCAGCACCAGCCCCGCCGCTTTGTTCCACGGCGTCAGCTCCACCGCCTTCCGCAGCTCCCCGAACAGCAGCTCCGCGACCCCCTCCGCCGTCTTCAGCACTACGTTCCCCGTGAACCCGTCCATCACGACCACATCCGCCAGGCCGCGCGGCAAATCCTTCCCTTCCACATTCCCGACGAAGTTCAGCCGGCTCCCCCGCAGCATCTGGTGGACTTCCAGCGTCAGCTGGTTCCCCTTCGTCTCCTCCTCCCCGATCGACAGCAGCCCCACCCGCGGCCGCGCCGCCCCGAACATCCGCTCCATGAACACCGACCCCATGTGCGCGAACTGGAACAGGTGAATCGGCCGGCAGTCCGCATTCGCCCCCACGTCCAGCAGCATCGTCAGCCGCCCATCTGCCGCGGGGAAGATGGTCGCCAGCGCCGGCCGCCCGATCCCCTTCACCCGCCCCAGCGTCAGCAGCGCTGCCGCCATCGTCGCGCCCGTATTCCCGGCCGTCACGAATGCATCTGCTTCCCCCCGCTTCACCATCTCCAGCCCCACAACGATCGAGCTCCGCGGCTTTGCCCGCACCGCCTCCGTCGGGTGCTCCTCCATCTCGATGACCTCGGGCGCGTCGACCACCCGCACGTCCCGGGTCGTCCTCGTCCCCTTCAGCTCCGCCTCGACCAGCTCCCGCCGCCCCACGAGCGTGAGCTCGACGCCCAGCACCCCGGCCGCCATCAGCGCCCCGGCCACTGGCTCCGCGGGCGCATGGTCTCCCCCCATCGCATCCAGGACGATCCGCGGTGTCGTCATCCCGCCCTCCTCCGCGCGACAGCCACCATCCGGCTGCTCTCGCCGTCCAGCGGCGAAAGGTCGTAATCCCCGAACAGGTCCGCCAGCTCCAGCCCCGCGGCCTCCAGCAGGTACTCCAGCTCCCACCGGCCCACGTACCGCAGCCGGTGCACGCTCACCCGCCGCCGCACCGTCCCGTCGTCTCCCACCCACTCATACGCCACCCGCAGCGTCCGCGTCTGCTCCGCCAGGTCGTCCTCGTGCACGTGCCAGCATTCGAAGGCGACCCCGTCGTCCGTCACCCCCGAAAACGCCAGCAGGGGCTGCCCGTTGGCGCTCGGGTCCAGCCACGAGCCCGGCCCCGGCAGGTCCAGCGCCAGCGTCCCGTCGAACGTCAGCGCCTCCCCCAGCCGCCCCAGCATCGCCCGCTGCTCCACCCCGTCCCGGCAGTACAGGAACACATCCAGCGGCACGACGATGAACCCGTACTGTCCCGGCTCCAGCGCGAGGTCCAGCACTCTCCCCTCGATGAAGCGCACGTCCACGCCCCGCTCGTCTGCCCGCCGCCTCGCCCTCGCCAGCATCGCCGGCGAGGGGTCGACCCCCGTCACCTCGTGTCCGTGGGCCGCCAGCTCCACCGCGATGCGGCCCGTGCCGCAGCCAACCTCCAGCACCGGCCGGTCCGTCCGCCCGGCGTACGCAAGCCAGAGGTCGATGTCGTCCCGGAAGCCGTCGTGGATGGCGTCGTAGAACGCCGCGTCGGCCGCGTAGGGGTCGTACTCCACCGTCTCGAATTCTCCCCCGCGGGCTAGCCCCCTGTCGAACTCCGCCCGCCCCGCTCCTGCGCCAGCAGCCGCGCCAGCACCAGGTAATCCGGGTCGCTATGCGTCACATACGCCGGGACCATCGCCTCCGCCAGCGCGGCGCACGTGCTCTTCGTCACAGCCAGCGCCATCGCATCCTTCGCCAGCAGCTGCCGCGCCAGCTCCCGCGCCGCCGCCAGCGCCTCCCCCTCCGGCACCACCCGGTTCACGAACCCCCAGGCCAGCGCCTGCTCCGCCGTGAACCGCTCACACGTCATCACCAGCTCCCGCGTCCTCGCCGGCCCCAGCTCCCGCATCAGCCGCGGCAGCGCGTTCCACGTCAGCGGAATCTCCAGGTCCACCTCCGGGATCGCAAACCACGCCGTCGCTGCCGCCACGCGCAGGTCGAGGCAGGCCAGCAGCACCACCGCACCCCCGATCGCCAGCCCGTTCACCGCCCCGATCGTCACCTGCGGCAGCCCTTCCAGCGCCGCGGCCGTCCGATTCCCCTGGCTCGCCCGCAGCCGCTCCTGCAGCGGCGAACGCTCCCCCTGCAGGGTCGCCAGCAGTGCCCGGTTCGGGTCCGAAGCGCTCCCCCCGAGGTCCGCCCCCGCCGAAAACGCCCGCCCCGCCCCCGTGACGACCACCACCCGCGCCTCCGCATCGTCCGCCAGCTCCCGGCAGACCTCCTGCAGCTCCCGGTGCATCCGCCCGCTCATCGCGTTCAGCTTCTCCGGTCGGTTCAGCGTGACCGTCACCAGCCCCGGCAGCTCCGGGTCCCGCTCCACCAGCACCGTCTCATAGCTGGCCATCAGTACGGCCGCACCTCGCGCGCGTAATCCCGCCCCCCGCGCACGGTCACCCGCATGATCGCCCCCGCCCGCGAATCATCCTCGACCAGCTCGATGACCCCTGCTGCCACGTCCTCCGGCTGCAAAATCCCGCCCACCAGCTTCGCCATCTCCTCCACCCGCGCATCCCCGCTCCGCCGCACCAGCGGCGTATCCGTGAACGAGGGGCAGATGGCGTTCACCCGGATCCCCTCCGCCCCGAGGTAGCCGAGCGACCGTGTGAAGTTCACCACCCCCGCCTTCGAAGCCGCATACACCGGCGAATCCGGCATCGGCAGCAGCCCGCCCATCGACGCCGTATTCACGATCACCCCGCCCTTCCCGCTCCGCCGCATCTCCCGCACCGCAATCCGCGTGGCGTCGATGACCGCGATGAGATTGATTTCGATGATTCGCTCCCACGGCCCCGGGTCGTCCGCGAACAGGTCCTCGCCTCCGATGCCCGCATTGTTGAACACGATGTCCAGCCCGCCCCAGTGCTCGAACGCACACGCCATCGCCCCCGCCAGGTCCTCCGTCCGCGTCACGTCGCACCGCCGCCCGATCGCCATCCCCCCGCTCGCCCCGGCGAGGTCTGCCGTCGCCCGCGCCCCTTCCTCGTCGATATCGGCGACGACCACCCGCGCCCCACGCCGCGCCAGCTCCAGCACCGTCGCCCGCCCGATACCCGATGCACCTCCGCTTACCATCGCCACCTTCCCGGCAATCTCCATGCGAATCCCCCCGGGCCGCCAGCTGCGCACCCGACACGGCATTGTAGGCGACCGGCACCATGCCGCCACCCGTCGACACTCCCGCCCCCCTGCCGCAGAATCCTCCCCGTGCCCATCTACGCCGTCGGCGATAAGGTCCCCCGCATCCACCCCACCGCCTTCATCGCCCCCACCGCCTCCATCGTCGGCGACGTCATCATCCACGCCCGCGCCTCCATCTGGTACGGCGCTGTCGTCCGCGGCGACACCGGCTACGTCGTCATCGGCCCCGGTGCCAACGTCCAGGACGGCGCCGTCGTCCACAGCCGCGCTGGCAACCCAACCCTCGTCGGCGAAGACGTCTCCATCGCCCACGGCTGCGTCGTCCACGGCGCCACCATCGGCGCACGCGCCCTCATCGCCAACGGCGCCATCGTCCTCGATGGCGCGAGCGTCGGCGAAGGGGCCCTCGTCGCCGCCGGCGCCGTCGTCGCACCCGGTTCCGAAATTCCCCCCGGCATGCTCGCCGTCGGCATCCCCGCCGAGGTAAAGCGCCCGCTCGCCGGCACCCCGGCCGAAGAATGGGTCCGCACCGGCCCCGAGCGCTACGCCATGCTCACCGCCCTCCACCAGGCCGGCGTCCGCGAAATCCCCCGCCCCGACGTCCCGCCTCCCCCAGGCCCCTGACCCTCTGCCCCGCGTCTACAGCTTCAGCCCCAGCAGCTCCCGCGTCACCGAGCCGTCCGCGTGCACCGTCACGTGCACCCACGTAATCCGCAGCTTCACCCGCCGCCCGCCCTGCTCGATCCACACCTCGTCGCCCTTCTCCCACCGGTAGTCCGACTCGATCGTGCAGTAGTGCTCGCCCTTGCTCCCGCTGAACGGGTCCGCCTCGTAGAACGACGTCTTCATCCGGCTCCTCACGGCTCTCCTTGCTGCCCCCGAGCCTACCGCTTCCCCGCCCGCTCGAGCCACCCGCACGGCGAAGCGGGGGACCGCCAGGTCCCCCGCAACCCGTCGCTGCCGCAGCCCTCGTGCCCGCACTACGCCAGCCGGAACCTCCCCGCCGCTGCCGCCAGCGCGTTCGCCATCTCCCGCATCTGGTTCGCCGTCGCCGCAAGCTCCTCCGCCTGCGCCGAAAGCTCCTGCGTCGAAGCCGAGACCTCCTCCGCCGAGGCGCTCGTCTCCTCACTCGTCGCCGAGACCTGCAGGATCGCTTCCGTCACCTTCGACGTCCCCGCCGCCATCTCACTCGCGCCCTGCGCCGATTCCCCGGCCAGCGCCGCAATCTGCTCCGCCGAGGCCACGATCCGTTCTGCGCCCGAGGCCAGGCCCTGCACGTCCCGTGCGATCTCCTTCATCCGGTCCGCCGACCGCGCCACCGTCGCGATGATCGCCCGGAGCGCGTCCCCGGCGTCACCTGTAATCCGCTGCCCCTCCTCCACGTCGCGCACCCCCGCCGCCATCGCCTCGACCGCCTCCTGCGTCCCCTGCTGCACCTTCGCAATCAGGTCCGCAATTTCCTTCGTCGATGCACTCGACCGCTCCGCCAGCGACCGCACGTTCTCCGCCACCACCGCGAAACCGCGCCCCTGCTCACCCGCGCGCGCCGCCTCGATCGCTGCGTTCAGCGCCAGCAGGTTCGTCTGCGACGCAATCTCATCGATCGCCTTCACGATGTCGCCGATCTGCTGGCCGTACTCGCCGAGCAAATCTACCGTCTTCGAAGCCCGCCGGACCGCATCCGCGATCGACGCCATCGCCGCTACCGCCTGGTTCACCGCCTCCTGCCCCTGCAGCGCCGCCCGCCGCGACTCCTCCGCCGCCTCCGCGACCTCCCCCGAAGCCCGCGCGACCACCTGGATCCGCTCGCCCATTCGCTCCGCCTCCTCACGCGACTGGCCCGCTGTTGCCGCCGACTCCTGCGCCCCGGCCGCCACCTGCTGCGACCCGCTCGCGACCCGCTCGACCTCCCGCGCACTCTCCTGCGAAAGCCCGCTCAGTGCCACCGTCGAACGCGTCACCTCGTTGATCGCCGTGGCGATCTGCCCCGTTGCCGCCGCCATCTGGTCGCTCGCCTCCCCCAGCTGCCCCGCCGCCGAGAGGATGCCGTCGGCCTGGCGCCGCACCTCGCCAATCAGCTCCCGCAACCCGCGGACCATCCGTTCCAGCGCGTGCCCGAGCGCGTCATCCCGGCCCCGCGGCTGGACACGGACCGCCAGGTCGCCGTTCGCCACCGACTCGGCCACGCCCACCATCTCCTTCAGGTACCCCGTCATTTCGCCGAACGCCGCCGCGGCCTCCCCCAGCTCGTCTCGCGACCTGACCGCCACTGCGACCTGCACATTCCCCCGCGCTATCTCCCGTGCCGCATCGCGCACCTCGCGCGCCGTCCGCGCCACCGACCTCGCCAGCCAAACCGCCAGCGCCAGCCCGGCCACGACTGCCCCGAGCGTCAGCCCGGTGAGCAGGACTCGCGCCTGGTTCTCGGCGGCGTCGGCCCTGGTCAGCGAATCCGCGGCGATCTGGTCGTTGAACTCCGCCGATTCGTCCAGCGTGCGATTCATGTCATCGATCGCCTCCGTCATCGTTGCAGCTACCGCCTTCGCCTCCGCCGCCTTCCCCGCCGCCAGCAGGTCCAGCACCTCCGCCCGCTTCGCGATGACGTCCTTCACCTTCCCCTCGACCATCGCCCACTGCTCCGCGTCCGCCGCACTCGCGAACGTCTGGTGGTAGTCCAGCATCGCCCGCTCCGCCCCCCGCATCGCCTCCCGCGAGAGCTCGATCAGCTGGGCCCGCTTCGCCGGGTCCTCCTCCAAAAACGCGCGCTTCTCTTCACGCGCACTCTTGATCATCAGCTCGTTCGTCAGCAGCGCGTACTTCACCCCGAGCACGTTCTCCCGGTACATCGCATCCGTACGCGCCGCAACCGAATGCACCTGGGTGATGCCGATCACTGCCACCGCGGCGTTCAGGGCGAGCACCGCCCCGAATGCCGCCAGCAGCTTCGCCTGGATACGCAGATTCGCAAACCATCCCATCGTCGGGCTCCCTCGCTGAAATCACGCAATGTTTCGAACGCGTGTCCCATCGAATCTCAGCCCGTTCGACCAGCATGCGTATGAGGAGAACCCCTCATTCCTCGACGGGATGTCCCCCCGTCTCCGGTTGATTCGAAACGTCATCGGAAATCACCCCCCGCCGCGTTGCCCGCCCCGGCGCCAGCCGCCCCTCCCCCAGCTCCTCCTCCAGCGACGCCAGCGCGTGCGCCCGCTCGTTGTACCGCCCCCGCAGCTCATCCCGCACCGACCCCTCCCACAGCGGCACCCCGAGGAAGTACGCCGCACGCCCCAGCAGGTGCGCCGCCACCGGGGCCGTCATCGCGATGAACACCGCCGCCGCCAACACCCGCGTCGTTACCGCCAGGTCCCCGAACTCGACCGCCGCCGCCGCCAGCAGCAGCCCCACGCCCAGGGTCGCAGCCTTCGTCGTCGCCTGCATCCGCGTGAACAGGTCCGGCATCCGCAAAATCCCCAGCGCCGCCACGAACATCAGCGACGAACCGACCACCAGCAGCACTGCGACGACCACCTCAGCCATCACGCCGCTCCCCCGGGTGGCTCCCCTTCTCGATGTAATACGCGAACGCCGTCGTCGCCAGGAACGTCACCAGCGTCAGCACGATCCCCACGTCCAGGTAGGCGGAACGCCCGGCCGCGACCGCGTACACCGTCAGCAGCCCCAGCCCCTGGATCGTCAGCAGGTCCAGCGCCACCACCCGGTCCGGCAGGCTCGGCCCCCGGACGAGCCGAAACCCCGCCATCGCGACCCCCGCGCACAGCGCAGCCACCGCAAAAATCTCCGCCGGGTTCCCGGCCAGCAGCCCCGTCATTCCACCAGCTCCTTCACCCGCCGCTCGAACCCCGCCTTCTGCTCCCGCCTGAACGCCTCCGCATCCTTCACCCACATCCCGTGCACGTACAGCGTCTTCCGGTCCTCCGAAACGTCGAGCGCCAGCGTCCCCGGCGTCAGCGTCATCACCACCGCGAACAGCGCGATCGGCCCGTCCCCCTCCAGGTCCAGCGGAATCCCCACTACCCCCGGCGCGATCGGCGGCCGCGGCGAAAGCACGTCCCGCGTCACCCGCAGATTCGCCTTCACCAGCTCCACCACGAAGAATACCGCGAACGACGCCACCACCCGTGCCTTCCGCAGGTAGTCCGTGCCCGCGCCCCCGAGGAAAATCAGCACCCCGAGCCCCAGCGCCATCCCTACCGCCAGCTGCATCCCCGAAACCGCCCCGCTCAGCGCGGCCCACGCCCCCGCCAGCAGCAAAATCCACAGCAGCCCTTTCATCGCGAGCCGCCTCCGAGCACGGCCTCGAGATACCCCGTCCGGTCGAACAGCTGCTGACCGGCGAGCTCCATCGGCCGCCACCACCACTCTGCCCCGACCCCCATGCCAATCGCCAGCAGCGCGAACGCAACCACTGGCACCCACGCTGCCGCCCCGACTGCCCCCTCGCTCACCGCACCGCCGGGGCTCGGCTTCAGGAACACCTCCGTCCAGATCTTCACCATCGAAAACAGCGTCAGCAGCCCCACCCCGAGCATCACCGCCGCCGCCCCGTACTCCCGTGTCTCAATCGCCGCCCGTACCATGATGAACTTCGCGAAAAACCCCGAAAGCGGCGGCACCCCGGCCAGGCTGAAGGCCGACACGAAAAACGCCGCCGCCAGCCACGGATGCGCCCGCCCCAGCCCCCCAAGGTCCTTCAGCTCGTAACTCCCCCGCAGCCGCCGCACCACCCCTGCGATGAAGAACAAATTCGTCTTCGCCACGATGTTGTGGACCATATAGAACAGCGCTCCGCCGAGCGCCAGCGGCGTCGCCAGCGCCAGCCCCATCGTCATGTACCCAATCTGGCTGATGATGTGGAACGACAGGATCCGCTTCATATCCTGGTGCGCCGCCGCTCCCAGCACCCCGCTCACCATCGTCGCCGCCGAAATCCACAGCAAAAGCTCCTGCGTGTAGCCCGCGTCCTGCGTGAAAATCAGCGTGAACACCCGCAACAGCGAATACACACCCACCTTCGTCAGCAGACCAGCGAAGAGCGCCGCCACCGGCGCCGGGGCCGTGTGGTACGACGCCGGCAGCCAAAAATAGAGCGGGAACACCGCCGCCTTCAGCCCGAACGCCACCAGGAATAGCATCGCCGCCACCGTGAAGTAGCGCGCGTCCCCATCCGCCTGGCCCACCCGAACCGCGAGGTCAGCCATGTTCAGCGTCCCCGCTGCCCCGTACAGCAGCCCCACCCCCGAGAGGAACGCCACCGACCCCAGCAGGTTCAGCGCCACGTACTTCAGCCCCGCCTCGAACTGCGGCCGCTCGCCTCCAATGACGAGCAGCACGAAGGAGGCCATCAGCATCACCTCGAACCACACATACAGGTTGAAGATGTCCCCCGAGAGGAACGCCCCGCACACCCCCAGCAGCAGCACGTGGATCAGCGCGTAGTACCCCGCGCCAATCCGGCCCGCATCCACCACCCGGAACGAATACACCGTCGCCGCCAGCCCCACCGCCGCGGCGACCGTCACCATCACCGCCGAGAGCATGTCCGAGACCAGCACGATCCCGAACGGCGCCGGCCATCCGCCCACCTCGACGACCTGGATGCCCTCCCGCCACGTCCGCGCCAGCAGCCCAACCGCACTCGCCAGCAGCCCCGTCGCCCCCGCGAACGCCACCGGCGCCTGCCACCGCGGCCGCGAAAGCAGTAACAGCCCCGCAATCGCCGTCGCCAGCGGCACCACCACCGGCAACACCGGCAACACCGTCATGCCTCCCCCTCCTCGGCCTGCATCACCACCGGCGGAGGCGGCGGTTCAGTCGTCGTCAGCGCATCGATGTCGTCGCTCCCCACCGAGCGATACACCCGGTACGCCAGCGCCATCGCGAACGCCTGGATCGCGAACCCGATGACGATCGCCGTCAGGATCAGCGCCTGCGGCAGCGGGTCGGCCGTCCCCTCGGCCAGCACCACCTCCCCCTCGCCGATCAGCGGCGGCTCCCCCCGCACCAGGCCCGCGGCGACGAAAATCAAAAGGTTCGTCCCGTTCGTCAGCAGTGCCAGCCCGATCACCACCTGCGCCAGCGTCCGCCGCAGCAACAGGTACAGCCCGCACGCATACAGCCAGCCCACCGTCACCGCCAGCACCAGCTCCACCCCTACTCCTCCTCACCCATCAGCGGGATGATCACCGCGAGCGCCACCCCGATGACGACCAGGTACACCCCGATATCGAACAGCAGCGGCGTCCCAACCTTCACCCCCTCCCCCACGTCGACCGTCACCCACCGCCCCGCAAGGAATTCACCCCCCGTCACGATGCCGATCAGCCCGCTCCCCAGCGCCACCCCGAGCCCCAGCGGGATGAGCACCAGCGGCGAAATGCGCGTCGCCCGCCAGCCCGCCATCGGCTCGAACGCCACCGCCATCAGCACGAACGCCGCTGCCGCCATGATGCCGCCGCTGAACCCGCCGCCCGGTGCATTGTGCCCCCGCCACAGCAGGTAGAGCGACGCCAGCAGCAGCAGCGACGCCAGCAGCCGGGCCATCGTCCGCAAAATCGACGAGTTCACCGCGACCACCTCCGCACCCGCAAAAGCGCGAACACCCCGAACGCCGCCGTCCCCAGGACCACGACCTCCCCGAGCGTATCGAGCGACCGGAAGTCCACCAGGATGACGTTCACCACGTTCCTCCCGAACGCCTCCGCGTACGCCGCCTCCCCGAAGTACGCCGAAATCGGCGCCCCCTCGCGGTGCCCGAGCGACGCCAGGACAAGGACCGTCATCGTCACCCCGACCGCCAGCGCCACCGCCCCGTCACGCAGCCGCCGCCGCACCGGCCCGCGTTCCACCAGCTTCGGCAGCCGGTAGAACACCAGCACGAACAGCATCACCGTCAGCGTCTCCATCACGATCTGCGTCAGCGCGAGGTCCGGCGCCCCGAACAGCGCGTACAGGATCGCCACCCCGAACCCCACCGCCCCCAGCGCCGTCACCGCCGCCAGCCGCGACATGTGGACGATCGCCGTCGTCGCACCGACGATGACCGTCGCGGCCACCGCGGCCTCGTAGAACGCAGGCGTCAGCCAGTCGCGCTCGATACTGACTCCCCACCGGAGCAGCGCGGCCCACGCCAGCACCACGAACGTCAGCAGCACCGCGCCGATGTAGCCCCGCAGGTAGCCGCGCTGCACCCACACCGTGTGGAACCTCGCCAGTCGCTGCATCCCGTAGTACAGCCAGTCGTACACCTTCGGCCCCGAGGGGAACCACCGTGCCCCTATCAGCCGCCCCGTCGCCGCCGTGACCCGCGGCACCCCGAACCCCAGTACGATGCCGACCCCGACCGACAGCGCGCTCAGCCCGAGCGCCGTGTTGAACCCGTGCCAGAGCTTCAGCGACACCTTCACCGGCTCGCCCGCGACCGCCGCCGCGGCCGGCGCGATGAGCCGCCCCTCGATCGCCCCGGGCGCCAGCGCGAGCCCGAAGGACAGCGCGCCCAGCACGAGCGGGCCGGCCAACAGGCCCGCGCTCCCCTCGTGCGGATGGCCCGGTGCCCGTTCCGCCCCGAAGAACGGCCGGAGCACCACCACCGCCGCCGCCGCAAACAGCGCCCCCGAAACGATGATGGCGGCCAGCGCCCATCCCGCGGCCGCGCCCCCGTCCTCCAGCCCCGCCTCCAGTGCCGCCTCTTTCCCGATGAACGCCAGCACCGGGCCGAAACCCGCCAGCCCGATGCACCCCGCCGCCGCTGCCGCGAACGTCCACGGCATCGCCCGGCGCAGCCCGCCCAGCTCATCCACCATCCTCGTCCCCGTCCCGTGGTCAACCGCCCCCGCCGCCATGAACAGCGCCCCCTTATACAGCGCATGCCCCACCACGAACACCATCGCCGCCTTGATCGCCAGCGCCGTCCCGAGCCCGACCAGCATCGTCAGGAATCCCAGCGCCCCGACCGTCGTATACGCGAGGAGCCGCTTCAGGTCCCGCTCGTGCACCGCGACGAAGGCACCGACGACGAGCGTCGCCGCCCCGACCGACACCACCGCCGGCCGCCACCCCTCCAGCCCGCCCAGCACGGGGTGGAGCCGCGCCAGCAGGTACACCCCCGCTTTCACCATCGTCGCCGAGTGCAGGTACGCGCTCACCGGCGTCGGGGCCGCCATCGCACCCGGCAGCCAAAAATGGAACGGCACCTGCGCGGATTTCGTGAACGCGCCCAGCAGCACCAGCACGAGCGCCCCGGTCGCCAGCGAACTCCCCGCCACCGCCTCCGCTCCCATCTCCGAAATCCGGTACGTCCCGGCCGCCTGTCCCAGCACCACCAGCCCGGCAAGCAGCGCCAGGCCGCCTGCTCCCGTCACCAGGAGGGCCTGGACCGCTGCTTTCCGCGCCTTCAGCTTCTCCTGCTCGAACGAAATCAACAGGAACGACGTCACACTCGTCAGCTCCCAGGCCACGAAAAGCGTGACCGCGTCATCCGCCAGAACCACCCCCAGCATCGCCCCCATGAAGGCCAGCAGCATCGCCTCCAGCCGCCCAGCGCCCGGCTTCCCCCCTAGGTACGCCTCCGCATAGACGAGGATGAACGTCCCGACCCCTGCGATGAGCAGCGCAAAGAGCAGCGCCAGCCCATCCGCCCGGAACGCCAGCTCCACCCCCAGCGAAGGGAACCACTCGACCGACCACGTCAGCGGCTGCCCATCCGCCGCCCGGTCCAGCAGGCTGACGAAATACGCGAATACCCCCGCCGGCACCGTGGCCAGCAGCAGCCCCCGCCAGCGCCGTCCCGGCAGCAACAGTGCCGCCGGGACCGCCACGAAGACTGCCCCCATCGCCATGACCAGGCCCAACATGCCCCCCGGATGCGAACTGAGCGGCCGGCGAACCTCGCCGGCCGTTGGTCGTCGAACTCGCCGTCGCCCGGTGCCGGGGCGCGGATACGGGAGCGCGGCCCGCCCCGCGGGCCTGGCGGAGGCGCTCTCCGGCACCCGCCTCCGCTGCTATCGTTCTCCTCCTACCTTAACCGAGCGTCGAAGTTCGCTCCAAGACGACGAATGTCCCAAAATTCACGAATCGAACTCGGCTTGAACCATCCCCTTCCGCTCCCCGCAGCATCCTGAGGCCAGCCGTGTCCCCGACCTCGCCCGACGCTTCCCCTGCCGCCGCCTCACCGCCCGCCGGCGCAAGGCCCCGCCTCCGCGACTTCGGCCTCGCCCCCCTCGTCATCCTCTTCGTCCTCAACGCCGTCGACGAACTCGACCGCGCCGTCCTCGCCGTTGCCATGGAGGACATCCGCCGCGATTTCGACCTCGCCGACTGGGCCGTCGGCCTCCTCCCGCTCGCCGTCGTCTTCATCACCGGCGTCATCTCCCTCCCCGCCGGCAACTGGGCCGACCGCTGGCGCCGCGTCTCCATCCTCTCCGGCGGCGCCGTCGTCTGGGGCGGCGCCGGCCTCCTCGCCGCTGCCTCCCAAAACTTCCTCCAGCTCTTCCTCACCCGCGCCCTCCTCGGCTTCGGCCAGGGCACCATCGTCCCCACCCACGCCAGCCTCCTCTCCGATTACTACCCTGTCTCCGTCCGCGGACGTGCCCTTGGCTACCACCGCGCCGCCAATCCCCTCGGCCAGGTTCTCGGCGCCGTCGTCGGCGGCGCTATCGTCGCCGCCGTCGGCTGGCGCTGGGGCTTCGCCGCCGCAGCCCTCCCCGGCCTCCTCCTCGGCATCTACGCCCTCCGTCTCCGCGAACCCCGCCGCGGCGAAGCCGACCTCATCGCCGCCGCCAGGCAGGACCCGCTCTTCGCCGCCTTCCTCCAGGACCCGCCCGATAAGCTCGGCTTCCGCCAGAGCCTCGGCAAAATCTTCCGCATCCGCTCCCTCCGCCTCCTCATCTTCACGAACGCCGCTTTCGGCTTCTCCCTCTTCGGTGTCACCTTCTGGATTCCCGCCCTCTTCGAGCGCGAATACGGCTTCTCCACCACCGCTGCCGGTGCCGCCCTCGGCCTCCTCGCCCTCGCCGCCTTCATCGGCACCTGGTACGGCGGCCCCTTCGCCGACCGCAACGTCACCCGCGGCTTCCGCTACCTCGGCCGCGTCGGCGTCGTCGCCACCATCGCCCTCACCATCTCCTGGACCCTCGCCTTCCTCATGCCCACCGCCGCCCTCTGCCTCCTCTTCCTCTGCCTCGGCGCCCTCATCGCCTCCCTCGGCACCCCCGGCCTCATCTCCATCGTCGCAGCCGTCTCGCCGCCGCGCATCCGCTCACAGGCCTTCTCGGCCTTCGGCCTCGCGCTCGCCGTCTTCGGGGCCGCAGCCGCACCCCTCATCGTCGGCGCCGTCTCCGAACTCCTCCAGGCCGGTGCCGACCTGCCCGAGGGCGAAGCCCTCCGCTGGGCGATGCTCTCCGCCACCACGGCCGTCATGGCTCTCGGCACCTGGCTCGCCTGGCAGGCCTCCCGCTCCTGCGCCCAAGACGCGCAGCACACCATGGCCGAATTCCTCGCCGACTACCAGCGCCGCGCCGCCGAGGCCGCCGGCGCCCGCTGACGCAGCTCCCCTGGCCGAGAATCCTAGCCGAGGAACGGGTTCGGTACCGCCGCCATCCCGAACTCCTCGGCCACCGGCCCCGCGATGACCGACCCCCCGTAAGTGCACAGCGCCTCCGCCAGCGCCCGGTCCCGCCGCAGCGCCCCTTCGACTCCCAGGTCGGCCAGCGCCTCCACGTACGGCAGCGTCGCACTCGTCAGCGCCTGCGTGCTCGTCTGCGGCACGGCCCCCGGCATGTTCGTCACGCAATAGTGCACCACCCCCTCCTCCACGTACGTCGGCGCGCTGTGCGATGTCGGCCGGCTCGTCTCCGATGCCCCGCCCTGGTCGATCGACACGTCCACCAGCACCGCCCCCTCCCCCATCGAGCGCACCATCGGCCGGGTCACCACCTTCGGCGCCGCGTGCCCCGGCACCAGCACCGCGAGGATCGCCAGGTCGGCCCCGGCCAGCTCCTCCGCCACCGCCTGCGGTGAGGATACCCGCGTCCCGATGCGGCCGCCGAAGTTCTCCTGCAGGTACGCCAGCCGCGAAAGGTCGCGCGACATGACCATCACCCGGGCATCCAGCCCCATCATCACCCGCGCCGCCGCCGTCGCCACCTGCCCCGACCCTACGATCACCACCCGCCCCGGCGGCACCCCGGCCACGCCGCCCAGCAGCTTCCCCCGCCCCGGCCCCGGGTGCTTCAACAAATGCGCTCCGACCTCAGCTGCCATCCGCCCCGCCACCTGCGACATCGGCGCCAGGAGCGGCAGGCTTCCGTCCGCCTTCCGCACCAGCTCATACGCCAGCGCCGTCGTCCCCGAACCGGCCAGCCGCTCCGTCAGCACCCGGTCCGCCGCCAGGTGGAGATAGGTGAACAGCACGAGCCCCGGCCGCAGGTAGCCGTACTCGCTCGCCACCGGCTCCTTCACCTTTACCACGAGGTCGCAGCTCCCCCACACCTCCTCCGCAGTCGCCACGACCCGCGCACCGGAGGCCGCGTACGCCGCGTCGCTGTGCCCCGAACCAGCCCCTGCGCCCGCTTCGACCAGCACCTCATGGCCCCGCAGCACTAGCGCGTGCACCCCCTCCGGCGTCAGCCCGACCCGCAGCTCACCGTCCTTCCGTTCCCGCACCGTTCCGACCCTCATCGGCATCACCTCCTGCGCCCATATCCTGCCACGTCCCGTCCTCCGTAACCCCGATTTCCGGCATTTCCCGCCCCGTTTGTCACTCCGCGGCTCCTGCCCCCGTGCCGATGCCCATGGCGAACCCTCGTACCGCGGAGCCCTGTCCGATGAACGCGCAACGCACCCCTCGACGGCGCACCTCCTGGCGCACCGCCATCGGACTCCTCGCCCTCGCAACCCTCTCCTGGGGGCTCGCGGCCGCCATCCTCGCCGGCTCGACCGGCGCCCGGGCCGAGACCACCCCGCGCTTTCGCGATGTCGAAACCGTCTTCCTCGTCCCCCACCAGGGCGAGTGGTACACCGTCAAAATCAGCTTCTTCATGTTCGATGACGGCACCGGCGATTTCGCCCGTGCCGCCGATGCCGCCCGCCGCGAGATGCTTGCCCGCTTCCCCGGCGCCTATGAAGTCCCGCCCGGCTCCGCCTCCGCCGCCTACGTCACCAGCGGCTTCAAGTGGATGTCCGGCTCCGCCAGCTGGGCCTACAACGGTGCCGGCGCCCCGCCCTCGGTCGCCGCCCAGGCCCAGTCCGTCATGCAGGCCGCTGCCCAGACCTGGTCCTCTGCCGGCGCCAATTTCCAGTTCACCGGCGGCGGTACGACCACCGCCGGCACCGGCGCCTGCGGGGGAGGCGGCACCGACGGCCAGAACACCATCGGCTGGGCCCCACAGAGCGGCTCCGTCCTCGCCGTCACCTGCTCCTGGTACACCACCGCCGGCAGCCCCTACCGTACCGCCGTCGAATTCGACATGCAGTTCGACCCCGAATGGAACTGGACCACCGGCTCCCCGGCCACGGTCGACCTCCAGAGCGTCGCTCTCCACGAGTTCGGCCACGCCCTCGGCCTCAACCACTCCTCCGACTTCACCGCCGTCATGTACGCCTCGTACGCCTCCGGCTCCCTGAAGCGCACCCTCACCCAGGACGACCTCGAAGGCCTCTACGCCATTTACGGCCAGGCCGGCGGCTCCACCCCGACCCCAACGGCAACCCCAACGAACACCCCACCGCCCACCCCGACCCCGTCGGCGTCGCCCTCGGCCTCCCCCTCCCCGACCCCGTCCGCCACCCCGACCCCGACTCGCACCCCGACCCCGACGCCAACTCCGGGGACGCCGCCGGGCGGCGGCGGCCCC
>CALLPC010000021.1 GCA_938015525.1 uncultured Dehalococcoidia bacterium
GCGGCACCGTCACGATGGAGGGCCCGCCGGCCGCCCTCGACGCCGAACGCCTCCGGCAGGCGCTCGCCGTTTAGCCTCCGGATGTCCTCCCTGACTCGTACGCCTCGGCCTCGGCGCAGGCCGCGAGCAGCGCTTCCGCAAGCGCCCGCGCAGAGGCCACCGTCAGCTCCACCCCGACCCGTGCGTCCAGCCCGCCGGCTTCATCGACGAAGTCCACGGTCACCGCGTGCTCGAGGTCGACGTGGAACGGGTGGTCGTACGTCACGTTCGCCCGGGTCACGGGGAACCACCCCTTCCGCCCGAACCCGGCCCCCTCCAGCGAAGTGTGGATGAGGATATTCGTGCACATCCTCTGCCCTCCCGCTCAGTCCAGGTGCCGGCGGAAGAACCCGATGACCTTCTTCCAGCCGTCCACCGCCTGTTCGGCCCGGTAAGCAGCCGGCCGGTCGTGGTAGAAGAACCCGTGCCCGGCGCCTGCGTACATATGAAACTCGTACGGCTTCCCGTGCCGCTGGAGCGCCTCCTCGTGCAGCCGCACCTGCTCTGGAGAAGGTGCCCGGTCCTCTTCGCCGAACAGCCCCAGCAACGGACACGAAAGCCGCTCCGTGTAGTCAATCGGCGCCACTGGCCGCTTCTCCGTGAGGTCCTCCGGCCGCATCACCACCCCGCCGCCCCACAGGTCGACACACGCATCAAACGGCTCGAGACAGGCCGCCAGGTACGCATGCCGCCCGCCTGAACAGGTGCCCGTCACGCCCACCTTCCCGTTCGATTGCGGCAGCGCCCGGAGAAAATCACGGCACGCCGCCGCATCGCCCACCACCTGGGCATCGGGCACGCCGCCCTCCGCCCGGACCTTCGCCGCCACGTCCTCCGGCGCTCCCCTGCCCGCCCGGCAATACAGGTCCGGCGCCGCCACCATGAACCCGTGGTACGCCAGCTTCCGGCAGGCCTCCTTCGTCCATTCATCCCAGCCCGGCATATGGTGCAGCCACACCACCCCCGGGAACGGCCCCGGCCCCAGCGGCCGCGCGAAATACACCGAAATCCAGTGGCCCCCGTGCCCGGGGACCTTCGTCACCTCCGCGAGCATCCCCTCGTAACTGCCCGTGTCCGCCATGCGGCGCCCCTCCTTGAACCCGGTTCGGACCTGCGCGCGAGTATACCCGCGCCTACTCCATCTCGCCCCAGTTCCGACCCTGCTTCAGGTCCACCTTCAGCGGCACCTTGAGCTCGATGCTCGCCGGCATGATGCGCGCCGCCAGCTCCCGGACCGCATCGACCTCCTCCCCCGGGCATTCGAAAATCAGCTCGTCGTGCACCTGTAGAATCATCCGGCTCCGCATCTCCCGCTCCCGCAGCTCCGCATCCACCCGGATCATCGCCACCTTGATGATGTCTGCCGCCGTCCCCTGGATCGGCATGTTGATCGCTTCTCGCTCCGCTGCCGACCGGACCTGGTAATTCGAACTCCGGATCGCCGGCAAATACCGCCGCCGCCCGAAAAGCGTCTCTGCGTAGCCGTGCTCCCGCGTAAACGCCAGCGTCTCCTGCTGCCACCGGGCAATCCCCGGGAAGTTCCGGTAGTACGACTGGATGAACGCCTCCGCTTCCTCCCGCGTCATCCCCGTTCGGCTCGCCAGCCCGAACTCCCCCATCCCGTAGGCGATGCCGAAATTCACCATCTTCGCCGTGTCACGCATCGGCCGCGTCACGTCGGAAGGGTCCACCCCGTAGACCTTTGCAGCCGTCGCCCGGTGGATGTCCTCGTCCGCGAGGAACGCCCGGATTAGCCCCTCATCGCCCGTGATGTGCGCCAGCACCCGCAGTTCAATCTGCGAGTAGTCCGCCCCAACCAGCCAGGGGTCATCGAACCCGCTCGCCACGAACGCCCGCCGAATCGCACGCCCCGTATCCGTCCGGACCGGGATGTTCTGCAGGTTCGGGTTGACTGAGCTCAGCCGGCCGGTTGCCGCCACCGTCTGCTGGAAATCGGTGTGGATACGCCCGTCCTCGGCCACGGCCCCCGGCAGCGCATCCGCGTACGTCGATTTCAGCTTCGTCAGCTCGCGGTACTGGAAGATGAGGTCGATGATCGGCGTCAGCGGCCGCAGCGATTCGAGCGCCCGCTGGTCCGTGCTGTAGCCCTGCGTCGTCTTCCGCGTCTTCGGCAGCCCGAGCTCACCGAACAGCACGTCGCTCAGCTGCTTCGGACTCCCGATGTTGAACTCGTGCCCCACGATCGCGTAAATCTCCCGCTCCGCCTTCGCCGCCTCTTCGCCCAGCTGTCGCGACGCCTCCCGCAGCACCGCGAGGTCAACCGCCATGCCCGCCCTCTCCATCCGGTAGAGCACGCCGATGAGTGGCATCTCCATCTCGGCAAAGAGTGCCCACTGCCCCCGCTCCCGGAGCTGCGCCGCAAGCGGCTCGCGCATCCGCAGCGCGTAATCCGCCTGCTGGCAGGCGTACGGCAGCACCGCCTCGACGCTCGCCAGCCCCGGCACCGTCGCGTTCCGCCCCGTCCCCGTCAGCGCCTCGGGCGAAAGCAGTTCCACCCCCATCCGCTCATTGACCAGCGCGTTCAGCGTCGTCGACGTCTCGCCCAGGAGGAACGCCGCAATCGCCACGTCGAAGCGGTACCCCGCCAGCGTCATCCCGGAACGGTCGAGCAGGTGGAGCAGGTACTTCGTCCCGTACGCCGTCTTCTCGACCGTCTCATCTGCCATCACCGGCCCGAGAACCTCCCGCACCTCCTCGAGCTTCGCCTGCAGCGTCCCTTCATCATCCATCCGCGGCGCGTGCCCCACCGGCACGTACCACGCCTGGCCCGGCGCCGTCGCGAACGCCAGGCCCAGCAGCATTGGGTGGCGCGAATCCCCCGTCGTGGTGATGCCCGCCAGCGCGAACCCGCCCGCTCCCCGCAGCGCTCCCGCCAGCGCCTCCAGCTCCTCGCGGCTCGTCACACTCCGGTACGTCGCGTCCACCGCCGCAGCCGCTGCCGCGTCCTTCCGCGCTCCAAGCACCTCATCCAGCCGGCGTGCCAGCACCCGGAACTCCAGCTCGCGGAAGAGCGCCGCGACCCGCCCCCGGTCGAAATCCCGCACCCGGCACCGCTCCAGGTCGAATTCCACCGGCAGGTCCGTCCGGATCGTCACCAGCTCTTTGTTCCGGAATACCAGGTCTCGCCCGTCGACCAGCTTCTGCCTGACCGTTCCCCGGACCAGTTCGATGTTCTCGTAAATCGATTCCACCGGCCCGAACTGCCGGATGAGCTCCGCGGCCGTCTTTTCCCCGATGCCCCGGATTCCCTCGATGTTGTCGCTCGTATCCCCCTTCAGCGCCTTGAAATCCACCATGTACTTCGGGCTGAACCCCCACCGTTCAGCCGCCCTTGCTTCGTCGTACTCCACCGTATCGCGCTGGAACGGCCGGAACATGAACAGCTTGATATTCGGTCCCACCAGCTGGACGAGGTCAGTGTCCAGCGTCGCGATGTACGTCTCGATCCCCTGCGCCGCAGCTCTCACCGCGATCGTCCCCGCGACATCGTCTGCCTCGTAGCCGGGCACCTCATAGATGGGAATCCCGAACGCATCGAGCATCTCCCGCACCCGGCCCATCTGCCGCAGCAGCTCCTCCGGCGTCTCACGCCGTGTCGCCTTGTACGCCTCCAGCTCTTCGTGCCGGAACGTCTTCCCGCCTGCGTCCCAGGCCGCGCAGATGTGCGTCGGCCGCAACACGTCCAGCACCCGGATGAGCGTCTCCGCGTAGCCGTGCACCGCGAACGTCGGCTCGCCCTTCGACGTCATCAGCGGGCTGTCCGAATTCGCGAACGCGTAGTATGCGCGGTAGAGGATGCCGTGCGAATCGAGCACGACCAGTCGCCGCCTGCCGTCCGTTCCCCCGGGCACCCGCCCAGTATAGGCCAACGCGAAAGGCCGGCGCTCCCGCACCCGCCCCTCGCTCCACCCCGCCGCCTCGCTACACTATCCCAGGCCGCAACTGCGGCTGGAGCCCCTGCACATGGATTTTCGCCTCACCCCCGAGCAACAGGCATTCCAGGCCGAAGTCATCGACTTCATCGAGCACGGCCTCCCCGCCGGCTGGGACCAGGAATTCGACTCCCTCGAGGACCGGCTCGCTATCGAACGCGACATCATGAAGCGGCTCGCGGCCAGGCGCTGGCTCGCCCTGCCCTGGCCGAAAGAATACGGCGGCCTCGGCGCCTCCCCCATGCAGCAGATGCTGTTCAACGAGCAGATGGCCTACCACGGCGTTCCCGGAACCGTGAACATGGGCGTCGCCTGGGTCGGCCCCGTCGTCATGCTCTACGGAACCGAAGAGCAGAAAGCCCGCTTCCTCACTCGTATCGCTGACGGCACCGACCTCTGGTGCACCCTCTACTCCGAACCCGGCGCCGGCTCCGACCTCGCCGCCATGCAGACCCGCGCCGTCCGCGACGGCGACGATTACATCATCAACGGCCAAAAGATCTGGACCACCTTCGGCCATTACGCCGACTGGGGCTGGCTCGCCGCACGCACCGACCCCAACGCCCCCAAGCACAAGGGCATCTCCACCTTCGCCGTGAAGATGGACAGCCCCGGCATCACCGTCCGGCCCCTCGTCAATATGGCCGGCACCCACGAATTCAACGAAGTCTACTTCGAAGACGTCCGCGTCCCAGCCAGCCAGCTCATCGGCGAAGAAAACCGCGGCTGGTACAACGTCGCCGTCGGCCTCGACTTCGAGCGCTCCTCCATCGGCGCGACCTCCAACGCGCGCCGCACCGTCGATGACCTCGTCGCATACCTCCGCGAGCGGCGCGGGCGCACTCCCGACGTCATCCGTCACCGCATGGCCGAGCACGCAATCGGCGTCCAGCTCCTCCGCAACCTCGCCTACTACATCGCCTCGCAGCAGGAGAAGACCGGCATCGCTCCCACCCGCGAAGCCCAGATGGCGAAGCTCTTCGGTGCCGAACTCCAGCAGCGAATCGCCGGCACCGCCGTCCAGGTCTTCGGCATGGAAGGCCAGGCCGCCCGCCCGGGCGCGAAAGCCCTCCGCTACCAGTACCTCCTCCTGCGCAGCGTCGCCAACACCATCGAAGGCGGCACCTCCGAAATCCAGCGCACGGTCATCGCCACCCGAGGCCTCGGCCTGCCGCGCGAATGACCCCCCCGGCCGTCCCGCCCATCGAAACCCGCGGCCTCACCAAGCGCTTCGGCCCGCTCACCGCCGTCGATTCCCTGGACCTCGCCGTCGAGCGCGGCGAGGTCTTCGGTTTCCTTGGCCCCAACGGCGCCGGTAAAACCACCACCATCCGCCTCCTCCTCGGCTTCCTCAACCCCACGGCTGGCTGCGCCCGCGTCCTCGGCAGCCCGGGCGCCGACCCGGCCGTCCGCCGCCGCATCGGCTACCTGCCCGCCGAACTCGCCTTCGACCCCCGCTACACCGCGTTCGACCTCATCGACTTCTTCGGCGACCTGCGCGGCGGTCACGACCAGGCATTTACCCGCACCCTCATCGACCGCTTCCAGCTCGACCCGACCCGTCCGGTAGGTGACCTCAGCACCGGCAACCGCCGCAAGGTCGGCATCGTCCAGGCCTTCATGCATCGCCCCGACCTCCTCATCCTCGACGAACCCACGTCCGGGCTCGACCCCCTCCTCCAGCAGGAGTTCCACCGCCTCATCCGCGAGGAAGTGGCCCGCGGCGCGACCGTCTTCCTCTCCTCCCACGTCCTGCCGGAAGTCGAAGCCCTCGCGTCTCGCGTGGGCATCCTCCGCAAAGGCCGGCTCATCACCGTCGCCGCCGTCGACGACCTCCGCCGCAAAGCCCGCCAGCGCATCGAGTTCTTCACCGCCCGTCCCGTCCCCCGCGGCCTCTTCGAAGCCGTGCCCGGCGTTCGCTCCGTCGTCTACCACGACCGCGGCGTACAGGTTCTCGTCGAGGGCCCGGTCGACCCGCTCATCAAGGTCGCCGCGACGCTCACCGTCGAGCGTATCCATACCCCCGGTCAGGACCTCGAAGACCTCTTCCTCGAGTATTACCAGGGGGGCGACGAGCAGTGACCATCCTCCGCCGCGCTGTCCGCGACCGCCGCAACGCCCTGCTCTGGTGGATGCTCGGCCTCACCGCTCTCAACCTGTTCACCCTCGCCTTCTACCCAACGATTCGCGGCCAGCAGGACTTCGACGAGCTCGTCCAGCAGATGCCGGAAGCCCTCCGCGCCATGTTCGGCATGGCCGAAGGCGTCTCCCTCAGCTCCGCCCCCGGCTATCTCTGGGCACGCCTCTTCTCCTCGCTCCTCACCATCCTGCTCATCGTCTACGCCATCGTCGGCGGTGCCGGCCTGGTCGGCGGCAGCGAGGAGGACGGCACGCTCGAGCTCATCCTCGCTAACCCGGTTTCCCGCCTTGCGGTCGCCCTTCAACGCTTCCTCGCTCTGCTGCTCCTGCTTGCCGGGCTCACCCTCGTGGCCGCACTTACCCTCGTGGCCATGGCCGCTCCCTTCTCCGCGCTGGAAGGCGTCGACCCCGCGGGCCTGGCAGTCGCCTTCTGCGGCCTTTACAGCCTCTCCGCGCTGCACGCCTCAGTCGCATTCGCCGGCGGTGCCATCACGGGCCGCCGCGGCCCGGGCCTCGCCGCCGGTACCACCCTCGCCGCCGCCGGCTTCCTCGCCCAGGGCCTTCTCACCGCTGCCGGCGCCCCCACCTGGACCCGGAACCTCAACCCCTGGCACTGGTACCTCGAGCAGAACCTCCTCGCTTTCGGCCCGCGCTGGGAAGCCGCCCTCCCTGCACTCTTCCTCGCCGCGGCCCCGGTAGCGCTCGGCATCGCGGTCTTCCGCCGGCGCGACCTCCGGTAAATCGCCTCCAGCCGCCGGGTCAGGGATTTCACTGCATCCGGTTTGTGAAAATTCCGAAAGAACCCCGCAGGACCCCCTGCGCACCCATCCGCTACGTGCCGTCCACCATGGTGTAACGACTGCACCGAGGTCCGCCGATGCCCACCACCCCCCGGCCAGCCAGCCCCCTCGTCCCGTTCGACGACCGCACGCGCCGTGTTCTCGAGCTCCGCGAACGTATCCGCACCGGCCGCTACCGGCCCGACCCCCGCGACGTCGCCCGCGCCATGATCGAATACGCCCGCACCGCGCCGGTCATCGACGAGGCTCCCCCGGAGCCCGCCGCCTTCGACGCCGCCCGCTACATCGTCCGTCCCGCCCCCGCCTCCCGTCCGCAGGCTCAGGCTCGCGCCGTCTCCTGAGGACGGTCGAGCCAGCGCGGCTCCCCGCTCCCCGGCGGCGCCGTCGGAAGCTCCCAGCGTGGGTCCGTCTCCGACATCCGCAGCGCAGGGCGCAAGAACCGCACCCGCCCATAGCCCGTCTCCCGTTCCTGCATCGCACCCGACAGGTCACCCGTTCCGCTCGCCTCCCCCGGCTCGAGGTCGTCGCCGAGGTCGTAGTACCACATGCTGGTCCGCGCCAGCGACACTCGCACGAGCCACGAACCACCCTCGACCGCGCGCCGGCGCAGCGCCATCATCGCCCCGATTGCACCGAAATACCCCGTCGTGTAATCGTTCATCGCCGCCGGCGCAAGCACCGGTATACCGTCACCGCCCTGCCGAACACACACCCCGGTGGCCGCCTGCGCCAGCTGCTCCCACCCGGGTCGCCCGTCCCAGGGCCCCCCGAACCCGAACGCATTTTCTGCGACATAAATGATGCCCGGCCGGAGCTCCGCTGTCTGCCGCGGGCCGAACCCCCGCCGCTCCAGCGACCCCCACTGGAAGCCTTGTGAAAAAACGTCCGCGCCCCGGACCAGCTCCCGGAGGACGTCCGCCTGCCCCGGCTCCTCCAGGTCGAGGAACGCCTGCCGCTTCCCGTGGCCCGTGTCCACCTCGAACCGCTCGATGGTCGGCAGCCTCGGGCTCGCAATATGCAGCACGTCGGCCCCGTGTTCTGCAAGTGTCCGTGCCACCGTCGGACCCGCCAGCACACGCGTCAGGTCGAGCACCCGCACGCCTCGCAGCGGGCGGTCCGCCTCACCGAGCGGCTCCGGCGGCGCATCCCCGATTCGCTCCAGCGTCACCACCGGCTGCGCCGCAAGCACCCGCCCCTGCGGGTGAGCCAGCCACTCCTCCCGCGCCCGGCAGACCGCCGCGCACAGCCCGTTCACTCCCAGTGCGTCCTCCAGCTCGAATGCGTCCCGCTGCCGGGTCGCCGCCGCAATCTCCTCCGCCGTGGCGCGCTCGCCGAGGCCCAGCTCCGCGAGGATTCCCGGCCCGTGCGTGAAACTCCCGTGCAGATGGACGAAGCGCCCATTCCTGCACGGCCAAATCGCCGTCAGGTTCGCCCCTGCCCGCGGCGGAGGTGCCCCCGTCTGCCCGTTCACCTCCAGCACCATGTAGCTCCGCAGCGAAGCGGCCGCATGGCGGACGTCCACCCCGAGCCCCTGCCTCCGCCCGCCCCGGAGCTCCCACAGCCGCGCCGCCTCCTGGCCGGAGAGCAGCAGCGCGACCGCAGCGCCCTCCCCCAGGTGGAACGGCGTCGGCAACACCGGGTCGTCCCCAGTTATCTCGAAGTCCAGCCCGGGGTCCAGCACCAGCCCCGCCCGCGCCGCAAACCATGCCGCCCGGTCGCGGTCCATCAGCCGCCTTCGCCCCGTTTCCCCGCGAGCCTCGCATCGAACCGGGCACGGTCCAGCACGAACCGCTGGTGCGTCCCGTGCCCCACCTGTTCGACGGCATCGTGTGCGGTCCATTCGAAGTCGAACCGCCTCCCATCGACCGCCACCAGCCGCACCTCTGCCGTGACCACCATCCCTTCCGGCGTCGCCGCCGTGTGGTTGATGACGAGTTGCGTCCCGACCGTCATCTGCCCCTCATCCAGGTGCCGCGCCATCCATTCAGCCGCCGTCTTCTCCACCAGAGCGCCCAGCGCCGGCGTCGAAAACACGTCCGGCGTGTCTGCCACGATGCGGCTCGCGAAATGCTCCGGCCCGCAGCGCATGGACCCGCGCACCGCCGCCCCGACGTGCATCGCTTCGATTCCCATAGCGCCCTCCCTCCTTTCGAGCTGTCGCCGCATCATACCGAACGGCTGCCTGTCGACAGCCTCTACCCCGGCGCTGGAAAATGAATCTGTCCAGCAGGCCGGGCAGCCGCTCCTCGCAGCCGCGGGGAGAGGAAAGTCCGGACTCCACCGGGCAGGGTGCCAGGTAACGCCTGGGCGGCGCGAGCCGACGGAAAGTGCAACAGAAACATACCGCCGCCAGCCCGCGATACCGGGTCGGCGGTAAGGGTGAAATGGTGCGGTAAGAGCGCACCGGCGTCTCGGTAACGGGGCGGCCGTGCAAACCCCACCCGGAGCAAGGCCGAATAGGGGAGGAGGGTGCCCGGCCCGCCATCACTCCCGGGTTGGCCGCTAGAGCACGGCAGTGATGCCGCGCCCAGAGAGATGGCTGCCGCCCCGCTCCGCGGGGTACAGAATCCGGCTTACAGGCCTGCTGGACGCACCCTCGGCCGCCCGCTGCGCCCATCCGTTCCATACCCCCTCCGGGTATGCTACGATCTCCTCTAAGACACCCAACGTTTCCCGACGGAGTGCCACCATGACTGCCGCAACCGTCATCGAGGTCACCGACGCCACCTTCGCGACGGACGTCCTCGAACGCTCGAAATCCCTCCCCGTCGTGGTCGACTTCTGGGCCCCCTGGTGCGGTCCCTGCCGCATGCTCGGCCCCGTCATCGAAAAGGTCGCCGCCGAGAACGAAGGTCGCGTCCTCCTCGCCAAGCTCAACACCGACCAGAACCCCCGCACCGCGATGCAGTACCGCATCCAGGGCATCCCCGCTGTCAAGGCCTTCAAAGACGGCAAGGTGGTCGCCGAGTTCACCGGGGCCTACCCCGAACCCCAGGTCCGCGCCTTCTTCCAGAAAGTCATCGGCGCCGCCGGCACCGCCCCGAGCCAGGCCGACGACCTCCTCCGAAAAGGCGACCTCGCCGGCGCCGAGCGCGAATACCGCGCCATCCTCCAGAAAACGCCGAACGACCCCGCCGCCATCGTCGGCCTTGCCACCATCCTCCTCGCCCGCGGCGCCCGCGACGAAGCTGAAAAGCTCCTCGAACGCGCACCGACCGACCGCCGCGCCAAGGCCCTCAAACACCGCATCTTCCTCGACGAATTCCGCCAAAAGCACGCCGGCGAAGACCTCGAGGGCGAGGCGCGCCGCAACCCCCGCGACCCCCGCGCCCGCTACCGGTGGGGCGTCATGCTCGCCGCCCACGAGCGGTACGAACAGGCCCTCGACGAGCTCCTCGAATCTGTCCGCCTCGACCGCAACTTCGCCGACGGCGCCGCCCGCAAGGCCATGCTCGCCGTCTTCGATATCCTCGGGCTCGACTCCCCCGTTACCCGCGAATACCAGCGCCGCCTCTCCAGCGTCCTCTTCTGATGCGAGGCCGCGCGCCCGCGTACGCCAATCGCGCGTACCCCGGCCCCGGGAGATAATCGCGCAAACATAACCCCCGGGACCGCCCATGATCATCCACATGGCCGAAGGCGCCACCATCGAACAGGTGGAACGCGTCATCAACCGCATTACCCAGGACTACGGCCTCCGCTGCGAAACCATCGTCTCCAGCACTACCGTCATCGGCGTCAAAGGCGTCGCCTCCATCGTCGACGAAGGCCGCATCCTCGAGCTCCCCGGCGTCGACCGCGTCATCCGCATCACCGAAAAGTACAAGGACGCCTCCCGCACCTTCCACCCAGAAGACACCATCGTCTGGGTCGACGGTCGCGTCCCCGTCGGCGGCCCCTACCTCACCTTCTTCGGCGGCCCCTGCGCCATCGAATCCGAGCAGCAGGCCCTCGACTCCGCCCGCATCGCGAAAGAAGCCGGCGTCGACGTCCTCCGCGCCTTCGTCGACAAATCCCGCACCAGCCCGTACGACTACCGCGGCCTCGACATCAAGAAAGGCCTCGAAATCGCCGCCGCGATGAAGGCCGAGACCGGCCTCCCCACCGTCTCTGAGCTCATCGACCTCCGCCACCTCGACCTTTTCCTCGAATACGGCATCGACGTCATCCAGATCGGCGCACGCAGCGCCCAGTACTCCCCCCTCCTCGAAGAACTCTCGAAAGTCGATAAACCCGTCATCCTCAAGCACGGTTTCGGCAACGACATGAACGAGTGGCTCTGCGCCGCCGCCTACATCATGTCCGGCATCGACCGCGAACGCCGCTCCGTCTCCGAGGGAAACCGCAACGTCATCCTCTGCTACCGCGGCATCAAGAGCTTCGAATCCGAAACCCGCTTCGCCGCCGACATCGGCATGATCCCCATCGTCCGCATGAAGTCACACCTCCCCCTCATCGCCGACCCCTCCCACTCCTCCGGTGACCGCCGGCTCGTCGAGCGCGTCACCTACGCATTCGTCGCCGCCGGCGTCCAGGGCATCGAGTTCGACATCCACTCCAACCCCGCCGAGGCCCTCTGCGACGGCAAACAGGCCGTCAACCACGAAGCGGCTCGCATCATCCAGAACGCCCGCCGCATCCACGCCCTCCTCGCCGGCATCGGCATCGAGTCCGGGAGTTCCGTCGCCGTCAGCGCAAAGTAGCCCCGGCTGCAGCCCACACGCGGCAGATGACGTAGCATTCCACCGCACACCCGCTTCCTCGGAGGAATCCCACATGCCAGTCCGTCTCGATGGCCAGGTCGTCCTCGTCACCGGCGCCGGCCGCGGCCTCGGCCGCGCCTACGCCATCGACCTCGCAAAACACGGCGCAAAGGTCGTCGTCAATGACTTCGGCGGCTCCGTTTCCGGCGAAGGCCACGACGACACCCCCGCCCAGCAGGTCGTCAGCGAAATCAAACAGCTTGGCGGCGAGGCCATCGCCGATGGCGGCGACGTCGGCAGCTACGAAGACTGCTACCGCATGGTCAAACTCGCCATGGACACCTGGGGCCGCCTCGACGCCGTCGTCGCCAACGCCGGCATCCTCCGCGACGTCACCATCCACAACATGAGCGAGCAGGACTGGGACAGCGTCATCCGCGTTCACCTCAAGCAGTGCTACAACCTCGCCCATCACGCCTGGCCCATCTTCCGCCAGCAGTCCTACGGCCGCTTCGTCATGGCCACCAGCACCTCCGGCCTCATCGGTAACTTCGGCCAGGCCAACTACGGTGCGGCCAAGGCCGCGATGTACGGCCTCATGAACGTCCTCAAACTGGAGGGCGAAAAGTACAACATCAACGTCAACCTCATCGCGCCCGCCGCTCAGACCCGCATGACCGCAAACCTCATGGGCCGCGACCCCAACGACCCCGAGCGCGCCGTCGTCATGGCCCCCGAGCATGTCGCCCCCGCCGTCACCTACCTTTGCTCACCCCAGTGTGAGGAAAGCGGCATCTGCATCGCCGCCTCCGGGGGGCGTTACAGCCGCATCGCCATCGTCGCCAACCATGGGGTCACCTATGACCCCCACGAGTTCAAGGACGCCGACTGGTTCGCCGAGCACTGGGCCAAAATTACCGACCTTTCCGACGCCTACGTCCCCTGGTCGTTCCGCGAAACCCGCGAAGAGCACTACGCCGCGAAGAAGGCCGCCAGCCAGGGCTAGCCGGCCTCGTCATTGATAACAACGGCCGGCCGGGACCTCCCCGGCCGGCCAGCCCGCATCTCCGCTCCGGCTGGAAACCGTCCGCCCGGCGGCGTACCCTTGCTGCCATCTCACCGCCGGCAGGCTCCGTGGACGCCGCGCTCGCCGTAACCCTTCTCCAGCAATCGCCCGACGCCGTCATCTTCGCCGATACCGGCGGAGCCATCCAGGCCTGGAACCCGGCCGCCGAAGCCCTCTTCGGCTTCGCCGCAGCAGATGCAATCGGCCGGGACCTCGACATCATCATCCCCGACCAGTTCCGGGAGGCCCACTGGAAAGGCTATCACCGCGCGCTCGCAGCCGGCGAAACGAAGTACCGCGGGCAGGCCCTTGCCACCCGCGCGCGCCGCGCCGACGGCCGCGAATGCTACGTCGAAATGACCTTCACTATCGTCAAAGACGCCGCGGGCGCAGCCCTGGGAGCGCTTGCCCACTGCCGCGACATCACCGAACGGTTCGAACGCGAACGCCAGCAGCGCCGCCGACTCCGCGACCTCGAAGCTGAAGTCGAACGCCTCCGCAGCCTGCTCGACGCTACGTCGTGAGCCTCGCCCGTACCGCCGAGAGTGCCGAATCGCTCACCCCGACCGCCCGCGCATACCCCTCCGCCGACCCGAACCGCTCCCGCAGGTGGCGCAGCGTCGCCTCCATGTCCTCCCGCGGTGCCGCCAGCAGCGCTGCGGCCCGCTCCTCATCGAACCCCCGCTCTCGCATCTGCGGCAGCCACTGCTCTTTCAATGGCGCCAGCAGCCGCTCGGTCACCGTGTAATCGACGATAATCGTCTCGTCATCCGCACCGGCGAGGTCCAGCAGCAGCGCCGCCGCGACCCCGGTCCGGTCCTTCCCGGCCGCGCAGTGGAACAGCACCCGCCCCTCCGCCTCTGCAAGCGTCTCGAACAGCGTACGGTAGGCGGCCCCGCCAATCTCCAGGAACATCGCATACACCGCCGCGAACCCCGGGAACTCTCCCTCGAAACCAGCCGGCGACATGTCATGCTGGAAGACCGGCGCGTGCACGACCCGGATGCCGTATCGCATCGTATCCGGTGTCACGTCCCGCGCCCGCTCCGCGTCCGAGCGGAAATCCACGATCGTCGTCACGTCCAGCTCGCGGAGCTGCTCGAGGCCGCGCTCCGTCAGCCGATGGAGGCTCGCCGACCGGACCGCCACGTCGGTCGTCATCGACCCATCGCCCGCCCGGTATCCCCCGAGGTGACGCACGTTGTGAACGACCTCGAGCCGGAGTTCACGTTCAATCGTCAAAACGTTCATGCTCCCACCCTGACAGCCCCCCGTGAAACCGTTGTTAACAGCAACCAAAACACGTCGAGAACGTGCCCGGCTGCTGAACCCGGCGTATCCTCAACGCGCGCGAGATCGCCCCGGAGTTCGCCCGTGATCACCCGCGAACGCATCGTCCAGTCGTTCCTCGACCTCGTCGCTATCGATTCTCCTTCCGGCGATGAAGACGCCATCGCTGCCGAGCTCGAACACCGACTCCGTCGCCTCGGCCTCCAGGTCGCCCAGGACCCCGCCGGGAACGTCCTCGCCCGCCTCGAGGGTACCGGCGACGCCGTCCTCCTCTCCGCCCACATGGATACGGTCGAACCCGGCCGCGGCATCAAACCCCGCTGGGACGGTCCCGACATCATCCGCAGTGACGGCACCACCATCCTGGGCGCCGACGACAAAGCCGGCTGCGCCGTCATCCTCGAGGTCCTCCACTCCCTCATCGAGGATGGTGGCCCGCACCGGCCCATCGAAGTCGCCCTCAGCCGGGGCGAGGAAGTTGGGCTCGTCGGTGCAGTAAAGATGGATTACTCCCGCATCACCGCCCGTGTTGCCCTCGTCATCGATAGCGGCGGCCCGCCCTCGAGCATCCAGGGCCAGGCCCCCTACCACTACACCTGCGACATCGAAGTCCACGGCCGGAGCGCCCATGCGGGCCTCGAGCCCGAAAAAGGCATCCCCGCCATCACCATTGCCGCCGAGATCGTCGCGGGCCTCCCGCAGGGCCGCCTCGACCCTGAAACCACCGGCAACGTGGGCGTCATCCGTGGCGGCCTCGTTCGCAACGCCGTCCCCGACCACTGCCTCATCCAGGCCGAGTTTCGCTCCATGGTCGAAGAAAAAGCCGAAACCCTCGCCCGCGGGGTTCACCGGCACCTCGAAGCCGTCCGCCAGCGATACTCGGGCGCCCGCATCGAAGCCCGCCTCGGCCTCGCCTATCCCGGGTACCGGCTCGAGCCCGGGGACCCGGCCGTCGAACTCCTCTACCCCGTCCTCCGCTCCCTCGGCTTCGAGCCAAACCCCCACCCCGTCGGCGGCGGCACCGACGGCAACGTTTTCCGGGGCCGCGGCATCAGCGCAGTCGTCATCGGCCGCGGCGGCTACGACCAGCACACCCGGGACGAATACCTCGTCATCCCCGAGATGCTCGATTGCGCCCGGGTCGTCGAAGCCGTCGCCCGCTCCGGCGCCGGCTGAGCGTCACGCCGCGCAGAGCGTGTTGACGCGCGGCAGTGACGACGCACGGCCGGAGGCTGCCGGGAATACCGGCCATCTGCGCCCGCCCTGCCGGCCCTGCCCCCGGAGCCGGCGCCACGGCCATCGCCAGCGCCTCGAGCCGCTCCCGTTCGCCCCGGTAAAACGGAAGGTTCGTGCACCGGCATGCCGCTGCGGCCGAAAGAGCCGCTGGCGCCCATCCATCGCCCCCGGGGAAGGCCGCCGCCGTGAGCTGTCCCAGCACCCGCCCCGCAAACGGCTGCCGCGGCCCGGTGACCGCCACCGCCGGCAGGCCTGCGGGCGGGGCCAGGCCCCCTGTAGCGATACACCGCAGCATCGCCGCCCGGCCGGCTCGCATCACCCGGATGATGCCCCTCACCGCCCGGCTCGCAGCCTGCACACGCGTCGCTGCGCCCCTCGCGGCTGCGGTCGCGCGTGCCATCTCGACCGCCGGGTCCGCGACCGGCGCATTTAACGTCCGCACGCTCACCTCCGGCCAGAACCCGCCGACCGCCAGGCCAATATCCTCAGCCGACGATGCCGCCAGCAGCCGGTCGACCGCCACGAACTCCCCCTCGTGCGAGACCGCGTCGAGCCGGGCGATAGCGGCCCGGTGCGCGGCCCGCGCCGCGGTGACCGCCGAAAGCGCCCCCGGCCGGTCGGGCATCGCGATGCGAATTGAACGCACGACGGTCATGACGTAAGGGTGCCAGCCGTCCGTCGCCAGCGCATTTCGGCCGGATTGCGCCCCTTTGCGAGACCGTCAGTGCCGCGTGTCCCGCTCGAAGGTCCCGTTCGCGAGTTCGCTCAGCCGGCGAACGAGGGCTCTGCTCCCCTTCCGCACCGGCTCGAACCGCCAGGTCACCGCCTCCTCGAACACCTCCGCCGTCGCCCGCGGAACGGTCCCCTCCCGTGCCATGACCCACGCCCCGGCGAGCAGCCGCAGGTGGTAGACCGTCGAACCACGGTACATCTTCGCGTCCAGCTCCTCCACCACGGCCGCGAATTCGCCGGCCACGCGCTCGGCCAGCGCCGCGGCCGGCAGCCTCACCAGGGGGTCGCGGTCCACGACCCGCCCGAACGACGTCATCAGGTTGCCATAAATCTCATCCGTGATGCGCGGTCTGCGCCGAAACCATCCCACGTCGCTTCACCTCGTACACGATCCCTGCATGAGCCGTCGCGACCGCCGCCGCCTCGAACTCACCCCCAACCAGCGTTTCCGCGAGCAGGCCGCCTTCCGCGGCCCCCTCACACCGGTCCGGTACGTTCAGCAGCGCCATCAGCCGCGCCCCGGCAGGCACCCCCTTCCTCCCGCCCTCAGGGTGGAGGAGCACCGCGGCCATCGCCTCGACCGTCAGCTGCTCCCCGGGCCGCAGCCCGCACAGCCGCGCCGCCAGTTCCGCCCGGTGCACCCACCGTCCATCGAGCGGCTTCCCGAGCGCCTGCAGCCCCGCGCAAACCACCACATGCGTCGCCCCGCCCGGGATGACCGGCTCGTGCGCTGCCGGCGCCTTGAACGGCCGGTGCGCCGACCCGTCCCCCTCCACCAGCACGATGCGCCCCGCCTCCCGGAGCCCATCGATGACTGCCGGCTCGAAGCCGAGCATCCGGCCCCGGTCACCCACGCCGCTGACCAGCGTCACAGCCCCGCCAGCGGCCAGCGCCGCGGTGCATCGTTCCGCCAGCCTGTCCGGCCTGCCGGCAACCACCGGCGGCATCGGCTGGCCCGCCGGCCGTGTGAACTTCACCGTTGTCGTTACCACCGCCGGGATGCCCCGCTCCTGTGCCTCGAACGCCAGCCGAAACACCAGGCTCGTCTTGCCCCCGCCGCCCACGACGGCCACCATGGAGCCGGGACCAACGCCGAATGCCTCCAGCAGCGACATCCCTCCCATCCTACGGCCTCCCATGAACCGCGATATCGACGCGATGATCCTCGCCGGCGGCCGCAGCACCCGCTTCGGCCGCGATAAGGCCTCTGCCCTCCTCCGGGGCCGCCCCCTCCTCCAGTGGGTCGCCGAGGCCGTCGCGCCCGCCGTCGACCGCGTCATCATCGTCCGCGCCCCGGCCCAGCCACTGCCCGCCATCGACGTTCCCCTCCCGGTCGATATCGCCGAGGACGAATTCCCCGGTCTCGGGCCGGTCGCAGGCCTCGCCGCCGGTTTCGCCGCCGCCCGGTCCGAACTCGTTTTCGCCTGCCCCTGCGATGCCCCGCTGATCGTCCCTGCACTCGTGGCCCGCCTCGCCGCCATCGCCCGCGAAACCGGCGCCGACGTCGTCCGGCCGCATATCGGCGGCTTCCCCCAGCCCCTCGTGGCCGTCTATCGCCCCGCCGCCTGCCTCCCTGCCTTTCGCCGGGCCATCGAATCCCGCCCCGGCGGCCTCCGCATCGTCGCCGCCTGCGAATCCCTCCGCGTCGCGGAGCCCGGCGAGGACGCCCTCCGGCCGTTCGACCCCGGTCTCCGCAGCTTCCGCAACGCCAACACCCCGGAGCGCCTCGCCGAAATCGACCGCCTCCTCGGCTGACCCGCAGGCCATGCCAGCCTGCTTACCCTTGGTTGACACGCTTGGGGGGCACCCTATGATCGAGCCAGAGGCCCGGCACCTTCGAAGTTCCGGGCGCACTGCCTCCTCGGCAGTGTCCGGGAACGGGCTCGCGCCGTGGGGCGCCGCCCCTCCATCGGCTCCCGGCATCCGCCGGTAACCAACTCGGAGTGGGACACCAGTGACGACACTCGAACGGCCTCGCACGGTAGGCGAACTGCGCGCCTCCGGGTACCGCGTCCTCCCCGTCCGCGAGGAGATGCGCAAGAACCTCATCGCCAAGATCCGCAGCGGCGAACCCCTCTTCCCCGGCATCTACGGCTACGAAGACACCGTCATCCCCCACGTCGTCAACGCTATCCTCGCCGGGCAGGACATCATCTTCCTCGGCGAGCGCGGCCAGGCCAAATCCCGCATCATCCGCTCCCTCGTCTCCCTCCTCGACGACGAAATCCCCATCCTCGCCGGCTGCGAAATCCCCGAAAACCCCTTTGACCCCATCACCCAGGCCGGGCGCAACATCATCGCCGAAAAAGGCGACGACGCCGAGCTCGAATGGCTTCCCCGCGACAAACGCTACGGCGAAAAGCTCGCCACCCCCGACATCACCATCGCCGACCTCATCGGCGAAGTCGACCCCATCAAAGTCGCTGAAGGCCGCTACCTCAGCGACGAGCTCACCATCCACTACGGCCTCATCCCGCGCACCAACCGCGGCATCTTCTGCATCAACGAGCTCCCCGACCTCGCCGAGCGCATCCAGGTCGGCCTCCTCAACATCATGGAAGAGCGCGACGTCCAGATCCGCGGCTACCGCATCCGCCTGCCGCTTGACGTCTTCATCGTCGCCTCCGCCAACCCCGAGGACTACACCAACCGCGGCCGCATCATCACTCCACTCAAAGACCGCTACGGCGCGCAGGTCCGCACCCACTACCCCACGCGCATCGAGTACGAAATCGACATCATGGAGGCGGAGCACCACCCGGTGCCGGCCGACTTCGACGTCGCCGTCCCGCAGTACATGAAAGAAATCATCGCGGAGATCAGCCGCCTCGCCCGCCGCAGCCCCGACATCAACCAGCGCTCCGGCGTCAGCGTCCGCGCCTCCATCGCCAACTACGAGTCCATGCTCGCCAACGCCCTCCGCCGCGCCATCATCACCGGCGAGGACCGCGTCGTCCCGCGCGTCAGCGACCTCCCCTACGTCGTCCCCGCCCTCTCCGGCAAAGTCGAATTCGAAACCGTCGAGGACGGCCGCGAAGACCAGATCATCGAAAAGCTCATCCAGGGCGCCGTCGTCGCCGTGTTCAATCGCACGTTCAACCTCGGCGAGCTCGAGCCCGTCGTCAACCGCTTCAAAGCGGGCGTCGCCGTCGAAGTCGGCGACATGGTCCCGTCCCGGGAGCACGCCGCTATCGCCCGCCAGATCGAAGGCCTCATGCCTGCCATCGAGAAGCTCGGCGCTTCACGCAGCGACGCCGAGACGGCCGCCGCACTCGAGTTCATCCTTGAAGGCCTCCACCTCAACAAACGGCTCAACAAGGACCGCGTCGGCGGCAAAACCCAATACCGCGGCTAAGGTGACCGCCACCGACCTCCGCATCCGCGACATCGAACCGGCTGGCCCCCTCTTCGAGGGGGCCATCGCCGTTTACGGCGACGCCTTCGCCGAGCCGCCCTATAGCGACCTCGACCGGGGCCGCGAGGTCCGCGCCCGCATCCGGGACACGCACCGTTACCGCCAAGGCTTCCGCTTCCTCATCGCCGAATCAGAAGGCGTCATCCTCGGCATGGCCTACGGCTACCGCGGCGAAGAGGGCCAGTGGTGGCACGATGCCGTCGCCCGCTGGCTCGGCCCGCGCAAATCCGAAGAGTGGCTGAGCAACGCCTACGAAGTCGTCGAAGTCGCCGTCGCGCCCGCTGCCCAGGGCCGCGGTATCGGCACCGCCCTCATCACCGCCCTCCTCGCCGGGCGGCCAGAGAGCACCGCGGTCCTCAGCACCCGGACCGACAGCCGTGCCCACGAGCTCTACCGCCGCCTCGGCTTCGACTACCTCGCCGAGATGACCTTCACCGTCGGCGGCTGGCCGTTCTACATCATGGGCCGCCGCCTCCGCTGACCGTAATCCCCGCCGGCGCTACCTTTACTCCCAGCCCCATGCCCGAACCCGTCACCTTCCGCTGCATCAAGTGCCGGAGCACCGTCGAAACCCTCGCCTTCGGCACGACCCAGCGCAACCACTGCAACCAGTGCCTCTGGAGCCGTCACGTCGATAACTTCCCCGGCGACCGGAAGGCCGCTTGCGGCGGCCCCATGGAGCCCCTCGCCGTCTTCGTCGCCCCCGATGGCGAATGGATGCTCATCCACCGCTGCAAATCCTGCGGTGTCCTCCACGAAAACCGCATCGCCGGCGACGACAACCTCATGGTCCTCATGGCCATCGCCGCCCGCCCCCTCGCCAACCCACCCGTCCCCCTGGAGTACCTCCCGTGACCCGCAGCCGCGCCCTCGACCTGTTGCTCCAGAATCTCCAGCTCGAACGGCTCGACCGCGACCTCTTCCTCGGTCACCCCGGCCCCGGAAACGGCCGCCTCTTCGGCGGCCACGTCGCCGCCCAGTCCGTCATCGCTGCCGGCCTCACCATCGAACCCGGCGCCGGCTACATCCACTCCCTCCACGCCTACTTCCTGAAGGGCGGCACCCACGACGTCCCCATCCGCTTCGTCGTCGACCGCATCCGCGACGGCCGTACCTTCTCCACCCGTCACGTCGTCGCCTACCAGGGCGGAGAAGCCATCTTCGACCTCTCCGCCTCCTTCGCCCGTCCTGAGGAAGGCGTCACGCACCAGGACGTCATGCCCAGCGCCCCTCCCCCCGATGGCCTCCCCGACTGGGAGGACGTCCGCGGCGAAATCCTCGAAGACGCAGAGCGTCGCCGCCGCTCCCAGCCCATCGAAATCCGCGTCGTCGACCCCGACCTGCCCGGCGAACGCCTCCCCCCGCGCCGCCGCATCTGGATGCGCCCCAACGGCGACCTCCCCGATGACCCCCTCATCCACGCCGCCGTCCTCACCTACGCGTCCGACCGCACCCTCCTCTCCACTGCCGCACGCCCTCATGGCCTCACCTGGGGCCGCCGCATGTCCGCCAGCCTCGACCACGCGGTCTGGTTCCACGCCCCCGTCACGTTCAACGATTGGGTCCTCTACGCGAGCGAAAGCCCGGTAGCAAGGCACGCCCGCGGCCTGATTTTCGGCTCCATCTGGACGCCCGGCGGCCTCCGCATCGCCTCCGTCGCCCAGGAAGGCCTCATCCGCATCCCCCGCGACCGCGTCGAAGACCCGCCCGGCCGCTAGAGCACCAGCCGCGCCGGCTGCTCCAGGACGCCCCTCACCTCCGCCAGGAACCCTGCACCTTCCACCCCATCCGTCACCCGGTGGTCCGCGCTCAGCGCCACCTTCATCACCTGCCGCACCACGACCTCCCCGTCGCGCACCACCGCCTTCGGCATCACCGCGCCGACCCCGAGAATGGCCGCCTGTGGAGGATTGATGATGCCGATCAGCGTCTCCACCCCGTAGGCGCCAAGGTTCGTAATCGTGAACGTCCCCTCCCCGTACTCCGCGGCCGTCAGCTTGCCCGCCCGCGCCCGCTCGACGAGGTCCTTCGTCTCCTGGGCGATACGCCCCAGCGACTTCCCCTGGCAATCGAGCACCGCAGGCGCAATCAGCCCTTCCTCCAGCGCGATGCCGATACAGATGTTGACCCGCTCATGCATCCGCAGGCCATCCTCACTGTAGGCCGCATTGAATTTCGGGTGCCGCTCCAGCGCAATCGCACACGCCTTCACGATGAGGTCGTTGATTGTGACCTTCTGCCCCTCGGGCAGCCCCGCGTTCAGCTGCGCCCGGAACTCCAGCGCATCCGTCATGTCGATATCGAGCGTCAAGTAGTAGTGCGGCTGCGTCTGCTTCGAAAGCGTCATCCGATGCGCAATCGCCCGGCGCATCTTCCCGAGCTCCGCCACCTCGCCCAACGCTGGCGCTGGCGCGGCCAACGGGCGGGCCGCCGGTGCGGGCGGCTCGGGAGCCGCAGCAGCCGCCCCAGCGCCGCGCGCCGCAATCGCCGCTTCCACGTCCCGCCGCAGAATCCGGCCGTCCGGCCCCGAGCCCCGCAGCCCGCGGATGTCGATGCCTGCCTCCTGCGCAATCTTCCGGGCCACCGGGCTGACCCGGATGCGCCCATCTTCTGCCTCCGGCTCGCGTTCCGCCGGCTCCGCTCGACCGGCAGGCACGGCCTCCGGCTTCTGCGCCGCCGCCTTCACCTCCGGCTCGATCTCCCGCTTCGCCGGCGGCGGAACCGGCTTCCGCGCCACCTCCGGCGCCGATTCGCTCGGCTCGCCCAGGATGGCGATGACATCCCCAACCGGCACGATGTCGCCCTCGTGCGCTACCAGCTTCAGAATCGTGCCCGATTCGAACGCCTCCAGCTCGACCGTCGCCTTGTCCGTCTCGATCTCCGCGATGACGTCCCCTCGCCTGACCGTGTCACCCACCTGCTTCAGCCAGCGGACCAGCGTCCCCTCCACCATGTCCGCTCCCATCTGCGGCATCGTCACTTCGATCGTCACGGGCCTACTCCTTGAACATCCCGAGGACCGCCTCGACGACGTCCTCTTCCGACGGCAGCGCGTGGAACTCGAGGTTCCGATTGTAGGGCAGCGGCACGTCCTTGCACGCCACCCGCGCTACCGGCGCATCCAGCCAATCGAACGCCCGCTCCATGACCTGCGCCGCCAGCTCGCCCCCGAACCCGCCGAACCTCCACGCATCTTCCACGATGACCGCCCGGTTCGTCTTCTTCACCGAGCGGACCACCGTCTCGATATCCAGCGGCCGGAGTGTCCGCAGGTCGATCACTTCCGCGCTGATCTCCTCCTGCTCCTCCAGCATCTGCGCCGCGCGGACCGCCTGGTGCACGCTTCCGCTGTAGCCCACGATCGTCACATCGGTCCCTTCCCGCATCACGTTCGCCACCCCGAACTCGACGAGGAAATCCGGGTCGTCCGGCACCTCGCCGCGGAGGCCGTAGTTCGCAGTGTGCTCGATGAAGACCACCGTGTTCTGGTCACGGAACGCCCGCTTCAGGAGGCCCTTCGCGTCCGCCGGCGTCGAAGGACAAACGACCTTCAGGCCCGGGAAGTGGGCGTACAGCCCCTCCAGGCTGTGACTGTGCGTCGCCGCCAGCTGCGAGCCGCCCCCGCTCGCCATGCGAATCACGAGCGGCACGTTGATCTGCCCGTTCGACATATGCAGCAGTTTCGCCGCATTGTTCACAATCTGGTCGAGCGCCAGGAAGCTGAAGTTGATCGTCATGATTTCGACCATCGGGTGCAGCCCGCCCATCGCCGCCCCGATGCCGATGCCCACGATGGCCGACTCCGCGATCGGCGTATCCCGCACCCGCTCCTCGCCGAACTCCTCCAGCAGTCCCTTCGTTACCGCGTACGAGCCGCCGTACAGCCCGATGTCCTCCCCCATCAGGAAAATGCGCTCGTCCCGCAGCATCTCCTCCCGGAGCGCCTCCCGGAGCGCGTCCCGCATCCGCATGATCGCCATCGTCTACTCCTTGTACAGGTGGTCGAAGAGCGTATCCAGCGCCGGCTGCGGGCTCCGTTCCGCGAATTCCACCGCCTCCTCGACGACCGCCCGCGCCCGGGCCTCGACCTCCGCGAAGCCCTCCTCATCGAGCATCCCGGCCGCCATCATCTGCCCCTTCAGCCGCTCGATGCAGTCCCGGCGCTTCGCTTCCTCGACCTCCTCCTTCAGCCGATACAGCTCCGGGTCCGCCATCGAATGCCCGCGGTATCGGTACGTCATCGCCTCGATGAAGTACGGCCCCTTACCCGCCCGTGCATGCGCGACCGCCTCGCGCGTCGCCCCGTACACCGCCAGCACGTCCATCCCATCCACCGAAACCGCCGGCATGTTGTACGCCGCCGCCAGCTTCGGGACCTCCGTCGAAAGCGACGCCTTGAACGGCACGCCCATCCCGTAGAGGTTGTTCTCGCAGAAAAAGACCGTCGGCGTGTTCCAGAGCACCGACATGTTCAGCGCCTCGTGGAACTCCCCCTCCCCGACGCTCCCCTCGCCGAAGATGCAGAGCGTCACGAAGTCCTCGCCCTTCATCTGCGCTGCTACGCCGAGCCCGACGGCCAGCGGCAGGTGGGCCGCCACAATCGCATACCCCCCCAGGAATCCCTTCTCCACGTCGTACAGGTGCATCGAGCCCCCGCGCCCGCCTGCGACCCCCGTCGCCTTCCCGAACAGCTCCGCCATTACCCCGTTCGGGTCCACCCCGCGCGCCAGGGCATGCCCGTGGTCCCGGTAGTGCGTCAGGACCTTGTCGCGCTCCTCCAGGCAGTTGATGGAGCCGACGGCACACGCCTCCTGCCCCGTGTACAGGTGCAGGAACCCGCGAATCTTCCCCTTCGTGTACAGCTCGCCACACCGTTCCTCGAACTGCCTGATGAGCACCATCTGGTACAGGAACAGGCCAAGCCGCTCCGCCCCGAGCTCCCGCATCAGGTCGTGCTGGATGTCCGTTGTCATGCCGGTACGGCTCCTTCCCGCGGCGTCGGCCGCCGCCTCGCCATGTGAATCGCCTCGCCGTCAGCTGCCAGCGCGGCCTCCTTCAGCGCCTCCGGCAGGGTTGGGTGCGCATGCACCGCAAACCCGACCTCCGCAGACGTGGCCTCCAGCAGCATCACCATCGTGGCCTCTCCCAGCAGGTCATTGATGTCGTGCCCCACCATGTGGATGCCCAGCACCTGCCCGGTCACTTCGTCGACCACCACCTTCACGAACCCTTCCGTGTGCCCCGCGGCCACCGCCTTCCCGAGCGCCGTCAACGGAAACCGCCCCGTCTTCACCGCAAATCCCGCCTGGCGCGCCCCAGCCTCCGTGTACCCAATCGACCCCACCTGCGGCTGGCAGAACGTGGCCCGCGGCATCTGCACGTAGTCCGGTTCCGGGCGCTCCAGCCCCGCAATCGCCTCCGCTGCCAGCACCCCCTGGTGCGAGGCCACGTGCGCCAGCATCAGCTTGCCCGTCACATCGCCGACCGCGTAAATCCCAGGGACGTTCGTCGCCATCCGCCCGTCGATATCGATGAATCCCCGTGTCGTCGAGACCCCCGCCGACTCGAGCCCGAGCCCCGCCGTGTGCCCGGCAAACCCGACGGCCAGCAATACCACCTCCCCCTCCACGGTCCCGCGCTCCCCTCCCGTCTCCGTCCGCACGACCACCCCGGCCTGCGTGTGCTCGATCCCCGTCACACGCGTCCCCACCAGGCAGCGCACGCCCCGGCCCTCGAAGCTCCGCTTCAGCAGCCTCCCGACCTCCGGGTCCTCCAGCGGGAGGAGCGTCTCCATCAGCTCGACGAGCGTCACCTCCCCCCCGTAGCTCGCCCACAGGTGCGCGAACTCGACCCCGACCGGACCCGCCCCGATAATCACCGCCCGCGCCGGCGCCTCCCGCCGGAGCAGCGCTTCCCGGCTCGTGAGCACCCGCTCGCCGTCCGGCTCGATTCCCGGCAGCACCCGTGTTTTCGCACCCGTCGCGATGACGATGTTCTTGGCCCGGTGCTCCTGCCCCCGCGCAACCACCGTCCGCGGTCCCCCCAGCCGTGCCTCCGCCGCCACCACTTCGACCCCGTTGTCACGGAGCAAACCCTCCACCCCCCCGACGAGCTGGTCCACCACCTCCCGGCTTCGGTCCACCGCTGCCCCGTAATCGAACCGGACCCCCTCCGCTCCCGCCAGCCCCCACTTCTTGCCCTCGCGCACAGCGTTCACTACATCGGCGTTCCGCAGGAGCGCTTTACTCGGGATGCACCCCCAGTTCAGGCAGAGCCCGCCGAGCCGCTCCTTCTCGAATACCACCGCTCGCAGGCCAAGTTGCGCCGCGCGGATCGCTGCCACGTACCCGCCGAAGCCACCGCCGATGACCGCGACGTCCCACTCAGCCATAGCGTCCTCCTAGACTACCATAGGGATTATCGAACGGCCTCCTGGCAGGCCAAAGCGAGCCGCCTCACCACTCTGCCCGAGACCCCGGACCCTGTCTACCGCCGAACGTTTACGTACCCGCGCCCGTCCGGCCCTCGAACACATCCACCTGCCCCGGCCGTCGCAGCACGTACATCGCATGCGTCCGCAGCACCGGCACGGCCGCCAGCGGCCCGTACAGCCACGGCGCAAACCGGCCAACCCGTCGCGCAATCGGCGGCGCCAGCGTCAGCGTCTTCGTCCGCATCGGGCACCGCGGGAACCACCGCCGCACGTCATCCTCCAGCACCGGGTGGACGTTCGGGTTCGCGGGGTTCCGCCGCCGCATGTCATACACCAGGATGAGGCCGCCCGGCCGGGTGATGCGCACCAGCTCCGCCGCAATCCGCTGCGCCACGTCCTCGTCCGCCACCGAACTGAACAGCGTGAACGCCATCGCAAGGTCGAACGCCCGGTCCGGCTCCGGGATCCGCTCCGCGCTGCCCTCGTGGACCCGGATATCACTCGCGTGCGCCCGGCAGTAAGCGACCGCGCCCGGGTCGATGTCCTGCCCCGCCACATTCCCCGGCTTCGCGCCCCACTGCACCAGCATCCGCAGGTTGTACCCCGTCGAACATCCCGCTTCGAACGCCCGCAGCTCCGCCAGCGAATGCCAGCCCACGCGGCGGAAGAGGCCAGCCAGGTACCGCTCCCGCTCCTGTACCATCAGTAAATTGCCGGGTTGAAGGATCGACTGGTCCGCCATGCCGCACCGCCAATCTACGCCGCCGGCAGCCTCGGGAAAAGGCGGTATCATCGCCTCGCCATGCCGATCGAACAGGAGTACGTCGACCGCCATCCCGGCTCCCGCGCCCTCTACGAGCGCGCCCGCCGGGTCCTCCCAAGCGGCGTCACCCACGACAGCCGCTACCTCCGTCCCTTCCCCCTCTACGCCGACCGCGCCGAAGGCGCCGCCAAGTGGGACGTCGACGGCCACCGCTACATCGACTACGTCGTCGGCCATGGCGCACTCCTCCTCGGCCACAGCCACCCCGCCGTCACCGCAGCCGCACAGGCCCAGCTCGCCCGCGGCACCCACTACGGCGCCAGCCACGAGCTCGAGGTCGCCTGGGCCGAAGAGGTCGTCCGCCTCGTCCCCGCTGCCGAGGTCGTCCGCTTCACCTCCTCCGGCACCGAGGCGACGCTCATGGCGCTTCGCCTCGCCCGCGCCGCGACCGGCAAGCCAGCAGTCATCAAATTCGAGCGCCACTTCCACGGCTGGCACGATTACGTCGTCCCGGCCTCCAGCTACGCCGGCCGCACCCCGCCCGGCATTCCCCCGGTCACCCTCGAATCGGTCATCGTCCTCCCGCCCTCCCTCGAAGCCGTCGAACGCACCCTCACCGAGCGCAGCGACATCGGCGCCGTCATCGTCGAGGCTGCCGGCGCCTCCAGCGGACAGGTGCCCCTGCCCCGCGGCTTCCTCCAGGGCCTCGCCGACCGCTGCGCACGCGCCGGCGCTGTCTTCATCATGGACGAAGTCGTCACCGGCTTCCGCTGGGCCCCCGGCGGCGTCCAGCAAGTCGAGGGTGTCCGCCCCGACCTCGTCACCCTCGCGAAAATCCTCGCCGGCGGCTTCCCCGGCGGCGCCGTCGCCGGCCGCCGCGACCTCCTCGAGTACCTCCAGTTTCCCGGCGCTGGCCCCCGCACCGAGAAAGTCGGTCACCCCGGCACCTTCAACGCCAACCCCCTCTCGGCGGCCGCCGGCGTCGCCTGCCTCCGCGAAATCGCCGACGGCACCCACCAGCAGCGCGCCGCCGCCCTCGCCTCCAGCCTCCGCGCCGGGATGAACGCCATCCTCGGCGAGCTCGGCATCCCGGGCATCGTCTACGGGCAGTCCTCCGCATTCCGCGTCCATCTCGCCGGGACCTCCCTCCCCGGGGCCGGCGATTACGACGGTCGTGAACTCCCGCCCGGCCTGCTCGAAACTCCGATGCCCCCCGAGCGTGCTCGCCTCCTTCAGCTCGCCCTCCTCAACCGCGGTGTCCAGCTCTTCGGCACCGGCGGCATGCTCAGCTCCGCCCACACCGAAGCCGACATCCAGGCCACCCTCGAGGCCTGGCGCAGCGCGCTCCTCCAGCTCCGCGAAGAGGGCCAACTCGAGCCCGCCTGACGCCATAACGCTTCCGAAATCCGCTACACTACGCGCATGCTGCAGTCGGTGCTCTTCTTCCTGATCCTCGGGCTGCCCTTCTTCGTGTACCTCCTCAACGCCTACCTCGCCCAGCGCGAAGCCCGGAGGGGGATGGGCGGCGGTATTGCCGGCGGCATCCCGAAGCCGAAACATGCGAAGCCGCCCCGCCCAGCCCGCCGCGCCCGCGTCCGTCGCGCACGGGTCGCCAACTGCGGCCGAACCTTCAGCCACCTCGCCCTCGCCCTCGTCGGCTCCTCCGCCTCCTGCCGCTACTGCACCTACCTCGAGCCGGTCGACCCCGCGAATCCCTCGCCAGGCGGCGATGACCTCCTCGACGACACCGAAGCCGCCATCCGCGCCGCCGAGGAGATTATCGACCAATCCCGCCACTGACCCTCCCGAGACACCGGCGCCCCCCTCCGGCACAATCGCCGCATGGAATACACCCGCCTCGGCCGCACCGGCCTGCAAGTCTCCCGCCTCTGCCTCGGCACCATGACGTTCGGCTTCCAGTGCGACGAGCCCACCTCGTTCGCCATCATGGACCGCGCCTTCGAGGGCGGCATCACGTTCTTCGATACCGCCGATGTCTATCCCCTCGGCGCACCGCCCGGCGCGCAGGGCCGCACCGAAGAGATCATCGGCCGCTGGCTCGCCCGCACCGGCAACCGCAGCCGGGTCATCCTCGCGACGAAGTGCTTCGGCCGCACCGGCCCCAGCCGCTGGGACCAGGGCAACTCCCGGAAGCACGTCCTCGATGCCGTCGATGCGTCCCTCCGCCGCCTCGGCACCGACTACATCGACCTCTACCAGCTCCACGCTCCCGACCCCGAGACGCCCATCGACGAAACCCTGAAGGCCCTCGATGACCTCGTCCGATGGGGCAAAGTCCGCTACGTCGGCTGCTCGAACTTCCTCGCCTACCAGCTCGCCCGCGCCATCGGTCGGTCAGAAGCCCTCGGCGTCGCCCGCTTCGATTCCGTCCAGCCGCGCTACAACCTGCTCTTCCGTGAAATCGAGCGCGAACTCCTTCCCCTCTGCCGCGAAGAAGGTATCGGCGTGATTCCCTACAACCCGCTCGCAGGCGGCCTCCTCACCGGCAAGCACAACCCGGCGGCCGGCCCCGAAGAGGGCTCTCGCTTCACCCTCGGCACCGCTGCCCGCATCTACAGGGACCGCTACTGGCACGACCGCATGTTCGAAACCGTCGACGCCATCCGCCCGCTCGCTGCCGAGGCCGGCATCTCCCTCGCGCAGCTCGCCGTCGCCTGGGTGCTCGCCAATCCCATCATCACCGCCCCCATCGTCGGTGCCAGCCGCCCGGAGCAGCTCGCCGACGCCCTGGCCGCCGCCGAAGCGCCGCTCCCCGCCGAACTGAAGCAGCGGCTCGACGACCTCACCGCCGAATATCGCCGCGGGGACGCCGTCCGCTGATGGCCGAGCTCGACGACCTCCTCGCCATCGCCCTTCGCGCCGCCGATATCGCCCGCGGCGTCATCATGCCGATCTATGCCGGCCCCTTCGACGTTGAGCGCAAGGCCGACCGCACGCCCGTCACCGAGGCCGACCGGCGCGCAGAGCTCGCCATGCGCGAATTCTTCGCCCGCGAAACCCCCGGCTTCGGCGTCCTCGGCGAAGAGTTCGGCGAATCGCCCGGCGACGGCAGCAACCGCTGGATCGTCGACCCCATCGACGGCACCAAGTCCTTCATCCACCGTGTCCCGCTCTTCGGCACCCTCGTCGCCCTCGAACAGCACGGCGAGCCCGTCATCGGCGTCATCGCCTGCCACGCCGTCGGCGAAACCGTCGCGGCCGCCCTCGGCCGGGGCGCCCGCCTCAACGGCACGCCCTGCCGCGTCTCCACCGTCGAGACCCTCCAAGACGCCACTCTCACCATGACCTCGTTCGCCCGCACCGCCGCCCGCCGGCCCCGCGGATACGCCGCGCTCGTCGAGCGCTGCGGGCTGGCCCGTGCCTGGGGCGATTGCTACGGCTACCTCCTCGTCGCCACCGGCCGCGCCGAGGTCATGCTCGACCCGGACATGAGCACCTGGGACGCGGCCGCCCTCCAGCCCATCGTCCGCGAAGCCGGCGGCGCCTTCAGCCAGTGGGACGGCAACCCGCGCCTCGGCGATTCCGCCGTCGCCACGAACGGCCGCCTCCACGCCGAGGTCCTCCGCCTCCTCGCCGCCGACCTCGCCTGAACCCCTGTCTCGGAGCCAACGCGAACGCCCGCCGGCTGCCGGCGGGCGTTCGCTGCGCGTTCGGTCCCGGTGCGGAAGGCCCGGCCTCAGGCCTTCCCGATCTTGAACATCTTCGTCCCGCACTTCGGGCACGTTCCCTCGGTCGCGGGCTTCCCGTTCTTCATCGTGATCGCCTTCGGGTCCTTCATCTCGCGCCGTTCCCGGCACTTCAGGCAGTAGGCCTCCAATGCAATCCTCCTTCTCCCGTCTGCCAACGGGGCCGGCAAAATGCGAGAGTGCCTACGCACTTGCGCAGGCCAGCCGACCACCGAGCATGATCAGCCCCGTCCTCCCACCTGTCAACCGGGAAATGAACCTGAACGCAACATAATGCATGACTCCCCGCGATTACCCGCGGAGAACCTTCACCGGCCGGACCACGCCGGCCCTGTCCACACTCCCCACGCCCAGGAAGTCCCCCGCCGTGTCATACACCCGCGCCAGCGCCGCCGGGGCCCGGAATCCGCCTCCGCGATGCGGGTTCCCCCGTACGAAGGCTCCCGCTCCCGCCGCCCCGAGGATGGCCGCCTCATACCCGAGCATCCCCTCGTCGGCCGGCAGGACCGCCTCCCCGGCCCGCCCCGCAGCCGCCAGGCGTTCCAGCTCCTCCATCGTCATGGCATCCTCCACCCGGAACGCCCCCGCCCGCGTCCGCCGCAGCGCCGAGAGGTGCGCCCCGCATCCCAGCGCCCTGCCGATGTCCCGCGCCAGCGCCCGGACGTACGTCCCCGCACCGCACCTCACCCGCAGCCGCAGCCGGTCCCTCCCCGCCAGCTCCAGGACCAGCTCGAAGACCTCCACCTCTCGCGGGGCCAGTTCCACCGCCTCCCCCCGCCGTGCGAGGGCGTACGCCCGCTGGCCGCCGACCTTCACCGCGCTGAACGCCGGCGGGACCTGCGCCACCCGTCCCGTAAATGATGCCGCAACGCGGGCCAGGTCAGCCGGTCCCAGCTCCGGCACCGGGCTCCGCCGCGTAACCGCCCCTTCGGCATCGGCGGTGTCCGTCTCCACCCCGAGCGCCGCCTCCCCGGTGTACTCCTTCTCGTGCGCCGAGAGGTACTCTGCCAGCCGCGTCGCCCGCCCCAGGCAGAGCACCAGCAGCCCCGTCGCGAACGGGTCCAGCGTCCCCGTATGGCCAATACGCGGCTGCCCGAACAGCCCCCGCGCTCTCCCGACGACGTCGTGGCTCGTCCAGCCTGCCGGCTTGTCGACCAGCACGATGCCGTCGAGCCCGCTACTCGCCCGCTTCCTCGCCACCCCGCTCCGCTCGCACCTGCGCGATCAGCTCCGCCAGCCGCGCGCCGCGCTCGATCGAAGGGTCGAACCGGAATACCAGCTCCGGCACGTGCCGCAGCGACAACCGCTGAACCAGCTCCCGGTGCAGGAACGGCGCAGAATGCACCAGCCCTTCCAGCGCCTCCGCCCGCTCCTCCTCCGTCCCGAAATGCGAAAAGAACACGACCGCCCGCCGCAGGTCTGGCGAAACCTGCACCTCCGTAATCGTCACCATCCCTCGGCCGACCCGCGGGTCCTTCACCTCGCGGAGCAGCAGCTCCGAGATCTCGGCACGAAGCAGTTCGCCCACGCGCGTGGTCCGCATCGTCATCGCGCCCTCCGCGCTGTCAGCTCACCCGCTCTTCGTGATAGAACTCGATGATGTCGCCGACCTGGAACTTATCGAAGCCGGAGATGACGATGCCGCATTCGTAGCCGGTCTGCACCTCTCGGACATCGTCCTGGAACCGCTTCAGACCCTCGCAGCGCCCCTTCGCGACCTCTTCCTTCCCCCGGAGCACCCGGGCCAGTGACCCGCGACGCACCACGCCGTCCGTCACGTAGCTGCCGGCGATCTGCCCCACGCGGCTCGACTTGAACACCGCCCGAACCTCGGCGTGGCCGTCGACTACCGTCCGGTAAACCGGTTCCAGCATGCCCTGGAGCGCTTTCTCCACGTCCTCCAGCACCTGGTAGATGATGTTGTAGCTCCGGATTTCGATGCCCGCCGCCTCAGCGCGTTTCTTCGCACTCGGTTCGATTCGCGTGTTGAACGCGATGATGATGCCGTTCGATGCCTCGGCGAGCATCACGTCGCTGTCCGTCACCGGCCCGGTCGCGGCGTGGATGATCTTCAGCTTCACTTCCTGCGTGCTCAGCCGCTCGAGCGCGCCCTTGATCGCCTCCGCGCTCCCCCGCACGTCTGTCTTGAGGATGATGATCAGCTCCTTCAGCTTCCCCGCGCTGATCTCATTGAACAGCGTGTCCAGGTTCACCCGCGCGTGCTGCGCCTGCTCCTGGGCCTCCCGCCGCCGGCGCCGTTCCTCGACGATCTGCCGCGCCAGCTTCTCATCCGCCACAGCGCGCAGCCGTTCCCCGGCCTCCGGTACGTCCTCGAGCCCGAGGATGACCACCGGCGTCGAAGGTCCAGCCTCTTTGATTCGCCGGCCCCGGTCGTCCAGCATCGCCCGCACTTTCCCGCTCGTCTCGCCGACCACGACCGCATCGCCCTGGCGCAGCGTCCCCCGCTGCACGAGCACCGTTGCCACCGGGCCCCGGCTCGGGTCCAGCTCCGCCTCGATGACGACCGCCGAGGCCGGCCGGTTCGGGTTCGCCTTCAGCTCGCTGATCTCCGCGACGAGGTTGATCGCCTCCAGCAGGTCCCCAATCCCCTGGCCGGTCACCGCTGAAACCGGCACACAGACCGTGTCGCCGCCGTACTCCTCGACGACGATGTTGTGCTCCGTCAGCTGCTGCTTCACCCGGTCCGGGTTCGCCGCTGGCAGGTCGACCTTGTTGATCGCAACGATGATCGGCACCTCCGCCGCCTTCGCGTGGTTGATCGCCTCCACCGTCTGCGGCATCACCCCGTCATCAGCTGCCACGACCAGCACCGCAATATCCGTCACCTGCGCGCCGCGTGCCCGCATCGCCGTGAACGCCGCATGGCCCGGCGTGTCGATGAACGTAATCAGGTGCCCATCCCGCTCGACCTGGTACGCCCCGATGTGCTGCGTGATGCCCCCGGCCTCGCCCGCCGCCACGCGCGTCTTCCGAATCGCATCGAGCAGGCTCGTCTTCCCGTGGTCGACGTGCCCGAGAATCGTCACCACCGGCGGGCGCGGCTTCAGCGATGCCGGGTCATCCGGCTCCTCCTCCGGCTCCACGAGCGGCACCCCTGCCCCAGGCGCGGCCGCCGCTTCCGGCTCCGGCTCGAATCCCAGCTCCACCGCAACGATCGCCGCCGTGTCGTAGTCGATCGTCTGGTTCTGATTCGCCATCACCCCGTTCGTCATCAGCCGCTTGATCACTTCCACCGGCGAGACCCGGAGGAGCTCAGCCAGCTCCCGGACCGTCAGCGCCGCCGGGATCGCCACCCGCGATTGGGTCGAACTCTTTGCCGTCATACGCTATCGCCTTCCTTCGCCGGCAACGCCAACCCGAAGGCCCGCAGGGCTTCGATATCGTCCACCGCCGGGGTGATTTTCAGTGCATGTTTTATCGTACCCCCTCGGAGCGCTTTCTCCCAGCATTCCCGGTACGGGTGCAGGTACGCCCCCCGCCCGTTCGCCTTCCCGGTCGGGTCCACACGTACCCGCCCCTCCGGCGTGCGCACCAGCCGCACCAGCTCCCGCTTCCCTTGCTCCGTTCGGCAGGCGATACACGTCCGCTGCGGCTGCCTCCGTGGCCGAACCCCATTCGTGATGGCAACCACCTCCCTCGGTCTTCGACGGCCCGGCCCTCGAGGTCAGTGAATCCGGCCCGCGTAATCGATGTCTTCCATGTCGTCGCCCTCGTCGTAGTACCGGGGCGCCCGCTTCCCCTTCTTGCCGGCCGATTTCTTCGGCAGCGGCTCGTCTTCCTCGTCCCGCCGCGGCAGCACATCCTCCGCGAACCGGATCGACGATGGCCGCTCCTCCTCGACGATCACGGCCGGGATCTCGTACTCCTCATCCTCGTCCTCCCCATAATCCTCCGATTCCCGCTCTTCACCTCGCGGCACCGGGATCGATTCGACGATCGACGCGAACGAAATCTCCTCCTCTTCCTCCTCCACCGGTTCCGGCTCGAGCTGGACCCGCGGCTGCCCGGTCACCGCAGCCGCCACCGGTTCCGCTGCCGCAGCCTCCTCGGCGGCTGCCGCCACCTGCTCCGCCGCGTGCAGGATGTCGATGTCCGGCGCCTCGCCCGGCGCATACGGCTCGAACGCCATCGGCGTCTCCGGCTCACCGGCCTCCGCCCGCTCCTTCGCCGATTCGCTCAGGACCGTGATCCGCCAGCCCGTCAGCTTCGCTGCCAGCCGCGCATTCTGGCCGTCTTTCCCGATCGCCAGCGACATCATCTTGTCCGGCACGACCACGCGGGCCAGCCGCTCCGCCGGGTCAATCTCGACCTCCGTCACCTGGGCCGGGCTCAGGGCGTTCGAGACGAACTTCGCCGGGTCGGGGTCCCACTTGATGACGTCGACCCGCTCGCCGTTCAGCTCGTTGACGATATTCTGGATTCGGGTGCCGCGCACACCCACACACGCCCCGATCGGGTCGATCGCCGGGTTCCGCGCCCACACCGCGATCTTGCTCCGGTGCCCCCCTTCCCGCGCGATGCTCTTGATCTCCACCGCACCGCTCTTGATCTCAGGCACCTCCATCTCGAACAGCCGGCGCAACAGGTTCCGGTGCGCCCGGCTCACCACGATCTGCGGCCCCTTCGATGCCCTGTTCACTTCGACGACCAGCACCCGCACCCGCTGGCCCGGTCGAAGATGCTCGTTCCGCACCTGCTCGCTCGCCGGCAGCACCGCTTCCGTTCCGCGGCCGAGGTCCACAATCATCTGCCGCGCCTCGGCCTTCTGCACGGTCCCTACGATCAGCTCACCGACCTTCGAAATGTACTCCTCATAAATCGCGTCCCGTTCCGCTTCCCGCAGCCGCTGCTGCACCACCTGCTTCGCTGTCTGCGCCGCGATCCGGCCCGCGTTCTTCGGAATCTCCTCCTCGAAGTCCAGCACATCCCCCGGCCGCGCATCCTTCTTCCAGCGCCGCGCCTCTTCCACGCTCATCTCGACGCGCGGGTCTTCGACCTGCTCCACCACGACCATCTGGCGGTAGGCCCGGATTTCGCCGTTCCGCGCATCGATCTTCACGTACATGTTCGGCGCGTCGTTCTCTTCCCTGCGGAAAGCCGACGTCAGGGCAGCCTCCACTGCCTCGTACACCGTCTCCGGCGGGAGGTTCTTCTCCGCCGCCAGCTGGTTCAGCGCCAACAACAGTTCGTTCTTCATGCTCTCAACAAAAAAGTGGGCGCAGGGCCCACTCCCGGATGGAATTGCCGCCCTCAAGCATACCACGTCCGCCAGCCCCGTGAACGCCCGGCCCCGCCATCCGCTACCCTGATCGCATGCCGCGCATCTACCTGGACCACGCCGCCACGACCCCGCCCGACCCGCGCGTCGTCGAAGCGATGCTCCCCTTTATCACCACGCACTGGGGCAATCCCTCGAGCATCTACCTCGAAGGCCAGCAGGCGCGACAGGCCATCGATGCCGCCCGCAAGACCACCGCCGACCTCCTCGGCGCCTCCCCCCGCGAAATCGTCTTCACCTCCGGCGGCACTGAATCCGATAACGCCGCCATCCGCGGCGCCGCACTCGCCCAGCGCGCCCGCGGCCGCGGCAACCACATCGTGACGACCGCCGTCGAGCACCACGCCGTCCTCCATACCGTCGAGCAGCTCGAGCGCGAAGGCTTCCGCGCCACCTACCTCCCCGTCGACCGTGACGGCGTCGTCTCCCTCGACGCCCTCGCGGAAGCCGTCGGCCCCGAGACGGTCCTGGTCTCCATCATGACCGCCAACAACGAGGTCGGCACCATCCAGCCCGTCGCAGAGGCCGCCCGCATCGCCCGCGAGCGCAACCCGCGCGTCGTCGTCCACACCGATGCGGTCCAGGCCGCCGGCTCGCTCGACATCACCCCCTCGCGCCTCGGCGTCGACCTCCTCAGCCTCGCCGGCCACAAGATCTACGGCCCCAAAGGCATCGGTCTCCTCTACATCAAGAATCGCACCCCGTGGCAGCCCCTCATCCTCGGCGGAAGCCAGGAGAAAGAGCGCCGCGCCGGCACCGAAAACGTCCCGGGCATCGTCGGCCTCGCCGTCGCCATGCAGCTCGCCTGGCAGGACCGCGAAGCCTTCAACGCCCGCGTCGCCCGCCTCCGCGACCGCCTCCTCTTCGAACTCCCCGAGCGCATTCCCGATACCGTCATCACCGGGCCCGCAGACCCTGCCCGGCGCCTCCCCAATCACTTCTCCTGCTGCTTCCGCAACGTCGAGGGCGAAAGCGTCCTCCTCGCGCTCGACCTCGCCGACATCGCCGCGAGCAGCGGCTCAGCCTGCACCACCGGCTCGCTCGAACCCTCCCACGTCCTCACGGCCATGGGCATCGACCCCGACCTCGCCCACGCCTCCCTCCGCCTCACCCTCGGCCGCCACACCACCGAAGACGAAATCGAGCGCGTGCTTGACGTCCTCCCCGGTATCGTCCGGAAGCTCCGTGCGCTCGCCGGCGCCTGACTCCCGCCCCTAGTGGATGCCCTGGTGCGCCAGGAAATCGATGATGTCCTGCACCGTCTTGATGTTCTCCGCGTCCTCGTCCCGGATTTCGAACTCCGCCTGGTCCGCGAACTCCTCCTCGATCGCAATCGTCAGGTCGACGATATCGAGCGAATCGGCCCGCAAGTCCTCCACGAGGTTCGCTTCTGGCGTCACCTCGTCCGGGCTCACCTTCAGCTGCCGCACCACGACATCGCGGACTCGTTCGAACACTGTTGCCATTGGCGATTGCTCCCCCTCTTCGTGCTGTGCGCTGCCGGGTGCCCGCTAGGCTACGTCAGCCCCCGTACTTGCGGAAGACCACCGAGCCGTTCTGACCCCCAAAGCCGAAGCCGTTCGCCGCCGCGGCCCGGATGCGCATCGGCCGCGCCTTTAGCGGCACATAATCGAGGTCGCACTCCGGGTCCGGGTTCTCGAGGTTGATCGTGGGCGGCGCCACGTCATGATAGACCGCCAGCGCCGCCGCCAGCGCGCCGACGGCGCCCGCCGCGCCCAGCAGGTGCCCCACCATCGATTTCGGCGAACTCACCGCCAGCCGCCGCGCGTGCTCCCCGTAAGCCAGCTTGATCGCCTTCGTTTCCGCGACGTCATTCAGCGGCGTCCCCGTGCCGTGGGCCGCGATGTAGTCCACGTCCTCCGGCGACATCCCCGCATCGCGGAGCGCCTCCACCATCGCATCGCACGCCCCGGAACCATCCTCCAGCGGCGCCGTGATGTGGTAGGCGTCACAGCTCAGGCCGCCCCCCGCCAGCTCCGCATAGACCCGCGCCCCGCGAGCCCTCGCCCGCTCTTCCGACTCGATCACCATTACGACCGCCCCTTCCCCAAAGACGAACCCGTCCCGGTCCCGGTCGAACGGCCGGCTCGCCTTCTCCGGCTCCTCGTTCCGGCGGCTGAGCGCCTTCATGTTCGCCAGCGCCGCGATCGGCAGCGGATGGAGCGCCGCCTCCGTCCCCCCCGCGAGCACCACATCGCACCGCCCGGAAGCCACCAGCTGCTTCGCCTCGAGGTAGCTGTAGAGCCCGCTCGCGCAGGCCGCCACGCTCGCCATCGCCGGGCCACGCAGCCCCAGGTGCATCGCGACCTGGCAGGCCCCCATGTTCGGCGCCATCGTCGGCACATAGAACGGGCTCACCCGGCCGGGCCCCCGCTCCTTCAGCACCAGCACCTCCTCCATCGTGTCGATAGCCCCGCCCGCGCCCGTCGCAATCGCGGCACCTGCCCGTCGCCGCTCCTCGTCACGCAGGACCAGCCCCGCATCCTCGGCGGCGAGCTTTGCAGCCGCGACGGCGAACTGCGCGAACCGCGACATCCGCCGCGCCTCTTTCGTGTCCATGTACCGCCCGGGCTCGAATCCCTTCACCTCGGTCGCGATCCGCACCGGCAGGTCCCCCGCATCGAACCGGGTAATCGGCCCGGCGCCCGATACCCCCGCCACCAGGTTCTCCCAGAACTCGTGCGCACTCAGTCCAATCGGCGTGATGGCACCCACGCCGGTCACCAGTGCTCGCCTCACAGGCATCTCCCCGGTCAGTCGACCTTCCGGAATATCAGGCACGCGTTATGACCGCCCAGCCCCACCGACGTCGTCATCGCGACCCGGACGGGCATCTCCCGCGCAACGTTCGGCACGTAGTCGAGGTCACACTCCGGGTCGGGCGTCGTGTAATTGATCGTCGGCGCTACCTTCTGGTCGCGGATCGCCATCACACAGGCCAGCGCCTCCACCGACCCGCTCGCGCCCATGCAGTGCCCCGTGATTGGCTTCACCGACGAAATCGCCACCCGGTACGCCGCTTCGCCCATCACGTCCTTGAAGACCAGCGTCTCCACGCGGTCGTTCAACGGCGTCCCGCTGCCGTGCGGGTTGATGTAGTCAATCTCCGCCGGGTCGATGCCCGCCTCCCGGATCGCCGCCATCACCGCCCGCTTCAGTCCGCGCCCCGTCTCGTGCAGCGCGATCATGTCGTACGCATCGTTCGAAGACCCGTAGCCGATGACCTCGCAGTAGATGCGGGCGCCGCGAGCCTTCGCGCGCTCGTACTCCTCCAGCACCATCCCGCAGGCGCCCTCCCCTGCCACGAACCCATCCCGGTTCAGGTCGAACGGCTTCAGCGCCCGCTCCGGGTGCTCGTTATCACTCGCCAGCGCCCGCATCGAGCACCACGTCGCATGGTAGAGCGGCAGCAGCACCGCCTCCGAACTCCCCGTAATCACCGCCTCCGCATCCCCCCGCCGGATCGTCTCGAACGCCTCCCCGATGGAGACCGCACCCGTCGCACACGCCGCCACCGGCGCCAGGTTCGGCCCCCGCGCGCCCGTCACGATCGCGATGTGCCCGCTCGCCGCATCCGGGATGAAATTCGCCACCAGGAACGGCGTGACCCGGCGCGGCCCTTTCTCCTCCAGGATGCGCTGGTGCTCCAGCACCATGTCCGTCCCCCCGGCCCCCGACCCGAAAATGACGCCCACCATATCGGCGTTCTCTTCGGTGACCTCCAGGCCGCTGTCGGCCAGCGCCTCCAGCGCTGCTCCTACCCCGAACGTCACCGACCGGTTCATGTAGCGCTGCTGCTTCGGGTCGACCCGGTCCCCCAGCTCGTACCCCTTCACCTCCGCCTGGATGCGCACCGGGTACGGCTCCGGGTCGAACAGCGTAATCGGCCCGATGCCGCTCCGGCCCGCCAGCATCGCCTGCCAGGTCTCTTCTGCCGTGTGCCCAACCGCCGTCACGGCCCCGACTCCCGTCACCACCACCCGCCTGCTCATCGCGCTGAAGCCTCCACCAGCGCCCACCGCTCCGTCAGCAGCCCTTCGTATTCATCGCTGATTGAGATGCTGTTCACGCTGTAATCGATTCGCCGTACCAGTTTCGTGAGCACCGAGCCCGGCCCCACCTCGAGGAACATATCGGCACCCTCGTCCCGCATCCGCTCAATCGTCTTCTGCCACAGTACCCCGTGCGTCAGCTGCTCCTTCAGCTCCTGCAAGACTTCCGCCCCCGTGCGCAGAAGGCTGGCGTTCACGTTCCCCACCAGCGGCCGGACCGGGTCCCCTACCTTCACCCGGTCGAGCAGCGCCGCCATGCCTTCACTCGCCTTCGCCATCAACGGCGAATGCGAACCGATCGAAATCGGGAGCCGCACCACCCGCCGTGCCTTCGCCTTCTCCGCCAGCTCCATTGCCAGCTTCAGCGGCTTGAGATACCCGGAAATGACGCTCTGCCCCTCGCAGTTCGCATTCGCCAGGCCCACGTACCCCTCTTTCGAGGCCTCGGCGCAGATTTCGAGCACCTTCTCCTCCGGCAGCCCCAGGATAGAGGCCATCCCTCCGGGGTTCTCCTGCCCCGCTTCCTCCATCAGCCGGCCCCGCGCCTCCACCAGCCGGAGCCCGTCCTCGAACGTCAGCGAGCCCGCGGCCACCGCTGCCGTGAATTCGCCCATCGAGTGCCCGGCGAACAAAAACGGCTCGAACGGACGCCCGATTGCCGCCCAGCGCTCCTTCAAGGCTTCCAGCCATGCGATCGATGTGACGAAGCTCGCCGGCTGCTGGTTCCGGGTCGATTCCAGCTCCTCCGCCGGCCCCTCCCAGCAGAGCTTCGAAAGATTCCGCTCCATCAGCTCATCGGCTCGCCGAAACACCTCCCGCGCCGCCCGCGAGACCTGCGCGAGCTTCTCGCCCATCCCGACGTGCTGTGAGCCCTGCCCCGGGAAGATGAGCGCCAGCCGCGACCACGGTTTCAGTTCCTGGTCCATGCCGAACCATCCTCTCCCACGCCGGGCCTGCGCGCCCGGCTGGCATGGCAGGATACCAGCACTGCCCCCAGCGGGCGAAGATGCGGCCCCGCCGAATCGTCACAGCAGGCTCCCGGGGTCAACGTCCACCGCCCACCGCTCGCCCAGCCGCACCGCTGCCACGAGCGCCGCCGGCCGCCGCCCCCGCAGCAAGACCTGCCACCGGTGCTCCCCTCGCACGCGCGGAATGAACGGCTGTGTCGGCCCGAGGATGTCCGGCTCCGCACGCCCGGCGGCGTCCCGCAGCACCCGCAGCTCGCTGGCTACCCGGCTCGCCTCCTCCAGCCCCGCCTCGAGGTTCGGGTGCCGGTAGACCAGTCGCACCAGCCGGTTGAACGGCGGATACCCTGCCCGCCGCCGGTGCACGATTTCCGCCTCGTAAAAGCCCCGGTAGTCGTGCTCCGCCGCCGCGACGATCGGCGGCGCCTCCGGCTCGTACGTCTGGACCACCACCTGCCCCGGCCGCCCGCGCCGCCCCGCCCTCCCCGCCACCTGGCTCAGCAGCTGAAAGGTCCGTTCGGCCGCCCGGTAATCCGGCAGGCTCAGCCCAACGTCCGCGTCCACCACCCCGACCGTCGACAGATTCGGCAGGTCCAGCCCCTTCGCCAGCAGCTGGGTCCCGACCACGATGTCGACCTTCCCCGCCTCCAAATCCGCCACCATCCGCGCGTGCGCATCCCTCCCCCGGGCGGTGTCACTGTCCCAGCGCGCCACCCGCGCCCCCGCGAAGACCGCCCGGGCCTCAGCCTCTACCCGCTGCGTACCCACCCCAAACGGCCGGTACCGCAGGCTGTCGCACTTCGGGCACCGGTCCTCCAGCCGGCGCGTCCGCCCGCAGTGGTGGCAGCGCAGCATCGCATGAATCGAGGCCTCCCGGTCGAGGCTCATCGCCACCTCGCACGACGGGCACAGCGGCAGATACCCGCAATCGCGGCAGAGCACGAACCGCGCCGACCCGCGCCGGTTCACGAACAGGATCGCCTGCTCCCCGCTGGCCAGCGCCCGCCGGACCGCCCGCCGCAGCGCCCGGCTGAACATGCTCCGGTTGCCGGCCGCAAGCTCCTCGCGCATATCGACGACCTCCACCTCCGGCATCGGGCCCTCCCCGAGCCCCCCTTCCGCCAGCGGCGCCACCCGCGACCTCAGCTCCGCCCGCGCTATCTGCCCCGTTTCGGCGCGGTGATAGGTCACCACGTCCGGCGTTGCGCTCCCGAGCACCACCCGCGCCCCGGTCAGCTCCCCGAGCCGCAACGCAACCTCCCGCGCGTGGTAGCGCGGCACCGGGTCCGCCTGCTTATAGCTCCACTCGTGCTCCTCATCGAGCACGACCATCCCCAGGTCCCGCACCGGCGCGAACACCGCGCTCCGAGACCCCAGCACCAGCCGGGCCTCCCCCCGGTGCACCCGGAACCACTGGTCATACAGCTCTCCCAGCGAAAGCCGCGAGTGGAACACCGCCAGCTCGTCCCCAAACCGCTCGCCGAACCGCCGAATCGCCTGCGGCGTCAGCGAAATCTCCGGCACGAGCACAATCGCGCCCCTGCCCTCTCCCAGCACCCGCCGCACGAGCTCGAGGTACACCTCCGTCTTACCCGAACCCGTCACCCCGTGAAGCAGCGTCACGGGATGCTGCCACACGACCTCTGCCGCCGCAGCCTGCTCCGCATTGAGCACCGGCAGCGGTTCGTGCCCGCCGCGGACCGACGCCACAGGGTCGCGCTCCACCCGCCGCGCGTACTGCCGGATGAGCCCCCGCCCCTCCAGCCGTTCCAGGTGCGACGGCGTCGCGCCGAGCTCCCGCGCCTCGCTCAGCGGGATGTCACCCGCCGCGCTCAGCCGCGCCAGCAGCCGGCCCTCCACCGACCGCTCCCGGGCCGCCAGCAGCGCCTCAGCCTCCTCCCTCGCCCGGCCAGCCTCCACCGCCAGTGCCACCCGGCGCTCGAACTTCGGCCTGCCTGCCGCCCGCGTCAGTCCCTGCGCGACGGTGAGGTGCCCGCCCGCCTGCAGGCGCTGGAGCCGCGCCATCGGTACGTTCCCCACCCCCTCGCGCAGCTCATCCAGCGTCACCTGCCCGTGCTCCGCGAGATACTGGAGTATCGCCCGGTCCCTCGGGTCCGCCGGGTACAGCGGCGGCACGTCCACCGGTGAGACCATCGTCACCGGCTTCTGCCCGAACCCCGCCGGCAGGAAGCACGCCACGCACTCCCACAGGGGCGCGAGGTACTCCTCCGCCATCCACCGGGCCACCTCGGCCCGCGCCGGGTCCAGCAGCGGTTCGGGGTCCATCACCGCGCTCACCGGCCGCACCGCCTCCACCTCGCTCCGGTCCGTCACTGCGAGCACGACGCCCTGCACGATGCGCGGCCCAAACGGCACGAAGACCGCCATCCCCGGTTCGACCTCCATCCCGGGGGGAACGGCGTACGTGAACGGCCGCCGCGCTGGCTGCGTCGTGTGCACCGCGACCTCCGCGAAGACCGTCCCCGGCCCGGGCACTGCATCCAGCCCGCTATCCTCGTCAACCATGCGCCAATGGTACTCGGGCCCGCGCCCTGCTCAGCCGGCCGCCTCCGCCTCCCCCGGGCGCTCCGCGACCGCCGTCGGCTCCGCAACGGCCGCCCCTCGGGTAAGCCACAGGAAGACCGGGATACCCGCAGCCATGATTGCGCCGCCGAGGAAGAACGCGCCCTCGAGTGCAAAAAGGGAGACCGCCGCGCCTGAAAGCAGAGAGCCCGCAACGATGCCCACCCCGTTCGAGGCCGAGCTGAGCCCCAGCACGGTCCCCATGCCCGCACGCCTGCCTGCCACCACCTGGATCGCGCCCGCCGCCACCATCGACAACGAACCGGTCGCACCCATCGCCAGCAACACCGCCACCGCAGCGCCATACGTCGGCACGATGCCGAGGCTCGCGAGCAGCGCCGCGTACGCCGCCAGTCCGCCCGCCACCAGCATCCGCCGGTCGCGCCGGTCCGCGATCCGTCCCAGGACCGGCTGCGCCAGCCCGCCCGTGATGTCCTGCGTCGCAAACGCAATCCCGATCATGATGGGCGTCGCTCCGACCCCCTGCTCCAGCCGCAGCGCGAGGAAGCTCAGGCTCGCGCCAGCCGCCACCGCTACCATCCCCGCGTGCAGCGTGACGGCCAGTACCACCCGGTCACGCAGCGCCTCCCGAAAGCTCCGGTCGGTCCGCTCGACGCTGCTCCCCGCCCGCTGCCTGGCGCGCCGTTCCATCTCCGCCGGGCTGTGCCGCGGGAGCCACATCGCCAGTACCAGCGCCGAGAGCCCCATCATCGCTGCCATCGCCACGAAGACCGACCGGAAGCCCAGCACCTCGCGCAGCACGCCCGCAACCAGCGGACCCGTGCCGAACCCCACGATGTCCGCCGTCGCAAACACCCCCAGCCACCGGCCTTCCTGCCCTCGCGGCGTCAGGTCGCCGACGTACGCCCGCGCCACCGAGAAAATGAGGCTCGTGCCCAGCCCGGAGAACGCCCGGAACGCAATCACCTGGTAGAAGCTCTGCGCCGTCAGGTACCCGAGCGCCGCCACCAGGTACACCAGCAGGCCCGCCACGATGAACGGCTTCCGCCCGTATCGGTCCGAGAGCCGCCCTGCGAACGGCCCCACGAACGTCTGCACGATCGCGAACACCGAAAAGGTCAGCCCCAGCCAGATGCCCGTCGCGCCCAGCTTTTCCGCGTACACCGGCAGCAGCGGGCTCACCATCGAAATCCCCATCGTCGCCACGAAGACCGCAACGTAAAGGGCGACGAACGGTCGGGATCGCATCCGTTCGAGCCTACCCCATCCCTTCCTGAACCGCTCGGTGAGTCTACGCCGGACCGGGTGCTACACTCGCACGGACCCCATGCCCCGGTCCGCCCGCCCATGAGAAAAATCTTTGACGTCCACATCCACTACCCCCGCAACTGGGAAAACCCCGGCGAAGACCAGGCCCCGATGGTCGACCGCCTCGCCGAGACCGCCGTCCGCGTCGGGATCACGAAGGGCTGCATGCTCACCGGCGGGCGTTTCGGTCCCACCTACGAGCGCGGCATCGAGGTTCTCCAGCAGTACCGCGACCTCTTCATCCCGGTCGCCGTCATCGACCCCGAGGAAATCGGCCCCGCCGAGGTCCAGCACCTCTACGACATGGGGTACCGCGGCCTCAAACTCATCGGTGTCGCCCGCCCCTACGACGAACCGGACTACCTTCCCACCTACGCAAAAGCGGAACAGCTCGGCATGCCCATCCTCTTCCACATGGGCGTCATCGGCGGCGGACTCGATTACTCGATCACCCACCCCCGCCGGTCTGCCGCCGCCGCCCAGGCCTATCAGCGCATGGTCGCCATGCAGCATCGCCTGCCCCCGCGCAACGTTTCAGCTACCCGCATGTCGCCCCTTCACCTCGATACCATCGCCAACCTTTTCCCAAAGCTCAAAATCATCGGTGCCCACGTCGGCAACCAGGGCAACTACGATTACGCCGCATCCGTCGCCCGCTGGCGCCACAACGTCTGGTTCGACATGAGCGGCGGCGAAACCATCGAACGCCACCTCGTCGAGCGGAAGCTCCTCGCCGCCAACTCGCAGGGCGAGTTTGGCGTCGAGAAACTCGTCTGGGGCAGCGACTGCGCCATGGACGCCATCGCCGAGCACATCCGCCGCTTCGATGCCATCTTCGAGCAGCTCGGCCTCACGGAAGATGAGCAGGAACGGCTCTGGTGGCGCAACGCCGCTGAAATCTACGGCCTCGAAGAGCCGGTCTTCGCGGCGGAGTAGCCTCCTGGCCGTGTACTCCACCCCCGCAGCGAACGATGGCGGCCCCCTCGCCCGCATCGTCCTCCTCACCCTCGTCGCCGCCGGCGGCCTCATCGCCTCCGTTACCCTTCGGCCGGAACTCCCGTGGCTACCATGGCTGACCGCGCTGCTCGTCGCCTTCGCCACCGATGGCATCGTCCGCCGCCACCCCGCCTGGTCCGGCGGCCCCCGCGATGCACTCGTCTACACCTTCCTCCCCGCCCTCGGCGTACTCGGCTCGGCACTCTTCATCGACCACGCCGTCGAGGGCTACGCCCGCCCCGCCCTCGCCGCCCTCGCCTCCCTGACCGTCGGCACCGTCGCCTTCGGCGAATACCAGACCGTCGACGTCCGCTCCCGCCTGTACGGCCCCTTCCGCCTCGTCATGGCGGTCGCGACCTACCTCATCGCCTTTTCGTTCTACGCCGTCCTCTTCAGCCGCAACGACCCCCTCCCCCTGGCCAGCGCTGCCGTCGGCGCCGTCAGCATGCTCCTCGCCCTCGAGCTCCTCCGTGAAAGCCGGCTCACTGGCCCCAGCTCAATCCTCGCCGCCACCGCCATCGGCATCTCGCTCGCCGAACTCCGCCTCGTCCTCTACTTCCTTCCCCTCGACGGTCTCCTCGCCGGCGCCCTCCTCATCATCGCCTTCTACCTCGCCACCGGCATCGTCCACCACCTGCTAGACCACGACCTCGAATGGGCCACCGCTGCCGAGTACGCCGTCGTCACCATCGTCGCCTCGGCAGCCGTCATCTTTGCGCGGGCCTTCGCCTGACTCAGGCAGCCGACTGGCCGGGGCCGTGCCCCGTCGCCGGCCACCCGGCTACGCGCTGCATCCGCTGGATGCCGTGCGACCGCGCCATGTGCCACTCCAGCCACTTCCGCTCAGCGGCCCCGGCAGCGACGAACCGCGCCATACACACCGGGCATTTCGTCATTGCTTCGCTCCTTTCTCCCCATGAGTATCGTCCGCTCTCCATGAACGAACCGATCGGCGTGAACCCCTCATCGCCGCCCCAGGCCTCCCGACCTGCTGCTTGCCCGCTGCCCCGGTTTCCGGTCAACTTTCGCCGTGGCCGCCCTCACCATCTGCTCCTGGAACGTGAACGGCATCCGGTCCGCCCTGAAAGGCGGCCACCTCCAGGCCTGGCTCGAGTCCACCGCGCCCGACATCGCCGGCTTCCAGGAAGTAAAAGCAACGCCCGACCAGCTCGAAAGCGAGCCGTGGACGGCACTCGGCTACCGGTCGTGGTGGCACCCGGCCCGCCGGGCCGGCTACAGCGGCGCGCTCCTGCTCTCCAAACCCGAGCCGCTCGAAATCCGCCTTGGGCTGGGCATCGAACGATTCGACGTCGAAGGACGCGTCATCCAGGCTGACTACCCGGAGTTCACCCTCCTGACATCCTACTACCCCAACGCCGGCCGTGGCGAGGACCGCCTCGCTTACAAGTTCGAGTTCTACGAAGCCTTCCTCGCCCACGTCAACCGCCTTCGTGACCAGGGCCGCTCCCTCGTCTTTATGGGCGACTTCAACATCGCCCACACCGAGATGGACGTCGCTCGCCCGCAGGAAGCACTCAAGGGCACCGGGTTCCTCCCCGAAGAGCGCGCCTGGATCACCCGTATCATCGACAACGGCTACGTCGATACCTTCCGCGCCCTCCATCCCGACCAGCGGGACGCCTACACCTACTGGGACCCCTGGCGCGACCGCCGCGCCCGCAACGTCGGCTGGCGCATCGATTACGTCTTCGTCTCACGGGACCTCATGCCCCGCGTCCGTCGCGCCTTCATCCAGCCCGAAATCATGGGTTCCGACCACTGCCCCGTCGGCATCGAACTCGACCTCTGACGCCGGGCACCTTTCCCTAACCCTCGCGTAAACGTACGATGCCCCCATGCCGCGCCTGCCCGGGGCCGACACGACCTTCCGCGCCCTCCGCCACCCCAACTACCGCCTCCTCTGGCTCGGCCAGACGGGCCACTCCGCCACCCTCTGGATGGACCAGGTCGCCCGTGCCGTCCTCATCCTCGACCTGACCGACTCCGCCGTCATGCTCTCCCTCGTCATCGCGACCCGCCTCGCGCCCATCCTCCTGTTCGGGCTGCTCGCGGGCGCCGTCGCCGACCGCTACGACCGGAAACGCATCCTCACCATTACCCAGTGCACGTCGACTGCCTGCCACCTGTTCATCGGCATCGCCGCCGTCGCCGGCATCGTCGAGGTCTGGCACGTCTTCCTCACCGCCGGTATCGCCGGTACCGCGATGGCCTTCAACCAGCCCGTCCGCCAGTCCCTCATTCCCCGCACGGTGCCTGCCGAAGACCTGCTCAACGCTGTCGCCCTCAATTCCACCGCCCTCAGCTTCATGCGCATCGGCGGCGGCGCGTTCGCGGGCGCCCTTCTCGTCATCACCTCGGTCGGGGGCGTCTACCTCATCACCGCCGGCATCTACCTCCTCGTCATCCTCACCACCCTCCTGATGCGGCTGGACGATGACGGAGCCGCCCGCCGCAGGGAATCCGGCCTCTTCGCCGACCTCGCCGAAGGCTTCCGCTACGTCGCCAGCCAGCCCGTCCTCTTCGTCGTCACCGGCCTCGCCCTCATCCTGTTCATCTTCGGCTTCCCGTACCAGCAGGTCTTCGTTCCGCTCCTCGCGAAGAAAACGCTCGGCCTCGGCGACTCCGGCGTGGGCTTCCTCGCCGGGGCGACCGGAGTCGGCGCGTTCGCCGGTTCCCTCTTCGTCGCCTGGAAATCCAGCATCGCCCGGCCCGGCCTCCAGCTCATGATCAACATGCTCATCTTCGGAGCTGCCCTGGTCGCCATCTCGCTCCAGCAGAACACCTGGCTCACCGCCCTCCTCCTCGCGGTCGCCGGCAGCATGACTGTCACCTACATGGCCTTCACCAACGGCATCCTCCTCTCCAACAGCAAGCCCGAGATGCACGGCCGGGTCATGTCGCTCCTCAGCCTCGACCGCGGCCTCATCCCCATCGGGGCCATCCTCGCCGGCCTCCTCGTACAGCGCCTTGGCATTCGCCCCGGTCTCTTCACCCTCGGCATCGCCATCATCGCCATGAGTAGCCTCGTGCTCCTCGTCTTCGGGCGCCGCCTCGCAGAAATCCGCTCGGCCACCGCCGTGCGTGGCCACGTCCCCGCGAATGAACCGCCGCCCGCCGGGTCGACGGGCAGCTCGCCCGCCCCCGTTCCCTTCCCCTCCCGCCGGTGAGCTCCCTTTGACCCCGCGCCCGCTGCTTCGTATGGTGTACCGTGGAACGGCGCGCGGGCGGCACGAAGTGTCAGTTCGCCCGGGTCGGGGTGTGGCGCAGCCTGGTAGCGCACTTGAATGGGGTTCAAGAGGTCCCGCGTTCGAATCGCGGCACCCCGACCATCCTTCCTAGCCTCGGGCCGGCCGAAAGTACGGCAGCGTGACCTCCCCGGTCACGTCGTCGAACACCACCTCGAGCCGCATCCCAATACGCACCGCTTCGGGGTCCACCTCTACGAGCCGCGACGTCATCCTCGGGCCCTCGTCCAGCTCCACCACGGCGATGACGAACGGCACGTCCGCCTCGAAATCCGGCGAGGTCGGCCGGCGCGCCACCGTGTAGCTGTACAGCGTCGCCTTCCCCGACGCCTCCACCCACTCCAGCCGGTTCGAAAGGCACCTCGGGCAGTGCGACCGCGGGTAGAAAAACACGTGCCCCGCATCGCACCGCTGAATGAGCAGCCGGTGCTGCCTGGCCCCCTCCCAGAACGGCTGCGTAACCGGCGTCGGCACCGGCAGCGGTTCGATCCCCATTCGATACTTCGGCATCGCGCTCACTCCCCCCGCAGAATCAGCGAGACCTGCTCGCTCATCAGCCCACCGTTCCCGTGGACGAACACCGTGTCGCAGCGCCGCAGCTGCCGCTCCCCCGCCCGGCCCGTCAGCTGCAGGTAGGCCTCCGTGATGTGCGACATCCCGCCGGCCATCCCGGCCTGTCCAAAGCTCAGCTGCCCCCCGTGCGTATTCAGCGGGAAGTCCCCGCGGTACGTCAGGTCGTGTTCCTCCACGAACTTCCCCGCCTCCCCCTTCCCGCAGAATCCCGCATCCTCCAGCGTCAGCAAGACCGTGATCGTGTAGCAGTCATAAAGCGAAGCAAGGTCGACCTCCGACCGCTTCACCCCGGCCATCGCGAACGCCCGGTCCGCCGCCGCCCTTATCGGCGTCTCCGTAAAGCTCGGGTCGTAGGTAACCGAAAGGTGCGTCGTGTTCTCGCCGCCCCCGATGATGTACGCCGGCCGGTGCTTCGCCCGCCTCGCCTTCTCCTTCGAGGTCACCACCACCGCCGCGCCGCCGAAGCACGGCATCACGATTTCGAGCAGGTGCAACGGGTCCACGATGACGGGCGAATTCAGCACATCGTCGATGTCGATCGGGTCGCGAAACACCGCCTTCGGATTCGCCGCCGCGTTCGTCCGCTGGTCCACCGCCACCTTCGCCCGCTGCCGGTCGGTCAGCCCGTATTCATAGGCATACCGGTTGGCGATCATCGCGTAGGCATAGTTCTGCCCGATAGCCCCGAACGGATAATCGAACTCGCCCATCGGCGAGCCCCAGGCCCCCATCCGAAACGTCGGCCCGCCACCCTTCGGGTTCTTCGGCCGCGGCAGCGTATGGACGATGCAGAGCGCCGTCTCGCAGAGCCCGAGCTCGATCGCCATCGCCGCCCGCAGCACCGCGCCCGCACCGGTCGCTCCCCCGAGGTCCACGACCTCCGAGAAGTGCGAGCCGATACCCAGGTACTCCGTCAGGTGCCCCGGCGCGAACAACCCTCCCGAGTCCGCGAGGTGGCCGGTCATCAGCCCGTCGACGTCATCGTGGGCCAGGCCAGCATCCTCCAGCGCAAGCCGGGCCAGCTCCGCGTAGGCTTCCAGCCCCATCCATGTCCGGTCCGGCCGCCGCACGGGGGCAAACTCGGCTACCCCGACGACTGCCGCTTCCCCGCGCAAACCCCTCATCAATCGAACCTCCTTCGCGTTTTACACGCGGCCGCATCCTACCCGCCCCGCAGCCCTGGCGCGACGCGGGTTCCCGGCTCCGCTTCCGCGCCGGCCAACAAAAAAGGCCCCATGGTCGGAGCCTTCGGAGAGGTCTGGAGGCGCCAGCCGGATTCGAACCGGCGGTGAAGGTTTTGCAGACCTCTGCCTTACCACTTGGCCATGGCGCCGGCATTCGTTGCGTTGGTGCCCAGGGTGAGATTTGAACTCACACGCCTGTACGGCACTGCCCCCTCAAGACAGCGTGTCTGCCATTCCACCACCTGGGCAACGCACCCACATCCTACGAACCCTCCCGGCCAAGCGGCAAGCGCCTGAGGGTCGGCGCCCGGGAGACCTGGCAGGGGTGGCAGGACTCGAACCCGCGACACTCGGTTTTGGAGACCGATGCTCTACCAGCTGAGCTACACCCCTGTCCGCCTCCATCGTAGCAAAGCCGGCCCAATGCGGAATCCCCTCCCCCCTCACGCCGCCCGCGGATGGCTGCTCAGCGACCCGCAGGCCGGGCAGCGCGGCACCCGCGTCACCCGCGGCCGCTCCCCAAACTGGAACCGCGCCCCGCACCGGTCGCACTCCAGCCTCCGGAACATCTTCCCCTCCGCCGCCTTCACGGCCCAGCCCGGCCGAAACTGCCTGAGCCCGTCCACGGCAATACCCTCCCGTCATCACTATCGTCACGCACCTTCCACCAAGACAGTGCCGATCGAACACAAGCCGCTGCCCCTCCTATACTTCCCCCAATGCACACGCCCCGGCACCTCCTCAGCTCCGCCGACCTCACCCCCGCCGAGACCTCCTACCTCCTCGACCTCGCCGCTGCACTCAAGCGCCGCCCGCAGAAGCTCCTCACCGGCAAACACCTCGCCCTCCTCTTCGAAAAAGCCTCCCTCCGCACCCGCGTCAGCTTCGAAATCGCCATGGACCACCTCGGGGCCTTCACCATGTACCTCGACCCCCGCGAAGTCGGCCTCGGCGAACGTGAAGCCATCCGCGACGTCTCGCGCGTGCTCGCACGCTACGTCGATATCGTCGCCGTCCGCACCTACGGCCAGTCCATCATCGAGGAGTACGCCCGCTTCTCCTCCATCCCCGTCATCAACGCCCTCACCGACGAAGAACACCCCTGCCAGGCCCTCGCCGACCTCCTCACCCTCCGCGAGCACATGGGCGACCTCCGCGGCCGCTCGCTGGCCTTCGTGGGCGATGGCAACAACGTCTCGACCAGCCTCGTCCTGACCGCCACTGCCCTCGGGATGGATGTCCGCATCGCCTCCCCCGCCGCCTATCAGCTCCCCGGCTGGGCCGCCGCCGAAGCCTCGAATCGCGCCGCTGCCTCCGGCGGCAGCTTCCTCACCACCACGGACCCCGTCGAAGCCGTCCGCGGCGCCGAGGCCCTCTACACCGACGTCTGGACCTCGATGGGGCAGGAGCGCGAAGCCGAGCGCCGCAAAATCGACTTCGCCGCCTACCAGCTCAACGCCTCCCTCGTCGCCCACGCGCGGCCGGGCGCCTTCATCATGCACGACCTGCCCGCTCACCGTGGCGAGGAAATCACCGACGACGTCTTCGAATCGCCTTCCGCCATCATCTTCGACCAGGCCGAAAACCGGGTCTGGGCACAGGCCGCCGTCGTCGCCTTCCTCCTCGGAGCCGACGGCCAGGTCGAACGCTGAACCCGCCGTTCCCTGCCGGCAGCGTATGATGAGCCGACCCTCCGCTGTGGCCTCTCGCTGCCGCCATGTTTGATTTCGACCACGTCCGCGACGTCCTCGCCCAGTTCTCCTTTACCAGCGCCGTCGACGTCCTCCTCATCGCCGTCCTCATCTACACGGCGCTCCGCCTCCTCAGCGGCACCCGCGCCATGACCCAGCTTCGGGGCCTCGTCGCCCTCTTCCTCGTCTTCGTCGTCCTCGGCCGCGCCCTCGACCTCGTCGTCATCAACTTCCTCATCGCCCACTCCGTCACCGCACTCCTCGTCGGCGCCGTCATCATCTTCCAACCCGAAATCCGTCGCGCGCTCGACCGCCTCGGGCGGACCGGCTTCTCCGGCTGGTTCCGCACCGCCGAGTACAGCGACGTCATCGAGGCCGTCTCACGAGCCGCCGGCCGCATGGCCGCCGCCCGCCACGGCGGCATCGTCGTCATCGAACGCGAAACCGGCCTCCAGGACGTCATCGAAACCGGCGTTCCCGTCGAGGCACGCGTCTCCCCCGAGCTCCTCTCCAGCATCTTCTTCCCCAATTCGCCGCTCCACGATATGGCCGTCGTCATCCGCGACCAGCGCATCGTCGCGGCCGGCTGCGTTCTCCCGCTCGCTTCCGACCCCGCCGACCGCAACCTTGGCACCCGCCACCGCGCTGCACTCGGCATCACCGAAACCACCGATGCCATCGCCGTCGTCGTTTCCGAAGAAACCGGGGAGATAAGCGTCGCCCTCAACGGCCGCCTCACCCCCGTCCCCGATGAGCGTCGCCTCCGCGCCGTCCTCGAATGGGTCCTCGAACCGGACGGCGCCCGTCCCCCAGCCTCTCCCGCTGAGGTGCGCACGTGAACGGCAACCACCGCCGGCCATCCCGCCGCCAGGCCGCCCGGCAGGTCTTCACCGGGTCGGTCCGCTCCCTCCGCGAGCACTGGGCCCAGGCCACCTTCAGCCTCCTCGCCGCGTTCGCCATCTGGTTCGTCGTCCAGGACGTCGAAAACCCGCGCGTCTCCGTCACCTTCCCGGAAGAAGGCCAGCCTGCCTCCATCGTCGTCACCCCAGAGAATGCCGGCCCCTATATCGTCCGCGAAAGCCACTCCGTCCGCGTCATCGCCGAGGGCCGCGCCGATGACCTCGCCGCCCTCGCCCCGTCCGACTTCGACGCCCGCGTCGACGTCCGCGGCATGCAGCCCGGCGTCGAAGAATTTCGCCAGGTTCGCGTCACCTCCCGCCGGCCCGGCATCCGTGTCCTCCAGGTCATCCCCTCCCAGGTCCGAATTACCCTCGTCGAACCCGCCACCCGCGAACTCCCTGTCACCATCCGTCGCTCGGGCCAGCTCCCTGCCGGCTTCCGCGAGGACGAATCCGGGACCACCGTCGAGCCCGCCGTCGTCACCATCTCCGGCCTCCCCGAACGCGTCCAGGCCGTCCAGTCCGTCGACCTCGACGTCAACCTCAGTGGCGTCAAAGACCAGTCCTACGTCGTCACCGGCGAACTTGTCGCCCGCTCCGCCACCGGCACGACCGAAACCGTCGCCATCACACCGCCCCGCGCAACCGCCACCATCCGCATCGTCCAGGCCTTCGTCCAGCGTACCCTCCCCGTCCTCGTCGACCTGGCCGGTGCGCCCGCCGCCGGCTACCGGGTCTCCTCCATCACCGTCGACCCGCCCGCCGTCACCGTCTCCGGCGAACGCGCCGTCGTCAACGAACTGAATGCCGTCACCGCCGAAAAGGTCGACGTCACCGGCGCCCGTACAGAGCTCCGCCTCGTCCGCAGCCTCGTTGCTATCCCCAACGTCTCCCTCGACCGGCGCGCCGTCACCATCACCATCCGCTTCGAACTGGTCGAGTCAGCCGCCAGCCTGCTCGTCGCCCCAGAGCTCCAGAATCTTCCCCCCGGCTTCGCCCGTGACCCGTCCCGCCCCCTGGCCGTCGAAGTCCGGGCAACCGGCCCCGCCGACCTCATCGCCGCGCTCCGCCCGTCCGACATCCGGGCCACCGTCTCCCTCACCGGTGCTACAGCTGGCACCGGGGCCTATCCTGTAACCGTGACCGGCCCCCCGGGACTCAAGCTCGAAGCCCCATCCACGGTCACCGTGACCCTCATCCAGGTGCTCCCGTGACCGCCACCGACATCCTTCCCCGCGTCGTCATCGTTGGCCGGCCGAATGTCGGCAAGTCCTCCATCTTCAACCGCGTCCTCGGCGAACGCCGTGCCATCGTCGAAGACGAACCCGGCACCACCCGCGACCGCCTCGAGGCCGACGTCGAATGGCTCGACCGCCGCTTCCGCATCATCGACACCGGCGGCTACGAGACCAACGAACAGAATGTGTACGCCCCGCTCATCATGGGCCAGGTCCAGCAGGCCATCGACACCGCGGCCGTCATCGTCTTCGTCGTCGATGCCCGCGACGGCCTCACTGCCAGCGACTACGACATGGCCGACGTCGTCCGCCGCGCACGAAAGCCCACCATCCTCGTGGCCAACAAAGCCGATAACGAGGCCCGCGAACTCACCGGCATCGCCGAGGCCTCGGCACTCGGCTTCGGCGAGCCGCTCCCCGTCAGCGCCCTCCACGACGTCAACGTCCGCACCATGCTCGACATGGTCGTCGCCCTCCTGCCCGATGTCCCAATCGTCCCCGAATCCGACCGCACCCGCGTCGCCATCATCGGCCGCCCCAACGTCGGCAAATCCATGCTCGTCAACGCCATCCTCGGCCAGGAACGGGTCATCGTCAGCGACGTCGCCGGCACCACCCGCGATGCCATCGACACCGAAATCGACACCCCCGAAGGCGCCTTCGTCCTCATCGATACCGCCGGCGTCCGCCGCCCTGGGAAGCTCGGCAAAGGCGTCGAGCGCCACTCCGTCCTCCGCACCACCCGCGCCGTCGAGCGGTGCGACGTCGCCGTCCTCGTCGTCGATGGGACCGAAGGCGTCACCGCCCAGGACACCCACATCGCCGGCATCGCCGTCGACCACGCCAAGGGCCTCGTCATCGCAGTCAACAAAACCGACCTCTGGGACGACCCCGCCGAGCGCAAAGCCTGGGCCGAGCGCCAGATGCGCAGCCGCATCCGCTTCGTACCCTGGGCGCTCTACACGTTCATCTCCGCGCTCGAGCGCCGGGGCCTCACCGAGCTCCTCCGCCTCGTCCAGGCCGCCCGCGAGGCTCGCCGCCGGCGTATCCCTACCCCCGAGCTCAACGCCATCCTCGCCCGCGCCGTCCGCGAACATGTCCCCCCCCTCGTCCACAACCGCCGCTTCAAGCTCTTCTACGCCACCCAGGCGGGTATCGACCCGCCCACCTTCGTCCTCTTCGTGAACGACCCCGAGCTCGTCCACTTCAGCTACCGGCGCTACCTCGAGCGCGCCATCCGCGAAGCCGCCGATTTCGAAGGCACCGCCATCAAACTGGTGTTCAGAGCCCGTTCAGGCGAAGATTCCGCTTCGTGACCCCCTACCTCGTCAACGCCCTTTTCGGTTACCTCCTCGGCTCCCTGCCCTGGGGCCTCATCGTCGGCTACATCTGGCTCGGCCGCGATATCCGCGAATCCGGCAGCGGCAAAACCGGCACCACCAACGTCCTTCGGACCGCCGGCAAACTCCCCGCCGCCATCGTCATGGTCCTCGATATCGCCAAGGGCGCCGCACCCGCACTCGTCGGGCGTTACGTGTTCGACTCCAACGAAGTCGCCGCACTTGGTGCAGGCGCAGCGGTCGTCGGTCACGTCTGGCCCGTCTTCGCTGGCTTTCGCGGCGGGCGCGGCGTCGCCAGCACGTACGGCGGCATCCTCGGCCTCGCCCCGGCCATCTCCCTCCTCTTCCCCCTCATCGGCGCCGCCCTCGTCGGCGCCACCCGCTACGTTTCCTTCATGTCCGTCGTCGGCGTGCCTGTCTGCGCGGCAATCATTTGCGCCCTCGCCCTCGCCGGGAAAACCGACCCGGCCTTCGCCTGGTACAGCCTCTTCGCCACCGCGCTCGTCGAATACAAGCACATCCCGAACATCCGGCGCCTCCTCAACGGCACCGAACCCCGCATCGGCCAGGGCGGCGACCGGCCAGCCACCGGCTGATGGCGGCCTACGCTGTCCTCGGCGCGACCTCCTGGGGCGTCACCCTCGCCGCCCTCCTCGAGCGGGCCGGCAACGACGTCATCCTCCTCGTCCGGTCCGAACTCGAAGCACACGCCGTCCGTGCCGCCGGCGGCCTCGAACGTCTCGGCGCCGGCCGTGTCCTCGGGCCCCGCGTTCACGTCCATCCCGTCCCGCTCACGCCCGCCCATGCCGCCTCCCTCGCCGGCGCGCTCGTCGCCGTCCCATCCCATGCCGTCCGCGAAAGCGTCCTCGCCAGCGGCATCCCGCCGGCCATCTCCGTCATCTCCGCCACCAAAGGCCTCGACCTCCAGACCTCCAGCCGCATCACGACCGTACTCACCACGCTCGGGTTCGACTCCGCTCGAACCGGCGCCCTTTCGGGCCCAAACCTCGCCCATGAAATCATCCGCGGCCTGCCCGCTGCCGCCGTCGTCGCCATCCCCGACGCCAACCTCGGCCTCACCTGGCAGCGCGCCCTCTCCCACGGCTCCTTCCGGGTCTACGCCTCCACCGACGTCGTGGGCGTCGAACTCGCTGGCGCCCTGAAAAACGTCATCGCCATCGCCGCGGGCGCCGCCTGGGGGCTCGGCTTCGGCGCCAACGCCGTCGCAGCCATCATGACCCGCGGCCTCACCGAGATGACCCGCCTCGGCCTCGCCCTCGGTGCCGAGGTCGCTACCTTCAGCGGCCTCGCCGGTGTCGGTGACCTCGCCGCCACCTGCTTCTCTCCCCTGAGCCGGAACCGCCGGTTCGGCGAACTCCTCGCCGCCGGCCGCTCTCCCGCCGAGGCGGCCGCGGAGATCGGCGAGACCGTCGAAGGCGCCCGCACGGCCCCCGTCGCACTCCGCATCGCCCAGCAGGCCGGCACCGAACTCCCGATCACGGCCGAAGTCGCCGCCGTCATCGGCGGCGCCCGCACCGTGCCCGAGGCCATGGCCCGGCTCCTCGGCCGCCCGCTCGCCCGCGAAGAACTCCCCGGCCGCTGATGCTACGATCACATTGATGGCCTCCCCCGGGATTCAGCGCTTCCTCGATGTCGTGTCCGCCGGCCGCCGGCCCCGGCCCGCCGACTTCGCCGCCCTCTCCGACCTCGACCGCGCCGATGCTGCCTACCTCCGCGACCGCTGGCTTGAAATCCCCCTCCCCGAGCGCGAATTCCTCCTCGACGAGGCATACGAACTCGCCGACGCCGACATCGCCCTCGACTTCACCGCCCTCGGCCTCGTCGGGCTCGCCGACCCCGAACGCTCCGTCCGGCTCCGCGCCATCCAGGCCCTCTGGGAGTCCCTCGACCCCGCCGCCGGCGACCTCCTCGTCGCCCTCGTCGAAACCGAGCGCGACCTCGAGGTCCGGGCCGCCGCTGCCCGCAGCCTCCTCCGCTTCCTCGAAGCCGCTGAGTACGGCCGTCTCGACGAGCGCGTCGCCCGCCGCATGACCCTCGCCCTCCTCGAAGCCGCGGAATCCCCGGCCGAAGAACTCCGCGCCGCCGCGGTCGAAGCGCTCGGCCCCAGCGGCGACCCCCGCGTCCCGGGCGTCATCGAGGCCGCCTATGAAAGCGGCCAGCCCCTGCTCCGCCTCGCCGCCATCCGCGCCATGGGCTACTCCGCCCGCGAGCAGTGGACTGAGTACATCGCCGAGCAGCTCGCCTCCGACGACCCCGAAATGCGCTTCGAAGCCGCCCTCGCCGCTGGCGCGCTCGGCTCCGAGGAGCTCGTACCCTCCCTCGGCGAAGCACTCGGCGACGACGACGCCGAGGTCCTCTTCGCCGTCATCGAGGCCCTCGGCGACATCGGCGGCGAAGCGGCGGTCGAACTCCTCGAAGCCTATCGTGAAGAAGCGCCCCCCGGCCTCGAAGAAGCCGTCGAAACCGCACTCGAGGCCGCCCGCGGCGTCCAGTTCCGTCGTTTTGGAGACCTCCCGTGAGCTCGCGCTCCCGCCTCCCCATCGAAGACGTCGTTTCGGCCGGCGGCATCCCCTGGCGTCGCAGCGATACCGGCGAAGTCCAGGTCGCCATCTGCGGCCGCCACGCAGAGCGCCTCTGGGTCCTCCCCAAGGGCACGCCCGATGCCGGCGAGCCCCTCGAACAGACCGCCCTCCGCGAGGTCCGCGAGGAAACCGGCCTCGACGTCCGCCTCGGCGAACCGATCGGCAGCATCGAATACTGGTTCACTGCCAACGGCACCCGCTACCACAAGCGCGTCCACCACTGGCTCATGGAACCCGTCGGCGGCGACGTCGCCAACCACGACCACGAGTTCGATGAGGTCCGCTGGGTCACCATCCCGGAGGCCCTCGAGCTCCTCACCTACGAAGGCGAACGCAGCCTCCTCCGCGAGGCCGCCCGCCGCCTCGGAGTCGACGTGTGACCCTCCAGACGCCGCCAGCTGCCGACGCCCCCCTCGTCGTCGCCCGCGGCAGAAACGTCCTCCTTCGCCGCCGGCGCCGCGGCGACGCCATCGACGAATATCACTGGCGGCGCGACCCCGAGACCGCCCGCCTCAACGGCCAGGCGCCCGTCCCGCCCTCCTTCGCCCGCTTCCTCGAGACGTTCGAGCAGGAAACCCGCCTCGCCGGCTACGGCCGCGACCAGCTCGCCATTGACACCATCACCGGCGAACACATCGGCACCATCATGTACTACAACGCCGAGGCTGGCGATTCGGCCGAGCTCGGCATCACCATCGGCGACCCCCGCCGCCGCGGCGCAGGCCTCGGCCGCGAGGCAGTCGTCCTCTTCCTCCGCCACCTCTTCGCGGCCCATCCCTTCCGCGAAATCTACCTCCACACCCTCGAAGCCAACCTCCCCGCCCGCCGAGCCTTCGCCGCCGCCGGCTTCAGCCCAACGGTCGCCACTATTCGCGGCGCCGACCGCTACCTCCGCATGGAGGTGCGCCGCGAATGGTGGCTCCTCTGGGACATGGAAGGCCGCTTCGCGTTCGCCGACCCACCCCCGGCGCCCCCCAGCTCCGAAAACCTGCCGTTCACCCCGCTGTCACCGCGGGAGTAGCCGCTTCATCACCCCCTCGATCTGGGCCCCGTCCCCCACCTGCCGACCTTCAAGGTAGGGCACGCGCCCGAACGGCACGCGGTGCCACGCAGGTAGGTGATATGGAGCACCCCTTCCCCCCCACCTCCGGCAGCCTCGCCATGCAGCCGGAGTACGCCGAGGAGCAGCGCCAGCAGCCCCCGCGCCAGGCCCCGTCCCACCTCCGCGTCCTCCCCGCCCTCCCCGAGGCCCCCGACCACATCGACGAACTCGGCCTCCCCGCACGCTTCATCGAAGACCTCACCCTCAAAACCCTCTACCGCATCACCGTCCCGACCCCCATCGGCGTCGCCAACGCCATGCGCGTTTCCCCGGGCGTGGCCCGCGAAGCGCTCGATGAGCTCCGCCGCCAGCGCCTCGTCGAAACTACCTCCGCCTCAGGCCGGCTCGAAACCGAATGGCAATACCGCCTCACCGAACTCGGCATGCGCGAAGCCGAGAACGCTTTCGGCCGCAGCAAGTACGTCGGGCCCGTCCCCGTCCCTATCCAGGACTACTTCCGCGTCCTCGAGCGCGACACCGAGGTCGGAGCACCCGACCCCGTCCGCCTCGCCCGCGCACTCCAGCAGCTCGTCCTCGCCCGTGATGTCGTCGCCAAGGTCTGCCTCGCCCTCACCAGCGGTCGCCCCGCCATGCTCTGGGGCGCCCCCGGGAACGGCAAGACCACCATCCTCGAGCTCACCAGCGAGGCCATCCAGGGCGTGACCCTCATGCCCATGGCCGTCTACGTCAGCGGCCACATCATCCGCCTCTACGATGACCTCGTCCACCAGCCCGTCGAAGGCGACGACACCGCCGATGCAACCTCCCAGTTCGACCGCCGCTGGCTCCGCATCCGTCGTCCCTTCGTCTTCGTCGGCGGCGAACTTCGTCCCGAAGACCTCGACCTCGCCTACGACCCCGCCCTCGGCTACCACCAGGCGCCGGCCCACGTCAAAGCCCACGGCGGCCTCCTCGCCATCGACGACTTCGGCCGCCAGCAGGTGTCCCCCCACGCCCTCCTCAACCGCTGGATTGCCGCTCTCGAACGGGGCGAAGACACCATGTCGCTCGTAACCGGCGAGCGGATAACCTTCCCCTTCCGCTCGACCATCTGCTTCAGCACCAACCTCGAGCCCAAGACGATGCTCGAAGAGGCCCACCTGCGCCGCATCCCCTACAAAATCCGCATCCCCGAACCTACCCCCGAGCAGATGGCGGAAATCTTCCGCCGCTTCGCCGATGCCATGGGCGTCGAGGCGAGCCCGCAGGGCATCGATGTCGCCGTCGAGCTCGTCCGCCGCGCTTCCAACGGCAACCTCCGCAGCTGCCACCCGCGCGACATCCTCCAGCTCATCATCGAAGAATCCCGCTTCGTCAAGCGCCCCCCCGTCCTGGAACCCGGAGCCGCCCGCCGCGCCTGCGAAGTCTACTTCGCCGTCGACCCGGGCCCCGTCACCCCGCGCCAGTAGCCCCGTCCAGGATCGCCGCGAGCCGCCGAGCCCCGATGAGCAGGCTCGGCCCCGGCGCCAGGATGTCCGGCGATTTGATCTCGTGGAGCTGTCCCGCCCGTACCGCGGCGATCCTCTCCCATCCCGGCCGCGCCGCAATCCGCTCCAGCCGCGCTTTCCTGCCGCACCAGCTCGCGACCACCACCTCCGGGTCACGTCGCACCACCTCTGCCGCCCCAACCACTCGCTGGGCCGCCGACCGGCACGCCCGCAGCTCCGGGAAGATATCCTCCCCGCCGCACCGTTCGATCAGCTCGCTCACCCAGGCGATGCCAGAGATCAGCGGGTCGTCCCACTCCTCGAAGTACACCCGCGGGGGCCGCGCCGGGCGGGTCGGACGCACCGCGATCGCCTCCAGCTCCGCCTCGAACTGCGCCGCCAGCGCCTCCCCTGCCGCCGGCGCCCCGCAGGCCGCACCGATGAGCCGCATCGCATCGGACGTCTCCGCCAGCGTTCGCTGGTTCGTGATGAGTACCGTCACCCCGGCCCGGATGAGCTCACGTGCAATCTCCGCCTGCACGTCACTGAATCCCAGCACCAGGTCCGGCTCCAGCGCCAGGATCCGCTCCAGGTGGGCCGTCTGAAACGCCGCCACCTTCGGCTTCTTCCGCGCCTCCGGCGGCCGGACTGCATACCCGCTCACCCCGACGACCCGCTCCCCGGCGCCCACCGCGAAGGCAATCTCCGTCGTCTCCGCCGAAAGGCACACAATCCGCCGCGGGCCGCGCCCCATCTCAGGCCTTCTCGAGTTCGAACTCGTAGCTCTCGATGACCGGGTTCGCCAAAAGCCGGCTGCACATCTGGTCCACCTGCTCCGCCGCAGCCTTGGCGTCCGCCGCCCGGAGCCGTACCTGGAAATACTTCCCCGAGCGCACCCCTTCGACCCCGTCGAATCCCAGCGAACCGAGCGCATTCGCGATCGTCAGGCCCTCCGGGTCGTTCACGGTCGGTTTGAGCGAGACATACACGCGCGCAAGGAACCCTTTCCGCCCGTCCGGCCCCTTCTCCCCGTTCCGCTCGATGCGCTCGGCCTTCCCCGCCTTCGATGTTCTCTCTTTCTTGTTTCCATCCTTCTTACTCACAGCGAAAGCTCCTCTCCAGTCAGCATCCGGTACGCCCGGAGGTACCGTTCCGTCGTCGCTTCGACTACCTCCCGCGGCAGCTCGGGCACCGGTTCACCCTCACGCCAGTTCGCCGCCAGCCAGTCGCGAACCGGCTGCTTGTCCAGGCTGGGCTGCGGCCCGCCCGGCCGGTACTCGCTCGCCAGCCAGAACCGGCTGCTGTCCGGCGTTAGCACCTCATCGATCAGGATGACCTCCTCGTTCCACCAGCCAAACTCGAGCTTCGTATCCGCGATGATGACCCCTCGCTCCAGCGCCACCGTGTGCGCGTACCCGTAGACGGCCATCGTCCGAATCCGCATCGCGTTGGCTGCCTCCGCCCCGACCAGCTCCTCCAGCTCCGCGTACGTGATGTTCCGGTCGTGCCCTTCGGCGGCCTTCGTACTCGGCGTGAATATCGGCTCCGGCAGCCGGTCCGATTCCCGCAGACCTTCCGGCAGCCGGATGCCGCACACCGTCCCCGTCTCGCGGTACTCCTTCCATCCCGAGCCCGAGAGGTACCCCCGGGCGATGCACTCCGCATCCAGCCGTTTCGCCTTCCGCACCAGCATCGAACGCCCGAAGTACTCCGGCCCCAGCTCGAACGGGACCTCCCGGCAGTTCGCCTCCGTCACCACCGCAATGAAGTGATTCGGCACCACCCCGCCGATGCGCTCGAACCACCACGCCGACAGCATCGTCAGCACCTTTCCCTTCCCCGGGACCGGGGTCGGAAGCACGACATCCAGCGCCGAGATTCGGTCCGTCGCGACGATCAGCAGCCGGTCACCAAGGTCGTACGTATCCCGCACTTTCCCCCGGTACACCGGCCACGGCAACTCCGAGCGAATCATCCCTTCGGCCACCGCTGGGCCCCCTGCAGGTTGAGGTAAAACACCGTGGTGGTTGCCGAGCTGAACGCCACCAGCGGGACGACCAGGACCCCTTGCAGCACCGAGACCCCCGCCTGCAGAGCGACCTGCACCCCGCGCGGGCCCGCCACCAGGGCGTCGAGCGCCTGGATGAGCAGTGCCGGCCCGAGAAAGATGAGCAGCGTCAGCAGCATCACGCCCAGCATGCGCAGCATGTGCCCCTGCATCAACGCCCAGCTCCGCCCGAATGCCCCGAGCACGGACCGCCCTTCCAGCAGATACGCCTGGTGTGTCAGTGCCAGCCGCACGGCGACGTACGGCAGCAGCACCAGCCCGATGAGCGTGAGCGCAAGCCCGGCCGTCACGGCCAGCAGGACCACCAGGATCGCCAGCAGCCCGCCCATCCGTGTAAACGGCGGGTCCAGCGTCTCGCTGAGGGTCAGCCGCTCCCCGCGCAGCACCCCGGCGACCGACACGATCGCCGCCCCGTGGGCCACCTGCGCGAACAGTGCCTGGGTCGCCCCCGTCACGAGGACGAGCAGGAGATACCCCCGGTCCTGCGTCCCCGGCTCCACATCCCGCAGCACCGTCAGCAGCGCCGCCGCCGTCACCACCGCCGTCACCACCGCCACGGGGATTTCGACGGCAGCCACCGGGAGCAGCGCCTCCCGCGGCCGCGACGTAATCAGGTCCCAGGCTGTCCCAATCACCCGGCGCGCCGGCAGCAGCCCGGCTCCACCCGGCGTTCCCTGGTCCATCACAGGCCGAGGCGCTCGAACGTCGCGCCGATGTTGCTCAGGTAATACCCGTAGTCGAAAAGACTCCGCAGCTCAGCCTCCGGCAAACGCGAGGTCACCTCCGGGTCCGCCAGCAGCAGGTCGAGAAACGGCACGCGCTCGTTCCACGCCCGCATCGCATTCCGCTGGACGATGACGTACGCCTCCTGCCGGCTCAGCCCCGTCTCGATCAGCGCCAGCAGCACCCGCTGCGAAAACACCAGCCCGTACGACCGCTCCAGGTTCTCACGCATGTGCTCCGGGTACACCCGCAGCCGCTCCATGACCCCCGTGAAGAGCGTGAGCATGTAGTCCAGCACGAGTGTCGCGTCCGGGAAGACAATCCGCTCCGTCGACGAGTGGCTGATATCGCGCTCGTGCCAGAGCGCCACGTTCTCCATCGCCGTCACGGCGTAACCCCGCAGCACGCGCGCCAGCCCGGTAATCCGCTCACACAGCTCCGGGTTCCGTTTGTGCGGCATCGCGCTCGAACCTGTCTGCCCCTCGTCGAACGGCTCCTCTGCCTCGCGCACTTCCGTCTTCTGCAGCGCCCGGATCTCCGTGGCGAACTTCTCCAGCGATGCCCCGATGAGCGCCAGCGTCGTCACGAATTGCGCGTGCCGGTCCCGCTGGATGACCTGCGTCGATGCCGCCTCGATGCCCAGCCCGAGCTTCTCGCAGACCAGCTCTTCCACCCGCGGCGGTACCGACGCATGCGTCCCTACGGTCCCCGAGATCGCCCCGACCGCCACGGCTTCCCGGGCTGCGACCATCCGGGCACGATTCCGGCGCATCTCATCGACCCACACTGCCAGTTTCAGCCCGAACGTCGTCGGCTCAGCATGCACGCCGTGCGTCCGGCCGACACACAGCGTGTCCCGGTGCGCCCGCGCCTGCCGCTCCAGCACCGCCAGCAGCCCGTCGATATCCGCAATCAGCAGGTCGCTCGCATCCCGCAGCTGAAGCGCAGTCGCCGTATCCCAGACGTCCGAGCTCGTCAGCCCAAAATGCACGTACCGCCCCTCCTCACCAAGCGAGTCCGCCACCGAGCGCAAGAACGCCGTCACGTCGTGGTGGGTGATGGCGAGGTACTCGTTGATCTTCGCGAGGTCGAACCGCGCGTCCCGCCGGATCTTCTCTGCCGCCTCCCGGGGAACGACGCCCAGCTCCGCCCAGGCTTCGCACGCCGCGATCTCCACATCGAGCCAGCGGCGGTACTTCGCCTCGTCAGTCCAAATAGCGGCCATCTCTGGCCGCGAGTAGCGCGGGATCACCCCGCAATGGTAGCCCCCCCGCCACGCTCGGAGAAGCCGCATCAGGCACCGGCTGCCGCCTCCAGCGCGATGTCGGTCCGGTAGTGCATGTCCTTGAAGTGAATCCGCCGAACGTTGTCATACACCCGCTCGCGGGCCTCCCGGACCGTCGCAGCCCGCGCCGCTACAGTCAGCGCCCGGCCTCCGCTCGTCACCACCTGCCCGTCCACCACCCTGGTGCCGCCGTGGAACACGTAGACATCCGGGTCGACACGGTCGAGCCCCTCGATCGGGTAGCCGGTTTCGTACCTGCCCGGGTAGCCGCCCGGCACCAGCACCACGCACACCGCCGGCTCTTCGGCCCACCGGACCTCGACCTCCCCGAGCCGCCCCTCAGCAGCAGCCCGCGTTACGGCGTACAGGTCCGACGCGAGGCGCAGCATGTGCACCTGTGTCTCCGGGTCGCCCGAGCGCGCGTTGTACTCGATGACCTTCACCCCGCCGCCCTGCACCATCAGCCCGGGGAAGAGCGTCCCGATGAACGGGTGCCCCTCCGCTGCCATACCGCGCAGCACCGGGTCGATGACCTGCTCCCGGACCACCGCTGCGAGCCGGTCGTCCACCCCCTTCGTCGGCGCGTACGCCCCCATCCCGCCAGTGTTCAGCCCCTGTCCCCCGTCGAGCGCCCGCTTGTAGTCGGTCGCAAACGGCCACAGGACCGCCACCCGGCCGTCGCAAAACGCGTGCGCGCTCGTCTCGAACCCGGTCAGCTCCTCCTCGACGACGACCGTGCTCCCGGCATCGCCAAATGCCCGCTCGATGAGCATCGACCGCAGGATACCAACCGCCTCCTCCCGATTCGCTGCGCCAACCGCGCCCTTCCCTGCGGCGAGCCCGGAAGCCTTCACCCAGAGCCGCTGCTCAGGCAGCGATTCCACCCAGGCCGCCGCCTCCTCGAACGAGCTGAACGAGCGCCCCCGCGCCGTCGGGATGCCGTGCCGCTCCATGAACGCCTTCGCCCAGGCCTTGCTCGCCTCGATGCGCGCCGCCGCCGCTGAAGGCCCATAGCACACGATGCCTTCTCCCTGCAGCCGGTCCACCAGCCCCAGCGGCTGCGGGTCGTCCATCGTCGCAAGATAGAAATCGATGCGGTGCTCCTTCGCCGCCCGCACCAGCCCCTCGATGTCCGTCGGCCGGATGTCGAGGTTCCGCGCCAGCCCCGCGGTGCCGGCGTTCCCCGGCGCCACGAAAATCTCACCGACCTGCGGCGACTGCGAGAGCTTCCAGGCGACCGCGTGTTCCCGGCCGCCGCTCCCCACCAGAAGGACCCGCGCACTCATCCCTTCACGCTACTCCCATTCGATCGTCCCGGGCGGCTTCGGCGTGATGTCGTACACCACCCGGTTCACCCCGCGGACCTCGTTGACAATCCGGTTCGAAATTCGCGAAAGCAGCTCGTGCGGGAGGCGGGCCCAGTCCGCCGTCATCGCATCGTCCGCCACCACCGCCCGCACCGCCACCGCATACCCGTACGTTCGGAAGTCGCCCATCACCCCGACGGTCCTCGTGTCCGTCAGCACGGCGAACGCCTGCCACAGGTCGCGGTACAGCCCCGCCTCGCGAATCTCATCCATCACGATGCGGTCCGCCTGCCGCAGCGTATCCAGCTTCTCCCGGGTCACCTCGCCGATACACCGGATCGCCAGGCCAGGCCCCGGGAATGGGTGCCGCCACACCATCTCCTCCGGCAGACCGAGCGCCTCACCTATCCTTCGCACCTCGTCTTTGAACAGGTACCGCAGCGGCTCCACCAGCTCCAGCTTCATGTCCGGCGGCAGCCCGCCCACGTTGTGGTGCGTTTTAATCGTGCTCGCCCCCTTCCCGTGTGACCCGCTCTCGATCACGTCCGGGTAGAGCGTCCCCTGGCACAGGAAACGCGCATCTTCGATTTTCCGCGCCTCCCGCTCGAACACCCGCACGAAGGTATTCCCAATCCGCACGCGCTTCGTCTCCGGGTTCGTCACCTCGGCCAGCTGCGCGAGGAACTCCTCCGTCGCCTCCACGTGCACGAGGTCGATGGCGAGGTTCTTCCGGAAGGTCGTCACCACCTCCTCCGGCTCGCCTGCCCGGAGCAGCCCGTTGTCGACGAAAATGCAGGTCAGCTGATTGCCCACCGCCCGGTGCACCAGCACCGCCGCGACCGCGCTGTCCACGCCCCCCGAGAGCCCGCAAATCACCCGTCCACTTCCCACCTGCGCACGGATCGCAGCGACCGTCTCCTCGATGAAATTCCCCGGCGTCCACGTCCCTCGGCAGCCGCACACGCCATGGACGAAATTCCTCAGGATGTCCTTCCCCCGCGGCGTGTGGACCACCTCGGGGTGGAACTGCAGCCCGTAGTATCCCCGCGCCGGGTCGGCCATCACCGCGTGCGGCGAATTCGCCGTGCTCGCATACCCGGTAAAGCCCGGCGGCAACACCTCGATACGGTCGCCGTGGCTCATCCAGACCTCGAAATCGGCCGGCAGCCCCTCCAGCAGCGGCGCGGCATGGTCCCGGTGGACCACCGCCGGCCCGTACTCCCGCTCCCGGCCCGGCGCCACCTTCCCGCCCAGCTGGTGGGCCATCACCTGCATGCCGTAGCAGATGCCCAGTACCGGCAGACCCGACTCCCACACCCAGTCCGGCGCGAGCGGCGCACCGTCCTCGTACACGCTGTTCGGCCCGCCCGAGAGGATGACCCCCCGGACGTCCATCCCCTCCAGCCGCTCCCGCGGCGTGTCGTACGGGAGCAGCTCGCAGTACGTATTCAGCTCCCGCACCCGCCGCGCAATCAGCATCGAAAACTGCGACCCGAAATCGAGCACCACGATGCTCTCGTGCCGCTTCGCCGGGTCCTGCGCGCCTGCCGGGGGTGCTCCCGGGTCCGTTCCTGCCATGGGACGCGTTACACTCTGACCGAACGCTATCCCAACTGAGGGGTCCGGGCAACGGACCCGGTAGTGTGCTGATGACCTCCCCCTCGCCATCCCTCGTCGACCGTGCTGTCCATTGCCTCCGGTCCGGCGAGCTCGTCATCCTGCCGACTGACACCGTCTACGGCATCGCCGCCGATGTCCGGCTCGACGAGGCCGTCACCGCCATCTACCGCGCCAAGCAGCGCGACCCCTCGCAGCCGCTCCAGCTCCTCTTCGGCCGCGACCCCGCGCTCCTCCTGCAGTACGCCGACCCCACGCCTGCAGCGCTGCGCCTCGTCGACGCCCTCGGCCCGGGCGCCTGGACCATCATCGTCCCCGCCCGCACCGGCTGGTCGAGCCCCGCCCTCTCCGGCGGCACGACGGTCGGCTTCCGCATCGTCCCGGTTGATATCGTCCTCGACATCGTCGATGCGCTTGGCGCTCCGCTCGCAGCCACCAGCGCTAACGTCCACGGCGGTCCCAGCCCCGTCACCGCCGGCGAAGCTGCGCGCCAGGTCGGCCCGTTCTGCGCCATGACCATCGACGGCGGACCGACGGCCCGGGGGCTCGACTCAACCGTCATCGACCTCTCCGGCGACGAACCCGTCATCCTTCGCGAAGGCGCCATCGCCGCCCCGGACCTCGCCCGTATACTGGGCCTCGCCACCATCCCGGTCCGCAGGAGCGTCCGCTCGTGAAACTCGCCTTCGGCGCCGACCACGCAGGTTTCGAATTGAAGAACCACCTCGCCGAATTCGCCCGCAGCCTCGGCCACGAGGTGCTCGACCTCGGCACCTACTCCACCGAATCCGTCGACTACCCTGATTTCGCCGAGGCCGTCGCCCGCGCCGTCCTCGATGGGCGCGCCGACCTCGGCGTCGTCCTCTGCTCCAACGGCGTCGGCATCAGCATCACCGCGAACAAGGTCCCCGGCATCCGCTGCGCCCTCTGCCACACCAGCTGGGGTGCCGCCCGCGCCCGCCAGCACGTCGATGCCAACGTCCTCGCCCTCGGCGCCTGGGAGATCGGCCGCGGCGTTGCCGAGGACATCCTCCGCGCCTTCCTCACCAGTCAATTCGAAGGCGGTCGCCACGAGCGCCGCGTCGCCAAGCTCCGCGACGTCGAACGTCGCGGCATCGCCGCAGAGGTCAGCCGCCAGTGAGCCAGGGCATCGGCAAGAAAACCGTCCGCGATATCGACGTCCGGGGAAAGCGCGTGCTCGTCCGCGCCGACCTCAACGTCCCCATCGAAAACGGCGTCATCTCTGACGACACGCGCATCCGCGAATCCCTCCCCACCATCGAGTACCTCCTCGGCCAGGATGCCCGCGTCATCGTCTGCTCCCACCTCGGGCGCCCCAAGGGCCCCGACCCCGCCCTCTCGCTCGCACCCGTCGCCGGTCGGATGGCGAACCTCCTCGGCCGCGAAGTCCTGTTCGCCGAGGATTGCATCGGCCCCGCCGCCGAGGCCGCCGTCGAAGCCATGGGCCACCACGTCCTCCTCCTCGAAAATCTCCGCTTCCACCCCGAAGAGGAGAAGAACGACCCCGAATTCGCCCGCCAGCTCGCCAGCCTCGCCGAGGTCTTCGTGAACGACGCCTTCGGCGCCGCCCACCGTGCCCACGCCTCCACCGAGGGCGTCACCCACTACCTCCCGGCCGTCGCCGGCCTCCTGATGGAGAAAGAGGTCCGCTACCTCGGCGCCCTCGTCGCCAGCCCGCCCCGGCCGTTCGCTGCCGTCGTCGGCGGCGCCAAGGTCAGCTCCAAGCTGCCCGCAATCCAGCACCTCCTCCCGAAGGTCGACCTCCTCCTCGTGGGCGGCGGCATGGCCAACACCTTCCTCAAGGCCCGCGGCCTCGAGGTCGGCGCCTCTCTCGTCGAGGACGACCTCCTCGATGCCGCACGCGACCTCATGCGCACCGCCGAATCCCGCGGTGTCGAGCTCCATCTCCCCGTAGACGTCATCGCCGCCAGCCGATTCGCCGCCGACGCCGAGACCGCTGTCGTCCCGGTCGACCAGGTCCCGCGCGGCTACCTCATCCTCGACATCGGCCCCGATACCGTCCGGCGCTATGCCGAAGCCCTGCGCCGGGCAAAGGCCGTCGTGTGGAACGGCCCGATGGGCGTCTTCGAAATGGCGCCCTTCGCCAGCGGCTCCTTCGAACTCGCCCGCGCCATCGCCAGCCTCGACGCCGTCACCGTCGTCGGCGGCGGCGAAACTGCGGCAGTCGTCGCCGCGGCCGGCCTCCAGGAACGGTTCACCCACGTATCCACGGGCGGCGGGGCCTCCCTCGAGATGCTCGAAGGCAAAACGCTTCCCGGCGTGGCCGCCCTCCTCGATGACTGACGGCCTCCAGCCCCGTCCGTTCCGCTTCAGGGGACAGGGCGCCGCGGCCGCCTTCCTCTGGCTCCTCACCGCCCTCCTCGCCGCCGCTGCCGCGGCAACCGCTGCGGCAGCATGGCCCCCGGGTTCGCCCGCTGCAGCAGTCGGTCCCGTCGTCCTCCTCCTGGGGGCAATCCTCGTCGGCTCCGTGGCTGTCCGCACTCCCCGCTCCCTCGTCCTCCCCGGCCCCGCAGGGCTCCTCATCCGCTTCCCGCTCGCGATCGACCGCACCATCCCCTGGGCCGATATCCAGGGCGCCGACGTCGTCCGTCACCACCCCTGGCAGGGGCTCGGCATTCGCCTCTGGCTCCAGGGCACCGTCATCCTCGCCACCCTGCCCGGCCCCGCACTCGAGCTGACGCTCCGCGTCCCTCACCCGGTGACCGTCCTGCCCGGCATCGCCACCGCCTGGCCCCGCCACCTCCGCCTCACCGTCGAACGGCCGGCCGAGCTCGCCGGTGCCGTCCAGGCCTGCCTCGATTCCCACCGGAGGTCCTGACCCGTGCGCCGACCCTTTATCGCCGGCAACTGGAAAATGCACACGACCGAGGCCGAGGCCCGTGCCCTCGCCCGTGCCGTCGCGGAGCAGACCGCCGACGCTCGCTGCGAGGTCGCCGTCTGCGTCCCCTTTCCCCACCTCGCCCCCGTCCGCGAAGCCCTCCTCGGCTCCCACGTCCGTCTCGGCGCCCAGGATGTCTTCTGGGAGCCGAAAGGCGCCTACACCGGCGAAGTCAGCGCCCCCATGCTCGAGGATTACTGCCAGCTCGTCATCATCGGCCACTCTGAACGGCGCCAGCACTTCTGCGAAACCGACGAATGGGTCAACCGGAAACTGCGCGCCGTCCTCGCCTCCCGCCTCGACCCCATCGTCTGCATCGGCGAGACCCTCGACCAGCGCCGCGCCGGCAACACCGAGACCGTCCTCGAACGCCAGGTTCGCGCCGGCCTCGCCGGCATCCGCCCCTCTCCACGCATCACCATCGCCTACGAACCCGTCTGGGCCATCGGCACCGGCGAAACCGCCACCCCTGAGCAGGCCCAGGCCGCCTGCGCCTTCATCCGAAAATTGCTCCGCGAGCTCGGCGGCGACGTCGCCGACGCCATCCGGATCCAGTATGGTGGCAGCGTGAACCCCGCCAACGCCGCCGCCCTCCTCGCCCAGCCGGACATCGACGGCGCCCTCGTCGGCGGCGCTTCGCTTGATGCTGCCCAGTTCGCCGCCATCGTCGCGGCCGCGCCGGCCTGATGCTCCGCCGCCTCGTCGCCATCGTCGGTCCCACAGGCACCGGGAAGAGCGCTGCCGCCCTCCAGCTCGCACGCCGCCTCGGCGGCGAAATCGTCAACGCCGACAGCCGCCAGGTCTACCGCGGCATGGACATCGGCACCGCAAAGCCCACGCGCGACGAGCGTCGCCTCGTCCGGCACCACCTCTACGACATCCGCGACCCTCGCGAAGGTTACTCCCTCGCCGAGTACGTCGCCGATGCCCGCGCCGCCTTCGAGGCCATCTGGGCCCGCGGCAGCTTCCCCTGGTTCGTCGGCGGCACCCCTCAGTACGCCTGGGCCGTCCTCGAAAACTGGCAGGTGCCCGCTGTCCCCCCGGACCCCGAGCTCCGGGCCGCCCTCGATGCCATCGCCCGCGCCAAAGGCCCCGCCGCGCTCCACGCCCGCCTCGCAGAGGTTGACCCGGTCGCCGCGGCCCGCATCGACCCCCGCAACACGCGCCGCATCATCCGTGCGCTCGAAGTCTTCGAAAAGACCGGCCGCCCCATCTCCCACTGGCAGAAAAAAGCCCCGCCAGATTTCGAATTCCTCATCTTCGCCATCGACGTCCCGCGCCGCGAGCTCTACCGCATCGTCGACCGCCGCATCGACCGCATGTTCGCCGGCGGGCTCGTCGACGAAGTCCGCGCCCTGCTCGATGCCGGCGTCCCGCCCGATGCACCCGCCATGTCCTCCATCGGCTACGCCGAAACCGTTGCCTACCTCCACGGCCGATTGACCTTTGACGAAGCCGTCGAGCGCACGAGATATGCCACCCACCGGCTCATCCGCGCCCAGGAGCAGTGGTTCCGTCGCGACGACCCGCGCATCACCTGGGTCCGCGATGCCGACGACATCGAGCTCCAGGCCAACATCTTCACCGGGGTCTGCACCAACGCCATCCGCGGTGAGCGCCGATAGCAGGTCATCCGGCTACACTCTTCCCATGCGCGTTACCAAGATGCACGGCCTCGGCAACGACTACGTCTACCTCGCCCCTGCCCGGGAAGACGAGCACGACTGGCCCGAGCTCGCCCGCCGCGTCAGCGACCGCCACTTCGGCGTAGGCTCCGACGGCCTCATCCTCGCCCTACCCTCGCAGGTCGCCGACGTCCGCATGCGCATCTTCAACGCCGACGGGTCGGAAGCCGAGATGTGCGGCAACGGCATTCGCTGCCTCGTCAAATTCGCCATCGAAGAAGGCCTGGTCCCCCCCGACAGCGATGAAGTCACCGTCGAAACCCTCGCCGGCATCAAGACCATCCGCGTCCTCCGCGAGCACGGCGTCGTCACCGCCGCACGCGTCGACATGGGCCCACCCAGCTTCGACCCGGCCGCTCTCCCGGCCGCCGTCGAAGGCCCCGGCCCCGTCATCGACCTCCCCCTCACAGTCGACGGCATCGACCTCCGCCTCACCCTCGTCAGCATGGGCAACCCCCACGCCATCCACTACCTCGACTCCGACCCCGCCGAATTCCCGCTCGAACGGGTCGGACCCCTCGTCGAACACCACCCCCTCTTCCCGAAGCGGGTGAACTTCCAGGTCGTCCAGGTCCTCAACAGCGGCGAACTCAAGCACCGCGTCTGGGAGCGCGGCTCCGGCATCACCCTCGCCTCCGGCACCAGCGCATCGGCCGTCGCCGCCGCCTCCCTCCTCCGCGGCTTCACCGGAAGCCGGGTCGTCGACCACATGCCCGGCGGCGACCTCGTCCTTGAATGGGACGGGGAGGGGCCCGTCTTCATGACCGGTCCCGCCGTTCGCGTCTTCGACGCCGATTGGTACAAGACATAAATCGTTTCAGGCCGTAACCGCCTCGCGTGATAGCATGGGAGCCGCCCGCGGGCCGCACGCCCCGGCGCCAACCCCACCGCCAGGACCAGCTCCCATGAAATTCGCCCGCCGCGTCGAGGCGCTCCCGCCCTATCTCTTCGCCGAAATCTCGAAAAAAATTGCCGCCAAACGCGCCCAGGGCGTCGATATCGTGACCTTCGGCATCGGCGACCCCGACCTCCCCACGCCGCGCCACATCCTCGATGCCCTCCACCAGGCCGCCGAGGACCCCGTCAACCACCGCTATCCCGAATCCGAAGGCCTCCCCGAACTCCGCGAAGCTATCGCCCGCTACTACCAGCGCCGGTTCGAGGTGACCTTCGACCCGCTGAAAGAGACCCTCCCCCTCATCGGCTCCAAGGAGGGCATCGGCCACATCGCCCTCTGCTTCATCGACCCCGGCGACATCGCCCTCGTCCCCGACCCGGCCTACCCCGTCTACGAAATCGGCACTATGTTCGCCGGCGGCGAGTCCTGCCGGCTCGACCTCACCCGCGAAAACGGCTGGCTGCCCAACCTCGACGCGATTCCCGCGGACGTCGCCCGCCGCGCCAAGGTCCTCTGGCTCAACTACCCCAACAACCCGACCGGGGCCGTCGCCCCCCTCGAGTTCTTCGAAAAGGCCGTCGCCTGGGCGAAGAAATACGACGTCGCCATCCTCCACGACAACCCCTACTGCGACGTCGCCTACGACGGCTACGAACCGGTCAGCATCTTCCAGGTTCCAGGCGCAAAAGACGTCGCCGTCGAGTTCAACTCCTGGTCCAAGGCCTACAACATGACTGGCTGGCGCATCGGCATGGTCGTCGGCAACGCGCAGATGGTCGATGCCCTCATGCGCGTCAAATCCAACCTCGACAGCGGCATCCCCCAGGCAATTCAGAAAATGGCCATCGCCGCTATCGATGGCCCCCAGGACTGCATCGATGAGCACAACCGCATCTACCAGCGCCGCCGCGACCGCATCGTCGAAGTCCTCCGCAAGTGCGGCCTCCAAGTCGATGTCCCGAAAGCCTCCCTCTACGTCTGGGCAAAGCTCCCCGAAGGCGTCACTAGCGCCGATTACGCAGCCCGTCTCATCGACGAAACCGGCGTCGTCGTCACCCCGGGCCGCGGCTACGGCCTCAACGGCGAAGGCTACATCCGCCTCTCCGTTACCACGCCCGACGACCGCCTCGAAGAGGGCATGCGCCGCCTCGAAGCCTGGTCCGCGAAGCAATAGCTGATTTCCCATTCGCGGGCGCGGCCCCGGAGCGGTACGCTTGTACCGGATGCCCCACACCCTGCACCCAACCGAACCCGTCCGCGACCGGGCGATTCTCGTCGCCGCCGAAGTCCCCGGCGCCCTCCTCCCCGCCGAAGAGTCGCTCGATGAACTCGCAGAGCTCGCCCGCACCGCGGGCGCAGAGGTCGTCGCCCGCTTCACCCAGCGGGTCGACCACCCCCACCCTGCCACCTATATCGGGAGCGGCAAGGTCCAGCAGGTCACCGATGCCGTTCGCCAGCATGGCGCCAACGTCGTCATCTTCGATGACGAACTCTCGCCCTCTCAGCAGCGCAACCTGGAAAAGGCGCTTGGCGTCAAAGTCATCGACCGCACTGCCCTCATCCTGGACATCTTCGCCACCCGGGCCCAGACCCGCGAAGGCCGCCTCCAGGTCGAGCTCGCCCAGCACCAGTACCTCCTCCCCCGCCTCGCGGGTCAGTGGTCCCACCTCGAACGGATGGAGGGCGCCATCGGCACGCGCGGCCCCGGCGAAACCCAGATCGAAACCGACCGCCGCCTCATCCGGAACCGCATCGCCAAAATCCGCCGCGACCTCGAAGAAGTCCGCACCCAGCGCGAGCTCTATCGCCGACGGCGTGCCCGGAATAACGTCCCCGTGGTCGCCCTCGTCGGCTACACCAACGCCGGCAAGTCGACCCTCATGCGCGCCCTCAGCGGCGCCGACGTCCTCGCCGAGGACAGGCTCTTCGCCACCCTCGACCCAATCACCCGCCGCATCACGCTCCCCTCCGGCGAGGTCGTCCTCCTCACCGATACCGTCGGCTTCATCCAGAAGCTCCCTACCCAGCTCGTTGCCGCTTTCCGGGCGACACTCGAAGAGCTCGAAGACGCCGACCTCCTCCTCCACGTCGTCGATATCGCCCACCCCAGCGCCTACCAGCACGTCCAGACCGTCGAGGCGACCCTCCGCGACCTCGGCGTCCATCAAAAGCCCCAGCTCATCGCCCTCAACAAGGTCGACCTCCTCCGCCATGACGACGGTCGGCCCGTTGCCGACTTCGACGAGGCCCGCGCCATCATCCTCGGCGCCGGCGCCCCGCCACGGAACGTCGCCATCATCTCCGCCGAGAAACGCTGGGGCCTCGACCTCCTCCGTGAACGGATCGCAGAAGGCCTCGATGGGGGCTTCGAAGCCCTCCCCGTCGAGCTTCCCGCCGTCCTCTCCGCTGCCGTTTGAACGCCGCCGGTCCACCCGGTAGAACTCCGGCTATGAACCCCGAACGGCCGCCAGTCCCACTCCCCCATCCCACCGGTCCGCTCACCGGCTATCGCGTCCTCGACCTCGCCGACGAGAAGGGACAGCTTGGCACGCGGCTCCTCGCCGAGCTTGGCGCCGACGTCATCAAAATCGAGCCCCCGCGCGACGGTGACCCCACCCGGCAGCATGCCCCGTTCTTTCGTAACGAAGCCGGCGCCGAGACCAGCCTCTTCTGGTGGACCATGAACGCCGGCAAGCGATCCATTACCCTGCAGCTCAAACTCGAAGCCGGCCGCCAGCTCTTCCACCGCCTCGTCGCTCACTCCGATATCGTCGTCGAAACGACCATCCCCGGCGAAGCTGCCGCCCTCGGGCTCGATTACGCCTCCATCGAACGGGCCAACCCCGGCGCCATCCTCGTCTCCATCACCGGGTTCGGCCAGGACGGTCCGTACGCCCGCTGGCACGCGACCGACATCGTCGGTGCCGCCATGGGCGGCCTCATGTACCTCAACGGCGACCCTGAGCGCGGGCCCGTCCGCACCACCGTGCCCCAGGCCTATACCCAGGTCAACGTCCAGGCCATGGTCGGCGCCCTCATCGCCCTTTACGCCCGGCCGCTCAACGGCGGCCGCGGCCAGCACGTCGACGTCTCGATGCAGGAAGCCGTTGCCAACACCATGGACAACGCCCAGCAGACCTGGGATATCCGCCGGGTCAACGCCTCAGGGCCGGGCCTCCACCGCAACACCGCAGGGGTCCGCACCGCCCGGTACCTCTTCGAAACCGCCGACGGCTGGGTCGCCGCCCTCCAGGCCGGCGGCCTCATCGGCCAGCAGGCCAACGCTATCATCGATTGGCTCGCCGAGAACGGCGAAGCCCGCGGCCTCGATTCGCCCGAATGGCGGCAGAAGCTCACGTCGCTGCAGCCCCTCACCCCCGAAGACAGGCAGTATGTCGAAGAAACGATGGCTGCCTTCTGTCGTACACGGAAAAAGGAAGACCTCGTCGCCGAGGCCCAGCGCAGGGGCGCCGGCTGGGCCCCAGTCTTCTCCCCCCGCGAAATCGTCGAAAGCAAGCAGCTCGCGGCGCGCAACTACTGGACCCGCGTCACCCATCACGACCTTGGCGAAACCTTCATCTACCCGGGAGCGCCCTTCCGCCTCTCCGCCACCCCGTGGATGCAGCGCGGCCGCGCTCCCCACATCGGGGAACATAACGAAGAGGTATACTGCGGCCTCCTCGGCCTCGACTCCCAGGAGCTCCGCCGCCTCCGCCTCAGGATGGTAATCTGACCATGCCCGAATCCTCGTACGAGCCCGTCCGCAAGCCGTTCGAAGGCATCCGCGTCGCCGATTTCGCCTGGGTTGGTGTCGGCCCGCTCGTATCCAAGTACCTCGCCGACCACGGCGCCGAAGTCATCCGCATCGAAAGCACCACCTACCCCGAAACTCTGCGCCGCGTCGGCCCCTTCGTCGACGACGTCCCGAACATCGACGGCTCCGGCTATTTCGCCAACTTCAACAGCTCGAAGCTCGGCGTCTCGGTCAACCTCAAACACCCGAAAGGACCGGACCTCGTCCGCCGCCTCCTCGCCCGCTGCGACGTCGTCACCGAGTCCTTTACCCCGGGCACCATGGCCCGTTTCGGCCTGGATTACGAATCCATCCGCGGGGTCCGCCCGGATATCATCATGATCTCGATGCCCCTCTACGGGCAGGACGGCCCCTGGGCCCACTACGCCGGCTACGGCCACGTCCTCCAGGCCGCCGCCGGCTTCAACCACTTCACCGGCTGGGAAGACGGCCCGCCCCTGGGCACCGGCGTCGCCTACACCGACTTCCTCGTGCCCCACTTCGCCGCCATCGCCCTCATCGCCGCCCTCGACTATCGCCGCCGCACCGGCGAAGGCCAGTACATCGACTTCTCCCAGTTCGAAGCCGCTATCCATGGCCTCTGGACCGCCATCCTAGACTGGACCATCAACGGCCACGAGCAGACCCGACTCGGTAACCACGACCTCGAGGCCGCACCGCACAACGCCTACCGCTGTCGTGATGGCCGCTGGGTCGTCATCGCCTGCGAAACCGAGAAGCATTGGGAGGGCCTCAAAGCCGCTCTCGGCCGGCCGGAATGGTGCGATATGGAGCGCATGCGCCGGCGCTGGCAGCGCATCAACGAACAGAAGGAGATCGACCGTCACCTCACCTTCTGGTTCGAAGACTTCACCCGCCTGCCGACCGAGGCCGCCTTCCAGGTCGAGGAAGGCGTCGAAGGACCGCCCGTCCGCAAGTACACCACCGAGGAAGTCGTGCGCCTCTTCCAGTCGTTCGGCGTGCCCTGCGGAATCGTCCAGTCGCCCGAGGAAATGCACGCTGACCCCCAGCTGGCCCACCGCCACCACTACTGGAAGCTCGAGCACCCCGTCATGGGACTCCGCACCTACGATGCGCCGTCCTTCAAACTCTCCCTCACCCCCGGGGAACTGACTCGCCCGGCCCCCCTCCTCGGCCAGCACAACGAGTACGTCTTCAAGCAGATCGTCGGCCTCACCGACGATGAGTACGTCGACCTGCTCGCTGACGGCGCGTTCGATTGAGGGCGGCCGCCGCGTGCGCCGGTGGCGGTTACGGCCCCTTCGCGGGATTCGCGGCCCGCTATCGGCTTTCCCGACGGCCGGGCAATCGCTGAACGAACGAGGGGCAGCGGCGACCGCCGCTGCCCCTCGTTGAGGTTCTCCCGTGAAGATGCGCTTCAGCCCCCGGACGCCGCTGGTGCCGCCGTCTCGCCGGTGCCCGTCGGACCGCCCTCGACGACCCGGAAAATCCCATTCATCTGGTCCGGGTGCAGGTCACACAAGAAGTAGTACTCCCCAACGCCCGGCGTCGTGAACGTCACCTTTGTCTCCATCCCGCCGCCGTCGATGATCTCCCCCTCCGCACCCGGGGCCAGGGTCTGGCCGCCCTTCTTGTCCAGGAAGTGGATGTTGTGCTTCGCCCGCCCGTTGTTCACGAGCGTAATCGTAATCTCCGCGTTCGGCCCCGCCACGATTTCCCGCTTGTCGAACCGGTTATCCGTGGCAACGACACGGAACGGATTCGCCGGCACGGTCGGCTGACCTCCTCCGCCACCCGTGCCCGCCGACTCGCTGGCAAACAGGTTCAGCCCCGCGCCGACCATGAAGCCGCCGAGCATCAGCCCCGCAATGACTGTGACCGCCGCACCGGTCCCGAACCGGAAGGTCACGTCCTTTGTGTCCCGGATGACCTCCATATCGAACACCTGGACCGTGCCCGGCACCACCTCATCGGTGTGCTTCGCGATGATGTCCAGCATCGTCTGTCGCGTCTCCTCATAAGTCGCCAGGCCTTCCCGGTCCGACCAGGTCGTCTCGACCAGCACCTGCGACGGCCCCGTCGCGGCCGGCGAAACGATGATGCGAAGGTCCTGGAACCCGTCGAGGTCGCGCAGCTGGTTGTCGCTGCTCTCCAGGTCGCGGATGATGCCGCTCTTCCGCGCCTGCTCGAGCTTCCCCTCTGCCAGCGCAAAGGTGACCACCTGGGTGTACCGGGTCGGCCGCCCTGCCCCGTGTGCCCCCTCGGCGGCCTTCTTCCGCATCTGGCCGTCCTCGTACGCCCAGCCGAAGACGGCGACCAGCGTCGAGACGATGGCCGCGCCAAGCAGCGGACCCGCGAACGTCTGGTCGTCGACGCGCGACCAGTAAATGAGCGCCGCGCCGAGAAAAAGCGCGGCAACCCCCACGACGAGCGGCCAGATGCTCGGGTCCGGCAGGTGGATATCGTGCTGCTCGCCGTGTGCGTTCGCCTGGTGGTCCATTCGGTGCTATCTCCCCCTGAGTTTGGCGCCTGTCGTGCTTAAGGAATGATGTAGAGCGTCGTGAACAGCGCAATCCACACCACGTCGACGAAATGCCAGTAGAACGAGCACGCCTCGACGGCTTCGTGGTTTGCGGCCGTGAACTGCCCGGCGAGCGAGCGGGCCAGGACGATTCCCATGAAAATGACGCCGCCCAGCACGTGCAGGCCGTGGAAGCCGGTCATCGTATAGAAGGTCGTCCCGTAAATCGTGTCGCCGACCCCGAAATGGAGCTGGCTGTAGTCGTACACCTGCATCACGAGGAATACGAGACCCAGGATGATCGACACGAACGTCCAGCGGATCAGCCCCGACCGGTTCCCCCGCTGGATCGAGAACACCGCAAACTGGATCGTCACCGAGCTCGTGACCAGGATGAGCGTGGCGATGAAGGGCAGCCAGAACTCCACCTCGAGCTTCACGCCCGCCGCGACCTGCTCGGGCGTCAGCAGATAAACGGGCGGCCACTCCCGCGCATCAGCCCGGGCGATGAAGTACGCCGCAAACAGCCCCCCAAAGAACATGACCTCCGAGGCGAGGAAGAGGATGAAGCCGAGCATCCCATTGCTGAGGCCCTGCCTCTCCTGCGTGGCGACCGCGTGCGCTGCCATGAACTCCTCCAGTCTCCCCTGCTTTGTCCGTGTAAGCGATGGACCTTCGGCCCCGTTTAATGGGCCGCCTTACCGTGGCGCAGGTCCCAGAGCGGCCGCTCCGAATGCACCTCGGGCAGGCTGTCGAAGTTGTGCACTGGCGGCGGCGACGTCGTCCACCACTCCAGCGTGTTCGCCTCCCAGGGGTCGTTCGGCTGGTCCTTCGGGCGCAGGAACGCCATCACCACGTTGATGATGAACGGGATCATCGCCACGCCGATGAGGAACGCACCGATAGTGGAGATCAGGTTGAGCGTCTCCCAGCCGCTGCTCTCCGAGTAGGTCGCAATGCGTCGCGGCATCCCGTCCAGGCCCAGCAGGTGCATGGGGAAGAACGCCAGGTTGAAGCCGATGAACTGCAGCGCGAAATGGATGCGTGCCAGCCGCTCATCGAGCCGCCGACCCCAGATCTTCGGGAACCAGTAGTACAGGCCGGCGAACACCGCGAAGACCGCACCGCCGAACAGCACGTAGTGGATATGTGCCACCACGAAGTACGTATCGTGTATCGCAAAATCGACGGGCACAGCGGCCGAAAACGTCCCGTTGATGCCGCCGATGAGGAACATACTCAGGAACCCGAGCGCGAACAGCATCGGTGCCTCGAACGTGATCGAACCACGCCACAGCGTGCCGAGCCAGTTGAACATCTTCACACCCGTCGGCACACCGATCATGAACGTCATGAACCCGAACCACGGTTTCAGCACCGCGCCCGTCGTAAACATGTGGTGCGCCCACACGCTGAAGCCCAGGCCCCCAATGCCCATCGTCGCAAAGACGAACGCCTTGTAGCCGAACAGCGGCTTCCGCGCGAAAACCGGGAGCACTTCCGAGATGATCCCCATCCCGGGCAGGATCATGATGTAGACCGCCGGGTGCGAATAGAACCAGAAGATGTTCTGCCACAGGATGGCATTCCCGCCCCCGTTCGGGTCGAAGAAGGAGCCGCCGAAGTTCCGGTCGATGTACAGCATCGCCAGGGCCGAGGCCAGGACGGGCGTCGCCAGCAGCTGCAGCACGGCCGTCACCAGCATCGTCCAGCAGAAAATCGGCATCCGGAACATCGTCATGCCCGGTGCCCGCATCCGGAACATCGTCACCATGAAGTTCGCCGCCCCGATCGTGGACGACACACCGAGGATGATCACCGAGATAATCCACAGGTCGAGGCCGACGCCAGAGCTCCGCGCCAGCGGGCTGTAAGCTGTCCAGCCGACATCCGCTGCGCCGCCGAACAGAAATCCGGAAAACATCAGCAGGCCCGCCGGCGGGATCAGCCAGAAGGAGAGCGCGTTGATGCGCGGGAACGCCATATCCGCCGCCCCAATTTGCAGCGGAACGATGTAGTTCCCGAATCCGGCCCACACCGGGATGATGAAAAGGAACAGCATCGCCGACGCGTGCATCGTGAATATCTGGTTGTACGCGTCGTTGTTCACGAACGTGTTGTCCGCCACGGCCAGCTGCGCCCGCACCAGCAGCGCGAGGATGCCGCCGACCGCGAAAAAGAACAGCGTGGTGTAGAGGTAAAGAATCCCCAGCTTCTTATGGTCGACGGTCATCAACCAGTCGAGGACGCGCGGTCGTTCGGCATACGCCGGTCGTGGGATTGCGATGCTCGTCATGCTTCCTCCCGGGCCTCCTTGGCCCCACCGTTGCTGAACCGCCGGGAGCGCACCCGGCGTTGACCCCATCCTTCCACGGTCGCTCCGCTCACGGCTGCCGCACGGTGGCCTTGCTCGCCACCTGCTCCGCCACCCACCGGTCGAACTCCGCTCGCTCGACCACCCGCAGGTGGAACCGCATCAGGGCGTGGTTGATGCCGCAGAGCTCCGCGCACTGGCCGGTAAACTCGCCCGTTTGGTTCGCGGTGATGACGAACCGGTTGTCACGCCCGGGCACGACATCCAGCTTGTAATGGAAATTGGGCACGTAAAACGAGTGGATGACGTCGTTCGACTTGAGCCGAAATTCAACCGGTTCGCCAACCGGTATCACGAACGTTGGCTCCTGTGCCGCCGTCCCGATGATTGAGAACGTCCCGTCCTTGGCCGGCGCCTCACCCCGTCCAAGCCGCGCCAGGTCGTACGTAAACTCCCACGAGAACTGGAACCCGTTGACCTCGATGCTCAGGGCGTCCGCCGGCGCTTCCTTCTCGACATCCCGCAGGACGATGAACGAGTAGGAAAAGAGCGTGATGACAATCAGCACCGGGATCGCCGTCCATACGACCTCGAGCGCCGTGCTGCCGTGCGTCTGCTTTGGCAGACCATCCCCCCGCTTCCGGTAGCGGATGATGGCGTAAACGAGGGCGCCTTCGACCGCGAAAAACACCGCCAGGGCGATAATCAGGGTGAAGACCCAGAGGTCCTGGATCCGCTTCGCCTGGTCGGTGATCGGCTCCGGCATGCCCCAGCCGGCGAACGCGGGTGAAATGCTCGCGAGAGCCAGGAGCGCCGCGGAAATCAGCAGGTGGACCCGGCGGATGACTCGCACTTTCCCCGTAGACGGCATACTCCTCGCTCCCCCTCAGGACCCGTCGCATCCCCGGCTCGCAGGCACACTTCGCGCCAGGGTTTCGGTTGTGAACGGCGTCGCAATCGAGTTATAGACCCGCCCCCCTACCCTGTCAAGGAACGGAAACCAGGCCCTGAAAGCGTGGCCGAAGGGTCCTTGTCAGCCCGCTGCCATCTGCCCTCGAACGCGGTTCGAGCGCCCGGCTGCCTACAGCGCAGTATCGACGCCCATCGCCACGAAGAGCAGGGCGAGGTAGAGCAGGGAGAACTTGTACACCTGCAGCGGCGCGGTCGAACTGGGGTCGCGCCAGAGCCGCCATGCCATCCACGTGAAAGCCGTGCCTAGCCCGGTCGCTGCGGTGTAATAGAACCACCCCATGCCGGCCGTCGGGCCGAGCAGCAGCGTCACCGGGACGAGTATCAGCGTGTACCGCAGGATGTGTGCCCGGGTGTGGCCCGGTCCGTCGGTTACGGGCAGCATCGGCACCCCCGCCCGCGCGTAGTCGCCCTCCAGCCGCAGCGAGAGCGCCCAGAAATGCGGCGGCGTCCAGAAGAACACGATGGCAAACATCACCCACGCTGCCACAGGGGCGTCACCCGTCACCGCCGCCCAGCCGACCACCGGCGGGAATGCGCCCGCTGCCCCCCCGATGACGATGTTCTGCGGCGTCCGCCGCTTCAGCCACATCGTGTAAACGAAAACATAAAAGAGCAGCGCTGCCAGTGCCAGCACGGCCGCCGCCAGCGTCGTCGTCGCCCATAAGAACAGAAAAGCTCCGGCCCCCAGCGCGATGCCGAACGCTAGCGCATGACCCGGCGGCACTGCTCCCGTGACCGTCGGCCGCTCACGGGTACGGCGCATGATGGCGTCGATGTCCCGGTCGTACCAGCAGTTGATGACGTTCGCCCCCGCCGCTGATGCGGTCCCGCCGATGAGCGTCGCCAACACCAGCCACGTCCCCGGCCAGCCCCCGGCAGCCACCACCATCGCCGGCACGGTTGTCACGAGGAGCAGGGAGATCACCCGCGGTTTCGTCAGGATGATGTAGTTGCGGACCGTTGCCGTCAGCGAGCCCCGCGCCGTAAAGGCCATCTCCGCCGTCACGCCGGTGCCTCGGCCCGTGGCAGCGACCGCGCGCCGGCAGCCGCCCGGTAGGGTTCATAGAAGCCGAGCGCCGCACCCGCACTCAACACCCCCCAGATGCACCCCGCCACCGCCGTGTGGGTCACCGTCAACGGGTCCGGGAACGTGTACCAGACGTTGAGCGCACCGACGAGCACCTGGGCCGCGTACAGCGCCCCGAGTGCCAGTGCGTATGGCTTCGCCCACGGCAGACCACCCCGACGGCGCCACGCCGTGACCAGTGCCGGTAGCACGAGAAACACGAACCCCCCAGCAAGATACCGGTGCAGCATATGCGTGACTTCCTGGCTGTCCGCCGCCGGGAGCACCCCACCGTTGCAGAGCGGCCAGCCCGAGCACGCAGTCGCAGCGCCGCTCTCCGCCATGTAGCCGCCAACCCAAAAGGTCACCGCGAGCCACCCCAGCCCGGCCAGCGCCCACCCCGCAGGCACCCGCCCGGCCCCCCGCGTCCGCTCGAAAAACCCGCGATGCCGCTCATCCTCCATCCACATCCCCACCGCCACCACCACGATGCAGGAAAGGACCACCATCGCCGTCACCAGGTGCGTGGCCACGACCTCCGGTGGAAGCTCACGCACCACGGTGATCGCACCGAGAAGCCCCTGGAACCCGACCAGCGGTACCGTCGCCGTCGCCAGCCAGGCCACCAGCGGAACGTGACGGTAGTACTTCCACGCCAGCGCCGCCACGGCGATGACCAGCACCCCGACCACCGACGCGACGAACCGGTGCGAGAACTCGATCCACGCCTCCTGGTGCCCCGGCGGAATCGCCTGCCCGTGACACAGCGGCCAGTCCGGGCAGCCGAGCCCTGAGCCCGTGGCTCGGACGAAGGCCCCGACCCCAATGAGAACGACGGTGAGAATCGCAGTAAGAATGGCGAGGCGCTGCGCGACGATCATGCCCTGCTATTCAGCCTTTCCTGGCGGCATGGCCAGCCCCGGACTCTGCTCCCAGCAGGCGGTCCCGCGCCTGCGTTTCCCCGTGCCATCAGCGTGCCATCGTGAACGATGCTCGCGCAAGCGACCCCCGTACGATGCGCCCCGCGACGCCGCAAAAGCCCACCCCCCGGCGCTCTCCGTTCGTTCCAGCGTCGGACTAGAACCCCTGCGTCCCGTCCAGCCAGCGCAGCCCATCCACCAGCACCCCCGCCACCGCGAGCTCCCAGTGCACATGTGGCCCGCTCGAAAGCCCGGTCGACCCGACCCGCCCAATGACCTCCCCGCGCCGGACGGACCGCCCAACCTCGACGCTCCGCTCCGACAGGTGCCCGTAGCACGAGAGCACACCCCCGCCGTGGTCAACGACCACCAAATTCCCCCGGACCAGCGTGAGCTCCGACATGACGACCGTCCCGTGATTCGTGGTCCGCACCGGCGTCCCCGGCGGCGCCGCGATGTCCGTGCCCCCATGGTGCCCGGTCCGCGGCCCCCCATTGAACGACCGCTGCTCGCCGAAATACCCGCTCACCCAGGCGTCGCCGCCCAGCTCGACCGGGATGACGAACGGCAGCTCCCATTGCCGCGGCGTCACCCTCGCATAGAGCGCATCCAGCCGCGGCTGTTCCGGCTCGAGCGGTGGCCCCTCAGGCGGCGGCGCGTCCGGGTCCGGGGGCGGCAGCCAGATGTCGTCCCAGGTCCACGGTGTCTCCCGCACCGTTATCGGCTCAGCAAACCGGAACGTCCCTCCCACCGCGTCGCTGGCCGCGACCTCGAGCACCGCAGGCCCGGGCGGGTCCGCGACGCCGAAGCCGACGAACCCCTCCACGCCTCGCGGCCCCGGGCTTAGCGGCGAAACCCGCCCGAAGACCCGGGCCGTCGCGGCTGTCGCATGGTCCACCGCGAGATAGACTGCACCGCCCTGGAACGGCGTCCGGAACGAGACCCGGATGACCGGCCGCGGCCCATCCGTCCCGACACCCGGCACCGCCAGCCGGTGCGGCAGCGCGCCCTGCGACGCTATCGCCCTGCCTCGCCCGTCGGCGGCCCGCGCCAGCCCGCCCAGGATTGCGCCCGGCCCGGCCATGCTTAGCCCAAGCGCCGCCAGGAATCGCCGCCGCGTCGCCATGCGGAGAGGCTACCTGCCCTCGCCCCCGCCGTCATCATCTGCCGGCAACGTGCCCGTTACCGGGTTGTATCGATGGGCCCCAGCGCACGCCGCGCCGCGTCCCGCGCCCCATCGACCACCGCCAGCAGCCGCGCCGGCTGCGGAATGCCCCGCAGCACGAAATTCTGCACCACGCCGGCCGTCTGGCACTGCACGTCGCCAAAATCGAACACCGTCGGCAGGACACCCTGCCGCTCGACTCGCAGGTCCTCCACATCCACCAGGTCCGTCGAGGCCATCTGATGGTGGAACCAGTGCCGCTTCAGCGAATCGACGAGCCGCTGGTTCGTGACTACCCAGATGTCGTTCTGGTACCGGTACCAGGCGAAGTAACCGCGCACAGCCCAGTACGCGGCCCAGGCCGCAATCACGGCCCCGCTCAGCAGCCCGGGCAGCCCGCGAAATCCGTACGTCATCGCCACCGCAGCGATAGCAACGACGGCGCCGCCTGCTCCTGCGAATACGTTCCGCGCCATCTTCAGGCTGAAGTACAGCCAGTGGCGCCGCACGAACGCCAGGACCGTCTCGCCCGGCTGGAGCGCAAACGGGAGCTTCCTCGGAGCCGAACCGCGGCCCATGCCGCCCGCCATCCTACCCCGCCGAAGGCCGCTTCGGCACCATCACCTTCCGCCGGAAGTAGCACACCTCTTCGCCCCGCTGGTTGAACCCCCTCGTCTCCACCGTCACGATTCCCCGCGTCCCGTCTGAAGTCTCCTTCTTCTCCAGCACGGTCGTTTCCGCCCGGATCGTGTCGCCGTGAAAGGTCGGTTTCAGGTGCTTCAGGCTCTCGACCTCCAGGTTGGCGATCGCCTTCCCCGAGACGTCGGGCACGCTCATCCCCAGCACGAGCGAATAGACGAGATTCCCCACCACGACGTTCTGCTTGAAGTGCGTCTCCTCCTCCGCGTACCACCGGTCGCTGTGTAGCGGGTGGTGGTTCATCGTGATGTCGCAAAAGAGGTGGTCCATCGCCTCCGTAATCGTTTTGCCCGGCCAGTGCTTATAAACATCGCCGACTTCGAAGTCCTCGTAGTACCGCCCGAACTTCTCCCTGCCGTCGTGCACAGTCATACCTGCTCTCCCTTCGTGGTCCGAGTCGTGCCGGTTGCCCGGGAAGGGCTACACCGGGTAGTCCTTCACGATGTTCCGCGCGATGACCAGCTTTTGGATATCGCTCGTCCCCTCGGCGATGACCATCAGCGGTGCGTCCCGGTAGTACCGCTCGAGCGGCAGCTCTTTGCTGTACCCGAGCCCGCCGTGAATCCGCATCGCATCGAGCACGCACTCCTGCGCGATCTCGGTCGCGAACAGCTTCGCCATCCCTGCGTCGAGGTCGCTTCGCGCGCCCGAGTCTTTCTTCCGCGCCGCATCCAGCGTCAGCAGCCGGGCCGCCCGGATTTTCGTGATCATCTCCGCCAGCCGCAGCTGCTGAGCCTGGTGCTCGAAAATCGGCTTCCCGAACGCCTCCCGTTTCTGCGCATACCGGATCGCGTCGTCGAACGCAGCCTGCGCCACGCCCACGCCCCGGGCCGCTACGTTGATCCGCCCGACCTCGAGCGCGCTCATCACGTGCTGGAAACCCTGGCCTTCCTTCCCCCCCAGAACCTGCGAGGCCGGCACCCGTGCGTCGTCGAACGTCAGCTCCGTCGTCTCCACGCCCTTGTAGCCGAGCTTCTCCAGCTTCCGCCCCGGCGCGAACCCCGGCGTCCCGGCATCCACCAGGAAGGCCGTAATCCCCCGGTGCCGCGGCTGCGCCTCCGGGTCCGTCTTCGTCAACACCAGGTAGACGCCCGCCCGCTGGCCGTTCGTCACCCACATCTTCTGGCCATTGATGAGGTAATCGTCACCATCACGCCGCGCCGTCGTTTTGATCGCCTGCGCGTCCGAACCCGCGTCCGGCTCGGTGATGCTCAGGGCGCAGCGAATCTCCGGCTCGACCATTCGCGGCAGGTACTTCTGCTTCTGCTCCTCGGTCCCGTATTCGCTAATCGCGTACCCCACCAGCACGTGCGTGTTGATGATCCCCGCAAGGCTCATCCACCCCCGCGCCAGCTCCATGCACACGCCCGCGTAGCATTCGAACGTCAGGTCCAGCCCGCCGTACTTCTCCGGGATCTTGATCCCGAAGAGCCCCATCTCCGACATCCCCTTCACCAGCGGCTCGGGGAATTCATCCGCGTGCTCATACTGGCTCGCGACCGGCTTCACCTCCCGGTCCACCCATACCCCGACGTTCGTCACGATCTCCCGCGCAATCGGGTCGGCGATGTCAGCTGCGTAGTCCCTTGCCATGCAACAGTCCTGTTGGAATGCGTGTGCGCGAAGTATCCCTTACTAGCCTGCTAAGGACGATGCGCGCGCCCACGCCCGCACGGCAACCCGTTAGAATTGCGCGAATGAACGGCAGCCGAACCCCCCTCGGATTCCCGGTGAGCACTCCCCGTGGCTGAGTTCCGCCCCATCCCCGCGATGCCCGGCCGCCAGCGCGGTCCATCCCTCCGCGCGGCGCTCGTCGTTTTCGACAACCGCCACTACCGGCTGCTCTGGCTCTCTTCCCTCTTCTCATTCACCGGCATGCAGATGCAGATGGTCGCCCGGGCTCTCCTCGCGTGGAAGCTCACCGGCTCCTTTGGCGCCGTCGGCCTCATCTCCCTGTCATTCGGCCTGCCCATGCTCCTCTTCTCCCTCGTCGGCGGCTCCCTCGCCGACCGCTTCGAAAAACGAAATCTCACCCTTGCGTCGCAGCTCGCCACCGGCACGCTCGCGCTCATCAACGCCCTCATGCTCGTTACCGGTACGATCACCATCGGCTGGCTCTTCGTCCTCGGCCTCGGCGGCGGCACGGCGATGGCCCTCGGCATGCCCGCCCGCATGCCCCTCATGGTCTACCTGGTCGGACCGCAAAACCTCATGGCTGCGATGGCGATGTCCAACGCCGCCATGAACGCCACCCGCCTCTTCGGACCCGCCGTTGCCGGCGCGATGGCCGCCGCCTGGAGCCTCGAATCCGTGTACTTCACGCAGTCAGCCCTGTACGGCATCGCCTTCCTCGCCCTCCTCGGCATCCCCACGGGGCTCGGCGGCACGATGCCGCACCCCGGCACTGCACGCCAGGGCATGTGGCGTGAAATCGGGGACGGCCTCCGCTACGTCCTTTCAGACCCCCGCCTCCGCACCCTCAACCTGATGATGTTCACCGTCGCCTTCTTCGTGATGCCGTACGTCATGCTCCTCGCCGGCTTCGTCCAGGAAGACCTCGGCAAAGGCGAACGCGAATACGGCCTTCTCCAGTCCGTGTCCGGCGTCGGCGCCCTCATCGCCTCCCTCGTCATCGCCTCTCTCACCGAATTCGACCGCAAAGCCCTCCTCCAGTGGGCCGCCGGCATCGTTGGCGGTGCCGGGCTCGTCGCGCTCGCAGCCGGCTCGCAGGCCTTCGGCTTCGCAGGAGCCCTCGCCGCCACCCTCGTCCTGGGTCTCGCCCTCACCGCTTACCAGACCATCAACAGCACCCTCACCATGGAAGCGGCACGCCCGGAGTTCTACGGCCGGGTGATGAGCATCAACATGCTCAGCTTCAGCGCCATGCCGCTCATGGCCTGGCCGCTCGGCCAGCTCGCCGACGCCATCGGCGCGCGCGCCATGTTCACCGGCCAGGGCCTCTTCGTCGCTGCCTTCCTCGCTGTCATGGCGCTGCTTCAGCCCCGCCACATCTTCGGACGCGCCATTGCGGATGTCCCGGCCGACCAGCCCCGCCCCTCGCCGGGGCCCGCCCTCGGCAGCTGAGCCCTTCCCCCTAAACAGAGCACCCGGCCGCACCTGCAGCCGGGTGCCCGCGGCGAGCATCCCTTGCCCGCCAGGGAAAAACCGGGACTCAAGCCCCCTTGAGTGTCTTCAATCCCTCCCGCGGCGCACCCACGAGAATCGCCATATTCCCGTCCGGGTGCCGGTTCTCGTACATCAGCTGGTGACAGAGGCCCGTGTCTTCGAACCTGAAGACCCTCGAAAGGCACGGGTCGATCTTCCCCGCCACGACGAGGTCGTTGAACGCGTACGACTGCTCGTCGTTCGCAAAGTGTGAGCCCTGCAGCCGCTTTTGGCGCATCCACAGGTAGCGCAGGTCAACGTCCGCGTTATACCCGGTCGTCCCGGCGCAGATGACGACCATCCCGCCCGTGTCGCAGACGAACATCGAGGTCGGGATCGTGTCCTGCCCGGGGTGCTCGAACACGATGCGCGGGTTCTTCCGCTCGCCGAGAACATCCCAAATCGCCTTCCCGAACGCCCGCGCGCCAGCCGTGAACCGCGCCATCGCCTCGTTGTCCTGCCAGTCCGGGAGCCGGCCCCAGTGGTCGAAGTTCTTCCGGTTGATACACCCGACCGCGCCCAGCCGCATACAGAAATCGAACTTCGATTCGCTCGAAACCACCGCAACGGGCTTCGCGCCGACCTGCGCCGCCAGCTGGATCGCCATCGAGCCTAGGCCGCCGGCCCCGCCCCAGACCAGCACCACGTCCCCCTCCTTGACCGTATGCGGCGGCCAGCCGAAGAGCATCCGGTACGCTGTCGCGCCGACGAGCGTCGGTGCCGCCGCCTCCTCCCACGTGAGATGCGGCGCCTTCGGCATGCACTGGTGCGCCTGCACCCGCGTGAACTGCGCGAACGACCCCCACGTCGTCTCGTACCCCCAGATGCGGTAACTCGGGTGGTACATCGGGTCGAGCCCCGCCGCAATCTCCGGCGCATGCACGTCCCACGTCCCGCAGTGGATGACGACCTCGTCGCCCACCTTCCAGTTCTTCACGTTCGAACCGACTGCCCAGATGATGCCCGAGGCATCGGAGCCGCCGATGTGGTGGTCCCACGGCTGGCCTTCCTTCTGCCGCGCGGCGATGACGTCCACCGGGACACCCAGCCCTGCCCAGACGTTGTTGTAGTTCACCCCTGCGGCCATGACGAAGACCAGCACGTCGTCCGGGCCGGGTTCCGGCACGTCGATCACCTCGACCTGGAACGCTTGCGCCGGCTGACCAAACCGGGACTGCCGGATCACCTGCGCATACATCTTCTTCGGCACATGGCCGAGCGGGGGCATCTCCCCAATCTCATAGAGGTCTTTCAGTACTTCCGTCGTCATCCCTGGCTCCTCGGGCAGGCCTCGCGGCCCGTCCCTTCGCGGGTCTGGCACCGGTCCGCGGGCCGAATGGCCCTAATGCTAGCCGATCGCCATCGACGGGTAAACGGAGATTGCGCCGGAGCCATAGACGGAGCATATACGACAGGGATTTCGCCTATGCCAGCCGCACCTCCGTCCCGTCCCGCGCGCTCCGGTAGCAGGCATCCACTACCCGGTGCGCCGCCAGCGCCGTCCGAAAATCCGGAAAGGCCGCCCGCCGCTCCGCGGCGCATCTCAGGAACGCCACGTCCTCCATCATCCCTGCCCGGGCAAGCTCGGCCGTCGCCTCGTCCAGCCCGGCCACCTGCACATACCGCTCGAACACCTCCTCCGTGCCGAGCTCCCGCAACGGCCCGCTCCGGCCCTGTACCCGAATCGGCCCGAGGAAGTCGTGCTCGGTCGCAAAATACCCGCCCTCGAAAAACACCTCGAGGTAGCGGGTCGACGGCCGGTCATCCAGCCCGTGCCAGACCGACGTCAACGTCGTCTGGTGCCCACCCTCGTGTTCGAAGGTCACCAGCGCCACGTCTTCGACTCCCGGGTGCCCCGGCGTCGCTTCGCGCGTGTGGCACCTCACCGCCGTCACGTCCCCGAACAGCCAGCGGAACACGTCCACGTCGTGGATCGAGTGCTCGATCAGGGTCCCCCCGCCCGCCCGCTCGTGGTTCCCCCGCCACGTACTCCGGTAATGACCCCGGACGGGAAAAAACTGGTCGTCACGCAGGTGAGCCGTCAGCAGCACGCCGAGGCCCCCGTCCTTCATCATCTCCGCCAGCACCGTCAGCACCGGCGAATACCGGAGCACCAGCCCCACCTGGTTCACGACCCCCGCAGCCTCCACCGTCTCGACCATCTCCTCGACTTCGGCCAGCGTCCGCGCCAGCGGCTTCTCGCAAAACACGTCCAGGCCCCGCCGCGCCGCCTCCCGCACCAGTGCCGGGTGTTCTGCCGTTTCCGTGCAGACATACACGGCGGTCAACCCCGGGTAATCGAAGAGCTCCCCGGCATCCTCCGTCACCAGCTCCGCCCCGACGATTGCACCAAAGGCCTCTGCCCGTGCCCGGTCCCGGTCGCAAACCGCCACGTACCGGGCCTCGACCGCCCCCGCCCGGATGGCACCTCGGAGGTTGCGCGAGTGGAAGCGGCCGATGTGGCCGCAGCCGATGAGTCCGACGACAGGAGCAGGCACGGGGGAATCCGCCTTGGCGAGTTTTCCGGCATTTTACGGCCCCCTTGCCGAATGCCGGTGAACGCGCGACCGCCGTGCCGCATGCTCTCCTCGCGGCCCCCGGCGGGGAGATCCACCTGGGGGCGCAAGTGACTCCCCGCCGGCGGCCGTTTCTCCTGTCCCCGCCCCGTACCTGGGAGCCGTACGACTCGCCTGCTCGGGGCGCCAATCAGGGGCCCCGAACGGTCGAACTCGGCCTCCTCCGGTTGCGCGTCCCGGCCCGCCGTCCGAAACTCAACGTGTTCCCCGGTAGCTCAACGGTAGAGCGCGCGGCTGTTAACCGCTAGGTTCGAGGTTCGAATCCTCGTCGGGGAGCCACCCTGCTCACGGCTCGCCAATGGCGGCTCCGAGCTTGTCCAGGGTCGTCATCCCCAGTTCCAGGGCCCACATGGCCACGGCTCCGGCGCGCGCTTCGCTGTCCCCCAGGTCCATCTGGAGCGTCAGGCACGTGCCCTCGCCCTCGTCCCCGGGCGGTCGGGCGACGCGCTGATGACCGGATTCCGAGCTGTTTTCACCTTGAACCCAGGAAACGGACAACCTCCACCACTGGCCGTCGCAGGCCTTTCCGAAGCGCTGAGATCCGTCGCT
>CALLPC010000022.1 GCA_938015525.1 uncultured Dehalococcoidia bacterium
CCGAACGAACCAGGCAAGCTCGCGCCCCGGCTGCATGTACTCGACGAATGTCCCCGTAACGTCAGTCGGCCCGGTGAACCCCGTCATGGGAAGGTCCTGAGCGAGGGCGTAGTGCGAGCCATCCTGTGATATCGATAGCCAGATGGTCGTCCGGCGGTCTCGAGGGAACCTGGCCAGTCTTCCGCTGACCGTGACGCTGCCGTCATGCGACATTCCGAAGAGGGCAACGGACTCCGCGTAATTCATGATACTCGTGATTTCCCCGGGTAGTAGGACTTATAAGGCATGAAAAAACTGCCACGAAGCAGATTCACCTGAACTTCAGGAAGATGTTTACGTCTCAATCCAGTGGTAATGCCCGAGCGTTCCGGAGTATCCGGTATCCAGAACAGGATGGTAGTGATTCCAGCGGGCGCTAAAGCGGTAAGGTGCGTACAGGTTGATCCATGGAGCTGCGGCGTCGAAGAGTTTTCGCTGGATGTCGATGATGAGGTCAAGCCGGGCATCGCGATTGAATTCAGTTCGCGACTTCTCGATTAACGCGTCCGTTTCTGGATTCTGCCAATCGCAGAAATTACCATTACCAGAGCCGTTTTTGTAGTTGTTCGAGAGCCACTGATCGGCGTCCTGGCCCCTGGTGTACTGGGATGCAGCCGTGATGGTAAAATTCTTTTTGGTCCCTACAGTTTGTGTTGCCCAGACTGTTACGGGGTCCTGTGGGATGAGCTTCGTTTTTATGCCGATTGCGGCGAGCTGTTGTTGGAGCGTTTCGACCAGTGTTTGGCTCGTCGGGTCGCTCGGGTACTTGAACTCGAGCTCCTGCGAAGTGTCGTAACCTGCCGCCTGGAGCAGGTCCCTCGCCGTCTTGATATCGTTGGGGAAGCGCTGTTTTACCTCTTGCTCGGGAAGAGCGTACGCCGCGAGGTAGGGTGGGACGAAAGAGCTGTACAGGGCTTCGCCGAGGGCGACGCGGTTGATGAGGTCCCGGATGTTGAGCCCAGCGTATATGGCCTTGCGAACGCGAGGGTCCGCGAAAGGCGGTTTCCCCGCGTGGAGCATGAGAATTGCCGGGAAATCCAGCTGCTTGTCGATGACAATCCGCGGGTTGTAAGACTTGAACTCGTCGGCCTGCACCTTGTCACGGGCGACGAGCGTATCCAGTTGGCCGGCGCGCAGCGCGGCGGCGCGGGCGGCCTCGTCAGTGATGACCTTTTGAGTAATCCTGGTGATGTAGGGCCGGTCAAAGCCGTTCCACCCGTCCGGCCGGGCGACCAGGACGATCTCGCTGGTCCCGTCAAACTTCTCTATGGTATAAGCACCGCTCCCCACCGCCTTCGAGGCCAGCTGGTCGTTCGCCCAGAGCTCAGGCGGGGCAAAGGTCGATGGAATTGGCCCCGCGATCCCGTGGGGCCCGAAAATTGGGACACTCGGCGCTTTGAAGACTTGGACCAGCACCTTCGGTTCGGGGGTTTCCCTGCGGGCGGTGTACGTCTTGTGAATCGCAGTCGCCCCTGTAGCTTTTGGGTCGGCAACGTAGTACTTCCAAGAAAGGTCGATGTCCTCACTGGTCACGGTGCGACCGTTCACCGGCGGAAGATTCTGCCAATTCGCTTCGGCGCGAATGTGGTAAATGAGAACCGTGGGTTCGGGCGTCTCGTACGATTCCGCAGCGATGAAATCCGGCCGGTCATTGTTGTAGTCCCACAACACCAAACGGTCGTAGACGTTCCACCGGACCTGGTCTGAACCCCCCGCCTGTTGAGGATGCATGTGGCCGACCGGGGCCGCCAGCGCAATGCGCAGCTCACCGCCTTTCCTCGGCCCCTTCGTCGGAGTAGGGCCGCTCGTCGCCGTCTGTTCCGATGGAACCTCCTCTCGGGCGTCATCCTCCGACCCGCACCCGACCACGGACATCGCGACAAATCCTGTTCCGACCGCCGCCCCAGAGGTCAGAACCGCACGGCGAGAGAGACGGCGCTTCCAGGTGGCATTTCGTTCGTTCGTCATCTGTTCTCCTCTCCTTTTCTCTCGGGAGCCGTTCCCGTGTCTCCGCGTTGCTCAGACGTTCAGCCGGCGCTGCCGGGAAAGCGCATCGACTAACCTCAACGATTCGCTCTGCTTCGAAGGCGGGGGTCGAGTCCGTCCCGAATCGCATCACCGAGCAGGCTCACAGCAAGGACAGTGAGCGAAAGAGCAAGCCCGGGTGCCAGGACGATGTACGGTTGCGAGCGGAAATACGTCCGAGCCGGCCCGCCAAGGTCGGCGCCCCAGGATGGATGTGGCGGAGGGATACCCAGGCCGAGGAAACTGAGCGAAGCCTCGGCCAGGATCACAGCAGGGAGGCGAATCGTTGCTTGGATGACGACGAGCGAGGCGATGTTTGGCAGGATATGCCGGAAAATCACGCGCCCATTGCCCGCCCCGAGCGCCTTTGCGGCTTCCACGTAATCCTTGTTCTTCTCGGCGAGCACCCCGGCCCGGACCACCCTCACGCCCGCGAACGCACCTCCGAAGCTCAACGCCGCGATCACCGTCCAAACACCGGGTCCGAATGCAAGGACGATCATGAAGAGGAGTATGAGGTCCGGGATCATCGCGACGACTTCGCTGCCTCGCTGGATGAGGTGGTCCGGCCAGCGCTGAAAGTAGCCGCTGATGAGCCCCATCGTTGTGGCGGCCCCGGTGCCCAGCACGGCCGCCACCAGACCGACCATGAGAGAGGTCCGAGACCCCCAAATCGTTCGGCTCAAGACGTCCCGGCCCGTGCGGTCGGTGCCCAGGAGATTCCGGGCATTCGGGCCCTCGAGGGGCGCAAAACTGGTGGCGGTCGGACTGTGCGGAGCCAGGACGGGCGCCAGGACCGCCACGGCGATGATGACCAATATGACCACAGCGCCCGCAACACCCAGCGGGAACTCAGAAACCAGCCGAGCCACCCTCCCTCGTCGGCGAGGTCGGCGTTCCTCTGCAATCTGGGGATACGGCGATATTGCGACCTCAGTCAATGGTACCCACCTATCGGTAACGAATCCTCGGGTCAAGCATGGCGTAGGAAATGTCGACTATGAGATGGGAAAGAATAACGAGAAGTCCAAAATACACGGTCAGCGATTGTACGACGGAGTAATCCTTGGACTTGACAGACTGATAGGCGAACTGTCCGATTCCTTGAATTGACATCACCTGTTCGAGGATAACCGTTCCACCGAGTAGTCCAGCAAATCTTGCGCCAAGGATGGTCACAACCGGAATGGAAGTGTTTTTCAACATATGATTTATGACCACTTTCCGCTCGCGAAGACCTTTCGCCCTTGCCGTCCGGATATAGTCTTGTTGGAGAACGTCAAGAGAAACAGAACGAGTATAGCGCATCAGCGACGCGGACATCTCGACGCTCAGAATGAGGACTGGAGGAACGAACATCCTCAAATTAGTTACAGGATCCTCCCAAATCGGTTCGTAAGTAAGAGGTGGTACATAGTTCCACCATTGCGATGGAAGAACGATCAGCAGCGTCAGGGCGAAGAAAGCTGGCACGGAAAGCGCCGCTACGCTACCGATTCGAACCAAGTGGTCAAGGAAGCTGTTCCGATATACCGCCGAGATGACGCCGAATGACACTCCGAGGGTCGTGCTCAACAGCATCGCAAGGACGAGCACCTCCACCGTTGGCGGCAGGCGTTCGGCAAGCTGCCCCGAAACCGACTGCCGGCTGACTAGGGACTCACCTAGGTCGCCCCGTGCCAGGTCTCCTAGCCACCGCACGAATTGCACAGGAAGTGGGTCGTTCCAGCCCAGCGCTTGCCGGAGGGCTTCGACCTCTTCCTCTGTCGCCTCCGTGCCGAGCGCTGCCCGGACCGGGTCTCCGGGGACAACGCGGAGCATGAAGAACACCAGCGCCGCACCTGCAACCAGCAGAGGCGGGAGCATGACGAGCCTGCGCAAAACGTACCGGCCCACCTGCGGCTCCCCGACGTGATAGGGAAGCCTAGGTGCATCAGGCCCTCATTCGCGAGAAGTTTCTACGAAGATGTATCATGCAAGGGACGCATGATTGCGAGGCCCTCGGCCCGCCAGCGCTCCCAGTCAAACCTCAAAAGGAACTCCCGAAAATCGGAGGCCAGTGGCGAATGCTCAGCCGCCGCTCGCCGGACCACGAAGATGTCTCGCATTGGCGAATCCACGAGTGGCCGCGCGACCAGGTCGGCATCCTGCCGCCGCGCCGAATGCTCCGACACGATCGCAACCCCGGCGCCGCCGCGAACGAGGGCACGCATGACGAGGTCACTATTGCAGGCGACCCACCAGTTCGGCTTCACCCCGGCGCGGGCCAGCCACTCGTCTTCGAGGGAGCGCACGACCGTCGAATCGACCGGGTCATGGTAGATCAACGGTTCGGGGGCGAGGTCGTTCGGTGCGACGTTCAACAGGCTCTCGAATCGATGGCCGCGCGGTGCGATGACGACGAGCGGCTCGGTGAATAACCGTTCTTTCACGAGCCCCGGGCGAGGCGTCGGGTGAGCATGGAGCGCGAGGTCCAGGCTGCCATCAGCGACCAGCTGGTCGAGCTCGGCATTGTGTAACAAGGCCACGCGCACGCGGAACTGGATGCCGCGGTTTTCTTCGTGGTACGCGAGAATCGCCGAGGTGAGCGGGAATTCGCCAATCGACGGCGTCGCCCCCACGATGAGGGTGCCGAAAACTGCCTCCCGCGACGACTCGACCGCAGTTTGAAGACCTTCCGCGAGAAGGAGCAGACGCCGCCCGTACTGGTACGCGACCCGGCCGGCTTCCGTCAGTCGAACCCGCTTGCCATCGAGTTCGACGAGGGTGGTGCCCAACTGAGCCTCGAGTTTCTTGACCTGGCGGAATACGGAGGGCTGCGTCAGGTAGAGCTCTTCCGCTGCACGGGTGTAGCTTCCGGTGTCTCCAACGGCCACCAGTGACTCGAGGAGCCGAATATCCAGGTTACTTAGTCTTGTCTGCACCTCGGCGCTCCATCGAATTGCAACCGCCTCTGGCTCAAAGTCGTTCTCTCGAACCTGATCTAACGATACGTCGCCCACCTGCCGCCATGCCTGACCGGCAGTAAAACGGGTATCCAACCAGGGACCCGTGAGTCCGCGACGCGAAGGGGCTCTCCGTGGCGCGCGCTCCGCGAGCGGTGGGCCGCTGCCTCCCTCGGGCCGGCGAGATACATCCCCTGCCCGTACAGCTTACAACGCGGCTCAGTGCCCGGAGATGGGGCGCATCCCGCTCCCCGCATCGACGGCGCTCGCCCGTTCAACAGTCGCACTGGCGCCCTCGGCAGGACTCGAACCCACAACCTGCTGATCCGAAGTCAGCTGCTCTATCCGATTGAGCTACGAGGGCGCGCTTTCCCCAGGGCCTCCGCCGCGCTCCCTCCATCTTACCCCCTCCGCTCCTTCCCTGCCCCGTTGCCCGCTATCATCGAAGCCGTGGACTCCCCGCAAGCCCCCGCCGACACCCCCTACGCACGCCTCGGCGGCGCCCCCACCGTCGCCCGCATCGTCGAGGCCTTCTACGCCCGCGTCGCAGCCGACGACGTCCTCCGCCCGCTCTACCCCGAAGACCTCGAACCCGGCAAGCAAAAGCTCACCTGGTTCTTCGAACAGTGGCTCGGCGGCCCCACCAGCTACAGCGACCGCTTCGGTCACCCCCGCCTCCGTCGCCGCCACTTCCCCTTCGTCATCGACGAACGCGCCGCCGGCCGCTGGCTCCGCCTCATGCGCGAAGCCTGGAACGAAGTCGGCGTCCCCCGCGAACTCCAGGACCCCGTCTTCGAACGCCTCGCCCCCCTCGCTCGCCACATGGTCAACGCCACCGACGACGTCCCCCGCGAGCCCCTCGGCGACGCCTACCTCGACTGACCTGCCCGCTCCATCCCGGTACAATCCGCCCCCGATGGAAGCGCCCGCGCCCGAACCCCTCCCCCTCGAGGGCGTCCGCGTCCTCGAACTTGGCGGGGGCATCCCCGCCGCATTCGCTGCTCGCTGGCTCGCCGGCTTCGGTGCCGACGTCGTCCGCGTCGAGCCCGAAGACGACCGGCTCACCCCCGACGAAGCCGTCTACCTCCTCCCCGGCAAGCGGCGCGTCCACCCCGCTCCTTCCGAGCTCCTCGCCCTCGCCCGCGCCGCCGATATCATCATCGAGGACGGCCCGCCGGGTGCCCTCGCCGCCCGCGGCCTCGACCCCGCCGCACTCCGCGCCGCCCGCCCCCCGCTCGTCATCGTCTCCATCACCCCTTACGGCCAGGACGGCCCCTACGCCGCGTTCCCCGCGACGAACATCACCGCCTTCGCCATGGGCGGCATCATGTCGCTCACCGGGATGCACCAGCGCGAGCCCCTCGTCACCGGCGGCTCCCAGGCCCTCTACCTCGGCGGCCTCCACGCCGCCGGCGCTGCCGTCACCGCCTTCTTCGGTGCCCTGGTCCACGGCGAAGGCGACTGGGTCGACCTCTCCCTCCAGGAGATCATGGCCGGGATGCTCGAACTCTACGGCCCCCGCGGCGCCTACGAAGGAGCCGTCTCTGTCCGTTCCGGCAACCACGTCCGCGCCGTCTGGGGCCTCTACCCCTGCGCGGACGGCTTCGCCGGCGTCTGCGCCCTCGAACGCCAGGTCCCCGCCCTCTTCGCCCTCCTCGCCGACCCCGAGCTCGATGAGCCCCGCTTCCGCGACCCCCTCGAACGCCCCAATCACGACGACGAACTCCAGGCGAAGCTCTATGCCTGGTTCGGCGACCGAACGAAGGCCGAACTGCTCGAGCTCGGCGCCCGCCACCGCGTCCCCATCGGCGCCGTCGTCACCCCGCGCGAACTCCTCGAAAACGCCTCCCTCAGCGAACGCGGCTTCTTCGACACCGTCGAAACCCCGGCCGGCACCGCCCGCATCCCTGGGCGTCCGTTCCTCGGCCTCGGCTGGCGCCCGGGCCAGCTCGCCGAACCCGTCCCCGCGGCCGCCGTCCTCGCCGAATGGAGTCCTCGCCCGTGAAACGCCTCCCCCTCGAAGGCATCCGCGTCGCCGACCTCACCATGATGTGGGCCGGCCCCTACGCCACCCGCATCCTCGCCGAGATGGGCGCCGAGGTCATCAAAGTCGAGTCCCCCCGCGCCTGGGACAACCTCCGCACCCTCATCCCCCTCCCCGGGGTCGAGGAGCCCTGGAACGCCTCCTACTACTTCAACGACTACAACCGCGACAAAAAATCCCTCACGCTCGACCTCGCCCACCCCCTCGGCCGTGAAACCTTCCTCCAGCTCGTCACTCACTGCGACGTCGTCATCGAAAACTACCGCGCCGACGTCCTCGACAACCTCCAGCTCGGGTACGACGTCCTCCGCGAGGCCCGCCCCGATATCATCCTCGTCTCCATGGCCGGCTACGGCAAAACCGGCCCCGAACGCGACTACGTCGGATTCGGCCCCATCATCGAACAGATGAGCGGCCTCGCTTCCCTCACCGGCTACGGCGACGACGGCGTCCCCATCAAAACCGGCATCTCCTACGGTGACCCCGTCGCTGGCACGGCCGCCGCGGCCGCCGTCGCCCTCGCCCTCATCCGTCGCCGCCGCACCGGCCGCGGCGCCTTCATCGACCTCGCCCAGCGCGAAGTCCTCTCCACCCTCATCGGCGAAGCCTTCGTCGCCGCCTCACTCCGCAGCGAAACCCCCGTACACCGGGGCAATCGCGAACCCCGCGCCTTCGCCCAGGGCGTCTATCGCTGCGCCGGCCAGGACCAGTGGCTCGCCATCACCCTCCGCACCCGCGATGACTGGCATCGCGCCGCTGCCCTCCTCGCCGTCGACCCGGCCTTACCCGGCGACCCGACCGACCACGACGTCATCGACTCCCGCCTCACGGCCGCCCTCGCCAGCCGCGACCCGCAGGAGGCGTTCGAACTCCTCGCCCGCGCCGATATCCCGGCGGGCCGCGTCCTCGATACCGTCGTCATCCACGACGACCCTCACCTCCTCGCTCGCCGCTTCTGGGTCGAACTCCCTCATCCCCGCATGCATCCCTGGAAACAGCCCCGCACCACCTGGCGCCTCCGCCAGGCCGACCCGGCGCCGCGCCGCCACGCACCGCTCTTCGGCGAACACAACGACGACATCCTCCGCGGCCTCCTCGGCCTCGACGACGCCCGCATCGCGCAGCTCCGCCGCGAGGGCGTCATCGGCGACGCCCCCATCAACCCCGGCGTCGGCTAGCTACACCTCAACCCACAGCTCCTCCAGTCCCCGAAACGCAGGCACCCGCTTCCATTTGAACTCCTGTGGCGCCAGCCGCATCCGCGGGAACCGGTTCAGCAACACCCGCACGCCAACCTGCGCCTCCAGCCGCGCGAGCGGCGCCCCCAGGCAGTACCGCCGCCCGCCGCCGAACGCCACGTGGTCGATGTCCTCCCGCGTCACGTCGAACCGGTGCGGGTCCCGGTGCAGCCTTGGGTCGTAATTCGCGCCGCCCAGCGCCACCGTGATCGAATCGCCCTTCTTCATCGGGCAGCCGGCAATCACCCGGTCGTCCGGTACGATGCGCCCGCTGAACGTCACCGGCCCCTCGTACCGCAGCATCTCCTCCACGGCATTTTCGATGAGCTCCGGCCGCTCGCGCAGCAGCTGCGCCTGCTCCGGGTGCTGCAGCAGGTTCTTCATCCCGTTCCCCAGCAGGTCCGTGGTCGTCACGTTCCCAGCCGCCAGCAGCAGCCCGATCATCGAACGCACCTCCTCGTCGTTGAGGAAGTCCCCGTTCTCCTCTGCCTTCAGCATCGCCGTAATCAGGTCGTCCCGCGGCTCCGCCCGCCGCTCCGCAATCACCCGCGTCAGGTACGCCTCGAGCGCCTGCCCCGCGGCCATCGCCCGCTGCCGCACCTCCTCGCTGGCAAACGGGTCGAACCCCGCCGCCACGCTGTCGTCCGTCCACCGCTTGAAATCCGCCTGGTCCCTCGGGTCCACCCCAAGCATCTCCGCGATCACGATCGTCGGGAACGGCTGGCAGAACGCCGCCATCAGGTCGAACCGCTCCTGCCCCTCCACCCGGTCGCACAGCTCGTTCGCAATCTCCTCGATGCGCGGTCGCATCCGCTCGATCGCCCGCGGCGTAAATGCCTTCGACACCAGTCCGCGCAGCCGCGTGTGGACCGGCGGGTCCTGGAACAGCATGCTCGGCTCCCGGTCCTCCCCCAGCAACCGCTGCCGGAACATCGCGTTGAACGACTTCTCGTTTGCTTTCCGCGGGTCTACCAGCAGGTCCCGGTCGTTCAGAATCGCGTGCACGTCCTCGAACCCGGCCACGACCCACCGCCCGAACTGCTCGTCCCACACGACGCGCCCCGCCTCCCGCACGCGGTCCAGCAGTCGGAACGGATTCTCCTGGTACTCCGGGTTCAGCGGCGTTAGCGCAATTCCCAGCGGCACGTCCCCTCGCTCCCCTCCCGGCATCGCGGTCACCGGTTGCCTGTGCGCCCCGGCCTGTCCCACTGTCCGCGCGTCTTGCCCCGTCGACTCTGCCATCGCTATCTGCCTCCGAATTTCCTTCGCCGCATCCTAACAACTCCGAACGTCGTTCGAAAGTCCCGTCTTCGAAAATTCACCCGGTCCCCTTCGCCTCACAGCCCGCTCGGCCGCGCACCTTTACACTCCTCCCGTGCCGCCGCTCCTCCTCTTCGATATCGACCTCACCCTTATCGCCACGAGCGGCGCAGGCCGCCTCGCGCTCGACCGCGCCTTCGAACGCATCACGGGGGTCCGCTCCGCAACCGAAGGCGTCCCGTTCGATGGCCGTACCGACCGCGCCATCATCCTCGAAATCCTCCGCCGCTGCGGCAGCCCTCCGTCCCGCTTCCCTGACGTCTGCGATGCCTACCTCGACGAGTTGCCAGCCGCGCTCCGCGAGAAAAGCGGCGAGGTCCTCCCCGGCGTCTACCCCCTCCTCGATGCCCTGGCCCGCGAGCTGCCCGGCATCGGCCTCGCCACCGGTAACCTGCGCGCCGGGGCCCGCGCCAAGCTCGGCCACTTCGGCCTCTGGCACCGCTTCGCCGCCGGCGGCTTCGGCGACGACCACACCGACCGCGCCGCCCTCGTCCGTTCCGGTATCACAGCCCTCGCCGCCGCCCTCGGCGCACCCCCGGACCCCGCCGAAGCCATCGTCATCGGCGATACCCCGCTCGATGTCGCGGCCGCCCGCGCCGCAGGTGCTCGCGCCGTAGCCGTCGCCACCGGCCGCTACTCCGAATCCGACCTCCTCGCCGCCGGCGCCGACGCCGTCCTCGCCAGCTTCTCCGACCTCGACCGCGCCCTTGCAGCCCTCCTCGGCTGAGCCTCCGTCGACAGCCGGCCCCGGCCGCGTCACGATTCCCCCATGCCCCTCCGTCTCGGCCTCGTCGGCGCCGGGTTCATCGCCAGCGTCTACGCCTCCGCCGCCCGCCGCGTGCCCGGCCTCGAAATCACCGCCGTCGCCTCGCCGCGCTCCGCCCGCGCGTTCGCCGACCGCTGGAGCGTCCCCGCTGCCTTCCAAGACTGGCGCCAGCTCATCGCCGAAGCACCCATCGATGCCGTCGCCATCGCCGCCCCAAATGATCTCCACCTCCCCGTCACCCTTGCCGCAGCTGCCGCCGGCAAGCACGTCCTCTGCGAAAAGCCCCTCGCCCCCGGCCTCCCCGCCGCTGCCGAGATGGTCGAAGCCTGCGACCGCGCCGGCGTCCTTCTCATCTGCGCCGAAAACCTCCTTTTCGCCCCGATGTACGAGCGCGCCCGCACACTCCTCCGGCGTGGCGAGGTCGGCCAGCCGTACCTCCTCCGCCAGCAGCAGGGCCACGCCGGGCCCCAGGCGGACTGGTTCTGGGATATCGGCCGTGCCGGCGGCGGCGCCCTCCTCGACATCGGCTGCCACGGCATCGCCCTCGCCTGCCACCAGCTCGGGGCCCTGCCCGAAGCCGTCGCTGCCCTCCTCGCCCGCTTCCGCCACGCCGCCCGGACCCCCGCCGAGGACCACGCGGTCGTGCACCTCCGATATCCCGGCGGCGCCCTCGCCGTCATCGAAGCCTCCTGGGCCCTCCCCGGCGGCGCCGACCTCCTCGAGGTCATCGGCTCCCGCGGCCGCATCACCGCCAACCTCGACCGTGCCCCCGCCCTCGAGCTCTATCGCGAACAGGACGCCCCCTCCTCCGGGTCCCCCGGCTGGCAGTCCGTGATGTACGAAGAAGCCTGGCAGTTCGGCTTCCCGCAAGAACTCGAGCATTTCGTCGAGGCTGCCGCCGGCCGCGTGGCCCCGCGCTTCCCCGGCCGAGATGCCCTCCGTGTCCTCGAAATCATCTGCGCCGCGTACCAATCCGCCCGCCTGGGGGGCGCCTGGGTGCCGCTTCCCTTCGCCAGCACCGCCGCACGCGCCATCGACCACTGGCTCGCCCCCGAGCCGTCCGTCGCCCCCTGACGCCGCGCCTCTGCTCCCGTACCCTGTAGCCGGATGAGCTGGCTCCCCTCCCTCTTCGCCACGCCGGCCCGCCAGGCCCTCGGCTGGACAGCACTCGGCATCCTCGGCGTCATCTTCGCCGCCCTCGGCGTCTGGCTCCTCATCCGGGGCGGCGAGCCGGCGACGCCCCCCGCCTCCCCCGGCCTGGCCGCCACCCCGGCGCCGTCTCCGTCGCCCACCCCCACCGTCACCCCAACCGCCTCCCCATCGCCGAGCCCGGCGCCGAGTCCCCCCACCCCCGCCCCGACCCCCACCCCCACCGCCCGCCCCGCAGGAAACCCCGGCGGCTCCGGCGGCACGCCTGGTGGACAGTCAGGAGGTGCGCCGACCCCGGCCCCGACGCCGACCCCAACGCCCTCACCGGCTGCCGCCCGCCCCTACTGCCCCCCGGCCGTCACCGGTCCCGGCATCCTCCCCACCGCCCGGGTCGCGGGGGCGCTCACCCGCGGCGGCGTTCCGGTCCCCGCCGGCCAGCTCGAAGTCTTCGTCACCTTCGACGGCGTGCCGGGTCCCTCCCGCCTCAACGTCGACGGCGGCTTCGGCATCGACTTCTACACCGGCGGCGAGGACTGCGCGAATCGCGTCGGCGCCGTCATCGGCGTTCTCGCAGGCGGCCAGTACGTCCCTTCACCCTACACCGTTGGCAGCCAGCCCCCGCTCGTCGTCATCGACGTCGCCCTCCCCTGACCCGCCGCCCGGCCCCGTCCCGTTTCGTCGCCCGCATCCTGCTATACTCCCCAAACCGTTCGGGACTGGCGAAATGCCGGCCCTCCGCCCAGCCCACCCCGAGGAGGCTCCCCCGTGAAATTCCACTGGTTCCATCTCATGCCCTGGCCCTACCTCCCCGACGACTTCCAGAAAAACCACCGCTCGGTCTGGGTCGATGTCGACTACCGCCTCTTCGATGCCGAAAAGGCGAACCGCGTCTACCACGAGTACCTGGACGAGCTCGAATTCGCCGAAAAAGTCGGCTTCGATGGCATCTGCGTCAACGAACACCACAGCAACGCCTACGGCCTCATGCCCAGCCCCAACATCATGGCGGCAACCCTCACCCGCCGCACCAGCCGTGCCGCCATCGTCGTCATGGGGAACTCCATCGCCCTCTACAACCCGCCCCTCCGCGTGGCCGAAGAGTTCGCCATGCTCGATATCCTCTCCGGCGGCCGCCTCGTCGCCGGCTTCCCCGTCGGCACTTCCATGGATACGAACTTCGCCTACGGAGTCCCCGGGGCTCAGCTCCGCGAGCGCTACTACGAAGCCCACGACCTCATCATGCAGGCCTGGCACAACGAAGGCGTCACCCACTTCAACGGCAAGTACACCCAGATTCGCTACATGAACCCCTGGCCCCGCCCGCTCCAGAAGCCCAACCCGCCCATCTGGATTCCCGGCGGCGGCTCGATCGAAACCTGGGAGTGGTGCGCCGATATGGGCTACCTCTACTCCTACCTCTCCTACTCCGGCTACAAGCGCGCCCAGGCCATCATGGACGGCTTCTGGGCCCGCATGCGCGAGAAGGGCGTCGAGCCCAACCCCTACCATGCCGGCTTTGCCCAGGTCGTCTGCGTCGCCGAGAACGCCGCCGAGGCCAAGGAGCTCTACTGGCCCCACATCGACTACTTCTACAACCGCTGCCTCCACGTCTACCCCGGGTTCGCCGATGCCCCCGGTTACCGAACCCTCCGCACCGTCAAGGCCGGCATCAAATCCCAGTTCGAACAGGCCCAGCAGAACGCCAAGGCCCGCCTCTCCTGGGAAGGCCTCGTCGAGCAGGGCTACGTCATCGCCGGCGGCCCCGACTACGTCACCGAAAAGCTGAACGAGCTCGCCGATAACCTCCGCGTCGGGCACCTCATGCTCCTCCTCCAGATGGGCTCCATGCCCCGCGACCTCGCCATCTACAACACCCAGATGTTCGCCGAAAAGGTCATGCCCAGCCTCCGCGACAAGTTCAGCGAGTTCGAGGACCGCTGGTACCCCAGGCCCCTCCCGCCCGAGCGCCGCGCCTCCCCCATCGACGAACCCGTCCGCCCGCTCCGCTCCCCCCTTGCCGCACCCGCCGCCGGCGATTAGCCCGCAAAATCCAGCGCAGCACCTTCCCCGGGTATTGATACTTACTCTCAAAAGCGCTAGAGTGACGGTGCCGAACCCCTCGGCGTGGCTGGGCCCCGGCCGGTGTTCCTCCTTCCGCCGGCCGGGGCCATCCTCTCCAGAGCGGTCAATCCTGCTGCAGCTCCGGGTACAGGCTGCTCGACGCCTTCATGAACCGCAGCAGCATCCGCATCTCCGCCACCCGCTTCCCACCGGCGTCGTCGAGCCCCGTCTCGAACCAGAGATACTCCGTCTTCGGGCTCTGCCCGACCGCGATGACCTCACCCCGGCACGTGTACGCCTCGCCGACGAGAGCAGGCCCATTCACGTTCCGGATTTCGATCGCGCCGAAGAGCCCCACCGCGCCGAAGCCGCCCCGTACCTGCGCGACGCTCTTCGCATAGAGCATCTGCACCAGCGGCGCGACCATCACCGGCGGCGCTCCCCACGGTGAGCCCTCTCCCCGGTACCAGTCCATCGGCTCCGTCGTCACCGCCAGCCGGCGCTCCTGGTCCTCCGCGGTGCACGCAACCTGCACCGGCTCGAACCGGTGCCCCTTCTGCACGCCTGCCAGGATCCGCAGCTCGCCGGGCTCGAACCGTTCCAGCGGCCGCGCAAGCAGCGCCGTCGGCACCCCCGGCGCCCCGACCGACGCCGTCCCCTGCGCGACCTGCATCCCGTCCTCCCTCAGCACCCACGCCTCGACCTGTGCATCAGCCGCGCCTGCCGGCGGCACCCGGAGGAAAGCCCGCACCGCCTCGCGGTCCGTCGTGGCATTGAGGAAGTACATCGAGAGCGTTCCCCGCTCGAACCACCGCCGACCCCACAGCTCCCGCAGCAGCGGCGGGAACAGTTCCATGTGGATCGACCCCGCGACGGTCCCGCCGCGGAATCCGAGCTTCCTCGCCGTCGCGTCGTCGTGGATCGACCCCCTGGCCTGCGCCGAGTTGTTCACCGACCGCCGCAGCGGCCCCGCCATCACCCCATCGGCCACCGTCACCGCAAACGCTTCTCGGGTCGTCATCACCGCGCCTCCGTATCCAGGATGCGCGGCAGCCTACGCCTTTCGAACGGAATTCGCCAGCGAACCCTCAGCCGCCGATGTGCGACATCTCAACTTTCGGCAGACCGGCCGTCGCCTCCGTCCGCAGTTCCGAATACCGGTCCTCTCGCGCCTGCCACACGTTCCCCACGAACTCCGCCAGCTCTGCGTCGCTCGCCCCGCTCCGCAGCACCGCCCGCAGGTCGTGCCCCTTCGTACCGAACAGGCAGGTGTACAGTTCGCCCTCCGGCGAGAGCCGCAGCCGCGTGCAGTCGCCGCAAAACGGCTGCGAAATCGAGGTGATGACGCCAATCTCCCCTGCACCATCGACGTACCGCCACCGCTGCGCCACTTCCCCCCGGTAGTTCGCCTCGGCCGGCTCCAGCGGGAACTCCCGGCTGATCATCTCGACGACCTCCCGGCCCGTCACTACGTGGTCCAGCCGCCAGCCGTTCGTTGCGCCCACGTCCATGTATTCGATGAACCGAACGATGACCCCCGTCCCGCGGAAGTAGCGTGCAAGGTCCACCACCGTGTGGTCGTTCATGCCTCGCTTCACCACGGCGTTCACCTTGATCGGCCGCAACCCCGCCTCTCGTGCCGCCGCGATGCCGTCCAGCACCGTTGCCACCCCCACCCCCGCATCGTTCATCGCGCGGAACACCCCGTCGTCCAGCGAATCCAGCGAAACCGTCACCCGCTTGAGCCCCGCCTCGGCCAGCCGCCGCGCCTGCCCGCGCAGCAGGCTCCCGTTGGTCGTCAGCGTAAGGTCCCGCAGCCCCTCGATTCCCCGCAGCGCCCGGACCAGCTCGTCCAGGTCCCGCCGGACCAGCGGCTCCCCGCCGGTGATGCGAATCTTCTCCACCCCCAGCCCAACCAGGACCCGGGCGACACGGGCGATCTCCTCATACGTCAGCAGCTCGTCCCGCCGCAGGAACTGGTAGTCCGGCCCGAAGACCTCCCGCGGCATGCAGTACACACACCGGAAGTTGCACCGGTCCGTGACCGAAATGCGGAGGTCCCGTAGAGGTCGCCCCAGCCGGTCGTTCAGCGCCATCGCCACACAGCGTAGCCGATCCGGCGCCGTCGTGCCCGTACCGGCATAACGCTCAGGAGCCGACCGTCGCCCTCCCCTCGCCCTGGGTCGCGTCGCTGCCTCCAGCAGCCTCTGTGTGCTTCAGCAGCCATTCGTCGTACTTTCGAATCCGCTCCGCGAGCTCGTCTCGCAGGCTTGCCATCCTCGCCATCTTCTGGTCAATCAGCTGAATCTGGTGCAGCGTCACCTCGCGCGCCCGTCGAAGCTTTTCTACCTTCTCCGCTGCGTCTGCGTCAGCCCGCCACCCCGCACGGATCTGCAGCCGCACGTCCTCGGCATCCAGCATCTCTTTGATCTCGGCCAGGGAGAACCCGAGCAGCTCTTTCAGCTGCCGAATCCGCTCGATCCGCTCCATGTCCTGCGGCGAATACAGCCGAAAGCCCCCCTCCATCCGCGTCGGCGGTGCGAGCAGCCCCTTCTCTTCGTAGTAGCGCAGCGTCCGCTGCGTCAGCCTCGCACGCTCCGCCGCCTCCCCAATCTGCAAAAACCGTTCCTGGCTGGTCGAATCCGTCATTACAACCCCCAGTCTAGCACATTGACGCGAACGTCAACGTTCAGGTTTCGGTCAGCCGTACAGCGCTCGCACCCGGTCCATCTGCCAGCGCGCGCCGCGCAGCATCGTCTCCCCCAGCGTCTCCCACGCCGGCTGCGCATGCGCATGGTACCAGTCAGCCAGCGCCCGGAGGTGAAGCTCGGCCATCCCCAGGTGCGCAGCTGCCTGCTCCGCCCGTCCGTCGAGCGCCGCGTCCCATGCGAGCACCCGCTCGGCGAGGTGCATCCCCGCTGCCGCCGTCGGGGCCAGCTCATCGACGGCCTCCATCGCCAGCCCGCTGCCGACGGCCAGCGGCAGCGCCTGCACCGCTGACGCAAACCTCCCGAGGGCCTCCCGCGCGCGCCCGGCCAGGGCCCGCAGCTCCTCCCGCGGGCTCTCCCCATAGTCCAGCACATCCGACCGCGCCCCCGGTTCCAGCGCTCCCCGCTCCAGCAGCAGCCGGCAGGCCGCGTCCAGCCGCCGGTACATCGCCGCAAACTCCCCTGCCTGGTCCCCGAAGCACCCCCGGGTGAACTCGTCCAGCCCGTGTACGGCGTCGCCCCCGCCGTCCCACGCGCACCGCGCGAACCACCACCCGTGCCACACCGGTCCCACCCACGGACGCGGCGATACCGCAAGGTCGAAGACTCCCCCCAACCCCAGCCGCGCGTACGCTGCCAGGTCGCCGGGGACTACCTCCAGCAGCGGCGGGGCCATCCACTTGAATAGCACCCCGTCGCTGTAATACTCGAACACCCGCACCCGTCCCGGTCCGCCGAACCACTCCGCCAGCCGCTCGAGCCCGGCCAGGTGCTCCCGGTTCCGCGCGCACTCCCGGTCGCCCAGCGCGTGCGCATAGCACCGGTTGCGCGGCGCCCAGAGCGCCACCACGTTCGCCCGCGGCCGCACCCGCACCGGCGCCTCCAGCGAATCGTGGTAGGCGAGGTGAGCGATGTGCGCCGCCGGGTCCAGCCGCTCCAGCACCTCGGCCGCCAGGTTCGTCGCCGCCAGCGCCTGGTCCGAGGGCGTCATCGCCGCGCATCCCGCGCACTGGCACCAGCCGCCTCCGCGCAGGTCATCTGCCCACAGGTGATACACGCCGAATCCGGGAAAGCGCGCGAAGAACCGCTCGGCCCCCGCCTGCAGCGCCGCCCGTGCCCCGCCGTCCGAGAGGCAGAGGTTATGCCGCGGCTGCCGCACCCCATCCCGAAGCGGAAACCACTCCGGGTGCGCCTCGAACGCCTCCCGCGGCAGCAGCGTCGAGAGATGGTGACCGCCGAACTCCAGCCGCAGCCCGAGCCGCCGCGCCTCGACAGCGACCTCCGCTCCCTCCCGGTCCCACAGCTCGAACAGGCGCCCCGCCCCGCCCGCTCGCCCCGCCTCCCAGCGGCTCGGCGGCGTGTCGTGGAAGAACACGCTCGTCAGCCCGTTTCGGCTCGCGAACGGCAGCCAGTCACGCCACGCCTCATGGAGCCCGTCGCAGCCGAGCACGATGCCCCGCTCGAAAAACGCAGGCTGCACCTCGTACCGGCCCTCGGAAAGCGGCTCACGGGATGTCCCCCCGGCCCGCGCCGCGCCCGGCCGCGGGATCAACACGCCGGTCTTCCGCAGCACCCACGCGACGCCGTCGAGGAGCTCACGCCGTCCCCGCCCCGCGATGACGAGCCTCCCCGGTGCAGCCTCGACCGCGAACGAGCCCGCCCCCGCCCCCGGCTCCTCACGAAACGCAACCTCGCCGCTCCCCGCAGCCTCGCCGCGCACCCCAGCCGCGAGCAGCGCACTGCGCAGCTCCCCCGCTGCCGCCAGCGCAGCCTCACCCCCCTCCGCGGTCACGCTCCATGTCCGCACCAGCCGCACGTCGATAGCCACGGGGGCCATTCTCCCGGCTCCCCGGGACCTGTTCCACCCCGCCCCCCTCAGGACGCCTGCGCCGCCTCAGGCCCCGCAAGCCCCTCGACCACCTGCCGCACGAACGCCCGCTGCGCTGGCAGCAGGTCCGAGTACTGCAGCCGCAGCACCACCCCCTCCCCGTCCTCCTCCGCCCCGACCACCATGCAGAGCAGCTCGCTGCTGAACGGCCCCGCCCACACCCGCACCTGCACCTGCCGCCCTCCCGGCCGGCTGCCGAGCCGGACCGCCATCCCCCCCATCGAGATATCCAGCATCCGCCCGTCCTGCCGCGAATTCCCGAGCACCGAGCGGACTTCCACGCGGTAGTTCGCCCGAAACCGCGGGTACGCCCTTCGGTCCACCGGCCGCCACGGCCCCATCGCCCGGAACGCTACCGCCCGCTCCGAATGGCCCATGTACGCCACCGGCTGCGTCATCCGCGTGCTGCCGTCCAGCGCCACCAGGACGTACGTACCGCCCGGGTCCCACGCCGGCATCGCCCCCGCAATCCGCACGGCCACCCCGCCCTCCCGCACCGCAGCCACCTCCCCCGGCCACTGGGCCGGCTGCGCCGCGCGAAGCACCACCGTCACCGGCGTCCCCGGCACCGGAAACCGCGTCATCCCACCCCGGTTATCGGCACCTGCACCCCGCTTCCTCACCGGCCTCAGGCGAACCCGCTACGATCACCTCCGTGGAACGCCCTTCGCTCGAACCGATGACCCCCGCCGATATCCCCGCCGTCATCGCCATCGAACGCGCCGCCTACTCCGCTGGCTGGCCCACCACCGTCTTCGAACGCGAGCTCACCACCAACGCCCTCGCCCGCTACCTCATCGCCCGGGAGGGGCCGCCCGGCGCCCCTCCTGTCGCCTTCGGAGGCGTCTGGCTCATGGTCGACCAGGCCCACGTCGTCACCATCGCTGTCCGCCCCGAATGCCAGCGCCGCGGCTTCGGACGTCTCGTCCTCCACGGCCTCGTCGAACTCGCTACCCTGGCCGGCATGGAGTCCGTCACCCTCGAAGTCCGCCCGTCCAACGAGCCCGCGCGCGCACTCTACCGCCGCTACGGCTTCTACGAAGTCGGCATCCGCAAGCGCTACTACGCCGACAACCACGAAGACGCCATCATCATGACCACCGAACCGCTCGACTCCCCGGCCTACCGCGCCCGCCTCGCACGCCTCCGCAGCGAACTCGGCGCCCGCTTCCCCGCCGGCTTCACCGCCCGCCACCTCGAGGCAGTCCTCCCCGCCTGGTCGGCGGCAGCGCAGGAAAAACCCGGCCCGTGAAGACCATCTACTGCACCGCGACCAGCCTCGACGGGTTCATCGCCGATACGTCGAACTCCCTCGACTGGCTCTTCCAGTTCGGCGCCCCCGAGCCGCTGGAGTGGACCGCCTTCGAAGCCCGTATCGGCGCCATCGCCATGGGCGCCACCACCTACCGCTGGCTCCTCGAGAACGACCTCATGCGCCCCGGAGCTGCACCGAAACCCTGGCCGTACCGCCAGCCCACATGGGTGTTCACCCACCACACCCTCCCCGTCCCCCCTGGCGGCGACATCCGTTTCGTCCAGGGCGACGTCCGCCCCGTCCACGATGAAATGGCTGCCGCCGCCGGCGGCAGCGACATCTGGCTCGTCGGCGGCGGCGACCTCGTCGGGCAGTTTTGGGATACCGGCCTCCTCGACGAAATCATCGTCACCATCGCACCGGTCACCCTCGGCGCCGGCGCTCCGCTCCTCCCGCGCGCGGTCACCCGGCCTCCGCTCCGCCTCCGCGGCGTCCGCCAGCTCACCGAGGCCTTCGTCGAGCTGACCTACGACGTCCAGCGCCCCTAGGACGCGCTGCTCGAACCCTCGAGCTCCCGCACCAGCTCCCGCAGCACCCGCTCCGCCCGCTCCAGCCGGGCGTGGATCCCCCACGGCCCGTGGATGTTCAGGGTCATGTTCTCCGCCTGGCCGCGGACACCCGGCAGCCGCCCCCGCTTCCCGGCAGCCTCGTAATACCGCTCCAGCTCCGGCGAACCCTCACCATAGATCGCCGTCAAAATCTCGACCGTCCGGTCGTCCCACAGGTCATAATCGAACGGGTTCGGACCGCTGCCGCGCAGCCGGCCAATGCTCTCAATCTGCCGCTCGAGCCGCTCCTTCGCCCGTCCCGGGTTCGCCACCTTCGTCATCACCGCGAGTGTACCGGCTCCCGCGCCACCGGCAAGCCGTCTAGGCTGCCCGGGCCTCCCCCTGCAGCTCGTACGCCAGGTCACCCAGCCGCACCAGCGCCGCCAGCACCTCGGTCTCGCTTCCGTCGGTCAGCCCCAGCGCGCTCCCGAACGCTTCCTTCAGCTGTCCCTCCGCGCTCCCATCGTAAAACGCCACCGGCCGCATCACCCCGAGGCTCGCGCTGCAGACGACCCGCCCGCGCCCGTCCCGCCAGGCCAGCGCCAGCGCCACCTGGTCTACCCCGAACGGCCGCCGCATGCCCGCCATCTCCTCCCGCGCCCACATCGCAACCTCGGCGGCCAGCCGCGCCGGGTCCGCGCCCCCGTCACACCGCCAGGCCCGCTCCGAAACGCCCACGCCGCCCCGGATGAGCTCCTCCACCCGCCGGCGCGTACCCCAGGACCGCCATCGCCGCAGCATCACCCCGATCGTCGACACTCCGCGCGCCTGCGCTCCCTCCCCGCCGACGACTGTCACCCCTCCGTCACTCGCCAGCCCCTCCCGCTCCCCCTACAATCACGGCACGTGGACAACGACTTCAACGTCGACCTCGATGATATTATCGCCGCGCTCCGCGGCCACGATGTCGTCTTGGTCCGGTTCGTGACCGTGCCGCGCCGTCTCCTCTTCGACTTCCGCTCGACCCCGGTCGACCCTCCGCTCGTCCGCGTCGTTGACCCACTTCCCTCGATCGAGGCCCGCTATCAGCACCTGCGCGGCCTCCGCCCCCGCTTCGGCGAACCCCGCAGGCTCATCTCCGTCTTCTGGCCTCGCTTCGCCGCCTCCTTCCGCCACACTGGAGCCTGGGACAATGTCCGCGCCCGCCTCGCCGCCTCCGGCCACGCCGCCGCCATCCCCGGTGCCGAAGCCGCCCTCGCCGAGCTCGTCACCTTCGAACAGGTCTGCCAGCGCGAAGCCATCCTCGGCGGCCGCGCCTTCCGCACCCTCTGGAGCGCTTCCCCTTCCCCACGGTGAGCCGCATCGACCGCAAGACCTTCCGCCGCCTCGTCCGCGAAGCCGTGGCCAGCCTCCCGCCCGAGCTCCTCGCGCGCGTCCACAACGTCGACATCGTCATCGAATCCCGCCCGACCGCCCGCGACCGCAGGCTCGCCGGCATCGGCCCGAATGACCTCCTCCTCGGCCTCTACCACGGCATCCCGCTCACCCGCCGCGGCGAAAACTACAACCTCGTCGCCCCCGATAAGATCTCCATCTACCAGGACCACATCGAAGCCATCTGCACCACCGACGATGAAGTGCGCGAACAGGTCCGCAAGACCGTCCTCCACGAGCTCGGCCACTACTTCGGCATCGATGATGACCGCCTCCACGAGCTCGGCATGGGCTGAACCCCGCAATGTCCCGGTAAAGGCTCCGTTTGACCCTCGCCGCGAACCCCGCGTAGCTTGAAACCCGTGACAGGCCGCGTCGAGCCCTCCCCCTACCAGCCCGCGCGCGCCGTCGCCCGGCCGTCGCGAGCGGCGCACGCGCTCCTCTCCCCTTCCCAGCGGCTCCTCTTCGTCCTCGCCCTCACCACCTTCGCCCTCGCCTCCCTCTACTCCAGCCTCGCGCTCCTCGCCCGCGTCACCCCCGCCCTCTTCCCCGGCCGCTCACTGACCGACCTTGGCATCATCCGTCCCCTCGCCAGCCTCAACACCCCCCTCGTCTCCATCACCAGCCCCGGCCAGGATAGCGTCCTCCGCAAGCGCATCAACCTCCTCATCCTCGGCATCGACAAGCGCCCCGGCTACCGGTTCGAAGACGACCCGAACAGCGGCTACCTCACCGACACCATCATGGTCGCCACCATCGACCCCGTCGCGAAGACCTCCGCCGTCCTCAGCTTCCCCCGCGACCTCTGGATCGACGTCGCCAACCCCCGCGCTCCCGAAAGCCAGCGCCGCATCAACCAGTCCTTCGGAGACGGCGTCCGCGCTACCGGCTCCATCAAAGGCGGCATCGAAGAGCTCAAAGCCGACCTGAAACTCAACTTCGGCATCGAAATCGACCACTACGTCATCCTCGATTTCGAAGGCGTCGAACTCCTCGTCGATGCCCTCGGCGGCGTCGACGTCGATATCCCCCCGGACCTCGCCGTCCCCCGCTGGTACTACTCCGACGACGACATCCACGCAGTCTGGGTCGAATTCCCGCCCGGCCTCAACCACCTCGATGGCTACCACGCCGTCGCCTTCGGCCGCCACCGCGAATACGACTCCGACCTCAAGCGCGTGAAGCGCCAGCAGCTCGTTCTCCAGGCAGCCCTCAACAAAGCCTTCCAGCTCGATATCCTCCGCGACCCCGCCGGCCTCTGGAACGCCTACGCCTCCACCGTGAAAACCGATATCCCCTACGCCAAGTTCCCCGGCTACCTCGACCTCCTCCGCTCCACCAACGGCCGCCTCAAAACGTACTCCCTCGGCGACCCGGTCAACGACGTCCCCACCGTTACCGGTTTCACGACCGCTGCCGGCGCCGCTGTCCTCGCCTGGAACCCCGAAAACGTCCAGTACTGGCTGAGCCAGGTCTTCACCAAGGCCGCCTACAGCGAAAGCAACGTCGAAATCCAAAACGGCTACGGGCCCGATGGCACTGCCCGCGCAGCAGCCCTCGGCCGCTACCTCGCCTACGTCAAAGGCCTCCCCACCGTCTACTACGGCCCCGATGCCCCACAGCAGCCGCGCACCACCATCACCCTCTACCACGTCGACCGGCGCGTCCTCGCCGAGGACATCGCAAAGTGGCTCGGCATCCCGGCATCCGACATCATCGTCGTCCCCTCGACCGATACCGCCCTGCCCGACGTGGTCATCACGATCGGCCGCGACTTCAAGGTCCCCGGCACCTGACCCGGTCGGTCGGCGGCTACTCTGCCGCCTTCGGCGCCTCGAAACCCCCATCCAGCGCCCGCCGCGCCAGCTGCTCCAGCGCCCGGTCCTCCAGCGGCGGGTTGTGCAGCGGCGCCCGGACGTCCCGGAAGTACCGCTCCAGCGGCCGCGTGCGCTGCAGGCTCACCCCGCCCACCACCCGCATCGCCAGCTCCGCTGCCTCGATGCACGCGTTCAGCGTCTCGACCTTCGCCGCTGCCACCCGGTCGATCGCCGGCATCCCCTCCCCTGGCTGCTCCGCCCACGCCCGCGCCGCATCCCACATCAGCGCCCGGCTCCGCTGCAGCAGCAGGTCCATCCGTGCCACCCGCATCCGCACCCCCGGCATCTCCCGGATCGGCCGCTGGCTGTTCGGCGTCCGCTCCCGCGCGAAACCGACCGCGTAGTCCCGCGCCGCCGTCGCTACCCCGATCGTCACCGCGCAGAGCCCCAGGGCGAACCACGCCATCCCCGCACCCGCACGAGGGTCCGGCGAACCGACCTCCCGGGAATTCAGCAGCCGGTCTGCAGGCAGCCGAACCCCCTCGAGGACGACATCGTGGCTCCCGGTCGCCCGCATCCCCAGCGCGTCCCACGTCTCTACCACCCGCAAGCCCGGTTCGCCCCGCATCACCAGGAAGTTCCCCACCCGCGCCGGTCCCTCGCCGCCATCGTCGATCCGCGCCAGCACGATGAAGGAATGCAGGACCGGCGCCAGCGTCGTGAACGTCTTCCTCCCGCTCAGCACCCACCCGTCGCCCTCCCGCCGGGCCGCCGTGTCCGGCAGCCCGCCCCCCGAAGGGCTCCCCAACCCCTCCTCGGTCGCCACCGTGTTCACCAGCTCTCCCCGTTCCACGGCACCCCGGCAGAACCGCTCGAACCACCGCTCAGGGTAGCTCGGCGCCTCCCGCTCCTGCCCGAACGTCTTCAAATGCATCATGAACGCCAGCGCCGTCGACCCGTCTCCGCGCGCCAGCGCTTCCAGCACCCCCAGGTACGTCGCGAGCGTCGCTTCCGCGCCCCCGTACCGCCGCGGCACGGTCAGCCCGTAAAACCCGGCTGCCCGCAGCTCCTCGAAGTTTTCGAACGGGAACGACCCCTCGCGGTCGTGAAGCCCGGCCCGCCCCGCGAAACGCTCCGCGAGCTCCCGTGCCCGCTCGACCCAGCCGCGGTCCGGTTTCATGCCCACGAGTCTAACCCGTGGTCCGCGCCCGTGCCGGTCAGCGCCCCCCGTGCGCCGCCGGGGCAGCCAGGTCGCCCGGGGGGCCCTCCAGCTGCAGGTCCGGCAAAAGCCGGTCCAGCCAGCCCGGCATCCACCAGTTCCAACGGCCGAGCAGCGCCATCGTCGAAGGCACCAGGAAAATCCGGACCAGCGTCGCGTCGACGAAAATCGCCGTCGCCAGCCCCAGCCCGAACTCCTTGATCACCCGCTCCGGCCCCAGCACGAACGCCAGGAAGACCGTCACCATGATGGCCGCTGCCGCCGTAATCACGCGCGCCGTCGCGGTGAGCCCGTTCGCTACCGCCTCCGCCGTGTCCCCCGTCCGCAGGTACTCCTCCCGGATCCGGCTGATGAGGAAGACCTCGTAATCCATCGAAAGCCCGAACAGGATCGCGAACATCATCATCGGCAGGAAGACTTCAATCGGCCCCTTGCCGACCCCAATCAGCTCGCCGAACCACCCCCACTGGAAAACCGCAACCACCACGCCGTACGCCGCCCCGATCGACAGCAGGTTCATCACCGCCGCCTTCGCCGCCACCACCACCGAACGGAACATCGCCGTCAGCAGGACGAAGCTGAGCCCGATGACGCCAATGAACAGCAACGGCATCCGCGACGAAATCCGGTCGCTCGCGTCGACCTGCCCGGCCGTCACCCCCGTCACGTAGTACCGGTCCCCGTTCGTGCCCGCTCGCTTCAGGACGTCACCCCGCAGCCGGTGGACGAGGTCCGTCGTCGCCCGGTCCTGCGGTTTGGTCGTCGGGATGACCGTGATCACGGCCGTGTCCCCGGCCGGGTTCAGCGTCGGCTCCGTCACCGAGGCCACCCCGGCCGTCGCCCGGAGCAGCTCCACCGCCCGGCCCAGCCCCCCGTTCCCGTTCCGCACGTCCGCCACGATGAGCAGCGGCCCGTTCGTCCCCGGCCCGAACCCCTTCGCGATCAGGTCGTACGCCTTCCGCGAATGCGAACTCGGCGACCGGTTCCCCGCATCCGTGAACCCGAGCCGCATGGAGAAAATCGGCAGCGCCGCAGCCACGAGGAGCGCGGTCGTTACGACCGCGAACGGCCACGGTCGCCGCTGAATCACTCGGCTCAGCCGGAACCACGGACTCTTCGGGTCGACCCCCTCCGACTGGTGGAAAAAGGGCACCCGCAGGGCATCTACCCGCGTGCCGAATACTGCCAGCAGTGCCGGCGTCAGCGAAACCGCAATCGCCACCGCCACCAGCACCACCACCGCCCCGGCCGTCGCCAGCGTCGCCACGAACGGCAGCCCCATCACGAACAGCCCCAGAAACGCGATCGCCACGACCACGCCCGCGAACATCACCGACCGGCCTGACGTCACCACGGCCTCCACGACCCCTTCCTCGACCGGCCGTCCCCCGTGGATAGCCTCCCGGAACCGCGTCACGACCAGGAGGCTGTAGTCAATCCCCACCCCGATGCCGATCATCGCCGCGAACTGCGACGAAAACGACGGGAACCCAATCCACCGCGCCGCCACCATCAGCAGCGCGAGCCCCGTTCCAAGCCCAAACAGCGCCGCCCCAATCGGCACCCCCATCGCCACCACCGACCCGAAGGCCACCAGCAGGATGAACACCGCCGCGATGAGGCCATAGACCTCCGAACCGAACTCCGTCTGCTCGTTGAACTGCACCACCCGGCCTCCCGGCTCTACCGTGAACCCGGGCCCGGCCTCCGACTCCGCCAGCCGGATGAGCGCTACCGCCGTCTCGTGCGGCACCTCGTCCGCGTCGAACGTAAATCGCACTACCGCCCGCGCGATTGTCCCGTCCGGCGAGATGTACCCCGGCCGGTCGAACGGCGACTCGATGGCGGCCACGTCCGGGACCTCATCCCGGACGCGCGCCAGCACAGCCTCCACCCGGTCGCGTGCCCCGGCAATACCCGTGGGCACCTCGAAAACGAGGTCCGCCTCGCCCCCCGCCCGTGCCGGGAAGCGCGCCTTCAGCAGGTCGTTCGCACGCTGCGATTCCGAGCCCGGCAGGGTGAATTCCGTCTGGAACTCCCCGCCGATGCTCCGTGCCATCCCGCCCATCACCGCCAGGATGAGCACCCACGCCCCCAGGACCCACCACCGTCGCCGGTACATCAGCCGCGCCCACCGTTCCAGTCCAGTCATCTCTCGTCCCCCATGGCCTCTCGCAGCCCGTCGTTGCTTCGTCGCAATCGTGCCCGCCGATTTGGTAACGAAACCACCGGCGGGAGCCGAAACCAGTGTGAAACGGAACTCCGGTTCCGATCAAGACCAAAACTGGTTATCATCCCCATAGACGATGGATACGCCCGCTGCCCACCGCCCGTCCCGCACCGATGCCCGCCAGAACCGGGAGCGCATCATCGATGCCGCCCGCGCCCTCTTCCTCGAACACGGCGCTGCGGTCGAAATGCGCCAGGTCGCTGAATCTGCCGGTGTCGGCATCGGCACCATCTATCGCAACTTCCCCGCCAAGTCCGACCTCGTCCTCGCGGTCGCAACCGCTATCCTCGACGAAACCGACCGCGCCCTCAGCCGCGTGCTCCAGCACCCGGACCCCCGCCACGCCATCGCCGCCTACATCCGGACCCTCGCCGAAACCTTCGCCCGCACCTCACCGCTCGCCATGGACCTCATGGCGACACCCGCATTCGAGGAGCTCCGCCGCCGCGTCCTCAGCTGGTTCCAGGACCCGCGCCTCGAAACCGTCGTCCAGCGAGGCATCGAACTCGGCTACTTCCGTTTCGACCTCCATCCCCCGGCGGCACGCCTCTTCATCGCCGGCGCCGCCGACCCTCTCGTTATCATGGCTGCCGGCCCCGGACCGCTCCCCGCCCACCTCACCGACGGCATCATCGACCTCGTCCTCCGCGCCCTCCTCGCCCCACGGCCCGCACCTCCTCCCCTCCGGACCTCGAAAGTAACTTAACCGGCTCCCCATTCCCCGGCGGTATAATCGCCTCAATTTCGGCGGGCGCTCCGCCCCGCCGCCCAGCCCCCGGAGCATGCCCGTGGAAGACCCCAGGCTCGTCGCTGAGCGGATCATCCAGAACGTCGAACACGTCATCATCGGCAAATCCCGCGAAATCCGCCTCGCCGTCACCGCTCTCATCTGCGGCGGCCACATGCTCATCGAAGACGTCCCCGGCGTCGGCAAAACCATGCTCGCCCGCGCCATCGCCGTCTCCACCGGCTGCACCTTCCGCCGCATCCAGTTCACCCCCGACCTCCTCCCCTCCGACGTCACCGGCGTCTCCATCTACAACCAGAAAACCGGCGACTTCGAATTTCGCCCCGGCCCGATCCTCGCCCAGGTCGTCCTCGCCGACGAAGTCAACCGCGCCACCCCCAAGACCCAGTCCGCCCTCCTCGAGGCCATGGAAGAGCGCCAGGTCACCGTGGACGGCGTCACCCACCGCATGCCCCAGCCCTTCATGGTCCTCGCCACCCAGAACCCCATCGAATATGAAGGCACCTTCCCCCTCCCCGAAGCCCAGCTCGACCGCTTCCTCATCCGCGTCTACCTCGGCTACCCCTCACCCACCGACGAAGTCCTCGTCCTCGATAACCAGCAAACTCGCCACCCCATCGAAGCCCTCCAGCAAGTCACCGACGCCAACGAAATCCTCCAGCTCCAGCGCGCCGTCCGCGAAATCTACGTCGACCCCCTCATCAAGCAGTACATCGTCCAGCTCGCTAACGCCACGCGCGAGCACGAGGCGGTCTACCTCGGTGCCAGCCCTCGCGGCTCCCTCGCCCTCTTCCGAACCGCCCAGGCCAAAGCCCTCCTCGAAGGCCGCGACTTCGTCATCCCCGATGACGTCAAAGACCTCGCCGTCTTCACCCTCGCCCACCGCGTCATCGTCAGCCCGGGCGCCAAAGTAAAAGGCGTCACCCAGGCCGACGTCATCGCCCAGTGCCTCCAGCGCGTCCCCGTCCCCGGGGCCCGCGTCCGAGCCTGAGGCAGCACCGTGCGGCGATTCATCGGCGGAGCGATCGCCCCCGAGCGGCGCACCCTCGCCCTCGTCCTCGCCGTCCTCGCCGTCTCCGTCTTCGTCGCCTTTGCAACCGGCTTCTGGCTCCTCTTCCGCCTTGTCTACGTCATCGCCCTCGTCCTCCCCCTCGCCTGGCTCTACACCTGGTGGAACACCCGCAACCTCCAGGCCGCCGCCGACCGCCGCACCGCCAGAGCCCAGGTCGGCCAGGAAGCCCTCGAGGTCATCGAAGTTCGCAACACCTCCTTCCTCCCCAAGGTCTGGCTCGACATCGAAGACCCCTCCGGCCTCCCCGGCCACCGCTCCCGCCGCATCGTCACCATCCCGCCCCGCCGCTCCCGAAACTGGATCGTCACGACCCCCCTGCTCCGCCGCGGCCTCTACGAATGGGGCCCCCTCACCGTCGCGGCTGGCGACCCCTTCGGCATCTTCCGCCGCACCCGTACCTTCGGCGAAGCCCAGCAGGTCCTCGTCTATCCCCCCGTCGTCGACCTGCCCCACTTCCAGGCGCCCCCCGCCAACCTCCCCGGCGAAGGCCGCTTCCGCCGTCGCACCCACTACGTCACCCCCAACGCCGCCGGCATTCGCGAATACGCGCCCGGCGACGCCTTCAACCGCATCCACTGGCGCTCCACCGCCCGTACCGGCGAGCTCATGGTCAAGACCTTCGAACTCGACCCCGCCTCCGATATCTGGGTCATCCTCGACCTCGAGCGCCGCGTCCACGTCGGCTCCGGCGATGATTCCACCGAAGAGTACGCCGTCCGCATCGCCGCCAGCGTCGCACGCCACTACATCGTCGCCAACCGCCCCGCTGGGCTGATGCAGTTTGGTCGCGACCTGCGCATCCTCGAACCCGAACGCGGACAGAATCAGCTCACCCGCATCCTCGAAACCCTCGCCACCGCCAGCGCCGTCGGCGATGCCCCCCTCGGCGCCCTCCTCCTCGAGGAGCAGCGCCGTTTCGGCCGCCACACTACCCTCGTCATCGTCACCGCCTCCACCGACGACCACTGGCTCACCGCCATCCAGTCCCTCACCCAGCGCGGCGTCCGCGCCGCCGTCGTCCTCGTCGACCCTTCCACCTTCGGCAGCGACCGCTCACCCCTCCTCCTCTACGGACAGCTCACCGCATCCGATATCCTCACCTACGTCGTCCGCCGCGGCGACGACCTCTCCGTCGCGCTCGGCCCGGCGGGTGCCGGAGGTGCCGCATGGCAGGCCTGAACCCAACTATCGAGCGCAGCCCTGTGCGCAGCGCCGGCTCAATCGCCCTCAACCTGCCGCGCATCGTCATGAGCTGGGAGGACTGGCTCACCTTTGCCGTCGCGGTCATCACCTTCGCCGCCATCGGCCACTCCCTCGACCAGGCCAATTGGGTCGAAGGCATGCCCCCCTTCATCCCCACCGTCATCGCCGGGCTCGCCATCGGCATGCTCACGGCCCGCATCCGCCTCCACGCATTCGCTATCCACCCCTTCGGCCTCCTCGCCGGCTCCATCGTCGTCGCCCTCGTCGCCCAGGCCTACGCCGATGGCCCCACCCTCGCCGACCGCCTGGCCGACTTCCGCGTCCGCATGGTCGAATGGTTCCACATCGTCCGCGCCGGCGACATCTCCAACGATAACCTCCCCTTCGTCACCCTCGTCCAGGGCACTGCCTGGCTCGCCGCCTATCTCGCAGCCTGGTCCATCTTCCGCTGGCAGAACGCCTGGCTCGCGCTCCTCCCCGGGGGCTTCATCCTCCTCACCAACATCTCCTTCCTCAAGGGCCAGCCCACCGGCGCCTTCGTCGTCTTCCTCTTCGGCGCCATCATCCTCATCTCCCGCGTCCACCTCCAGAAGCACCTCGCCCGCTGGCGCGCTGAGGGCGTCGATTACCCCGAATTCATCTCCCTCAGCCTCATCCAGCTCACCGTCACCGTCGCGTCCGTCCTCGTCGTCATCGCCTGGTGGCTCCCGCTCGGCAACCAGGCCAGGGCCGCCGAATCCATCTTCGATACCCTCGTCCGCCCCCTCACCTCGCAGTCCGACCAGCTCGTCCGCCTCTTCCACAACATCGATTCCCGCCGCGGCGCCAACCTCCACACCTTCGGCAACACCCTCCCCATCCAGGGCGATGTCGCCCTCGGCACGAGGCGGCTCTTCGAAGTCAACAGCGCCCAAGCCGGCCTTCTCCGCGCTACCAGCTACGAGGTCTACACCGGCAACGGCTGGAAAGCCGCCCCGCGCGAATCCGCCCGCGTCGATGCCCGCGAACTCGCCGTCGATGCCCGCTCCGCTGCCTACCAGGCCCGCATCACCGCCATCCTCCGCGTCAAGCTCCTCTCGTCCGAAAGCACCATCCTTACCCCCGGCGTCCCCCTCGCCGCCAACCTCGATACCCGCGTCGACACCGCCCCAGGCCAGGCCGCCGATATCGAGCGCATGCGCAGTCGCGTCGCCCTCGGCCCCGAGGATACCTACAACAGCTTCGGCTCAATCTCCACCGCCACCGCCGCCCAGCTCGATGCAGCCGGAACGGCCTATCCCGAGTGGGTCACCGCCCGCTACCTCCAGCTTCCCGATACCCTCCCCCAGTCCGTCCGCGAAGAGACCCGCCGCATCATCGCCGAATCCGGAGCCCGCACCCCCTACCAGCAGGCCAAGGCCATCGAAGCCTACCTCCGCACCTTCCCCTACGACCTCACCGTCCCCGCCCCGCCCCCCGGCCGCGATGCCGCCGAATTCCTCCTCTTCGAACTCAAGCGCGGCTACTTCGACTACCAGTCCACCGCAATGTGCGTCATGCTCCGAACCGCCGGCATCCCCTGCCGCATCGCCGTCGGCTACGTGCTTACCCCCGGCTCCGGCGAAGAGACCCTCTACACCGTCCGCAAGAGCGACGCCTACTCCTGGGTCGAAGTGTTCTTCCCCGCCTACGGATGGGTCGAATTCAACCCCACGTCCGACCGCCCCGAAGGCGGTGCCGGCGGTCTCAGCCAGCCCCTCGTCCCCTCCGACCCCTTCGTTGAGCCGTCCCTCGAGGACCTCTTCGGACCCGATTACCTCGACCCGACAGGTGGCACGAACCCCGTCCAGGATGCCCTCGCCGAAAACCCCGTCATCAACCAGCGTTACAGCTGGCTCCTCCTGGTCATCCCGCTGAGCATCCTCGTCCTGCTCGCCGCCGCAGCTGTCGGCCTCCGCATCGCCTGGAACTGGGGCCTCTCCGGCCTCGATGACCGCGCCCGGCTCTGGGCCCACACCCAGCGGCTCGCCGGCTGGGCCGGCCTCGGACCTCGCGCCCCCGAAACGCCGCGCGAATGGTCGCGCCGCCTCGGCCGCACCATCCAGCGAGAAGAACCGGCCGAACGCCTCGGCCAGGCCTACGAAGAGTCCCGCTACGCCCGCCCCGACCAGCACCGCGTCGACGACGCCGAGGCCGTCGCATCCTATCGCACCCTCCGCGGCGCGCTCCTCGGTCGGCTCATCGGCCGAAAGCACCGCTCACCGTGAGCACCGTCAGTCTCCGCGCCGCCATCATCGAAACACCCCTCGGCTGGGCCGGGGTCGCGGTCACCCCCGCCGGCATCCGCCACGCGACCCTCTTCCACCGAACCCGCGAAGCCGCCCTCGGCGAGCTCCGGGCCTTCGGTGCCGACGAGCCGGACCCCGCCCAATGCCCGCCCCTCCTCCGCCAGGCGCTCCACTGCCTCGCCGCCTATACCGCCGGCGCCCCGGCAGCCCTCGCCGATTTCCCGGTCGACCTGCCCCCGGCACTTCCCGAGCCCTCCCGCCGCGTCCTCCTCACCCTCCGGAGCATCCCCCCGGGCGAACTCCGCAGCTACGCCTGGCTCGCCGAGGCCGCAGGCCTGGGCCGCGCCAAAGCCCGCGCCGTTGGCGCTATCATCGCCGCCAACCCCGTCCCGCTCTGGCTGCCCTGCCACCGCGTCGTCGCCGCCGATGGCTCCCTCCACGGCTTCGCGGGCGGCCTCGCCATGAAATGCCAGCTGCTGCAGCTCGAAGGCGCCCTCCCCGTCCCGCTGCTCCCCTGAACGGAAGCCTCCTATCTCTTCCCCCTCGTTCCCCAAAAACGAGGACGAGGGAAGGGGCGCCGGAAGCCCGGCACCCCCTCCCCCATGCGCCCCCTCGGCCGGCGCCGGTTCAGGCGTCCCGCCAGGCCTTCATCAGATGCGTATACGGGAACCACGCTGTCGGCCGGTAGTTCTCGATGTTCGCATCCCAGAAGTACGTCCGCGTGTCCGTCGAGAAGTAAATCTCGTACTGCTCCTCCGCCACGTGCTCTTCGATCTGCCGCACCGTCTGCAGCCGCTCCTCCCACACGAACTGACCCCGCTGCTTGTCCATCAGCTCCTCCAGCTTCGGGTCGTTCACGTACGAAAGGTTGATGCGGCCCCGCTGCGGCTTCATCGTGAACCGCTCCGTGACGAAATCGAGCCAGTACGCCACCGCCCGCGGGCTGTGCCCCATCCCCTCGTACTGCCCCTGGTAAGTCGTCGAGATGTACTGCGCGTACGGCTTCGTCACATCCGTGATGTTGATGCCGAGCTGCTTCAGCTGCGCCTGCGCCAGCGTCGCCGTGTCCACGTACGCCTGCGTGTATATCTGCGCATCCGCGTGCTCCCACGTCGTCTCGATGGTCTTCCCTTCACCGATCGCCGCCGCCAGCAGCTTCTTCGCCTCGGCCAGGTTGTACTCCCAGTACTTCGCCTGCGGGAGGTCTTTCACCTGCCTCGCCCAGGGGTAGCCCACGTGGTACAGCTGCTCCGGCACCCCCTCGCCCTTGGAGATCGCGTCCCGGATCGCTTTCCGGTTCAGCGCCATCGAAATCGCCTGGCGCACCCGCTTGTCGTTGAACGGCGGCTTGTCCGTCCGCAGATAGATGTACCCGCCGATCCCCTGCGTCTCCTCGAACTTCGCATCCGGCCGCGCCGCCTTCAGCTGGTCGCGCTCCGTCGGCAGGAACAGCCACGTCAGGTTCACCTGCTTCGAAGAAAAATCCGCCACCCGCTTCGCCTGGTCCGGCACGATGAGCGCTGTCACCTCGTCGAAATACGGGTACGGTTTGTCGAAGTAGTCCGGGTTCTTCTTGTAGCTCAGGCTCACGCCCGTCTTGAACTCCGTGTGCAGGAACGGCCCCGACCCGATCATCTTCGTCGCCACGTCCTGCGACTCCGCCCACTCCTGCGGACAGATCCACGCCCCGAGGTTCCCCCCGAGGTAGAACACGAAGTCCGCGTACGGCTGCTTCGTCGTAATCCGCACCGTCTGGTCGTCCGGCGTCTCCACCTTGTCGATGAACGCCAGCCCAGTCTTGTGCACCGACTTTTCGAAGTTCTTGTACCGGTCGAACGCGTACGCGATGTCCTTCGACGTCACCGCCCGTCCGTTCACCGGCGCCACGTTGTGGAACTTCGCATTCGGCTTCAGCTTCACGATGAACGTCAGCGTGTCCGGCTGCTCCGGCATCGCCTGCGCGAGGTCCGGCTCCATCGAGTTGTCCGCCGGGGCCACGTCCGGCGTCCCTGCCTTGAACCGGAACAGCTTCGAGTAGCTCAGCCCGTGGTTATACGCCGCCACAAACGACGTCTGCGTGTACGGGTCCAGGCTCGGCGGCTGCGACGAAATCTGGAACGTCAGGCTCCCGCCCGGCTTCGGCTGCTTCGCCGGCGTCGGCGTCGGCGCCGCCGTCGGCAGCAGCCCCGGCCCGCTCCCGCCCTTACCGTCGTCGTCATCTCCGCCGCCGCACCCTACCAGCGCCATCGTCGCGGCCCCCGCCCCGGCCAGTGCCGTCCCGCGCAGCGCGGTCCGGCGGCTCACCTTCCGCCGAAGCCAGTAGTTCTCCCGTTTCTCCATGGTCCTGTCCTTTCCCCTGGTTTGGAAGCAGCCGGCGCTGCCATTTCCCATACCTATTACGACGATTGACGCAATCTTGGATCGAGCACGTCCCTGAGCGCATCCCCAAACAGGTTGAACGCCAGCACCGCCGCGCTGATCGCTGCGCCCGGCACTACTGCCGTCCACCATGCCTCCAGCCACACCGGCCGCATCTCCTGCAGCATCCCCCCCCAGCTCGGGTGCGCCGCATCCGCGATGCCCAGCGCCAGGAAGCTCAGCGCTGCCTCCGCCAGGATCGCATTCCCAACCTGGATGCTGGCAATCACGATGATCGGCGCCGCCACGTTCGGCAGCACGTGCCGCCACATGATCCGCACCGGCCCGTTCCCCAGCGCCTCCGCGGCCTCCACGTACTGCAGATTCCGGATACTCAGCACCGACCCCCGCACGATCCGCGCCGTCGTCGGCGTAATGATGATGCCGATCGCCAGGCTCACCATCAGGAACGACCGCAGGCTGTATCCCTTCTCCGGGTTGAAAATCGAAAGGAAGAAAATCGCCAGCACCAGCGGCGGAAACCCGAGCACCACCTCAATCGCCCGGCTCACCAGCATGTCCACCCACCCCCGGAAGAACCCCGCCACCATCCCGAGCACCGTCCCCAGCACCGTCCCGATGGCGACCGCCGCGAACCCGATCCCCAGCGAAATCCGGCTCCCGATAATCACCCGGCTGAAGATGTCCCGGAACAGGTTGTCCGTCCCGAACGGATGGCTCAGGCTCGGCGCCTGGAGCCGCGGATTCTTCACCGGGTCCACGGCATCTGCCGCCTGCGGCGCGACCACATCCGCCCCCAGCGCCACCAGGATGAGCACCAGGCACACCACACCGGCAGCCGCCCCGAGCGGCTTCTGCCGCGCCACCCGCCACAGCCGCACCAGCCGCCCGGGCCGCCTCCGCAGCTCCCCCGCGAATACCGGTGCCGCCGAGACCGCTTCCGCTCCCATCACGTATACCGGATCCGCGGGTCGAACCACGCATAGCTCAGGTCGACCAGCAGGTTGATCGTCACGAGCACCGCCGCGAAGAACAGCACGAGCCCCTGCACCTGCGGGTAGTCTTTGATGGTCACCGAGGTGAACGTCAGGAGCCCCAGCCCGGGCAAACTGAAGATGTTCTCCAGCACAACCGTCCCGCCCAGCAGCACCCCGAACTGCAGACCGAACAGCGTGACCACAGGGATCATCGCGTTCTTCAATGCATGCCGAAACACCACCATCCGTTCCCGCAGCCCCTTGGCCCGTGCCGTCCGGATGTAATCCTGCCGGAACACCTCCAGCATCGAACTCCGCGTCACCCGCGCCAGGCTCGCGCTCAGCGCCAGCCCCAGCGAAATCGCCGGCAGGTACAGCTGCTCGAGGTTCTTCAGCGGGTCTTCCCAGATGTCCACGTACCCCACCGGCGGCGCATACCCCCACCACTTCGCCGGGAACACGACCAGCATCGTCCCCAGCCAGAACCCCGGGATGCTCAGCCATCCGATTGACAGCACACGCAGCACGTAATCCAGCGCCGAGTCCTGCCGCACCGCGCTGATCACCCCAATCGGGACGGCTACGACCAGCGCGAACACCGTACTGAGGACCGTCAGCTCCAGCGTCAGCGGAATCCGTGTCCGGATCTCCGCCCATACGTCCCGCTTGCTGATGATGGTCGTCCCCCAGTCCCCGGTAAGCACCCCGCCCATGTACCCGAGGTACTGTTTCACCAGCGGTTCATCCAGCCCGAGGTCTTCCCGGATAGCCCGGCACTGCCCCTCATCGACATCGGGGGTGTTGAGCACGATCTTGCACACGTCACCCGGGATCATCCGCACCGCGGTAAACACCACGATACTGATGACGAACAGGACGACGAGCGCGAGCAGCACGCGCTTCGCGAGGTACTGGCCCATTCCCCCTGCCTCGTCCCCGGTAGGGGCCGGCCGCTCCGCGGCCGGCCGGGGGTTGCGGCATTCTGGACAGCCGCGGATCCATCGTCAAGGTCAATCGACCCGATAGTTGCCGCCCGTCTAACCGCTGAACGGCCCTCGGTTCACCTCCCGCTTCCGCTCACCGCAGCCGCGTCACCGGTCGAAGGAAGGCCATCGCCAGCAGCCCGATGACGATGCACAGCGCCACGCTCGAGACCACCGTCGCACGGGGACCCCACAGGCTCGCCTGGATACCCGCCTGCAGGTACCCCGCCGGCACGCTCGCCGTGAACGCGAGCCCGTACATGCTCATCACCCGCCCCATCATCGCCCGGTCCGCTTGCTCCTGGAGCAGCGCCACCGCGAAGTTGATGAACACCGCCGGCCCCGTCATACCGGCCCCGAAGAGACAGGCCATCGCCAGGCCCAGGTTCGGCGCCAGGCCGTACGCCAGCGTAAACGCCGGCCCGAACACCAGCGAAGTCACCAGCAGGAGGCCCCGCCGCCGGACCCGTACCGCGCTGAGCAGCAGCGACCCGGCGACGATGCCCGCCCCGAACGACCCCCACAGCAATCCTACCCACCGGTCCGCCGCCCGGAACTCGTCCTCCACCATCAGCACGACCGTCACCGCAAACGGCCCCATGATGAGCACGCCCGGCACCGTCCCCAGCGCGAGGATGCCCCGCAGCGTCGGCGCTCGCCGCACGTACCCGAGCCCTTCCGCCAGGTCCGCCCGGACGCTCCGCCCCGTTGGCACCGGCCGGTCAGTGGCGACCCTCCAGAACAGCAGCGCTGCGAGCGCCAGCCATACCACCTCGGCCCCGAACGCCGCCGTCAGCCCGAGGAAGTCCGCCGCCAGCCCCCCGAATGTGGGCCCGCCGAACTGCAGCGTCGCCATGAATGCCAGCGTCCCGAAAATCGCCCCGTTCTGGACCTGTGGCTGCGCCAGGATTTGCGGCATCAGCGCCTGCCGCGCCGGGTTCGTGAACGCCCCTGCCGACCCCACGATGGCTGCCAGCAGGAACACCGGCCAGACTGTCCGCACCTCGAGCCCCGCCAGCACCACGTAAATCAGCGACACCGTCGCCGCCACCAGGTACGTCCGCACCAGCACCCGCCGCCGCTCCACCCGGTCCGCCACCACGCCGCCCAGCAGCGCAAGTGCCGCCCCCGGCAGCGTCTGGCAGACAAGCGCCGCCGCGATCGCCGCCGCCCGCTCGTCCTCCGCCACCCGGTCCCGGATAAACAGCGGCACCGTAACCGCCTGGATGCCGACGCCCATCCCCGCCGCCATCGACGCGAACCACCACGCGCGGTACTTCGCCACCGCGAACGGATTCCGCGAAACCCCCGCCGCCGTCGCTTCACGCGCCATCGGCCCGCCAGTCTACGTTAACGTTCGACCAACGGCTCAGCTCACTCGTCGTGGGCGAACACCACCGCCCCTAGCGGCGGCAGCACGATTCGCAGCGAATACGGCCGCCCGTGCGCCCCCTCCGCCTCGGCCTCGACCCCGCCCAGGTTCCCCATCCCGCTGCCCCAGTACTCCCTCGCGTCGGTATTCAAGACTTCCCGCCAGGTGCCCCCGTGCGGCACCCCGATGACGTGGCTGACCCGCGGCACCGGCGTGAAGTTCAGCGCAACTGCCACCTCTCGCCGCCCGTCCGGCGAACGCCGCAGGAAGCTCAGCGTGCTCTGCTCCGCATCGTTGCAGTCGATCCACTCGAACCCCGCCGGGTCATGGTCCGTCGCGTGCAGCGCCGGCAGCTCACGGTACAGCCGGTTCAGGTCCCCTACCAGCCGTGCCAGCCCCGCGTGCCGGTCATACCCCGCGAGCTGCCACTCCACCTCCCGCTCGTGGTTCCACTCCGACCACTGCCCGAATTCCTGCCCCATGAACAGCAGCTTCTTCCCGGGCAGCGTCCACTGGTACGCGAACAGCAGCCGCAGGTTGGCGAACTTCTGCCAGTCGTCCCCCGGCATCTTCGCCAGCAGCGACCCCTTCCCGTGCACCACCTCGTCATGCGAGAGCGCCAGCACGAAGTTCTCCGTAAACCCGTAGAGCGCCCGGAACGTCAGCAGATTGTGGTGCCACTTTCGGTGCACCGGGTCGTGCCCGAAGTACAGCAGCGTGTCGTGCATCCACCCCATGTCCCACTTGAACCCGAACCCCAGCCCGCCCATCCAGGTCGGACGCGACACCATCGGCCACGCCGTCGACTCCTCCGCCACCGTCTGCGTCCCCGGCGCCAGCAGGTACACCGTCTCGTTCAGCCGCCGCAAAAACCGCACCGCATCCAGGTCCTCCCGCCCACCGAACACATTCGGCTCCCATTCGCCCGGCTTCCGCGAATAGTCCAGGTACAGCATCGAGGCGACGGCATCCACCCGCAGCCCGTCCGCGTGGTACACCTCCAGCCAGAACAGCGCGCTGCTCAGCAGGAACGACCGCACCTCGTGCCGCCCGTAATTGAATACCAGGCTCCCCCAGTCCGGGTGATACCCCCGCCGCGGGTCCGCATGCTCGAACAGGTGCGTCCCGTCGAACCGCGCCAGCGCGAACCCATCATCCGGGAAGTGCGACGGCACCCAGTCCAAAATCACCCCCAGCCCCGCCTGGTGCAGCGTGTCGATCAGGAACATCAAATCCTGCGGCGAACCCCACCGGCTGCTCGGCGCAAAGTACCCCGTCACCTGGTACCCCCACGACCCGTAGAACGGGTGCTCCATCACCGGCATCAGCTCCACGTGCGTGAACCCCCGCCCCGCCGCATACTCCGCCAGCAGAGGCGCCAGCTCCCGGTATGAGAGCATCTCCCCGCCGGGCCCCCGTCGCCACGAGCCCAGGTGGACCTCGTAAATGGCGACCGGGCGGTCGTGCCGGTTCACCTCACCCCGCCGCCGCATCCAGTCGCCATCACCCCACGCATACGCGAGCTCCGCCACCACGGAAGCCGTCCCGGGCGGCGCCTCCGCCCGGAACGCGAACGGGTCCGCCTTCCAGAGCTCCTCGCCCGTCTCCCGGTTCCGCAGCCAGAACTTGTACCGGTCACCTGGCCTCGCCCCGGGGACGAACCCTTCCCACACCCCCGAGACGCCGAGGCACCGCAGCGGGTGCTCCCCGGGTCGCCAGCCGTTGAAGTCGCCCACGACCGCCACCTCGCCCGCGTTGGGCGCCCACACGGCGAAGCGTACGCCCTCCACCCCGCCCCGCTCGCCCGCGTGCGCCCCCATGAGCCGGTACAGCCCCGCGTGGTTCCCCTCGTTGAAGAGGTACAGGTCCTGCGCCCCGAATGCAGTCTCTCCCTCGCCGCTGCTCACAGACCCTCCTGCGCCGCCGTGAGGAGCAGCCCCCACAGCGGAATTTCCGCCCAGTCCGGGCGATGGTCCAGCTCATACGCCAGCTCGTAGAACGCCTTGTCCAGCACGAACGTATCCAGCAGGAACCGCTGCTCCTCCTCGCTCCCCCCGGGCAGCCCGCTGGCCCGGGCCACCGCGAAATACCCCGTCAGGTAGGCGCGGCTCGTCCACAGGTACCAGCCCAGCGCCCACCGCTCCAGGTCTGTCCCCGTCCCGGCCGCGTGCCCCTCGATGACCTGGCGCAGCCCCGCCCGGCTCGCATAGTGGAACGACCGCACCATCCCGGCCACGTCCCGCATCGGGGAACGCCGGACCCGCCGCTCCCCGATCGACCGCCTCGGCTCCCCCTCGAAATCGATGAACACCGCCTCGCGCCCGTTCACCAGCACCTGCCCGAGGTGCAGGTCGCCATGGCACCGGATCCGCAGGCTCTCCAGCTTCCGCCCGGCAATCGCCTGCAGCCGGCCGATAAGGACCGCTTCCTTCTCCAGTACCTTCCCCGCCAGCGCGACCGCCTCCGGCGTCAGCCCGGGCAGGCACCGCCGCAGCGCCCGCAGCGCCCGCCGGGCCTGCACCCGGAACCCTTGCGCCAGTGCCCGCTGGTAGTAGGGCGTGTATCGCTCCGGGACGAAATCCGGGTGGTCGATGCCCGCCAGCGCCGCATGCAGCTCCGCCGTCCGGCGGCCGAGCGTCTCCGCGAACTCCAGCCACGGCCCCGCGAACCCCGCCAGCCCTTCCGGGGCAGGCCCCAGCCCGAGCGGGTGGTCCCCCTCACTCACCGGCGGCGCCTCCAGCCGCGCTGCCGCCACCTCCTCCAGCATCCGCTCCAGCTGCTCCGTCGCGAACGTCCATGCGTCGTACTGGTGCGGCACCGCCACCTCGATCACCCCGGCGACTGCCGCCCGCCGCCCCTCGCCGGTATACTCCACGTACCCTGCCAGTCGCGGCACCATCCCCGCCGCCCTCGTCTTCGCAAGCTGCTCGCCCAGCTCCACCTGCGGATGCATCCCCGGCTCGAGCCGCCGAATCGCCTTGAAAACGTACTGCCCCGGGTAGTGCACCGAGGTGTTGCTCTGCTCTGCCCGGCTCAACACCGGCGTCCCTTCCAGTCCATTGAACCGCATGCCTGGTTCCGGCACGAACGTCAGCCCCCCGCGCTCCCCCGCCACCCGCGTCCGCGCCCGGAAAAATCCCGGTAGCGCTGCGCAAACTTCCGGCAGCGCCAACCCGTCAACCAGCAGCCAGCGCTCCCCCGCGCTGTCGACCACCTCGGCAGCCACCGCCCACCCCGCCGCAGCCTCGATCGCTCCCCGGCGTTCTCCCGGCACCAGCGAGAGCAGCAGCCCGAACTGGTCCGGCTCCCCCTGCTCGTACTCCACCTGCACCACGAAGAACGCCGTCGGCGGCAGGCCCCGCCCCCGCAGCGGAACCCGGTCGAACGTCCGCACCCGCCGCGGCCGCCGCGTCAGCCCCCCGAACCACCGGCGCGCCGGCACGTACTCCGCCAGGACCGCATCGAGCTCCTCGCGCCGCCCATCGAACACGTCCGCCGGCTCCCCGGCCGTCCGAATCACCGGCAGCCGCGGTTCGGCGCGACCGCCAGTCCCCGGTGCGGCGAGCTCGAACCAGTAGAACGAATGCGGCCCCAGCGAGAGGAAGTACGGCTCCGTCCCGACCCGGGGGAACCGCCCGTGGCCGAACAGCTCCACCGGCTCCGCCCCCGCGTACGCCCCGAGGGCGAGATGCGCCGCCTGCGCGAATCGCGAAAGGTTCGCCACCACCAGCAGCCGCTCCCCCGCATACTCCCGCACGAACGCCAGCACCCGGTGATTGTCGCACTCCACGAACTGTAGGCTCCCCCGTGCGAACGCCGCATACCGCCGCCGCAGCCCGATCAATCGCCGCATCCACCACAGCAGCGACGACGGGTTCGCCTGCTGCGCATCCACGTTCACCGATTCGTAGTGGTACTCCGGGTCGATGATCACCGGCAGGAACAGCTTCTGCGGATTCGCCCGCGAAAACCCCGCGTTCCGGTCGGCGCTCCATTGCATCGGCGTCCGCACGCTGTCCCGGTCGCCCAGGTAAATGTTGTCCCCCATCCCGATTTCGTCGCCGTAGTAGATCACCGGCGTCCCGTTCAAAGAAAACAGCAGCGCATTGAGCAGCTCGATCAGCCGCCGATTGTTCGCCAGCAGCGGCGCCAGCCGCCGCCGTATCCCCAGGTTCACCCGCGCCCGGTCCTCCGCCGCATACACCCGGTACATGTAGTCCCGCTCTTCGTCCGTCACCATCTCGAGCGTCAGCTCATCGTGGTTCCGCAGGAACAGCGCCCACTGGCATGTCTCCGGGATGGGCGGCGTCTGCTCCAGGATCTCCGTCGTCGGGAACCGGTCCTCCATCCGCACCGACATGAACAGCCGCGGCATCAGCGGGAAATGGAACGCCATATGGCACTCGTCCCCGTCCCCGAAGTACGCCACCGCATCCTCCGGCCACTGGTTCGCCTCCGCCAGCAGCATCCGCCCCGGGAACTTCGCATCGATGTGTGCCCGCAGCTCCTTCAAAAACGCGTGCGTTGCCGGCAGGTTCTCGCAGGTCGTCCCCTCCGCCTCGAACAGGTACGGCACGGCGTCCAGCCGGAACCCGTCGACCCCGAGCTCCAGCCAGAAATCCGCCACTTCCATGATCTCTCGCCGCACCCGCGGGTTCTCGAAATTCAAATCCGGCTGGTGCGAATAGAACCGGTGCCAGTAGTACTGCCCCGCCACCGGGTCCCACGTCCAGTTCGACCGTTCAAAATCCTTGAAGATGACCCGCGCCTCGCCGTACTCCGTCCCCGTATCGCTCCACACGTAGTAGTTCCGGTACACGCTCCCCTTCGGCGCCCGCCGCGCCCGCTGGAACCACGGGTGCTGATCGCTCGTATGGTTCACCACCAGCTCCGTTATCACCCGCAGCCCCCGCGCGTGCGCCTCCCGCAGAAACGTCCTGAACTCCGCCAGCGTCCCGTAGGCCGGGTGGATCTTCCGGTAGTCCGCGATGTCATACCCGTCGTCCCGCAGCGGCGACTCATAGAACGGCAGCAGCCACACCGCCGTCACGCCAAGTTCCTGCAAATAGCCGAGCTTCGCCGTCAGGCCCGCAAAATCCCCGATGCCGTCCCCGTTCCCATCGTGGAACGCCCGCACGTGCACCTCGTAGATGACCGCGTCCTTGTACCAGAGCGGGTCTCCAGTGAGCACCGCAGACCGTTCCGCGCGCGAAACCGTAGCCCGGGTCATCGCACCTCCTGCGCCGGTCAGAACGCGCAGCCGGCCCTTCAAGTTTCCCCGACCCCCGCCACCCGGGCCACCGTCCCCTCCCTGCAACCGCTCCGCTCCAGCCTTGCCCCCGTAGGGGTTTCCCCGTACGGCGAAAACCTCAGTGAAGGCACCTGCGCACGCCGCAGCCGCCGGAGTCCTGCCATGGAAACCCGACCCGTCTCCGGCCTCCTCGGGGCCGCTGCCTATCGCCCGTTCCTCCCCGGCAACGGCTCTCCCGTCGTGCGCCATCCGCCGCCCGTCGCTGATGTCACGGACATCGTCGAAATCTCCCCCGAAGCCCGCCACCTCGCCCGCCTCCACGCCCAGGAATTCCCCCGCGACGGCTACTGGGACCAGGTCCGCTACGACCCGCCCCATACCGACGACCCCGACTTCCCCTGGGAGGTCACCCACCAGCAGTGGATGGACCTCATCGACCGCGTCTTCCGCCGCAACCATCCCGGGAATCCTGCCGGCCGGCCAGGCCCTCCCGCCTCACCCGCCCCCTGAAACCCCGGCGAATAGCGAAAACAGCTCCGGGTACTTCTTCAGGCTCGCGCCGCCATCGATGTAGAGCGTCTGGCCCGTCATCAAGGCCGACACTGGCGACGCCAGGTACACCGCCAGCTCCGCCACCTCTTCCGGCTCCCCGGCTCGCCCCAGCGCCGTCTCCGCGATGAACGCAGCCTCCACCCCCGGCACTGCCGTCATCGGCGCCGTCGCCGGCGTGTGGATGAGCCCCGGCCCGACCGCATTCACCCGGATGCCGTATCGCCCCAGCTCGAGCGCCGCCACCTTCGTCAGCATCGCCACCCCGGCCTTCGCCGCGCAGTATGCCGCGAACCCCTCCGCCGGCTGGATTGCGTTCAGGCTCGCGACGTTGATGATGCTCCCCCCCTGCCCCTGCGCGATCATCCGCGCCGCCTCGTGCTTGATGCACAGGAACGTCCCTGTCAGCGAAATCCCCACCACCCGCTCCCACTCCTCCAGCGGGTACGCCTGGATGGGCGAGAACCCCCCTACCCCGGCATTGTTCACCGCTACGTCCAGCCGCCCGAACCGCCGCACCGCCAGCTCTACCATCCGCTCCACCGCCGCCTCATCCCGCACGTCCACCTCCGCCCCGTCCACCTGGTTGTGCCCCATCTCACCGATCAGCCGACCGATGCCCTCCCCGTCGATGTCCCCCACCACGACCCGCGCACCTTCCCGCACGAATGCCGCGACCACCGCCTTCCCGATCCCCGAAGCGCCGCCCGTCACCACCGCGACCCTCCCATCGAGTGCGCCCATCGTTCATCCCTCCATCCACGGCGGGGCCCCGGCACGCCGCCGGGGCCCTATCCCCTGGTGCGCCGTACTTACAGGTACTTCCGGAACCAGGCCAGCGTCTTTTCCCATGCGTCCTTCGCCGCCGCCGGGTTGTACTGCGGCTCCGGGTGCTCGTCATTGAAGAACGCGTGCTGCGTCCCCGGGTACGTGATGAACTCGTGCGTAATCCCCCGCTTCTCCAGCTCCGCTTTGTACGTCGGGATGTTCGGGTTCACGAAATCGTCGTGCTCCGCCCAGATGCCCAGCACCGGCGCCGTCAGGCCGTCCCAGTTGTACTTCACCATCGGGTGCCCGCCGTAAAAATCCACGCACGCGCCCACGTCACCGTCGTTATTGCAGGCCGCGAACAGCGAGAGCGCCCCACCCATGCAGAACCCCACCGTCCCCACCGGGCCGCCGGTCAGCTCCTTCAGGTACGTGACCGCCCCCTTCAGGTCCGCCGCTGCCCGCTCGATGTTCAACGCCATCAGCAGTTTGCCCGCCTCGTCCGGCTCCTTCGTCACCACCCCGTGGTACAGGTCCGGCGCCAGCGCCACGAACCCCTCATTGGCGAACCGGTCCGCAATCCCTTTGATGTTATCGTTCAGTCCCCACCACTCCTGGATCACCACCACGCCCTTCCCGCTCCCCGAAGCCGGCTTCGCCAGGTAGCCGCTGCACGTCCCGCCGTTCGCTGCGAACGTCACCATCTCTCCCATCGGTCTCGACTCCTTTCCCTGCCGAGGCAGGAACGAATTTCGCCGCGTTAGCCTACCCCGTCCCCGTTTCCGCGTCAGCATCAACCAGCGCCAGCCGGAGCTCCTCCCGCACCCATTCCTCCTCCTCGACCGCGAGCCGCTTCCTGAGCCACCCGCTTACCGCCGCACCCGTCCTCCTCCCCAGCCTCCCCAGCGCCCACGCCGCATGCCCCCGCACCAGCGCCGAAGCATCATCGAGCGCCCCAACCAGCACCTCCGCGTCCTCCCGCGTCCCGGCATTCCCCAGCGCGATGCACGCGTTCCGCGCCATCCCCTCCCGCTTCGCCCGCATCAGCGCCGTCCCCCGATAGCGCGCCTCGAACGCCGCCTGGTCCATCTCGATGAACCCCCGCAGCGCCGGCCACGCCCGGCCAGGGTCAGCCGCCGCCAGCTCCGCGTCCCCTTCCCACCGGCCGGCCCCTACCGGGCACGCATCCAGGCAATCATCACATCCGAAGACCCGCGTCCCGATCGCCTGCCGCAGCTCCCGCGGAATCGGCCCCCGCAGCTCAATCGTCAGGTAGCTGATGCACCGCCGCGCATCCACCACCCCGCCATCCGCCGAAATCGCCCCCGTCGGGCACGCCACGATGCACCGCCGGCACGCCCCGCACGTCTTCCGCACTGGCGGGTCCGGTTCCAGCTCCAGCGTCGTCGCGATGACCCCGAGCAGCACCCACGGCCCGAACCCCGGCACCAGCAGCATCGTCGACTTCCCCAGCCACCCCAGCCCCGCCGCCGCCGCATACGGCCGCTCCAGCAGCGGCCCGTAGTCCACCGTCGCCCGTGCCTCTGCCCCGAACTCCGCTCGCAGCTGCCGCACCACCTTCCGCAGCCGCGATTCGAACACCCGGTGGTAATCCCGCCCCCGCGCATACCGCGCCACCACCCCACGCCGCACGCCGTCCCCGGGCTTCGGCGGGTCCGGTGCCCGCGCCGGAAGCCCCACCACCACCAGGCTCCGCGCCCCCGCCAGGAACCGCCCCGGGTCCGTCGCCCGCTCCAGCCACTCCGTATCCATCCACCCCATCTCCCCCAGCTGCCCCGCCTCCAGCGCGCGCATCGCCGCCGCCCGCGCACCCTCCGCCCGCACCGCCGCGGCAACTCCCACCAGCGGGAAGCCCGCCTCCCGGCAGAGCGCCTTCACCCGTCCGGTCAGCTCCCCGTGCATCTCATCCATTCTCCTCGGTCCGCCCGCAAAACGCCCCGTTGACATGTCGTCTAACGATCGTCTAGCTTGATTGGGAACGCTACACAGCACGGGGGCAGCTCCGGATTTCGCGCTGTCCCGGTAGCCAAACCCCAGCCAGACGCCTGCCGGGGGGTGCGGCCCTTCCCTCATACCCCCGAGCTCAACCAAACTTCCCCCACCATGCCGCCCATCTCCCCTCTCCATCTCCTCGACCCCACCCGCCGGGCCATCCTCGTCGCCCTCCGCCGCCTCGGTGGAGCCACCGTCGAGGAGGTCGCCGCGCACTGCTTCCTTTCCGTCGGCGCCGCCCGTCAGCACCTCCAGTCCCTCGAGGACCAGGGCCTCGTCGCTCACGAACCCCTCCGCCAGGGGCCCGGCCGTCCCCGCCACCGCTACACCGTCACGCCGCAGGGCGAATCCCTCTTCCCCCGGCTCGACCACGAAGCCCTCGCCAACCTCCTGGCTGCTCTTGAGGCCGAACCTCCCGAACTCCGCGAGCGCCTCATCGAGCACCTCGTCACGACCACCATCGACCAGTACCGCGCCGAGTTCGAACGCGGCGCCCGGGTCTCCCCCGCCCGCGGCGTCGTCGAGGTCATGGACCGCGCCGGCTACCTCCCCGAACTCCGCGAGACCCCCGAAGGCGTCGCCCTCACCCTCCACCACTGCCCCCTCGCTGAACCCGTCCGCCGCGCCCGCCTCCTTTGTGAAGCCGAGGCCCGCTGCCTCGCCGCCGCCTTCAAGACCGCCAGGGTCTCCCGCATCGCCTTCCGCCCTGAAGGCGACCCCACCTGCGCCTACCTGTTCGAGCTCAGGGAGTTCCCGCCCGGCGACGGCTGACGCGCGCGGCCGGGCCCCGGCCGCCCCCGGCCGGGACCCGCGGCCGACGTACAGACTTCCCCCTACGCCACCCCGAAATCCCAGCTCGCCCCGTCGTGGTACACCTTCAGCACGTTCTTCGCGATGAGGATCCGGTGCACCTCGTCCGGGCCATCCGCAATCCGCAGCGTTCGGGCGCCCGTATACATCCCGGCCAGCGGCGTATCCCCGCTCACCCCCATCGCCCCGTGCACCTGGATCGCCCGGTCCACCACCCGCTCATGCGCCGCCGGGACGTACACCTTCAGCGCCGAGATCAGCGTTCGCGGGTCCAGCCCGCTGTCGATCACCTCCGCCGTGTGAATCGTCATCAGCCGCGCCGTCACGATATCGATGTACGAATCCGCGATGAACCCCTGGATGAACTGCTTCGTCTCCAGCTTCCCACCCCGAACCTCGCGCTCCATCGACCGCCGCACCATCAGGTCGAACGCCCGCCACATCTGCCCCACGCTGTTCATGCAGTGGAAGACCCGCCCTGCCCCGAGCCGGTCCTGCGCCGCCTGGTGCCCGCTTCCTGTTCGCCCCAGCTGATTCGTGACCGGCACCCGCACGTTCCGGTACTCCACCTCGCAGTGGTTCGATTCGATCCCCCACACCTTGATCTTCCGCACGATGCGGAACCCTGGCGTGTCCGTCGGCACGATGATCTGCGTCATCTTCTCCTTCTGGCCGCCCGCACCGTCCGGCTCCTCCGTCCGGCACATCACGATCGCGAACGCCGCCCCGTCCGCACCCGTCGTAAACCACTTCCGCCCGTTGATGACCCACTCATCCCCGTCCCGCACCGCCCGCGTCTGAATCGCGTACGGGTCGGAACCCGGCGCGTCCGGCTCCGTCATCGAGAAGCAGGACCGGATCTCCCCCCGGATGAGCGGCTCCAGCCACTTCTTCTTCTGCTCCTCCGTCCCGTACTTCAGCAGGATCGTCTGGTTCCCCGAGTCCGGCGCCACCACCCCGAACAGCGGGTTGGAATACGGGCTCCATGCCAGGATTTCGTTCATGTACGCATGCTTCATGAACCCGATCCCCATCCCGCCGTACTCCTTCGGCAGGTGGGGCGCCCACAGACCGGCAGCCTTCACGTGCTCCTGGATCTCGTGCCGGAGCCGCTGGGTCTCCGGGTCCCGGTAATCCCCCAGCCGCTCCTCATTCGGGATGATGTACCGGTTGACGATGTTCGCCGTTGCTTCCCGAATGCGATTCGTCTCCGGGTCTAGCGTCGGCACTGGCGAAACCTGCATGGCACGACTCCTCCATCAGCTGCGATGCCCGCAGTCTACCCCCATCCGCCTGCCCCGCGCCGGCCACTCGGCCCGGAAACCGGCCCCGCCCGGCCCGGTTAGCGCCTGCGCCCTGCCCTACGTGATGGGCCAGCGCGCGCTCGCCTCGTACGCATGCGCAATCGGGTGGTGAATCCAGACCTGCGCCACCAGCTCCGCCTTCTCCATCTCGTACCCGCCCAGCTTCACCACCGTCGCCAGGTCCGCCTCGTCCAGCGTCTCCACGAACCGCGCCGATTCCTCCTGCCCGTCCAGGATGGCCTGGATGACCTCCTCGCGGCTCCTGTCCTTCAGCGCCGCAATCGCGGCCGCGTTATTCTGCGCAGCAGCCTGCGCGGTCACCCCATCGAGGACCCCGGCCCCGAGCAGCGGATACAGCCGCGGCGCTGCCCCGGCTACCGCCGCGATGTGCCGGAACGCATCCCCGCTCGTCCACTGGTGCCCCAGCTGGTAATCCCAGTCCTTCGTCCGCTCCGCAGCTGCGGCCGCTCTCCTCCCCGCGAACCGGATCCCCTCGACGAGCTCCTGCTTCGAAATCACACCTGCACCTCCAAACCGTCGATTTGCCAGTCATCGTCGCCAGGCGGCCAGCCGCGCCGGCCGACAGCCTCGCCTAGTCGAAGCTTTCATCCTCCGGCTCGATGTCGACGTCCGGCGTCGCCTCGATATCGTCTCCGCCCGTCTCGCTCCAGCCCTCCGCAGGCTCCTCTTCCAGCTCCTCTTCTTCGTCGTATCCCCACTCCTCTTCCTCTTCCCGGTGCAGCAGCCCCCGGCGCGTGTACGCACGAATATCCGAGATCCGCGGTTGCGGGAAACTTACCTTGTCAATCATCGACGGGTGCTTGAACGTCTCCCGCAAAATCACCTTCGGGTGCTCCCCCGTGCTCACCATCGCCGCGCTGTACCGGTTCCCGGCGTTCATCATCCGCGCCAGCCGCAGCCCAATCCGCGGCTCGATCATCCCCACGTATTCGCCCCGCACGGTCAGCACGTTGACGGCATTCCCCTGCACGTCGAGCTGCACGATGTCGCCGGCATCCAGCACAGCCGCCACCTTCGGGTCCACCGCCTGGAGCGTTGCCACCGCCGCGCTCCCCGTCTCCTCCACGAACAGCCGCGTATCCACCTGCGTCGGCGGCGCGCTCACCGGCGCATCCCGGAGCGCCGCCAGCCGGTCGATGTTCCGCCGCGCAATCTGGTTCGTCGGGTCGAGGTCCAGCGCCTTCTGATAGGCGTCGAGCGCCTCCTGCACCTGCCCCAGCTCGCTCAGCGCCTTCCCCAGCCGGTTATAGCCCTCTGCCTCGTTCGCAAAGAGCCGCGTATACTCACGGTTCACCTGGACGGCCTCCTGCCACCGCCCGCTCACCGCCAGCTTGACCGCCTGCTCCGTAAGCTGCTTTTTCAGCTTCGCCCGCTCCTCGGGCGCCATCTCGTCGAGGTTCGTGTCGTTCGTCATCTTCCGTCGCTTTCTACCCGCCCGGCGAAGCGGAAAGGATACGGCTACCGCCCCGCTCGAGCAATCCAGGGCGCCCCGTCGCCAGTCGCCGTACCATCCCTAATCATGCCCTCCGCTGGCTCGATGACAGATGCCGACCCCTTCGCGCTCGCCGCACGCATGGCGCTCGCCTGGGAAGCCGCAGCCGCCCGATTCGGCGCCTACCACCTCATCCTCCCCGGCTCCCGGGCTTTTGTCTGCAAGACCGATGACTGCGAAGCCGCCTGCTGCCGCGTCTTCTCCGTCGCCATGCACGACCGCGACGTCGCGCGCTTCGCCCGGGTCTCCGGCCTCCAGCCTGTCCAGTTCCTCGAACTCGAAAACGGGGAGCCCATCCGTCTCCCCCTCGCCCAGCCCTACCTCCTCGCCCGCGACGAAGGCCGCTGTCGATTCCTCCGGCCCCGCCACCGCTGCGGCGCCTACGAAGCCCGCCCGACCGCCTGCCGCCTCTACCCCCACTTCGTCGTCTACTGGAACCTCGAAACTGCCCGGCCCGTCTACGCCGACCCCCCGCCGCTGACCGCGGCCGCAGCGGGCGGCCCCATCGTTCCCCTCCTCCTCGGCCACGACCAGTGCCCCGGCTTCACCGGTCCGCCCCTCGCCCCCGCCGAATGGCTTGCGCTCCTCGAGGAAACCGACCACCTCCAGCGCAACCTCGCGTGAACCCGCTCCTGTCCCCTCCCGCCTCCCTGCCCTACGCTCAAAGGTGAGCACCCCGCGCCCATGTCGACCCGTCACCTCGTCGTCCTCTTCCTCCTGTCGGTCACCTGGGGAGCCTCCTTCCTGTTCATCAAAGTCCAGCTCGACGCCGGGCTCGAACCCCTCGGCGTCGCCAGCCTTCGCACGCTCCTCGGCGCTGCGGCGCTCGCTCCGTTCGCCCTCGCCGCTGCCCGCTCCGCCCGCCCCACACGCCGCCAGGTCGCGCTCCTCTCCGCGCTCGGTCTCGCGAACTTCGCCCTCCCGTGGACGCTCGTCGCCCTCGCCGAACATCACATCTCCAGCGGCACGGCGTCCATCGCCAACGCCACCGCGCCGCTCTGGGCTGCGATCCTGGCGGTCGCGTTCCTTCGCGACGAACCCCTCACCCGCCGGCGAGCCTCCGGCCTGGCCCTCGGGTTCAGCGGCATCGTGCTCCTCGCCGGCCCCGCATCCCTCGCCCAGCTCTCCGGAGAAGCCCTCGGCGTGACGCTCATGCTCATGTCCACCCTCAGCTACGCCTCCGCGGCAATCGTCATCCGCCGTACGCTCGGCGGCCTTCCGCCGGCCCTCATCGCCTTCGGCCAGGTCGCCGCCGCCGCCCTGGCGCTCGCACCCGCCGCCGCCGCCACCGGCGCATTCACCGGAACCGCGTGGGGACCGGGCACCCTGGCCTCCGCCGCTGCCCTCGGCATCCTCGGTTCAGGCGTCGCCGTCGTCCTCTACATGGGTCTCATCCAGCAAATCGGCGCCGTCCGTTCCACCCTCGTTACCTACCTCATTCCGCCCTGGGGCGTCATCCTCGGCTGGGCCATCCTCGACGAGCCGCTCGGCTGGAACCTCTTCGCCGGCTTCGCGCTCGTGCTCGCCGGCGTCCTCCTCGTCCAGGGCCTCGTCCGCCTGCCCTTCCCGCGCCAGCCCTCCCCCGAAGGCTCCCCCTCCGCCGGCCGGTGAACCCCAGTCCTGCTAAGCTCCCGCCATGCCCAGCACCGAGCTCCCGCCCGTCCGCCCCGCCATCCGTGCCCTCACCGGCCAGCTCATCGCCGACCGCCGCTACCTCCATCAGCACCCTGAGCTCTCCTGGCAGGAGCACGAGACCCAGCGCTACCTGCTCCAACGCCTCCGTGCCCTTGGACTCGCCGATGTCCGTCCCATCGCTCGCACCGGCGCCACCGCCCTCGTCGAAGGTACCCGCCCCGGCCCCTGCGTGCTCTGGCGCGCCGATATCGACGCCCTTCCCGTCCCCGAAAAGAGCGGCCTCCCCTACGCCTCCGTCAACGATGGCGTCATGCACGCCTGCGGCCACGACACCCACATGGCCATTGCCCTCGGCCTCGCGGCCTGGGCCCAGCAACACCGAGCCGACCTCCCCGGCGCCATCCGCTTCGTCTTCCAGCCCGCCGAAGAAGCCGCCGGCGGCGCCGCCGCCTGCATCGCCGATGGTGTCCTGGAAAACCCCCGCGTCGATGTCGCCCTCGGCCTCCACATCAGCGCCGATATCCCCATCGGCACCATCAACCTCGCCCCCGGCCCGTTTTTCGCCGCACCCACCGCGCTCCGCATCGAAATCACCGGCCGCGGGGGCCACGCCGCCGCCCCCCACCAGGCCGTCGATGCCATCGTCGTTGCCGCCCACGCCATCGTCGCCCTCCAGGCCGTCGTCAGCCGCTCCCTCCCCCCTTCCGAACAGGCCGTCCTTACCATCGGCAAACTCCAGGCCGGCTTCCGCGGCAACGTCATCGCCGAATCCGCCCGCATGTCCGGCACCATCCGCACCTACTCGACCGCCGTCCGGGATCTCATGCTCCGCCGCACCGAGGAGGTCCTCGCAGGCATTTGCGCCGCCTTCGGCGCCACCTTCCACCTCAGCCACGAAACCTCCTGCCCGCCGCTCGTCAACGACCCTGCCATCACCGCGCGCGTCCTCGAGCTCGCCCGCGACTTCTTCGGCCCCCAGCGCGTCATCGGCGTCCCCACCATGGGCGCTGAGGACATGTCCGTCTTCCTCCAGGCCCGCCCCGGGTGCTTCTTCTGGCTCGGCGCCCGAAACGAACGGAAAGGCATCGCCGGCCGTCACCACGACCCGGGATTCGTCATCGATGAAGATGCCCTTCCCCTCGGCCTGGAATTCGCCGCCCGCCTCCTCGAGCACACCCTCAGCAGCTAGCCGCGAATCGATGCCGCCAGCCGCTCGACGGCCCCGCGCACGCTCGGCTCGAACGCCGCCAGGTCCCGATTCTCGCGGCTGAGCAGGCCATCCTCCTCCGCCCGGTCGAGAAACACCTGCAGCCCGTCGAAGTAGCCGCCCACGTTCGCGAACACCACCGGCCCGGCGTGAAGCCCGAGCTGCCGCCAGGTCACCATCTCGAAAGCCTCGTCCAGCGTCCCGTACGCCCCCGGCAGCACCAGGAACCCCTGCGACAGCCCTGCCATGAGCGCCTTCCGCTCCGCCATCGTCTCTACGATGTGCAGCTCCGTCACACCAGGGTGCGCCAGCTCGAGGTCCACCAGGAGCCGCGGGATGACGCCCACCACCCGGCCTCCCGCCGCCAGGCACGCATCCGCCAGCGCTCCCATCAGCCCAACCGTCGCGCCGCCGTACACCACCGTCGTCCCGCGGCCGGCCAGCAGTCGCCCGGCCTCCCGCGCTGCCTCCACGTAGCGCCGGCGTGTGCCCGGGCGCGACCCGCAGAACACGGCGATGGCGGGCGCGCCGCTGTTATTCAGCGACCCACCGGTCGACATCCCGGTCCCAGCTCACCAGCTCCGTCGGCTCGAAGAACAGCCCCAGCTCGCGCGCCGCGCTCTCCGGGCTGTCACTCGCGTGCACCAGGTTCCGCCCCCGGTCGAGCCCGAAGTCGGCCCGCACCGTCCCCGGAGCCGCCTCCGCCGGGTTCGTGGCCCCGATCGCCGCCCGCACCACACGGACGGCATCCTTCCCCTCCCACGCGACCGCGATGACCGGCGCGCTCGTGATGAACTCCACCAGCCCCGGGAAGAACGGCTTCTCCGCATGCTCCGCGTAGTGCCGTTCCGCCAGCTCCCGCGTCACCCGCAGCAGCTTCATCCCGACGATTTTCAGGCCGCGGCGCTCCAGCCGGGCGATGATCTCCCCGGCCAGCCCCCGCTGCATCGCGTCCGGCTTCACCAGGAACAGCGTGCGCTCCGTCGACTCCAAACGGTCCTCCTCGCTACCCGGCCGCGCGCTGCCGCCGGGAAATCGTGATCGCAGGTTCGCGCAGGTAATACGGTTCCGCCCCGGTCTCAAGCCGGCCCTGCCGCGCCGCCGGCGCCAGTCGCCGCAAAACGGCTGTTGCCCGTTCGCGAGGCCCGATTTCGATCCCCCCCATCGCGCCGGCGCCCTCGCCGGCCAGGAGCTCGCCCGCCGGCAGCTCACTGCTGAGCACGATGTCGCCGGCCGGCTTACCCCCGGCCCAGCGCTGCAGCCCGAATTCACCCCGGCCCGCCGGGTGGACCGCTGTGACGGTCTCCCCCCGGTCCCCCGCCGCCAGCACGACCGCCTCGAACGTCCGCACCCCATAGAGGGGCGCACCCGTCGCCAGCGAAAGTCCCTGCGCCGTCGCAATCCCCACCCGCAGCCCCGCATACGACCCGGGCCCCGTCACCACGATGATGCCCGCCGGCCGCTCGCCCCTGAGCAGCGCTTCAATGGCCGTCAGCAGCCCCGTCGTGTGCGTCCGAATCGCCTCCGCCACCGCAACCTCCGGCTCGCCGCCCCGGTCGACCCCGACCGCGAACCACTCCGATGCCGTATCGATGGCGAGAATTGCGCTCACGCTGCCCTGAGCGCCTCCACCAGTTCTCGTCCCCTTGCCCCCCGCGCGATGAACCGCAGCCGGCGGGTACGCGGCCCCTGGCCGCCCTGGCGCAGCTCCACCACCAGCCCGTCCCCGGGCAGGAGCTCCGCCCCCCGCTCAGGCCACTCGATGACCAGCACGCCCTTCTCCGCGTAGTCCCAAAGCCCCAGCTCGTCCAGCTCCTCGACGTCCTCGATGCGGTAGAGGTCCACGTGATACAGCGTCTCCCGCCCCGCGTACTCGTTCATCAACACGAACGACGGGCTGTTCACCTGGCCCCGGCAGCCGAGCCCCCGCCCGATCCCCTGGGTCAGGCACGTCTTCCCGCTTCCCAGCTCCCCGCTCAGCAGCACCACGTCGCCCCGCCGGAGCGCCCGCCCCAGCCGCTCCCCCAGCGCCCGGGTCTCCTCTTCGCTCGAAGACGCCAGCTCAATCGCCACCTCATCGGCCATGGCTCCAGTATAGGGAGAGCCGCGCTAACACCCCATCTCACCCGCGTTCCCATCACCTGCCTCAATTGCGCAAGCTCATACCCGCGATTGACCGGTACGTAGCCGCTGGCTAACTTGTTCATGCAACCGCCCCGGCCAGCGTCCGCGGCGCCCTCAAATCTCACCGTCCCTACACGGAGTCCCGCAGGCATGATGAGAACCCCGACCGAAACCGGTAAGCCCCCTGTGTCCGCCTCGCTCGGCAGCCGTATCCGCGCCGCCCGCCGCGATGCCGGCATGAGCCAGGGGCAGCTCGCCCAGGCGCTCAATACCACCCAGAGCGCCATCTCCCTCTACGAAGCCGGGCAGCGCTCCGTTGGCATCGACATGCTCCTCAACGTCGCCCGCATCCTCAACCGCCCCCTCCACTACTTCCTCGGCGACGACGGCGAAATGCTCTACGTCAAAGACAGCGAAATCGCCAACCTCATCCAGGAGCTCGAACGGCACCCCGAAGACCTCCCCGAGCTGCTCCAGTACTGGAACTTCCTCCGCTGGCGGCGCATGTCCGCCAACGGCGCCGGCCGCCACTGACCTCCGCACTGTCCCGCAGCACCGCGCAGCCGGGCCCGGCGGCCCGGCTGTTCCATTTCCCCAACCTCACGTGCGAGGCCCCCCAATGCGCCGCCTCTGCGACCCCGCCGATGCCCGCCGTCTCCTCAACCCCGGACCCGTTGGCATCATCACCACCGCCTGGCGCGGCAACGTCAACGCCGCCCCGGTCGCCTGGATGACCCCCCTCTCCATCGACCCGCCCCGTCTCGGGACCGCCATCGCCCCCGAGCGGCATACCGCCGCCATGGTCCGCTTCAGCGGCGCCTTCGCCATCAACATCCCCGGCCCCGGCCTCCTCAAGCAAACCGCCTTCCTCGGCTCACTCTCAGGGCTCCAAACGAACAAACTCGAAGCTGCCGGCCTCGAAACCTTCTCCCCCCTCTTCATCGACGCCCCCCTCATCGCCGGCTGCCTCGCCTGGATCGAATGCCTCGTCGAAGACGCCATCAAAATCGGCGACCACACCCTCTTCATCGCCGACCCTGTCAAAGTCCAGGCCGATGATGAGGCCTACGCCGGCCGCTGGCTCCTCCACTCCCGCGAGAAGTCACCCCTCACCTACCTCGGCGGCAGGCACTACGCCGTAGTCGGCGAGCCCCTCGAAGCCGCCTTCACCGTCGACGAACACGGCGCCCTCGTTACCGAAACCCCCGAAGAGCGCGAAGCCCGCCTCGAGCGCGAGGCGCGCGAAGCCGAGCTCCGCCGCCTCGAAGGCGAAGAAGGCTACCGCCAGCGCCTCCAGCACGACAGCTGACCCCGGCCCGCCTCACGACCTCCGGGCCCCGGCAACATCGCCCGGCCCCAGGACGTGTTCGCGCGGCCCCGGAGAACACCCCGCGTTAGCGCTGCTCGAGCGGGACGTACGGCCGCAGGTCCGCCCCCTCGTAGAGCGCGTTCGGCCGGACCAGGCGGTTGTCCGCGTACTGCTCCAGCAGGTGCGCCGTCCAGCCCGCGATGCGCGACATCGCGAAAATCGGCGTGTACAGGTCGCTCGGGATGCCCAGCATCTTGTAAACCGACGCGCTGAAGAAGTCCACGTTCGGGTAGAGCGGCTTCCCCTCCAGCTTCTTCGCGAGATAATCCCGCAGCTTCAGCGAAAGGTCGAAGTACTTCCGGTCCGGCGAAGTCTCCGCCAGCTTATGCCCCAGCTGCTCCAGGATGATCGCCCGCGGGTCCGTCGTCTTGTACACCCGGTGCCCGATCCCCATCACCCGTTCACCCCGCGCAAGCAGGTCATCCACGTACGGCGCGATGTTCTCTTCCGAACCAATCGCCTCCAGCGTCCGGTACACCGCCTCGTTCGCCCCGCCGTGCAGCGGCCCTTTCAGCGTCCCGATCGCCGAGGCAATCGCCGAGTACATATCGCTCAGCGTCGAAGCCGTTACCAGCGCCGAGAACGTCGAGGCGTTCATCTCGTGCTCCGCGTGCAGGATCATCGCCACGTCGAAGACCCGCGCCTCGAGCTCATTCGGCTCCTCACCCTTCAGCATCCAGAGAAAGTTCGCCGCATGCCCCAGGTCGTCGCGCGGCGGGACCGGCTCCAGTCCCTGCCGCAGCCGGTGAAAGTTCGCCAGCACCGTCGGCATCCGTGCCGTCAGCAGCGCTGCCGTCTTCTTCAGCTGCTCCTGCGAAAGGTCGCTCGATTTCGGGTCCAGCGCCCCCGCGATGATCACCGAGATCTCCAGCGCCCGCATCGGCCGAATCTTCCCCACGATCTCCCGCTGCACCCGCGAATTCAGGTCCGAAAGCGGCCGCTCCCGGCGGAGGTCCGCCTTCAGCTGCTCCAGCTCATCCTTCCTCGGGAGCCGCAGATTCCAGAGCAGGAACGCTGTCTCCTCAAACGTCGAATGCTCGGCAAGGTCGAAAATGTTGTACCCGGCATAAATGAGCTCCCCCTTCTGGCCGTCAATCCGACACAGCTTCGTCGCCGTGACGTTGACGCCCTCCAGCCCCCGCGCGATGACTTCAGTCACGTTACCTTCCCCCTCGCCGCGGAACCCGCGGATTGTATACAAGCCGTACCGCCTCCATCCTACCACGCTCGCGCCCCCGCATGGGTGATCGCCCCTCCTCGTTAGCGATACTTCGCGGCCAGCGGCAACCGCCGGTCACGCCCAAACGCCCGCGGCGTGATCTTCACCCCCGGGGCCGCCTGGCGCCGTTTGTACTCGTTCCGGTCCACCATCCGCACTACCCGCTCCACCGTCGCACGCTCGAACCCCATCGCCACAATCTCGTCCACCGTCCGGTCATCCTCCACGTACGCCTCCAGGATCGGGTCCAGCACCTCGTACGGCGGCAGCGAGTCCTGGTCCAGCTGGCCCGGCCGCAGCTCTGCGCTCGGCGGCTTCCTGATCGACCGCTCCGGGATCCAGGGCCGCCCCGCCCGTGCATTCCGCCACTTCGCCAGCCGGTACACCAGCGTCTTCGGCACGTCCTTCAACACCGCATATCCCCCCGCCATGTCCCCATACAGCGTCGCGTACCCCGTTGCCATCTCGCTCTTGTTCCCCGTCGTGAGAACGATCGCCCCCGTCCGGTTCGAAATCGTCATCAGCACGTTCCCCCGCTGCCGCGCCTGCAGGTTCTCCTCAGCCGTCCCGGGCTCGCCCCCCGCGAACACCTCGGCCATCATCTCCAGCATCGCTGCGTGTGCCGGTTCGATCCCGATCGTCAGCAGCCGGATGCCGAGGTTCATCGCGAGCTCCCGCGCATCCTCCTTACTGTGCTCGCTCGAATACCTGCTCGGCATCGAGACCCCGATTACCCGCTCCGCTCCAATCGCATCGACCGCCACCGCCGCCACCACTGCCGAATCGATGCCGCCCGAGAGCCCGACGATGGCCTCCCGGAACCCCGTCTTGGCCAGGTAGTCGCGCGTCGCCAGCACCAGCGCCGACCACACCTCCTCCTCCTCACCCATCAGCTCCGCCACCGGGCCCCCCACACGCCCCGGCTCCCGGCTCGTCTCCAGCTCGAACCCGAGGTCCACCGTCTCCGTCCCCGTCACCCACTCCCGCGCCCGCAGCTCCACCCGCCGGCGCGGGTCGTGCAGCCGCCGCTGCGCCACTTCGTCCAGGTCCACGTCCACCACCAGCAGCTCCTCTTCGAACTGCCGCGCCCGCGCAATCACCCTCCCCTCCGCATCCATCACCACCGATGCCCCGTCGAACACCAGCTCGTCCTGCCCCCCGACTGCATTCAGGTAGGCCAGCGCAATCCCGTTGTCGGCCGCCCGCGTGGCCAGCATCCGCTCCCGCTCCCGCGCCTTCCCCCGGTGATACGGCGATGCGTTGATGTTCACACACAGCTCTGCCCCCGCGAGCGCCATCCCATCGAGCGGCGCTCCCGGGTACCAGATGTCCTCGCAGATACTCACCCCGAAGCGCACCCCGCCCGCCCGGTATACCGGCGTCCGACGCCCTGCCCGGAAGTACCGCTCCTCGTCGAACACCCCGTAGTTCGGCAGCCGCTGCTTGTCGTACGTATCCACCCACCGCCCATCCGCGAACACCGCCGCCGCGTTGTAGGCATCATCGTCCCGCCAGTCCACGAACCCCACCACCGCAGCCATCCCCCGCGTCGCCTCCGCAAGCGCTGCCGTTGCCTCCCGCGAAGCCTCGCAGAATGCCCGCCGCAGCAGCAGGTCTTCCGGGGGATAGCCCGTCACCGCCAGCTCCGGGAACGCGGCGATATCACAGCCCGCATCGCGCGCCGCCGCCAGCAGCTCACGGACCTTCCGGGTATTCCCCTCCAGGTCCCCCACCGTCGTATCAATCTGCGCCAGCCCAAGGCGCACCAGCCTCATCGTCGCCTCCTCGCCGCGAGTATAGGCTCGCCTCGCTGCACAGGCTCCTATCAGGGTTTCGCCTAGGCATTCCACCCGATTCACGCCCCGAGGCCCCCGTGCCACCCTGTTTTCGGCGGGGTTTCGAGGTAGGGAGATGACTCGAACCAGCGTACCCTTCAGCCCCTGCCCGCTCTGCGGGCGCCACACCCGTGCGCACTCGCGCATCCTCATCGCCGATATCGAACCCATCGGCACCCGGAAGACCAGCTACGCGACCGTCATTTGTCGAGACTGTGCGTTCGCGATGGTCCTCCGCTCCGAGGCCGCCGCGCTCCGCCGCGTCGGCTAGTCCCGGTTCTCCGCCCTGCCGCCGGCCCCCGGTTTCGAGGGCCGGCGGCGCCGTCTAGAATGTCTCCATCCCCCAGAGCGGACAGCCGCCGCCAGGAGGCAGCCCATGAACGACGTCCTCGCGATGATCCTCGCAGGCGGCCAGGGCGACCGCCTCTCCATCCTCTCCGAACAGCGCGCCAAGCCCGCCGTCGTCTTCGGCGGCACCTACCGCATCATCGATTTCGTCCTCTCCAACTGCGCCAACAGCGATATCTCCAAGCTCGCCGTCCTCACCCAGTACCGCCCCCGCTCCCTCTTCAACCACCTCGGCGCCGGCCGCCCCTGGGGGTACGACACCCCCGAAGGAGGCATCCAGATCCTCCAGCCCTACCTCGGCAAAGCCGATGCCGACTGGTACCAGGGCACCGCCGATGCCGTCTACCAGAACCTCTACGTCATCGAAGAATCCCGCGTCCGCGAGGTCCTCATCCTCGCCGGCGACCACATCTACCTCACCTCCTACCGGAACCTCATCGCCTACCACCGCTCCCAGGGCGCCGATGCCACCGTCGCCGTCTATAGCGTCCCCCGCAGCGAAGCCCACCGCTTCGGCGTCCTCGACCTCGACTCCACCGGCCGCGTCATCGATTTCCAGGAAAAACCAAAAGAGCCCCGCGGTTCCTGGATCTCCATGGGCATCTACGTCTTCAACAAAGACGTCCTCGTCGAACAACTCCAGGCCGATGCCGACCTCGGCGAAGCCAGCTCCCACGACTTCGGCAAAGACATCATCCCCCGCATGTTCCAGACCCATCGCGTCTACGGCTACCAGTACCACGATTACTGGCGTGACGTCGGCACCATCGAATCCTACTGGTCCGCCCACATGGACCTCCTCCAGCCTAACCCCCCGCTCGACCTCGAAGACCCCGACCTGAAACTCCGCACTGCCGGCTCCATCCCGCCCCCCGCCCGCTTCGGCCCTGGAGCGCGCGTCACCGAATCCCTCGTCTCCCCCTCCGCCCGCATCGACGGCGAAGTCTACCGCTCCGTCATCTCCCCCGGCGTCATCATCGAACCCGGCGCCATCGTCCGCGAATCCATCATCCAGCACCGCTGCATCATCCGCTCCGGCGCCGTCATCGACCGCTCCATCCTCGACAAAGAAGTCACCGTTGGTGCCGGCACCATCGTCGGCACCGGCGACCCCGCCATCCCCAACGCCGAACGCCCCGACATCGTCAATACCGGCATTACCATCATCGGCAAACGCGCCACCATCCCCGCCGGCCTCCGCATCGGCCGGAACGTCGTCGTTGGCCCCGGCGTCCACGAAGAACTCACTGAGTACACCGAACTCCCGTCCGGAGCCACCGTCCACCCGGTCCACATCCCCCTCCACCTCTTCGTCTGATGAGCCCCCCGCCGCGCCTCTTCACCCTCGACGAGGCCCGTGCCCTCCTGCCGTCCGTCATCCCCCTCCTCGAACAGCTCCGCCAGGCCTACCTCGAGCTCCGCGCCATCGAAGCCGCCCGCGCCGCCGCAGCCCGCGGCGCAACCGCCGATGGTCACGACCTCGCCGCCCCCTTCCCTTCCGGCGAAGAGACCGACCCCGCAGCGCCCCTGCGCCAGGCAATCCGCACCGCCGTCCAGGCACTCGAACAGCAGGGCATCGAACTCAAAGACCCCGCCCGCGGCCTCATCGATTTTCCCCACCGTCGCGACGGCCGCATCGTTTACCTCTGCTACCAGCTCGGCGAGTCCACCATCGCCTACTGGCACGAGCTCGAAACCGGTTTCGCCGGCCGCCAGCCCCTCTGACCCCGTCCCGCCGCCCCCTATAATCCCCGCCAACCTCCCCCGGGAGCGCTCGTCATGACCGCCGTCTTCCCCGTCCGCGATATCTTCGTCCACGCCAACGGGCTCCGCCATCACCTCCTCGCGCGCGGCGCCCCCGGCGCACCCGTCGTCCTCATGATTCACGGGCTCGCCGGCCAGGCCCATACCTTCGACGCCATCGCCAACATCCTCGCCGCCCGCTACCACGTCTACTGCCTCGACGTCCGCGGCCGCGGCGAAACCGAATGGGGCCCGCCCGACCAGTACCACATCGATACCTACGTCGAAGACCTCGAAGCCGTCCGCGAAGCCCTCGGCCTCCAGCGCTTCGCCCTCGTCGGCACCTCCATGGGCGGCCTCATCACCATGCAGTACGCCCCCCGCCACCCTGAACGCGTCGCCGCTGCCGTCCTCAATGACATCGGCCCAGAAATCGACCCCGCAGGCCTCCAGCGCATCCTCGCCTACGTCCAGGGCGCCCCCGAAATGTTCCCCGACCTCAAAGCCGTCGTCCGCTACTACCGCGAACACTACGCACCCATGCTCGCCCACCTCAACGACGACCAGCTCGCCGAATTCGCCCGCTACAACGTCCGCCGCTCCGATGCCGGCGTCTACGTCTGGAAGATGGACCCCGCCGTCCGCACCGCCGCCCCCAAACCCCCCGCCCTCGACCCGTGGGACGCCTACCGCGCCATGGAGTGCCCGATCCTCATCATCCGCGGCGCCCAGAGCGACGTCCTCTCCCCCGAAACCGCCCGGAAAATGCTCGAAACCAACCCCCGCGCCCGCCTCGTCGAAGTCCCCGGCGTCGGCCATGCCCCCCTCCTCATCGAACCCGAGGCACGCAAAGCCCTCGAATCCTTCCTCGGCGAGCACCGCTGAGCCGCCCGCCCATTGACACGTCGCCCGGCCCCGTCCTACCTTGATGCCCTCAACTGAAGACGAACGGCGACGAACGGGAAGAGTACCCTGCGAAGCGGGCCCCCAGAGAGCCGGGGCAGCTGAAAACCGGCGGCAGCGCAGCAGGCGAATGGGCCCGGGAGCCCCGCAGCCCAACCCCGAACCACACGGGCAGTAGGTTGCGGCGGAGTGGCACCGTTATCACAGCCAGGGCCCTCGCGGGCTGCTCCGCCCGCGGCGGCTGAAAAGCGCTCCGCCGGCGCAAGCCGCGGGGAACAAAGGTGGCACCGCGAGCGACCCCTCGTCCTTTGGCCGACGAGGGGTCGCTTTGCTTCGCAGGTAACACCTGCACCCATCGCACCTGCCGGAGGGCATCACCCATGGAAACCCGCAAATTCCTCCTCACCGACGACCGGCTGCCCACCCACTGGTACAACATCGCCGCCGACCTCCCCACGCCGCCGCCCCCGCCGCTCCACCCCGCCACCCACCAGCCCATCGGCCCGGAAGCGCTCGCCCCCCTCTTCCCTTTGGAGCTCATCAAACAGGAAGTCAGCACCGAGCGCTACATCGAAATCCCCGAGGAAGTCCGCCGGATTTACAGCATCTGGCGGCCCTCCCCCTTGATCCGCGCCACCTTCCTCGAGCAGGCCCTCCAGACGCCCGCCCACATCTACTACAAGTACGAAGGCGTCTCCCCCTCCGGCTCCCACAAGCCCAACACCGCCGTCGCCCAGGCCTACTACAACAAGCAGGAAGGCGTGAAGCGCATCGCAACTGAAACCGGCGCCGGCCAGTGGGGCTCCTCCCTCGCCTTCGCGTGCCAGCTCTTCGGCATCGAATGCAAGGTCTACATGGTCCGCATCTCCTACAACCAGAAACCCTACCGCCGTTCCCTCATGCAGGTCTGGGGCGCCACCGTCGTCCCCAGCCCCAGCCCCGATACCGAAGCTGGTCGCAAGATCCTTGCAGAAGACCCCGAAAACTCCGGCTCCCTCGGCATCGCCATCTCCGAAGCCGTGGAAGACGCTGCCATGCGCGAAGACACGAAATACTCCCTCGGCAGCGTGCTCAATCACGTCCTCCTCCACCAGACCGTCATCGGCCAGGAAGCCATCGCCCAGATGGAGATGGCCGGCGAGTATCCCGACGTCGTCATCGGCTGCGCCGGCGGCGGCTCCAATGCCGCCGGCCTCATCTTCCCCTTCATGAAAGACCGCCTCGCCGGCAAGACCAGCACCCGCTTCCTCGCCGTTGAACCTGCCTCCTGCCCCTCACTCACCAAAGGCGAATACCGCTACGACTTCGGCGACACCGCCGGCCTCACCCCCCTCATGAAGATGTACACCCTCGGCCACACCTTCATGCCCCCTGGCATCCACGCCGGCGGACTCCGCTACCACGCCATGGCGCCGCTCATCTGCCACCTCTATGACCAGGGCTACATCGAAGCCCGTGCGTACCCCCAGAACGCCTGCTTCGAGGCCGCCACCCTCTTCGCCCGCACCGAAGGAATCGTCCCCGCGCCCGAGAGCTCCCACGCCATTCGCGCCGCTATCGACGAAGCCATCCAGGCCCGCGAAGAAGGCCGCACCCGCGTCATCCTGTTCAACCTCTCCGGCCACGGCCTCCTCGACCTCCAGGCCTACGACGACTACCTCGCCGGCAGGCTCATCGATGACTTCTACCCCGAAGAAAAGGTCCGCGAGGCGATGAAGGACCTCCCCGTCATCTAAGCCCGGCCCCGGCTATCCTGAAATCACCACACCGCGGAGTACCCCGATGTCGATGCTCACCGTCTCCACCCAGTTCCAGGCCCGCCTCAAGGCCCTCCTCGAGGCGAAATCCATGCTCAAGCACCCCTTCTATATCGAATGGACGCAGGGCACCCTCCCCATGCACAAGATGCAGGAGTACGCCCGCCAGTACTACCACTTCGAAGCCGCCTTCCCCCGCTACCTCTCCGCCATCCACGCCCGCACCGACAGCCCCAACATCCGCCAGCTCATCCTCGATAACCTCTGGGACGAAGAGCACGGCGAGCGCAACCACCCCGCCCTCTGGCTCGAATTCGCCCGCGCCACCGGCGTCGAACCCGATGACGTCGTCAACGCCGAGCTCCGCCCTGAGACCCGGGCACTCATCGATCACTTCCGCGCCATGGCGACCGAAGCCCCCATCGCCGAGGCCCTCGGCACCCTCTTCGCCTACGAAGGCCAGGTCCCCGGCATCGCCTGGCAGAAAATCAAAGGCCTCACCGAGTTCTACGGCTTCGAACCGAAGCAGTTCGAATTCTTCTCCGTCCACCTCGTCGCCGATATCGCGCACTCGAGCGCCGAGATGGAGGCCATCGCCGAGGCCTGCACCGATGAAGACGCCGTCATCCGCGCCGTCGACACCGCCTGCGACCGCCTCCTCGCCTTCCTCGACGGCTGCTACGCGGCCGCTGCCTGATATGCCCGGCACCGACCATACCGAAATCGAGGCGTGGAACACCGCCATTCGCCTCGCCGCGTCCATCGGCCGGCTCAAGATCGCTTCGAACCTCCGCGCCTCGCAGGAGGCGCAGGACCGCGCCTTCCAGGCCGCGGGCGACGCCGCTGCCCGCCTCGCTGAGGCCGGGTCCCGCGAAGGGCAGGCCCAGGCCGCCCTCCTCCGCGAAGCCCGCGGCGCCCTCGCAGCCTGCCGCTCCTGGATCCACGTCCTCGCCGCCCTCACCAACGAACCCGAGACCGTCTTCTCCGCCGAGCTCGACCTCATCGACCAGGCCGGGAAGCAGATCAACGCCTTCCTCCGCGCCGCCGAGCGCGCCGCCGGCCCCGGCCCTGCCCCGGGCCGCACCCCGGCCGCCCCGCGGCCGGCTCCGCCCGCCCCCGGCCGCGGCCCCGGCCGCCTCCAGGGAGGCCCGAGGTGACCGCCCGCAAACGCATCCTCACCGGCATCCGCCCGACCGGCCCCCTCCACCTCGGGCACTACGCCGGCGCCCTCGAAACCTGGGTCCGCCTCCAGCACGACTACGAGTGCTACTTCCTCATCGCCGATTACCAGGTCTCCGACTACGCCGACGATATCCCCCGCGTCCGCGAAGCCGTCTGGGAAGTCGCCCTCGACTGGCTCGCCGTCGGCCTCGACCCCGAAAACTCCGCCTTCGTCATCGAATCCCTCGTCCCCGAGCACGCCGAGCTCACCACCCTCCTCGGCTGGTTCCTCCCCGTCTCCATGCTCGAGCGCAACCCCACCCTCAAATCCGAAATGGCCGCCATGGAGAACCCCGAAGACGGCTCCACCGAGCGCAAATCCGTCCCCGTCGCCTTCTACACCTACCCCGTCATGCAGGTGGCAAACATCCTCATGCCCCGCGCTCACCTCGTCCCCGTCGGCGAGGACCAGCTCCCCCACATCGAACTCACCCGCGAAACCGCCCGCCGCTTCAACCGCCGCTTCAAAGAAGTCTTCCCCGAACCCGAAGCCCTCGTCGGCCGCGTCCCCCGCCTCGTCGGCCTCGATGGCAACGCCAAGATGAGCAAATCCCGCGGCAACACCATCGACCTCAAGGACGACGCCGAGACCGTCGCCCGCAAAATCCGCAGCATGTACGGCGGCCCGCCGCGCGGCGCCAACGAACCCGGGCGCTGCGACGAAAACCCCATCTTCCTCTACCTGCGCGCCTTCGACCCTGACACTGAAGGCCTCCGCCAGCTCGAACACGACTACGAAACCCGCGGCGTCCCTAACCAGGTCCTCAAAGACCGCCTCACCAGGGCCCTCAACGACCTCCTCGACCCCTTCCGCGAGCGCCGCGCCTACTACCAGGCCCGCATGCGCCTCGTCCGCGACGCCCTCGCCTCTGGCTCCGAACGCATGCGCCGCATCGCCCGCGAAACCATGGACATGGTCCACGACGCCCTCGACCTCAACTACCTCGAGAAATACTGATGCTTCGCCCGACCCTCGAAGAGGTCCGCCAGCTCGCCCAATCCGGCCAGGGCAACCTCGTCGCCGTCTACCGCGAGGTCACCGCCGACCTCGAAACACCCGTCTCCGCCTACCTCAAGGTCGCGACCGGGCCCTACAGCTTCCTCCTCGAATCCGTCGAAGGCGGCGAGCGCCTCGCCCGCTATTCCTTCATCGGCACCGAGCCCTACCGCGTCCTCCGCACCGGGCCCGGCCGCGAATGGGAAGGCGACCCCCTCGTCCCCGTCGAACAGGAGCTCGCCCGCTTCCGCCAGGTCATGACCCCGGGCATCCCCGCCTTCACCGGCGGCGCCATCGGCTACGTCGCCTACGACGCCGTCCGTCACTTCGAACCGCGTGTCCGCCCGCCCGAGACCGACGAACTCGGCATTCCCGAGGCCATGTGGCTCTTCACCGACGCCATGGTCGTCTTCGACCACCTGCGCCACACCATCAAGGTCATCGCCCACTGCCGCCTCGATGGCGATGTCGACGCCGCCTACCGCCAGGCCGCATTCCAGATTGACGCCATCGTCGAACGCCTGAACACCCCCACCCTCCGCCTTCCCCACCAGGACATCGCCGCCGTCCTCCGCACCAACGGCCAGGCCGAATCCAACGTCGGCCGCGAAGGCTACGAGCTCATGGTCGACAGGATCCGCCAGTACATCATCGCCGGCGACTGCATCCAGGTCGTCCCCTCCCAGCGCCTCCGCCGCCCGACCGCCGTCCACCCCTTCAACGTCTACCGCCAGCTCCGCACCATCAATCCCTCCCCCTACATGTTCTACCTCGACCTCGGCGACTTCCAGGTCGTCGGCGCTTCCCCCGAGCTCCTCGTCCGCGTCGAAGACGGCCTGGTCACCACCCACCCTATCGCTGGCACGCGCCCCCGCGGCGCCACCCCCGAAGAGGACGAACGCCTCGCCGCCGACCTCCTCGCCGACGAAAAGGAGCGCGCGGAACACATCATGCTCGTCGACCTCGGCCGCAACGATATCGGCCGTGTCGCCCGCCCGGGCACCGTCCGCGTCGACAGCCTGATGCACATCGAGAAGTACTCCCACGTCATGCACATCGTCTCCAACGTCTCCGGCCGGCTCGCCGACGACAAAACCCCCTTCGATGCCTTCCGCTCCGTCTTCCCCGCCGGCACCCTCTCCGGCGCACCAAAGGTCCGCGCCATGGAGATCATCGCCGAACTCGAACCCAGCCGCCGCGGCATCTACGGCGGCGCCGTCGGCTACGCCTCCTTCGCCGGCAGCCTCGATACCTGCATCGCCATCCGCACCATGGTCGTGAAAGACGGCGTCGCCTACCTCCAGGCCGGCGGCGGCATCGTCTACGACTCCGTCCCCGAGACCGAATACTTCGAAACCGTCAACAAGATGCGTGCCCTCATGCGCGCGATCGACCAGGCCGAAATCGCCGCCGCCGAACTCAAGACCGGCAGCATCGGCTACGGCTGACCTCCCCGGGGGCATCCCATGACTGACCGTCGCCCCGACCGCGTCTACGGCATCCTCGTCCGGCCCGGCGAGGTCTTCCTCCGCGACGTCCGCGGCACGCTCGGCCTCCCCGGCGGCGTCTTCCGGCCCCTCGCCGAAGACCGCAAAATCGAACTCCGCGCGCATCTCTGGGACCAGCTCGGCATCCACGCCTCCGCCATCTGGGCGCAAGGCGCTTTCGACTACCGCGACCCCGCCGAAGACCGGCCCTGGTTCTCCGGCTTCTACACCGTCTGGGAGTGGCATCCCGACCCCCAACCGGGGGCCGGCCGGTGGCTCCGCCGCGACGAAGTCCTCACCGCCGGCCTCTGCCCCTCCCTTCGCATCCTCCTCCTCTCCGTACTCGATACGATCGCCATCAGGACCACATGAAACAGCACATCACCATGGCGGCTATCCTCGAGCGCGACGGGCGCATCTACCTCCTGCGCCCCGCCCCCTCGGCGCCCTGGGAGCTGCCCTCGGGCCCGCTCCCGCCCGGCGTCCACGACGTCGACGAAGAAATGGACCGCATCCTCCAGCGTCTCGGAGTGCGCGTACCTGCCATCGAAGAAGACTTCCTCCAGACCCACTACTTCCCCGCCGATGACGGCCAGGTCGTCTACAACCTCTACGCCCCGACCGGGTGGCAGGGCGAACCTTCGCCGCCGCCCGGCGTCGGCAGCGGCTGGTTTACCCTCGAGGAGCTCGGCGCCATCGACCTCCACCCCGGCGTTCGCCGCGCCCTGCGCGAAGCCTTCGGCCTCGACCAGCCGCCCGACCGGACTGGCGAAATCCTCGCCGCCCTCGGCGCCGAACTCGCGGCCGCAGCCCGCCCCGGGGGCACCTTGTCCGGCCCGCCCGTAGCCCGCGAAGCCGGCCTCGACGTCCTCCGTACCCTCACCGGCGGCGACCCCGCCAGGGCCCTCGCCGCCCTCCGCCGCTCTTCCCCCGAACTCGCCGATGACCTCGTCGATTTCGCGCTCCCCCGCTTCTGGACCGGCCCGCAGCTCGACCGGCGCACCCGCTCCCTCCTCGTCGTCGCCATACTCGCTGCCTTGGGCCGCACCGGCGGCCCCCTCCGCTCCCACATCCATGGCGCCCTCCAGCACGGCGCCACCCCCGACCAGGTCGTCGAAGTCCTCCGCATGGTCGCCATCTACGCCGGCTTCCCCGCCGCCCTCGAAGCCTGGCCCGTCATGGAGGACGTCTTCGCCAGCCGCGGCATCCACCGCCCCTCCCGCGAGGAGCCCGGCCCGTGAGCGCCATCCTCTGGGACCTCGATGACACCCTCCTCGATACCCTCCCCGCGCGGATGGAATCGCTCGCCCACGCCCACCGCATCGTCCTCGGCCAGCCCGTCGACCCCGTCGAACTCTGGCGCTCCAACCGCGGCGCCACCTTGGAGGACCTCGCCCGCCGCCTCGTCGGCGACGATTACCGGCGTTTCGCCCGCATCTACCGCGACCACTACTACGGCCGCAGCCGGTCCATCCGCCCCTTCGAGGGCATCGAACCGGTCCTCCGCTCCCTCCATGCGGCCGGCATCCCCATGGCCGTCGTGACGTCGAAGGTCAGCTACGGCGCGACCGAAGAGCTCGAAGCTGCCGGCATCCTCCGCTACTTCCAGGCCGTCGTCGGCTTCGACGATACCGAGCGGCATAAGCCCGACCCCGAACCCGTCTACGCCGCCCTCGACCGCCTCCTCGCCGACCACCCCGGCCGCGTTGCCCTCATCGGTGATAGCCCCGCCGACGTCTGGGCTGCCCGCAACGCCGGCATTCGCTCCATCGCCGCACTCTGGGGCTCCCTCGATGCCGCCGCCACCCTCGACGCCCTCCCGGACTTCACCGCACGCTCCCCGGGAGCCGTCTTCGAACTCGTCGTCGAACAGGGACTCGGCCGGTGAGCACCCTTCTCCAGAAACACATCGCCCACGTCGCCGTCCGTTTCTATCGCTCCGGCGGCCTCGAACTCGCCCTCGTCCCCCTCCTCCGCGAGTCCGCACCCTTCACCCGCTCCGCCGGCGACGGCTACTTCCTCGTCGTCCTCATCGGCGAACCCGGCACCGCCTACCCGCTCGACCTCCGCGCCCCGGCCGCGCTCGACCCCGCGTACCTCGCCGCCAAGTTCCGCCTCGACCGCCGCGGCTTCGGCTACACCCCCGAAGAGCTTGCCGCCGCCCTCCGCCTCATCGCCGACGACCTCGCACGGGAGGAAGACCTCGACCAGTGACCACCCTGCTCATCGATAACTACGACTCCTTCACCTACAACCTCTACCAGTACCTCTGCGAACTCGGTGCCGACGTCCGCGTCTACCGGAACGACCAGGTCACCCTGGAGGAGTGCCTCGCGCTCCAGCCCGACCACGTCGTCATCTCCCCCGGCCCCGGCGACCCCGACGACGCCGGCATCTCCCGGGACGTCATCCGCGCCTTCGCCGGCAAGGTGCCCGTCCTCGGCGTCTGCCTCGGGCACCAGTGTATCTACGACGTCTACGGCGGCACCGTCGCCGGCGCCGGCGAAATCAAGCACGGCAAGACCTCACGCATCACCCACGACGGCCGCGGCGTCTTCGCCGGCATCCCGTCACCCTTCGAAGCCGTCCGCTACCACTCGCTCTGCGGCACCCCTGAGACCCTTCCCCCCGACCTCGAAGTCACCGCACGCTCCGAATCCGGCATCATCATGGGAGTCCGTCATCGACGCTACACCGTGGAGGGCGTCCAGTTCCATCCGGAATCCATCGCCACCGAGCACGGCAAAGAGCTCCTCGCGAACTTCCTCCGCATCGAAGGTGGCGAATGGCCCGCCTGATTCGCCACACTGCTCATCAGAAACCCGCCCGGAGCGCCCGCTGATGGCCGTCCAGGAAGCGATCAGGTCCCTCGTCGATGCCGGCGACCTCCCCCCCTCGCTCGCCGCGTCCGCCCTCGAAGAGCTCATGACCGGTGCCGCGACCCCCGCCCAGGTCGGTGCCTTCCTCGCCGCCTGGCGCGTCCGCGGCGAGACCCCGGCCGCTATCGCCGCCTGCCTCGAGGTCATGCTTCGCCACGCCGAGCCCGTCCGCGCCCCCGATACCATCGACATCTGCGGCACCGGCGGCGACGGAATCGACACCATCAACGTGTCCACCGCCGCCGCCTTCATCGTCGCCGCCTGCGGCGTCCGCGTCGCCAAGCACGGCAACCGCGCCGCAAGCTCAAAATGCGGCAGCGCCGACGTCCTCGAAGCCCTCGGCGCCCGCATCGACCTCGACGGCCAGGCCATCGCCCGTATCATCGACGCCTGCAACTTCTGCTTCCTGTTCGCCCAGCGCATGCACCCCGCCATGCGCCACGTCGGCGGCCCCCGCCGCGAAATCGGCATCCGTACCGCCTTCAACATCCTCGGCCCCCTCTCCAACCCTGCCCGGCCATCCCGCCAGCTCGTCGGCGTCGGTGCCCGCGCCCTCGGCCCCCTCGTCGCCCAGGCCCTCGCCTTCGGCGGCATCGAACGCGCCCTCGTCGTCCACTCCGAAGACGGCCTCGACGAGATCAGCCCGGCCGCGCCCACCCTCGCCTGGGTCGTCGGCGACGGCACCGTCGCCGAGCGCACCCTCACCCCTGCCGACTTCGGCATCCGCCCCTCCCCGCTCGACGCCGTCGCCGGCGGCGACGCTGCCGCCAACGCCGGCGACATCCTCGCCATCCTCGACGGCGCCGAGGGCCCAAAGACCGACTTCACCGTCATCAACGCCGCCGCCGCACTCGTTGTCGCTGGCCGCGCAGCCGACTTCCGCGAAGGCGCCTCCCGTGCCCGTGAGGCCATCGCCAGCGGCCGCGCCCGCGAAGTCCTCGATACCTACGTCGCCCTCTCCCGCGAGGCCGCCGGTGGCTAGCCCCACAATCCTCGACGCCATCCTCGCCCGCCGCCGGGAAGACGTCGCCGCAGCAAAGGCGGCAGAGCCCGCGTCCGCCCTCGAAGCCCGGCTCCCCGGCGCGCCGCCCGTCATCGACTTCGTCGCCCGCCTGCGCTGTGATGCGCCGCTCGCCATCATCGCCGAGGTCAAGCGGGCCTCCCCCTCTCGTGGTGACATCGCCCCCGGCCTCGATGCCGCCGAGCAGGCCCTCCGCTACGCCCGCGGCGGCGCCAGCGCCATCTCCATCCTCACCGAGCCGACCTGGTTCAAGGGCACCCTCGCCGACATGGCCGCCGCCCGCGCCGCCGTCGAAGAGCTCGGACCGGCGCGGCCGGCAATCCTCCGCAAAGACTTCATCATCGACGACTACCAGCTCCTCGAAGCCCGCCTCCACGGCGCCGATGCCGTCCTCCTCATCGTCGCTGCCCTCGATGACGAGGCGCTCGTTCGCCTCTACCGCGCGACCCGCGACCTCGGCATGCACGCCCTCGTCGAAGTCAACGACGCCGACGAGATGGCCCGGGCCGTCGCTCTCGGCGCACCGCTCATCGGCATCAACAACCGCGACCTCCGCAGCTTCACCGTCGACCTCGCCACCACCGACCGCCTCGCCAGCCTCGCCCCCCCGGGCGCTCTCCTCGCCGCCCTTAGCGGCATCAGCTCCCGCGCCGACGTCGAGCGCTTTCAGGCCGCCGGCGCCTCCGCCGTTCTCGTCGGCGAATCCCTCATGCTGGCGCCCGACCCCGCCGCCAAAGTGCGCGAACTCCGGGGCGCCGCCGAATCCACTCCCGGGAGCGCACCGTGACCCTCGTGAAAATCTGCGGCGTTCGAGATACAGCGACCGCCCTCGCTGCCGCCGAGGCCGGGGCCGACTTCATCGGCCTCGTCTTCGCCGAGTCCCGCCGCCAGGTCACGCCGCAGGCCTGCCACGACATCGTCGAAGTACTCGCCGAACGCCGCCGACTGGCACCCCCGCCCGCCGACCTCGGCGGCCCGACACGCGGTGAGGTCTCCGCCCGCTCCTGGTTCCCCGCCTGGGCCGACGCCATCGAGCTCGCCCTCGCCCGTGCCCGCCCTCTCATCGTCGGCGTCTTCGCCCGCATGACCCCCGCCGAGGTCAACGACATCGCCGACGCCGCCCGCCTCGACCTCGTCCAGCTCTCCGGCGGCGAAGACGACGCCTTCCTTCGTGCCGTCCGCCGTCCGGTCATCCGAACCATCCACGTCCGCAGCAGCGACGACACCGCCGACGTCACCGAGCGCATCATCCCGGGCCTCGCGGCCGCCAGCCTCCTCGATACTGCCGCTCCCGCCGCCCTTGGCGGCACCGGCACACCCTTCGACTGGTCCATCGCCGAAGACGTCGCCGCCCGCTTCCCCGTCGTCCTCGCCGGCGGCCTCACGCCCGAGAACGTCGGCGAGGCCATCCGCACCGTCCGCCCCTGGGCCGTCGATGTCTCTTCCGGCGTCGAAACCGGCCAGGTCAAAGACCCCGAAAAAATCCGCGCGTTCATCCGCGCTGCGAAAGGTGCCAGCCGTGACCGTTGAAACCACTTCCCCGCTTCCCCCTCGCTTCGGCGATTTCGGCGGCCGCTACATCCCCGAGACCCTCGTCGCCGCCCATGAGGACCTCGAAGCGGCCTACCTCGAAGCACGGAGCGACCCTGCCTTCCAGCAGGAGCTCGACTACCTCCTCCGCCACTACGTCGGCCGCCCGACCCCCCTCTACCTCGCCGAACGCCTCACCCGCGAAGTCGGCGGCGCCCGCATCTGGCTCAAGCGCGAAGACCTCGCCCACACCGGCGCCCACAAGATCAACAACGCCCTCGGCCAGGCCCTCCTCGCCCGCCGCCTCGGCAAAACCCGCATCATCGCCGAGACCGGCGCCGGCCAGCACGGCGTGGCCACCGCCACCGTCTGCGCGATGCTCGGCCTCGAATGCGTCATCTACATGGGCTCCGAGGACATCAAACGCCAGTCCCTCAACGCCTTCCGCATGAAAATGCTCGGCGCCACCCTCGTCCCCGTCGAAACCGGCTCCAAAACCCTCAAAGATGCCATCAACGAGGCCATGCGCGACTGGGTCACCAACGTCCGCACCACCCACTACATCATCGGCTCCGCCATCGGCCCCCATCCCTTCCCTACCATCGTCCGCGACTTCCAGTCCGTCATCGGCCGTGAAGCCCGGGCCCAGGTGCTCGAGCAGGCCGGCCGCCTCCCCGATGCCGCCGTCGCCTGCGTTGGCGGCGGCTCCAACGCCATCGGCCTCTTCCACCCCTTCCTCGACGACCCGGTCCGCCTCATCGGCGTCGAAGCCGGCGGCGATGGCGTCGGCACCGGGAAGCACTCCGCCACCCTCGTCGCCGGCCGCCCCGGCGTCCTCCATGGCACCCGCACCTACCTCCTCCAGGACGCGAACGGGCAGATCCTCGAGACCCACAGCATCTCCGCCGGCCTCGACTACCCCGGCGTCGGCCCCGAACACTCCTGGCTCAAGACCAGCGAGCGCGCCGAATACGTCGCCGTCGATGACCGCCAGGCCCTCGAAGGCTTCCAGGCCCTCACCCGCACCGAGGGCATCATCCCCGCCCTCGAGCCGTCCCACGCAATCTACTACGCCATCCAGCTCGCCCGTAAACTCGGCCCCGGCAAGGACATCCTCGTCGGCCTCTCTGGCCGCGGCGACAAGGACATGCACACCGTCGCCGCAGCCCTCGGGGTAACCCTCTGAGCGCTCCGGCCCCCCGCCCGCTCGTTCCCTGGGGGCCGCGGCAGGCCGCCGCCGGAATCGCAGCCTTCGTCGGGCTCATCCTCCTGACCAACACCGCAACCATCGCCATCGCCTCCATCGCCGGGCGCGACCTCCGCCCCCGCGACGTCGGCGATACGTTCGAAAAGGCCGCCCGCATCGCCCGGTACGCCGCCGAGCGGCTCGCTGCCGCCCAGGCCGGCACCCCGCTGCCCGACCCCCCCGACCTGCTCGCAGACCAGGCGAGCCTGCAGGTCCTCTTCCTCGTGACTGCCGTCTCCCAGGCCGCCATCATCGCCATCACCGGCATCATCACCGGCCTCACCGGCCGCGAGCTCGTTCGCTCTCTCGGGCTTCGCCGGTTCCCGCTCGCCGGCGCCTGGCTCCCGCTCGCCGCTGTCATCGCCGCCTACGTCGGCACTTTCGCCTGGGTCCAGGCCGTCGAACGCCTCGGCCTCGGCTGGCTCGAACCCCGCAGCACTGTGCCTATCGAAATCACCCGCGACGACCTCACCCTCAGCATCGCTGCTGCCGTCACGCTCGTCGGCGCCCCCGTCACCGAGGAACTCTTCTTTCGCGGTCTCATCTTCGGCGGATTCAGCCGCTGGGGCTTCTGGCCGGCCGCCCTCCTCTCCGCACTCCTCTTCTCGCTCGTGCACTTCGACCCGGGCAGCGTCGTGCCGTTCCTCGCCATCGGCATCGCCCTCGCCTGGCTCTACCAGCGAAGCGCCACCCTCTGGTATCCCATCCTCTTCCACTTCGCCTTCAACGCCGTCAGCTTTACCATCCTCGCGTTCACATGAGCAGCCGGCTTCGCCCCGCACCATGGAGCGAACTCCACGTCCTCGCGGGGCTCTGGGCGGCGGCCCTCGCCTACCTCATCCCCTACCTCCTCATCCAGCCGGTAGCGGACCTCCTCGGGGCCCGGGCCGGCTTCCGCGATTCGGGTGATGCCTTCGAAAAGGCCGCCCGCATCGCCGCCTACGCCGACCTCGCGCTCGCCCGCGCCTCGGCGGGCAATCCCCTCCCCGAACCGCCGCGCCTCCTCGGCGACCCCGTCGCTGCCCGCGTTGCCTGGGGCATGGCCCTCCTCAGTTCCGCCCTCTTCGTCACCGTTGCACTCCTCGCGCCGCGTCGTCCCCTCCGCGAGGTGCTGCGCGCCGCCGGCCTGCATCGCCTCGACCTCGAACGCCTCTGGCTCCCCGTGCTGTGCGTCGCCATCGCCTACCCGCTCACCGGGCTTTATGCCGCCGCCATGTCTGCCCTCGACATCGGCCCCCTCATCCCGCCGCCAGCGCCCGAGGGGCTCGAGCCCGTGCTTCGCGACCCCGCCGCCCTCGCCCTCTTCGGGCTTGCCACCGTCGTCGCAGCCCCCGTAAGCGAAGAAGCCGTCTACCGCGGCCTCGCCTTCACCGGCACCCTCCGCTGGGGATTTTGGCCCTCCGCCGCCTTCAGCTCCGCCCTGTTCGCGCTCAGCCACCGCGAGCTCGCCACGCTCCTCCCCTTCTTCGCCGTCGGCCTCCTCATCGCCTGGCTGTACTCCCGGTCTGGCAGCCTCTGGGATGCCATCGCATTCCATGTGCTTTTCAACGGCCTCAGCTTTATCCTGCTCCTCGCGAGGTACTGATCGCCCCATGTCCCAGCGTCTCCGCGACACGTTCGCCCGCGCTCGCGAAACCGGTCGCACCCTCTTCATCGGCTACGTCACCGCCGGCTACCCCCGCCGCGAAGAGACCGTCCCGATTCTCCTTGCCATGCAGGAAGGCGGTGCCGACGTCATCGAGCTCGGCGTCCCCTTCTCCGACCCCATGGCCGACGGCGCCACCATCCAGCACGCCAACCAGGTCGCCCTCGAACAGGGCGTCTCCCTCGGCGATTGCTTCGACTTCATCCGCGAGGCCCGAAAACAGGGGCTCACCGCCCCGGTCATCCTGATGGGCTACTACAACCCCATCCTCGCCCGCGGCGAAGCCCGCGCCTGCGCCGAAGCCGCCGCCGCCGGCGCCGACGGCTGGATCGTCGTCGACCTCCCGCCCGAGGAGGCCGGCGGCTTCCTCGCCGCCTGCCGAGCGCACGACCTCAGCTTCGTTCCCCTCGTCGCACCCACCACCCGCGACGACCGCATCCCACGCATCGCCGCCTGTGCCGATGCCTTCCTTTACTGCGTCAGCGTCACCGGCACCACCGGCAAAGGCAACGTCGCTCTCGACGCCCTGCCCGCGTTCATCCAGCGCGTCCGCGCCCGGACCGACCTCCCCCTGGCCGTCGGCTTCGGCATCACCACCCGCCAGCAGGCCGAAGCCGTCCGTGCCCTCGCCGATGCCGCAGTGGTCGGCTCTGCTATAATCTCGGCCATCGACGCTGCGGCGGAAGGCCGCCGTACGCAGAGCGTCCGGGAGTTCGTGGAGGATGTCTCCGGCCGGTAGCGGACAGGTGAACGCGGCCCACAGACGGCCGGCTGCGCCTCGAAAGGCGTGGCCGCGTCCCCCTGTGGGCCGTGCATATGGCAGTCCGCCGGCCGGGGCCTTTGGCACCCGCCCTTCCTGAGCGCACTGCCAGTACACCCCCAGGAACACCCAGGAGGACCTGCGCGTATGCCCGTCCGCGGCGTCCGCGGCGCAACCACCGTCGACCGGAACCAGAAAGACGAAATCCTCGAACGCACCCGCGAACTCCTCATCCATATGGTCGAGGCCAACGGGATTCGCATCGAGGACATCGCCTCGGCCTGGCTCACCACCACCCCCGACGTCTACGCCGAATTCCCCGCCGTCGCTGCCCGCCAGCTCGGCTGGACGCAGGTCCCCCTCATGCAGAGTCACGAAATGTCCGTCCCGGGCATGCTCCCCCTCTGCATCCGGGTCCTCCTCCACTGGAATACGGACAAAGCCCAGAGTGAAATTCGCCACATCTACCTGCGCGAAGCCGCACGCCTCCGCCCGGACCTCGCTTCCCAGGTCCCTTGAACCAGCCCCGAACGGAGTAGTCGAACCCATGATCATCGTCGTTTCCCCGGAAGCCACCCCGGATGACCTCGACGTCATCATCAAACGCATCGAAGAAACCGGTCGCCAGGCCCACATCTCCGTCGGCGCCGAGCGCACCATCATCGGAGTCATCGGCCACGATGAACCCGGCCTCGAAGACAACTTCAGCGCGCTCCCTCACGTCGAGTCGGTCCACCGCGTCACCCGCCCCTACAAGCTCGCCTCCCGAGAGTTCCACCCCGCCGATTCCATCATCGACGTCGGCTACGGCGTCAAAGTCGGCGGCCCCGAGCTCGCCGTCATGGCCGGGCCCTGCTCCATCGAAAACGAAGAGCACATCTTCGATGCCGCCCGGGCCGTCAAAGCTGCCGGCGCCAACATCCTCCGCGGCGGTGCCTTCAAGCCCCGCACCTCCCCGTACACCTTCCGCGGCCTCGGCGAAGAAGGCCTCCGCTACCTCCACGCGGCCGGCAAAGCCCACGGCCTCCCCGTCATCACCGAGCTCATGAGCGTCCGCGACATCGACGCCGTCTGCCAGTACGCCGACATCATCCAGATCGGCGCCCGCAACATGCAGAACTTCATCCTCCTCGATGAAGTCGGCCGCGTGAAAAAGCCCGTCATGCTCAAACGCGGCCTCTCCGGCCAAATCGAAGAGTGGCTCCTCGCCGCCGAGTACATCATGGCCCAGGGCAACCCCAACGTAATCCTCTGTGAGCGCGGCATCCGCACCTTCGAAACTGCCTACCGCAACACCTTCGACATCAACGCCATCCCCCTCGCCCGCGAACTCAGCCACCTCCCCATCATCGCCGACCCCTCCCACGGAACCGGCAAAGCCTCCCTCGTCACCCCCGTCGCCATGGCCGCCATCGCCGCCGGCGCCGACGGCCTCATGATCGAAGTCCACAACAACCCTGACCACGCCCTCTCGGATGGGGCCCAGTCGTTGACATACGAACGCTTCGCCTTGATGATCCGCTCGGTCGGCGCTGTCGCCGCTGCAGTCGAGCGGACGCTCCCGGGGGTGTGGGCGCCTGCCAGCGCGTGACAGCCTACACGGTCGCAAGACCGCACCGGCGCCGCCTCAGCGGGGGGGCAACGCGCCGGCAGGAGCCATGGCAGAAATCACCCTGCCCGTCTTCCAGGGGCCCCTCGACCTCCTCCTTCGCCTCATCGAGAAGGACGACCTCGATATCACCGCCGTCTCACTCGTCGCCGTGACCGACCAGTACCTCGCCGCCATCCACACCGGCGAGGGCTTCGACCCTTCCGCCCTCGCCGAGTTCGTCGCCATCGGTGCGCGCCTCATCTACCTCAAGTCCCGCGCCCTCCTCCCCCGCCCGCAGGGGGAGGAGGCGTCCACGCTCGAGGACGACGCCGTCGGCTCCGAGCTCGTCGAACTCCTCCGCGAGTACCGCCGCTTCCTCCAGGTCGTCGCCCTCCTCGAAGCCCGCCAGGAAGCCGGTTTTCGCATCTACACCCGTCTCGCCCCGCCGCCCGACCTCCCCGAAGCCTCTCCCCTCCAGGGCGTGAGCGTCGAACGCCTCCACGCCCTCATGCTCGAACTCCTCCAGCGCAAACCTGCCGACCCCCGGCCACGCGCCATCCTCCCCCGCGATACCGCCATCACGCTCGCCCAGCGCCTGGAACAGTTCCGCGACCGTCTCCGCCGCCGCGGCCGGTTCTCCTTCCGCCGCGCCATCCTCGAATGCGCTAACCGCCTCGAAGTCGTCGTCTCCTTCCTCGCCGTCCTCGAACTCCTCCGCGCCGGCGAGGCCGATGCCCTCCAGGAGACCCCATGGGGCGATATCCAGGTCGTCGCACTCGCCCCCGCCGCCTGAGCCGCTGCCCGCCTGGCATATCTTCCGCCACGCACCCCGCCCTGCTACCCTCAACGCAGGCGTCAAGAGGGCTCCTCTGCCCGGCAACCTGGTTATGCCTCCAAGGTGCCAAACCGACGCGGCCCCGCGGCACCCGCCGCCGGGCAACAAAAGGCGGGCTTGCGGGAAGGCCCGCCCCTCGCCGCCGCACCTCAGCGGCACGAGGGGATTTTTCATGCCCGCACGAAGGCAACTCCACTACCGAAAGGGCGCCACGTGTCCGAACGCAAGCTCCTCACCTCCGAATCCGTCACTGAAGGCCACCCCGACAAAATCTGCGACCAGATTAGCGACGCCGTCCTCGATGCCCTCCTCGAACAGGACCCCGCCTCCCGCGTCGCCTGCGAAACCGCCACCACCAACGGCCTCGTCCTCGTCATGGGCGAAATCACCACCGAAGGCTACGTCGATATCAACAAGCTCGTCCGCAGGACCATCGTCGATATCGGCTACGACTCCTCCGAAAAGGGCTTCGACGGCCATACCTGCGGGGTCATCACCTCCATCGCCGAGCAGTCGGCCGATATCGCCCGCGGCGTCGACAACACCGACCCCCGCTCCATCGGCGCCGGCGACCAGGGCATGATGATGGGCTTCGCCTGCAGCGAAACCCCCGAATACATGCCGCTCACCATCTCCCTCGCCCACCGGCTCACCCGCCGCCTCGCCGAAGTCCGCAAATCCGGCACCCTCCCATGGGTCTGGCCCGATGGCAAATCCCAGGTCACCGTCGAATACGACGAGCACTGGAACCCGATCCAGGTCGATACCGTCGTCATCTCCACCCAGCACTCCCCCGACGTCGAAGACCCCGAATTCATCACCACCCAGGTCACCAAACACGTCATCGAGCCCGTCGTCGGCCCCCTCCTCAGCAGGGACGTCACCATCCACGTCAACCCCACCGGCCGTTTCGTCATCGGCGGCCCGCGCGGCGATGCCGGCCTCACCGGCCGCAAAATCATCGTCGATACCTACGGCGGCGTCGCCCGCCACGGCGGCGGCGCGTTCTCCGGCAAAGACCCCACCAAGGTCGACCGCTCCGGCGCCTACGCCGCACGCTGGGTCGCCAAGAACATCGTCGCCGCTGGCCTCGCCACCCGCTGCGAGTTCATGCTCTCCTACGCCATCGGCGTCCCGCAGCCCACCTCCATCGGCATCGAAACCTTCGGCACCGGCGTCGTCCCCGATTCCGTCATCCTCGCAGCCGTTCGCAAACTCTTCGACCTCCGCCCCGGTGCCATCATCGAAGACCTCGGCCTCCGCCGGCCCATCTACCGCCCCACCGCCGCCTACGGCCACTTCGGCCGCACCGACCTCGACCTTCCCTGGGAAGACACCTCCCGGGCCGCCGACCTCCGCGCCGCCGCCGGCCGCTGACCCCGCCCCGCGTGGACGCCATCCTCCTCGTCGGCGGCCAGGGCACCCGCCTCCGCCCCCTCACCGCCCGCCGCCACAAGAGCCTCGTCCCCGTCTGCAACCGGCCCGCCATCGACTACCTCCTCGCATGGCTCGTACGGTCGGGCATCCGCCGCGCCATCCTCGCCCTCGGCCTCGCCAACGAAGACCTCGCCGCCCGCTACCCCGCCGGGCGGCACGGCCCCCTCGAAATCCTCCCCATTATCGAAACCGCCCGGCTCGAATCCGGCGGCGCCATCCGCAACGCCGTCCAAGCCGCCGGCATCGACGACCGCTTCCTCGTCCTCAACGGCGACATCTACCTCGAACTCGACTTCGCCGCCGCCCTCCAGGCCCACTTCCAGCGCCGCGCCGACCTCACCCTCGCCCTCCACGAAGTCGAAGACCCCTCCAGCTTCGGCGTCGCCGTCTGCGGCGCAGATGGCCTCGTCACCGGCTTCGTCGAGAAACCCCCGCCCGGTGCCGCCCCCTCCCGTCTCGTCAACGCCGGCGCCTGGATCTTCGAGCGCCGCATCGTCGAAGAAATCCCCCCGGGCCCCGTCCGCGTCGAGGAAACCCTCTTCCCGTCCCTCATCGCTCGCCGCCGGGTCGTCCTCGGCTACCGCTTCGAAGGCCACTGGGCAGACCTCGGCACCCCCGCCCGCTACCTCGCCCTCCACCACGACCTCCTCGCCTCCGAAAATGCCGTCCACCCCGCAGCCGCCATCCACCCTTCCGCCGACGTCACCCGCTCCGCCATCGGCGAGCGTTCGGTCATCGGTCCCCGGGCCAGCATTCACGGTTCGGTCCTCTGGGAACACGTCGAAGTCGGCGAGGCCGCCGAACTCCGCGACACGGTCGTCGCAGATGGCGCCCGCATCGGCCCCGCCGCCCGCCTCGATCGATGCGTCATCGGCCCGGGCGCGACCATCGGCCCCGGCGCCGCGCCCCCGCCGGGCACGATCGTTGACGCAGACGGCCAGTATCATGGTCCCCATGTCGGATAACCCCGTTCGCTTCGGCACCGATGGCTGGCGCGCCATCATCGCCGATACCTTCACCTTCGAAAACGTCCGTGCCTGCGCCCGCGCCATCGCCGACCACTTCGCCGAGCGCGGCGGCACCGGCCGCCCCCTCGTCGTCGGCTACGACACCCGCTTCCTCTCCGACCACTTCGCCCGCGACGTCGCCCGCGTCCTCGCCGGGGCCGGCTTCACCGTCCAGCTCGCCGACCGGCCCGCCCCGACCCCCGCCATCAGCTACCGCATCATCGAAGTCGGCGCGGCCGGCGGGGTCGTCGTCACCAGCTCCCACAACCCCTTCAACTGGAACGGCATCAAGGTCAAACCCCATTACGGCGGCAGCGCCAGCCCAGAAATCGTCGCCGATATCGAACGCCGCGTGCCCGCTATCCTCGCCAGCCCGGGCGGCGTGCCCATGGCCACCGCCGATACAGAGGCCATCACCGCCTTCGACCCCATCCCCGGCTACCTGGCCGCGCTCGGGCGCCAGGTCAACCTCCAGCGCATCCGCAGCGCGGGCCTCGCCGTCGCCGCCGACCCCATGTACGGCGCCGGGACCGGCCTCTTCACCGAGCTCCTCGAAGGAGGCTCGACCACGGTCCGCGAAATCCATACCGAGCGGAACCCCGCGTTCCCCGGCATCCGCGCCCCTGAGCCCATCGAGAGCAACCTCGGCGAATTCCTCCTCCTCATGAGCACCGGTCGCTACCGGGTCGGCATCGCCAACGACGGCGACGCCGACCGCGTCGGCCTCGTCGATGAGCACGGCCGCTACGTCGACCAGCTCCGCACCTTCGCCCTCCTCATCAACTACCTCCTCGGTGAGCGCGGCCTCCGCGGACCCATCGTCCGCTCCATCACCACCACCCGCATGGCCAATCTCCTCGCCGCCCATTACGGCGTCGACTGCTTCGAAACGCCCGTTGGCTTCAAGTTCATCGGGCCGCTCATGATGGCAAAGGATGCGCTCATCGGCGGCGAAGAGTCCGGCGGCTACGGCTTCCGGGGCCACCTCCCCGAGCGCGACGGCATCCTCGCCGGGCTCTTCCTCCTGGACTACGTCGCCGCCACCGGCAAATCGCCCTCGGAACTCCTCCAGCAGGTCTTCGAAATCACCGGGCCCCACTACTACGCTCGCGACGACTACGACCTCGAACCCGGCCAGCGCGACGAAATCCGCGCGGCCCTCGATGCCGCCGCGCCGGCGGATATCGCCGGTCGCCGCGTCACCGCCAGCGACCGTACCGACGGGTGGCGCTTCCTCTTCGATGGAGGCTGGCTCCTCTTCCGCCTCTCCGGCACTGAGCCCCTCCTCCGCATCTATACCGAAGTCACCGAAGAATCCCTCGTCCGGCCCGTCCTCGATGCTGGCGCAGCCATCGCCGGGGTCCGCCGATGAGCTCTGCATTCGAACCGGGCCCGGCGGCCGCTGCCATCGACCGCGCCGGCATGTGGCGCCACATCGCTGCCTTCGGCGAGCAGCTTGCCCGGGAATGGCGCCGCTCCGCCGACCTCGAGCTTCCCCTGCCCCGCGGCCGCACGCCCGAACACCTCGTCATCGCCGCCACCGGCGGGTCAGCCGCCGCCGGCGATATCGTTGCCGCCCTCGCCGCCCCTACGAGCGAAATCCCGGTGACCGTCGTCCGCGGGCGTACACTCCCCAATTACGTCAGCGAGCGGACCCTCGTCGTCGCCGTCTCCTGCTCCGGCAACACCGCCGAGACCCTCGCCCTCTACGACGATGCGTGGCGCCGGGACGCGTTCATCGTCGCCATCACCGGTGGCGGCCGCCTCGCCGCGCGCTGTGAGGACGACGGCGTCCCCGTTTGGCGGTTCTCCTCCGACGCCCCGCCCCGCGCCGCCATCGCCCACCTCCTCGCCCCCCTCCTCCGCATCGTCGAGCGGCTCGGGCTCTATCTCGTCACCGGCCCCGCGGTCGAGCGTGCCGCAGCGCGTGCCAGTGAACTCGCCGTCGACCTCCTCGCCCCGCGCCCCGAACGACCGGACCTGGCAGCCCTGGCAGCCGACCTCATCCCCCGGGTCCCCCTCGTTCTTGCCGGCGGCCACCTCGCCCCGCTCGCCGAGCGCACCCGCAACCAGCTCGCCGAGAACGCCAAGCTCCTCGCCGCCGCCGGTACGCTCCCGGAAGCAGCCCACAACCTCGTCGTCGGGCTCGATGCTGAACTGGCCCCCGCCCGGTGGAGCATCCTCGCCCTCGCAGCAGAGCACGACCCGGCAGCTCCCTACCTCGCCGCCCTCGAAGAGCTCGCCGCCGCTCGCGGCATCCCCGTCCACCCGCTTCCCGTCCCCGGCCACGACCCGTTCGAGCAGGCTATCGCAGCCCTCGTCACCGTCGATGCCCTCTCCTGGCACGCCGCAATCGCCCGCGGCGTCGACCCCACACCCATTCCTGAAATCGACACCATCCGCCAGCGCCTCGCCCGCCTTTTCCCCGCGGAAATATCGACGTAATCTGATTCCCAGCGGGCCGAACGGAGGGCAATCGGCTTACCGGCCACCCCTCCAGCCACCGCCCCTACGGGCAGCCGCGACCGCACGGCGCGGCGGGCAGCTGGCGCCCCTACCGGGTTCCGCCGGCTCTCGGGTTCGCCCCGCGGAAAGGGACCCTCATGGCGCGCATGACAGGCGCACAGATGGTGCTGGAATGCCTCCAGCGCGAAGGCGTCGAAGTCATCTTCGGTTATCCCGGCGGCGTCGTCCTTCCCCTCTACGACACCCTTCCCCAGTATCCCGGCATCCGCCACATCCTCGTCCGCCACGAACAGGGCGCAGCCCACATGGCCGACGGCTACGCCCGTGCCAGCGGCCGCATGGGTGTCTGTCTCGGCACCTCCGGCCCCGGCGCTACCAACCTCGTCACCGGCATCTGCACCGCCTGGATGGACTCCGTCCCGGTCTTCGCCCTCACCGGCAACGTCAGCCGCGCTCTCCTGGGCAAAGACGGCTTCCAGGAAGCAGATATCACCGGCATCACCCATTCGATCACCAAACATAACTATCTGGTGATGCGCCCCGAGGAGATTCCCCTCACCATCCGCGAGGCCGCCCACATCTGCCGCACCGGACGCCCCGGGCCCGTCCTCGTCGACATCCCCAAGGACGTCTTCCAGGAATCCGCCGAATTCGACTGGCCCGAGCGGGTGCACCTCCGCGGCTACCGGCCTACGTACGAAGGCCACGCCGGCATGATCCGCCGCGCCGCTGAGCTCATCGACCAGGCCCGCCGGCCCATCATCATCGCTGGCCATGGCGTCATCTGGTCCGACGCACAGGAAGAGCTCGTCGCCCTCGCCGAGAAAGCCGAGATCCCCGTCATCACCACCTTCCTCGGTATCGGCGCCTTCCCCGAAGCCCACCGGCTCTCCTACGGCTGGCTCGGCATGCACGGCATGTTCTACGCCAACATGGCCGCCGACAACGCCGACCTCGTCATCGGCGTCGGCATGCGCTTCGACGACCGCGCCATGGGCCGCTTCAAAGACTTCAACCCCGGCGTCAAAATCATCCATATCGACATCGACCCGGCCGAGATCGGCAAGAACTTCCCCACCGCCGTCCCCATCGTCGGCAGCGCGAAAAACGTCCTCCCGCGCCTCACCGAACACGTCCGCGAGGCAAAACACCCCGAGTGGCTCCAGTGGATCGACCAGGTCCGCGAAGAGCACCCCAGCCTCCACATCCGCGAAAGCCGCCGGATGCTCCCCCAGTACGTCGTCCGCACCCTCTACGAAGAGACCGAGGGCAACGCCACCATCGTCACCGGCGTTGGCCAGCACCAGATGTGGGCCGGCCAGCACTACTTCTACAAGCGCCCGCGCCAGCTCATCTCCTCCGGCGGCCTCGGCACCATGGGCTTCGAACTCCCCGGCGCCATCGGCGCCCAGGTCGCCCTTCCCGAGGCCGAGGTCTGGGCCATCTGCGGCGACGGCGGTTTTCAGATGACCATGCAGGAGCTCGCCGTCGTCGTCGACGAAAACCTGCCCCTCAAAATCGCCATCTTCAACAACGGCTACCTCGGCATGGTCCGCCAGTGGCAGCAGCTCTTCTACGACCGCAACTTCGTCGCCGTCGCCATGACCCAGCCAGACTTCTGCAAAATCGCCGATGCCTACGGCATCCGCGCCATCCGCGTCGAAACCAAGGCCGAAGTCGCACCGGCCATCAGGGAAGCGCGCGCCTACCCGGGCCCCATCCTCCTCGATTTCATGATCGACCAGGAAGAAAACGTCTGGCCCATGGTCCCCGCCGGCGCAGCCCTCTCCGAAACCATCGAAGCACCCGCCGAGGAGCTCGCCCGGTGAACCCCTCCACCAACGGCTACCACCCACGCAAACGCGCCAACCACCACACTGTCGTCGCCATCGTCGAAGACAAGCCCGGCGTCCTCATGCGCGTCGCGAGCCTCTTCCGCCGTCGCGGCTTCAACATCGAATCCCTCACCGTCGGCCACTCCGAAATGCCCGGCCTCAGCCGCATGACCATCGTCGTCGACGGCGACAGCGCACCCGTCGAACAGGTCGAAAAACAGCTCTACAAACTCATTGACGTCATCAAGGTCAGCGACCTCAGCAACGAAGACATCGTCGCCCGCGAGCTCGCCATGATTAAGGTCCGCTGCAACAACGTGAACCGCCACGAGCTGCTCGATATCGCCAGCGTCTTCCGCGCCGACGTCGTCGACATCGCCACCAACTCCATCATCCTCCAGGTCGTCGGAGACGAAGACAAAATCGACGGCCTCATCAAGATGTGCGAGCCCTACGGCATCCGCGAACTCTCCCGCACGGGCCGTATCGCCATGGTCCGCGGCACCAAGACCACTACCGTCCACGAACCCGAACCCGAGCGCATCGCCCGCATCCACCAGACCCAGGGCCGTCGCGTCGAGGGCGACCTCCCCTTCTCCAGCGACTGAATCCGCCAGCCCGGCGGGCCAGCGGCGGGGCTCCGCACGGGGCCCCGCCGCCGCATCTCAGCCCGAACTGGCTCATAGCGCGTCTCCCGGTCCCTCGAGCCCGCGCTTCGCCCGCTCCCGCCCCTGCAGAGCGGTGTGGAGCAACCCACCGGGGTTCGAATCTCCCCCTCTCCGCCAGGAAATCGAATCTGGACTGGACGTAACGTTCAGTCCTTTTTTTTCATGTCAACTGTTGAGCCGCCCCAACAGTTGGCTACCGTTTGGCTGCGGATGACTGCGGGCGACGACCGGCCCGCGCACTGCGCCGGGCTATGCGCGCGCCGCGCGCTCGATGGCGGCCCCGAGCCGGGCTGCCGCCTCCCGCAACTCGTGGAGCCCGGGTGAACCGGCGTACACGTCCAGGGTGAACGACGCCCGCGCATGCCCCAGCATCTCCGCAAGGACCCTCGGCGGCACCCCCGCTGCTGCCATCAGGGTCGCCGCCGTGTGGCGCAGGTCGTGCAGGCGCGCATCAACACCTGCACGCTTCGCAAAGCCGCTCCACCAGGTGCTCAGCGCCCCGGGCGAAACCGGGCCGCTCGCCCTCGCCAGGACCCACTCCCCGCCCTTCCACCCCGGCCCGGCGGCCAGGCGTTCCTCCAGCTGCAGCCGGCGCCACGCCGCCAGCTCATCGAGCAACGCCGGGTGGATGGGGACCACCCGGCTCCCGGAGGCCGTCTTTGGCGAACCGACTACCTCCCCCTGCGCCGTCCGCAGCCGCGCCCGCCGCACCGCGATGGTGCCGGCCCCGAGGTCGACGTCCTCCCACTGCAGCCCCAACGCTTCGCCCCGGCGCATCCCCGTATAGAGCAGCAGCATCCCGGCTGCCCGGTAGACAGCCGGCGCCTGCTTCAGCGCGACCACCACGGCGCCGACCTCCTCCCGGCGCAGCGGACCTACCCTCCGGGCCGCCCTGGGCTGTGGCAGTTCGGCATAGGCCGCCGGGTTCCGCGCGATGACCTGGAGCCTGCACGCGTCCTCGAGGGCTTTGTGCAGCACCTGGTGGTACTTCCGGACGGTCAGCGGCGCGATGCCCTGTGCGAGCCAGCGCCCATACAGGCCCTGGACCTGCATTGGCCGCAGCGCCTGCAGCTGGAATCGCCCGAGGGCCGGGACCAGGTGAAGACGGACGACCTCCTCGTAGCGCTCGTACGTCGTCGGCCGGAGGTGGGGCGCCCGCTGGGCGAGCCACTGCCGGAGCCACTCGGCGACCGTC
>CALLPC010000023.1 GCA_938015525.1 uncultured Dehalococcoidia bacterium
GCCCGGGCTGCCGCTGCCGCTGCATCGGCCAGGAACCGCTGCTCCTCCGCTTCCTCGATGCGGCGCCGCCGCTCCCGCAGGTTCGCCATCGCCGGCCCGAGGATGTCCGCGGCCAGCTTGATGATGCGCAGGTGGCGCGCCGTAAACCGGAACTCCGGGTCGCTCGTGCCCAGCCAGAGCACCCCCATGCTCGTGCCGCCCGAGGCCAGCCGCGCGTTTACGCTCCGCACGATGCCCAGCTCCCGCTGCCGCTGCAGCGACGCTTCCGTCACCGCTTCCGCCGGCGTCCGCACCACCGGCTCCGGCGTGTGGGCGTCCTCGTAATCGAACCCGACCGGCAGCCGCACCGCCGGGTCCACCGAGCTCACCAGGCTGCCCTCCTCGTCGAACACCAGCAGGTCGAGCCGCGCCGCCGGCACCAGCCAGCGGAACTCCCGCCCCAGCTGTTCGACCAGCTCCCGCTCCGTCGCCGCCCGGGTCGCCGCCGCCGCAACGTCCGCCAGGAACCGCTGCTCCTCTGCATCCTCCCGTGCCCGCTGCGCCGCCCGCGCGTTCTCCATCGCGGGACCGACGATCTGCGCAATCAGCCGCAGCAGCCGCAGCTCGCGCTCCCCGAACCGGTACTCCGGGTCGCGCGATGCCGCCACCAGGAACCCGATCGTCCGTCCGCCCGCCCGCGCCGCTGTCGTCGAGGCCGCCCGCGCCCCCATCGCCCAGAGCGGGCTCCGCGGGTCCAGGTCCTGCGGCAGCTCGTCCGCGTGCGTCTGCCCTCGCTCTTCCGCGACCCGCGCGTAGGCGTCCAGCTCGCTCTCGAACGTCGTCCCGTCCCCGAGCGGGAACAGCAGCCGCTCCCCCTCCTTGAACCCGAACGCCACGATCGGCAGCGGCACCACCCGCCGCAGCGGCCGCTGCAGCGCCACCGTCATCGCATCCGGCGTCGCCTCCCGCGCTGCCACGGCTGCCACCTCGGCCAGCAGCCGCTGATCCTCCGCCTCCTGCCGCTCCCGCTCCGCGGCCCGCGCGTTCGCCATCGCCGGGCCGGCGATATCCGCGATGAGCCGAACCAGCCGCACCTCCCGCTCGCCCGGCTCGAACGCCCCGTCACGCGAGCCCACCACGAGCAGGCCCACCGGCACCCCGCCGGAACTCGCGGCCGCGATGACGTGCGCCTGGAGACCGAGTGCCTCGAGCTCCGGCAGCCCGCTCCCGGGCGCGACCCGCGCCGCTGGCGGCACCACCGCCTCGCCCTCCGTCAGCGCCTCCCGGAAGTACGGCCCGACCGGCACGACCGTCGGCCGCCCCGCCCGGTTGACGAACGCGACCGTCTCGCCCTCCAGGAACCCGAACGCCGCGTACGGCGCCGGGACGAACCGCCGGACGACCCCGGTCAGCGCCTGCGTTATCGCGAGGACGTCCTGCTCCCGCGCCACCGCGGCCGCGGCCGCCGCGATGATGGCCTGGTCCTCCGCCTCCGCCAGGCTCTGCTCCACCCGGCGCCGGTTCGCAATCGCGTACGCCGCCAGCGCCCCCGCCAGCTCCGTGAACGCCAGGTCGTCGCTTGCGAACAGCCGGGCGCCATTCCAGCCGATGACGAGCACCCCTTCCCGCTCTCCGCCAGCCTCCAGCGAAATGCACGCCACCCGCTCCGTCCCCCGCTCGAACACCTCCGCCGGGATGAGCGCCGCCGGCATGCGCGGGTCAGCGGCGACCTCCTCGGCCGTCATCACCCGGGCGCGCCCGCTCGCATGGAGCTCCGCGATGCACCCCTCATCCAGGCTCGCGACTGCAGCCCCGGGTGCCGCGTCGGACCGCAGCACGCGGTATCCCGCATCCAGCGGCTCCCTCGCCGCGACCGCCACGTACGAGAAGCCCGGCAGCCCCAGTACCAGCTCGCACAGCCGCCCGAAATGCTCCTCCAGCGGCGACCCGTCGTTTACCAGGAGCGCAAGCTCGTTCAGGACCTGCTCCTGCTGCGCACGCCGCGCCTGCCGAAGCCGGGCGCGGTGGTTCGCGACTGCCTGCCCCACCAGCGCCGCCACGAGCCGGATGAACTCTGCCTCCTCCTCCGTGAAGCGCTCATTCTCCACCCGCCCGATGGTGAGCAATCCTTCCGGCCCCTCGTCAGAGCGGAGGACTGCCGTCGCCGCCCGCTTGAACCCGGCCCGCATCAGCGCCTGCGGCACCCGGTTCGGGTTCCGCTCCGTCCGGTACTGGACGAACCCGCCGGCGTCCGCCACCTCTGCGATGCTCGCCTCACGGAAGTCCGGGGCAGGGTCGATGTCCAGCGCCCGTGACCGGACCGCCCGGTAGGCCCCGGTCCACGGGTCGCGCGTCGTCATCGACAGCCAGTCGAACCCTACCGCCTCCAGCAGGACCCGCGCGAGCGCTTCGAACTGCTCCTGCACGTCCTGCCCGCCCTGGAGGAGCGCGGCCAGCTCCGCCAGCACCCGGCGCCGGACCGCCTCTCCCAGCCGCTCCCGCACCTCCCGCTGGTTCGCCAGCGCCTGTGCCAGCAGCGCGGCCACCGTCTCCAGGTGCGCGAGCTCGTCCGGTCCGAGCGGCCGCTCCCCCGTCCGCGACATGAGGAGCAGGCCCTCCTCCCGCCCCTCGTGCCGCAGCAGCACCGCGGCCGCCCGCTTCGCCCCCGCCTCCCGGGCGCGCTCCGCCACCGGCCCCGTGAACTCCTCGATCGGCGCTTCCACCGCCGTCTCCGCCGCCAGCCGGTCCATCAGCGCCCCGAACGATTCCCGGCTCACCACCATCCCGGGCCGCGTCGTCCGCCGCCGCAGGCTCTCGACGACGCGGAAACGGTCGGCCCCCTCGGCCACCCAGAGCCCCAGGCCGTCGAACTCCAGCACCGCCCCGAGCCGAGCCGCCAGCGCCGAGAAGCACGCCTCCGGGCCCTCTCCGCGGTTCAGCAGCAGCGCCAGCTCGTTCAGGATGCGCGACCGCTCATAGGCCTGCGCCGTCTCCAGCAGCCGCCGCCGGTTGCCAACTGCCGCGGCCAGCATCCGCCCGAGCGTCGCCAGGAACGCCAGCTCATCTTCGGCGAATCCCTCCCCGGAGCGGCGGGCCAGGTGGAGCGCACCGACCAGCCGTTCGCCATCCCGGAGCCGCACCACCACGGCCCGCGCATAGCCGGCCTCTGCCACTGCCCTCCCGAACGGGGTGGTCGCTCGCGAGGGGTCGTATTCGTACGTGTCGCCGGGGCCGAACGGCAGCGTCGCGGAGGGGGCCGAAGCCCGGGGAAACGTCATGCCGGCGCGCAGCTGCCCGGGCGGGGAGGCCCCCACGACCTCGACCATCGTTCCCGTCGGGTCGACCGCCGCGAGCGCGACCCAGTCGTACCGCAGCGCCCGCGGCAGCACGGCGCAGAGGTCGTCGAACACCCGCTCGAGCGGCGTCCCCACCGAGAGATGGCCGGCCAGCTCGTTCAGCGCCTGCGCACGCGAGGCCTCCACCTCCGCCTGCCGCCGCCGCGCGTCGCCGGTCAGCGCCTGCGAGAGCAGCGCACGGATGAGCCCGAGGAAGCCCATCTCGTGGTCGTCGAACCGCCGGTGCGCGCGCCGCGCCACGATCAGCAGCCCGGCCGTCTCGGTCCCCTCCCGCAGCACCCCAACCGCGGCACGGCCGTATCCTGCCAGCACCAGCCCGTCGTCCGGGCTCGCCCCGGCCCCCGGCCGGAACTGCAGCACGTCCCCCTGCCGGGCGAGCGCCTCGATGAAGCTGTTCCCCTCCGCGGAGGGCGGGAGCCCCCGGTGTACTCCCGGGGGCGTCTCCCCGGCGAGGACGAATCCGCCCGGCCCCCGGACGACCAGCCCGAGGTAATCCGCCGGCAGCGCTTCCGGCAGCACCCCGGCCAGCAGCGAGAACAGCGTCTCGAACGACTCTCCCCGCGCGAGCGCAGCGCCCAGCTCGGCTGCGGCCCGCGCCCGTGCGGCGGCCGCGTTGGCTGCCCTCAGCTCCCGCTCCCGCGCCGCCGCTGCGCCGAGCAGCTCTGCCGCCTCGCGAAGGCACGCGCATGCCCGCCCTCCCGGCAGGTCGGCACCCCGCCAGCCGGCCACCAGCAGCCCTACCGGCTCGCCCTGTTCCAGCAGCCGGCTCACCCAGCCCGCGCCGTACCCCAGCTCCCCGAGCGCCGCCGCCGCCGGGTGCCCCGGGGCATCTCGCGTCGCGAACGCCATCCCGGTGCCAAGCTCCTCCGCGAGGTCGAAGCCGACACTCTCCGCCGGGAGGACCCGCCCAACGAGCGCCGGCGCGTGCTCCACCGGCCACGACCCGGCCACCCGCACGGCATCGCCCGCACCATCCGCCACGAAGAGCGTGAGCAGGTCGCAGCCCGCCGCCTCGGCCAGCCGCGCCGCGAACCGGCTGAACCGCTCCGGGAGCGGTCCCCCGCCGGCCGCAATCGCTGCCAGTTCGTACAGCACCGCCCGGTCGCGGGACGTGAGGCTATGGCCCGTCATACCGCGTTCGCCTTCTCCCCCATCCCTGAAGTGTCGGATGCTCCCATGCCCGGGCCTATGAGGGAATTCCCCAATCCGGCCCCAGTGCCAGCGTCCCCTTCGCGGTCGGCGCGCGGCGCCGCAGGTTGCCTGCTATGGACACGATCACGTTCGGCCCGGCCCTCATCGAACGCGCCAACTATATCGGACTGCCGATGACAGGCACCATCACCGCAGCATTCGGCAGCCGGTCGATCCCCGAACACGCCGGCGGCCACACCGGCGTCGATATCGCCGCCCTGACCGGGACGCCAGTCCGCGCGCCTGCCGCCGGCGTCGTCCTCGAAACTCGCAGCGCCGACCCCGTCTTCGGCAGCGCCGTCGAACTCGCTCACCCCGGGGGCTGGCGCACCCTCTACGCCCACCTCAGCCGCGTCGACGTCGCCCCCGGCCAGCCCGTCCGCACCGGCGACGGCCTCGGGCTCTGCGGCTCGACCGGCCTGAGCACCGGCCCCCACCTCCACTGGGGCCTCGCCCGCGGCCACACCCCCGCCCTCCGCGGGCCCGGGCTCGCCGACCCGCTGGCGTTCGTCAGCCCGGCACCCCCAGCCCTCGACGAGGAGCGCCTCCTCCGCGCCGCGGCCGCCGCCATCTACGCCGGTCTGCAGGCCGCGGGCGCCCTCTTCGCCAGCCGCGAAGAGGCCGATCTTGCGCCCTACCCGCCTGGCTCCCCCCAGCGCCTCGTCCTCGAGATCCAGCGGGCCGCCAACCCCTTCCTCGCCCGCTGGCTTCGAAAATCGCCGGGATGATGAACCGGACGCGAAACAGATGCATCGACAAAACCCCGATGACGCGTATACTCCGCGGCGGCGGGTTCTATGGCAGCTATAGAACCAGCCGAACGAACGAGGGGGATTGCTCAACGTGCCTGCAAGCAACAACTACTGGACCAGGAAGCTCGCCCGCCAGCGCATCACCCGCCGCCGTCTGCTCGGCAGCGCCGCGGTGACCGGCGTCGGCGCTGCCGCCCTCGGCCTCGTCGGCTGCGGCGGCGGCGACGATGACGACGATACCGGCGCCCCGCCCACCGCCACCCGCCCCGCCGGCGCCTCGCCCACCGTCGCGGCCTCCCCCACGAAGGCTGCCAAGCAGAAGGGCGGGACGGCCAAGTTCACCTCCGCCGGCAACACCTGGGACACCTTCGACATCGACCGCTCCCGCTTCACCCCGGTCTCGACCCTCTTCGGCTGGACGAACCTCGGCGTCGTCCAGTGGGACAGCTACACCCAGGCGAAAATCGGCGGTGCGCTCGCCGAGAAGTGGGAGCAGCCCGACAAGCAGACGGTCGTCTTCACCCTCCGCCCCAACGTCTTCTGGCACGACAAGCCGCCCGTCAACGGCCGCCAGGCGAAGGCCGACGACATCGCCAAGTTCATCCAGCGCAACGTCGCCGGCAAGCTCCGCGACGGCACCGAGGACCCGAACTTCTACCGCAAGTCCGCCTTCCAGTCGGTCGACAAGGTGGAGGTCGTCGACGAGAAGACCGTCCGGGTCACCCTCAAGGCCCCGAACCCGTTCTTCCTCAACACCCTCGCCGGCGCCTACGCCAAGGTCCAGGCCCCCGAAGCCATCGACGCCTTCGAGAAGGACTACGCCAACCTCAAGGCCGACCTCGTCATCGGCACCGGCGGCTTCATCCTCAAATCGTTCAAGGCCGAAGGCGAACTCGAACTCGTCCGCAACGAGAAGTTCTACACCCAGGTCAACTGGGACGGCGTGAAGTACATGAACCTCTTCACCGACCAGACCGCCCAGCTGGCCGCCTTCGAACAGAAGCAGCTCGACTCCTTCACCCCCACCCAGAACGCCGTCGCCGATGACCTCCTGAAGCGCTACCAGGGCAAGATCACCGAGTACAAGCAGTTCTCGGCCAACCCCCAGGCCGGGACCTACTACGGCGGCGCCGCCCCCTGGAACAACCCGAACCTCATCGGCGCCATCTTCCGCGCCTTCGACCGCCGCGCCCTCGTCCAGTCCCTCCTCCAGGGCAACGCTGTCCTCTCGGGCAACGTCCCGCCCACCCAGGCCGCCTTCACCATCACCGAGAAGGAGCTCATCACCTTCCCCGGCTACCTCGAGGACCGGGCCAAGGACGAAGCCGAGGCGAAGAAGATGTGGGAGGCCGGCGGCGGGCCCGGGCTCGGCGACATCATCGTCGACATCCCGGACATCTGGGAGGGCCTCTACTCCGGCGGCGCCGCGCTCATCACCAACAAGCTGAAGAGCGTCCTCGGCAACAACTTCATCGCCAAGGTCGAGCCCTACTCCACCATCACCACCAAGATCGTCAAGAAGGAGTACGGGAACGGGAAGAACAACATCTGGTACGGCTGGATCACCGAGATCACCGACCCCGAGCCCTCGCTCCTCAACTTCCTCCAGTACAACTCCAAGCAGCCCCAGTTCCAGCAGTTCGGCGTCAAGATCGACAAGGTCGACCAGCTCACCGACGCCCTCATGCTGGAGTTCGACATCGCCAAGCGCCAGGAGATGAACAAAGAGATCGTCCGCGAGCTCATCAAGAACTACGGCGCGGGCATCCCCTACACCCTCGTCGGCGTCAACCGCATCATGCGCTGGAACTACTTCAAGGCCGGCGAAATCGTCCCCTTCGTCACCAGCCACCAGGGCGCGACCGAGTTCTGGTTCGACCAGACCGACCCGACCTGGCAGGGCCGCCCGGCCTAGTCGCCACCCCCCTCCGCACGCGCGGGGGCTGCCGCCACGGCAGCCCCCGTCGACGTCCTTCGTTCGCCGTCCCTCGCTGCCCTCCGCGCCCGGCCGTCAGTAGTAGGCCGGGCCGGCCTCGACCGTCGCCTCGAGCCGCGCCAGCGCCGGCCAGTTCCGCGCATCCAGCCGGAGCAGCGCCGCGTACTTCCGCGCCGTCTCCAGGTGCCGCTCGTCCTTCGTGACCCGGTAGCGGTTGAACGCGTCCAGCATCTTGTCCGCGATGAGCTGCATGTCGATGCCCATCACGTACCGGTCCGAGATCTCGTTCAGCGCCTCCACGTACACCTCGAAGAACCGCGCCAGCCGCTCGAGGGTCGTCCGCAGCCGCACCCACTCCGCCATATCGTGCCGGGCCGCCATCTCGTAATACCGCCGCCCCAGCGTGATGAAATACTGCCGGTCCACGTGCGGCGCACCCCCCAACCGGCCGGCACCCCGCTTCCGCCCGATGCTCGCCGGGAACACCCCCGAGATGAACAGCGCGTTGTCCCCGTACTTCCGGTACGCCTCGAAGGCGTTCTGGTACGCACCGCTCGGGTGCGCCGTCTCCTCCATCAGCTCCGTCAGGTACGGCAGATACCCCCGGCCCGGGCCCAGCGACAGTTCCGAGGCCTGCAGATACCGCTCCAGCAGCCGGCCCAGGTACGTCAGCGTCTCCGCGTCCCGGCTCCGCCGGTTCACGTACAGCGCCTTGATCAGGAACAGGTCGAGGATGTCCCCCAGCCGCAGCGCCGTCAGCTCATCGATGTCGTCATAAAAATCACTGATGAGCTGGTCCACCTTCCGCGCAAACGACCACGTCGCCACGTTCGACCCATCGTGGGCGCGGATCGTCTCCCGCAGCCCCGCGATCTCCTGCGTCAACAGTTCCGGGTCCGGCACCTGCCCTCCCTCCCTGCTGAACTTTCCTCTTATCCGTAGCGAACGGCCAGCCCGCCCGTCAAGGAAAGCGGGGCCACCCCTGAAACCCCCGACCTCCAGCCTCTAACCTCCAACCCCCAATCGCTCAACTGCCGTTCCCGTTCGCCGGCCCCGGGCGTAAAGTCTTACCCGATGGTCGAACGCCACGATCCGCTCCGCCTCGCGGCGCGCTGCCGCTACCTGCAGGTCACCCTCGCCGAACCGCGCGCGGGCCAGGTCCACGGCCTCCGCAACCTCTGCCGGCATATCGTCCGCGACGGCAGCGAATGCGTCGGCCCCTTCCTCGAAGATACCGAAACCACCTGCGGCCTCTGGGAAGAGCGCCCCCGCTCCGGCACCTTCGGCCTCCGCGGCTGAACGCCCGTGGACCACGCTGACCTCCCCCTCATCACCTCCGAAGACTTCGACCTCCTCGCGCCCGAGTGGGAGGCCCTCGCGGCCAGGGCCCCGGGTGCTGCCCCCTTCCATCTCCCCGCCTGGCACCGTGCCTGGCTCAGCGGGTTCCAGCCCGCGCCCGAGCCCGTCTACCTCGCCGTCCGGCGCGGCGACCGGCTCATTGGCGTCCTCCCCCTCGACCTGCGCGCTGGCGTCGCCTCCGACCTCGGCGACCCGGCCGTCCGCGACCTCGCCGGCCCCATCGCCCTCCCGGGCGAAGAAGGAGCCGTCGCCGCCGGAATCCTCGAATGGCTCCGCGAAGACTTCACCGCCGCCCTCGACCTCTGGGGTATCCCCGCTGAGGGCCCCTGGCCGGCCGCCTTCGCACGCGCCGCCGACCGGTTCGGCTGGACCTTCGCCGCCGAGCCCGAAGCCGTCGCCCCGTGCGTCGACCTCCCCGCCACCTTCGACGACTTCGTCGCCGCCCTCCCCAGGCACGACCGCCACGAACTCCGGCGGAAGCTTCGCAACTTCGAGGCCGCCGGGCGGGCCGATTTCCTCCGCCTCGCCGGCGGCGACGTCGCGCCGGCAGTCGACCTCCTCTTCCAGTTGATGCGGGCCAGCCGCCCCGAGAAGGCCGCCTTCCTCACCCCGGCAATGGAGGCCTTCTTCCGTCAGCTCGTCACCGTCTTCGCCCCGGGCGGCCTCCTCACCCTCGGTCTCACCCGGCTCGACGGGCGCCCCGTCGCCGTAACCCTGGCCTTCGAATTCGGCGAAACGCTCTACCTCTATAACAGCGGTTACGACCCTGCCGCCGCGCACCTCGCTCCCGGCCTCGTCAGCAAGGCCTGGGCCATCCGCGACGCCATCGAGCGCGGCTTTCGCCGCTTCGACTTCCTCCGCGGCGCCGAAGCGTACAAGCGCCGCCTCGGCGGCCGCCCCCGCCAGCTCCTCCGGCTCCGCCTCGCCGACCGGGCCGGCCGTTAACCCTCGAGGGTCGACCATTTCCCTCGTTGCCGTTACCGTCGAATGGGCAGAGCGAAATCCCCGGGAAAGGAGGCCGCACCGTGAGTCCTGATGCGAGTCAACGGACCCGCCCGCCCGTCGCCGCGGCCGCTGCCGTGCGCCTTCCCGGGGCCCCCCGCGAGCGGTAACGCCCGCACGCCCCTCCTCGGGGAGGCTGGAACGGCCAGCGGCCGCGCCGCCAGCCCCTGAGGAGGAGCCACATGACCACCGCCACGACACTCGAAGAAGTCCGCCGGCTCATCGCCAGCCGCGACTGGTTCGGGCTCCGGGAGGAGCTCGAGCGCTGGAATCCCGGCGAGCTCGCCGGGCTGCTCGAAACGCTCGATGCCCGCGAGCAGGCCCTCGTCGTCCGCCTCCTCCCGCGCGACCGCGCCTCCAGCGTCATCGCGCAGGTCGGCGTCCACCGTGCGCGCCGCCTCATCGAAGGCCTCGAGGACCGCGATACCCGCCGTCTCCTCGCCTCCCTTCGCCCTGACGACCGCACTGCGCTCCTCGAGGAGCTGCCGGGGCCCCTCACCCAGCACCTCCTCAATCTCCTCCCGCCCGAAGACCTCGCCGAGGCACGCGCCCTCCTCGGATACCCGGAGGAGAGCATCGGCCGCGTCATGACCCCCGACTACGTCGCGGTCCGCCCGGGCTGGACCGTCGAGGAGGCCCTCGCCCACATCCGCGCCATGGCGCGCCGGGCCGAGACCGTCAACACCGTCTACGTCGTCGACCCCGCCTGGCGCCTGCTCGATGCCCTCGACCTCGCCCGGCTCATCACCGCCCGGCCCGACCAGCGGATCGAAGAGCTCATGGACGGCCAGTACGTCGCCATCTCCGCCTTCGCCGACCGCGAAGAGGCCGTCCGCCTGATGCGCCAGTCCGACCTCCACGCCCTCCCCGTCGTCGATTCCGACAACACCCTCGTCGGCATCGTGACCATCGACGACGTCCTCGATATCGCCAGCGAAGAGGCCACCGAGGACTTCCACAAAGTTGGCGGTGTGGCGCCCCTCGATACGCGCTACCGCGACGCCAGCCTGCTCCAGCTCTACCGGAAGCGGGTCCCGTGGCTCGTCGGCCTCGTCCTGCTCAACCTCGCCTCCTCGACGGTCATCGCGGCCTACGAGGACGTCCTCGCGAGCACCATCGCCCTCGCATTCTTCATCCCGCTCCTCATCGATAGCGGCGGGAACACCGGCGCCCAGTCCGCCACCCTCATGGTCCGGGCGCTCGCGACGGGCGAGTTCGACCGCGGCGGCTGGCTCCGGGCCTTCACCCGCGAAATCGTCATCGGCGTCACCCTCGGGGCGAGCATGGCCGCCGCTGCCGCCATCCTCGGCATCTTCCGCGGCGGCCCCGAGATCGGCCTCGTCGTCGGCATCGCGATGTGCCTCATCGTCGTGACGGCCAACCTCGTCGGTGCGCTCCTCCCCTTCCTCCTCTCCCGGCTCCGGCTCGACCCGGCCGTCGCCTCCAGCCCCCTCATCACCACCGTCGCCGATGTCGCCGGCCTCGCCATCTACTTCACCGTGGCCGCGCTCATCCTCGACGTGTAAACCCGAACCGTCACTTGCGCACGGCCCGGATGACGGCAATCGGCTGCGCGAAACCCCACGGTTCATCGCGGAGTTCGAACGCGGCCCGCAGCGCAGGTCCCGCCTCCGCGAAGAGCTGCCGGATGATCGCCACCTTCTCCGGCGGTGTCCGCTGCCGGGCCGCCCAGTCCGCCCCGTCGAGCACCAGAACCATCCGGTGCACCATCTCGGCCTCGAACCCGGCCGCGCGCAGGAGCCGCAGCCACTCCGAACCGCGGTAGTCGCGCACGTGCGACGGGTCGCGCAGAAACTCGATCGTGTTCAGGAACGTGTCCGCCCGGGCATCCTCCGGTGCCACCGTATCCGAGAGCACGAACCGCCCGCCGGGCCGCAGTACCCGCCGCACTTCATCAACCACGTGCCGCACGTCGGCGAAGTGATGGGCCGCAGCCCGGCAGGTAACGACGTCGAATGCCTCGTCCTCGAACGGCAGCTGCGCCGCGTCCGCCTCCCGGAACTCGACGTTGCCCACCCGCCGGCTCGCCGCGAGGTCTTTCGCCGCTGCCAGCATCGCCGGCGTGATGTCCACCGCCGCCACACACGCCGCATGCCGTGCGCAGGCCAGGGCAGTATGCCCCGCACCCGTGCCGAGGTCGAGTACCGTCTCGGCGCCCGTCAGCCCGGCAGCCTCGACGATGACCGGCAGGTCGGGCCCCCTCGCGTGGTAGGAGGAGGTGGCGTAGGCAGCGGCCGCCTGCCCGAACTGCTCCCGGGCATCGCCTGCCATGGGCGTGCACCTCCCCGCGCGGGATGGCGCCATCGTGTCACGCCCTCCCCGTCCATGTCGAGCCGGCCCGCGGGCCGCCCGGCGCTCAGCGGCGCAGGCAGACCTCTGCCCAGTACGCCCGTACGTCCGCGTGCAGGCGGTCGGCGTTCGCGAGCTCCCGGTTGTGGGCGTCGGCATCCCCCCGCCACGTCGCATCGAGCTGCCTGCGGTCGCTCGCCCGCAGCTCCATCACCCGGTCGCGGAGGACCGTCGCACTCGCCGGTGCGCCGGGGGGCGGGAGCGGGATGAACACCGCCCAGGCCCTCTGGTAAAGCTCTTCGACCTCCCGCTTGTCCGCCATCGTCCAGTAGTTGATGTACCGCCGCCGTTCGTTGATCTCATTCGCGCGTTGGATAGCCTTGCCCCGGTGGTACAGGTACTCGAACACCCGCTCGCACAGCTGGGACACGTCCGGCGTCGGCGTGGCCGTCGGTGTCCGGGTCGGCGTGGCGGTCGGCGTCGGGGCCGCCAGCGTTGCCTGCAGCGCGGCCAGCTCCGTCTGCGTCGCCGCCAGCTCGTCCCCCTGGCCGCTGCACCCGGCCCCGACCAGGCACATCCCGGCCGCCAGGACCAGCCCCGAAACGCTCGACAACGTACGCACCCGCCGGACCCCTGGTCTCCTTCGGTCGGACGCCGGCCGCTTCCCCGGGGAGGCGGCGCGGCGCCCGGATGGCCCGAGCGTAGGCGAACCGGGGCCCGCCTGGAAGAGGCTCCCAAAAACACGTCAGCAGGTGTCGCGAGATTCAGCGCCCGCCCGTCACCCCCGCCCCGCCAGCAGCGCCTCCAGCTCGGCCGCCAGTGCCGCTTCCGAAATCGGCGCTCGAGCGACCACCCGCCCGCCCGCTTCGATGACCGGGACCTCGAGGAAGTACCGCGCTTCCAGCCCCGGGTCACTCCCGATGTCCACCACCTCCACCGCCAGCGGCAGCCGCCGCCCGAGGCGCGCCAGCAGCGCCTCGGCCCGGTCGCAGAGGCCGCACTCCCGGCCGCGGTACAGGGTGACGGGCAGCACTGCCGCAACCGTCAGGCGCGGGTGGGCGCTTCCGCCCCGGCTCCCGGCTGCTCCCCGTCCTTCGGCGGCGCGATATCGTCCGGCAGCCGCCCCCAGACCCGCATCGCGTACTCCGGCGTAATCGGCCCCGGCTTCCTGTAGAGGATGCCCGCGGCGATCACTGCGATGCCGAGCGTGATGGCCGCCGTAATCTGGGGCACCGGCACCCCGCCGATGACCTGCTCATCCACCCGGAAATACGAAAGGAAGAAGCGCATGATGCCGTACATCGCCACGTACGAGCAGAACACCCACCCCGGCACCTTGATGACTCGGTAACAGACGAACAGGAGGATGCCCAGGATGATGAAATCCCCGATGAGCTCGTAGCCCCCCGCCACCGGGTGCACCGCATACGTATCGAGCGGCTTCAGCGGGTTCGCCGGGTCCTGGTTCAGCAGGTTGTACTGGTACTGCGGGCTGTCCGGGTGGAGGTACTTCACCCCCCAGGGCAGGTCCGTCCGCTTCGCGATGTGTTCGCCGTTGATCAGGTCCCCGATGCGGCCGATGCCCTGCCCGAGGATCATGCCGGGCGCTGCTGCATCCAGCCCGATGCCGATCGGCCACCGGTGCCAGATGGCGTAGATCAGCCCCCCGAGCACCCCGCCCACCAGCCCGCCATAGAGCGTGATGCCCCCCTCCGTAATCCCGAAGACGATGCTCGGCAGGTCGTCCTGGAAGCGGTCCCAGTGTTCGACCACGTAGAACAGCCGCGCGCCGACGATGGCGCACGGCACGCCCACCAGCGCGATCTCCTGCGCCACCTCCACCGGGATGCCGTCCCGCTTCGCCAGCCAGACCGAGAGCGTGACCCCGGCGAGGATGCCCACCGCCGTGAACAGGCCGTGCCAGGTCAGCGTGAACGGGCCGAACTCGGCCATCACGGGATTGATGTCGATGACGATGGCGAGGAAGGGGAGAGGGATGGCGCCCATAGCTGCGCACAGGGTAGCGCCGGCCGCCGCCACGCGATAGTTCCTGCTCCCATCACGCCGGAAAGGCCGCGTTCAGGCCGTGCGCGAAGGCCGCCGCGCCCGCCGCTCCGCTGCACGCACCGCCGCCGCGTGCGCCCGCTCCTCGGCGGAATCATCCAGCGGCGCCAGCTCCACTGCGGGGCCGTACCGCCGCCGCAGCCCCGCGAGGATCAGCCAGTCCGCCAGCACCGGGTTCTTCGGCAGCAGGCTCCCGTGCAGGTAGGTGCCGATGGCGTTCCCCCGGACCGCCCCCTCCGTGCCGTCCTCCCCGTTGTTCCCGTACCCGAGCCGAACCCGCCCGAACGGCTCCTGCCCGGGCGCGAGGTACGTCCGCCCGCCGTGATTTTCGAACCCCGCCACCTCGCCGAACCGGGTCTCCACCACGATGTCGCCGATGCACCGGTCCGCCGCCGGCCCCGGGTGCCGCGTCTCCGCATCGAAGACGCCGATGCCCGGGATGCTGCCGCCCTCGTGGTCGACGTACCGGTGCCCGAAGAGCTGGAAGCCGCCGCAAACCGCCAGCACCGGCAGCCCGCCCTCCACGGCCTCCCGCAGCGCCGGACCGCGCGCCAGCAAGTCCGGCGCCACCCGCCGCTGCTCGCGGTCCTGCCCGCCGCCGATGAGGACGAGGTCGGCGTCACCAGGGTCGAAACGGTCGCCGATGGCCACCGGCCGTACCGTGCAGCCGATGCCCCGCCGCGCGCACCGCGCCCGGATGGCGATCGCGTTGCCCCGGTCGCCGTACAGGTTCATCACGTCCGGGTAGAGGTGCGCGACCCGCAGCTCCATGCGCCCAGCGTAGCAGGCCGAGGCCTCCAGCGTGAGGACGCGAACCCCCGCTCCGCGCTCCCTGCCCCAACCTCCACCCTCCAGCCTCTCACCTCCGACCTCTCGCCTCCAGCCTCTCGCCCCGCCCCGTGCGTTCGATCGTCCCCCCGCCGAGCACCTCGTCGCCGCTGTAGAACGCGATCGCCTGGCCCGGCGTGAGCGCCCGCTGGCGGCGTTCGAACCGGACCACCGCCCGGCCCGGCCCGGCCTCCTCCAGCACGGCCGGCGCCGGGTCTGCCCGGTAGCGCGCCTTCGCCTCCAGCCGTGTCCCCGGCGGCGGCGCCGTCCCTGCCACCCAGCTCACCTCCGCGACCACTGCCGTGTCCGAGAAGAGCGCCTCCTCCGGCCCGATCGTCACGACGTTCCGGGCCGCATCGATGCCGGTCACGTAGCGCGGCTCGCCCGCGGCCACGCCGAGCCCGCGCCGCTGCCCAATCGTGTAGGCCGCGATGCCCCGGTGTTGGCCGACCACCGCGCCCGTCTCATCGCGCAGCTCGCCGGGCACCTGCGGCACCCGCGCCTCGACGAACGCCCGGTAGTCGTTCCCCGGCACGAAGCAGATCTCCACGCTGTCCGGCTTGGCGGCCACGTCCAGCCCCAGCCGCGCGGCGTGCGCCCGGGTCTCCTCCTTTGTCAGCCCGCCGACCGGCAGCAGCAGCCGTCGCAGCTGCTCCTGCCCGAGCATGTAGAGCACGTACGACTGGTCTTTCGCCGGGTCGATGCCCCGCAGCAGCCGATACCGGCCCGCCGCCGCGTCGAAGTCGACCCGCGCGTAGTGCCCCGTCGCGATGTACTCGGCCTCGAGCGCCGGCAGCCGCTCCAGCAGGGCACGGTACTTGATGTGTTCGTTGCAGCGCACACACGGGTTCGGCGTCCGGCCGGCGGCGTACTCCGCCACGAACCGCTCCACCACGTGCTCCCGGAACTCCCGTTCGAAGTTCATCACGTAGTGGCGAATGCCGAGCTGCCCCGCGACTCGCCGCGCATCGTCGATGTCCTCGATGCTGCAGCACTGCTGGTGTCCCCGGTACTCCCCCGGCCGCTCCTCCGTCCACAGCCGCATCGTGACCCCAACCACGTCGTAGCCCTGCTCGGCCAGCAGCGCCGCTGCGACGGAGCTGTCCACTCCGCCCGACATGCCGACCACCACCCGGGGACGTCCCTTCACCTGTGCTACCATTCCTTTCGCCCGCACCGGCGGGCTGGAGTTCGCGTCTGAGTCCCGAGAGCCTTGCGCAGCGCGCCGTCGATGTCCTCTCCGAGCACAAAGCGCTCGATATCGCCCTCATCGACATCTCGCGGACCGCGACCTTCACCAACTACTTTGTCATCGCCACGGCCCAGTCGCCACTCCAGTTCGATGCCCTCGTCGAGTACCTCGAGCGGGACCTCGGCCCGGAGGGCGTCCCGCTCCGCCACCGCGAAGGCTCGCCCGAGAGCGGCTGGGTCCTCCTCGATTTCGGCGACATCATCGTCCACCTCTTCACCGCCGACCAGCGCAGCTACTACCGCCTCGAAGAGCTCTGGGGCCGAACCTCCCCGGTCGTCCGCTTCGCCGATTGACACCCCCGCGCCCGGTCAGCCCTGCCCCGGCCGGGGCCGCTCCCCGTAATCGCCGAACGGCGCGTCCCGCCGCCGAATGGTCTCCCGGAACCCCAGCTCGCGGAAGCTCTCCACCCAGCGGAGGGCTTCCTCCGTGTGGCGGGTGATGCCGTCGAACAGCGTCCCCAGCAGCTGCGTCGTCCGCAGGCCCATGTTCTCGAACGCCTGGTTGATGAGCAGCTTGTTCAGCGCCAGCTGGTTCGCCGGGATGTTCCGGAACCGCCGCGCATACGCCTCCGTCCGCTCCGCCAGCTCGTCCGCGGGGTAGACGTGGGAGACCAGCCCGATTCGGTAGGCCGTTGCCGCGTCGATCTGGTCCCCCGAGAGCAGGAACTGTTTCGCGTGCTCGAGCCCCAGCCGGTAGACCCAGAGCATCGTCGTCGGCGTCCCGTAAATCCGGGAGGGCGGGTAGCCGATGATGGCATCCTCGGCCATGAAGATGAGGTCGGCGCAGAGGAGGAGGTCCGTCCCCCCGCCCAGCGCGTAGCCGTGCACCTGCGCGATGACCGGCTTGGGGCACTCCCAGAGCGTCATGAACCGCCGCATGTTGTGTCCCATGAACTGCAGGTCGCGCACCGGGTCCCAGGCGCCCGGCCGGGGCTCCGGGTGGGGTGCATCGAACCGCCGCGGCCAGGGCACGCCGTCCGCCCCCGGGTTCAGGTCGTACCCCGCCGTGAACACCCGGCCCGCGCCGCGCAGCACGACCGCCGAGACCGCCGCCGAGGCCGTCGCCCGCTCGATCGCATCGGCAATCCCCTGGATGACCGCCTCGTTCAGCGTGTTCAGCTTCTCGGGGCGGTTCAGTGTCACCACCGCGATCCCGTCTCGCTCCTCATAGAGCACCGGCCGGTCCATCCCGCGGAGTATAGCCGGGCACGCAGAAGCCGCGCGCAGGAGGCCCCCGTTCCCCGCTCCCGCTCAGCTATCCTTGCCCCAGCCTCCAACCTCCAGCCTCCCCGTCAGCCCGCCTACTTTGACGTTCGCGTCAAGGTATGATAGCGTCGCCCCTGAGGAGGGAACGCGCCCGTGCGCTGGCTGTTGCGCCTCATCCCGTACATCGGCAAATACCGCGGCCAGTTCATCCTCGCCTGGGTCTGCGTCATCCTCGCGGGCGCGTTCGTCATGGTCAGCCCGCTCCTCATCAAATTCGCGATCGAATTCGGCCTCCAGCCGGTCCGCGATGCCGACGGCCGCCTCACCGGCCTCGAAGGAAACGAGCGGCTCCTCATCCTCGGCGCCGGTGCCATCGTCGCGTTCGCCATCGCCCGCGGCCTCGCCGCCTTCGGCCAGCAGTACCTCGGCGAGACGATCGGCCAGAATGTCGCCTACGACATCCGCAACCGGATCTACGACAACCTCCAGCGCCTCAGCTTCGCCTACCACGACCGGGTGCAGACGGGCCAGGTCATGAGCCGGGCCACGCAGGACGTGGAGAACATCCGCATCTTCTTCGCGATGGGCCTGCTCAGGTTCTCCTACATCATCCTGATGATCGTCATCTCCATCGTCGGGATGCTCGTCATCAACTGGCAGCTCGCCCTCGTCTCCTTCATCTCCCTGCCCATCCTGGCCTGGCGCTCCATCGTCACCAGCCGCCGCCTCCGCCCGATGTGGCTCCAGATCCAGCAGAACCAGGCCGAGATGACCCAGGTCGCCGAAGAGGGCCTCAGCGGCATCCGCGTCGTCAAGGCCTTCTCCCGCGAGGAGTACGAGAGCAAGAAATTCGCGGAGGCGGCGAAAAAGCAGGCCGACCTCTCCTACCAGGCAGCCCTCATCCAGGCGAACAACCAGCCCCTCCTCCAGGGCATCTCCGCCGCCCAGATCGGCCTCACCGTCGGCGTCGGCGCCCTCCTCATCTCCCGCGGCTCCCTCCAGGCCCAGGACGTCCTCACCTTCACCCTCTGGCTCAACCTCCTCCAGCTCCCCATCCGCACCATCGGCTTCATGATCAACATCATCGCCCGCGCCATCAGCTCCGCCGAACGGGTCTTCGAGCTCATCGACGCCCAGTCCGCCGTCCAGGAGAAACCCGGCGCGGTCCCCCTCACGGATATCAGCGGCCACGTCGTCTTCGAGAACGTCAGCTTCTCCTACGACAACCTCAGCCCCGTCCTCTCCGGCATCGATATCGACGCGAAGCCGGGCCAGGTCATCGCCCTCCTCGGCCCCACCGGCTCCGGCAAATCCACCATCGTCAACCTCATCCCCCGCTTCTACGACGTCACGGAAGGCCGCATCCTGATCGACGGCATCGACATCCGCGACGTCACCATCGAATCCCTCCGCAAGAACATCGGCATCGTCCAGCAGGACGTCTTCCTCTTCATCGGCACCATCCGCGACAACATCGCCTACGGCAAACCGGACGCTACCCAGGAGGAGATCGAACGCGCCGCCAGGGCCGCCCGCATCCACGACTTCATCGTCTCGCTCCCCTACGGCTACGACGAATGGGTCGGCGAACGGGGCGTCACCCTCTCCGGCGGCCAGAAGCAGCGCATCGCCATCGCCCGCACCCTCCTGCTCGACCCGAAAATCCTCATCTTCGATGACTCCACCGCGAGCGTGGATACCCAGACCGAGTTCCTCATCCAGCAGGCGCTCCAGGAGCTGATGCAGGGCCGCACCACCTTCGTCATCGCCCAGCGCCTCCGGACGGTGATGCGCGCCGACCAGATCCTCGTGCTCGACCAGGGCCGCATCATCCAGCGCGGCACCCACCAGGAGCTCCTCCAGCAGGAAGGCCTCTACCGGCGCATCTTCGAACTCGAGCTCAAAGACCAGGAAGAAGCCCTCGGCCGCGTCCTCACTCCCCGCCCGGCAGCCGGCGCCGACCCGGCCCTCGCCGAGCGGCTCCGCGAGCGCATCCGCCGGGGCGACACCGAAGGCCTCCCGCCCCAGCTCGTCGAACGCGTCCGCGCCCGCCTCCTCGCCGAGGGCCAGGCCGGGGGAGGCGCCTGATGGGCATGTGGGGCGGCGCAGGCGCAGGCGGCTGGAGCTCCGGCATCGGCGGGCAGCCCGGCGGGCCCATGGGCCGCGCCATGATGGGCCGCGGCGCCGACGGCTGGGACGACGAGTACCTCGGCAAGGTCTACGACGCCAAAGTCGTCCGCCGCATCCTCCCCTACCTCGCCGAATACAAACTGCAGGCCTTCACCGCCCTCGCCTGCATGGTCCTCTCCGCCCTCGCCAGCTTCTTCCAGCCCCTCCTCATCGGCCTCACCGTCCAGGCCGGCATCAACCACGATTCCCGCCGCATCCTCACCCTCCTCGGCGTCATGCTCGCCCTCGCCGTCGTCCAGTGGCTCGCCGCCTACGGCCAGCAGCGCACCACCGCCTGGATGGGCAACCGCATCCTCATGAAGCTCCGCACCCAGATGTACGACCACATGCAGGGCCTCTCCCTCAGCTTCTACGACGAGATGGAAGTCGGCCGCATGATCTCCCGCCTCACCAGCGACGTCACCGTCATGCAGGAGCTCCTCACCAGCGGCTCCCTCACCTTCCTCGCCGATATCATCGGCCTCACCATCATCGTCATCGTCCTCCTCAACATCGACCTCACCCTCGCCCTCGTCACCTTCGCCATCGTCCCGCCCCTCGTCCTCATCATGGTCTTCTGGGCCCGCCACGCCCGCCAGGCCTTCATCAACGTCCGCATCAAAGTCTCCACCCTCTACGGCACCCTCGCCGAGAACGTCTCCGGCGTCAAAGCCATCCAGTCCATGGCCCGCGAAGACGAAAACGCCCGCCGCTTCGACCGCCTCAACCAGGACAACCGGCGCGCCAACATCTGGGCCGGCATGCTCAGCGCCGCCATCATGCCCGTCATCGAACTCTCCGTCGCCATCGCCACCGCCTCCGTCGTCATCGTCGGCGGCTGGCGCGCACTCCACGCCGCCGATGTCGACGTCGCCCACTTCTTCTTCGTCCTCACCTCCTTCACCCTCTACGTCGGCCGCTTCTTCGACCCCATCCGCGACCTCGTCCTCCAGTACACCATGCTCCAGCGCGCCATGGCCGGCGGCGAGCGCATCTTCCAGGTCCTCGATACCGTCCCCCGCGTCCAGGACCGGCCCGATGCCATCGACCTCGACGACATCGAAGGACGCGTCGACTTCGAAGACGTCCACTTCCACTACGTCGAAGGCGTCCCCATCCTCCGCGGCATCACCCTCCACGTCGAGCCCGGCGAAACCATCGCCCTCGTCGGTGCAACCGGCGCCGGCAAAACCACCATCACCTCCCTCCTCATGCGCGGCTACGACGTCACCGCCGGCGCCATCAAAATCGACGGCCACGATATCCGCGACATCAAGCGCCGCTCCCTCACCCGCCACATGGGCGTCGTCCTCCAGAACCCCTACCTCTTCTCCGGCACCGTCCGGGAGAACATCGCCTACGGCCGCCCCGGGGCCACCCAGGAAGAGATCGAGCGGGCCGCCCGCGCCGTCGGCGCCCACGACTTCATCATGCGGCTCGAACACGGCTACGATACCGTCCTCCAGCAGCGCGGCCAGAACCTCTCCGTCGGCCAGCGCCAGCTCATCAGCTTCGCCCGCGCCATCCTCGCCGCCCCCCGCATCCTCATCCTCGATGAAGCCACCGCCTACGTGGATACCCAGACCGAAGTCATCATCCAGCAGGCCCTCCGCGAGCTCCTCAAAAACCGCACCTCCTTCGTCATCGCCCACCGCCTCTCCACCATCCGCGAAGCCACCCGCATCGTCGTCCTCGAAAAAGGCCGCATCGCCGAGCTCGGCACCCACCAGGAGCTCCTCGCCCGCGGCGGCATCTACGCCAACCTCTACCGCATGACCTACGAACAGGAACAGGCCCGCCAGGCCGCCGCCGCCATCAGCGAAGACGAAGCGTTCGCCTCCCGCCGCCGCGGCGAAATCTTCGGCAGCAGCACCCCCCAGCCCGCCGCCGGCTCCTAACCCCGGCTTCCCCGACCCCGCCCCTCAAGACCCGCACCCGCCCGGCCGACAATCCCTTCAGTACCCGACGAAGGAGAACGCGCACCACATGAAGCAGTTCAATTGCGGCGACGTCGTCCCGGGGTGCAACGCCCGCTTCGTCTTCGATAGCGAGGCGAAAATCCTCGAGTCAGTCGCCCGCCACGCCCGCGAAGACCACGGCCTGACCGATATCCCGCCGCAGCTCACCGAACAGGTGAGGGCGAAAATCCGCCCCGCTGCCTGAACGAAACTTCGTCCCCGCGCCCCGTGCCGGACCCGTGAGCAAACCTGCCGCCGGGCCGCTGGGGCGCCTCAGGCCCCCTGCCCGGGCACTGCACCCCGCGCCCGCTGCGCCAGCTCCGTAACCAGCCGCTCCATCCGGACGATGCCCACCGGGCGCCCGTCCTCGCCAGTCACGACCACCGGCGCAAATCGCTCCTCGGTCGGCCGCACCATCGCCCGCAGCGCGACATCGACCGGGTCACAGGCGGCAGTCGCCGCCATCGCCGGGAGCACCCGCCCTCGCAACCACACCCGCACGGGCCGCCCGTGAGCATCGACGAGGACCGCGAGCCGGTTGCCGCCGCCGTCCCCGGGATGGTCACCCAGCGGCACACAGGACACCGGTTCCGCCAGCCTCCCGAGCCCCGCTGCAGCGTCCCGGTCGCCCGCCAGCCGCGCGAGCTGCTCGCGTACCCCCGCTGGGCACGCCTGGAAGTCCGCCGCCGGCGGGTTGAGCAGGAACCCCTGCCCGAGCGGCACCCCCAGCCGCACCACCTCGTCGAGGTCCTCCGCCGTCTCGATGCCCTCGGCAATCACCCACGCATCGACCCGTGATGCGAAGTGCCCCACCAGCTCCACCAGCGCCCGCTTCGCAGGGTCCTCCGCTATCCCCCGCACGAACGCCTGGTCGATCTTTACGAACTGCGGCCGTACGGCCAGCAACCGCGCGAGGCTCGCGTACCCGGTCCCCGCGTCATCCACGGCGACGAGCGCGCCGCGCTCCCGGAGCCGGTCGAGCAGCCAGCCCAGGCGTCCGATGTCGTCGACCTCTGTGTGCTCTGTCAGCTCGATGACCAGACGGTGGAGCCGCGCTTCCCCGAGGAGCAGCTGCCCAATCTCCGGGACTGCCAGAGCGGCCGGGTCCAGGTTCACCGTCACGAACGTATTCGGCGGCGCCTCGTCCCGCAGGCGGAGCGCCCGCCGAAGCACCGCGGATTCAAGCTGCGGCCCCAGGCCCAGCCGATACGCTGCCCCGAACCAGTGGTGCGGCGGCGCATCCACCTCCCGGTCGGCGAACCGGGCCAGCAGCTCGAAACCGGCGGTCACACCTCGCCGCAGGTCGATGATCGGCTGCCGGTGCAGCACGACCGCCGATTCGTCCCGCAGCACGCGCATCACCGCCTGCTGCCACCACAGGTCGCCTCGCTGGTGGGCCGTCATACCCCCGGTTATCGGCTGCCGGCCCGCTCCCCTGAACCCGGTCCATCGCCCCCCGGCCCCGCCTTCACCACCAGCACCCGGTCTACCCGGCGGCCGTCCATCGCCATCACCCGGAACTGGTAGCCCGGCACCTCCACCCGGTCCCCGACCCGCGGAATCCGCCCCAGCCGCGCCATCATGAACCCCCCCACCGTGTCGTAATCCTCGTCCGCCAGCTCCGCACCCGTCGCATCCTCCACGTCCGCGATGAGCGCCAGCCCCGAAACGAGGAAATTCCCCGAGGGCAGCGCCCGCACCGTCTCCCCGCCCTGCGCCCGCCCGCCCAGCCACCGCCCCAGCAGCCGGTAGAGCACCTCATCCGCCGTCAGGATGCCGCTCGTTCCCCCGTGCTCATCCACCAGCACCACGATCTGCACCTGCTTCGCCCGCATCGCCTGCACCGCCACCTCCACGCTCACCGACTCCGGGATCGCCACCGCCGGGCGCACGAGCTGCCGCCATGCCGTCTCCCCCCGCCGCACCAGCCCCACCAGGTCCTTCACCTCCAGGATCCCCACGATATGGTCCAGGCTCTCCTCGTACACCGGGTAGCGCGAATGGTGGTGCCGCTCCACCAGCTCCAGCACCTCATCCAGCGTCGCGCTCGCCTCCACCGCCACCACCTCCGTCCGCGGCACCATGATCTGGTCCGCCTGGATGGCGCTGAACTCCAGCGCCCGCCGCGCCAGCATCAGCTCACTCGTCGAGAGCAGCCCGGCCCGCGCCGACGCCTCGATCACCAGCTCCAGCTCCTCCGGGTCGAGCGACTCCTCCGCGACCGCCCGCTCCCGCACCCCCAGCACCCGCACCACCAGCGCCCCCGAGCGGTGCAGGAACCAGACGAACGGCCGGAACACCTTCGCGAACAGCAGCACCGGCGGCGCCACGAACAGCCCCACCCGCTCCGTCCGGGCCAGCGCCACCGACTTCGGCGCCAGCTCCGCGAAGACGATCACCAGCGCCGTCACCAGGAGGAAGGCCGTCGCCGTCGCCGCGATGCCCGCCGCCCGCCCCGGCGCCCACCAGAGCAGCCGCGCCAGCCCCGGCTCCAGCAGACCCGCCAGCACCGGTTCCCCCAGCCAGCCGAGCGCGAGCCCGCACATCGTAATCCCCAGCTGCGTCGCCGCGATCGTCGCATCCAGCTGGCGGAGCGCCCCGAGGAGCAGCCGGGCGCGCGCCTGCCCGCCCGCGGCCAGCTGCTCCACCCGCGTCCGCCGCACCCCGACGAAGGCGAACTCCGCCGCCACGAAGAGCGCATTCAGCCCGATGAGCACCACCAGGCCCGCCAGCCCCAGACCGAGAAGCCACGGTTCATCCATGCCCGCATTCTACCCGCCGCCCCTTCCCCGCCAGCGGCCGCGCGCGGTGCATGTTGCAAAGGCCCGGGCCGGCTGACGGTCGCCGAGTGGCTCCGGCAGTGGCTCGCCCAGCGGGCGCCCCACCTCCGGCCGACGACGTACGAGCGCTACGAGGAGGTCGTCCGTCTTCACCTGGTCCCGGCCCTCGGGCGATTCCAGCTGCAGGCGCTGCGGCC
>CALLPC010000024.1 GCA_938015525.1 uncultured Dehalococcoidia bacterium
TCCCTGCTCCCTCGTCCAGCCTCCCGCCTCACCTCCGCCCGCGGGCGAGGCGTTCGGCGGGGAGGGCGGCGGCGGCGTGGAGGGCGAGGGCGAGGGCAGCGACGAAGTCGTCGTGCTCGCCGGTTGGGGCCTCCCAGTGGAGGATGCCGCCGATGCGGAGGCTGCGGCGGCAGGCGCGGAGCTCCTGCCAGCAGCGGAGGAGGTCGGGGCGGCCGGCAGCGGCGGCCGGGGCGGGGAGCTGGAGGCGGCCGGTTTCGGCGGAGGCGATGAGCTCCCAGCCGAGGGCGCTCTTCGACTGGAGGGTGAAGGTGACGGGGAGGAGGGCGCGGCCGAGGTGGGGCTCGAGGGCGGCGGCGAGCGGCGCGCCGAGGCCGGTGGCATCGATGGCGAGCCGTTCGAGCCCCCAGCGGGCGGCGAGGCTGGCGACACGGGGGGCGAAGCCGGCGAGGTCGCCGCCCTGCCACCGTTCGAAGGCGACGACCTCGAGGCGGCGGCCGGGCTGGACGCGGCCAATGGCGAGGACGGTGGCATCGGCGCCGGTGCCGGCGGGGTCGAGGCCGGCGACATACCGTTCGCCGGCGCGGGGGCCTTCGAGGAGGGTGTGGCTGCCGGCGATGCGGGCGAGGGCCTCGTCGCTGAGGAGGCTGGCGGCGGCCCGGGAGGCGATGAGCTCGTACTGGCTGAGGTAGAGGGGGTTCTGGGCGCCGAGGCGCTGGCGTTCGCGTTCGACGTAGTCGCCGTAGATGGGCACTTCGCGGGCGACCTCCTGCCAGGTGACGGTGTAGTGGAGCGGGACGCCGGCGGCGGTGCGGCCGGCGTTGGCGGCGATGGCGCGTTCGAGGAGGGATTCGCCGTCCCAGGGGGTGCCGAAGAGGAGGGCAGGGGCGCCGGTGGAGGCGGCCATGGGGCGAAACTGGCGGTCGAACCAGTCGGGGTCGATGTCCTGGGCTTCGTCGGCGAGGAGGGCGATGCTGGCGGTGTGGCCGGCGACCCGGGCGTGGCCGGAGGCGGAGAGGAAGGTGACCTCCGCGTTGCCGCAGCGGATGCGGGTTTCTTCGATGCGAGGCTGGAGGCGGGCGCGGCGGGCGAGGGGTTCGAGGACGGCGCGGGTGCGTTCGAGGCTGATGGCGGCCTGGGGCCGGAAGGTGGGGGCGCAGGCGATGATGCTGCCGCCGCGGCGGGCGTGGGCGAGGAGGAGGGCGGTGACGATGGCGGCGGCGAGCTGGTTCTTGCCGGACTGGCGGGGCATGAGGAGGGTGAACTGCTCGTGGCGGGCGTGGAGGAGGCCGCGGCAGAGGGGATGGAAGACGCGGCGCTGGTAGGCGCGGAGGAGGGGGAGGGGCATGGGGTGAGGGTGGGGCGGGAGGCGGCGGAGGGCCAAGGGGCGGCTGCCACTCCAGCGCCCGGCGGCGGTGCCGATAGCTAAGGAAGAAGGGCGGGGCGGCTGCCCCGCGGAGGGAGGACACGTGCGAACCGGGCCGTTCCGGGCTGTGGTGCAGCGGGCGGGGCGCTGGCCGGTGCTGCCGGCCGCGGTCCTGCTGCTCGGGCTGGGGGCGACGGCCGTCCTCGCGAGCGTGCTGCGGTCGGATTCGGACGCCCGGGACCGGGAGCTGCTGGAGGCGCGCGGGGCGAAGGCGGTGGAGCAGCTCGAGGCGAAGCTGCGCTCGTACGAGGACGTGCTGCTGGCGGGGGCGGCGCTCTTCGAGTCATCGGAGGACGTGACGGCGGAGGAGTGGCGGGCGTTCATCGAGGGGATGCGGGTGCAGCAGCGGTACCCGGGCTTCCGGTCGATCGGGTATGCGGCGGTGGTGCCGGAGCGGGAGCTGGCGGCGTTCGCGGCGCGGCTGGGGCCGGGCGGCGAGCCGGTGGAGGTGCGGCACGTGGCAGGGGCGGAGCCGGCGCCGGGGGGCGCGGCGTGGGTGGTGCAGTTCGTGGAGCCGCTGGAGGGGAACCGTGCCTCGCTCGGGCTCCGGTTCGACGGGGCGCCGGCGCAGCGGGAGGCGGCGCTGACGGCGGCCGCCTCGGGGAGCCTGCAGATGACGCGGACGGTGCCGCTGGTGCGGGACGGCGCGGCGGGGTTCATCCTCTTCGTGCCGGTGTACGGGCAGCGGCCGGCGCCGCTCGAGCCGGAGCGGCGGGTGGCGGCGACGGTCGGGTGGGTCTACGCCGTGTTCACGCAGGCGGCGTTCTACCGGGCGGCGCTCGGGTCGCTCGTGCCGGAAGTGGAGGTGACGGTCTTCGACGATTCGGTGGCGGAGGGGGCGGTGCTGTTCACAAGCGGCGGCCGGGCGAGCGGGGAGGAGGTGGTGGTGCGGCGGGCGGTGCTCGGGGGCCGGCCGGTGCGGCTGGAGGTGCGGGCGGGGAGCCTCTTCCCGCACCAGCAGACGGGGCTGGCCGGGGTGGTCGGGGGCGCGGGCACGCTGCTGGCGGTGCTGCTCGGGGCGATCACCTGGCTGCTGCAGACCTGGCGGCGGCGGGCCGAGGGGCTGGCGGCGCGGCGGACGGCGGAGCTGGCGGAGACGCTGGCCGTGCAGCGGGCGATCGTGGACGGTGCGGGGCTGGCGATCCTGGCGACCGACCGCGACGGGCGCATCGTGCGGGCGAACCCGGCGGCGGAGGCGCTGCTCGGGCTCTCCGCGGCGGAGCTGCTGGCGCTGCCGTCGGTCGAGGCGCTGGAGGCGGCGGGGACGGGTGGCGGCCTGCAGGGGCTGGTCGACCGGCTGCGGCCGGGGGAGAACGTCCAGCGGGAGTGGCCGTACCGCCGGCCGGACGGGGCGGTGGTGCAGCTGTGGGTGGCCGTCTCGGCGCTGCCGGCGGGGGAGGACGGGCGGCCGGCGGGGTACGTCGTCATCGGGCGGGACGTGACGGCGGAGCGGGCGGCGGAGCGGGACCGGGACCGGGTGTTCGAGTACTCGATCGACATGCTGGCGATCGTGACGGGGCGGGGGCGGTTCAAGCGGGTGAGCCCGGCCTGGGAGCGGACGCTGGGCTGGAAGCCGGAAGAGCTGCTCGGGCAGAGCCTCTGGCATTTCGTCCACCCGGAGGACCGGGAGGCGCAGATCGGGCGGGCGCGGGCGGTGCTCGCGGGCGAGGACGCGCACGACCTGCGGGGGCGGTTCCGGCACGCGGACGGGAGCTGGCGGTGGGTGTCGTTCAACGCCTCGGCGGTGACGGACGACGAGAGCTACATCGTGGCGCGGGACATCACGGAGCAGGTGCGGGCGGAAGAGGAGATGGAGGAGACGATGGAGGTGCTGCGGGCGAACGCGCTGGCGCTGGAGGAGCAGGCGGAGGAGCTGGACCGGCTGCGGCTGGAGGCGGAGTACCTCGCGAACCACGATGCGCTGACGGGGGCGCTGAACCGGCGGGCGTGGTTCCACCAGGCAGCGATTCACGAGCCGACGGCGATCGCGATTTACGACATCGACTACTTCAAGCAGATCAACGACACGTACGGACACCCGGCGGGGGACGTGGTGCTGCGGGAGGTGGCGCGGCGGCTGGAGGCGGCGGTGGAGGAGGCCGGGGTGGTAGGGCGGATCGGGGGGGAGGAGTTCGCCGTCTTCTTCACGGTGCCTGCCGCGGAGGCGAAGGCGGTGGCGCTGCGCTGCATCGGTGAGGTGGCGCGGGAGCCGGTGGCGATCGGACGGGAAGAGCTGCGGGTGACGGTGAGCGGGGGCTTCGCGCCGTGGCAGGAGGCGCCGGCGGACCGGCCGCTCGATGCGCTCTCGGCGACGTACGAGGCGGCCGACCGGGCGCTCTACCGGGCGAAGGAGGCGGGCCGCCACCGGCTGGCGGCCTGAGGGGGAGGCGGGGCCGCTCATCCCCCGCCCCGGGCCGATGCGCGCGAACCTACGGCCGGACGCCGACGAGCTTCGCGAGCTTCACCGCATTGAACAGGGCGAGGCCGGCGTACCACTTCACGCGGATGCGGCTGGCGTCCTTCGTTTCGAGGCTGCCGACGCGCTCGACGGAGAGGCCGCCGGGGGCGGTGAGCCCGGCGAGGCCGCCCTCGCCGAACTGCATCGCGTAGATGGTGCTGCAGTCGCCGCTGGTGCCGACGGTGCGGTCGTCGGCGATGAAGTCGCAGATGCCGATGGGGATGCCGTCGTAGTACTGGACCATGCGGCCGAACTCGTCGCGGTCGGCTTCGAGGAAGCCGCCGGAGGCGCGGGCGATTTCGTTGAGGGTGCGGCGGGAGCGGCGGCTCATGAGGAGGAGGTCCGGCTTGCCGCCGCGGACGCGGTCGATGAGCTCGTCGAGCTTCGCGAGGGCCAGGGTGGCGCCGTTCGGGCCCATGGAGACGACCTGGGCCGGGTCGCAGAGGCGGTCGATGCCGTCGAAGCTGCGCGGGTTGGCGGTGACATCGCCGTTGACGAAGGTATCGTCGAAGAGGGCCTGGACGGCCTTCGCCTTGAGCTGGACGATGGCGGCTTCGAGGTCCTGGAGGTTGGAGCGGGTGGCCTTGAGGAAGTTATCGATGTCGGCGTCGCCGCCGAGGATTTTGAGGGTGGCGGTGGCCTGCGTGAAGGTGGGGGTGCTCTCGTCCCAGTCGTCGCCGACGTCGTAGAAGGCGGCGGTGGGCGGGACGTTTTCGCGGTTGTAGGTGAGGCCGTTGCCGACGATTTCGATGAACGGGAGGCGGTGGAGGACGGGGCTCTCCTGGACGATCGTCTCGATGACGCCGGCGAGGAGGGTGTCGTTGCTGAGTTTCGAGGCTTCGATGAGGGTGAGGGCCATGGGGCGGTGCTGACCTCCGGCGGTGGATTCGGGGTCAGCGTGGGGGATGCGGGCGGCAGCTCCGAGGGAGAGGTGTCACGGGGCGGTCAGCCGGCCTGGGCGAGGGCGTGGCCGGCGGCGTCGTGCTCGGGGTGAGGGAGCTCCGGGTGGTCGATGCTGGCGATGGCGCACTTCGTGTGTTCGAAGACGTTCTCGGGGCCGAGGAGGTCGATGATGCCGAACCGTTCGAGGAGGGGGCGGACCTCGGGCTGGATGGCCGTGAGGATGATGCGGCCGCCGTGGCGCTGGCGGTGCTCGATGATGCCTTCGAGGGTGAGGAGGCCGGTGGTATCGATGTGGTGGACGTCCTTCATCCGGAGGATGAGGGGGCGGCGGGCGTCGCCCTGGAGCTGGTACTCGAAGGATGCAGCGCTGTGGAAGGAGAGGAGGCCCTGGGCGGTGAAGAAATCGATGTCCGGGCGGGCGTTGATGAGGCCGGCGAGCTCATCGGAGACCTGGGCGATGCGGCCGCTGGCATCGGGGAGCATGGCCGCCGCCGCCGGGACGCTCACGAGGCGGCGGAGGAGGAGGACGGTGGAGGCGAAGATGCCGAAGCCGATGGCGTAGGTGAGGTCGAAGAAGAGGGTGATGAAGACGGTGGAGAGGAGGACGATGACGTCCTCGCGGGGGGCGCGGCGGACGAGGCGGGTGACCTCGGGGACCTCGGCGATCTTCCAGGCCGTGATGAGAAGGACGGCGGCGAGGGTGGCCATGGGGATGCGGCCGGCGAGCGGGCCGAGGGCGAGCGTGAGGGCGAGGACGGTAACGGAGTGGAAGACGCCGGCGAGGCGGGAGGTCGCCCCGGCCCGGATGCTGGCGGCGGTGCGGGCGATGGCGGCGGTGGCGGGGATGCCGCCGAAGAGGGGGCTGACGAGGTTGGCGATGCCCTGGCCGCGCAGCTCCCGGTCGGGGTCGTGGCGGATGCGCCGGCCGGCCATGCCGTCGGCGACGACGGCCGAGAGGAGGGATTCGACCCCGCCGAGGATGGCGACGGCGACGGCCGGCTGGAGGAGGTCGATGAGCATGCCGGTATCGAAGAATCCGAGGGAGGGGCGGGGGAAGGCCCGGGGGAGGTCGCCATACCTGCTGGCGACGGTCGGGGTGTCGATGCCGAGCGCCCAGGCGGCGGCCGTGACGGCGACGACGGCGACGAGCGGGGCCGGCAGCCGGCCATCGAGGCGGGGCCAGGCGACGAGGATGGCGAGCGAGACGAGGCCGACGAGCGGGGTGGTGAGCCCGACGGTGGAGAGGTGGCGGAGCGTATCGAGCGTGCGCTCGTGGAAGTGCTCAAGGGCGGGGTTCGTCCCGGTGACGCCGAGGAAGGCGTTCAGCTGGCCGAACGCGATGGAGAGGGCGATGCCGGCGGTGAAGCCGACGATGACCGTGCCCGGCATGTAGCGGACGAGGCGGCCGAAGCGCAGGGCGCCCATGGCGAGGAGGATGAGCCCGGCCATGAGGCCGACCATCGGCAGGGCGGCCGGGCCATGGACGAGCACGACGTGGCTGAGGAGGGGGACGAGGGCGGCCGTCGGGCCGGTGATGTTGTAGCGCGAGCCGCCGAAGATCGCTGCCGCTGCCCCGGCGAAGACGGCCGTGTAGAGGCCGGCGACGGGCGGGACGCCGACAGCGACGGCGAGCGCGATGGAGAGAGGGAGGGCGATGATGCCGGCGACGACGCCGGCGATGAGGTTCGCGCGGAGCTCGGCGGGGGTGGGGAGGGCCGGCAGGGCGGGGCGTGCGTACGGGCGCACGAAACGCAAGGTCACGCGGTCGGCTCCAGCGAGTCGCTTCCGTGGCCTGCGGGGTGAGCTGACGGGTTCGGGCGGAAGGGCCCGTCCTCGCTGGGAGGATTCACCCCGGGAGGGTGGTTCCCCCGCTCCGCGCGAGCGGATTCGGCCTGCTGCCGCCGGGGCGACAGCCTCGTGCCCAGAGCTTCGGCGACGGGTCCATAACGGTCGAGAGCTCTGAAAATGACGAAAGAGAGAACGTCAAACGCTGTTCGCCGGCCAGGGCGGCGGTGTGCCCCGGGGTGACCGGGCGGGAGGGGCGCGAGAAAATGTGCCGGGAACGATGGGCAGGACGCGCACGATGCCGGCCGCGGGCTGGCTGCCGGTCGGCGAGGAGCCGCAACCGGCCGGGTCGATCACCGACTGCGTCATCCTCCGGAACGAGGGGATGTCGCTGGTGACGCTCGCCGGCGGGGACCTCGATGCGGGCGCCCACGAGGCGACGGGGCTCTACCGGGCCGATACGCGCCACCTCTCGCGGCTCCGGCTGACGCTCGGCGGGGTGACGCCGACGCTGCTGGATGCGAGCCAGTCCGGGGCCGTCTTCTCGGCAGTGTTCACGAACCCGGCGATGGCGGGGCCGGGCGGCGAGGTGGTGCCGGCGCGGGCGCTCGTCATCCGGCGGCGGCGGGTGCTCGGCCGGGGGCTCGCCGAGAGCCTCGCGATTTCGAGCTACCACCCGGAGCGGCAGCAGTTCGAGGTGCGCTTCGAGGTGGATGCGGACTTCTGCGACATCTTCGAGGTGCGCGGGTTTCGGCGGCGGGGGAGGCGGCCGCCGGTCGAGGTGCTGCCCGGGAGGACGGGGATTCGCTTCCGGTACACCGGGGCGGACGGCGTGGTGCGGAACACCACCGTCCGGTTCGACCCGCCCCCGGAATCAATTGGCAACGACGGCGCCGTCTACCGGCTGGCGCTCGAACCGCGGGAGACGGCCGTCATCGAACTCCGGGTGAATGCCGGCGACGGGCCGCCGGAGCGGCTGCCCCTGCCGCACGTCATCGCACGGGTGCAGCGGGAGGAGCGGGAGTTCCTCGCCGGGGCCACCCGGTTCCAGTCGGATTATGAGCCGCTGAACGACGCGGTGGAGCGGGCGCTGCTCGATGTCCGGGCGCTGCGGACGACGCTGGACGGGACGGAGTTCATCGCGGCGGGCGTGCCGTGGTTCGATACGCTGTTCGGGCGGGACAGCCTGCTCACGGGCATCTTCCTGGCCCCGTGGGCACCGGGGCTGCTCCGGGGGACGCTGGAGGTGCTGGCGCGGCACCAGGCGCGGGCGTACGACCCGGCGAGTGATGCGGCCCCGGGCAAGGTGCCGCACGAACTGCGCTGGGGGGAGCTGGCGAACACGGGAGAAGTCCCGTTCGGGCGGTATTACGGGAGCGTGGATGCGACACCGCTCTTCCTCGTGGCGGCCGAGGAGTACCTGGCGTGGACGGGCGACGCGGCGACCGTCGCCGGGCTGATGCCGGCGCTGCGGGCGGCAGCCGGCTGGTGCCTCCGCGAGCTGGAGCGGTACGGGGGCGTCATCGCCTACCGGCGGGAATCGGCCGCCGGCCTGGAGAACCAGGGCTGGAAGGACTCCCACGATGCGATCCGGTGGCCGGACGGCCGCCTCGTCGAGCCGCCGACGGCGCTCGTCGAGGTGCAGGCGTACACCTTCGCGGGGCTGCGGGCGTTCGCCCGGGTGGCGGCGCGCTGCGGAGAGACAGCGGAGGAGGCCGCGACGGCGGCCGACCAGCTCGCGCGCGTCATCGAGGAACGGTTCGCGGACGACGGGCTGGGGTACGTCCTCTGCCTCGAGCGGGCGGAGGTGCCGGTGCCGACGCCCGCCTCGAACGCGGGGCACCTGCTCTGGCTTGGGGACCCGCAGCCGGCCCGGGCGGCGACGTTCGCCGACCGCGCATTCCAGTCGGACATGTTCAGCGGGTGGGGCGTGCGCACGCTGGCCTCGACGGTGGCGGGGTACAACCCGCTCGGCTACCACACGGGGTCGGTCTGGCCGCACGACAACGCCGTGCTGCTCGCGGGGCTGCGACGCCACGGGTTCGATGATTTCGCGCGGGCGCTCGGGACAGCGTTCATCGAGGCGGCGCTCGCCTTCCCGGCCTATCGCATCCCGGAGCTGTACTGCGGCGACCCGCGCGAGCTGCGGCTGGTGCCGACGCCCTACCCGGTGGCCTCGCGGCCGCAGGCGTGGTCGGCGGCGAGCCTGCCGTTCGTCCTGGCGACGATGCTGGGGCTGCGGCCAGCGGGGCCCCGCTCGCTGGCGGTGACGCGGCCGATCCTCCCCGGGATGGTCGAGTGGGTGCGGCTGCGCAACCTGCGCGTTGCGGGGGCATCGGTCGACCTGACGTTCCGCCGGGGCGCCGCGGGGGTGGCCGTCGAGGTGGAGGAGGTGCGCGGGGAGCTCACGGTGGTCCTCTCGGACCGGTGGCCGGGCGGCAGGGGAGCTCCGCCGAACCGCTATTGACGTCCGTCCGATGCGGGGACCAGAATCGAACCAGCCGGGCGGCGCGAGAGCGAGCCGCGCCTGTCCGACGTGAACGTTCGAAGACCAGGGTTGCGTACGATGGAACCGATGCGGATTGCGATCGTTGCGCCGCCGTGGTTTGCCGTCCCGCCGAAGGGCTACGGCGGCATCGAATGGGTCGTGAGCTATCTCGCCGATGGGCTGGCCCGTCGCGGCCACGAGGTGACGCTCTTCGCGGCCGGGGGTTCGCAGACGGAGGCGCGGCTGGTGACGACGTTTGCGGAGCCGCCCTCGGCGCTGCTGGGGAACCCGGCGGTGGAGGCAGAGCACGTCCTGGCGGCGTACGAGCGGTGGCGGGAGTTCGACATCATCCACGACCACACCTTCCTTGGGCCGATCACGGGGGCGGCAGTCCCCGTGCCGGTGGTGCACACGCTCCACGGACCGGTGACAACGGAGAACCGGGGACTGATCGCGGCGCTCGGCCGGCGGCTGCACCTCGTCGCCATCAGCCATCACCAGCGGTCGACGCTGCCCGCCGGGGTGACGGCGACCGTCATCCATAACGGCATCGACCCGGCGGCCTTCCCGTTCGGCGCGCGGCCTGGCGAGTACCTGCTCTTCTGCGGGCGGATCAACCCGGAGAAGGGGCCGGTCCAGGCGATCGAGATTGCGCGGCGGGCCGGCCTGCCGCTCCTGATGGTGGTGAAGATCAACGAGCAGCTGGAGAAGGAGTACTGGGAGGCGGAGGTGCGGCCGCGGCTGCGGGGCCTGGACGTCGAGGTGAAGCAGCAGCCGCCGACGGAGGAGAAGCTGCGCGCCTACCGGGATGCGCTCGCGACGCTCTTCCCCATCCAGTGGCCGGAGCCGTTCGGGCTCGTGATGATCGAGTCGATGGCGACGGGGACGCCGGTCATCGCCTTCCGGAACGGGTCGGTGCCGGAGGTCATCCAGGACGGGGTGACGGGGTTCATCTGCGGCGACATCGAGGCGGCGGCGGAGGCAGCGTGGCGGGCCCGGGAGCTGGACCGGCGGGAGTGCCGGCGGAGGGTCGAGCGGCACTTCAGCGCGGCGCTCAACGTGCTCCGGCACGAGCAGCTCTACCGGGCAATTCTCGCCGAGGGGAGCCGGCGCGGCGGCGTGGCTGCGCAGCTGCCGCTGGCGCTCGACGATGCTGCCGCGGAGGGCGACGGCACGGGCCGCCTGCAGGCAGCCCAGGGCGGCTGACGGCTCAGGGTGCGGGCGGGGCGACGGGCGCGCGATAGGCGGCCTGGGCGGCCTCGAAGCTGCCGGACGCAGCGAGGAGCGCATCCGCTCCGCCCTGCTGCTCGAGCAGGTCGAGCCCGAAGCGGCCGTACTCATCGCGGACCCATTTTTCGAAGAAGTAGCAATCGCGGGCCCGGCGGGCTTCGGCGTCGTGCGTACTGCGGTGGGCGATGAGGTCCTCGAGGACGTCATCGAGGCCGTCGCCGGAGAGGGCACTGGTGCGGAAGATGGGCGGCGGGCTGGCCTCGCCGGGGCGGGCGAAATCGATGCTGGCGCGGAGGGCGTGGTAGCTGCGGCGGGCGGCAGCGCCGACATCGGATTTGTTGAGGATGAAGGCGTGGGGCACTTCCATGATGCCGGCCTTCATGAACTGGACCTGGTCGCCGCCGAGCGGCTGGAGGACGAGGTAGACACGGTCGGCGAGGCGTTCGATTTCGACTTCGCTCTGGCCGATGCCGACGGTTTCGACGAAGACGTATGCGAACAGCCGCTCGAGGAGGCGGACGACGGGGTAGGTGGCGCGGCCCATGCCGCCAAGCTCGCGGTCGGAGGCCTGGGAGCGGAAGTAGAGGCGGCGTTCGCCGATGGGGAAGTGGACGCGGGTGCGGTCGCCGAGGATGGAGCCGCCAGAGCGGTGGCTGGAGGGGTCGATGGCGAGGACGGCGACGGTGGCCGCCGGGTCGCGGCTGATGAGGCGGGCGGCGAGCTGGCCGACGAGGGTCGATTTGCCGCTCCCGGGCGTGCCGGTATAGCCGGCGACCATGGCGCGGGGGGCGGCGCCCCGCGCCTCGAGCCCGGCGATGGCCGCGGCCTTCTCGGGGACGGCCGCGGGGCGCGGGTCTTCGAACAGCCGGACGAGCCGGGCGAGCGGCCATTTGTCGAGGGCGATGGCGCCCTCGAGCAGCCGGTCGAGCTCGCTCACCGGGCGCTGACGCCGGCCTGGGCCTCGACGACGTCCATGATCCGGCTCATCACGTCGGCGAGGTCGAAGTCGGCCGGGGTGAAGACCTGCCGGGCGCCGAGTGCGCGGAGCGCTTCGTGGTCCGCTTTCGGGATGATGCCGCCGACGATGACGGGGATGGAGTCGCCGGCGCCGGCGGCGCGGAGGCCCTCGATGACCTGCCGGGTGAGTTCGAGGTGGGAGCCGGAGAGGATGGAGAGCCCGATGACGTCTGCGGCCTCTTCGATGGCGCTCTGGACGATCTCCTCGGGCGTGAGGCGGATGCCGGAGTAGACGACATCGAAGCCGCAGTGGCGGGCGGCGACGGCGACGACTTCGGCCCCATTGGAATGGCCATCGAGGCCGGGCTTGCCGACGACGATGCGGGGCCGGTGGCCGGTGCGGCGGACGAACTCCTCGGCGCGGCGGCGGACTTCCGCGACGCGCTCGTTATCGACGTAGAGGCGCTGGCCCTCGACGCCGGTGGGCGGGCGGTATTCGCCGAAGACGCGGCGGAGGGTATCGGCCCATTCGCCGGTCGTGACGCGGGCGAGGGCGCACTCGATGGAGGGTTCCATCATGTTCTTCCCGGAGCGGGCGGCGTCCTCGAGGGCGGCGAGGGCAGCGGCGACGCGGGCGGGGTCGCGCTTCGCCCGGACGGCGGCAAGCGCTTCGAGGGTGCGGCGGGTTTCGGCCTCGTCGACTTTGAAGATGCCGCCGTCCTCGCCGGTGAGGAGGGGCGAGGGAAGCCCGTCGGTCCAGCGGTTGACGCCGACGATGACCAGTTCACCGGAGTTGATCCTGCTGACCCGCTCGGACATGGAGCGGACGAGCTGGGACTTGAGGTAGCCGGATTCGACGGCGGCGCGGATGCCGCCCATCGCTTCGATGCGGGCGATCTCCTCGCGGGCCTGGCGCTTGAGCTCGTCGACTTTGGATTGGATGACGACGGAGCCGTCGAAGATGTCCGGGTATTCGAGGAGGTCGGTTTCGTAGGCGAGGATCTGCTGGAGGCGGAGGGACCACTGCTGGTCCCACGGGCGGGGGAGGGAGAGGGCCTCGTTCCATGCGGGGAGCTGGAGGGCGCGGCAGCGCGCCTTGCGGGAGAGGGTGACGCCGAGGGCTTCGATGAGGATGCGCCAGGCGTTGTTCTCGGGCTGCTGCTCGGTGAGGCCAAGGGAGTTGACCTGGACGCCGTAGCGGAAGAGCCGCTGCTTCGGGTCCTGGACGCCGTACCGGTCGCGGGTGATCTCGTCCCAGAGCTCGACGAAGGCCCGCATCTTGCACATCTCTTCGATGAAGCGGATGCCGGAGTTGACGAAAAAGGAGATACGGCCGACGACCTCGGGAAACCGCTCGGGGGAGACGGCGCCGCGCTCGCGGATGGTATCGAGGACACCGATGGCGTTGGCGAGGGCGAAGGCGAGCTCCTGCGCGGGGGTGGCGCCAGCCTCCTGCAGGTGGTAGCTGCAGATGTTGGAGGCGTTCCACTTCGGGAGGTTGTCGAGGCAGTACTCGTACATCTCGGCGATGAGGCGGAGGCTCGCCTCAGGCGGGAAGATGTAGGTGCCGCGGGCGAGGTATTCCTTGATGATGTCGTTCTGGGTGGTGCCCTGCAGGCGGCGGACGTCTTCGCCCCGTTCGCGGGCGACGCCGATGTAGAGGGCGAGGAGCCACATGGCGGTGGCGTTGATGGTCATCGAGGTATTCATCTCGGCGAGGGGGATGCCCTCGAAGAGCTGGTGCATATCCTCGATGGTGTTGATGGGGACGCCGACCTTGCCGACCTCCGGGAGGGCGAGGGGGTGGTCGGACGAATAGCCGGTCTGGGTGGGGAGGTCGAAGGCGACAGAGAGGCCGGTCTGGCCCGCGGCGAGGTTCTTCCGGTAGAGGGCGTTGGAGGCGGCGGCGCTGGAGTGGCCGGCGTAGGTGCGGAAGATCCATGGGCGGTCGACGGTGGGGTTGCCGTCGGCGTCGTAGAGGCGGTGGGGCAGCCGCTCGGGGGCGGCCGGCCCGGGGTCGTTCGGTGAGCTCACGCTACCCCTCCGGGTGGGGGAGATACGGGGCGCCGGCCCGGGAGCGGGGGACGGCGAAGGTGATGGTATGGTACAGGGTTCGGCGGGAAGGTCCGAGCGGAGCGCCTGGCGATGGGGAGGGCGGCGATGCGTGCGGGGCGGGGGAGCGCTCCCCCGCCCCGCGGCGGCCGTTCGCGGGGGCCCGGCAGGCTAGCCGAGCTTCTTGATCTCTTCGATGAGCGCCGGGACGACCTTCTTGTAGTCGTCGATGACGGCGTACTTGGCGGCCCTCACCATGTTCGCATCGGGGTCCTTGTTGATGGCCACGATGTTCTTCGAACCGGCCATGCCGGCCATGTGCTGGCTGGCGCCGGAGATGGCGACGGCGATGTAGAGGTTGGGCGAAACGACCTTGCCGGTGAGGCCGACCTGCTGGCTGGGCGGGTACCAGCCGAGGTCGCAGGCGGCGCGGCTGGCGCCCGTGGCGCCCTTGAGGAGGGCAGCGAGCTCCTCGAGCATTTTGAAGCCGGACGGGTCGCCGAGACCGCGGCCGCCGGAGACGACGACGGGGGCATCTTCGAGGCGGATGCCGGTGCTCTCCGCCTTCTGGACGCCGAGGACCCTGACCCGGGCCTCGCCGGCGACGTCGATGGTGGTGACGCTCCCGCTGCGGGAGGCATCGGCCGGGAGGGCATCGAACGACTTCGCCTTGACGGTGGCGATGGCGGGCGGGTTCTTGAAGGAGACCTCCGCGCGGGCGTTGCCGCCGTAGCAGGCGCGGGTGGCGATGAGTTTGCCGCCGCTGTACTTCAGGTCGACCGTCTCCATGGAGACGGCGGTGCCGAGGGCGAAGGCGAGCATCGGGCCGAGGTCGCGCCCGAGGGCCGTCTGGCCCATGAGGACGATATCGGCGCCGGACTGCTGGAGGGCGGCCTGGACGGCCGGGATGTACACCTCGGCGAGGGCGCCCTGGAGGGCGGGGTTCGTATCGACGATGGCGGCATCGGCGCCGTGGGCGATGAGTTCGTTGCCGAGCGCTTCGCCGCCGGCGATGAAGGCGGTGACGCTGCCGGCACCTTCACCGGCGAGTTTGCGCGCCGCGCCGAGGAGCTCGCCCGAGATGGGGGCCAGCGCCCCTTCGTTGGCTTCTGCGATGACCAGGATTCCTGCCATGGCTGCCTCCTCAGATCAGCTTCGCGGCCCGGAGTTTCTGGGCGAGGTTCCGGGCCTTCTCTTCGGGCGTATCGCCTTCGATGATCTCGACGTTGCTCTCCACCTTTGGGACGTAGAGCGCTTCGAGGATGAGGGCGCGGTTCTCCTTGCCCATTTCGCCGGCGATGCCGAGGTCGTTCGCGCCCCAGACCTGCACGGTCTTCTTCGCGGCGAGCATGATCTGGCGGAGCTGGGGGTAGCGGGGTTCGCCGAACTCGTTGGAAACGGAGACGACGGCGGGGAGCGGTGTTTCGACCGTCTGGAAGCCGTCTTCGAGGACGCGCTCGACCTTGAGGCCGGCGCCGTTCTTTTCGATCGCCTTGGCGACGGTGACGCAGGGGATGCCGAGGAGCTGGGCGATGCCGAGGGGGACGACGCCCATGTCCCAGTCGGCGGCGGCGCGGCCGGTGAGGACGAGGTCGGCGCCGCCGAGCTTCTGGATGGCGGCGGCGAGGGCCTTCGCGGTCTGGAAGTTATCGATGTCCTCGAATTCGGGCCCGGTGATGAGGACGCCCTCATCGGCGCCCATGGCGAGGGCGTGCTTGATGGCGTCGCGGGCCGATTCAGGGCCGAGGCTGATGACGGTCACCTTGCCCGAGCCGGCGGCCTCTTTGAGGCGGAGGGCGGCTTCGGTGGCCTGGGGGTCGTACGGGTTGACGACCGGCGCGATGCCCTGGGCGGGGATGACCTTCTTGGCGACCTCATCGACTTTGAACGATGCGGCCGGCGTCTCGGGGTCGGGGATTTGCTTGACACAGACGACGATGTTCACGCGGCGTTCTTTGCCTCCTGCGCGGTACCGGTCCTCGTGCGGGGGAGCGGGCCGGGGCGATTCCTGCGGTGAATTGGGGCAAACCCGGAGAAATGTACCACACCGGGGAGGATTGTGAAATATCGCACCAATGCTGGCCGCCCGGCCAGTGGGGCGGCGCCGGGAAACATGAACGTCATGGACCGGCAATCTGCTCGAAATCAGGATGAAATCGGCGGGAAACTGCCCGTTCCTACCGTTGCGCACATCCGGCAGCTGCAGCCCGCGGGGCCCCGGTCTGCATGCGCCGGCATCTCAGCGGTGCTGCGAGGCACCGGAACGAACGGGGGTTCATCCGCATGGAAAGGCGCACCTGGCTGCGCAGACTGTACCGGCCGCTCGGGGTCCTGGGCGGCGCCATCCTTGCCATGGCCGCCATCTCGGCGGCCGCCGCGCAGGAGCCATCGACGGAGGACCAGGTCGCCGATTTGCTCTCGGCGCTGGATACCACGTGGCTCCTCGTCGCCGGCTTCCTCGTGTTCTTCATGCAGGCCGGCTTCGCGATGCTGACCGGCGGCTTCGTCCGCTCGAAGAACACCGCGAACATCCTGATGAAGAACATGATCGACGCCTGTGTCGGCGGTCTGCTCTTCTGGGCCGTCGGGTACGGCTTCGCCTACGGCGCCTCGGACTCGGCGAACGGGTTCATCGGCTGGGGCGACTTTTTCTTCGATACGTACGAAGGTTTCGCCGGCTGGTTCTTCCAGTTCGCCTTCGCCGCTGCGGCGGCCACCATCGTGGCCGGGTCGCTCGCGGAGCGGCTGAAGTTCAGCGCCTACCTCGCCTACACGGTCGTCATCACGGGGTTCATCTACCCCGTCGTCGTGCACTGGGCCTGGGATACGAACGGCTGGATGTCGGCCTTCAACGAGGACCCGTTCCTCGCCAGCGGGTACATCGATTTCGCCGGCTCTGGGGTGGTGCACATGGTCGGCGGCTGGGCCGGCCTGGTGGGCGCAGCGCTGCTGGGTGCGCGGCTCGGGAAGTACGGCCCGGGCAGGCAGGTGAACGCCATCCCCGGCCACAACATCAGCATCGCGACGCTGGGGATGTTCATCCTCTGGTTCGGCTGGTACGGCTTCAACCCGGGCTCGACGCTGGCGCTCACGGGCGGCGGGGCGGCGCTGGCCGCGAAGGTGGCGGTCAACACGACCCTGGCGGCCTGTGCCGGCGGCGTGGCGGCCGTCGTCTATTCGAAGGTGCTCACGACCCGCTACGACCCGGGCCTGCTCATCAACGGCATCCTCGCGGGGCTGGTGAGCATCACGGCACCCTGCGCCACGGTGGACCCCTGGGCGGCGGTGGTGATCGGGGCGGTCGGCTCGCTCGTGATGTACGGTGCCGTGCTGCTGCTCGACGCGGTGCGCATCGACGACCCGGTCGGCGCCTTCCCGGTGCACGGCGCGGGCGGGCTCTGGGGCGTCATCGCCGTCGGGCTCTTTTCGAGCGAAACGGGGCTGGAGCAGGCCGGCTACGCGGACCCGTCGAAGTACGGGCTCTTGCTCGGCGGCGGCTTCGACCAGTTCGCGGCCCAGCTGGTCGGCGCGGCCTCCATCGTCACCTGGGTCGTGGTGACGGCCTTCATCCTCTTCTTCGGCATCAGGCTGACGATTGGCCTCCGCGTCCCGCGGGAGGAGGAGGAGAAGGGGCTCGACCTGCTGGAGCACGGACTCGATTCGTATCCGGACTTCGGGCCGGCGGGCCAGGGCGTCTTCAGCCCGGGGGCCTAGCGGGCTCGCGGACGGGATAGACTCACCCCGGGACCGGTCGGCCCCGGGGACCACCAGGGAAGGAAGGCAGATGTCATGAAGCGCATCGATGCGATCATCCGCCCCTCGCGCCTGCCCTTCGTGCGCGAGGCGCTCGAGGAGCTCGGCTACGGCGGGATGACCGTCGCCGAGGTGAAGGGACACGGCAAGCAGCGCGGCATCACGGAGCAGTGGCGCGGCCGCGAATACAAGGTGGAGTACCTCTCCAAGGCCTGGCTGCTCATCGTCGTCAACGACCAGGACCTCCAGAGGGTGGTGAACGCCATCGTGGAGAACGCCCGCACCGGCGAGATCGGCGACGGCAAAATCTTCGTCTCCGACGTCATCGACGTGATCCGGGTGCGGACGAACGAGCGGGGCTCGGCAGCCGTCTGACCCGACCGCCAGGCGAGGCGAAACGGGGGGCCGCGCAGGGATGCGGGCCCCCCGTTGTGCGCCCTGCCGGGAAATGCGCCCGTAACATCCGCGCAAATCGACCGAAACGGCAGGCGGCCACAATCGGGGCGATGGAGGCCCATGCGGCGCGGATGCGGGGCGGGGAGGTGACCCGATGCCCGCGCTGACACTCGAGCCTTTCCGGCGGCGAGTCGAGCAGCTGCGCGACGCCTGGGCAGAGCGCCGTGCGCTGCGCGGCATCGCCGGGGCGCACGACCGGGCCTCGCAGGCGGCGCTCCTGCGGACGCTCTACAGCTGGGCGGTCGAGGCGGCGGCCGAGGTCCGCGCTGTCTACGGCGCGGGGCTGCCCGTGGAGGTGAGCGCCCTGCCGCCGGGCGACGAGGCGTCCGCTTTCACGGTGAGCCTCGCGCGGGACTACACCCTCACGTTTGCCCTCGTGGAGCGGCGGCGGACGGGCGGCCCCCGCTGGCACATCGCGGTGACGCGGAGCACGCCGGGGCCGCGCGGGACGACGGCAGCGGCGGGGCCGGAGCGGCGGAACGGCCAGTGGACGCGCGCCCGGCTGGAGGACCTCCTCCTCTCGCTGCTGGGGGCGTACGAGCGGGAGCGGTCGGAGGGGCAGGGGCCTCCCGCCTAGCGGCTCGCCGCGCGGTCGACGACCTCGGCCACGCAGCGGAGCCCGGATTCGACGGCGCCCTGGATCCAGCCGTGCGCGAGGGAGGCGTGCTCGCCGGCGAAGTGGAGCCGCCCCTCGGGCGCGATGATGTGGCGGTAGAGGTGGGTCTGCTGCCCGGGCTCGAAGAGGGCGTAGGCGCCGCCGGCGAACTCGTCCTGGTGCCAGACTTTGCTGGCGCCGAGTTCGAACTCCTGGCGCACGGCCGGGTGGATGACTTCCACGTTTTCGATCGCCTGGGCGAGCCGCTCATCCGGGGCGAGGGTGCCCCAGCGCCTGGCGTCCTCCGCCCAGGTGTAGCTCGCGAGCAGCACGCCCCGGCCGCCCGGCGCGCCGCCCGCGGGGTAGTAGACCGTGCGGATGGGGAGGTCGGTCACCGAGCCGCCGCCGGCGATGCCCTCGTCTTCCTCCCAGAACCGGCGGCGGCACTGGAAGAAGATCTTGGTCGCCGCGTCGTAGGAGAGGGTGCGGATGGCGCGCTGCTTGCCGCGGCTGAGCGCCGGCGTGATTTCGATGTGGCGGAGGAGCGAGAAGGGGATGGTGATGATGGCCCGGTCGGCGGCGAAGGTGTGCTCGCTGGCGACCGTCCGGCAGCGGACCTGCACGCCCTCCTGCGACTGGTGGATGGCGACGACGCGCATGCCGTAGCGGATGGCGTCGCCGAGGGCGCTGAGGAAGGCGCGGGGAAGGCGGTCCATCCCGCCGGGGATGGTGACGACGTCCGTGAACCAGCGGCCGGCCTCCTCGCGGAGGACTTCGAGGAAGGCGCTGTTCATGAAGGGCTCCATATGGGTGAGGAGCCCCCACAGTTCGATCGCCCCCTGCGACCAGCCGCGCGATTCGAGGAACTCGGCGAGGGAGTACTGGTCGTATTCGCTGGCGACCTCCTCCCAGCCGAGGGCGCCGTGCCGCTCGATGGTGGCGAGCAGGGGGGCGATTTCCCGCTCCCAGCGCTGGCCGATGGGGAGGTCAGTTTCGCCGGGCTGGAGCTCGAAGTCGCCCGCGTGGCGGGCCGAATCGAAGTCGGCCCGGCGGACGCGTTCGCTTCCGAAGGCGACGTACGTCTGGGGGTTCTCCATCACGAAGGGGACGGTTTCGAGGCCGAACCGTTCGACGTAACGGAGGACGAGGTCGTGGGCGCGGGGGATGCGCATCGCCCCGGCTTCGCCGTAGAGGCCGTCGGAGAACGGTTCGCGGAGGGTCTGGATGCGGCCGCCGACGCGGGGCTGGGCCTCGAGGATCGTGACGGCGAAGCCCCGGCGGCGGAGCTCGAAGGCAGCGGCGAGGCCGGCCATGCCCGCGCCGAGGACGAGGACGTGCTCACTCCCGGCCGTGGCGGGGGCGGGGTCGCCGGCGAGCTCGCGAAGCCGTTCAGGCGGGATGCTCATGCGGCGCGCAGGCTACCACAGGGGCGGGACGGCAGTCAGGCGCGGCCCATGAGGCGGCGGGCGACCTCGACGGCGGCAGCCCGGTCGCCGGGGGCGAGGTCGCCATCCAGCACCATGGCGCCGAGCTGCCGCTTGATGACGCCGACCCACGGCCCCGGCGGGCGGTCGAACAGCCGCACCAGGTCGTCGCCGGTCAGCGGGCTCTCGGCGCGGATCGCCTCGGCCTCCTCCTGCTCCGCGCGGAGACAGGCGGCTTCGAGGGCGTCGTGGTAGGCAGTGTCATCGTAGGTATGGCTGGCATTGTCGGCGCGCTTGAGGGCGAGGAGGTCGCGCCAGCGGCCGCCGAGCTTCGCCATGAAGCGGCGGACGGCGCGCCGGTCGGCGGGGTCCGGCCGCTCCATGTGGCGGCGGACGAGGAGGACGACGACGTGGGCGTCGGCCCGTCCGAAGCGGAGCCGCTCGAGCAGCGCCCCGGCCAGCTCCGCGCCGACCACCTCGTGGCGGTAGAAGCCCCACTCGCCGTTCGGCTTGGTGTGGCGGACGGCCGGCTTGCCGAGGTCGTGGAGGAGGGCGGCCCAGCGGCGGATGCGGTGGGTCTCGGGGGTCGTGGCGATGGCCTGGACGGTCGCGAGGGTGTGGCCCCAGACGTCGTAGCGGTGGAAGCGGTTCTGCTCGCAGCCGGGCATGGGGGCCAGCTCGGGCAGGGCGAACGCCAGGGCGCCGACATCCCGGAGGGCCTCGAGGCCGGCGGCGGGGGCGCGGCCCTGGAGCAGCTTATCGAGCTCGGCGGTGATGCGCTCCTGCGAGAGCGCGGCGATGAGGTGGGCCGTTTCGCGCATACCGGCGGCCGTGGCCGGGTCGAGCCGGAAGCCGAGCTGGCTGACGAAGCGGACCCCGCGGAGGATGCGGAGGGGGTCTTCGCGGAAGCGGGCGGCCGGCTCCCCGACGGCGCGGATGATGCCGGCGCGGAGGTCGGCCTCGCCGCCGAAGAGGTCGAGCCACTCGCCGGTGTGGGCGTTCTCGGCGAAGGCGGTGATGGTGAAGTCGCGGCGGGCGAGGTCCTCTTCGATGGTCCGGCCGAACGTCACCTCGGGCCAGCGGCCGCCGCCCGGGGCGTAGCTTTCGCCGCGGAAGGTCGTGATCTCGACCCAGGCGCCCTCGAGCAGGACGCCGACCGTGCCGAACCGTTTGCCGACGGTCGTCACGCGAGCGCCGAGCGAGCGGGCGATGGCTTCGATTTCATCGGGCAGGGCATCGGTGGCGTAGTCGATATCGTGGGATTCGATGCCGAGGAGGCGGTCGCGGAGGGCGCCGCCGACGAGCCAGAGCTGGCGGCCGCGGGCACGGAAGGCGTCGCGGAGGTCAGCGTGGGTGGGCTCCATCGCTTGCGATTGTCTGGCCGCGGCCGCCGGGCTGTCGAACCTTTCTCCATGAGGGGATTTGGGGAGAACCCTGAGTGCCCGGGGAGCGCAGCCCGCGGTACATTGGGACAGCTGGCCGCCCCGGGCTCCGGCGCGCCGGCGGAGGGGACCATCCCCGGGAGCCCCGGCAGGTTGCGCGTGGACGACGTTCCGCTTGCTGGCTCCCAGCTGGAGACCGCGCGGCAGTACGCGGAGCTGCTGGCGGAGTTCGAACAGTTCCGCGAGTACCTGCCGGACGCGCTCCTCGAGGTAGAGCTGCCCTCGATGCGCGTCACCTTCATGAACAGCATCGCCAAGTCCCTCCTGGGCTACACGGTGGACGACATCCTGGCAGGGGTGTACGGCTGGCAGCTGCTGGAGCCTGAGAGCCTCCAGCGGGCCATCGCCCTGGCCGACCTGAGCCTCGACCGGCAGGTGCGGCAGGGCCGGCCGTACGAGCGGAGGCCGGGCCAGTACCTCGACCGGTATACGGTCATCCGGAAGGACGGCACGCCGGTGGCGGTGGAGGCGCAGGGCGCATTCATCGTCGATGGGCGGGGCGTGCCCGCGGGTGCGCGCTTCCTCTTCCGCGATATCAGCGACCGGCTGGCGCGGGACCAGGAGCGGACGCGCCTGGCGGCCATCGTCGAATCGGCGGAGGACGCCATCGTCAGCCGGGACCTCGAGGGGCGCATCCTGAGCTGGAACCGGGGCGCCGAGCGGCTGTACGGCTATACGGCCGCGGAGATGGTCGGCCAGACGGCCGACGTGCTCGCGCCGCCCGGGGCGGAAGGCGAGGTGCGCGAATTCGCTGAGCGGGTGCGGCGCGGGGAGTCGGTCCACGTCACGACGCGGCGCCGGCGCCGGGACGGCACGGTGTTCGACGTCGAGCTCTCGCTCTTTCCCGTACGCGATGAGCAGGGACGGGTGACGGCGATGGCGGGCATCGCCCGCGACATCAGCGAGCGGCTGCGGATGACGCAGGAGCTGGAACGGACGAACCGGCTCCTGGCGGCGCTGACACGGGCACAGCGCGACTTCATTCGCGGAGGCGACCCGGAGCGTGTCTTCGGTGCGCTGCTGGAGCTGCTGGTCGAGCTGACGGGGAGCGAGGTCGGGTTCATCGGGGAAGTCGAGCAGGGGCCAGGCGGGGAGCCCCAGATGGTGCCCCGGGCGTTCGTCCACCCGCCGACCGGGGAGTTCGAGGCGTTCCGCGCGGCGGCGATGCCCGGGGAGGGCCGCTTCGCCAACCTCGCCACGCTGTTCGGGCACACGCTCCGGACGGGCGAACCGGTCATCGCGAACGACCCGGCGGCCGACCCGCGGGCCGGGGGTATCCCGCCCGGGCACCCTGAGCTGCGGAGCTACCTCGGCATCCCCATCGAGAGCCGGGGCGCCCTCGTCGGCCTGGTCGGGCTCGCCAACCGGCCGGGAGGGTACACGGAGGAGCTGGTCGCCTTCGTCCAGCCGGTCCTGACCACCTGCGCGACGGTGATCGAGGCGCTCCGCGCGGAGCAGCGGCGGGCGGAGGCGGAGCGGCAGCTGGCGCTCGCGCTGGACGGCTCCGAGGTCACGCTCTGGGACTGGGACATCCCGGCGCGGCGGCTCCGGGTCGTCGCCGGCGACGCTGGCGGGCTCGCCCCGGAGGACACGACCGAGGCGGCCTGGCTCGAACGGGTCCACCCGGACGACCGTGCGGGCCTGGTCGCGGCCTTCCGCGCCCACCAGCGCGGCGAAACGGAGGTGCTCGAGTCGGAGCACCGGTACCGCACGCCGGGCGGCGAATGGCGGTGGGTGCTGGTGCGCGGGCGGGCGACGGAGCGAGACCAGTGCGGCCAGGCGGTACGCGCCTCGGGCAGCCTGCTCGATGTGACCCGGCGGAAGGAGGCGGAGCTCGAGCGGGAGCGGCTCGAGCTGCTCGTCCGGCAGGCGCAGAAGCTGGAGAGCCTCGGCGTGCTCGCCGGCGGGATTGCGCACGATTTCAACAACCTGCTGACGGCGGTGCTCGGCAACCTCTACCTGCTCCGGCAGGCGCTGCCGGGCGACCCGGCGCTGCGCGAACTCGTCGACGATGCCAGCCACGCAGCGGAGCGGGGTGCGAGCCTCGTCCGGCGGCTCCTCACCTTCGGCCGGCCGGATATCGACCAGGCGGAGGCGGTCGACCTCGACGCGGTCATCGCCGATGCGGTGGCGCTCGCCCGGCCGATGGTGGAGCCGACGGTCCGGCTCGTGGTCCGAGGGGCGCGCGAGCGGGGGCGGGTGCTGGGCTCGGCCACGGCACTGGAGCAGGTGCTCGTGAACCTGTTCGTGAACGCGCGCGATGCGATGCCCGGCGGGGGCACGATTACCGTCACGCGGAGCACGACCGAACTCGGGGCGCGGCGGCGGTGGGCGCCGCCGGAGCTGCCCCGCGGCCGCTATCACGTGGTAGCCGTGCGGGATACGGGCACCGGCATCCCGCCGGAGATCCTGGAAAAGATCTTCGACCCGTTCTTCACCACGAAGCCGGTGGGACGCGGGTCCGGGCTCGGGCTGCCGATGGCGCTGGCGATCGCGCGCGCCCACGGCGGCTGGCTCTCGGCGGAGAGCTCGCCGGGCCGCGGGAGTACGTTCCGGCTCCTGCTGCCGGTGCTGCAGGACGGGGAGACGGGCTGAAGCCGGGCCGGGCGGCTGCTACAGTTCGGGCATGCGGATCGGGCTCATCTCGGATACGCACATCCCGGAAGCGCGGTACGAACTCTGGCCGCAGGTGTTCGATGCGTTCCGGGGCGTCGATGCCATCCTCCACGCGGGCGACATCCACGACCTCGTGGTGATCGACCAGCTGCACGACATCGCGCCGACCTGGGCGGCCCGGGGGAACGGCGAGGACGGCTCGGGCGGGCGGCCGGTGCAGCCGGACCACCCACGGCTGCGGGAGTCCTGGCTGCTGACGTTCGAGGGGCTGAAGGTTGGCCTCGTGCACGATGTCCCCATCCCCGAGTACCCGCCCCACCTGACGCTGGAGCGGGCGCTGAAGCGGTACTTCGGGACGACGGAGCTGGACGTGCTCGTCTACGGGGACACGCACGTAGAGGCGATCAACACCATCAACGGCATCCTCTGCGTGAACCCGGGCTCGCCGACCTACCCGCACAACCTGGAGACGCAGTACGGCACCATCGGCTTCCTCGAAATCAGCGGGGGCCGGGCCGAAGCGACCATCTGGCAGATTACGGACGAGGGCATCGCGCCGTTCGACTGGCACCGCTGGAAGCGGCCGTGGTAGGCCGGGCTCACCGGGCCGGCGGTCCGCTCTTCGCGAGGATGACGGGGACGGGTGCGCGGCGGACGACGCCGAGGGCGGTGCTCCCGGCGATGAGGTGATAGCGGGCGCTGTGCCCGTGGGTGGCCATCGCGACGGCATCGGCGGCGAGCTCCGCGGCGGCCTCGAGGATGGCGGTATCGATGCCGGCCCCGGGCGGCACGATGGGGAGGTGGAAGCCGACCTCGAGCCCGGCGGGCAGGAGGGGCCGGAGCGCCTGGAGCCCCGGCAGCGCGCGGGCCTTCGCCTCCGCTTCCGTCTCGAGCGCTTTCATGATGACCACTTCGGCGAGGGTGACGCGCACCTTCCCCGGCTGGAGGAGAGGAGCGAGGGCCGGGATGACGCCCCGGGAGGCGGCCGAGCCGTCGGTAGTAACCAGGACGTGGTAGGGGCCATCGCGGTCGGGCAGCGGCGGGCAGCCGGTCAGCGTCATGACCGGGAGGTCGGCTGCGCCGAGGACGCCCATGGCAACACTGCCGAAGACGGCGTGGCGGATGGGACCGGCGCCCCGGGAGGCGATGGCGACCAGGGCTGCGCCGAGCTCATCAGCGGCGCGATGGATGGCGCGGGGGACGTCTTCGCCCCAGCGCCGTTCGACGACGAGCGGGGCTCCGGCGACGCGGTGGGCGGCGAGCGCAGCCCGCAGCTCGTCTTCCCAGCGGGCGCGGACTTCGGCGACGGCCGGCCCCAGCCGCTCGGCGACGACGCCCGCGGCGTCGGAGCGGGGGTCGAGGATACGGGCGAGGTGGAGGTCGGCCCCGAGCAGGGCGGCGAGCCGGCCGGCATGGGGGAGGATGCAGAGCGACCGCTCAGAACCGTCGGTCGTTACGAGGATGTTCATCGCCCGGCCATTGTAGCCGTGGGGGCCGGAGCGGGGAGCGCGGTTGGGGTCAGCGGGTGAGGAGGAGGGGCTGACGGGGGAGGTCGCCGCGGAGGAGCGGGGCGAGGAGGTCGGCGAAGCCGGCGGGGACGAGGCGCTCGGGCCAGGCCGCGAGCTCGTCGAGGGTGAACCAGCGGTGGCGCTGGAGGAAGGTGCGCTCCTCCTCGAGGTGGCGGGACGTGTCGACCTCGAAGGCGGGGCAGCGGACGAGGTAGTAGCTCTCGCGCTGGCGGATGTGCCGGTCGCCCCAGCGGAACACCAGGTCGCGCACCCAAACGCAGGGGCCGATCTCGGGTGCAGCGAGACCGGTCTCCTCGAGCAGTTCGCGGCGGAGGGCCTCGGTCTCCGTTTCGCCCGGTTCGAGGCCGCCGCCGGGGGTTATCCAGAAGACGCGGGCCGGGTCGCCGGGCGCGTGGATGCGGAAGAGGAGGGCGCGCCCGAGGTCGTCGAGGAGGACGGCACGGGCAGCGAGGCGGGGCGGGAGGTCGGGCATGGGGAAAGGGTAGAGGTTGGAGGTGAGAGGTTGGAGGTTGGGGGTTGGGGGCGGTTTCGGGAAGGGGCGGAAAGGCGCAGAATTGGGGTGATGACACGGGCGAGGCTCCTGGCGGTCGTGGCGCTGCTCCTGGTGGCGCTGGGCATCTCCCTCGGGGCGTGCGGGGGCGACGATGATGCGATGGTCCCGGCGCCGCCTGCCAGCGAGACGGAACCTGCCGCGCCCACTCCCGCGCCTGCCACTGCGCCAGCCTCGACGCCAGCGGCCACCCCGACGCCGGCAGTGCGCGGCACGCCTGGCTGCGGGCGGACGCTCCCGGCCGACCTGAAGCCGGGCGAGACGACCAGCCGCGTCCTCCAGTCGGCGAACCGCACCCGGACGTACCTCGTGTACACGCCGCCGGCTGCCGGGCCGTCGAGCGCGCCGATGGCGCTCGTGCTGAACTTCCACGGGCTCGGCAGCACCGGCGCGCAGCAGCACGTCTACGGCGGCTGGGTGCCGATTGCGCAGCGCGAGGGGTTCGTCGTCGTCAGCCCGAACGGGGTCGACAACGCCTGGCTGGTCAGCGCCGGGCTCGATGACATCCAGTTCGTGCGGGACCTGGCCAGGACGCTGGGAGAGGAGCTCTGCCTCGACCCCGCGCGGGTGTTCGCGGCGGGCATCTCGAACGGCGGCTTCATGTCGACGACGCTGGCCTGCCGGGCAGGCGACCTGGTCGCGGCGGTTGCCCCGGTAGCGGGGCAGGCGGCACCGGGCGCAGCCTGCGGTGAGCGGCCGGTACCGGTCATCTCCTTCCACGGGACGGCGGATGGGATCGTGCCGTACGCGGCGGGGACGATTACCGCCGGTTCGTTCACCGGGACGCCGTTCGCGGGCATCCCGGCGTCGCTCGAGGCGTGGGCGAAGCACAACGGCTGCAGCGAGAGCCCGTCCGAGACGCGAATCGCCGCGGACGTGGTGAAGGTGGAGTACACGGGCTGCGCTGCGCCGGTCGTGCACTACCGGGTCGAAGGCGGGGGACACACGTGGCCGGGCGCGCCGGCTGTGCCCCGGCTGGGAACGACGACCACCTCGATCAACGCGAGCGAGCTGGCCTGGGCCTTCTTCGCGGCGAACCCGATGCGGTAGGCGCTCAGCCGTAGA
>CALLPC010000025.1 GCA_938015525.1 uncultured Dehalococcoidia bacterium
CCACCCCGCGCCCCTCCGCAACCCCCGTGCCGCCGCCCTCGCTCCCCATCCTCCCCGGCGCGAACCTCCTCGCCTGGCCCGGCGCCGAACTCCCGCCTGCCGTCGCCCTCGCCGGCGCCCCTGCCATCCGCGCCGTCTACGAATTCGACCCCTGGACCGGCCAGTGGCGGCGGTACGTCGCCGGCGCGCCCGGCTACCTCAACAACCTGCCCATCCTTCGCAAAGGCAGCGTCTACTGGTTCATCGCCGCCGGGCCGGCCACCATCGCCATCGAGCCATGAGCCCCCGGTCCCGGCCATGCCCGGTGCCCCCGCGCTTCCTCGCGCTCCTCGCCGTCGTCTTGGCGCTTGCGCTCCCGTCGAGCGTCCACCGCAGCGCCGCCGCGCCCGCCCCCTTCACGCTGGACGTCGTCGCCGAGCGCCCCGGCGGCCACCCGGTGCTCCTCCAGTTCCTCGTTGCCGCCCGGTCGCCCGGCGACGCCGCCCGCGCCGTCGCCGCCGCCCTCGGCGCCCTCACCCTGGCACCCCGCGAGCCCGCCGCCACCGCCGCCTGGCGCCCCTGGGGCTGGACCTGGACCGATGCCGAGCTCCCCGTCCCCGTGGCCTACAACCCCACCGGCGCACCGCCCGCAGCCGGTCCCCAGGCCGTCATCGCCGGCCTCGATGCCTGGTCGTCCGTCGAAGGCTCCCGCTTCCGCTTCCGCTACGCCGGCATCACCGACCGCACTGCCTCCATCCTCGAGACCGGCCCCGATGGCGAAAACGTCATCGCCTGGATGCACCTGCCCTGCGACCGCGGCTGCGTCCTCGGCCTCACCAGCAAAGAAGCGGCCCGCGAGGTCGACGTCCTTCTCAACAGCAACCCCAACGCCCTCCGCGAGCTCGGCCTCGAAGCCGTCCTCGACTGGCGCACCGTCATCCTCCACGAACTCGGCCACGTCGCCGGCCTCGAACACTCCTGCCCCGCACCGTGGGGCCCCTGCACCCCGGAAGAAATCGCCGCCGTCATGTACTTCCAGTACACCGGCATCAACCGCGCCCTCGCCCCGGACGACCGCGCCGGCATCCGCGCCCTCTACCCGGCCCAACCGGGCCCTTCCCCGGCCGGCCCGGTCCGCATCACCCTCGAGCCCGGCTGGAACCTCCTCCTCCTGCCCGGCCTCGAACCCACGGCCGCCGCGGCTGCCCTCCCCTGCCTCGACGCTGCCTACGTCTTCGAAGAACCCTCCTGGCGCCGCTGGGCGCGCGCCCTTCCGCCCGCCCTCGTCACCCTCGCCGTCTTCCCCGCCGAAACGCCCGCCTGGCTTCTCGCCTCCTCGCGCTGCTCTGCTGTCCTGCCCCCGCCCTAGCGGTACCGCGACTCATCCGCGACGAGGTACATGAAGTCGCGCTCCTGCACGCGCAAGAACCGCCCCGGCGAATCCGGCATCGCCTCCATGAACCGCTCCGGCCGCACCGACCCGTCCGGCTGCGGGAAGAACAGCGTCGTCAGCACATACGGGCTGTTGATGTCGAGCTGCATCGCGTACTCCGCACCAGCCGCCCACATCGCCCTCGCCAGGCTCTCCGCGCTCAGCGAGTTCCCTGCTGCCACCAGCAGGTGGCCCTCCTTCGTCACCCCAATCGCCGACCGCCACGTGATGAACTCCGACGAGTTCACCTGCACGTAGCCCCACGTATCGTTCCCCTCAGCCGTCCGCCTGCTCACCTCCCCCCGGTCCACCAGCAGCACCGCGTTCTGCCGGCAGGCGTCCATCGTCTCCGGGTCCCACACCACATCCCGGCCGTACTCCCCCATCACGAACGTCCCGTCCTTCTTCGTACAGACCGTCGCAAGGCCGCTCCTCAGCCGCTGGAACTCCAGCCCGTGCGCCACCATCCCGAAATTGCCGTGGTCGCCTTTGAAGCCCCCGTTCCACGCCGCAACCAGCCTCCCCACATCCTCCTTCGGGATGACCCCTGGCCCCTTGACGCCCCGGCTGCCCCCCGGGTCCACCGTGCCAGCCACCAGCCGTAGCCGCACCCGCCGCGCGTCCGCCAGCAGCACCCCGACGAGGGCGTACGGCCGCGAAGGGTCCGGCCGGAAGAACGTCTTCGCCATCAGCGGGTCCGCCGGCGAGGTGCGCGGCAGCCCAGCGATCGTCCAGGCACCCTCGCCCGGCTCAGGGTTCGGTCGCAGCTGGCGTGTCGCCGGGAACGTCATCGGCACCGGCAGGAAGGCATCCGGCGGCGGCGCCGAGTCCAGCCCCCGCCGCCCCGTCCACACCACCACCGTCCGGGGAGGCTCCTTCGCCACGTACGCCACGCGCACCTCCTCGGTCGCGAATGGCGTCGTATCCGCGCCGAAAAACCGGTACTTCACCCGCTGCACCCGGTCGTCGAGCGCAAAAAACCAGCTCTCTACCCGCGCAGTCCGCTCGTCGCCGATCGTCGCTCGCAGCCCATCGGCCACCTCAGGCGCAATCCGGTCCTTCTCGAGATATGCCGCGCCGGCCCCGGCAGCCATCACGAGCAGGCCTGCCGCCGCCGCCCGCCGCCACGTCAGCCAGCGGCGCCCGGCCGCCTCCGCCGGCCCCGGGGCAGCCTCCTCCGCCGGCCCCGGTTCCCCCGCTGCCCGCTTCGCCCCCCGGCGGAACGGCATGCTCCCCAGCACGGCCGCGAGTCTAGCACGCGCTTCCATCGCTGCAATCGAAAACGCCCGGCCCCGGCCAAAGGTTCCTCCGCAGGCCCTACACTGGGTCCATGCGCATCCTCGCCATCGACGTCGGCACCGGCACCCAGGACATCCTCCTGTTCGAAAGCTCCGGCCCCATCGAAAACTCCCCCAAGCTGGTGCTGCCCTCCCCCACCGCCATCGCTGCCGCTCGCATCCGCCGCGCCACCGCCGCCCGTCGCCCGCTCCTCATCACCGGCACCATCGCTGGCGGCGGCCCCTGCGCCTGGGCCCTCGAAGACCACCTCCGCGCCGGCCTCCCGGCCTTCGCCACCCCGGACGCCGCCCGCACCTTCGACGACGACCTCGAGCGTGTCCGCGCCCTCGGCGTCACCATCCTCAGCGACGACGAAACCGGCCGCCTCGATGCCGACCGCGTCGTCCTCCGCGACCTCGACCTCGACGCCATCCGCACCGCCCTCGCCGCCTTCGAAGTCCCCACCAGCTTCGACGGCATCGCCGTCGGCTGCCTCGACCACGGCGACGCCCCGCCCGGCACCTCCGACCGCATCTTCCGCTTCGACCACCTTGCCCGCGTCGTCCGCGGCCGCAACGACCTCCTCGCCTTCGCGATGGCCCCCGGTGCCCTCCCGCCCTACCTCACCCGCGCCCGCGCCATCGCAGCGACGGCGCAGGCCGAGGCCCCCGCTGCCTTTATGGATACCGGCCCCGCCGCCGCCCTCGGCGCCCTCCACGACGAGCGGGTCGCTGCCAGCCCCGAGCGCCTCGTCCTCAACCTCGGCAACATGCACCTCCTCGGCTTCCACCTCCGCGGGCGCACCATCGCATCGCTCTTCGAACACCACACCGGCGAAGTCACCGACGAGCAGGTCGAGACCTTTACCCGCCGCCTCGCCGACGGCTCACTCACGAACGACGAAGTCTTCAGCTCGAAGGGCCACGGCGCCCTCCACCTCGACCGTTCACTCGTCGCGCCGGGCCTGCCGCCGGTCGTCGCCGTCACCGGCCCCCAGCGCGGCCGCCTCGCCGGCTCCGCCCTCCGTCCGACGTTCGTCGCGCCGTTCGGCGACATGATGATTGCCGGCTGCTTCGGGCTCCTGCGCGCCTTCGCCGAGGTCCACCCCTGGGCCCGCGACGCCGTCGACGCCCGCCTCGGCCCGCTCGCCGCCTGAATCAAGCCGACCGTCGCAGACCCTCCCACCGCACCACGTTCTTCCCCGTCCGCTTCGCGAAGAGCAGCAGGTCATCCGCCCGCCGCAGCACGTCGTCCAGCGATTCCCCCGGCTCCCGCACCGCACACCCGATCGACACCGACGAGGGCGTATCCCGTTCCACCGCCCGCCGCAGCCGTTCCGCCACCTGCAGCGCCTGCTCGAGGTCCGCTCGCGGCATCGCCACCACGAACTCTTCGCCGCCGTACCTCGCCAGGAGGTCACCATCCCGGATGTTCGCCCGCAGCACCCGCGCCACCCGCTCCAGAATCGCGTCCCCGTGCAGGTGCCCGTGCTCGTCGTTCAGCCGCTTGAAGTCGTCGATGTCCATCATCAGCAGCGCGTACGCGGAGCCCTCGGCCGCCCGCTGCTCCAGCTGGGTGAGGAAATGCCGCCGGTTCGGAAGCCCGGTCAGCGGGTCCGTCTCGGCAAGCACCCGCGCCTGCCGCTCGGCCTCCCGCCAGCCCGCGCCCACCTTGTGCGCCAGCGATGCCATCGTCCCCGCGATCAACAGCATCGTCGCCTGGTCGACCGTGAAGAACCCCTCCCCGTTCCGCCACGTCACCACCCCCTGGGCAGCGCCGATGTTCACGAGGATGAAGGCCGCCGTCCGCGCATACGCCCACCCGTGCATCCGCCGTGCGTATCCCACCAGCGCGTACAGGTACACCGCCCAGAACGGTGACCCCGGGTCGCCCAGGATCACCCAGGCCGATGAAATACAGCTGACGTCGAGCAGCGGGATCACCGCCTCCACCGCCCCGACCGGCCGGTGGGTCGCCCGCCGTCGGACCACGTACGCCACCCGGAAGATGTGGTACACCGCGATCCACGCCACCGCCGCCCGGATCGCCGCCGAGTCATCCCCAAACCACCCCAGCAGCTCCCCCGCGACGAAGAAGCCAGCGATAACGCCCTGCAGCGCCATCACGTGCAGGTCCTGCCGCGCCCGCTCCTCAGCAGGCACCTGCGGGAGCGCCGGGTCAGTCGAACCCATGAAACGCTCTCCCAATTTCACCTTCTACCGGGTAGTTCGGCGCTCCCCTCCCCTGCCGCGAGTGAAGAACACGTAGCGTCCCGGGAACGAACGCTCCAGCGTCGTCCGCCGGCGCCGATAATCTAAGCCCTCCTTTCAGCCGCTCGCCCCGCCGTCGGCGCGCCACGCCCGGTCCAGCACCTCGGCCAGGTGCAGCACCTCCGCGCCCACCCCTGCCTCTTGCACCGCCGCCAGGTACTGCAGATGGCAGCCCGGGTTGCCGGTCACGATCACCTCCGGGCGCGCCGCCGCGAACGAACCCGCCTTCCGCCGTCGCAGCTCCGCCGACATACCTGGCTGCACCAGCCCGTACAGGCCCGCCGCCCCGCAGCAAACGTCCGCCCCCTCCGTCTCGACCAGCTCGCACCCGGCCGCCGCCAGCAGCGCCCGCGGCTCCCGCCGAATGCCCTGCACGTGCGCCAGGTGACAGGCGTCCTGGTACACCGTCCGCACGCCCAACGCCCCCCGGGGGAGCCGCGGCCTCGCCGCCAGCCACTCCGCCAGGTCCCGCACACGGGCCGCGAACGCTGCTGCCCGCTCCTCCCAGCCAGGCTCCCCGGCCAGCAGCTCCGGGTACTCCTTCATCGCCGCGCCGCAGCCCGCGGAGTTCACCACGATCGCCCCCGCGCTCCCTTCGAACGCCGCGATGTTCGCCTTCGCCAGCTGCCGCGCGAACGCCAGGTCCCCTTCGTGCGCGTGGAGCGCACCGCAGCAGCGCTGCCCGGCCGGCGCACCCACGCGCGCACCGGCCCGCGCCAGCACGCGCACCGTCGCGCGGTGCGTCTCCCCGAACAGCTCCCGCATCACGCACCCCCCGAACAGCTGCACCGGCTCCCCATCCGGGTTGCCTGCCGCCGCTTCCTCCAGCCGGAACGGCCGCCCCTGGTTCGAGGGCAGCTGTCGCGACATCGTCCGCAGCCGCCCCGGCAGCAGCCGCTCGGCGAGCCCGCGCAGCCGCCAACCCCCGAATCGCCCCACCGGCGCCAGCACCGCCCCGAGCACCCGCGGCCGTGCGACCACCTGTCGCAGCACCAGCCGTCGCAGCCGGAGCGCTGCCCGCCCCGACGCGGGCTGCGCCTGTACCTGCGCCCGCGCACGCTCCTGGATCCGCCCGTACGGCACGCCGCTCGGGCACACCGCCTCGCATGCCCGGCACTGCAGGCAGCGCGACCAGTGCTCCTGGATGGCTGGCGTAAGCTGGGACCGCCCCTCCTCGATGAGCCGCGCCATCTGGATGCGCCCCCGCGGCGATTCGGTTTCCAGCCCTGTAACGAGGTACGTCGGGCACGCCGTCAGGCAGAGCCCGCAGTGAACACACCTTGCAAGGTCGGCCGCAGCCGGCGCCGCTGCCGGCTCCGGCCATCGGCCGCCCCGCTCCCGCTCAGATGCCACCGATGAACCTCCCCCGGCTGAATCTCCCGTCCGGGTCGAATGCCGCCTTGGCAGCCCGCATCAGGTCGAAGCTTCCCGGCGGCTCCCCCCACGGGTCCACGTCCGCCCGGTACCGTTCGGGCATCCGCTCCACGACCGCGAACCCCCCGGCCGGCCGCACCAGGCGGCGAACGTCTTCGACGATGCCCTGCAGCTCCCGCGAGGCGACCCCCTCCTGCCCCCGCGCCGCCGCCCGCGCCATCCCCCCCAGCGGCCGCACCACCAGCAGCCCGGGCCGCGCCCGCAGCAGCACCTCCGCGGCACGGCCGAGCATCGACCACGGCGCGGTCACCCGCACCGAGACCACCTCCCCATCCCGGAACCCCCCGTCGCGCAGCTGCTCCAGCCGCCCTGCCGGCCACGGCCGTGTCTCCCGCCCGCCGAGCACCCCCTCGGCCGCGGGCAGCGCTGCCGGGCTCAGCCGGGCCGCCAGCCAGGTCCCATTCCCGTCTTCGACGATGTCCAGCACCTCCGGCCAGGCGCCCCCTGCCGTAAGCCGCCGCGCCAGCTCCAGGCCTGTCGTGACGTCCGCGACCCGCCACTCGACATCGACCGACTCCCGTACCGGCCACGTCCGCACCGTCGCCGACGCGATGATGCCGAGGCTCCCGAATGACCCGCACAGCAGCCGTGCGAGGTCGTACCCGGCCACGTTCTTTACCACCCGCCCGCCCGTCCGCACCAGCTCGCCATCCGCCCGGATGAAACTCAGCCCCAGTACCTGGTCGCGCGGCGCCCCGTACCGCCCCCGCTGCGGCCCCGCCATCGCTGCCGCCAGCGTCCCGCCGACGGTCGCTCTCCAGGGGAGCGGCGGGTCCAGCTTCAGCTCCTGGCCCCGCTCCCGCAGCACCGCGTTGGCCGCCTCGACCGTCACCCCTGCCGGCACCGTCGCCGTCAGGTCATCCGGCTGGTGCTCGACCGCACCCCCCAGCGCCGACCCCAGCTCCACCAGGCGGAACGGCCCGGCCGGCGCATACCCGAGCTCCAGCACCGTACCGCCCCCGGCCGGGACGAGGGTCTCCCGGCTCCCCCGGATGAGCGCCGCCAGCTCCGCGAGACTCCCCGGCCGCTCGATGCTCACCGGCGCCGCACCCCCCACCCGACCGCGCGTCTCAGACATACGCATCCGGACCCGCCGCCCGCACCGCGGCCGCGTGCGACCCCATCTCGCCGCATCCCGTTCCGCCGGGAAACACCTTGCACGGGTTGAATAGCCCCCCGTCGGCGCCGAACACGTCCCGCAGCCGCTCCATCGTCGCAAGGTCCTCCTCGCTGAAGAGCCACGGCATGAACTCCCGCTTCTCCGCGCCGATGCCGTGCTCGCCGCTCAGCGTGCCGCCCTCGTCCACGCACACCCGCAAGATCTCGGCCGCGGTCGCCAGCACCCGCTCCCCCGCACCCGGCTCCCGCTCGTCGAACAGGATCAGCGGATGCAGGTTCCCATCGCCGGCATGGAACACGTTGGCGATGCGCAGCCCCGACCGCTCCGAGACCGCGGCCACCCGCTCCATCACTGCCGCCAGCCGCGACCGCGGCACCACGCCGTCGACGATGTAGTAGTTTGGCGCCAACCGCCCCAGCGCCGGGATCGCGCCCTTCCGTCCCAGCCAGAGCAGCGCCCGCTCCTCGTCACTCGCCGCGACCCGTACCGCCGTCGCCCCGCGCTCCAGGCACTCCGCCCGCACCCGGGCGGCGTCCGCCTGCACCTCTTCCGCCAGTCCATCGAGCTCGACCAAAAGCACCGCGCCGGCCCCCTCCGGATAGCCCACCCGGAAGCGAGCCTCCACGGCCTGGATGCAGAGCCGGTCCATCATCTCCATCGCCGACGGGATGACCCCGCGCGCGATGATGCTCGAAACCGCCTCGCACGCCTGCCCCACCGTCGGAAACGCCGCCAGCATCGTCTGGACTGCCGGCGGCACCGGCAGGAGCCGGACCACGACCTTCGTCGCGATGCCCAGCGTCCCTTCGCTCCCGATGAACGCTCCTCGCAGGTCGAACCCGAAAGCGTCGGGCGCGCGGCCGCCCAGCTGCCGGAGCTCGCCTGCTGCCGTGACGACCTCGACCCCAAGCACGAAGTTCTGCGTCACCCCCAGCGCGAGGCAGTGCGGCCCGCCGGCGTTCTCCGCCACGTTCCCCCCGACCGTGCAGACTGCCTGCGAGCTCGGGTCCGGCGGATAGTACAGCCCGTACCGTGCCGCCTGCCGCGAAAGCTCGAGATTCGCCACCCCTGGCTCCACCACGGCCACCCGGTCCAGCGGGTCGACCTCCAGGACCCGCCGCATCCGCGCCGTCGAAATCACGACTCCACGCCGAAGCGGTACCGCGCCGCCGCTCAGGCCCGTCCCCGCCCCGCGCGGCGTTATCGGCACCCCGAGGTCGAGGCACGCCCGCACCGCAGCCTGCACCTCGCCGGCCGTCGAGGGCAGCACTACCGCGTGCGGTACCGACCGCTCGACCGTTCCATCGTACTCGTACGCGGCGAGGTCCTCCGGCCGCCAAATCACGGCGTCCTCGCCCACAGCCCGGCGGAGCGCCGCCAGCAGCTCACGCCTCGTCGTCATCGCCGGCCTCAGACGATGCGCGGCATGCCCGGCACAGCCCGAACACCGCAAAATGATGCATGTCGGCCTCGAAACCGAGCTCCGCCAGCAGCCGTTCTTCCAGCGGGCGGAAGTACTCGGGCCCGATCTCGTCCACGCGGCCGCAGGCCGAGCAGATCAGGTGATGGTGCGGGGCTTCCGGCGCCCACTCGAACAGCACGTCCCCCGACCCCATGTCGGTCGACGTCACGAGTCGCATCCGCTTGAGCACGTCCAGCGTTCGGTACACCGTACTCAGGTCGACATAGGGATGTACCCTGTGCACTTCCTCCGCAATTTCCGCCGCGCTCATGTGCCCGCCGCCGTGCCGCAGCGCCTGCACGATGAGGAGCCGCTGCGGCGTCAGCCTGTAGCCGGCCCGTCGAAGCGTCTCCGCGATGTCGTTCTCACAGCTCACGCTCGCAGTCTACGTCCGCTCTCGCCCCGGCGCATGCCTGCCCAAACCCTGCCGAGCTGCCGAAAATCCACCTGTGGCATCGCTCGAGGAGCTCGACGCCGCCTGGGTCGCTGCGGCCCGCCAGCGAGCAGCCGCTGGCGCCTGGGAGCGGGCGCCCGGCGAGCTCTTTACCGCCCTCCCCAGCGCCCCGCGGGCACCCCGGCCCGCCCCCGGAGAGCCGGCCTGCCCGGTCTGCCCCGGGCGGCCCCCGCTCGCGCCGTATCGCCGCGCCGGGTATGCCGCCGCTCCGCCCGTCCGCTGCTGCGACGCCTGTCACGGTGCATGGGTCCCCGATGGCGCCCTCTCTGCCGGCCTCGAACTCGATGAGCTGCCCGCCGCCTTTCCTGCGGGTGACGCCGGTCCACTGCCGCCCGCCGACGCTCCGGGCAGCCGGCCCTGCCCCTCCTGCGCCCTGCCCATGGAGCCGCTGCCGGCCGGCCCGGCCCTGCTCGACCGCTGTCCCGCCTGCCGGGCCACCTGGTTCGATACCGGAGAACTTGCCCGGGTCTTCGGTATCCCGCCTCAGCCGCTCCCCGCTACCCGCGACGGACCCGGGACGGCGGATGCTCCCGCCTTCCCCGCCTGGCAGCTCGCGCTCGACATCGCGATGAGCCTGCTCTGGAGAGCCCGATGACGTTGCTCCCGGGCGCCCTCGCATCCACGGGCGCGGCCCGCTGTTACACCAAAGGCGTGAGGCGCGGCGCTTAGGCTGCCCCGGCCTCTTCCTCCACGACCCGGTCCACCAGTACCGTTACCCCGCTCGCCTCGGCCAGGGCTTTTGCTCCCTCGGTGATCCCGTAGCCGAAAACCAGCCCCTCGGCGCCGGGCCATACCCGTGCGAGGGCCGCCGCACGCCGCCTGGCTCGCTCCACGTCCCCGCGGTCCACGACCTTCGACGCCTCGACCACGACCACTCGCTCAGCTGCCGAGGCCTCGCGAGGCATCGCACGCACCACCACGTCCGACCGCAGCACGTCCTCGTATTCGGCTTCGCTCAGGACCCCCTCCTCAACTGCCTGCTCCATCTCCGGGAGCTCGTAGATGGCCAGTTTCTTGACCCTCCGGTAGCGGCGTCCCAGGTACTTGCCCGGCTCGTGGGATAGCCGGTCCTCAATCTGCCTGCCGGACAGGTTCCCGAGCTCTCCCTCCACCTTGTTGAGCCGCTCCTCGATTCGCTCGAACCGCTCGTCCACCTGCTCGAACCGCCGGTCCATCTGCTCGAACCGCCGGTCCATCTGCTCGAACCGCCCGTCCACCTGCTCGAATCGCCCGTCCACCTGCTCGAATCGCCCGTCCACCTGCTCGAACCGCTCGTCCACCTGCTCGAACCGCTCACCCATCTCCTTGCGCAGGGCGTCGAACTTCTCGTCCGTTGCGACGAACCGCTCGTTCATCTCCTCGCGCAGCTCTTCGAACCGCCCCGTCAGTTCGTCGAACCGCGTGTTCGTCGTCTGCTCCAGTTCCGAAATCCGGGCTCGCGTCTCTGCCGCGAATGCGGCAATCTCCGCCGCCATCCGCTCCAGCGCCCGGTCGACCCGCTCCCAGTCAGCGGCAACGATGACCTCTCGCGCGCGCTCACGCAGCTCCGGGTCCTTCCGGAGCATCTCCAAGAACTCTTCCACCGTCGCCCGAGTGACTTCCATACCCCACCATCATATCAGTCGGCGGCTCCCTGTTTCCGGCCAGTCCCGAGGATGCGCTTGAACGTGTACACGTAGGGTGCCGGCTCGCCGATCTCGGCCCGGAGCCGCGCGCGGTACCGTTCGAGGTACATCCCGTACAGCCCCGGACCAAGCCGCCGCTCGTAGTCGGTCAAGAGCGTTCCCCGTACCCACTCCACCACCTCCGCACTCGATGCCAGCCGGTGCACGTACACCTGCAGGCGGACATGCACCTCCCCGAATCCCAGCCTGTCCATCAGCGCGGCATACCGCTCCGGCGCCAGCACGGGCCACTCCCGCACATAACCCCCGAGCGCCGTCGCGAACGGCTCTTCCCGCGCCACCTCGTGCGCAATCCGGTGTGAAGGATGGTCGGCGTTCGCGGGCACCTGGAACGCCAGCTGCCCGCCCGGGGCCACCCACCCCGCCAGGCGAGCCATCAGCCGTTCGTGGTCCGGCAGCCACTGCAGCGCCGCATTGGAGAACACCAGGTCATACGGCTCCGCCGGCCGGAACTCCTCGATTGCCACCTGCTCGAACCGCAGGCCGCCGCCGGCCACCGCCGCCGCCCGCCCGAGCATCGCCGGCGAACGGTCGATGCCGAGCGTCTCTCCTGCTCCGGTCCGCTCGTGCAGGATGCGGGTCAGCTCCCCGGTCCCGCACCCGAGGTCGACCACCCGGCCACCAGGTACCGGCTTGATGAGGTCGAGCAGGTCGAAGAACGGCTGGCTCCGCTCGTGGCGGAACCTTGCATACTGCTCCGGGTCCCAGTCAGCGCTCACGCGCCACCTCCCTGCCCGGCCTGCACGTGCTTTTCCCTCCAGGTCCCACGACCCCCGCCGGGCCCGGCAAGGCGTTTCACCGTACCCCGGCCTACTTGATGACGCCAGCGGCCCGGAGCGCCCGGACCTCCTCGGCGCCCAGCCCTGCCCACTCCCGCAGCACCTCATCCGTGTCTCCCCCGTGCTCGGGCATCGGCTTCCCTACCACCGTCGGCGTCTGCGAAAGGCGGATGGGCGAATTCGGCAGCTTCAGCGAGCCGGGAAGCCCGTACGGCAGCGGAATGTCCACCAGCATCCCCCGCGCAGCCACGTGCGGGTCCTCGAAGAGGTCCGCAATGCTGTTCACCTTCCCCACGGAGCAGACGTTCGCTTCTACCAGGAGGTCGAACCACTCCGCCGTTGTCCGCGTCCGAAGCACCGCGTTCAGCTCCCCTTCCAGCTCCTCTACGTGCTCCAGCCGCAGCCGGTTCGTCCTGAACCGCTCGTCAACCGCCAGGTCGTCCCGTCCGATCAGCGCGCAGAACAGCTCCCAGTCCTTCACATTCGCGATGACGACCCACCCGTCCAGCGTTTCGAATGGCCCGAACGGCGCCACCAGCGGGTGCCGGCTACCCTGGCGCGTCGGGGCCTCCCCGAACGCCGAATGCCGCACGATGGCGTTCTCACAGAGCGCTATCTGCGCCTCCATCAGGGCCACGTCCAGCAGCTGCCCTTCCCCCGTTACGTCCCGCGCACGCAGCGCCGCGAGAATTCCCAGCGCCAGGTACAGCCCGCCCACCATATCCCCGATGCTCACCCCGACCCGCAGCGGCGGCCCCTCGCGGTAGCCGTTCAGGCTCATCGTCCCCCCCATCGCCTGTGCGACTGCATCCACGGCCGGCAGGCCCCTGTACGGGCCCGTCTGCCCGAACCCGCTCAGCGCCGCATAGATGAGCCGGGAGTTGACCTGCCGCAGCGCCTCGTATCCCAGCTCCAGCCGGTCCATCGTCCCCGGCCGGAAGTTCTCCACGAGCACGTCCGCCTTCGCTGCCAGCCGCCGAATGACCGCCTTACCCTCCTCCGCTTTGAGGTCGACCGCGATGCCCTTTTTCCCCCGGTTCGGGCTGAAGAAGAACGTCGAAATTCCCTCGTAATACGGCCCGAACCCCCGCTCCTTTTCGTGCGTCCCGGGATGCTCCACCTTCACCACCTCCGCGCCGAGGTCCGCCAGCTGCATCGTCGCGAACGGCCCGGCCAGCGCCCACGTGAAATCCAGCACCCTTATGCCCTCGAGCGGTCCCCGCACCGGCATCACCTCCCCTCGAATCGCGGCGCGCGCTTCTCCACGAACGCCCGGCCGCCCTCCGCCGCATCCCGCGTCTTCATGATTTCGGCATAGAGCCGCGCCTCGAGCCGCATCCCTTCCCGCATCGGCAGCTCCCAGCCACCTTCGTACGCCGCCCGCTTCATCGCCTGCAGCGCCAGCGGTGCGTTCTCGCACAGCTTCGCCGCCCACCCCATCGCGAACTCCAGCAGCTCGCCCTGCGGCACTACCCGGTTCACCAGCCCCCACCGCAGCGCCTCCTCCGCACCGATGCGCTCTCCAAACAGCAGCATCTCCATCGCAACCCCGAACGGGATGTACCGCGCCAGCCGTTGCGTCTGCCCGCCCCCGGCCACGATCCCCCGCTTCGCCGCCATCGTCCCGAACGTCGCATTCGGGCTCGCCAGCCGCACGTCGCACCCCAGCGCCAGCGCCAGCCCCGCCGCCAGGCAGTGCCCATTCACCGCAGCGATGACTGGCTTCCAGATGCCCTCCGGCGTCAGGCGGCCGCCGCCCCGCTGCTGGCTCCAGTCGCTCGCCTCGTCCTCTGCGCTCTTCACGAGGTCCCGCCCCGCGCAAAACGCCTTCTCCCCCGCTCCAGTCACCACCGCGACGAGCATCTCATCGTCACGCTCGAACTCATCCCACGCCTCGCCCAGCTGGCGGTACATCTCCGGGTCGATGCTGTTCATCGCCTCGGGGCGGTCGAGCGTGATGAGGAAGACGCGCTGGCGGCGTTCAGTGCGGACCGGCATGCCGCCGATCCTACGCCCCCGGCGCCCTCCGTTCCTCCCCGGCCTCCGCAAGCGTACCGCCTCCCTCCCCAAGCGCCGCCAGCACCCGGGCCTTGGCCGCCACGAACCCCGGAGACGTCACGATGCCCGGCTCCCGCGCCCGCGGGAACGGCGCCGCCACCTCCTCCACCAGCCGCCCTGGACGCGGCGACATCACCACCACCCGGTCCGCCAGCACCAGCGCCTCCTCCACGTCGTGCGTCACCAGCAGCACGGTCCGCGGTTCCAGCGCCAGCACCGCCTGCAGCCACGCGTGCATCCCTCGCCGTGTAATGGCATCCAGCGCCCCGAACGGTTCGTCGAGCAGCAACACCCGCGAGGGCACGAGGAAGGTCCGCAGCAGCGCCAGCCGCTGCCGCATCCCGCCGCTCATCTGCACCGGCCACGCCTGCTCGAACCCCTCCAGTCCGAACACCCCGAACAGCGCCCGCGCCCGGGCGCGCGCCTCCTTCCGCGGCACACCGTGGACCTCGAGCCCGAGTGCAGCGTTCGCAAGCGCCCGCCGCCATGGCAGGAGCAGGTCCTTCTGCGGCATGAAGGCCACGAGCCCCGGGCGCCCGACCGCCGAAACCCCGCCCACCTCCGCACTCCCGCCCGTGGGGACGAGCAGCCCGGCCAGCACCCGCAACAGCGTGCTCTTGCCGCAGCCGCTCGGCCCCACCAGCGCCACGAACTCCCCCTCGCCGACCTCCAGGTCGACCCGGTCCAGCGCCCGCACCTCCCGCCCCTTCTGGCGAAACGTGTGCTCCAGCCCCTCGACCCGGACCGCCGGCGTCACCATCTCACCCTACCGCTTCGGCAGGAACTCGTTCGTGAAGGCCGCGTCCACGTCGATCTCCTTCTCGATGAGCCCGGCCCGGCGCAAGTACTCCGTGAACGTCACCCACACCTCCCGGTCCTGGAGCCCCCACGGGCGCCCCGGGTCCACGTACCGCGTCGAGAGATACTCCGCGCTCACCTCGAGCAGCTTCCGGTCCGATTCCGGCGCGCCTTTCATAATCGCGTCGGCCGCCGCCTTCGGGTCCTTCATCGCCACCTCGTACCCCCGCACCGACGCCTCCATGAACTTCCGGACGACCTCCGGCTTATCTTTGATCATCCGCTCGCTCGTCACGATGAGCGGCGTGTACCAGTCCGGGATGCAGTGCGTATAGTCGATGAACTTCAGGCTCCCGACGTCCTTTTTCTCCACCTCCCGCGCCCGCAGCACGTCCCAGAACTCGAACACCCACACGAAATCGAACCGGTTCGATTCCATCCCGGCCAGGTAGTCGACGTTCCCCACCTCCACGAATTTCACCTTCGACGGGTCGCCCCCATCGCACTTCACCAGCTCCGAAATCAGCTGCCGCTCCAGCACGCCGCCAAACCCGCCGTACGTCTTCCCCTCCAGGTCCCGGGGTCGAGTGATCCCCTCGCTCTTCAAGAAGTACAGCGAGGAATCGTTGTGCTGGATCAGCGCCGCCAGCGCCACCACCGGCACGCCCTCCGCCCGCGCCGGGATAATCTCCTCCTGCGCCATCACCCCGAAATCTGCCTTGCCGGCCGCCAGCACCTGCGCCGTCCCCCCGGCTGCCGGCTCGATGATCTTCACGTCCAGCCCCGCCTCCCGATACCACCCCCGGTCCAGCGCGATGTACACCCCGCTGTGGTACGTGTTCGGCGTCCAGTTCAGCATGAACGTGACCGGCGTCAGGCCGCCGTCATCGTCGTCATCCCCCCCGCAGGCCGCCAGCAGCGCGCCCGCGAACAGTGCGGCGGCCACGCCCGCCGCGAGCAAAACCCAGCGTTTCATGTCGTCTCCTCCTCAGTCTTGACGTACATCCACGGCGTCGCCAGCCGCGCCAACATGTGCACCGCTGCAAACAGCAGCATGCTCAGCAGCGCGATCAGCACCACCGCGACGAACACCCGATCCACCCGGAACGACGTCTGCGCCCGGGTGATGTACAGCCCCAGGCCGGAGCTCGCACCGATCCATTCCCCTACGACCGCACCGCCAACCGCATACGCCGCAGCAATCTTCAGCCCCGAAAAGAACGCCGGCAGCGCCGCCGGGACTGCGATGTACCGCAGCACCTGCAGCCGGTTCCCCCCCATCGACCGGACGAGCCCCACCATCTCCCGGTCCGCGTGCATCAGCCCGTCGGCCGTCGCTACCGCGACCGGGAAGAACCCCCACAGCGCCACCACCACCACCTTCGGCGTCATCCCGAATCCGAACCACACGATGAGCAGCGGCGCCAGCACCACCATCGGGACCGTCTGGGACACCACCAAAAGCGGCATCAGCACCCGCCGCACCAGCGGGATCCCCGCCACCAGCACCGCGATCGCCACCCCCGCCGCCGCCCCGAACCCCAGCCCCAGCACCGCCTCCGCCAGCGTCGTCCGGATGTGCTCGGGCAGCAGCCCCTTCGTCCCCCAGAACCCCTCCCAGATGCGCGACGGCGCCGGCAGGATGTACGGCCGCGTATCGAACACCCGGACCCAGGCCTCCCATCCAACCACGAGCAGCGCCAGCAGCACCGCCGAAGGCCCGTACGCCCCCGCCGCCCGGCTCACGCCCCTGGCCGCGCCCTGGAGCACCCTCACGACCCGCCGTCCCGGAACTTCGCCGTCAGCGACGCCATCGTCGGCGGGTTCGGCAGCCGGCTCTGCGAGAACTTCACGAACGTCAGCACGCTCTCCGCGCCCGCCGCCAGGCACGCCTCATGCGCCTCCCGGACCACCCGCCACACCTCATCCGGCTCTCCCTCGAAGGTCGTGCCCAGCGCCGACACCTCGTAGTTCAACCCCGAGGCCTGGATGACCCGGATCGCGGCCTCGACGAACGAATAAGGCGCTCCCGGCTCCCCGGCCGGGCGCGGCAGGCATTCGATTTCGACGATCATGCAGCGGCTCCTCCCCGCTGCCCGGTCCGAAAGGGTGCCCGCTCCCGGCCCCGCTGTTTCGCCGCACGGCAAACGAAAACGGAGCCCGGGAAAGCCGAGCTCCGTGCCTCCTGCGCGCCTGCGCAGCGCCCGAATCCCGTTTCGCTTTCCCTACGCACGTCCGAACGTGGTCAGGTTCAAGGGGTCTGATCTCAGCCCGTCCCCGGGCACCCCCAGCGAACACGAACAGCGCGTCTTGAGTTGTCCCCCAAAGCGTAGCCTCACAGCATCACCACCGCAACCCCCTCCGCCCGGACCGGCCGCTCCCCGGCTGTCACCTTCCCGTTCCCCTCCGTTACCCCGTGTCGACCGCCGCCGGTCCCCCGACCGCCGATAATCCAACCGATGACCACGCGCCGGTCATGGCGAACGAAAGGCCCGCATTGAACCGCCTCTGGCGCCGCTGGATTCGCCCGCGCCTCGCACCGCCACCCGGTGAGCCGCTCCGCGTGACCGCCGCGCGCCGTGCCGCTGTCGCCCTCGGCATCATCCTCCTCGCCTCCGAATTCGTCGTCGTCCTCCAGTACTCCGGCACCGTCGGGGCCATCCTCATCGCTGCCACCGCCGGCCTCGCCGCCTTCGTCTACCGTGGCCTTCAGACCCTGGCCGCTGCCTCCATCCAGGCCGAAGACCCCGACGCCAACCCCCACCTCGTCGACCCCGAAACCCGCCTGCCCAACCGCCAGCAGCTCATCGATACCCTCGCCCGCGACATCGCCCGCTCCGAACGCTACCGTCATCCCCTCACCCTCGCCGTCGTCCGCATCGCCCAGTACGACGAAATCCGCACTGCCTGGGGCCCCGGCACCGCCCGCCAGGCCGTTGAACACGTCGCCGAAACCCTCGTCCGCGTCACCCGCGCCAGCGACTTCCTCGCCCGCCTCGATGAAACCCGCTTCGCCGTCATCCTCCTCCAGTGCACCGGCAGCCAGGCCGGCACCTACGCCGACCGCGTCACACTCGCCGTCTCCAACCGGCCCGTCCGTTCGAGCGCCCACTTGAAGGTGCCCCTCTACGTCGGCGTCGATGTCACTGCTCTCGAATACGACCCTTCGCGCTTCCGCGGCCCGCTTGAATTCCTCTCCCGCGCGGGCGGCGACCTCCTTCTCCAGGTCACCCGCCCGCCGCGCGCCCGGCGCTCCGCCCTCGCCCACGACCCCCGCGCCATGCGCCAGCAGCTCGTCCGCGACTACTACCCCCACGGGGAAATGCAAGACTTCGCCCAGGCCTACCGCGAAGCCCGGTCCCGAGGCCGCCACGCGGGCTAATCCCCGGTCGGCTCGCCCTCCTCAGAAGAAAAAACGGGGGAGCCCTTGGGCTCCCCCGGCACCGTCCCCTCGACGGGTGGGCGCTGCAGCACTCAGGCCTGCTTCTGCGCCGCCTTCTCCGCCAGGTACGCCTTCAGCGTCTGGCCCGTCCGCCACATCGGCTCCGCCCCCTCCAGGCTGCAAATCTTCTCCCAGTTCTCCTGGACCCACTCGGCATCCTTCAGCTCGCCCATCCCCGGCTGGATGCCCGGCCCCTTCACGATCGCCGCCCGGTTGAAGTTGCCCGCGCCCGCCTCGATGATCAGGCCCGAATCCTGGCACTCCTTCGAGACCATGTAGACCACCGCCGGCACCACGTATTCCGGCTTCAGCCGCTCCACCATCTCCGGCGGCATCACCGTTTGCGTCAGCCGCGTCCCCGCCACCGGCGCAATCGTGTTCACCATCACGTTGTACTTCGCGCCCTCCTGCTTCAGCACGTTCATCAGCCCCAGCATCGCCGTCTTCGCCGCGCCGTAGTTCGCCTGGCCGAACTGCCCGTAGATGCCCGATGACGACGTCGTCAGCACCACCCGGCCGTACGCCTGCTGCCGGAACACCGGCCACGCATGCCGCAGCACCGAGAACGTGCCCTTCACGTGCACCGCGAACACCTTGTCCCAGTCCTCTTCGCTCATGTTGTGGAACGCCACGTCGCGCAGGATGCCCGCGTTGCAAATCACGATGTCGAGGCGCCCGAAGTTGTCCAGCGCTGTCTTCACGATGTTGTAGCCGCCCTCGTACGTGGCCACGCTGTCGAAGTTCGGCACGGCCTGCCCGCCTGCCGCGATGATCTCGTCGCACACCTTCCGCGCAGGCGCCGCATCGGCACCCTGCCCGTGCGGGTCACCGCCCAGGTCGTTCACGACGACCTTCGCGCCACGGCGCGCCAGGTCCAGCGCATACGCCCGGCCGAGCCCGGCACCCGCGCCGGTCACCACGGCGACCTGACCTTCAAACGAAATTGCCATCAGAATCCTCTCAGTCCATGCGGAATTTCGGGCGCAGCGGCCGCCAGCAAAGGCACGCCCGGCCCGTCTCAATCGCGCAGGTTACCAGCATTCGGCCCTTCGTACCCGGGCGGGGGCCCCGGCGCCCGGTCGACCATCAGCCCGAACCACGCCTCCATGCTCGCCACCCGCCACGCCAGCACGTCGTCCTCCCCCGCCTCGAACCCCTCGAGCACCTTCCCCACGGCCATCGGGTCGAAGACATCCCGCCGCCGCGCAGCCGCCTCCAGGTGCCGCCGAATCCATCCCCGCAGCACCCCCCGCGCCCAGCTCCGCTGCGGCGGCGCGTAGGCCAGCTTGTCCCGCCGCTTGAGCACCGCATCCGGCACAATCCCCTCCATCGCCCGCCGCAAGACTGCCTTCGTCGTCGCACCCTCCAGCAGCCATTCCGGCCGCAGGCCGAAGCAAAACTCCGCCAGCCGGTGGTCCAGGAACGGCAGCCGGACCTCCCGGCCGAACGCCATGCTGTTCCGGTCCGCATACCGCAAAAACTCCGGCAGCTGCGTCGTCAGCTGCCACCGCACCAGCTCGTTCCGCAGCCGGTCCCGGAACGGCGCAATCGTCCCAGCGTGCGCCGGCGCGTACCGGTCGTGCACCTCCCGCGCCAGGATCGACCCCGACCCAAAGTACCGCTCCGCCAGCCGGTCCCGCACCGGCCCCGGGAGCACGTAATACGCCCCGAACAGCACCGGCTCCCGGAGCGACCCGTACCGCCGCCACGAACTCCACAGCAGCCGCATCACCTCGTCCACCCGCCCCGTCCGCAGCCAGTGCGCGAGGAACATCCCCAGCGCCTGCGTATAGCCCCCGAGCAGCTCATCCGCTCCCTGCCCGTCGAGCAGCACCGTCGTCCCGTGCTCACGCGCCAGCCGCATCACCATCCACTGCGCGAACGGGCTCGTGCTCGCGATCGGCTCCTCCTGGTGATACTGGAGCGCGGCGAACTCCGCCTCGAACCGGTCCGGCTCGACCCACGTGTCGTGGCGCCGCGCCCCGCACCGCGCCGCCACCAGGTCGATGAACCGTCCCTCATCGTGCGCCGCCGAGCGGAACCGCGCGCTGAACGTGTGCTGCTCCCCCAGCCCCGCCGCCTCCCTCTGCGCATGGATCACGCACACGATGCTCGAAGAATCGATCCCCCCGCTCAGCGAGCTCCCGACCGGCACGTCACTCCGCAGCCGCAATCGCACCGCATCGAAGAACAACGCCCGGAACGCTTCGACGGCCTCCTCGTGCCGCCGAGGCGTCGCAGCAGCGCGCGGCTGCCAGTACCGCCGCGCTGCCCCCCGCCCCTCGGCATCGAGCACCAGCACATGCCCTGCCGGCAGGCTCTCGATCCCGGCATAGAAGCTCTCCGCATCCTGGTTCAGGTCCCCCCGTGCGATGTACCGGTACACCGCCTTCAGGTTCGGCTGCCGGAGACCAGGCCGGGCCGCAAGGATCGCCTTCATCTCGCTCGCAAACAGCAGCTCCCGCCCGTTCCGCGCCACGTAGAGCGGCTTCTCCCCGAACCGGTCCCGCGCGAGCACCAGCTCCCGCCGCCGCTCATCCCAGATCGCACATGCGAACATCCCGTTCAGCCGCGCAAAGGCCCCCTCCCGCCACTCCGCAAACGCACGCAGCAGCACCTCCGTATCCCCCCGCGAGCGAAACCGGTGCCCCAGCCCCTCAAGCTCCCGCCGCAGCTCCACGTAGTTGTAAATCTCCCCGTTGAACACCAGCACCAGCCCCGCTGCCTCGTCCGCAAACGGCTGGTCTGAAGCGTGGCTCAGGTCGATGATCGCCAGCCGCGTGTGCCCCAGCCCGATCCCCGGGCCGAAATAACTCCCCTCCCCATCCGGCCCACGGTGACGAAGCACGCGCGCCATCGCGAGCACCTCCTCGCGTGGCACCTCGCCCCCGCCGGCAACCAGCATGCCGGCTATCCCGCACATCGCCGCGGCCTCCATCGCACCGGAACCGCCCCGGCGCCCCGAATCGTACTCCGCGCATCCTACCAGCCCCGGCTGTATGGTGAAGGACGCGCCACCAAACGGCGAAATCCATCCCTGCCCCCGTAACGTATACTTCCCCCAATGCCCGGCAACATGTGGGACGACGCCGAAGAACCCGAAGACCTCGACCTCCGCATTCTCCGCGTCGCCGCCGCACCCATCGAAGCCCAGCCTGGTGCCCTCCGCATCCGCCTCGAAACCACCCGCGGCACCATCGAAGGCATCCTCCACCCCGTCGAAGGCGGCACCGCCGCCATCATCTGCGTCGGCGGCGCCATGGGCGGCCTCGATGGCCCCGCCGACCGCCTCTACGCACGCCTTCCCGCCCTCCTCGAGGCCGCCCGCGTCACCATCCTTCGCCTCGACTATCGCCAGCCGAACGTCTTCGAAGAATGCGTCCTCGATGTCCTCGCCGGCTGCTCCTTCCTCCGGGGCATCGGCGCCGACGAGCTCGCCCTCGTCGGTCATAGCTTCGGCGGCGCCGTCGTCATCAAAGCCGGCGAACTCCATCCCGCCGTCCGCGGCGTCGTCGCCATGTCCCCACAGCGCTACGGCACCGCCGACGTCGAAAACCTCGCCCGCCCCCTCCTCCTCATCCACGGCATGGCCGATACCGTCCTCTCCCACGAAGCCAGCGAGGACATCTACCGCCGCGCCCGCCAGCCCAAGCGCATCGCCCTCTACGCCGAGGCCGGCCACTCCCTCATCCAGGCCCGCGATGATATCGACCGGCTCCTCGCCGAATGGCTTCCCCCCGTCCTCGCCGGCACCCCCCTCGAAGGCGGCCGCGAAGAACACGGTATCCTCTAAACCGACAGCACCTGCCCCGGAGGGAGGCCACCATGCGCACACCGGCCGAAGTCGTCACTGCCTTCATCGCCGAATGGCAAAACCCCAGCCCCGACCCCGCCCACCTCGCGTCCTACTTCACCGAGGACGCCGTCTACCACAACATCCCCGCTGCACCCGTCGTCGGCCCCCAGGCCATCGCGGCCGTCTTCCAGGGCTTCCTCGCCCAGGTCAAGCCCCGCGGCTGGGAGATCCTCCGCCAGGTCGCCAACGGCAACCTCGTCATGAACGAGCGCATCGACCGCTTCGCCGTCGGCGAACGCGTCATCGAGCTCCCTGTCGCCGGTGCCTTCGAAGTCCGCGGCGACCGGATCTGCGCCTGGCGCGACTACTTCGACATGAACACCTGGCTCAAGGCCGTCGCCGGTAGCTGAGCCTGCCGCATCACGGCTCGGTCACCACCCGCATCGGGCTCCACCGCCCGATGGCCCCCTGCCCGTGGCAGCTCACCGACCGCCCATCCTCGATATCCACCTCCGTCATCAGCCCCAGCGCCGCCCGGAACCCGGTGATCCGGTCCGGCACCCGCTCGTAGCGGTCCACCACCCTCCCGTCCGCCTCGAACTCCACCGTCCCCGCCCCCTGGTCGTACGTAATCCGGTACGCGTGCACCTGCCCCTGCGTCGTCGACAGCTCCCGCAGCTCGTGGAAGATGCAGAACGCCCTCGCCTCCCCCGTCTCCGGCAGCTGCACCCCGGGGAACGGCAGCCGGCCGTACACCGTCGCCACCGTGTCCCCGCCCGTGAAGAAATCGAACGCCCACCCCGTCTCCAGGTCCAGCAGGTTCCACGAAACGTACCCGTCGTACAGGTCGCCCGGCCGCGTCCCAATCGTCCGCGCCGCCACCGCAATCTCGAACGTAATCCTCCCGCCCTCCGGCACCGCGAACCGCTCCTTCGAGAAGTACATGTGCTTCGCGTTGTCCAGGATCTGTACCCGGTCGTGCTTCCGCGTGTACGGCACGGCCGCCACCTGCAGCCACCCGTTCCGCACCAGCACCACCGCATTCGGCTCCCGGTACTCCCACCGCGTCCCGTCCGGCAGCGCGAAGCTCCCGATCTCCCAGGCCGAATCCGGCTCCAGGATTCGGTGGAAATCCCCGATCATCCGTTCGCCCACGCCCACGCTCCTTTCATCCCGGGCCCCGGTCAGCCGCGGAGCTCCGCCCCGAACTCCCGCGCGAGCCGTGCCAGCAGCCCCTGCCGCACCTTCAGCGCCTCGTCGTCCGTCAGCGTGCGGTCATCCGCGCGAAACCAGAGCCGCAGCGCCAGCGACTTCTTTCCCTCGGGCACCCCGGGCCCCCGGTACTCGTCGAACAGCTCCGCCCGGGTCGTCACGCCCTGGCTCCGGTGCGAGCGTGCCAGCTCCAGCACCCGCCCTGCCGACACCCCCGCATCCACCACCACCGCCACGTCCATCCGCACCGCCGGGTACCGGGAGAGCGGCTGGTAGGGCGGGCGCTCCGGCAGGTGCCGCACCAGGTCCTCCGCCCACACCTCGAACAGGAACACCGGCTCGTCGATGTCGAACGCTGCCGCCGTCTCCGGGTGCACCTGCCCCACCACCCCAACCATCTCCCCGCCCGCGCCGAACTTCGCCGTATGCCCCGGCAGCAGCCCGTACTCTTCCGCCGCCACGAACGTGCCGGTCACGCCCAGCGCATCCAGCATCGCCTCCACCGCCCCCTTGGCGTCGAAAAAGTCCAGCGCGTCGCCCCCGCCAACGTGCCACCGCCCCTCCCGGCTGCCGCCCAGCACCGCGCACAGGACCGGCCGCTCGATCGGCAGGTCGCCCTCGACCGGCAGATACTCGAAACCGATCTCGAACAGCCGCAAGGCGCCCTCCGCCTGCCGCCGGTTCGTCGCGTACGTCTCCAGCACCGAAGCCCGCAGGCTCGTCCGCAGGTAGGCGTGCTGCGCGGCCACCGGGTTCACCACCCCGAGCGGGTTCCGCCGAACCGCATCGAGCGGGTCCGTCACCAGCGCCAGCTTCTCCCGCGTCGTCAGCGTGTAGGTGATCACCTCCTGAAAGCCCAGCGCCACCGCCAGGTCCCGCAGCCGCTCCCGCACGCTCATCACCGGGTTCACCTCCGGCGGTGGCAGCGTGCCCCGCAGCATCGTCGCCGGCAGCCGCTCATACCCATAGATTCGCCCGACCTCCTCCACCAGGTCGTCCGGGATCTCCACGTCCGGCCGCCATGACGGCACCTGCACGCTGTACTTCGCCGGGGGAACGTAGTGGACCAGGAACCCCAGGTCCCCGAGAATCCGCCGCACGTCCTCTACCGGCACCTCGACCCCCAGCACCTGCGCAATCCGCCCCGCCTCGAGCACGATCGTCCGCGGCGGCTCCCTGCCCGGGTACACGTCCACGATTCCCGACGCGATACGCCCGCCGCATACCGTCTCGAACAGGTGCAGCGCCCGCTGCTGGGCATACATCGCCATCTCCGCCCCCAGCCCCTTCTCGAACCGCAGCGACGCCTCCGTCCGCAGCTTCAGCAGCGTCGACGTCCGCCGGATGGACCCGGCCCGGAAGTTCGCCACCTCCAGCAGCACCCGCGTGGTCCCCTCGTTCACCTCACTGTTCCCGCCGCCCATCACGCCCGCCACGCCAACCGGCCCCTCACCGTCGCAGATCAGCAGCATCTCCCCGTCGAACTCCCGCTCCACCCCGTCCAGCGTCACCAGCCGCTCACCCGGCCTCGCCCGCCGGGCGACGATGCGCTTCCCCCGCACCAGGTCGTAATCAAACGCGTGCAGCGGCTGTCCCGTCTCGAGCATGACATAATTCGTGATGTCGACCACGTTGTTGATCGGCCGCATCCCCGCTTTTCGCAGCCGCTCCTGCATCCACGCCGGTGATGGCCCCACCCGCAGCCCCTCGATCACGGACGCCGTGAACCGGCGGCACAGGTCCGGGGCCTCGATGCTCACCGACACGAGCCCGTTCACGTCCGGTCCGCTCGCCGAAAACGACCGCGAAGGCTCCCGCAGCACGCCGCCCGTCAGTGCCGCAACCTCCCGCGCGAACCCCACCATCCCCAGCAGGTCTGCCCGGTTCGCCCACGTCGATACCTCGAGAATCACGTCTCCCAGCACGTCCGCCAGCGGCACCCCAACCGGCGTCCCCTCCGGGAGCACCAGGATCCCCTCGTGCTCATCGCTCAGCCCCAGCTCCCGTTCGCTCAGCACCATCCCCGCCGACTCCACCCCCCGGATCGGCCGTAGCCGAAGGGTCGTCAGCTCCCCCGTATGCCCGTCGAACAGCCGCGCCCCCTCGCTTGCGAAGGCCACCGTCTGCCCCACCGCCAGGTTCGGTGCCCCGCATACCACCTGGACCGTCCCCGTCCCCGTGTCCACCGTCGCCAGCCGCAGCCGGTCTGCGTTCGGGTGCGGGTCTACCGCCACCACCTTCGCCACCCGCACCAGTGCCGGGTCCCACATCTCGCCGATGACCCGCCACCCCTCAACCTCCGCCACGGCATCGGTAATCCGCCGCGCCAGCTCCTCGATCGGCAGCCGCACATCCACATACTCACGCAGCCAGTTCAGCGAAATCTTCATCCCCTCACCCCGCTCAGAACTGGCCCAGGAAGCGCAGGTCGTTGCTGTAGAAGTGCCGGATGTCCTCGATACCCCAGCGCAGCATCGCCACCCGTTCCACCCCGATCCCGAACGCGAACCCGGTCACCCGCGAGGAATCGTACCCCGCATTGTCGATGATCTCCGGGTGCACCATCCCCGCCCCCAGGATTTCGATCCACCCCGTCCCGTGGCAGGTGTGGCAATCCCGCCCATCACCCCGGCAGATGAAACAATCGATCGCCATCTCCACCCCCGGCTCGACGAACGGAAAGTACGAGTGGTGGAAGATGATCCGCCGGTCGAACCCGAACATCGCCCGCGCCCATTCGTACAGCACACCCTTCAGGTCGCTCATCCGCACCCCCTCGTCGACTGCCAGCCCCTCGATCTGCGTCAGCATCCACTCGTGCGTCGCGTCCGTCGCCTCCTGCCGGTAGCACTTCCCCGGAACCACCACCCGCACCGGCGGCCGCGGCGTCCGCTCCATCACCCGGATCTGGTTCGGCGTCGTGTGCGTCCGCAGCAGCATTCGCCGCTTCCCATCGATGAGCGTGTTCACCCAAATCGTGTCCCACATATCCCGCGCCGGGTGGTCCTCCGGGATTCGCGCCGCATCGAAGTTGTACCGGTCCCACTCCACCTCCGGTCCCTCCGCAACCCGGAACCCCATCGCCCGGAACGCATCGAGGCAATCCCGCAGCGTCCGCGTAATCGGGTGCAGCCGACCCAAAGCCTGCGGCCGCCCCGGCAACGTCACGTCCACCGCACCCTCCCGCGCTAGCCGCTCCAGCGCCGCCCGCCGCAAGGCTCCCCGGCGCTCCTCCAGCCGCCCCTCCAGCGTCTCCTTCAGGGCGTTCACGGCCGCCCCGTAAGCTGCCCGCTGCCCCGGCGCTACCTCCCGGATGCCGCGCAGCAGCACCGTCACCCGCCCGTCCTGCCGCCCCAGCCACGCCGCGCGCCACCGCTCCAGCGCCGCCTCGTCGCCCGCGGCTTCCAGCTCGGCCAGCGCCTCCTCCTCGAGGCGCGCAAGATCTCCCGTCCCGGTCGTCATGCGCCGAAGAGTATAGGCGCCTTCGCCCTTACCGTCCGTCGCCGGGCACCTCCGTACAATCCCCCCGTGCCGCGGCGCCTCTCCCCAGGCCGTATCATCCCACCATGGCTCGCCATCGCACTCCTGGCGCTCCTCCTCACCGCTCCCTCCTGCTCCCGCCGACCCCCCGACCCGCCCCTCACCAGGGATTCGAACGTGGCTGACCAGCCCGCCCGCAAATCATGGGCCGGCTCCCAGCCGGCGCCCCCCTTCCCCCCGGGGCTTACCTGGTTCAACGTCCAGCGCCCCCTCACCCTCGACGACCTCCGTGGCCGCATCGTCCTCCTCGATTTCTGGACCGCCGGCTGCATCAACTGCCAGCACATCGTCCCTGACCTCCACCGCCTCGAAGCAGAATTCGGCAGCCGCCTCGTCGTCATCGGCGTCCACTCCGGCAAGTACGCCGAAGAGCACGAGGATGACACCATCCGCGAGGCCGTCCGCCGCCTCGGCATCACCCACCCCGTCATCAACGACGCCGACTTCCGTACCTGGACCACCTACGGCGCCCGCGCCTGGCCCTTCCTGGTCCTCATCGACCCCGCCGGCAACCTCGTTGGCTACCACGAAGGCGAAGGCGTCTACCCGCTCTTCCAGCCTATCCTCGCCTCCCTCGCCGCCGAGTTCGGCGAACGCGGCCTCCTTCGCGAGGACCCCCTCACCCTCCTCCTCCCCGGCGCCCCGGCAGCCGCTGCCACCCTCGCCTACCCCTCCGCCGTCGCCGCCGCAGACGGTCTCGACCGCCTCTACATCGCCGATGCCGGCAACCACCGGGTCATCGAAACGACACGCAGCGGTGAAGTCCTCCGCGCCTTCGGGACCGGCCAGCCCGGCTTCGCCGATGGCGCCCCCGCCGAAGCCGCCTTTCGCGACCCCCAGGGCCTCGCCCTCTCCGCCGACCGCACCATCCTCTACGTCGCCGACACCCGCAACCACGCCGTCCGCGCCATCGACCTCCCCACCGGCCAAACCCGCACCATCGCCGGCACCGGCCGGCAGCTCTCCCGCCTCCCCCTCGGGCCCCAGCCCGCCCGCGCCACCGACCTCGCCTCCCCCTGGGGCCTCGTCGAAGTCGGCACCCGCCTCTTCATCACCATGGCCGGCGTCCACCAGCTCTGGGTCCTCGACCTCCCCGCAGGCACCATCGACGTCTTTGCAGGCACCTCCCGCGAAGGCATCGATGACGGCCCCCGCCGCCAGGTCGCGACCCTCGCCCAGCCCTCAGGCATCACCGCCGACACCGCCAGCCTCTACTGGGTCGACCCCGAAAGCTCCTCCGTCCGAACCGTGCCCCTCGAGGGCGACGGCGAGGTCACCACCCTCGTCGGCACCGGCCTCTTCGACTACGGCGACCGCGACGGTGTCGGCCGCCAGGGACAACTCCAGCACGCCCAGGGCATCACCCTCGCCGGCGGCCTCCTCTACATCGCCGATACTTACAACCACCGCATCCGCATCCTCGACCCCCGCACCCGCCGGCTCGGCACCGCAGCCGGCTCCGCGCGCGGCTGGTCCGACGGCGTTGCCGGCGATGCCCGCTTCGCCGAACCCTCCGGCCTCGCCTTCGCCGACGGCCTCCTCTACGTCGCCGATACCGCCAACCACCTCATCCGCACCTTCGACCCGGCGACGGCCCGGGTCGCCACCCTCACCCTCTCCAACATCGCACTCCTCCGCCCCCCGGACGCCGGCGTCCTCCAAACCCGCGACCTCCCCGCCCAAACGGTCGCCCCGGGCGCCTCCAACCTCCGCATCGAAGTGGCCGCCCCGCCCGGCTACCATCTCAACGCCCTCGCGCCCTCCACGCTCCAGCTTGCCTCCAGCAACCCCGCCGTCCTCGAACTCGGCGAACACCGTCTCCAGTGGCAGTCCGATGCGCCGGCCGTCGCCTTCCCCGTCCCCATCATCCTCAACCCGGGCGAGGCCGCCCTCACCGCCCACCTCTCCGCGTACTACTGCCGCGAGGGACAGGAAGCCCTCTGCTTCATCGCCCGCATCGAATTCCGTCTCCCGCTCAGGGTCGAGCCCGGCGCCTCCGCCGCCGAGGTCCGCCTCACCCTCCCCCTCCCCGAGCGCTGACCATCGCGTATCATCCCCGCATCCCCTCGGAGGAGACACCTCATGGCCGTCCGCGGCTACATCCTCATCGAAACCGAAGTCGGCAAAGCCAAGTCCGTGAGCGCCGCTATCCAGCAGTTCAGCTACCCCGGCGCCCGCCTCGTCAATGTCGACACCGTCACCGGCCCATACGACGTCATCGCCCAGGTCGAAGCCGATGACCTCGACTCCCTCGGCAACGCCATCACCGAGGCTATCCAAAAAGTCAACGGCGTCCAGCGCACTACCACCTGCCTCGCCGTTCGCCTCGCCTGACCCCGCGCTCGCGCGCTTCGTTACACTTGGTCCATGCTCCCCGTCACCAGCATGATCCCCGTCGAAGAAGCGCGCGAGCGCATCCTCAGCTACGTCTCCCGCCTCGAGCCCGAGCGAAAACCCCTCCTCGACGCCCTCGGCCAGGTCCTCGCCGACGACGTCATCGCACCCTTCGATGTCCCCCCGCTCGATAACACCGCCATGGACGGCTACGCCGTCCGGGCGGCCGACACCGCCGGTGCCACCGAAGCCGCCCCCGTCGAGCTCCGGGTCATCGCGGACCTCGCCGCCGGCTACGTCCTCGATACCCCGGTCGGGCCCGGCCAGGCCGTCCGCATCATGACCGGTGCCGCCGTTCCCCCGGGCGCCGACGCCATCGTCCCCTTCGAAGAGACCGACGAAGCCCTCCGCGGCATCAACGAAACGGCCCCCAAACCCGGCATCGTCCGCGTCCTCAAGGCCGCCAGCCCCGGCGCCAACATCCGCCGCCGCGGCGAAGACGTCCGCAGCGGCTCCACCGTCATCCCCGCCGGCCGCGTCATCCGCCCCTCCGAGGTCGGGGTCCTCGCCTCCATCGGCCTCACCCACGTGACTGTCACCCGGCGGCCCGTCGTCGCCATCCTCTCCACCGGCGACGAAATCACCCCGCCCGGTGAACCGCTCGAGCCGGGCCGCATCTACGACGCCAACGCCTACAGCATTGCCGCCCTCGTCCGCAAGTACGGCGGCATCCCCCGCATCCTCGGCATCGCCCGCGACACCGTCGAAGACCTCACCGCCAAAATTCGCCAGGGCCTCGATGCCGACATGCTCGTCACCTCCGCCGGCGTCTCCCGCGGCGACTTCGACGTCGTCAAAGACGTCCTCGCCCGCGAAGGCAACATCGACTTCTGGACCGTCCGCATGCGCCCCGGCAAACCCCTCGCCTTCGGCGCCTTCACCGCCCCCGACGGCCGCCGCGTCCCCCACCTTGGCCTCCCGGGCAACCCCGTAAGCTCCATGGTCGCCTTCGAACTCTTCGGCCGCCCCGCCGTCTTCACCATGCTCGGCCGCACCGACTGGGAACGCCCTACCCTCCGCGCCATCTCCCGCGACCCCGTGAAGAACCCCGACGGCCGCCGCTTCTATGCCCGCTGCATCGTCACCCGAGGCGATGACGGCCGCTGGTACGCCCGGCTCACCGGCCCCCAGGGCTCCGGCATGCTCACCTCCATGAGCGCCGCCAACGCCCTCGCCGTCATCCCCGAGCACGTGCCGGCCGCCAACCCCGGCGACGAAATCGAGTGCATCATGCTCGACTGGGAGCACGCCCCCTGACCGGCTGCCTACCGGCGCGCGAGCCGCTCCCCATACTGGCGCTCGAAATACCGCCCGAAATCTCCGCTCGCGGTCCGCGACCACCGTTCACCATGCTCCCGATACCACGCCACCGTCTCGGCCAGCCCTTCCCGGAACGGCACCCGCGGCTGCCATCCCCGTGCCCGCAGCCGTGAACTGTCGAGCGCATACCGCCGGTCGTGCCCCGGCCGGTCCGCAACCGGCGTGATGAGCTCCCGCGGCCGTTCCAGCAGCTCGCAAATCAGCTCCGCGGTCTCCCGGTTCCGCACCCGCTCCCCGCTCCCGATGTGCACCGCATGCACCCCCGGTTCCCCCGGCAGCTCCCGCAGCACCACCCGCAGCGCCTCCACGAAATCCCCAGCGTACAGCCACTCCCGCTCCTGCAGCCCATCGCCGTAGAGCGGCATCGGCTCCCCCGCCAGCGCCCGCATCGTGAACAGCGGGATGAACTTCTCCAGGTGCTGGTTCGGCCCGTAAACGTTGCAGCACCGCAGTACCGTCACCGCCATCCCGTACGTCTCCGCGTACGCCCGCGCCATCAGCTCCGCCGCCGCCTTACTCGCCGCATACGGCGAGCTCGGCGCGAACGGCGCATCCTCGGCCGCTTCGCCCGGCGCCGGGATGCTCCCGAACACCTCGTCCGTCGACATATGCACGAACGCCACACCTGGACGCTCCCGCGCTGCCTCCAGCAGCGTCACCACCCCCTCCACATCCGTCCGGACGAACACCCCCGGCTCCAGCAGTGAACGGTCGACGTGCGTCTCCGCCGCGAAATTCAGCACGAGGTCCGTCCCGTCCATCAGCTCCCGTACGAGCACCGGGTCACAGATGTCCCCCTGCACGAAACGGTAGCGCGGGTGGCCTTCCGCCTCCGCGAGGTTCCCCGGGTTCGCCGCATACGTCAGCTTGTCGAGATTCGTCACCTCCCACCCGTCCGCCAGCAGCCCCCGCACCACGTGGCTCCCGATGAACCCGCACCCGCCCGTAACCAGCGCCCTCATCCCTCCCGCTCCACCCGCGAATGGTCACCCAGCGTCAGCCTCGCCCCCGCCGGCGCCCCCGCCACCCGCACGTGCCGCCCCAGCATCGAATGCGCGATCCCCGGGCAGTCCTCCACCGCACTGTCGCTCATCACAATCGCGTCCTCCACCGCGCTCCGCACCACCCGCGACCGTTCACCGACAGCCGCGAAAGGCCCCACGCGGCTCTCCACGACCTCTGCCCCCGCCCCGATGACCGCCGGGCCGATGACCTCGCTCGCCACCACCCGGGCGCCCGCTTCTATCACCACCGCGCCTTCGACGCGGCTGTCCGCGACGACCGCCCCGGGCGCCACCTGCCGCTCCACCGTGCCCAGCAGCAGCCGGTTCGCCGCGAGGATGTCCTCCATCTTCCCCGTGTCGATCCACTCCCGGGGCGTTACCTCCACCTCGACCCGGCAGCCCCGCGCCAGCAAACCGTTGATCGCGTCCGCAATCTCCAGCTCCCCCCGCGCGCTTGGCCGCTGCCCCGCGATCACCTCGAACACCACCGGCCGGAACGCATACACCCCGATGACGGCCAGGTTCGATGGCGGCTCCGCCGGCTTCTCGACCACCTCGGCCAGCCGCTCACCCTCCATCCGCGCCACCCCGAACGCCCGCGGGTCCTCCACCTCCCGCAGGATGACCGCCCCGTCCGCGCCGCTCTGGGCAAACCGCTCGACGAACCCGGCGATGCCACCCATCAGCACGTTGTCCCCCAGGTAGAGCACGAAGGGCTCCTCCCCCACGAACTCCCGGCACACCAGCGCGCCGTGCGCGATGCCCAGCGGTGCCTCCTGCCGCACGTACGTGAACCGTACCCCGAACGCACTCCCATCGCCCATCGCCTCCCGCACCTGCGCCTCCGTGTCGCCTACCACGAGTGCAATCTCCCGCACCCCCGCCTCCGCCAGCTGCCGCACCGGAAAGTGCAGCACCGGCGTATTCGCAACCGGCACCAGCTGCTTCGCCCCCGAGTACGTGAACGGCCGGAGCCGGCTCCCTTTGCCGCCCGCCAGCACGATGCCCTTCATCCCCGCGGATTATAGGCAGCTGTCCCCCTAAAATCGCCCGGTGCCGAACGTGATTCACGTGGCCCTGGATGCCTCCAGCCTCCCCGCCCGCCCTGCCGGCGCCGGCGTCTACATGCTCGAGCTCGCTGCAGCACTCGCCGCCCGGCCCTCCCTCCGGGTCACTGCCTTCGCCCCCCGGCCCCTCCCGGGCTGCTCCCACCGGCCCCTGTCAGCCGGCTCCCCGGCCCGCCGCTTCGCCTGGCAGCTCCGCTCCCTCGGCCCTGCCGTCGCCGCATCCGGCGCTCACCTCCTCCACGGCCTCCACTTCTATACCCCCCGCCGCCTCCCGGTCCCCGTCGTTACCACCATCCACGACCTCACCTTCTTCCGCCTTCCCCGCCGGTACGGGCTCGCACACCGCTGGTACTATCGCCTCATCGCCCACACCGCCCGCTTCGCGGACCGCGTCATCGTCCCCTCCTCAGCCGTCGCGCACGATGCCGTCCGCTACCTCGGCCTCCACGCTGAGAGGCTCCGCGTCATCCCCGAGGCACCCCGCGCAGGTCTCCGCGCCGCCGACCCCGCCCGCGTCGCCGCCGCCCGGTCGAAATACCGCCTTGGCGATGCCCCCTACTTCCTCTGCCTCGGCACCGCCGAGCCCGGCAAGCGCGCCGTCGATGCCGTCCGCGCCCTCCCGGCCATCCGCGAGCGCCACCCCGCCGCCCTCCTCGCCCTCGCCGGGAACCCCGGCCCGCTCCTCCGCCCCCTCCAGCGCGAAGCCGCCCGTCTCGGCGTCGCCCATGCCGTTCGCTGGCTCGGCTACCTCCCCGATGCCGACCTCCCCGCCCTCCTCACCGGCGCGGCAGCCCTCATCTTCCCCTCCCTCTTCGAAGGTTTCGGCCTCCCCCCGCTCGAGGCGATGGCCTGCGGCACCCCTGTCATCGCCGCGGACACCCCCGCCATGTCCGAATACCTCGCCGGCGTCGCCCTTTTCGTCCCGCTCCGCGCACCCGAAGCCATCGCCGCCCAGGCCACGCGCCTGCTCGCCGACCCTCCCTTCCGGGCCGACCTCGCGCATCGTTCCCTCCAGCACGCGGCCCGCTTCTCCTGGGCCAGCGCCGCCGACCTCACCGAATCCGTCTACCGCGAGCTCCTCCCGTGACCATCGGCGTTGTCATCGTCACCTTCCGCTGCCGCGACCTCGCCCTCGCCGCCCTCCGCTCAATCGAAGCGCACGCCCCATCCCTCCTCGCCGCAACCGTCGTCGTCGATAACGCCTCCTTCGATGGCACCGTCGAAGCCATCCGCGAAGCCTTCCCTCCCGTCCGGGTCATCGAACACCGCCGCAACCTCGGCTTCGCCGCCGCCGCCAACCGCGGCATCGCCGCCCTCCCCGGCGCCGACGTCATCTGCCTCCTCAACCCCGATGCCGAGCTCCTCGATGACGGCATCTTTGCCGCCGCCCGCTACCTCCAGGACCACCCCGCCGTCGGCGTCCTCGGCGGCCGAATCCTCAACACGGATGGCACCATCCAGCCCTCCGCCCGCGCCTTCCCCTCCCACACCAACGCCCTCTTCAACCGCCACTCCCTCCTCACGAAGCTCTTCCCCAACAACCGCTGGTCCCGCCGCTACCTCATGACCGACTGGGACCACGACGACATCCGCCCCGTCGACTGGGTCTCCGGCGCCTTCATGCTCATCCACCGCCGCGCACTCGACGCCGCCGGGGCATTCGACCCCGCCTACTTCTTCTCCATCGAAGACGTCGATTTCTGCCGCCGCGTCCACGCAGCCGGCCTCGAGGTCCGATACTTCCCCGCCGCCACCGTCCGGCACCGCGTCGGCGGCAGCTCACGCAAAGCCGTCTACCGCGCGATGGCCGGCCACCACCGCGGCATGTGGCGCTACTACCGGAAGCATTTCCGCGGCAACCCGCCGCTCCACACCATCACTGCCGTCGGGATCGGCCTCCGCTTCGCCCTCCACGCCGTCTCCTACACCTTCCGCGCCACCCGTGCCCGCCTCCTCCGCCGTGAAACCCCCTGACCATTAAATCGGCGCACCACCCCGCGTCGTCGCCGCCGAGAGCCGCCCCAGCTCGGTGCTCGGCCCCGTGCCCTCCACGTACTCCCGCACGATCGCCCGCCACGGCCCCCGCGCCCGAAGGCTCCCGAACAGCCCCGCCAGCCCGAAGTTAATCCGCGTCAGGAACACCATCCCCTCCGGCACGTTGCAGTACCGGTTGATTTGCCCGCCCGTGCCCATCGTCATCGTGTTCCGCCGCACCATCTCCGCCGCCAGCTCCGGCGTGTACTCCACCTCGTCCTCCAGGATCGGTGCCCAGTACCAGTGCATGTGCTCGTACAGTTCATCCGTCGTAAACGGCGCATTCGGCAGCAGGATACCGATCGCCTCTGTCGCCGCCCGCCACCCCTCCCGGTCCCCCCGGTCCAGCGCCCGGATCAGCCGTTTGAACCCCTCGATGACGGCGCCGTCGAATTCCGCCACGCACCCGTAGTCCACGAACCCGACCCGCCCGTCCCGCAGGAGCAGGTAGTTGCCCGGGTGCGGGTCCCCGTTGAACAGCCCGTTCCGGTAGATGTTCCCGAAGCAGAACCGGTACAGCACCTCACCCAGCCGGTTCCGCTCCTCCTGCGGCAGCCGCACGGCCTCCCGGAACGGCCGTCCGTCCAGCCACTCCTGCACCAGCACCGTCTCCGTCGTCAGCTCGTGATACACCCGCGGCACCCGCACGAACCCGTGCCCCTCGAACAGGTCGAAGAACCGCTGCTGCCAGGCCGCCTCCCGCCGGTAGTCCAGCTCGCCCCGGATTCCCTCACCGAGGTCACGCACCAGCGTCCCCACATCCAGCCCCTTCGCGACCAGCCCGCCCATCCGCAGCACCAACGCCACGTTGGCCAGGTCCCGTTCGATCGCCTCCCGTACCCCGGGGTACTGCACCTTCACCGCCACCTTCGTCCCGTCGCGCAGCTCCGCCCGGTGCACCTGCCCGATCGACGCCGCCGCGAACGGCTCCCGCTCGAACCGCCGGAACACGCTCCCGGGCGAACGCCCGTACGCCGCCTCCAGCACCTCCTCCACCAGCTCGGACGCCATCGGCGGCGCATTCGCCTGCAGCGTCGCCAGCCCCTCCGCCAACTCCGCGGGAATCACCCCGCCCATCAGCGAGAGCACCTGCCCCACCTTCATCGCCGCACCCTTCATCTCCCCCATCGCTCGCGCCGCGTCCTCCGCCGTCCGCAGCACCGCCTCCTTCCGCTTCTCCCGTCGCCGCTCCCCCCAATATTGCAACGTGCCAAGCCATCGCAGAGCAGCCCTCCCGGCCAGCCGCACCGGCACCGCTGTCCGCGCCAGCCGGCCTGTCCGCATCGCCGAGGTCCGCGCTCGCCGCTCCATGCTCCTCACCCGGGTCCCTGCCGCCCGCGCCCGGCCGAACCGCCCTGCGCTGGCTCCCCCTAGCGTCGCCGCTCCCGGCCCCCAACCGCAACCCTTCCGTTCGCGTAGCCCCGCCTCCGCAAAAATTCAGGAAAAACCCGGGCTGTCCATCTATGCAGACTATCGATGCATAGCCGATACTTCTGGTACGAGGAGACTACCGTGGCTGGAATCTTCTACGACCCGCACACCCGCCGCCTCCACGCCGTCACCGGCCACCCCGACCTGGCCTGGACGCTCGTCACCCACAACGTCCACGCAAGCGTCCACCACTGCCGCCGCATCATGAGCGAGTGGCTCAGCCCGGACGAACTCTGGAAGGTCGACTGGCGCATCCACCGGCATCCCTTCTCCGCCTGAGCGCGCTACCATCGGTCTCGTGACCGACTCCCTCGCGGCGGCGCTCTCCGCACTCGACGCTGCCCCCCGCCCGTACGCCCGCCGCTTCGACAGCCCCGAGCCGCTCGCCGGCCCCGTCGCCTTCCTCCCTTCCGCCTTCAACCCGCCCACCCTGGCGCATCTCCGCCTCCTCCACCGCGCAGCCGAGGCTGCCAGCGCCCACCCCGCCGCCCTCCTCACCACCCGCAACGTCGACAAGGACGTCACCGGTGCACCGCTCGCCGCCCGCCTCGAAATGCTCCTCGCTGCCCGCCGCGACGGCCACGAGGTCGCTGTCCTCGCCGCCAACGCCGCCCGCATCATCGACCAGGTCGCGGCCCTCGAAACCGCCTTCCCCGCTGCCGACCCCACGCCTGTCGTCGGCTTCGATACCCTCGTCCGGCTCTTCGACCCCCGCTACTACACCCACATGGCCGCCGAGCTCGACCCCTTCTTCGAACGCCGCCGCATCATCGCCGCCAACCGCGGCCCGCACGCCCTCGAGGCCGTCGCCGAGTGGCTCCACGCCAACGCCCGCGACTACGCCGACCGCGTCATCCTCGTCGAACTCGACCCCCAGTCAGCCGCCATCTCCTCCACCCGCGCCCGGGAACTCGCCGCCGCCGGCGTCCTCCCCGACGTCGTCCCCCCATCCGTCCGCGCTATCCTTGCCCAGCGCCGCTACTACGCCCCGGGCCCCGGGCTCACGTAATCTCGCTGATATCGAGCACGCTCTCCAGCGCCAGCACCCCCTGCGCCGCCAGGGCGCGGACCTCCTCCTCGCCCAGCCCCAGCCAGCTCCCCAGCACCGCCATCGTGTCCCCGCCCAGGTCCGGCGGCGGCCCCGTGATGCCCGTCTCACTCCTCGACATCCGCACCGGCGTGTTCGCGATCGGGATCGTCCCCGCCACCGGGTGCGTCACCTCCCGGATCATCCCCCGCGCCCGTACCTGCGGGTCCGCCACTACCTCCCGCACCGTATTCACCGGCCCCGCCGGGATGCCCACCGCCAGCAGCTCCTCCAGCCATTCCGCCGTCGTCCGCCGCCGGAACGCCGCCGCAAGCAGTGGCTCCAGCTCGGCGTGGTTCCTCGTCCGCTTCGGACCCGTCGCGAACCGCTCATCGTCGATGAGCTCCGGCACCCCGAGAATCGCGCACAGCAGATTCCACTGGTTCTCTTCCCCGAACCCCAGCGCAATCACGACCCAGCCGTCCGCCGTCTCGAACGCCTGGAACGGTGTAGCGCTCGGGTGCCGCGTCCCCAGCGGCCCCGGCACCTCCCCCGTCACGAAGTACCGCATGATGGCGTTCTCCATCACCGTCACCTGGCAGTCCAGCATGCTGATATCGATCGCCTGCCCCAGCCCGCTCCGCTCCCGCTCCCGCAACGCGGCCAGGATGCCGATGACGGCGAACATCCCGGCGACCACATCTCCATACGACACCCCCGGCCGGACCGGCGGGCCGCCCGGCTCGCCCGTAATCGAGAGCACCCCGCCCATCGCCTGCACCACGATGTCGAGCGCCGCCCGGTCACGATACGGCCCCGTCTGCCCGAAGCCGCTGATGCTCGCGAGGATGACCCCCGGGTTCCGTGCCGATAGCACCGGGTAGTCGATTCCCAGCCTCTCCAGCGTCCCCGGCGTAAAATTCTCCATCACCACGTCGGCCTGCTCGACCAGCCGCAGGAACAGCTCCCGCCCCTCCGGCCGCCTCAGGTCGATCGCAAGGCTCCGCTTTCCCCGGTTCACCGAGAAGAAATACCCGCTCCAGCCATTCTGGTACGGGCCCGTCGTCCGCGAGATGTCCCCATAGGGCGGCCGCTCCACCTTCACCACCTCCGCCCCAAGGTCGCACAGGATCATCGAGCCGAACGGCCCCGCCAGCACCCACGTCAGGTCCAGCACGCGCACACCCTCGAGCGGCCGGCCAGTCATCCTCCCGCGTTCAGAATCCATAGCCCCAGATTCTGCCCCGCCGCGGCCTCACCGTCGAAACTCCTCGGGTGAACCCTCATCCGCACCCCCACCGTGAGACCGCCGCTACGCCGCCCTCTTCACCACCTCGTCCGCGCGTTTCACCACCGTCAGCACGTACTCCCGCGTCGCCGTCACCGGGTCTTTCGTCCGCCACTGATGCGCCTCCGTAATCACCGTCAGCGTCCCCGCAAACCGCATCCAGAACAGCAGGTACCGGTACGCCGGCATGAACGGCACCACCCACCAACCCCGCCACAGCCGCCGCGCGCTTGGGTGAACGACCAGCAGCGCGCTCGTCGTCCACGTCGCCGCCTCGATGACGAAATACGCCAGGTACAGCGCCACCCCCGCACCGAGCACCGTCGCCCACGAGTACCCGAAGAACACCAGCCCCGGCATCAGGAACGTCCACGCCACCCGCGGAAACGCCAGCGTATGGTCCACCAGCAGCGTCCGCACCGGCGCGAACCCCTTGTAGAACAGCCCCCGCCGCGCCAGCGTCGGATGCGCCGCGATGACCTCCACCTCCCCCCGCTGCCATCGCACCCGCTGCGCATACAGCGCCCGCAAACTCGGAATCGGCTCCGTATAACACACCGAGCTCGGCACCACCCCCACCTTCTTCCCCGGGAACCGCTCCTGGATCTCGAAGGTCATGAATGTGTCCTCGCCCACCGTGCTCGCGTCATACAGGTGCGTCGAAAGTAGCGCCTCCCGCCGGAATGCACTGAACGCACCCGCCAGCGTGAACAGCCGCCGCGACATCGTTTCGAACCGCCGCCCGACATTGAACGCGAAGTAGTACTCCTGGAACTCGCACTCGTGCAGCAGCCGCATCCAGCCCCGGTCACCGCTCTCCGGCCGGATCTCCACCGCTCCCGTCGCCGCCACCAGGTCCTCGTCGTGCTCGAACGCCGCCACCATGTTCGCCACCGCGTCCTCGTGCAGCACCACGTCCGAGTCCACGTTGATGATGTACTCCCCCCGCGCGTGGTGAATCCCGACGTTCAGCGCCCACGTCTTCCCCTGGTGAAACGTCGAAAGCCAGTGCATCTGCCCCGGCCACTCCACCTGCTGCTCCGCGCAGAACACCCGGTACGAGCCGTCCCGGCTCCCGTTGTCGATCGCCAGCACCTCGATCAGCTCGTGCGGGTAGCTCTGCCGCCGGACAGATTCCAGGCACGCCCCCAGCGACTGCTCGCTGTTGTACACCGGCACGATCACCGTCACCCGCGGCCACTTCCCCCGCGGCGCCTCCGTCACCGGCCGAATCGGCAGCCGCTTAGCCCTGCCCAGGACCGTCGCGACCAGGTAGTTGAACGCCTGGTACCCGTCCACCAGGATGGGCACGAACAGCCACACCCCCCAAAACCCGAGCGCAGGCAGCCACCAGTCCGTCGACATCTCAGCCCTCCCGCAGCCGCGCGTAGACCACGCGCAGCGTTGGCCGCGTGATCGCCAGCCAGTAAATCCCAATCGCCAGTCCGAAGAACACCGCCCGCCCGAACACCACGTGCGCGATGTCCAGCCACCCCTGGCCCCCATACGCCACCGCCCCCACGATCACCAGCATCCGCACCACATTCGCCAGGAACGTCAGCCCCACGGCTCCCAGCAATACCAGCAGCCGCTTCCCTTTCGGCAGGGCCGGGTAGAACACCACCAGCCCCATCAAAGCCGCCACCTCCAGCAGCCCCGAGCACTCGATCCCGATGCTCAGCCGCGTCCACTCCGCGTGGTGCGGCACGCCGACCACCAGCAGCTCGCCCGCCCGGTCATCGAACAGCTCCGTCCGGATGCCCAGCAGCCACGAGACCGCGTGCACCGCATGCGCCGTCGCCACCCGCACCCACAGCTCGCCCGGGACCAGCTCCCGGGCTGCCACCACGACCAGCACCGCCCCGCCGGCCGCCCCGAGGAGGAAGTACGGCAGCCACGCCCCCGCCCTCCAGAAAAACCGCACCGCGAGCGCCCACGCAACCGCAGCCGGCACGAACCACGCGAGCGTCGTCATTCCGCCTGCCCGGCCTTCCGGTTTACCCACCACGCCGTGCCGACCGCGAACGTCCCGAACAGCCCGAGTAGCAGCCAGCCCATCGTCGGCGCGCCCGAGCACCTGTACGTCACCGTCAGCGACTGCCGCGGCCCGTCATCGAGCCCCCACTCGACCGTGTTCGTCACCTCGCACTTCTCCGGCGTCCCCTCGAACGTCTGCTCCACCAGGAAGTACTGCCCCGGCGCCGTCGCGTAGAACTTCCCGTACCCGCCACTCGCGAGGTCGCCGCACGCCGCCCCGTTGAACTCCGCGCAGCTCGAGGCGTTCGCGTCCCACACCATCAAGTCCGCCGCCACCGACGGCTCAATCCGCCACACCACCACCCCCTCCTTCTCCTCCACAAAGCTCTTCTTCACCTCCACCTTCACCGGCAGGTCCGGCTTCTTGTTGTACGCGCAGAGGTGGTACGTCACCCCCCGCTTGAGGACATCAGGCACCGAGACCTTCGCCGCCAGGTTCCCGCCCTTCGGCTTCTCCGGGCACGACTTCGCCCCAGAGTTCGAATTCGCGTCCGCGTTCGCCGGTACCAGGTCGAACAGCAGCAGGTTCGGTCCGCCCGTCGCCGGGTCGAGCTCGGTGACGAGGTAATCCCCGGGCTTCAGCGGTACCACCTCTCCATCGACGAACTTCTGAATCCCCGTGTTGTTCCCGTCTGCCAGCAGGAAGACCCACTCCCCCGCCGGCGTCGCCGGCACCCACCGCCCCTTCCCATCCAGCACGAACTTGTGCACCACCACCGCCGCGCCCGGCTCCTGCGGTTCGACCGTCGCCGTCACGGCCGGCTTCGTCTCGACCGGCTTGGTGGCGACATCCGTCGCCGTCTCGACCGGCTTCGGCGGCTCCATCGCCTTCGGCGGCGTCCCGTCCCACGTGTACAGGATGCAGTACGCCTCCGTCCCCGGCGCCAGCGCCAGTGCGTTCCACCCGACGCCGTCGCCGTTGTCGTTGTTCGCCCCGTCCCGGTAGCACTGCAGGTCGATGAACGGCAGCGGCGCCGCCGTCACCACCGTCGTCGGGAAATCCACCACCGAGAGCCGCCGCGTTTGGGCCTGCCCCGCCGGCACGTACACCGTCTGCCCCGTCCCGATCACCGTCGCGCTCCCGTCATACCCCGTCGCCGAGCTCGACCGCACCACCGGCTGCGTCAGTCCCGGGTCCAGGAACACGGAGTCCTTCGTCGAGCTCCCCAGCAGGAACAGCCCCTTCGCGGCCGTCGGCACGCACCCGTACGCCCCGATGTCCGATGGCACCGCCTCGGCCGTCCCGTTGTCGCTCGACTTCGGGTCCTTCCCCGCCAGCCGCGCCTGGTAGATCGCGCTCTCCCCGGGGCAGCTCGCCGCCAGGAACGTCAATGTCGCGTAAGCCGGGACCGCAGCCTCCGCCGTACCCCGCCCGGACCCGCCAAACGCCAGGACAGCCACGACCAGCGCCAGACCTGCCCGCTTCATGCTGCATCACTCCATCCTTCGACCGTCACCGAAACGGTCGGGTTCTCCCACAGCGTCACGCTCACCAGCCTCGGCCCGCCCGGCATCTCCTCGAGCAGCCGCGCCTCCAGGCTCCGGTAAATCACCGATGCCAGGTTCTCCCCCGTCGGCTGCACCTCCGTGAACGGGTACATCTCGTTCAGGAACCGGTTCGCAAACCGCTTCGCCTCAGCCTCCAGCAGGTTCGCCACCTCCCGGAAGCCCACCACCATCCCCTGCTCGTCCACCCCATCCGTCACGAACACCGCCTGCACCCGGTACGAGTGCGTGTGCTTCGCCCCGTTCGGCCGAATCGCATGGGTCGCTCCGAAGAACGAATCGATCGCGAGTCGGTATCGCAGCCCCGCGGAGAGCGCCCCCTGCACCACCGCGGCATGCTCCTGCTCGTTCTCCGGCATCACCCGCATCGGCGCCGTCGCGTCGCGGTGTCCTGCAGCCATTTCCGTCACCTCGAGGTGTCTCACCGGATGTTTCGGCAACGCCTGCGGGACGATTCAGTGAATGTTCGGTGGTCCCGGCCCCAAACCTGTGCCGCCCGCCAGTTCTTCCGATAACCCCGGTATGAACCCCGAGGAGCCGACCATGCACTCCATCGATTGGCCCTCCTGGCAGGCCGGCTACGAGGCCGGGCTCGACGACGCCATCCGTCTCATCGACGCGCTCCGCGGGCCGGGCTTCGGGAGCCTCAGCGCCCCCATCCTCCTCCGCATCCGCGCCGAGCTGCTCGCCGTCCGGAGCCGCGCCCGGGAGCCCCGCGCCGCCTGACCCGTTCCCTTCCTCACCGTCACTGCGCTAGGCTTCCCGGCACGCCACCTGGAGGCCCTCCCGTGCCCACCTGGACCAACTGGTCCGGCTCCGTCGTCGCCCGCCCCGCCCGCATCCTCGCCCCCGCCTCCGAAGACGAGGTCGCCGCCATCGTCCGCGAAGCCGCCCCCGGCACCACGGTCCGCGTCGCGGGCTCCGGCCACTCCTTCGTCCCTGTCGTCCCCGGGGACGATACCCTTCTCTCTCTCGAACGCCTCTCCGGCCTCCTCCACGCCGACGCGGCCGCCGGCCGCGCCACCCTCCTCGCAGGCACCCGCCTCTGCGATGCCACCCACCTCCTCTGGGAGCGCGGCCTCGCTCTCCCCAACCAGGGCGACGTCGACACCCAGGCCCTCGCCGGCGCCATCGCGACCGGAACCCACGGCACCGGCCCCGCCTTCGGCAGCATCTCCACCCGCCTCGTTGCCGCCCGCGTCGTCACCGCCGATGGCTCCCTCCTCGATATCGAGAACTCCGCTCTCCTCCCCGCCCTCCGCGTCTCCCTCGGCCTCCTCGGCATCTTCACCCGCGTGACCCTCGCCTGCATTCCCCGCTACGCCCTCCACGAACGCGTCTGGCGCCGCCCCATCGAGGCCTGCCTCGATGCCCTCGACCACGACATCGCCGCGAACGAGCACTACGAGTTCTTCTGGTTCCCTCGCTCCGACGTCGCCGAGTCCAAGGCGCTCAACACGGTCGACGAAACCCCTCCAGGAGAAGAACCCCCGGCCCTCGACGGCCCCGGCGAACGCCTCGGCTGGGCCCACCGCATCTACCCCTCCGTCCGCGACCTCCGCTTCAACGAAATGGAGTACGCCGTCCCCGCCGAAGCCGGTCCCGAATGCTTCCGCGCCATCCGCCAGCGGATAAACGAGCGCCATCCGAAGGTCGCCTGGCCCGTCGAATATCGCACCCTCGCCGCCGATGATGCCTGGCTCAGCCCTGCCTTCGGTCGCCCTACCGTCACTCTCTCCGTCCACCAGGCCGCCGAACGGCCCTACCGTGAGTTCTTCACCGACCTCGAGCCCATCTTCCGCGAGTTCGGCGGCCGCCCCCACTGGGGCAAATTCCACACCTGCACCAGGGCGGACCTCGCCGCGATGTATCCCCGCTTCGACGACTTCTGCGCCCTCCGCCAGCGCCTCGACCCCGCCGGCCGCTTCCTCTCCCCTTACCTCTCCTCCCTCTTCACCTGAGCCGCTCCCCGTTCCCCGCTCCCACCCTTTACAGCTCCCCCGTTCCCTCGTAGCGTTTCCTCATGACCGAGGCGGAAGACGCACTCCGGCGCTGGGCGGAAGCCGGTCTCATCGATGCCGAAACCGCCGAGCGCATCCGCCAGTTCGAAGCCGCCCGCCGGCGCGAGGCGCGGCCCGGCATCGCCATCCCGCCCGGCGAGCGTCCGGGCCTGGTCGAAGTCCTCCTCTACCTCGGCATCGCCGTTCTCAGTGTGGGCGTCTTCGCACTCTTCGCCCAGGGCTGGTCCGGGCTCCAGTCCCTCCCCCGCCTCCTGGCCGTTGGCATCCCCGCTGCTTTCGCCCTCCTCGTCGGCGCCCTCCTCCGCACCCTTGGCGAGCCCGGCTACCGCCGCGGCGCCCAGTTCTCCTGGGCCGCCGCCGTCGCCCTCGCCGCCGGGACCGTCGCGGTCCTCCTCTATGAATACGAGCCCTTGGGCATCTCCCGCGACGATGACCAGGCCGCCATGCTCATCGTCGCCGGCGTCGCCGTCGCGCTCGCCCTCCTCCTCTGGGCGCTCAACCCCGCCACCTTCCAGGTCATCGCTCTCGCCGGGAGCCTCTTCTTCCTCGGCCAGGCCATCGGCAACTGGCCCGAGTCCTTCTCCGCCCGCCTCGCGGCTCTCTCGCTGGTCGCCATCGGAACCGTCGCCATCCTCCTCGCCGAGCTCGGCGCCCTTTCGCCCCGGCCCGCAGCCCGCGCCGCCTTCGCCGTCGTCCTCGCATTCGGCGCCTATCAGCCGGGCTTCCGCGATGGCGGCTCGCCATGGGAGCTCCTGGCCTTCGTCGCTGCTGCCGCCCTCCTCGGCCTCGGCGTCTACCGCGCATCCTTCGCCTTCGTCCTTACCGGCGTCGCTCTCCTCTTCATCGCTCTCGTCCGGGCCATCTTCCAGAACTTCTCCGACCAGGTCGGCGCTCCCGTCGCCCTCATCATCAGCGGCGCCCTCCTCATCGCAGCCGTTCTCCTCCTCGCCCGCCTCGTCCCCGCACTCCGCCGGGGCCAGCCCGCATGAGCCGCCTCCCCGCACGCTGGTTCGCCGTCATCGTCCTCGGCGGGCTCGCGTCCGTGCTCGTAGCAGCCGTCGTCCTCCTCCGCCTCGGGGTCACCGACCCCTCCCCCCCATCCCTCACCCGCGACCCGAACCCCGCCATCCCGGGCGACCTGCTCTACCTCGATTCCGGCAGCTGCCTCGTCCTCGCCCGCGCCTCCGGCGAATCCAGCCGCTCCGTCCACTGCACCGGCCTCATGCCCCGCCGCCTCTTCTTCCTCGGCCAGCAGGAGGCCGGCTACCTCGTCTCGAGCATCTCCGGCGAAACCCTGGTCGTCGTCGACCTCCAGTCCGGCGCCGAAGTCGAGCGCCGCACTGTCGGCCCGTCCGATTTTCCCGAGCTCCTCGCGCCTGACGGCACCCGCGTCTTCCGCCGGGACGACGGCCGCCTCGACCTCATCCGCGACGGCGCCGTTACCGGCACCCTCAGCTTCCCCGGCCTCGACTGGGCGCCCGAGCACGTCGGCTGGTCCCCCGACAGCCAGTGGCTCGCCTTCCTCTACTTCCCCCCGCGGGAACGCTCCGCCGAGCTCTGGCTCGTCTCCCGCGATGGCGCAATTCGCGGCACCCTCGCGACGAACGCCACGGGCAGCCAGGTCGCCTGGCGCATCGAAGGGCTCCCGGCCTGGCCCGCCCCGCCCCGCTAGGCCCCCAGCGGCCTCCGCCCCGGTCCCGTCACCTCTGCGCACCTCCGCTCCGCCCTACCACCGCTGCCCCGGCGGCGGCGGCACCGCCGGCTCCGCCCGCGTCATGTGCGCTGCCGAGGCCCCCGCCCGCCACGGCCAGCTCCCTTCGCCCGGCGCGAACGCCCCCGCGCCCCGGGCTGCCACCGCCTCCGCCATCCCCAGCGCCCGCCGCGCCCCCGCGACGTCGTGCACCCGAAAAATCCGAACCCCCTGCGCGAACGCCAGCGCGCTCACCGCGTGCGTCTCCAGGTCCCGCTCCGCTGGTGCCAGCCCGCCCACGCTCCCGATGAAATTCTTCCGCGAATGCGCCAGCAAAACCGGGAGCCCGAACGTCCCCAGCTCCCCAATCCGCCGCACCATCTGCAGGTCCTCGTCGTGGCTCTTCCCGAACGCAATCCCCGGGTCGACCGCCACCTGCTCCCGCTGGAGCCCGGCCTCCCACAGCTTCTCGAGCCGCTGCTCCATCCACCCCACCGTCTCGACCACCACGTCCCCGTAGACCGGGGGAGCATCCGGCCGCCGCTTCGGCACCGAGTAGCTGTAATTCAGCACGTACCCGGCCCCGGCAGCAGCCGCCGCCTCCGCAGCGCTCGTCCCCAGCGTCAGCCCGCTGATGTCGTTCACCAGCTCCGCACCGGCCGCCAGCGCCGCCCGCGCTACCACCGGCTTATATGTATCACTCGAAACCACGTGCCCCTCCCGCGCCAGCGCAGCGACCGCCGCCCCCACCACCTCCGCCTCCTCCTCCGGGTCGAGCACCGGCCGGTCCGCCCGCGCGCTCTCCGCCCCGACGTCGATGATGTCCGCCCCTGCCGCCCGCAGCCGCTCCGCCGCCGCGCAAGCCGCCCCCACGTCCCGCCCCACCCCGTCGCCCGAGAACGAATCCTCCGTCAGGTTCAGGATGCCCATGATGACCGGCCGATCGAGGGGCAGCTCTCGCGTCCGCAGCCGCCACGCCTGCACCGGTGCGAGGTACGCCCGGAGCCGGGCAGCATGCGGTGACCCCTGCTCCCCGAGCGCCTCAGCCAGCCGCCCGATCATCGACCGCGAAGCCCACACCACCGCCTCGCCCGGCTCGCGCAGGTCGATGCCAAGCCCGAGCCGACTCGTCGCTACCTGCAGCCGCTCCCGGTCGCCCGAAAAGTGCACCGCGTACGGCGCCTCTGGTTCCGCCGCCGCCATGCCGTATCCCGGCGGCACGACCCGCAGCGTCGGCCTCAACCGCCTCGCCCCGCCAGCCCATCGAGCATCCGCCGGACCTGCCAAAGGTGCTCCAGGTCATGCTGATACGTCTCCCGCGCAATCTCCATGATCGACACCTCGCCCCGGTACGGGTGCACTCCCTTCCGCTCCCAGTCGCGCTCCGAAAGGTCCCACAGCAGATACGTCGTCCGCCGCCGCAGGAAGTGGAGCTCTTCCAGCAGCAGCTCCACATCGGCCTCCGCATAATCGGCCTCGAACGGGATGTCGTCGAAGTCCACGTGCGGCACTTCCGGCATCCCCCGGCCCCGGCTCATGGCGATGATGGCCGTCTGCTCCTGCACTCCGCGTTCCACCTGCACCAGGTGGAACGGTACCGCCAGCAGGCACCACCCCTCATCCGGCCACGCCGCCGGCCGCAGCAGGTCCCGCTCCCGGACGCCCTCGAACGCCCGTGCCAGCTCCCCCGACGCCTCCCCGAGCGCCTTCAGCAAAAACGAAGGGTCGCTCCCCGCCGCCGCTGGCACGTAACGCACGCCTCCGATTCTAGCCCCTGCACCGGCCTCCCGCGGTAACGACCGCGCCTACGTCACCACCAGGGGAACGCCCTCCCGACAGAGTCGGCACGCCGATGGGTCCCACGAGGCCGCCGGCACGTCCAGGCAGGCGAAGAACGGCGCTCCGAACCCCACCGTCCCCCCCGTCCGGTCGACCAGCACCCCCACGCCGGCCACCGCCGCCCCCCGCGCCTCCACCGCCCGCAGCACTTCCCGGATGCTCCCGCCGGTCGTGAGCACATCATCCACCACCAGGACGCGGTCTTCCGGCCCCAGCTCGAACCCCCGCCGGAACTCCCGCTCCTCTCGCCCCTCCTCCTTCCGCTCGGCGATGATCGCTCGCAGCCCCAGCTGCCGCGCCGTCTCGTACGCCAGGATGACCCCGCCCGTCGTCGGCCCGGCCACCACCGTCGCCATGCCCCGGAACCGGTCGGCGATCTGCCGGCAAAGCGGCTCCGTCACGTCCGGCCATTGCAGAATCCGGAACTTCTCGATGTACAGCTCCCCGTGACGGCCGCTCGCGTACTGGAAGTGCCCGCGGAGCAGCGCCCCGCGTCCCTCGAGCAGCGCCCACGCCTCCTCCCGCGTCAGGTGCCGTGCAGACATGCCGCGAGCGTACCCGCTCGCCGCCTTCCCGTCGCGGGACGTGCGGATCGGTAGCGCGCTACTCTTCGCCGAGCCGCTTCGCCGTCAGGACCGGCTTCTGCTCCGTCAGCACTCCCTTCTCGTTCGGAGCCAGCCCGAACCGGCTCAGCGGCAGGTAGCTCAGGGTCGCCTTCCCGATGATGAGGTCCTTCGAGACCAGGCCCACCTGCGCGCTCCGGCTGTCCAGGCTGTTGTTCCGGTTGTCCCCCATCACGAAATACTCGTCCGGCGGGATGACGACCTTCGGGAGCGTGTCGTTCCACGGCGTCCGGATGTACGGCTCTTCCAGCAGCCGGTCATTGATGTACACCTTGCCGTTCACGATTTCGATCGTCTCCCCAGGGAGCCCGATGACCCGCTTGATCAGGTCGGTGCTCGGGTCACGCGGGTCCCGGAGCACCACGATGTCCCCCCGCTCCGGCCCGTGGAACACGTACCGCGTCGGGTCATCCCCCGGGTCGATGAACGGCAGGAACGTCGACAGCTTCTGCAGGTCGACCTCCGAGTACACCAGCTTGTTCACGATGAGGAACTGCCCGTTCTCCAGCGTCGGGTACATCGAGTTGCCGTCGACTTTGAAGTTCCCGAAGCTCGCCCGCACCGAAAGGAAGACCAGCGCGGCCAGCATGACCGTCTCCACTACTTCCCGGACCCAAGCTTTCAGCCGCCCGTCATCCCGCGAACGTGCGGCCGCGGGTTCCGCCGCTTCCTCCCGGCCCGTCGCCCAGGGCGGCGCCGCAGCCAGCGAGTCGAACTCGAACCCGATCGGCGCATTCCGCTGCTCGAACTCCGCGGACACCTCCTCCGCCGGGGCCCATCCGTCATCCGCCGGCCTGCCGCGCTGCGGCGCCCACGCCGCCATCCGGATGAACGGCCGCTCTTCCGGCTCTGTTCCCGTCTCCTCGACGATCTGCGTGCCCTGCGCGCCGAACAGCATCTCGAGCGCTGCCGCGGTTTCAGCGTCGGCCTCCGCCGATGCCGTCTCGGGCTCCGGCATCGAAGCATGCGCCTCGAACGCCCTCAGGATGACGTCGCCTTCGTCCTCGGTCGAGACGAACTCCGGCTCATCCCCGTCGGTCACCGGGGACGGCCGCGCCCAGGCCGGCTCATCGCCCGCGGCGCCCATCTGGGCCTCGAGGCTCGCCGCGAGGTCGAGCTCGTCCTCTCCCATCACCGACACGCCGAGCTCCGCCGTCTCGGCGATGTCGCCCCACATGTCGTCATCGTCGGCTGCGTCCAGCACCTCGAAGCCGTCGGGCGCGGCCGCCTCCGTTCCCCCGGTGCCCCGGGCGAATGTCGCCCCGGCAGGGTCCTCCTCGTCCTCAGCCTCCCACCACGGCCGCGGCTCCCGGGCAGCCGCCTGCTCCGTTGCCGGCGCGACATCGGCGCTCGCGACCGCCTCCCCGGCGGGGTCCTCCTCGTCCTCAGCCTCCCACCACGGCCGCGGCTCCCGGGCGGCCGCCTGCTCCCCTGCCGGCGCGACATCGGCGCTCATGACCGCCTCCCCGGCGGGGTCCTCCTCGTCCTCAGCCTCCCACCGCGGCCGCGGCGCATCGCTCTCGGGCTCCGCCCCGAGGCTCCCGGGCCCGACGCTGCCGGAGTCGTGGTCCCCCCACAGCGCAGCCTGGACTGCCGCTCCGAATTCCGCCTGGCTCAGCGGCACCGGTTCCGGGGCCCAGGCTTCGCCCGCCTCGACCGTTGCCCCCGGCCGGGGCGGCTCGCCGGGGTCCGTCCGCCCGATACCGCCGCTCTCCGCCAGCCAGCTGCCCGCTTCGACCGACACCGGTTCTGGGTCCCATTCCTCCGCCAGGACTTCGTCGCCGACCGGCACTCCATCCCCCTCGGCGAACGGGCCATGCACCGCCGCGACGACCTCCGGGGCCCAGCCATCCTCGCCGTCGGCGGCCTCGGCGGCAGGTCCCTCCCGCGAGATTCCCCACCATCCGGTCGTACCGGCCGCTGGCTCGCTGCCGCTCCTTTGCTCCATCTGCCACGCGAGTGACTGGACCTGGGCAGCGAAGTCGCTCACCGCCTCCAGGTCGCTGGCGAGCGACTCGCCCATGCTGCTGCCCCATCCCTCCGGCGTCGACCCCGGCGGTTCATCGGCGACCAGTCGGCCTCCTTCGAAGACGCTCGGTCCCCGCTCAGGTTCGAAGCCGCCGGTGGCCTCCTGCTCCTCCGGCCCCACCTGCCATCCCGCCAGCCACGGCGTGCCGGATTCCCGTCGTTCAGCGGGCTCCTCGCGCCGCTTTCGCCCGAACAGCCGCCCAAAGAGGCCGCGCTTTTCATCCCCCGGTTCAGCCCGGCCCGGCACCTCCCGCACCGGGAACAGCCCGGCCAGCGGGTCGTCGTACTCAGCCGAATGCCCGGCGGGCCCGTCCTGCCCGGGCCCGGCGAACGCCGCCAATCCTGCCCCCTCGACGCCCCCAGACCGCTCGTCGTCATGAACTCCCTCGCGCTCCCCGGGCCCCGGCCTGTCGAGCATGGCGAACCGGGACGCTCCCCCGTCATCCCGCCATCTCGCCGCGAAAACGGCCGCCTCGCCGGCCTCGGAAACGCTCGGCTCCCTTGCCGCTTCACCATCTCCCGCGCGATGCAGGCCCGCCCCCGCACGAAACTCCTCGCCCGTGCCCGGGGGCTCGAGCGGCCCGGCCCCCGCCGACCCCGGGGCATCCGCATCGCGCCAGGGGTCCTCCGCGGCCTCACTCCGGTCGCCTGCCTCCGCACCGGCGCCGGGTCGGGCCGCCGCGTCTGCCTCCCATCCGGCTGCCGAACCCCCCGCCGGCTCCTGCTCCTCCGTCTGAGGCTCGAGCTCCCAGTCGAACGGCTTCAGGAACTCCTCAGGAACCTGGCTCAAGTCCCGAACATCCTCGCCGAGCGGTTTCTTTTTCGCCCACTCGCGCATCGCCGCGAGCCCTTCAGAAACCCCGGCCCCTTCGTCGCCTTCCTCGCCCCGGTCGAGCCCGAAAAACGCATCCCACCTGCTGCTCTTGCCCGGCCCCCGGTCGGCGGCCCGGTCATCTTCCGGCCGCCGGCGGAGGAGCGGCAGTCCCGCAGCCGGGCGCTCCTCCATCGCGGCGAGCCCCTCCTCGACCGTCGCGCCTCGCTCGTCCTCCCCGCCCGGGGTTGCAGCCGCGCCGTCCGCCCCGGGCTCCGACGCAACGCCGGGGCCCCCTGCCTCGGCCTCGAACCCGCCTGCGCCGCTGCTCCCATGCCCCTCCGGCTGCTCGTCTTCCCGCCCCTCTTCGCTGCCCCCGCCCAAACGCTGCCGGCCGGCACCGTGGCCGCGCTCCGCCCACGCCCGCATCTGCGACACGATGCTCCCGTCTTCGCCCGGGTCCTCGCCGGCCTCCTGCCCATCATCCGGCCCCGGCCACGCGCCCGGCCCGAAATCCCAGTTCAGCCGCGACCCCTCCACCGCCTCTCGCCGCGGCCGCAACCGCAGCGGCGGCGGTTCGATCATCCCCGCGGGCCCCGGGCTGGTACCCGTCGGCTCGCCCGGCGTTGATGCCCCGCGCGGCTTCAGCCGCAGCGGCTCCGACACGAAGCCGGGGTCCAGCCGCTCCGTCGACCAATCACCTTCGTCATCGCTGTCCGCAAGCTCGCCTGGCCACCCCCGGAACGCCCGCTGCTGCGGCGAAGAATGCCGCCGCTCCTCCTCGCCTTCCCGCCTTTTCCTCCCGAGGCCAAAAAGCCCGCGCTTCTTCGGCACATCCGGTGCCGGCCGGTTCAACACCCAGGGGTCGCGCCCCGTGCGGTCTGCCGGCTCCTGCTCCCTGCTCCGGAGGCGTTCACGGAGCAGTCTGTTCTTCTCCTCCTGCCGCTTCCACGCATCGCTCGGCAGGTCGAAATACCAGTCCTGCGGGTCCTGCTGACCGGTTTCCAGTTCGTCGAGGGGCCGCCCCTCGCCATTGTCCATCGTCATCAGCGTACCATAGCCTCCCCGCTGTTCCGGGCAGCTCCTCCGCGTCGCCCTTTACAGCCGATTGACCTACCCTCGGCCCACATGCCCGATATGCTCGAACCCCCGGACGAGCACCTGGTCTCTCTTTCAAAGGACGGCAATCTCGACGCCTTCAACAGCCTCGTCGACCGTTACCAGTCGCTCGTGTTCACCCTCTGCTACCGCCAGCTCGGCGAGCGAACCGCCGCCGAAGACGCCGCCCAGGAGACCTTCCTCTCCGCCTATCGCGCGCTCCCCCAGTTCCAGGGCGGCAGCTTCCGCAGCTGGCTCCTCCGCATCGCCCTCAACCATTGCCGCGACGAACTCCGCCGCCGCCTGCGCCGGGTCCCCACCCGCCCTTTCGACACCGGCCGCCCCGATGACGTCGCCATCGAACCGCAGGACCCCGCTGCCGACCCTGCCGCCGCGTTTGAAGCCCGCGCCCTCGGCCCGGCACTCGAACGGGCACTCGCCGGGCTCCCGCCGGACCAGCGCGAGGTCATCCTGCTCGCCGACGTCCATGGCCTCCAGTACGAGGAAATCGCCGCCGCTACCGGCGTCTCTCTCGGCACGGTCAAATCCCGCCTCTCCCGCGGCCGCGACCGTCTCCGCCGCATCCTCGCTCGCCACCCGGAACTTTTCCCCCGCTCCGGACGTCTCCCCGACGGAGGGGACCGATGACCGACAGGCTTTTCCGCCGCCACCGCGCCTGGCATGCCCTCATCACCGACGCCGTCAGCGGCCGCGCCGATGAGGCGAGCCGCCAGCGCCTCGACGCGCACGTCGCGCGCTGCGACGCCTGCCGCACCCGCCTCGAAGACGAGCGCCGACTCCGGGCCGCGCTCCAGTCCCTCCCACTCCGCGAACCCTCCCGCTCCCTCCGGCTGACTGCGGCCATGCTCGAACACCCCCGCGCCGCGCCCTCCCGCCGGGCTGCCCCGGGCCCGGTCCTCCTCCTCGCAGCGCGCGGCATCGCTGCCGCAGCCGTCGCCGCCTTCGCCGTCGTCGCGCTCCTCGCGCTCGCCTCGCCCGCCGATGACGGCGGCTCAGTCTCGCTCGCCTCCCGCGAGCAGGCCGAGGATACCGTGGCACCGATGGCCGCCCCGTCCGAGGGCGAGAGCGCAGACCACGCCGCGCCCCTGGCGCCCTTCGCCGCTACGCCCGGGGCCCCGCCGGGCCTCGCGTCCCCGCCAGCCGGCGGGGGCGCCCCCAACTCCGACCGTTCTCCTGACGCGGGCGGGCCCTCCGGCGATACGGCGGCCGACCACGGTGAGGACCGGGTCGCGGACGGGAGCAAGCCCGGCGAAGCGGCCGAGAACGCTCAACCCGCCGCCGCGCGCAGCGGTGGGCCTGCCGAAGGGAGCCGCGTCCCGTCCTGGCTCCTGCTCGCCACGGGAGCAGCAGCCGCCGCCGCCCTGGCCGCCCTCGCCGGCCTCGAAATCGCCCGGAGAAAATGATCGATGAATCGGACGCTCCCCTTCGCCGCCATCCTCCTCCTCGCCGCCAGCCTGGCCGCCTGTGCCGGCGGCGAAACCACCATCATTACGGGGGAGCAGCCAATGGAACTCGGCATCACCGTTACCGGCACCGGCGAAGCCGCCGCAGTGCCCGATACCGCCACGTTCGATGTCGGCGTCGAGGTCACCGCTCCCTCGGTCGCCCAGGCCCGGAAGGAAGCCGCTGCCGCCGCCAGCGCCCTCATCGCCAGCGTCAAAAAGAACGGCGTCGCCGACCGCGATATTCAGACCCGCCAGGTCAGCGTCGGCCCCCTCTACGACTACTCCCCGCCCGGCCAGCCGCGCATCATCGGCTACACCGTCGCCAACACCGTCACGGTCCGGGTTCGCAACCTCGATACCCTCGGCACGGTCATCGATGGCGCCCTTGCAGCCGCCGGCGACGCGGCCCGCTTCAATGGCCTCCAGTTCGGCATCAGCGACCGCGAAGCCCTCCTCGAGACCGCACGGAAGAACGCCATCGCCGACGCCCGCCGGCGCGCCGAGACCTACGCTGCCGCCGCCGGCACCCGCCTCGGGGCCGTCCTCGCAATCAGCGAGACCGCCGTCAGCGGCCCCGTGCCGCTTGCCGCACCGCGAGTCGCCGCTACCGGCGACACCACCCCAATCGAACCCGGCGAATCCACCGTCAGCGTCACCGTCACCGTCCGCTTCGCCCTCGAACGCTAGCCCGCGCGCGCCCCCGGGAAAGAACCGGTCAGGCTGCCCTTTCGGCCCGGCTCCTTCTCGCCCTACCCTGTCGTCATGAAGACCGCGGCAGCACTCGCCGGCGCCACGTTGCTCGCTATCCTCGCGCTCGCAGGCACGGCCGGCATGGTCCTGCGCTCCGCCTCGGATACCGCGCCGTCGCCGGCCCACCCCGCCGCCTCCACGCCCCTGTCCCGGCCCACCCCCAGCCCGCTTGCCGCGGCCGGCGACGTCTGCCAGGGCGTCGCCCGGATGCCCGACCCCGGCCAGCCCCGCCGCTTCTCCCCCGAGTACACACAAATCACCCACGCCGCTGGCATCGCCATCGTCGCCACCGACCGCGTCTCCCCCCGGGCCATCGCCGAGGCGAAGAAAACCGTCGAGCGGTTCTTCGCCAGCAACGACCTCGAAAACATCCTCGCCGCCGACGGCGCCTACGTCATCGTCGCCGCCAGCGGCCAGGGCGTCCTCGACCTCCCCGAGTTCCGCTGCCTCGATGACCGGGACTCCCGCGACTTCTTCGACCACGTCTGCGGCGTCGCCGACTCCGCCGACTACCCCGTCGTCACCGTCAACGAAGATGACCTCCTCGGCCGGCGCTCAGGCCCCTGCGGCGGCCTCAACATCCTCTATCACGAGCTCGGCCACCTCGTCATGGGCTGGGCCCTCCCCCCGGCCGACTACTTCGACGTCCGCCAGCTCTACGCCGACGCCATGGCTGCCGGCAAGTACCGCGGCGATTACGCCGCGACCAACGCCAGCGAATATTTCGCCGAGGGCACCCAGGCCTACTTCCTCCACGCCGACCAAAAAGGCCGCCGCGACCGCACCTGGCTCCGCTCCTACGACCCCGACCTCTACGCCCTCCTCGCCCGGGTCTACGGCGAATGACCCCGGGCCCCTAGGCCCTCCCTTCCTTCCGCAGCACCGCATACCGGAGCGCTGCCTTCCCGAGGTACGCATCGAGCTCCGGATACCGCGTTCGCAGGGCCACCATGAACTCGTTCAGCGGCAGCCGCCTCCGCTCCCATCCCGACGGCGGTTCGCCAGCCTCCTTCGCCACGACCAGGTAGAGCGGCCGCACCGTCAGCGTCCCCTGCGGGTACTCCCGATTGTGCCGCGTCGCCTTGCACTCGAAAAACCCGATGAGCTCGACCAGCCCCGGCGCGACCCCCATCCGCGCCCGCACCTCCGTTTCCACGAACGCCTGCGCGTGCCGCTCGCCGGTCGGGCCCTCCACCATCCCCCACGCCGGCTCGCCCGGCCGCCGAACGACGTACCCGCGCTCCCCCGCCACCACCATCGCGTAGGCGTAGTTCACCGGCGCATTCGCCGGCAGCACCTGCTCGTCCACCCACCGCGCCCGCCACTGGTCCTGCAGGTTCAGCTCCACGACCCCCGGCCAGCGGGGTTCATACGCGGCCAGCGCCGAAAGGTCTACCATCGCTGCGGACTCCCCTCCGTTCTGCGTCGATAGAGCGGCTTTGCGGCGACCAGCAGCTGCGCACCGCCCGCCCGCAGCGCGGCGCCCGGGTACGCCGCCGCCGTCTCCATGATCGCCAGCCCCGCCGTGGCCTTCAATCCCGGCGCCCGCAGGCACGACCGCACCTCGCCAACCGGGCGGCCCTCCCCGTCGACCACCGGCGTCCCGGGCGCCACCGGCTCGCCCTCCAGAAGGAACGCCGCCAGGATGCGCCCCTCCCGCCCGCCCGGGATGCCCAGCAGCACATCGAGGTCCGCCTCCGCCGGCGAAAGCCCCGCCTCCAGGTCCGGCGACCACGCCGGGATGCACGCCTCTACCCGGGCGGCCTCGAGCGCCTCCCACCCCGCGACCGCCACGCCGGCCGCCCGCAGCGTCCCCAGCAGATGGCTCCCTACGGCCGGCGCCAGCACCAGCTCGAACCCGTCCTCGCCCGTGCTGCTCCCGCGCACCGCCAGTGCCCGGAACCCGTGGAATTCGAACGCCGCGCACTGCAGCGCCCCCAGCCGCCCCGGCAGGGCCTCCGCCACGTGCTGCGCCATCGCCGCCGCCGCACCCGGCCCTGCCAGCCCGACCCCGCAGGTCGTCACCGTCCGGTCCTCGATGCGCACCTCGTATCCCTCACCGACCGCTGCCTCCAGCGCGGCCGCCAGCACGCCCCGCCGCTCCGGCTCGCCGCTCAGCAGAAAAGCAGCGCTGCCCGTCCGCGCCGCCAGCACGAGGTCCGCGATAGTCCCCTCCCGGTCCAGCAGCGCGAACCGCCCCGCGCGCCCCTCCTCCAGCTCCCCGGCGCGGCCGACGAGCGCCGCAGCCACCACCTCCCCCGCGTCCGGCCCGGTCACCATCACCCGGCTCCTCCAGCTCAGGTCGAACGCGGCCGCCGCCTCCCGCAGTGCAGCGTACTCCGCCCCCGGGTCCCCGTAGTGCAGCGGCACCTCCCAGCCGCGGCGCACCCCGAACGCCGCCCCAAACGCCGCGTGCGTCTCGCGCAGCGCCAGCCGCATCACCAGCTCGCTCATGCCGGCACGAACGTCCTTCGCCCGTCTCGCTCCGTCAGCCGCCCCGTGCCCGGGAACGGATTGTGGACGCAGATGAGCAGCGCGTTCTCCCGCAGCGCCCGCTCTGCCAGCCGCTTCTTCGACTCCAGCGACATCAGCGGCAGGATATCGAACGCTGCAATCCACGCCGGCCGTTCCACCTGCACCGCGTGGTGCACCAGGTCCCCGGTGTAGATCGCCGTTTCTCCCGCCGAGCTCAGCACGACCGACGCATGGTCCGCCGTGTGGCCCGGCGTCGGCCAGAACGTCACCCCGGGGATGAGCTCCGTCTCCCCCTCCACCAGCTCCAGCTGCCCCGTCTCCCGCAGCGGCGCGAAATTCTCCTCGAAGTACGTCCCCCGCGTCCGCTCGTTCGGGTGCATCGCCGCCGCGAACTCCCCCGCCTGGATGATGTACCGCGCCCGCGGGAACGTCGGCACCAGCCGGCCGTCCTCCGCCCGGCGCGTATTCCAGCCGCAGTGGTCCGCGTGCAGATGCGTATTCGCGACCACCGTAATGTCCTCCGGCCCCAGCCCGAGTTGCGCCAGCCCCTGCAGCAGCCGCCCGTACTCCCCCGGGAATCCCCGCTCCCGCGGCGTTCCCTGCACCTTGTCCCCCATCCCCGTGTCCACCAGGAGAAGCTCCTCCCCGCTTCGCACCACGATGCAGTTCAGCGAAAGCTTCATCCGGTGCTCCGCATCGATGTTCTCCCGGCCGATGACCGGCTCCCACATCACCCGCGGCACGATGCCCATCACCGCGCCCGCATCCAGCTTGATGTAGCCGTCACAAATCACCGCGATGTCCAGGTTCCCTACCCTGTAGCGCACCGGCTCGTCCATGCCTCGAACGATACCGGCACCCCGCCCCCGCTCGCCACCGCCCGCTGCCGCCACGTCCCCCTCGTATCTGCAAGTCGCTGCAGGTAAACTGCACGGCGGAACGCCCACTGCGGGAGAACCTATGTCCCCCATCTTCCTCCTCCACGCCGCCGACGGGTTTTTCTCCGTCCCCGTCAGCACGGTCTTCTGGGCCATCACCGTCGCCGCCCTCGCCATCTCCCTCAAGCGCGCCGGCGAAAGCCTCGATGAACGCGCCATTCCCCTCATGGGAGTCATGGCGGCCTTCGTCTTCGCCGGTCAGATGTTCAACTTCCAGATCCCCGGCGGGACATCCGGTCACCTCCTCGGCGGCGTCCTCACCGCCGTCCTCCTCGGCCCCTACGTCGCCACCATCGTCATGGCCTGCGTCATCGCCGTCCAGGCCATCGTCTTCCAGGACGGCGGCCTCGTCGTCCTCGGCGCCAACATCTTCAACATGGGCATCATCGGCACCATGGGCGGCTACGCCGTCTACCGCGCCCTCGCAAGTGTCCTCGGCGGCGAAACGAAAGGCCGTCTCCCCGCCGCTGCCGTCGCGGCCTGGCTATCGGTCGTCGCCGCCGCCGTCCTCGTCTCCTTCCAGCTCGCCCTCTCAGATACCACCTCCCTCGGCGTCGCCCTCGTCGCCATGGTCGGCTGGCACGTCCTCATCGGCATCGGCGAAGCCATCATCACGGTGGGCGCCCTCGCCTTCATCCAGGCCTCCCGTGCCGACCTCCTCACCCTCCGCGAAGCCGCACTTGGAGCCGCACATGTCGACTGAACAGCACCCTCGCACCTTCCTCGAACGCTACCGCTGGGCCCTCGCCGGTCTCCTCATCGCCGCCCTCGTCGTCATCTTCCTCGCGCCAGCCGCATCCTCCGACCCGGACGGCCTCGACCGCGTCTCCGAAGACAAGGGCTTCGTCGAAAAAGCCAAAGAGCCCGCCTACGAATGGCTCCCCGACTACACCATCCCCGGCGTCGATAACGAATGGGCCAGCGTCGTCCTCGCAGGCCTCATCGGCGTCGGCATCGTCTTTGGCGTCACCCTGGCCCTCGGCGCCGCCGTCCGCGCCTCCCGGAGGGCCCGCACCTGAACCTCGACCGCTACCTCCCCCGCGAGAGCCCCCTCCACCGGGCCGACGCGCGCCTCAAATTCCTGCTCTCCATCGCCTTCATCTTCTCGGTCTCCCTCCTCCCCGAGGGGGCCTTCCTCGCCCTCGCGGCCGCGTGGCTCACCCTCGCCGCCGTCTCCCTCCTCGCGCGCATCGGCCCCCTCCCCATGCTTCGCGGTGCCTTCATCGCCCTCCCCTTCGCCCTCGCCGCCATCCCCCTCATCTTCACCCGCCCCGGCCGGCCCATCGGCGACCTCGACCTCGGCCTCTTCACCCTTACCCTCAGCGGCGAAGGCCTCATCGCCTTCGCCACCATCCTCCTCAAGAGCTGGGTCTCGGTGCAGGCCGCCGCGCTCCTCGTCTTCACCACCCCCTTCCACGACCTCCTCGAGGGCCTCCAGCGGCTCCGCCTCCCCCGCCTCATGGTCGCCATCGTCTCCCTCATGTACCGTTACCTCGCAGTGCTCACCGGCGAGGCCTCCCGCATGATGCGCGCCCGTGCTTCCCGCGCCGCTCTGCCACCCGGCCGAAAACCGCCGCACTGGACCTGGCAGGGCCGCGTCGTCGGCAACATGGTCGGTGCCCTCTTCATCCGCGCCTACGAACGCTCCGAGCGCGTCTACCTCGCCATGCAGTCCCGCGGCTACGCCGGCCACCTCCGCCACCTCCACGACCGCCCCTTCCCCCGGCCCCAGCTCGCCCTCCTTCTCCTCGCCGTTGCCGGGCTTGCCGCCTTCGAACTCAGCGCCCACACCTGGGTGCCCCGCCCATGACCCTCGAAGCCCCCGTCCGCCCGTCCACACCCCCAGCGGCACCGCTCGTCCTCGTCGAGCGCCTCGTCTTCCGCTACCCCAACGGGCACCAGGCCCTCCACGGCATCGACCTCCGCATCGAACCGGGCGAAAAGCTCGCCCTCATCGGCCCCAACGGTGCCGGCAAGAGCACCCTCATGCTCCACCTCAACGGCATCCACCTCCCCACCCAGGGCTCCGTCACCATCGCCGGGCTTCCCGTCACCCGCGAAAACCTCGGCCGCATTCGCGCCCTCGTCGGCCTCGTCTTCCAGGACCCCGACGACCAGCTCTTCAGCCCCACCGTCTACGACGATGTCGCCTTCGGCCCCATCCACATGGGCCTCACCAAAGACGACGTCGATACACGCGTCGCCCGCGCCCTCGCTGCCGTCGGCCTCGCCGGCTTCGAACGACGCCAGCCCTTCCACCTCTCCCTCGGCCAGCGCAAGCGCGCCGCCCTCGCCACCGTCCTCTCCATGTCCCCAGAGCTCCTCGTGCTCGACGAGCCCTCCGCCGGCCTCGACCCCCGCGGCCGGCGCGAACTCATCAACCTCCTCCGCTCCCTCGACCAGACCCTCCTCGTCTCCACCCACGATATGCGCCTCGTCGCCGAAATCTTCCCCCGCACCGTCATCCTCGATGAGGGCCGCATCGTCGCCGATGGCCCCACCCCCGACCTCCTCGCCGATGCCGCCCTCCTCGAAGCCCACGGCCTCGAAATGCCCTGAACCCCTCCCGGTGACGGGATTTCCCCTCCCGCTCGTATACTGAATTGGAGTGAACACCGCCGACTTCGACGCGTTCCAGGCCGCCGTCGCCGGTCACCCCGATGAGGTCGACCTCTTCTCCGCCGCCATGGTCATCGCCCGCCTCGGCGGCCGCCCCGTCGACCCGCACGCAGCCGCGCGCACGCTCGACCTCATCGCCGAAGACGTCCTCGCCGATGCTGGCGACCGCCCGTCCCACGACGCGCTCGCCCACGCCATCGACCGCCAGCTCTTCGCCATCCGCGGCTTCCGCGGCAGCTTCGAAAACTACGACGACCCTGAAAACTCCTACCTCGACCGCGTCCTCGAGCGCCGGACCGGTATCCCCATCACCCTCTCCCTCGTCTACCTCGAAGTCGCACAGCGCGTTGGCCTCCCCGCGGACGGCATCGGCTTCCCCGGCCATTTCATCGTCCGCTACGGCCAGCCTCCCGCCTTCGTCTACCTCGACCCGTTCCAGCAGGGCGCCCGCCTCGATGAAGACGAGCTCCTCGCCATGCTCCGTGGCCTCGACCTCGGCGGCGCCCGCCCCGAAACCTTCCTCGCCCCCGTCACCCGCCGCCAGGTCCTCCAGCGCATGCTGAACAACCTCCACATCATCTTCCGCAACCGCCGCGATATCCAGCGCTGGCACGACACCATCGAGCTCCAGCTCCGCCTCGCCCCCTGGAACGTCGCCCTCATCGGCGAACGCGGCATGCTCCGCTATCGCCTCGGCCGCCTCGAAGAGGCCCTGCCCGACCTCGAAACCTACGTCTCAGCGACCGAGAAGAACGCCAGCCCTGGCGCCATCCGCCTGCTCGACCAGCTCAAAATCCGCTACCGCAACATGGGGGAAACGCGATGACCGCCGAAACACCAGCCCGCCACGCTCAGCCCCGCGGCCGCCAGGCCCTCCAGCGCTCCATCGCCTGGTACTTGCGCCAGCTCTCCCGCGTCCTCAACGTCCTCACCGATGAAGAGCTCGAGCGGCTCATCCCCCACCTCACCGAGCGCCGCTTCAAACCACGCCAGGTCATCTTCGCCGCCGGCGACCCCGCCGAGCGCGTCTACCTCATCCTCAAAGGCCGCGTCAAAATCTTCCAAGTCGCCGACAACGGCAAGGAGATCATCCTCGACGTCGTCGGCAAAGGCGACGTCGTCGGCGACATGGCCATCGTCGAAGACGGCGAACGCACCGCCACCGCACAGGCCATCGAAGAAACGATGGCCGTCTCCATCACCTGGGAAGACTTCTCCCACCTCCTCCAGCAATCCCCCCGCCTCGGGTTCGCCATGATGGAACTCATGGCCCGCCGCCTCGCCGGTATGCAGCGCACCTTCATGAACATCGTCTCCAAGCCGGTCTCCGCCCGCCTCGCCGATACCCTCCTTGCCCGCAGCGAAGACGGCATCATCCGCCTCGGCCTCACCCATCAAGAGCTCGCCCAGACCATCGGCACCAGCCGCGAAACCGTCACCGCCCTCCTCTCCCGCTTCGTTACCCTCGGGGCCATCTCGCCCATCCCCGATGGCTACCGCATCGAAGACGAAGACCTCCTCGATGACATCGCCGCCGGCGAAATCCCCGTCTCCCCGCGCCATCCCGTGAACGCGCCGGCCAGTACCATGGCAGGGTGACCCCCGCGGCAATCAGCCCGCTCTCCCCGGAGCACCCTCGCCCGCTCCTCATCGCCCACGGCGGCGGCAACTCCGCCGCCGCCGCCACCGCCGCCCTCGAATCCGGCGCCGACCTCCTCGAAGTCGACCTCTGGCTCCACCGCGGCCGCTTCGAAGCCCGCCACGAGCGCCGCATCCGCTTCTTCCCCCTCCTCTTCGAAACCTGGTACCTCAAACGCATCCCGCCCAGCCACTTCAGCCTCGACCACCTCCTCGCCCTCGCTGCCGGCCGCGGCGCCGGCGTCCTCCTCGACCTCAAAGATGGCGGAACCGCCGCCGCCGCCGCCCTCCGCGAGACCCTCCACGCCCGCAGCCACCCTCCCCTCCTCGCCTCCTCCCAGTCCTGGCATATCCTCCGCGCCCTCCACCGCACCATCCCTGCCCTCGCGCTCCTCTACTCCATCGACGTCCGCGCCAAGCTCGACCTCTTCCTCTCCATCGCCGACCGCGACCCCATCCCCCGCGGCATCTCCTGCCGCCACACCCTCCTCACCCGCCCCATCGTCCAGGACCTCCGCCGCCGCGGCTTCGCCGTCATCGCCTGGACCGTTGACGACCTCGACCGCGCCCAGCAGCTCGCCGACTGGGGCGTCGACGGCATCACCACCCACCGCGTCGCCGAACTCCGCGAAGCCCTCCGCCACTGACCATGCCCGGACCGCTCGCCGTCTACGTCCACATCCCCTTCTGCACCATCAAGTGCGGCTACTGCGACTTCAACGCCTACGCCGGCCTCGATGCCCTCAAGGACGCCTACGCCCGGGCCCTCCTCCGCGAAGCCGAAGCCGCAGCACCGCTCCTCGCCGGCCGTACCATCTCCTCCGTCGGCTTCGGCGGCGGCACCCCGGGCGAATTCCCTGCCCGTCACATCGCCGCACTGCTCGACCTCCTCCGCTCCCTCGCACCCTTCGAACCCCGCGCCGAGGTCACCCTCGAAGTCAACCCCGGGACCTCGTCGCCGCCCTACCTCCGCGACCTCCGCGCCGCCGGCGTCACCCGCCTCTCCGTCGGCGCCCAGTCCTTCCATCCCGCCGAGCTGGCCTTCCTCGACCGTATCCACTCCCCCGAAGCCACCGCCGCCGCCGTCGCCGCTGCCCGGGATGCCGGCTTCGAATCCTTGAACCTCGACCTCATCTACGGGCTCCCCGGCCAGTCCCTCGAGGCGTGGCTCGCCAGCCTCGACGCCGCACTCCGCCTCCAGGCCGACCACCTCTCCTGCTATGCCCTCACAGTCGAAGAAGGCACCCCGCTCGCACGCCGCATCGCCCGCGGCCAGCTCCGGCTCCCCGACTCCGACCTCGCCGCCGATATGTACGACGCCGCCTCCGACCTCCTCGCCGCCGCCGGCTACCGCCAGTACGAGCTCTCCAACTGGGCCCGCCCCGGGCATGAATCGCGACATAACATCGCCTACTGGACCGACCGCGATTACCTCGCGCTCGGCGCCGGCGCCCACGGCTACCTCGGCGGGGAGCGGTACGAAAACATCGCCCACCCCCGCGACTACATCGCCGCCGTCGAAGCAGCACCGCCCGGCCAGCCCCGCCCCGCCCTCGCCCGTATCACCACGCCGCCGCCCCCGGCACAGGCCGCAGACTGGCTCGCCCTCCGCCTCCGCCTGCTCGAAGGCTTCTCCCCGGCCGAGTTCGAACGTCGCTGGTCAGAACCGCTCCATGAAGCCGTCGGCTCCGTGCTCCGCGAAGCTGCCCGCGCCGGCCTCCTCGAACTCACGCCCCGCGTTCGTCTGACCCATCGCGGCCGCCTGCTGCACGGCGAAATCGCGGCCCGCCTGCTCGCCTGCCTCGAAGAAACCGCCCCGCGCCTGCCGGGGCTCGCCGCCCGTGCCGCACCCGTCCCCCCGGGACATCCAGGCCCGTTGTCCCCGTCCGGTTAGCCCCGGCTCAGGCCGCCTCGGCCGCCGCGAGCTCGCCCTGCCCGCGAATCTTGCGCCAAAACCGCGCCAGGTCCCGGTTCTCCCACGCAACCAGCACCTGCGAGGCTACGCCGATACTCGAGTACGTCCCCGCCACGATGCCCACCAGCAGCACGAGCAGGAAGTTCCGGATCGTCTCCCCGCCGATGAGCAGCATCGCCACGATCGTCAGCACCACCACCAGCGACGTGTTGATCGACCGCGCCAGCGTCTCCGTCAGGCTCGCATTCACCGCCTCCTCGAACGGCACATACGGGTCCTGCGTCACCACCTCCCGGATACGGTCGAAGACCACGATCGTGTCGTGCACCGAAAACCCGATGACCGTCAGGATTGCGGTGATGAACGCCGTGTCCACCTCCACCCCGCGGAACTCGCCGAGCACGGCAAACAGCCCCATCACGATCACAGCATCGTGCACCAGCGCAAACACCGCGCACGCGCCGTACCGCCACGGCTTCGGCAGCTGCCGGAACGCCAGCCAGATGTAGACGAGAATCGCCACTGCCGCCGCCAGCACCGCAAGCGTCGCGTACCGCGCAATCTCTGCCGAGACAGACCCCGAGACCGTCGCAAAATCCTTCCGCTGCAGCGCGCCGAACCGCTCCTGCAGCCCTCGCTCGATGTCATCGATCTCGCCCGGGGGCACCGGCCCGGCCCCGGACGTAAGGCTCGGAGCATTCTCCAGCTCGCTCGTCCGCACGATGTACGTGTTCTCTCCCGAGGCCTGGACCCGCGCCTCCGGGTGCCCCAGCTCCCGCATCGCCTGCCGCAGCTCCGCCTGGGAAACCGGCCGTTCGAGGAACTGGACGGTGAACGTCGAACCCGATGTGAACTCGATCCCGGGCTTCAGGCCCCAAATCGCGAGCGCCGCAAGCGCGGCCGCGAAAAACACGCCCGAGAACCCCAGGTACCACCAGCGCTTGCCCGCGAAGTCCAGCATCGGCCCTACTCCCCCGCCGCCTCGGCCATCCGCCGCCGCGGCCGTTCCTGCACCGGCCGTTCCGATGCGTTGAACAGGAAGGCGCTCTTCGCCATCGGCGTCCCAAGGACCATCTTCAGGAACGTCCGCGTCACCGTGATCGCGGAGAACATGCTTACCAGCACGCCGATCGCCAGCGTCAGCGCAAACCCTTTCACCAGCGCCGCCCCGAACTGGTCCCCGAACCAGTACAGGATGACGCAGGTGATCAGCGTCGAAACGTTCGAATCACGGATCGACAGCCATGCCCGCCGAAACCCGATGTCGATCGCCGCATTCAGCGTCCGCCCTCGCCGCAGCTCCTCCTTCAGCCGCTCGAAAATCAGCACATTGGCGTCCACCGCCATGCCAACCGAAAGCACGAACGCCGCGATCCCCGAGAGCGTCAGCGTCACCGGCACCAGCTTGAAAATCATCAGGACGACCGACGTGTACACCACCAGCGCCGCCGCCGCCAGCACCCCGGGCAGCCGGTAGTACAGGACCATGAAGATCATCACCGCCGCCATCCCCACCAGCCCCGCCTTCACTGAGGCCAGCACCGAATCTTCGCCCAGCGTCGCGCTCACTTCGCTCGCCTGCACCGTCCGCAGCGGAATCGGCAGCGCGCCCGAGTTGAGCTGCTTCGATAGCGTGTTCGCCGCGCTGAACGTCGGCTGGCCCGTGATCTGCCCCGCATCCCGGATCACCGCCTGCACCTCCGCCTCGCTCAGCACCTGCCCGTCCAGCCGCACCACCAGCAGCCGCCGTGGGTCCCCCGGCGGGTACTGCAGCGCCCGGGTCGTAATCTGCTCCATGAGCTGAGCGCCCACGCCCGTCGTCTCGAAGTTCACCGCAAACGTCGTTCCCAGCCGCGACGGATAGGTGTTGTTCTTCAGATAAGCGCCCGTCATCTGCAGCGTCTGCCCGTTGACCACGCCGGTCGCCGGGACGAGGTTGTACTGGTCGTCGTACACCATGAACTCGAGCGCCGCCGTCTTCCCGATGAGGTTCTGTGCCTCCGTCAGCGAAATGCCGGGCACCTGTACGCTCAGCCGATTCCCGCTCGCCCGCGTAATCTCCGCTTCGCTCACACCGAACGCGTTGACCCGGCGCTCCACCACCTGCTTCGCGCTCTCCAGCGCCTGGTCCAGGTCCCCCTGGTAGTCCGGTGGCGGGTCTGCTTCGAGCACGAGGTAGGCGCCCCCGCGCAGGTCGAGCCCCAGCCGCATCGTCTCCCGCTCCCAGTCCCCAATCTTGATCCCCCGTCCCGAGGGCCAAAAGTCTCCCGGCAGATAGCGCGAAGGCGTGCTCGGCCAGACCACGATGATGCTGAACGTCGTCAGCGCCACCACGAACAGGAACAGCAGTACCGTCGAAAGACTACGCACCAGAGTGTGTCACCTCGCCCTGCGGCCCCTCGGCCGCCGGCTGCGATTCGCTCGTCTCCAGCGTGCTCAGCCGCCGCGCAATCGCGTCCGTGACCGCACGCACCCGCACCCCCGGCGCAATCTCGAGGATGATCTCCGTCGGACCCTCCGGCGGCACCACCACGTCCTTCACCTCCCCAATCAGCCCCCCGGTCGTAATGACCTCATCACCGACCCTCAGCTGCTGCACCGCCTTCCGCTGCTCCCGCTTCTCCTTCAGCACCGGCTGCAGCAGGATGAAATAAAACGCGGCAACCGCCAGCCCGGTATAGAAAATCACGCTCCACATTGCGGCCATTGCGGAAACTCCTCCCGGGCAGCCCCGGCCCTCCTAGTCGTTCACCCCGGGGCGCCCCAGCACGTCCCGCGCCAGTGCGAGAGCCTCCTCCCGCGTCCGGACGTGCCCTTCGAGCTGGGCGTGGCGAACCGATGTTAGGGCAGCCCCTACCAAGCGTCCACCGGAAACTCCCAGCTCACGGATGAGGTCATCCCCCGTCACCAGCGGCGCCGGCACGTCGTCCTCCGAAGCCGCCCACGCCCGCGCCAGCACGTAATGCACGAACCCGCAATGCCGCCGGAAGTGCTCCCGCGTGTACCGTGGCCCCCGGGTCGCCCACCCGTCCGCGAGGTTCACGACCATCAGCGCAAGGACCTCGCCGTCCAGGTCTCGGGCGAACCGCCGCACCGCCCGGTCCGTCGCCGGCCAGTTCCGTACCAGTTCCTGCGGCCGCAGGTGGTACCGGATCAGCCGCGTCACCAGCCTCGCTGCCTCATCCCCAAGCCCGAGCTCCGCCAGCCGGCCGCCCATCAGCTCCGCGCCCGCCGGGCCGTGCCGGGGAAATCGCAGCCGCCCATCCACCATCGTCGCCGTTACCGGCTTCGCGACGTCATGCAGCAGCGCGCCGAGCCGCACCAGCGCCGGCAGCGGCTCACCGCCGACCTCCCGGTCCAGCCACTGGTCCAGGTCCGCCCACCCGACTGCCTCCCGAAACTCCCGGCCTGCCTGCCCGTCCCCAAACACCGCGTCCACCGCCTCCACCGCAGCGAAGCTGTGCCCCAGCACGTCGTAGGCGTGCAGCTCCGGTTGCGCGAATCCGCGCCCCGCCTCCAGCTCCGGGAGCGCCGCCGTCAGCAGCCCCTCCGCATCCAGGCCTCGCAGCCGCACCCCAGCGTCCGGCGCCGAAAACACCTCCCGCAGCCCGGACCAGTCCATGCCCACAGCCTACGCCATCCGCCGCTTCCGCCGACGTCGGCTCGCCCGCTCGAGCACAGGTGCCTACGATGCTTACGTGAACGGAAACGTCACCCCTGCCCCATTCCGCATCCGGTCGCTCACCGTCTCCGTCTACCTCCCCACCTTCCTCTTCGCCGTCGGGCAGGGCGCGGTTATCCCCGTCATGCCCCTCTACGCCATCGAAATCGGCGCCTCGCCCGCCTTCGCCGGCTTCCTCGTCGCACTGCGTGGCATCGGCACCATGGCCTTCGATATCCCCGCCGGCATCATGGTCTCCCGCCTCGGCGAGCGGTGGACCATGCTCACAGCGACGGTGGTCCTCTTCGTCGTCGCCATCGGCATCGCCCTCGCGCCCCGCCCCCTCATCCTTGCCCCGCTCGTCTTCGCCATGGGCTGTACCTGGGCCATCTGGATGCTCGCCCGCCTCTCTTACGCCACCGACATCTCGCCCCTCGACCAGCGCGGCCGCGTCCTCTCCCTCATCGGCGGCTCCAACCGCATTGGCAACTTTGCGGGCCCCTTCATCGGCGCTGCCCTCGCGGCCTTCATCGGCACCGACGCGGCGTTTTACCTCCAGGCCATCCTCGCCCTCGCGGCCGCGCTCATCATCTTTGCCGTCGTGCGCGAAACCACGCCCTCCCCGGAACCCGGGCACGCCGCCCACCCCGTCCTCGGCGTCCTCAAAGAACACGCCGGCATCTACGCCACGGCCGGCCTCGCCTCCCTCGCCATCCAGGTCCTCCGCTCCAGCCGCCAGGCCGTCATCCCGCTCTGGGGCGACCGCATCGGCCTCGATGCTGCCCAGGTCTCCATCATCTTCGGCCTCTCCTCGGCGCTCGATATGACGCTCTTCTACCCCGTCGGCATCGTCATGGACCGCTGGGGACGGAAGTTCGCCGGCGTCCCCTGCCTGCTCTTCATGGCCCTCGGTATGCTCCTCGTGCCGCTCGCGGGCTCCTACGGCACCCTCCTCCTCGCGAGTCTGCTCGTCTCCTTCGGCAACGGCCTCGGCAGCGGCATCAACATGACCCTCGGCTCCGATTTCTCCCCGGCCGACGGCAGGGGAGAATTCCTCGGCGTTTGGCGCCTGGTCACCGACCTCGGCACCGCCGGCGGGCCCCTTCTCGTCAGCGCCATCATCGGCCTCGGCTCGCTCGCCGCGGCTTCCGTCGTCACCGGCGGCATCGGGCTGGCCGGCGCCGCCATCCTCGCCTTCCTCGTCCCCGAACCCCTCCGCCGCCGGGCCGCTCCCACGGAGCCCGGCCCGGTAACCGCCGCCTGAACCCTAAAGAATCGCCCCTTGCTCCTTTAGCTCCGCAATCCGCTCCCAGTCGAACCCGAGCTCCAGCAGCACCTCCTCCGTGTGCTGGCCCAGCTCCGGCGCCCAGCCCCCCGGCTGCGCCGGCGTGCCGAAGAAATCCGCCGGCGTATTCACCTGCTCCACCGGTCCGTCGGGCGACTCCAGCTCCACGAACGCCCCCGCAGCCCGCACGACCGGGTCCTGCACCACCTCCGCCACGCCCAGGATAGGCGCCCACCAGACATCGTTCGCGTCGAAAATCGGCCCCCACTCCGCCAGCGGCTTCGTCGCAAAGATGCGGTCCAGCACCTCCACCAGCTCCGGCGCGTGGTCCCGCCGCCCGGGAATGTCCGCGAACCGCGGGTCCCCCGTCAGCTCCGGCGGGTTCCCCAGCGCCCGCAGCAGGTCGGGCCAGTGCCGGTCCCCCTGCAGCAGCAGCAGGTAGAACCACCGCCCCTCCGCGTCCCGGTACGGGTTGATCAGCGGGTTCGGCGCATGCCGCCGGTCGTGCGGCGGCGTCGGCGGGAGCTTCGCCCGCAGCTGCGTGTTCGTATCCCACCCCATCATGTACACGCCGACCCGCGTCAGCGAAACGCTCACCCGCTGCCCCTTCCCCGTCCGCGTCCGCGCATACAGCGCCGCCGCCACCGCACCCGCCGCGTTCGCACCTGTCATGTGGTCGCCCATCCCGCCCCGCTGCAGCGGCGGCTCCGCGCCCGCCGGCGTCAGCCCCGCCACCACCCCCGCCCGCGACCAGAACGCCCCCACGTCGTACGCCGCCCGGTTCGCCTCCGGCGAATCCGGCCCGTACCCCGTGACCTGGCAGTAGACCAGCCCCGGGTTCCGCGCCGCCAGTCGTTCATAGTCCATCCCCAGCCGCTCCAGCGCCCGCGGCCGCATATTCGTCACGAAAACGTCAGCCCGCTCGATAATCGCCTCCGCAATCGCCCGCCCCTCCGCCGTCTCGAGATTCACCGCCACACTCCGCTTCCCCCGGTTGTCCAGCTCGAATGGCGGGTTCATCACCGCCCCGAACGCCGCCCCGAGCCCCCGGAACGGGTCGCCCTCCGGGGGCTCCAGCTTCACCACATCCGCGCCCCAGTCCGCCAGGATCGCGGCGCACGACGGCCCCGCCACCCAGACCCCCATCTCCACGACCCGGATGCCCTCCAGCGGACCTGCCATCGCGCGCTCCCTCACTGCGCAGTTTCGCGGCGCGGATCATACCAGCCGTCGGCCATCCCGCCCTCCGCTCCCGCGGCACCGGCCTCCCCTACAGCGCCGCGTTCGTCAGCGCCGAGCAGGCGCTGGCCAGCAGAATCACGAACACCAGCGCCCGGAACCGCCGCTCATCGAAGCGCCGGAACAGCCGGTTCCCGGCCAGCCGCCCGACCTGGCTCGCCGGGAACGCCGCCGCCGCCAGCACCGCCGCCCTCCCAGTGAGCGCCCCCGAGGCGAGCAGCATCGCTGCTGCCCCGCCCGACGTCGCTAGGAAGTACACCGTCGTCGTCCCCCGGAAGGCCAGCGGGCCCAGCCGCCGCCCCTGCAGATAGAGCACCACCGGTGGCCCCGACATGCTTGTCGAGGTGTTCAAAATCCCGCTGGCGAAGCCCGTGCCCAGGTCCCACCCCGCCCCCCTTCCTCGCAGCTGCCACCCCCGCGCCAGCACCCCCGTGAACACCAGCACGCACACCGCCATCCCCGCCTGCAGCGCCCGCGGCTCCGCTGCCAGCAGGACCGCCAGCCCGAGCGGCATCCCCGCGTAACACCCCGCAACCATCCGCGCCGTCATCCCCCGCTCCGCTGCCCGCCCCACCGTCCGCAGCTGCGTCAGGTTCACCGCCGTCCCGAGCAGGTTCGCCAGCGCCACCGTCTCCTTCGGCCCCACCACCATCGCCAGGAACGGCACGATGAACAGCGAAAACCCGAACCCCGAAAGCGCCTGGATGAGCGACGCCACCGCGGCCAGCCCCATCACGATGCCCACCGTCACCGGGTCCATCGCCCCCTTATCGCACGCTCAGCCACTCCGGCCAACGCGCGCCGCGCCCCGCCGCGTTACCCTACGTGCATGGAAGTTGCCAACGAACTCATGGTCCGCGGCATCGTCGTCGGCGTGTTCCAGGAAAACTGCTGGGTCATCGGGAACCGCCGCACCGGCGAAGCCATCTGCATCGACCCCGGCGACGAGCCCGAGGAGATTCTCGCCCTCGCCCGCGATATGGGCGTCACCATCAAATTCATCGCCAATTCCCACGCCCATATCGACCACGTCATGGGCGTCGCCGGCGTCCACGCCGCCACCGGCGCGAAGTTCCTCCTCCACCAGGCCGACCTCGACCTCCTCCGCCACGGCTGGAAATCCATCGCAGCCCGCTTCGGCATCCCCATCGAAAAAGGCCCCCCCGACCCCGACGCCTTCGTCACCCACGGCGATGTCGTCGAAGTCGCCGGGCTCCGCCTCCATACCATCGCCACCCCCGGCCACACCCCCGGTTCCGTCTCCTACTACGCCGAAGAAGGCATGCTCTTCAGCGGCGATACCCTCTTCCGCTCCTCCATCGGCCGCACCGACCTCCCCGGCGGCAATTTCGAACAGGAGATGCGCTCCATCTGCGAACGCCTCCTCGTCCTGCCCGACGATACCATCGTCCTCCCCGGCCACATGCAGGAGACCACCATCGGCTTCGAAAAACGGCACAACCCCTTCGTCCTCGAATGGCTCCGCCGCGGCCAGGACCCGGCCGGGACCTGGCCCCGGCAGTAAGCCTCGTGCCCCCCGCCTCCATCGCCTTCCACGGCGGCGCCGGCACCGTCACCGGTTCACGCTTCCTCATTACCGCCGGGAATGACGCCGTCCTCGTCGATTGCGGCCTCTTCCAGGGCCTCAAGGAACTCCGGCTCCAGAACTGGCAGGGCCCCGGCTTCCACCCCCAGGCCCCCCGCGCCGTCCTCCTCACCCACGCCCACATCGACCACACTGGCTACCTCCCCCGTCTCGTCCGCCTCGGCTACCGCGGCCCCATCTACGCTACCCCCGCCACCGCCGAGATGACCCGCATCCTCCTCATCGACGCCGCCGAGATCCAGGAAGAAGACGCCGCCTTCGCCAACCGGAAAGGCTTCAGCAAGCACCACCCCGCCCTTCCCCTCTATACCGTCAACGATGCCCTGCGCGCGCTCGAATTCCTCCGCAGCCGGCCCTACGGCGAACGCTTCGAGGCCGGCACCTTCCGCGTCACCTTCCGCAACGCCGGCCACATCCTCGGCTCCGCATTCATCCAGCTCGAAGTGCCCCTCTCCGAGGACCGCGCCCACTACATCGTGTTCAGCGGCGACCTCGGCCGCTACCACCAGCCACTCCACACCGACCCCGTCCCACTGCCCGCCTGCGACACCCTCGTCCTCGAATCGACCTACGGCGACCGCGCCCACAGCCGCGAACCGGTCGTCAGCCAGCTCCGCGCCGAGCTCCTCCCTGCCCTCGAGCGCGGCGGCACCGTCCTCATCCCTGCGTTCGCCGTCGCCCGCGCCCAGCTCATCACCCACCACCTCCGCGTTGCCATCGAAACCGGCCGCTTCCCCGACGTCCCCATCCATATCGACTCCCCGATGGCCAACGACGTCACCGGCCTCTACTCCCGCTACCTCGAAAGCGAATACCTGGACCGCGCCATCCCCCACACCGCCCCGGGCGCCCTCTTCCCCCGCAACGTCCGCTTCCACCGCACCATCGAAGACTCCAAAAAGCTCAACGCCCTCCCCGGGCCCCGCATCATCATCGCCGCCAGCGGCATGCTCACCGGCGGCCGCGTCCTCCACCATCTCCAGCGCCTCGCGCCCGACCCCCGCAACCTCATCTGCCTCGTCGGCTACCAGGCCGCCGGCACCCGCGGCCGCGCCCTCCTCGAAGGCGCCCCCACCGTCCGCGTCTTCGGCATCGACGTTGAAGTCCGCGCACGCGTCACCTGCCTCCACGGCCTTTCTGCCCACGCCGACCGCGACGAACTCCTCCGCTGGGTCGCATCCGCCCCCGAACCGCCGAAGCGCATCTTCCTCGTCCACGGCGAACCGACCGCTGCCGAGGCCCTCGCCAACGCCCTCCGCGCCCGCCTCCCCTCCGAGGTCCGCATCCCGGCAATCAGGGAGACCTTCCCGCTCGAATGACCCTCACCGCTCCCGGAAGTTCAGGTAATACCTGCTCGGCGTCGGCCCCTCCTGCCCCTGGTACTTGCTCCCCGCCTCCTTCGACCCGTACGGGTGCTCAGCCGGCTCCGTCAGCCGCAAAAACGAAATCTGCGACACCTTCATCCCCGGGTACAGCGCGATCGGCAGGTTCGCGACGTTCGAAAGCTCCAGCGTCAGCGCACCGTTCCACCCCGGGTCCACGTACCCCGCCGTCGAGTGCACCAGCAGCCCCAGCCGCCCCAGCGATGACTTCCCCTCCAGCCGCCCCACGATGAAATCCGGCAGCCGCACCCGCTCCAGCGTCACAGCCAGCGCGAACTCCCCCGGGTGGAGGATGAACGGCTGCTCCTCCGTCGCCTCCACCAGCTCCGTGAGGTCCGGGTACTCCTGCCGCACGTCGATGAACGGCACTCGCGAATTCCGGAACACCCGGAACAGCCGCCCCAGCCGCAGGTCCACGCTCGCCGGCTGGATCGCATCCGCCGCCAGCGGCTCAATCTCGATATTCCCCGCCTCCAGCTCCCGTCGAATCGTTCGGTCGCTCAGGACCATCGGCCTGCACCCCGGCTGGATTTCGCCCAAGTCTAGGCCCGTCCCGCCTTCCGTTCCTCCCGCATCTCCCGCTGACCGGCCGCGACCAGCACGCTACAGTGCGCCTAACCAGCCACGGAACCCGCGCCATGCACCCGTTCGCCCACCCGCTCCCCCGTCTCGAATCCCGCATCGACCCCGCTTCCCAGGCCTTCCGCGCCAACGCCGCCCACAATCTCTCCCTCGCCCGTGACCTCCGCGCCCGTCTCGACCGCGTCGCCAACCCCACTGACCCCGCCGCCGTCGAGCGCCACCGCAGCCGCGGCAAACTCCTCGCCCGGGAACGCATCCAGCTCCTCATCGACCCCGCCACCACCTTCCTCGAACTCAGCCCCCTCGCTGCCGACGGCGTCTACGACGATGACGTGCCCGCCGCCGGTATCATCACCGGCATCGGCCTCGTCGCCGGCCGGCCCTGCGTCATCATCGCCAACGATGCCACCGTCAAGGGCGGCACCTACTACCCCCTCACCGTCAAAAAACACCTCCGCGCCCAGGAAATCGCCGAGGAGAACCGCCTCCCCTGCATCTACCTCGTCGATTCCGGCGGCGCCTTCCTCCCCCTCCAACACGACGTCTTCCCCGATAAGCACCACTTCGGCCGCATCTTCTACAACCAGGCCCGCATGAGCGCCCTCGGCATCCCCCAGCTCGCAGCCGTCATGGGCTCCTGCACCGCCGGCGGCGCCTACGTCCCCGCCATGAGCGACGAAACCGTCATCGTCCGCGGTACCGGCACCATCTTCCTCGGCGGCCCCCCGCTCGTCCGCGCCGCCACCGGCGAAATCACGACCCCCGAAGAGCTCGGCGGTGCCGACGTCCACACCCGCACCTCCGGCGTCGCCGACCACCTCGCCGAGGACGACTTCCACGCCCTCCGTATCCTCCGCGATATCGTCGCCACCCTCCCGGCCCCGTCTCCGCCCCCCTGGCCCGTCGCCGAAGCGGAGCCGCCCGCCTATCCGCCCGACGACCTCCTCGGCATCCTCCCGACCGACCTCCGCCATGCCTTCGACGTCCGCGAAGTCATCGCCCGCATCGTCGACGGCTCCCGCTTCCACGAATTCAAGGCCCGCTACGGCACGACCCTCGTCTGCGGCTTCGCCCGCATCGAAGGCCACCCCGTCGGCATCATCGCCAACAACGGCATCCTCTTCTCCGAATCCGCCCTCAAAGGAGCCCACTTCATCGAGCTCTGCACCGCTCGCGGTGTCCCGCTCGTCTTCCTCCAGAACATCACCGGCTTCATGGTCGGCCGCCAGTACGAAAACGCCGGCATCGCTAAGGATGGCGCAAAGATGGTCACCGCCGTCGCCTGTGCCGATGTCCCGAAATTCACCGTCATCATCGGCGGCAGCTTCGGTGCCGGGAACTACGCGATGTGCGGCCGCGCTTACGGCCCCCGCCAGCTCTGGATGTGGCCCTCGGCCCGCATCTCCGTCATGGGCGGCGAACAGGCCGCCTCCGTCCTCCTCCAGGTCCGCCTCGACCGCGGCGATACCCTCTCCCCCGCAGAGCAGGAGGCCTTCAAAGCGCCTATCATCGCCCGCTACGAGGCCGAAGGCTCCCCCTACTTCTCCACCGCCCGCCTGTGGGACGACGGCGTCATCGACCCCCGCGACACCCGCCGGGTCCTCGCCATCGGCCTCCAGGCTGCCGCCTGCGCGCCCCTCCGGCCCACCCGGTTCGGGACCTTCCGCATGTAGCCGCACGCGCGTCGCGGCGTTCACGAAGACATTTCCCCCGACCGCCGGGAACATTTCATCCCCTCTCGTCGTTCTCTGCTTTCGAGGAGATCACCCCCGCAGGAGGTACCATGCCGTCCAACCCGCCCGTCCGCCTCTCCGGCCCCCTCGGCTGGATGCTTGCAGCAGCTCTCGCAGCCCTATGTTTCGCGGCCGGCCTCCTCACTGCCCGCGCCTTCTGGACCGAATCGGACGCCCCGGCGAGCTCCCAGTCCCCGGGGGGCCCGGCCGCCAGCTCACCCCCGTCGGTCGGCGGCGCCACCCGTCCCGGCCTCGGACGCCCCGGCATGCCCACCCCCGCCGGCTTCGGCGGTGGCACTGCACCCGGCTCCGAGGACACGGCCAAGCCGGGGTATGGGTACCCCTACCCCTACCAGTGCCAGGCCCCCCTGCCCGTCGACACCCTCGGCCCTGCCAGCATCGACCTCCAGGCCGCCGGCATCCAGCCCCGTACCCCGCGCACCGGGTTCGACCTCCTCAGTGTCGGTCTCTCGACCACCGTCGACTGTGACGAAAGCGGCCGGCCCATCGGCCCCGTCCGCCCCGTCCTCACCTCCTCCTGGCGCCATTCCGCTACCGGCCTCGACCTCTTCCTCACCCAGTACCCGACCGACGAACCCGTCCCACCCTTCCTCCGCCAGGACAGTGCCGACTTCGCGGCCCTCGGCTACCGGTTCAGCATCTACGTCAACGGATACTCCGCCCGCCCGCTCGACGCCGGGATGCCGTACCCGGGCGGCCCCGACCCCCGTGCCGCGGAGGTCCTCCGCGAAGCCATTCGCCAGGTCGTGCCCGGTTTCGACCAGAAGTGCTTCTGGGTCGCGGCCGAGGGCTCCTGGGCCGACCTCGCCGCCGTCGGCGTCGGCGACCCCCGCCCGGCCATCCCCCCGGGCATGACGCCCGGCGAAATCCACATCACCGCCTTCCGCGAACCCGCACCCGGCTGCGATACCTCCGTCCGCCCCGTCGAAGGCTTCGGCTTCTACGCCTCCTGGTTCTCCCCCCGCGGCGAAACCCTCGGCATCTCCGTCACCGGTCTCCCGCCCGGTACCCCCTCTGAAGTCCCCGGTTACGTTGACCAGTTCGGCGCAAACTGGTCATCCGGCAGCCTCATGTTCTCCGTCTGGTACAGCAGCCCAGATGGCTCCGGCAAACCCGACCTCGTCCGGGCGGTCGCCCGCGCCCTCGACCCCGGCTACGACCCCCGCTGCTTCATCCAGCAGCGCACCCTCACAGAAGCCGAGCTTGCCCGTCTCGGCCTCCGCGCCCCCGCACCTCCCGCCGGGTACACCGTCGCCAGGGCCAGCCTCCTCGTCAGCGACATCCCGGCGGGCTGCCCCCGCCCCGCCGGCTTCACCGCCAGCTATACCCTCTTCTGGACGCTCGAAAGAGGCGCTGACGTCATCGACGTTTCTGTCTATCCCTCGCCGGGCTCCACTGCCGGCGGCCAGTTCTCCGGCTGGATCGGCGACAACACCATCAGCTGGACCCGCCCCGATGGCACCAGCTTCAACGTTAGCGGCTACTCCAAAGGCATCAACCCGGTCGTCCCCCGCGACGACCTCGTCGCCGTGGCGAAAAGCCTCGACCCCACCCTCGACATCGAAAAGCTCGAAAAGCAGCCCGGCGCAGGCGCAGTCCCGCCCCGCCCCGCCCCCGACGCCCCCCAAAAGCCGAACTGACGGGGCGCCTCGCCCGCCCCGCAACAGGGGGAGCCGCCGCTGCGGCTCCCCCCTCCCCGTCACTCGCCGCGCGGTTCGGTACGCCGGCCCTCAGCCGTCGCGCAGCTCCAGCCGTACCAGCACCTGCCCCGCCGCCACCGTTGCCCCTGCCTCCACGCACACCTCTGCCACGACCCCGGCCGCATCAGCCCGCACCGGGTGCTCCATCTTCATCGCGTGCACCACGCACAGCACATCCCCGCGCTCCACCGTCTGCCCCGCAGTCACCGGCACCGCGGCGACGGTCCCGGCCAGCGGGGCGACCGCCGCAGCGGCGCCGACGTCGTCCGCCGCCGCCCGCCGGTGCGGTGCCGGCGGCAGCGCCGGCCTGAAAGTCCAGCAGCGCCCCCCATCATCCGTCACCACCAGCCTCCCCGCCTCCGTCCGCACCCGGAACCCCCCGACCGGTCCATCGCACGCCAGCGCGTCTCCCGTCCTCCACCCGTCGTCCAGCCAGAGCGCCGCCTTCCCCGCCCCGACCCAGCCCGGCCCGGCGAACGCCCCCGCGCCCGCCGCCAGGCTCCCCGCCGCCCGCGCCGCCGCCGCCCAGGCGCCCGCCGGCGCCCCCGCCCGCTCGAGCAGCGCCGGCAGCCGCGCTTCCAGCCAGCCGGTGTGGACCTCGCCCTTCACGAACTCCGGGTCGTCGGCCAGCACCTGCACCAGCGGCGCAGTCGTGCGCGGCTCCTCCACCAGCCCCGGCGGCACTCGCCGCGCCGCCGCCAGCGCCTCCTCCCGAGTCGCCGCCCAAACGACCACCTTCGCTACCAGCGAATCGTAGAACCCCGGCACCCGGTCGCCGTCCCCGTACCCCGCATCCACCCGCCACCCCGCCCCCCACGCCCCCGGCCACCACCGCACCTCCCCGCCCGTCGGCCGGAACCCCTCCCGCGGGTCCTCCGCGTTCACCCGGAACTCCATCGCATGCCCCGTCATCCGCACCTTCTCCTGCCCGAACGGCAGCTGCTCCCCGGCCGCGACCCGCACCTGCAGCTCCACGAGGTCCAGCCCCGTCACCAGCTCCGTCACCGGGTGCTCCACCTGCAGCCGCGGGTTTACCTCCAGGAAGTACCACGGCCGCCGCCCGTCCGGCCCCCGCTCCCCCACCAGGAACTCCACCGTCCCCGCGTTCACGTACCCCGCCGCCTGCACCAGCCGAACCGCCGCGCCCGTCAGCTCCGCCCGCAGCACCCCGTCGATTGTTATGCTCGGCGCTTCCTCCACCACCTTCTGACGCCGGCGCTGCACCGAACACTCCCGCTCCCCGAGGTGCACCGCGTTCCCGTGGACGTCCGCCACCACCTGCACCTCGATGTGCCGCGCCCGTTCCACCACCCGCTCCAGCAGCAGCCCCCCATCCCCGAACGCCGCCTCCGCTTCCCGCCGCGCCTCCGGGATGAGCGAAGCCAGCTCCTCCCGGGACCGCGCCAGCCGCATCCCCCTCCCCCCGCCCCCGGCTCGCGCCTTCACCAGCAGCGGAAACCCGACCCCATCTGCCGCCTCCAGCAGCTCCCTATCTTCGTCTGGCCCGTCGTAGCCGGGCACGACCGGGATACCCAGGCTCGCCGCGAACCGCCGCGCCTGCCCCTTCTCCCCGAGCAGCTCCATCGCCCCCGGCGGCGGCCCGATGAACACCCGGCCCGCCGCTTCGCAGGCGCGCGCGAACTCCGCCGATTCCGCAAGGAACCCGTACCCCGGGTGCACCGCCTCGCACCCGTATGCCCGGGCAGCCGCCACCAGCTGCCCCGCGTCGAGGTAGCTCTCCGCCGCACTCGACCCCCGCAGCAGCGCCACCCCGTCCGCCTCCCGCGCCGCCAGCGATAACCGGTCCGCCGGCGAAACCGCAACCACCGCCCGCACCCCCAGCCGCCGCAGCGTCCGGGTGACCCGCACCGCGACCTCCCCCCGGTTCGCCACCAGTACCGCTGCGAACATCGCCCGGCATTCAACCACACCGGGCCATGCTCAGGCGAGCCGCCCGTTTACCAGTCGCACCACCTCGCCCCGGCGCGCACCGCACCACCGGCACGAACCGTCCATCTCCGGGTCCGGGTGCCGCACCTCCACCTCCACCGTCCCCGCCGCGTCCCCCAGCTGCTCAGCCACCCAGCCCGGGAGCTCCCAGGCCACGAACTCCCGCGGCGGCCGGCAGAGGAACACCAGCCGTCGCACCGCCTGGTCCCCGCTCACGGCCGCAGCGCAATCTTCAGCACGCCGCCCTCCCGCTTCCGGAACAGCTCGTACCCCGCCGGCGTCTCACTCAGCTTCAGCGAGTGCGTCAGCAGCGGCCGCAGGTCCACCTTCCCGCCCTGGATGAGCGCCATCAGCCGCTCCATCCGCGCCGTCCCCACCGGGCAGAGCGTCGTCACCACCTTCCGGTGCATGAACGAACCGCTCGTCGGCAGCCGCAGCTCGCTGTACCCGCCATACACCCCGACGGAGCTCACCGTCCCCCCATTCCGGACCACCGCACACGCGTTCTGGAACGTGACTTCCTGCCCGAGCGCCTCCACCGCCACGTCCACCCCGCGGTTCCCCGTCAGCCGCATCACCTCCGCCACCGCGTTCCCCGGTTCCACCACCACGTCCGCCCCCAGCCGCTTCGCCATCGCCGCCCGCTCCGGGACCCCCTCCACCGCGATGATGAGCCCGGCCCCATACGCCCGTGCCCCCGCCGTCGCACACAGCCCCACCGGGCCCTGGGCGAAAATCGCCACCGTATCCCCCGGCTTCAGCTCTGCCCGCTCGATCGCCGCGAACCCCGTCGACATGATGTCCGTCACGAACAGCACCTGGTCGTCGTCCAGCGCCTCCGGCACCTTCGCCATCGACGTCTGCGCCCCGTTTACCAGGAAAAACTCGCCCTGCGCCCCGAACAGCAGGTTTGCCGGCGCGTTGAACGTCTCGCACACCTGCTGCTCCCCCTCCATGCAGCGCCGGCACGTCCCGCAGCAGAGGAGGCAGCTCACCACGACCCGGTCCCCGGGACGAAACGCCGTCACCCCGGCGCCCACCGCCTCCACCGTCCCTACCGCCTCGTGCCCCATCGGCACCCCCGCCGGCACCGGCAGGTGGTCCACGACGTGGATGTCGCTCCCGCAAATCGTCGAAAGCCGCGTCCGGACCAGCGCCTGCCCCGGCCCCGGCTCGTCCGGGTACGGAATCTGCGCCATCCCCACCTTCCCCTCGCCCACCTTCACACACGTGTTCGAAACCGGCATCGTCTGCTCCTCCTTCGCCGCCGGACAATCACCCGGCAACCGCCCCCGATCCTACTGCCTCGACGCGGTCACGACCTCCTTTCCCTTCACCTTTCTGTTCACCACCCGTTCATCATCACGCCCGACCCTCGCATACAGGTCAACCCGGGAGGTCCCCGTGCCGTTCCAGAGCCGCCTCAGCCGCCGTGCACTCCTTGGCGCCACGACCGCCTCCGCCGCCGGCCTCGCCGGCCTCGCCCTCACCGGCTGCGGCGGCGATGATGACGAATCCGCCGCGACGGCCACGCCGGCCGCGGGTACCGATACCTCCCCCGCCACCCAGGCATCCCCGACCCGCGCACCGCGTCCCTCCGAGTTCGTCGTCGCCAACGAAGCCGAGCCCGATGACCTCCTCCCCTACTTCAGCGGCTTCGCCCAGGTCCTCGTCCTCCGAAACGTCTACGAAACGCTCTTCGAAGTGCGCCTCGAAGCCGCCCCCGACGGCTCCGCCACCCTCAAGTACGTCCCCATGCTCGCCGAAAAGTGGGAGCAAACCGCCCCCGATACCTTCCGGTTCACCCTCCGCAAAAACGTCCTCTTCCACGATGGCGAGCCCTGGGACGCGAACGCCGCAAAGGCCAGCTTCGATGCCCTCCGCGACCCTCAGACAGCCTCCGCACTCAAAAAAGCACCCTACCTCGCCCGTGCCATCAAAGCCGTCAACGTCGTCGACTCGATGACCATCGACATCGTCACCGCCGAGCCGACCAACATCAACGAGCTCGGGCTCTTCATCCGCCTCTTCTTCTCCGCCGTCTCCCCGAAGGCCCTCAAAGACCGCGGCCTCCCCGCCATGCTCGAATCCCCCGTCGGCACCGGCCCCTTCCGCCTCGAATCCTGGACCCGCGGCCAGCAAATCCGCCTCAGCAAATTCGACCGCTACTGGGACCCCAACGCCACCAACATCCCTGCCGCCCGCTTCATCACCCGCAAAGAAGCCTCCGTCCGCGCCCAGACCATCAAGACCGGCGAAGCCCACTTCGCCTACAACATCGGCGTCGAGCAGGGCGCAACCCTCCCCCGCCAGCTCGTCGCCGGCGGATTCCAGTCCAACTCCATCCGCCTGAACAACGCCATCGCCCCCACCAACGACATCCGCGTCCGTCGCGCCATCAACCTCGCAATCGACCGCGACGCCATCAACAAGAGCATCTTCAAGGGCACCGCAAAACCCATCGGCTTCTTCGCCAACCAGCCCGTCAACGTCCGCCCCTTCCCCTACGACCCCACCCAGGCCGCTCGCCTCATCTCCGAAGCTGGCGTCAAGGGCACCGAACTCCAGTTCGTCTACGGCGAAGGCCGCATCCCCGAGGAGGACCAGCTCGCCGAGATCTTCAAGTCCTACCTCGACGCCATCGGCCTCAAAATCCGCCTCACCAAACTCGAACCCCGCCAGTACAACGAGCTCGGCGGCAAGCCCTTCCCCGAGCAGCCGCCCCTCTACATGGAGACCACCAGCAACGGCAACTACGGCGAAGTCGCCACCGCACTCCGCGACAAGTACGGCTGCGAGGGCACCGGCACTTTCTGCAAGCCCGAATTCGACGACCTCTACCGCAAAATCGGCACCCTCTCCGGCGACGAGCGCCAGCGCCTCCTCCAGGACGTCGCCCGCCGCCTCCAGGAAGAAGAAACACCCCGCTGCTGGGTCGTCGCCGTCAACCAGGTCCACGGCATCGCACCCGATGTCGTCTCCCGGGTCCCCCTCAACGCCTACGTCCTCCTGCGGGACTTCAGCTTTGCATGACCTCCTACCTCCTGCGTCGCCTCGCCGCCTCGGCGGTCGTCATCCTCGTCCTCCTCGTCGGTGTCTTCTTCGCCACCCACTACATCGGCGACCCTGCCTTCCTCCTCGTCGACCGCGAGTTCCTTTCCGAAGCTGAGCGGCAGGAGGTTATCCGCCAGGGCGGCTTCGACCGCCCCCTCTGGGACCAGTTCGCCGACTTCATGTCCGGTGCCCTCCGCGCCGATTTCGGCACCTCCATATGGCAGAATCGCCCTGCCACCGCCCTCGTCCTCGAGCATGTCCCCCGCACCGGCCTTCTGGCCGGCGCAACCCTGGCAATCGTCATCGCAGCCGTCGTTCCCCTCGCCCTCCTCGCCGCGCGCACGCCCGGCTCCCCCCTCCACGCCGCTATCACGACCCTCGCCACCGCTGCCGGCTCCCTCCCCGGCTTCTGGCTCGCGCTCGCCCTCACCTATGTGTTTGCGGTCGAGCTCCGCTGGCTCCCCACCGGCGGCTACGGGTCATGGCGCCACCTCGTCCTCCCTGCCGTGGCCCTCGCCGTCGGTCCAATCGGCCGGTACACCCTCGTCCTCGAAGCCGCGCTCGCGGGCCAGCTCCGCGAAAACTACGTCCGGACCGCCCGCGCCAAGGGCCTCACCGAGTCGACCGTCCTCCTCCGCCACGTCCTTCGTAACGCCAGCATCATCGGCCTCACCCTCCTCGGCGGCGAAATCATCCTCCTCCTCAACGGAACCGTCCTCATCGAAACCATCTTCTCCTGGCCCGGCGTCGGCGGCCTCGCCTACACCGCCGTCACCCGCCGCGACCTGCCCGTCCTCATGGCCTCCGTCTTCTACGTGGCCGTCATCGTCCTCATCGTCAACCTCGTCGTCGACCTCGCCTATGTCGCTGTCGACCCCCGGGTCCGCCTCAAATGACGTCGCTCGCACACCCCGCAAAAGCTGCCCCCTCCCCCACCGCAATACCCCCCGCCGGCCGGCGCCTTCCCCGAGCCCTCACCTGCCACCTCGCCGGCTTCCTCGCAGCCGTCATCCTCGCCCTCATCGGCGCGGCCGCGCTCCTCGGCCCCGCCCTCCCCCTCCCCGACCCCGCCGCCCCCGACCTTACCGCCCGCCTCCAGCCACCGCTTTCGCGCGGCGCCGATGGGACCCTCCACCTCGCCGGGACCGACCAGCTCGGCCGTGACGTCCTCGCCCGCACAGTCGCCGGGGCACGCGTCTCCATCGGCATCGCCCTCGCTGCCGTCGCTCTCGCCGGTTCCATCGGCACCATCCTCGGCCTCATCTCCGGCTACCGCGCTGGCACCATCGATTACCTCCTCATGCGCCTCGTCGACCTCCAGATGGCCTTCCCCTCGCTTCTCCTCGCCATCTTCCTCCTCTACCTCCTCGGCTCCAGCCTCGCCAACCTCGTCGCCCTGCTCGTCATCTTCGCCTGGGCCGGCTTCGCGCGCGTCGCCCGTGCCGAGACGCTCCGCCTGCGCGCCCAGCCCTATATCGAGGGTGCCGTCGCCGTTGGCGCATCCACTCCTCGCATCCTCTTCCGCCACATCCTCCCCCACCTCATCCCCGTCATCGCCGTCGTCGCCGTGTTCGACTTCGCTGGCGTCATGCTCGCTGAGTCCAGCCTCAGCTTCCTCGGGCTCGGCGTCCAGCCCCCGGGGACCTCCTGGGGCCTCAGCCTCGCCCAGTCCCGCGAGTTCCTCTATGCCGGCGCCTGGTGGCTGTTCGTCATCCCCGGGGCCGCCCTCTTCCTCACCACCCTCTCCGCCAACCTCGCCTCCCGATGGCTCCAGCTCGTCCTCCGCGTCGGCGACCGCCCCTGACGCCTCACACCCGCTCCGCCACCGCGCTCCCCATCGTCCGCGTGTCCACCACCCTCGCCCCCGGCCCGGCGATGTCCGGCGTCCGCAGCCCTTCCCGGATGACCGCTTCGACCGCACCCTCCACGGCCCGGGCCTCCGCCTCCAGCCCCAGCGACAGCCGCAGCATCATCGCCGCGCTCAGGATCATCGCCAGCGGATTCGCCTTCCCCTGCCCGGCGATATCCGGCGCACTCCCGTGAATCGGCTCATACAGCCCGATGCCCGTCCCGTCCTTCCGTCGCCGCCCGAGGCTCGCCGACGGCATCATCCCCATAGACCCCGCCAGCATCGCCGCTTCGTCCGTCAGGATGTCGCCGAACATGTTCTCCGTCACGATGACATCGAAGCTCGCAGGCCGCCGCACCAGGTACATCGCGCACGCATCGACGAGGATGTGCTCCAGCTCGACGTCCGGGTACTGCTTCCCAACCTCGCTCGCCACCTCCCGCCACAGCTGCCCCGTCCGCAGCACGTTCGCCTTATCCACGCTCGTCACTTTCCTCCGCCGCTGCCGCGCCAGCTGGAACGCCACGTGACACACCCGCGCGACCTCCCGCTCGCTGTACCGCAGCGTATCCACCGCCTGCCGTCCCTCCGCGCTCTCCCACCGCCGCTTCGGCTTCCCGAAATACAGCCCCCCCGTAAGCTCCCGGATGACCACCAGGTCCACCCCCTCCAGCACCTCCGGCTTCAGCGTGCTCTCCCCGATCATCTCCGGAGCTATCTTCACCGGCCGCAGGTTCGCGAACAGCCCCAGCTGCTTCCGCATCCCGAGAATCGCATCCTCCGGCCGCACGGCCGCCCGCGGGTCGTCCCACTTCGGACCCCCCACCGCGCCGAACAGCACCGCGTGCGACGCCCTCGCCTTCGCTACCGTCTCCGGCCGAAGCGCGACCCCGTACCGGTCGATTGCCGCTCCCCCGATCGTCTCCTCCTCCAAGACGAACTCGTGCCCGAACCGCCGTTCGATGCGGCCCAGCACCTTCAGCGCCTCTTCCATCACCTCCGGGCCGATCCCGTCGCCCGGCGTCACCAGGATGCGAAACGTCGCCATGGCCCCGTATTCTCCCGGCCGGGCGCCGCAGCGTCGACCTCGCCCGCCTCCCTTCAGTCCTCCATATCCGCGTCGGCACCCCGGGGCAGCCGCAGGTCCGCCGGGTTCGGTGCCGTCGGGACCGGCACCTGGTCGTCCGCCCCCAGCGGCGGGATCGAGATGTTCGCCACCACCGCCTCCCCATCCAGCGGGCTCGCCCGGTGCACGCTCCCCGGCCATACCGCCAGCACCTCATACGGCTTCAGCACCGTCTCCACCCCGTCGACTTCCACTACCACGCTCCCCTCCAGGGCCACGTACAGCTGCATCGACCGCCGGTGTACGTGCGAGCCGACCGCATCACCCTCGCCGCCCATCCGGATCACCCGGACGCTGGCAGACGGGCATTCGTAGTCGGTCAGCAGGTGATACAGCCCAACCGGGACAGGACGGGTCGCGGACATTCTCCGCCTCCTTCACGTTCTTCCGCTCCAGTGTGCGCCGATCCCGGCCGTTCGTCGCGGGTCATCCGTGTCCCCGGGACGGACCCGGCAGGCCCTCACCCCCGCCATCGAACCAGCGCACCTCCCGGCCGAGCGCCCGCTCCAGCCGCGCCAGGTACTCCCGCCGCGGCACTTCCACGCCGCCCATCCGCGCCGTGTGCGGGTTTAGCACCTGGATATCCAGGAGCTCCACCCCGACGGCCCGGCAATGCTGCACCATCGCCGCCGCTGCCACCTTCGAAGCGTCCGTTTGCCGCGTGAACATCGATTCCGCCCCGAACATCGCCCCCACCGCCAGCCCATACAGGCCGCCCGCCAGCTCATCCCCGAGCCACACCTCGAAGCTGTGCGCCCAGCCCAGCGCGTGCAGCTCACGGTATGCCGCCATCAAATTCGGGGTCAGCCAGGTCTCTTCCCGTCGCTCCCTGCAGCCCTCGATGACCTCGTCGAACGCCGCGTCCACCGTCACCCGAAACCGCCCCGACCGTATCGTCCGCCCCAGCCGCCGCGATACCGTGAACGTCTCCAGCGGCAGGATCGCCCGCGGATTTGGCGAACACCACCAAAGCTCGTCCTCCTCGTCCCGCGGCCAGGGGAAATACCCCAGCCGGTACCCCGCCACGATCACCTCCGGCGTAAACTCCCCGCCCGTCACGTACACCGTCTCGTCTGACCGTGCCAGCGTCTCCGGCCCCGGCACCGAATACCGCGACCGGGGCAGCGGCCGCGCCGGCCCCGCCGTGCAAACCTCGAGGGCGATGGGGCACGGCCGGCCCCTGCTGTCCCGTACCGCGACGTCCGGCCCGCCCAGTCTCGTCAACGCGCTCACCCGCCCGGCCCCCGCCGTCCCCCGATGACGAACGTCACCAGCCCCGGGGTCACCACCCGGCCCGCGCCATCCCGTACCCCCACCTGCGTGAACGCCCCCGTACGCCCCATCTTCACGACCCGCGCCTCGGCCACCAGCTCCGTCCTGCGCGCCGGCGCACGGGACGAAACGTGCAGGTCGCCCGCCGCATGCCGCCGCGCCCGGGTCTCCAGTTCCTGCCCGGGCGTGCGCACCGCGCTGCCGGCGCACGAATCGCCCAGGCTCGAGACCACGCCCCCGTGCACCGCGTGGTTGCAATCCAGGAGCGCCTCGCGCAGCCGTATACGGTTCACCACCCGCCCTGGGACCGCCGATACGGTCTCGATGCCGACCAGGTCCCGGCACCGCCCGCGCGCCCGCGCCTGAAGCCGCGCCGTCAGGTCACCCTCGTCCATCGCCGGAAGCCTACCCCGCCCCCAGTCTGCCGCACCAGACCCGGCTGTCTCCGCCCCTCACCGGGCCATCAACGCCTCCGTCCTCGGCAGCCACGCCGGCCGCCCCTGCTCATATGCCGCGATCCGGTCCTCCAGCTGCAGCGTGAGCCCGATGTCGTCCAGCCCGTTCAGCAGGCAGTACTTCACGAACGGGTCGATCTCGAACCGGCGGCTCCACGTCCCGTCCGCCGTCGCCACCGTTTGCGACTCGAGGTCCACCACCAGCTCTGCCTCTGGCAGCTCCTCCGCCCGCGCCACCAGCCAGTCGCAATCCTCCTGCGGCAGCGTCACCGTCAGCAGCCCCACCTTCGCCGAGTTGTTTCGGAAGATATCCGCGAACGACGGCGCGATGATGACCCGAAGCCCCATGTCGTCCAGCGCCCACACCGCGTGCTCACGCGAAGAGCCGCAACCGAAGTTCGGGCCCGTCACCATGATCGGCGCGCCCTGGTAGACCGGCCGGTTCAACACGAAATCCGGGTCCTTCCGCCACTCGTCGAACGCGAACGGCCCGAACCCCGTCCGCTCGATCCGCTTCAGGAACTCCTTCGAAATGATCTGGTCCGTATCCACATCCGCCCGGTCCAGCGGGATGACCCGCCCCCGAACCGTCTCGAACTTCTTCATTGTGACTTCCACTCCCGGATGTCGACGAAATGCCCCGCGATCGCCGCCGCTGCCGCCATCTGCGGGCTCACCAGGTGCGTCCGGCCGCCCCGCCCCTGCCGCCCCTCGAAGTTCCGGTTCGACGTGCTCGCGCACCGCTCGCCCGGCAGCAGGATGTCCGGGTTCATCCCGAGGCACATCGAGCAGCCCGCATCCCGCCACTCGAAGCCGGCTTCCTTGAACACCCGGTCGAGCCCCTCCTCTTCCGCCTGGCGCTTCACCAGGCCAGAGCCCGGGACCACCATCGCCCGCACGTGCGGCGCCACCTTCCGCCCCCGCACGACCTCGGCGGCCGCCCGCAGGTCCTCGATGCGGCTGTTCGTGCACGACCCGATGAACACCCGGTCGAGCCGAATCTCCTGGATCGGCGTCCCCGGTTCGAGGCCCATGTAGTGCAGCGCCCGCTCCGCCAGCTCCCGTGCCTGCGGCGTCGGCGCCTCCGACGGGTCTGGCACCCGGCCCGTCACCGGCACGCTCTGCGCCGGCGTCGTCCCCCACGTCACCGTCGGGACGATCTCCGAACCGTCCAGCGTCACATACGCATCGAACACTGCCCCCTCATCCGTCGGCAGCGACCGCCAGTAGTCCAGCGCCCGCTCCCAGTCCGCACCCTTCGGCGCCAGCGGCCGCCCCTCCATATAGGCGAACGTCGTCTCGTCAGGTGCGATCAGCCCGGCCCGCGCCCCGCCCTCGATCGACATGTTGCAGATGGTCATCCGCCCTTCCATCGAAAGCTTCCGGATGACCTCGCCCCGGTACTCGATGACGTGCCCGACGCCGCCCGAGACGCCGATCTTCCCGATGATGCCAAGGATGACGTCCTTCGCCGTCACCCCCGGGTGCAGCTCCCCCGTCACCTCCACCGACATCGTCTTCGGCTTCGCCTGCGGCAGCGTCTGCGTCGCCAGCACGTGCTCCACTTCGCTCGTCCCGATCCCGAACGCCAGTGCCCCGAACGCCCCGTGCGTCGACGTATGACTGTCCCCGCAGACAATCGTCATCCCCGGCTGCGTCAGCCCCTGCTCCGGCCCAATCACGTGCACGATCCCCTGCCGGATATCCTCCACCCCGAACAGCGGGATGCCGAACTCCTCACAGTTCCTCCGCAGCGCCTCCACCTGCTGCACCGAGAGAGGGTCCGACCACGGTTTGTCCCGGTCGATCGTCGGCACGTTGTGGTCCACCGTCGCCAGCGTAAGCTCCGGGTGCCGCACCCGCCGCCCCGCCAGCCGCAACCCCTCGAACGCCTGCGGCGAAGTCACTTCGTGCACCAGGTGGAGGTCGATGAACAGCAGGTCCGGCTTCCCCGGCTCGCTCGCCACCACGTGCTGTTCCCAGATCTTCTCGATGATCGTCTTCGGTCTGCTCACGGGACTCCTGTCGCCTTCGGCCCCGCTCGATGCGGGCGTCTCACCCCGAAGTGTAGCAGCCTCCCGGCTTCCCGCCGGTGCTTACCGCCTCGCTGTCCGCCCGCCTGGCCCGGGCCTCGGAGGCCTGCCGAGTGTAGGACCCCTTGCGTCCCGCGTTGGCTCGCCGAGCAGACATGCCCGTATCGTGTCGATGAGCAGCCTCGGGCCCGCAAAGGCACGGGCCACCCACCGGTTGCCGGCACCATCGGCAGCCCTGGTCACCCGCTGAGACGCTGCGTGCCCGATGTACCCCGTGTTCACCACCACGAGGTCGACCGAGCCCGAGGCACGGTCCACGGCGCGGCCCCCCTGCTTCGCCGAATCCGGGTCCAGCCAGTCGACCTCCAGCCCCAGCGCCTCCAGCTCAGGCTGGGCCTTCGCCTGGAGGCTGGGGTGCCCGCCGACGATGAGCACCGACTTACCTCGCAGGCGCTCCGAATCCACCGGTCTGGTGGCCGGCTCCCCGAGAAGCTTCTTGAGTCCCTCACCGCCCGCCTCCCAAAGCATCGGGAACGAGGCCGCGATGAGCCGGAAGTCCTCGACCCGGCTCGAATCCTTGCGGAACCCCTCGACCGCCCGCTCGACCAGCCCCTCGGCAGACTGTCCTCGCTCGAGGGCCCACTCCAGCCCCGCCAGGAGCGCCCGCTCCCGCAACGAGGGGAAGGTGTCCGGTGTCGAAAACTCCTCGCACAAGTTCGGGATCTCACCATCCCGCCCCTGCCGCAGCAGCTCCCGCACCAGCCGCAGGAACGCCTGGTCCGCGTCCCGGTCGTGCGTCTTATCCTTCGCCGCTTTCAGCGCCAGCCGGAAGAGCATCAGCCGCTGCTCACCGTCCATCGCTTCCGCCCCCGCGATGCGCTCGTCCTCCACCCCATCGGCGATCCGGTTCAGCGTGTTGTCCCCCCGCTGTGTCGCCGCTGCGAACTCCGCCGCCTCGAGCAGGTTCTGCACGTTGCCGATTCCCCACGCTTCCAGCGCCTCCGGCAGCACCTCGTCGATGATGGTGTCCGTCACATGCCCGCTGTCCTGGGCCAGCACCTCCGAAAGGTGCTCCCAGCTATCGTCCAGCCGCACCCGCTTCAGGTACTCGAAGTACCCCTTGAAATCCCTCGCCAGCCCCCTCCCATCGCCTTCTGCGGCCAGCCGATACGCCGCCAGGAATTCGGCGTACCCCCGCAGCCGCTCCTCGCTCCCGATGAACCGCAGGAGCTCCCGGCGGAGGTCTCGTGACGCCCATTCACGGGGGCCACGCGCCACGATCGCCAGCGCCGCGACCGCCCCAACCGGCACGACCTCCTGGTGGCGCTCTTCTGCGGCCTTCAGGATTTCGACCGCCGCCGGCGCCACCCACGAAAAGTCGCCCGCGACCGTCGTCTTCTTCGGCCAGGAAAGCCCCCACCCGGCCACGTCCTCCGCCTCGTACAGGACCGTCGCCAGCAATACCAGCCCCAGCACCCGCGTATCCATCGCCACCGAAGCGTCCTGGACGAACTCGCTCAGCCGCTGCTCGTCCACCCGCTGACCCCGCCGCACCGTTCCCAAGAACTGCGCCAGCCGCACCAGCCCGTGCAGATTCGGCTCCCGGCGCGCGATCTCCGCGTCTTCCGCCAGCCCCGCGATGGCCTCACGCCCGGCCTCCCACCGGCTCTTCTCGATACCGTCGCCCCGGGTTTGCAATTCCCGCCAGAGCGCCCCGTAGGCATCGGCAAACTGGTGACCCTTCAGCCCGAGCGCACAAGCGAACTCCCGCCAGGCGACTGCCTTCAGGTGCCGCTCCGTCTCTGCCCGGAAATCCACATCGGCGCCCGTGTCGCCCGCCAGCGCCCGCCGCAGCCAGGTCAGCGCCTCCGACCACTGCTCATTGAGGAAGTACCAGAAACCCAGCAGCATGCGCAGCGCTGCCTGTTCTTCCTCCGCCGACTGCTGCAACCGTGCCTCAAGCGCCTGCCGCGCCGCTTCGTCGTGCTGGCTCCGCAGCCGGCCCAGCTCCGTTTTCCAGTCGAACGTCGCCGGAGTTCCCGCCGGCTGCTCCGGTTCACCGTCCCTCTCTGCCTCCGCGGCGGCACCGGTCACCGGTCGGCTCGCGGTCACCCCCGGGACGCGAAGTTCCCCCGCCTCGAGCAGCCCGACCAGCCGCTCCAACACCCCAGTCAGGCGGTCCATCCGCTCGAACAGCCCCTCCAGCCCCGCCGGGAAGCCCCCCGACGTAGCCGGCACGCCAGCCGCCGCGGTCTCCGCCTCCGGCCGTGACGCCCCCGTTCTTCTCCCATCTTGCGCCTCGGCGCCGGCCGCGCCGCCCCACGCCGGCTCCGTAACCCGCGCTCCAGCCGTCTCGCCCGCCGATTCAACCGTCTCCGCCGACCTCGCCGCCGCGGCATCTTCGGCCTCCGCCCGGCGCCGCTCCTCCTCGATCCGGGCCTCCTCGTCCTGCCGCCACCGCTCGACGTCTCCGCCCTCCCGGAGGCGCAGGCGGTCGCCGAACCCCTCCTCCAGGATGCGCAGGGTGTAGACCGCCCGCGGCAGCCGCCACCGCTTCTCCTGCGGCATCCACCGGTACCCCGGCACCAGCTTCACCAGCTCCCGGTCCGCGAACGAGCACTGCACCGAGAACTCCTGCTCGAGCATCTCGAGTTCTGCGTCGGCCGTCGGCTGCTCGCGGCGTGCCGCCCGCGCGCCCATCGCCTCCTCACTCAGGCTCCCCGGCGCCTGCCAGCCCTCGGGCCCGAACAGCTCGTCCAGCAGAAGATAAGTGCCCTTTTGCCGCGGCAGCGAATAGCTCCGTCTCGCCGGGACCCACCGAGCCCCCGGGAAGTTCCGCAGCAGCACCCGCTCCGTCGCCTGCTGCGGCTCAGCGAGCAGCCGGTTCTCATCCGCCCGCACCGTGATCATGGCGGCGCAACTCTAGCACGCCCGGGGGCGGTCCCGCGCATCACCCCGGGGACGTCTCCGGTTGCCGCCGGGGCGACAGCCGGTGGCCGCGGGGTGGACTTCTTACGCCGCTCTAATGGCCCCGCCTTGACACCCCGCAGTATCTTCACGTTGCGTCCACTGAAGTGGTCGAGCGGTGGACAGTACGGTTCGAACGGGTGGCCCGCGGGAGCCCCCGGGTTCGTTGGGGAGCGAGCCCGGCCCCGCCTGCCAGCCCGCAGGAAAGGCCGCGATGACGCCCCGCCGCATCCTCGCACTCCTCGCCGCTCTCGCCGCCGCCGTCGCCGCTCTCACAGCCCTCCCGGCCGCTGCCCAAACCCCCTTCACCGTTTCCGTCCTCGCCGCCGCACCGGTTCAGCCCGGCCAGCAGGCCGCCGTCACCGTCCGCGTCGAAGGCCAGGTCACGGCCCTCCCCGGCTTCATCTACGACGTCCAGGGCGGCACCCTCGTCGGCGTGCTCGCCCCGACCCCCGTCGCTGCCGGCGTCGCCGAGGGCACCGTCTTCGTCCGCCGCGAAACCCCGGGCACCGCCCTCCTCGCCGTCTCCTTCGCCGGGCAGGTGCTCGCCGCTGCGAACATCACCTTCGCCGCCCCGGCCGGCACGATCCGCGTCGAAACCCTCCTCGATGCCGGCCCCGATGCCGCCGCCCGCACCTGGCGCTACCAGGTCATCGACCCCGCAGGCGTCGTCGTCGCCGAACTCCAGACTGCCACCAGCGGCGACGCCCCGCTCGGGGCCGCGACGGCCGCGAACCTCCCGCCCGGCCCCTACGCCGTCCGCCAGGTCCTCGGCGCCGATACCGCCCTCGCTTGCGCCCCCGGGGCCTTCTACGCCATCAGCCAGCCCGCCGGCGCCGTTGCCGCCGTCACCCTCGGCGCCAGCCCTGTCACCGTCCGCTTCACGGTCGTCCCCTGCCCCGACCTGCCCGCCGGCCTCGAGGTCACCATCCCGGTCGACACCATCGTCCCCGGCGCGGGGGGTGGCGTCATCGGCGACGCCGTCCCGGCCCCCGCCGAGCCGCCCTTCAGCGAAGTCGCCGGCGTTCGCCAGCCCGGCCCGGGCCCCCTCCCGCCCGCTGCGGGGAACAGCCCCGCGGCCGCGGCCCCGTCCCCGCTCAGCCCGCTCCTCGCTGCCGGCTCCCTCCTCTTCCTCACCGGCAGCGGTGCCCTCCTCCTCTCCCGTCGCCGGTCCCGCCCCCTGGTCTGAGCCTTCGGTCAGGAGGCACCCCGGGTGCGCCAGTTGGCCGGCGCACCCGGGGTAACCCTTTCCGCCCCTACGCGTTGAGAATTTACGAACGAAGGCTTGACGCTAACGCTGGCCTTCGGCAATAACTGTTCGAGCTCACGGCAGCCTCCGGTGGGTCGAGACGCCGGGTGTCTGCCGCCAAGACCCTCGGCGCCGGCGGGGTGCGCCCACGAGTCCCAGGGGGACTTCATGGTGCGTTCCTCCCGGCGGTTTTCGGTTTTCGCCGCCCTCGCCCTCCTCGCCGCTGCCGTTTCCGTCGGCCAGCTTCGCATCGCCGAGACCCCGGCGCGCGCCGCCTACGACCCCTCGGGCCCCGCCTGGGACCCCCTCTCCACCTTCGACACCTCCTCCAGCCCCGCTCCCGTCTTCCAGCCGCCGAAGCTCCTCGCCGGCACCAACTCCCACGGCCTCCCCGCGAATGCCCAAACCCGCAACGGCTACTGCCTCGATGTCAACGTCCCCGGCGTAACCGCCGCCCCCATCGGCACCGTTGGCTTCGTCCTCACAGCCAGCAACCCCATCAACCCCGCCGACCCGCCCGTCGTCAACGTCCCTGTGCCGACCGGCGGCACCTACGCCTACGGACCCGTCGGTCCCGCCGCCGGCGCCGATTACTTCGATGGGGGCACCCCCGCCGACACCTCCGACGATGTCTACTGCGTCGTCGCCTACGCCCCTCCCGGCTACCGCACCCTCTCCATCGCCTGGCACTGGCAGGGCTCCGCCTCTGCCCCGAATCCCATCGTCCTCCCCGATATCGCCATCGTGAACGTCAGCATCGAAAAAATCGGCGACGGCATCGTCGGCGGCCCCGCCGAGGTCTGCACCGTCGGCTGGGACTCGACCTTCCTCACGGGCGCCGCCTCCAACCCCGTTACCGGCCCCAACAGCCCCGTCATCCCCAACGCGCTCGCCGACCCGCCCGACCCCGTCAACGTCGTCACCACTGCCGACTTCAGCATCGTCTCCTACTCCGGCGCTCTCCCGTCTGTCGCTTACGTCCGCCAGGTCGGGAACGAGTGGTGTGCGGGCATCGGCGCCGCGGGCAACTCCTCCAACATCCAGGTCCAGTTCGACTTCCACGCCGTCTACAACCGCTCCGATATCGGCTCCCCGGCCGTCACCATCGACAAGGACGCCGACGACCAGCCCGCGAGCCGGCAGCTCCCCGCCGCGAGCCTCGTCAACATCAAACAGGTCGTCGAGCTCCGCCACGTCACCATCGACGGCCGAACCCCCCCGCGTCCCCTCTCCGCCCCGATGGTGATTGGCGCCACCCACTACGTCTGCCTCATCGGCACCGTCGCTGCCGATGCCCTCCTCGTCACCAACATCGCCTTCACGCCCATCGGCGGACCCGATGTCCCCGGGGTCACCGGCCTCACCGTCTTCCACAAGACCGCCGCCGACCAACCCCGCATCGGCTCCCAGGTACCCAACGGCACCCTCTGCTTCTCCTATACCTCGAACGCGCCCGGCCAGCACGCAATCGCCGCCTACTTCAACGACTCGGCCAACGGCGGCGCCCTCACCGCCGCCTTCTTCGACACCGACGGCGACGGCAACGGCATCGTCCAGCCCGGCCCCGCCAGCCCCCTCATCACCCGCTGGGTCCGCATCGACCGCACCGAAATCACCACCGGTGGCTCCCCGACCGCCGGCCGCGTCACCTTCGGAACCATCGAGCTCCCCCTCCGCTTCAACGCTGCCGATGGCACCTTCCTCGCCAGCGCCAACCTTACCGAATGGGTCATCGGCTCCTTCGACTCCGGGACTCCGCAGTCGACCAACCTCCTCGTCGATGGTGCCCGCCTCGAAATGCGCATCATCGGCTGCGGCTACTTCCAGGTGCCCAATACCCTCCTGAAGCCGACGGTCGTCACCGGCATCTCCGTCGGCGGCCGCTTCGAGCTCAACGACGGCTCCCAGGACCCCTACGCCCCTGCCTTCGGCGATACCGACGCTAACCCCGACGACATCCGCATCTCCACCACCAACGCCCCCAGCTGCGGCCCATCCGCCACCACCCGCCTCGAGGTCGACGTCTTCTACCCCGGCCAGGCCACGCCCGCGAGCATCACCGAACACGTCACCATCCGCTACGTCTTCTTCCCCGGCCAGAAGGACATCCGCGTCGCCTGGGCCGGCCAAATCGTCACGGTCACCTACGCCTTTGCCTCTCCGACCTCGTGCGCCGGCCAGGTCGTCCGCTTCACGCGCCACTCCGGCCAGCCGGGCAGCTTCCTCCCCGCATCCGGTGTCACCATCCACGGCCCTGACGCCGCCACCGCCGACTTCGGCCCGAACTGCTCCGTCACCGTCCGTTACGAAAGCGAATCCCCCGGCGAAGTCGATATCGAAGTCGTCATCGAAGGCCGCCCCTGGACCAAAATCGCGTACGTCATCTACTACCTCGTGTTCGAAGACATCACCATCGACGCCACGCCCGACCAGTTCGTCTCCACCCTCGGCGGCGTCACCGCCAACCTCCGCGGCTACTTCGTCGGCTCCAACCCTTCTGGTCGGCCCGCTGAAACCAAGCCCGACGGCCGTACCGTGCCAGCCGACCGCTGGGTCCTCCCCGACGACTGGTCCCGGCTCCGCGGAGACCCCAACTTCCGCTCCGACCCCCCCGAGATGCCGGCCGCCATCGTCACGTTCATGATGCAGGACGAGCCCGTCCGGAACTCCTACACCCCGAGGGTCACGAACGGCTCCTCCGGCTTCTTCGTCCCCGACGACCCCGCCGACTTCTCCCCCAACGTCAATCCCCACACGAAGGTCCCCACCGTCCTCGGCTCCTCCGCGAAGCCCCGCATGTACTCCCAGCCCTCCGACGGCCAGGGCCAGGCCACCATCGCCACCTACGGCGACTACAACCTCACCTTCGAGGAGTGCCCCGCCAACCCCGTCACCGGCAGCCCCCACTGCGAGCCCGAGCACATCGTCGGCCGCAGCCGATACTTCGCCGTCGCTGAATACCCCGAGCCCACCACCCGCGGCAAATACCCCGCCATCGCCTCCAACGTCGACGAGACCACCTGGCGCTGGGCCGGCTACAAGCGCGTCACCGTCGTCAGCGGCGAATCGCCCCAGGTCAAGTACGTCGTCGCTCACCTCAAGGACCGGGACGGTTTCTGCGACGCAGCCAACTACAACAACGTCCTCGGCATCCCCATCCGCTTCGAAATCGACGCCGGCTCCGGCATCATCCTCGAAGCCGCCGACGCCCCCGTCACCATCAACGGCACCCGCCGCTTCGCCGCCGCAACCACATTCGATACCCGCGATGCCCTCGGCAACGCCATCAACACCAGCATCGCCAGGCCGGTCCTCGATGAGGACGAGTGCCAGGCCTGGGTCAGGGTCAGCAGCTCCCTCATGAAGCCGACCAACGTCATGGTCACCTTCCCCGCCATGCCCGCACCTGTCCCCGGCGATGTCACCATCACGGCCTTCACCTGCACGGGCCAGGAGTCCATCACCGTCACCAACCGCGGCACCTCCGCCGTCAACCTTGCCGGGTTCGGCCTCAGGAGCCCCGGCGGCCAGGTCGGCATCGCCGAGCACCTCGACCTCTCCGGCATCCTCGAACCCGGCCAGAGCAAGACCTTCTACGGCGGCCCCGGCGCAACTGCCCGCGGCTGGATCGGCAACACCGGCGACCGCATCCTTGGCCCCGGAGACTACGTCAGCCTCACCTGGGATGGCGTGCCCCTCGCAACGGCCTTCTGCAGCACCGGCCAAATCGTCGAGCCCTTCATCCCTGCGCCCCTCCCGCCCGACCCCGAAGGCGCGCTCGTCCTCGACGTCATCATCCCCTGGGGCGAAGAACTCGGCGTCCAGCTCACCCCGGGATGGAACCTCGTGCCCACCGGCCAGGGCGTGGTCCCGGTCGAAAGCGCCCTCGGCGACAACGCCGCCCGGGTCGCAGTCATCTACGCCTGGGACGCTGAAAACCAGCAATGGCTTCGCTACATCCCGGGCGCGCCCGGCGCGGTCAACACCCTTGCCGAACTCGGCCGCGGCCGCCCGGTCTGGGTCTACGTCAACGAGCCATTTACGTTGACCCTCCCCCGCTGATGACCCTGTCGGCCGCCTGCCGTACCCTCGGTGGCGGCCGTCAGTCCCCTCCCAGGATGTGACTATGACCCTCGCTCGGGGCGCATTCCTCGCTGCCGTCCTCACCAGTGTCCTCGCTGCCGTCTCTGCCCGGCCCGCAGCAGCACAGTTCGACCCCCCGTCCACCATCTTCGGCTCCGTCACCGATTCCGCCGGTCCCGTCCCCGAGGGCCTCCCCGTCGAGGCCTACATCGGCGACACCCTCTGCGGCAAAGACGGCAAGACCGAATACACCGGCGACGGCCCGGCCCGTGTCACCGTCTACGTCGTCGACGTCGTCGCCGATTCCCAAATCCGCGGCTGCGGCCGTGCCGGCGTCGAAGTCCGCATCAAAATCGGCGACCGCTTCGCGCCCCAGGTCGCCCGCTGGCAGGCCGGGCCCGTCCAGCTCGACGTCACCTTCGGCAATGCCACCCCGGCGCCCATCCCCACCTTCACCCCCACCCCGACCCGCACGCCGGAGCCGAACGCCACCCCCGCCCCCGGCCAGCCCACGCCCCGCCCGGGTGGGACGCCCGGCCAGGGCGGCTCCGTCGCCACCATCCCGGCCGGTTCCCCAGGTGCCGGCTCCCCGGTGATCGGCGGTGGGGTCACGAGTGCCACCCCCGGCCAGCAAAACGCCGGCGGCAGCGCCGATGGCGGCTTCCCCGTCTGGGGCGTCATCATCCTCGTCCTCGGTGCGATAGCCGCCATCGGCGGCGGCGCCGGCTACGTCCTCGCCCGCAACCGCCAGTCGGACACCGACGACCTGCCGCCGCCCGGCAGCCCCGGCGACTAGCCGCCGCCCGAACCGTCAGCCGAGGAAAATCATCGTGAAGTAGTGCCGTCCCTGCGCGTCCGTGATTTCGCCAATACCCACCCGGCTGAAATCCCCCGCCAGCAGATTCGCACGGTGGGTCGGGCTGTTCATTAGCCCCTCCAGCGCCACCGTCGCCGCCTGCTCGGCCGGGTAGTTGTTCATCGCCAGGTTCTCCCCAGCCCACGCGTAGCTGCGGTAGCCGAAGTGCGCCAGCAGCTCCACGTACATCGAATACCCGTACGGGTCCACGTGCCCGAAGTACCCCTGGTCGATGAGCTGCTGCGAGCGCGTCCGCGCGATTTTCGTCAGCCCCGCGTCCAGGATGTACGGCGCCAGCCCCGCCTTCGCCCGCTCCCCGTTGATCAGCTCGAAAAGCTGCAGCTCCAGCGCCGTCGCCGGGCCGCCCGGCACCGCCGGGACGTAGAAGTTCGGCTTTGCCGGCGCCGCTGGAGCTGCCGGCGCCGCCGCCTGGGCCGGGGGCTGAGCGGGCGCCGCCTGCGGGGCCGCTGCCGGCACGGCCGCCGGCGCATCCCGTCCGTTGCTCGCCGGGGCCTGCGGCGCCTCCGCCGCCGGCATCCACACGCCAAAGCGTGCCATCGCCAGCTCGAACTCGAGCGGCAGCACCCCCGCACCGGGGTCGGCGGCCGAGCCCGGCGCCACCTCCGCCACCGGCCCGGTCACCGGTTCCTCGAAAACCACCGGCGGCGCCGCCACACCTGCAGCCGGGCTCCACGCCGCGGCGGCCTCCAGCGGGCGCGTCACCGCCCGCTCAGCATCCCCGGCCAGGACGTTGAACCCGATACCCAGCCCTGCGCCTGCCAGCAGCGCCGCCGCGTACAGCGGCGCGAATCGCCCCGGCCGCCACTCCCACATCCGGGCGCCCAGCCCTCGCGGGCGGGCCAGCTCGAATCCAGCCATCGGGAACCCCGTTGCAGACCCATGCTTTCGGCGGGTGCCCGCCGGGTCTCAAATCGGGGTTCGACCCTCCCCATAGCCGACCGCATGGAAACGCAGAGGTCATCCCGGTGACGCCTTGGGGCACGGTCACCTGTCCGTCCCCTAGGGGTTTCCCCCGACCCCTAAGGGTGTCCGCCCCGTCACCTGCCACACTGGTTCGCTACCGGCCGTTCACTCGCAGCCCCGCTGCCCTGCCTCGATGAGCGGTCCGACGCTCACCCCGTACTCCACGTACACCTGCCGCCACCCTGCCTGCAGCGGATAGGTCCCGCTCACGTCCACGAACCAGCCTTCATATTTCGATTGCCCGGGCACCGCCGGGAACGGCGGCACGCAAATCACCCGTGCCGGCGACGGTCCGCACTTCCCGAGCTCCAGGCTCAGATTGCACGCGCTCAGCCCCACCGGGCGCGGTGGCGGCGGCACCGGCGTCGGCGTCGGGACGAGCGGCGTTGGTGTCGCTGTCGGCGGGACCGGCGTCCCCGTCGGAGGTACGGGCGTGGCCGTCGGAGGTACGGGCGTGGCCGTTGGCGCACCCCCAGGAGTGACCGTCCGTGTTGGCGTCGCTGTCCCCGGCGTTCCGCTCGCGCCGGTCGTCCCGGTCGCTTCCACCGTTGGACTCGTGCCCGGGGTCACCGTGGCCGCCCCCGGCGTTCCCATCGGCCGCGTTCCCGGCGAACCGACCGGCACGACCGCCGCTGGCGTCACCGTCCGGCCAGGCCCGTCGCCGCCCCCAGCCGGGCTTCCCCCGCCTCCGCCGCCGTTCCGCCCCAGCGCGAACACCAGACCAAGCACCACCACCCCCGCGAAAATCCCCGCCAGCGCAATCACCACACCCCTCCGTACCCCGGCATCCTCGGCAGCATACGGCCGCTCGAACAGGACACCCCCGGCCGCCCGCCGGTACGGCAATGGCCCTCGCTCGTACCCGTACGGGTCCGGGTTCGCCGCTTCGTAGTACGAGGGCGGCTCGATCGCTGCTCGCCCCGGAGCAGCTCCCGGCGGCGTCGGCGGTTCCGGGGCCCACGTCTCACTAGCGTCGCCCGCCGACCACCCGCTGCCCGCGGTCCCCGCCCCGTCCGCAGCCGGCCGCCGGAACGGGTCCGTGCGCTCCCGCGGCGACTGCGACGGCACATCACCCCGTGCGCCGCCCACGTACCCTGCCGGCGCTGTGGCTGGGCCGCCATCGCCGCCCACCAGCAGGTCGAGCAGCGGCTGCGGGTCCAGCCGCAGGTAGTTCGCGTACGACCGCAGGAACCCCCGCACGTACACCGGCGCCGGCAGCACCTCGAACTCCTCCGCTTCCAGTGCCTCCAGGAAACGCGGCGAAATCCGCGTCTCCAGCGCCGCCTGCTCGATGCTCAATCCCCGGCGCTCCCGCGCCTCTCGCAGCGTCTCCCCGATGCGTGCCATACCCGTGCCTCCCCTGGGGGAAACATAAAGTACGCGACAACCGTCAAACGGGCGAATCCTTCCCGTTGGTCGCCGGCGCCCGGGCCGTTACCATCGCCCTGTGCGCGCCCTCGTTCTGGTCGCCGTCGCGCTCGCCGCGCTCGGCAGCGCCCCCGTTTTCGCTCAGCCCCAGGTCCCTGCGACCGTCTATGGTTCGGTCACCATCGATGGCCAGCCCGCCCCCACCGGTACCGAGGTGCGCGCCTTCATCGGTCCCGTCGATTGCACTCAGGCCGCACCCGGCGAGCGTCTCACGTTCCGCGAAGCCGGAGCCACCGCCTACGTGGTCACCGTCCTCCACGAATCGCAGCGCCCCGGCTGCGGCCGAACCGGCGCCGTCATCACGTTTACCATCGATGGCCGCCCTGCCCTTCAGTCCGCCGCCTGGGAGCCGGGCCCGATCCGGCTCGACCTCAGCCTTGGCTCTCCCATCACCATCCCGCTCCCGACCAGCACCCCGACTCCGCCCGGCGGCCTCGCCACCGCCACCCCTCCGCCACCCCTCACCGGCACGCCGCCCACCGACGATGTGACGCTCCCGGGCTCCCTCCATCCAGGCGGCCCCGGCGGAAGCGCTGCCGCCCCCGGCCAGCCGTCGCCTGGCTCGACCGAGGCTCCTCGCTGGCCATGGCTCGCCGCCGGCGCGGTCGCCCTCGCGGCGGCAGCCGGCGCCGCCGCCCGCCTCCTCCGTCGGCCCCGCACGAATGAAGACTAACCCGCCCTTGCAGGCCGGTCGTATACCATAGCAAGAGGGGCCGATATCGCCCCCGTACGGCCGCATGCGGTTCCTGCCCTACCTCGCGGTGTTCACCTTCGTCGCCGGCGTCAGCCTCCTCGCCGTCGGCTGGTACTACGCCCCAGCCGAGGCCCCGGCTGGTCCTCCTGCCGTCGTCGGCTTCGATATCCGCCCTACCGAAACGCCCACACCCACCGCCAGCCCCACCAACGCCCCCACACCGACCCCCACACCGACCCCCTTCGACGGCAAGCCTGCCCGCATGGTCGCCCCCTCCCTCGGCATCGACCACGCCATCGAAGAGATCGGCATCCTGCCCAACAACCAGCTCGATACCCCGCACGATGGCGTCAATAACGTCGGCTGGTACTACATCTACGACAAGCCCGGGTTCGGCGGGAACGCCGTCTTCGCCGCCCACGTCAACTACAACTTCAAGCCCGGCCCCTTCGTCAACCTCTACAAAGCCAAACCCGGCGACCGCATCACCATCCAGATGGCCGACGGCCCCGCCTACGTCTACGAGGTCTTCTTCTTCCAGCGCTACGACGTCAACTCTATCCCGATGGGCGACCTCATCGCGGGCGTCGTCGGCGGCCGCGCCCGGCCCGGCGACGAGGAATGGATCACCCTCATTACCTGCGGCGGCCGCTTCGTCGCCACCCAGCCGAACGGCCTCGGCGAATACCTCGACCGTGACGTCGCGGTCGCGCGCCGCATCCAGTAACCCCGCGGCCTAACCGCGCGTTTCCCCAGCCCGAGCCCGTTGCCTGGACCTGCGCTACGGTATCCACACCTACCCCGCCTTCCCCGGAGTGTCGCGTGAAGCTCGCCCGCAACGCTGCCGTTGCCGTCTTCATCTTCGGTCTCGCGCTCCTCGTCGTCGGCGCCGCCTGCACCTCGAGCGGCGCCAGCGATGACCCTGCGCCGAACCCGTCGCCATCCCCCGACCCCACCGCAGCCGCCACCGCCACCCCTACGCCGCGACCTGCCCCCACCGCTACCCCCACCCCCTTCGCCGGCAAAGTTGCCCGCCTGCAAATCCCCCGGTTCGGCGTCGATGCCCCCATCGAAGAACTCGGCGTCGATTCCACCAACACCCTCGAAACCCCGAAGGCTGAAAACACCGCCGTCGGCTGGTACTCCATCTACGACCGGCCCGGCTGGGGCGGCAACGCCATCTTCTCCGCCCACGTCTACTACCACTCGAAGCCCGCCCCCTTCGTCAACCTCGCCCGGAGCCAGCCAGGCGATATCGTCCTCGTCGTCATGGAAGACGGCACCACCTACAAGTACGAGGTCTTCTCCAATCAGCGGTACCACCGCGACACCATCCCCATGGGCGACATCATCGGAGCTCCCCAGAAGGCCGACTACGACGAGTGGGTCACCCTCATCACCTGCGGCGGCGAACTCGACGACACCGGCCTCGAATACCTCCACCGCGACGTCGTCATCGCGAAGCGCATCTGGGAATGACCCTGCCCTCACGAACGCCTCCGGGGGTCCCGCGGCCGGTCCCCGCCTCCCGGGCGGCCCGGATCAGGGTTTTCACCCCCCGCAAGCCGGCCTCTGCCCGCCCCGCCATCGGGCCTTCGCCCATCAAGGGAACCCCCGCCGCCTCCCTACCATGACCTCCGTACCGAGCAGCCGCTCACGGAGGTCAGGCCATGCGAAACCGGCCCCTCGCCGCACTCTTCACCCCTGCGCTCGTCCTCGTCCTGCTCGCCGGCGCGTTCCTGTCCAGTGACAGGCCTGCCAGTGCAGTCCAGCTCCTCCGCGGCTGGAACAACATCGCCTACTTCGGCCAGGCCGCTCCGCCCGCCCAGGCCCTCGCCCCGCTCACTGGCGAATACACCGCCGTCTACCGCTGGGACCCGGCAGCCCAGGCCTACCAGCTGTACGCCCCCGGCGTCCCGGGGTTCGTCAACACCCTTACGACCATCAGCCCCGGCGATGCCATCTGGGTCCACTACACCGGCAGCGGCCGCGAATTCAACACCGGCGCCCCGCCCCCCGGCTCCATCCCCCCTTCGGGCTCCGGCAAGGTCAGCATCGCCGCCAGCACCTTCGTCCCCGCCAGTGACCTCGCCGTCTACGAGAAAAGCTTCAACCAGCTCTACCCCCTCAACACCGACCCCGCATCCCAGCGCTACTTCGCCCCCGTCCATCTGCCCCACGGCGCCACGATTACCACGATGACCGCCGCCTTCGAGGGCACCGGCGACACCGTCAAAATCCGCCTCGACTACACCCCAATCACCAACGGCGATACCCCCGGTGCCGTCTATATCCTCGCCGAAGTCCGCTCCAGCGCCGGCCCCTCGCCCCAAACTGCTTCCGCCTACGCCCACCAGGTCGATAACGGCGCCAACGTCTACTTCCTCGTCGTCGACCTCACCGGCGGCACCGCGTCCAGGCTCCGCGGCGTCACCATCAGCTATACCTACTAGGAGCCGGCTCCATGACCGCCCGGCACCGTCTTCCGTTCTCAGCCCTCGTCGCCGCCCTCCTCCTCGTCCTCCTCGGCGGCACCTCCCGCCCCGCCCATGCCCTTGCCGAGGGCGACGTCACCTTCACCGTAACCCAGTCCCCGGCCGCGCCCGCAACCGTCCAGGTCGGCTCCACCGTCACCTTCACCGTCACTGCCACGGTCAACAACAGCCCCGGCGTCGTCCCCCTCCTCTTCGAATTCGATTACCCGGCCGGCCTCGACTTCCGGTCCGGCGCCTCCACCCCGCCGGGCGTCGTCTGCTCTGATAACACGCCATCAACCGGCATCGTCCGCTGCGACTACGGCGTCGTGAGCACCGGCCCCCGTGTTCCTCTCACCCTCACCTTCACCGTCACTGCCAGCGCCACGACCGGGCCGGCCCAGGCCGCCATGCGCGCCGGCGCAAGCGACGGCGCACCTGACTCCGCCGCTGACGGCGACGACGCCTTCACCGGCGCCGGCACCCTCACGGTCTTCGCCAGCTCGATGTTCACCGTCACGGGGCCGGCCAGCCCCCCGTCGACCTTCGAGCGCGCCACCGTCACCTACACCGCGACCCTCACCAACGATTCCAGCGCCGCCACCGGTCCCTTCGACGCCTCCCTCCAGCTGCCAGGAGCAGTCGTCCAGTCGGTCAGCTGCTCGTCCGGCACCGGCGGTCCTCCCGGCTCCGCCCAGGCGAGCTGCACCGGGGCCAGCCTCGCCAGTGGCGCGAAGCTCACCATCACCGCAGAACTCCTGGCCGAGGACACCGCCGCCGGCGACGACGTCGAGGCCCGCCTCGTTGCTGCCGCTCTCGGTGTCGACGCACCCCTGGCCGGCATCACCGTCCACGAAGTCGGCCTCCAGCGAACCTCCGGCACCCCGGCCGTCGGCTCCCCGGTCACCGTCTGCACCGCCGCCGTCGCGTCCGATGCGGCCAGCACCGCTGCCGCCGGCGCCGCCCAGCCGAACGACCTCTCCCGCATGAAGGGCACGAACTCGGCCCAGGCCGTCCTCCAGCTCAGCGATTTCACCGTCTCCGGCCCCGGCGTCGGGACCGTCGTCGCCGCAGCTGGCTGCGGCGCGAACCAGTCCGGCGTAACGTTCACGCCCTCTGCACCGGGCACCTACATCCTGACTGCCCGCTACAACACCGGCGGCACGAACGTCCTCAGCATCGACGTCCCCGGCAGCTCGAACCCCGTCCCCGTCCTGGCTGCCATCTCGCCGAATACTGCCGTTGCGGGCTCCGGTCCCCTCACCCTCGCCCTCACCGGTTCCGGCTTCATCCCCGCCAGCGACGTCCGCTGGAACGGCACATCCCTGCCAGGCGTCACCTACGTTTCGCCCACGTCCCTTACCGTTACTATCCCCGCCGCCCACCTCACCTCCCCCGGCACCGCGTCCGTCACTGTCGTCAACCCCTCCCCCGGCGGCGGGACCTCGAGCCCGCAAACGTTCACCATCTCCGCCCCCGCCGCGAAGCTCGCCTTCACCACCCAGCCGGGCAACGGCACCGCCGGCCAGCCCCTCTCCGTCCAGCCCGTCGTCGCCGTCCAAACCGCGGCCGGCGCAACCGTCACCGCCGACAGCGCCACCGTCGTGACCCTCGCGGTCTCCGGAAGTGCGACCCTCACCTGCACGGGGGGACTCTCGAAAACCGTCGCCGCCGGGCTCGCCGTCTTCACCGGCTGCACGGTCACCCCCGCCGGGACGGGCTACACCCTCACCGCCACCTCCTCCCCGCCCCTCACACCCGCGACGAGCGCCCCGTTCAACGTCACCGCCGCGCCGCCCACGCCCACCAGCCAGCTCGCATTCCCGGCACTCTCCGGCCCCGTCCCACGCAGCCGCCTGGCGTTCGCCGTCGACTCCGGCACCCTCACCCCCGACGAGGTCCGTCTCACCATCCGCCGGGGCTCGGACGGCAAGTACTGGAACGCCGCCGCCGCGGCCTGGCAGGACGACCCCATCCAGAACGCCATGACCTCCGCCGGCAGCACCTCGTGGCGGCTCGCCATCACCGGGACGGCCCGCCGCAGCTTCCTGTCGACCACCGTCACCATCGAAGCCTTCGCCACCGCCGGCGGGACCGAGTACCGCAGCGCTGCCACTGCGACCATCGCCATCAGGTAGGCCAGCCATGCGCCGCCCGACCCCGCTGCCCCTTCGGGTTCGCACCTACGGAAACCGCATTCGCCGAATCGGCGCTCCCCCGATGCCCCGGCTCGCCGCATCCGCTTACCCTCGCATCATGCTGCCCCGTCTCCCCCGGTCGGCCCCGTTCGTGCCCATCATTGCGCTCGCCGGTCTCCTCGCGGCCGGCTGCCTCGCCTACGCTCCCGACGGCTCGGTCGCGACCCCGGCACCGCCCGGCCAGCCCGGCAGCTCTCGCCTGCCCCAGCTCCTGGCCCAGCTCCAGGGCGGCAGCGCCGGCATGGAAGTCTTTGGCCAACCGCCGCAAAACGAGGTCCTCGCCGCCCAGGAGACCGTCACCGGCAAGCCCGCCCCCGCCCCTACCACGACCGCCACGGTCGCCGGCGACCGCACCACACCTTCCCCGACGCCCGCCGGCGCCACCCCCACTCCCCGCCCCCAGTCCCCCACCCCGACCCCCCGCCCCGGCGAAGCCGCGACCGCCACCCCGACCGC
>CALLPC010000026.1 GCA_938015525.1 uncultured Dehalococcoidia bacterium
GCACGACGAGGAGACGGCGAGGGATGGCGAATGAACGCGCGCCTGCGAACGGCCCAGGCCTCGCGCACGGGGAGACGGCGGGGGCTGCCGGCAGGGCCGGCACCGGCGACGATGGCCTACGCCCTCCGCACGAGGGTGACCGGCTCCGGGAAGAACCGGCGCCGCGCCCAGAGGGAGACGTACACCAGCCCCACGAGCACGGGCACCTCGATGAGCGGCCCGACTACCCCGGCGAGCGCCTGGCCGGCCGTCACCCCGAAGGTGCCGATGGCGACGGCGATCGCGAGCTCGAAGTTGTTCCCGGCCGCGGTGAAGGCGAGCGTCGCCGTCCGCGGGTAATCGAGCCCCTGCGCCCGGCCCCAGGCGAACGCGACCGTCCACATCAGGGCGAAGTAGGCGAACAGCGGCACGGAAATGCGGGCGACATCGAGCGGGCGCGAGGTGATCGCCTCGCCCTGGATGGCGAAGAGGAGGACGATGGTGAAGAGCAGGCTGTAGAGCGCCCACGGCCCGATGCGCGGCAGGAACTTCCGCTCGTACCATTCGTGCCCTTTCTTCTTCCGCCCGATGATGCTCGTCAGCGCCCCGAGGACGAGCGGAATGCCGAGGAAGATGAGCACCGACTTCGCGATGTCCCACGTGTCGATGTCGATCGCGGTCTGCTCGAGGCCGAGCCAGCCGGGGAGCGCCTCGAGATAGACATAGCCGAGGAAGGCGTACGCCACGACCTGGAAGATGGAGTTGAGGACGACGAGCACTGCCCCGGCCTCGGTGCTCCCGCAGGCCAGGGCGTTCCAGATGAGGACCATCGCGATGCAGCGGGCGAGGCCGACGAGGATGATGCCTGTCCGGAACTCGGGCAGGTCGGGCAGGAAGACCCACGCCAGGGTGAACATGAGCGCCGGGCCGACGAGCCAGTTCAGGATGAGCGACGAGACGACGAGCGGCTTGTCCGCCGTCACTTCGCCCAGGCGGTCGTACCGCACCTTGGCGAGGACCGGGTACATCATGCCGAGGAGGCCGATGGCGATCGGGAGCGAGGTGGTATCGATTTTGACCTTCTCGAGCTGGTCGTTCAGGTCGGGGAAGGCCCGCCCGAGGGCGAGCCCGGCCACCATCGCGAGGCCGATCCAGACGGGGAGGAATCGGTCCAGGGTCGAGAGCTGGCGGAGGACCGACGCCTCGAACTGGCTGGCGGTCGCGGTTTTCTGCACGTCGTCGACTCCTTACTTCGTTCGCCGCCCGCGCGGAGGGTGACACGGGCGGGTTAACTCTCCGTTAGCACGCGCTGTCCCCGGGCATCCCCGGTGACCGCCGGGCGCTGCTGCCGGGCGGCCACCGGGGATACCCGGCCGCTCAGCAGCAGCCGCCCGATTTCGCGGGAGCCGCCGCGGCCGGCTCCGATTCCGGGGCGTTGCAGCCGCAGCCAGGCCCGCAGCCCCCATCGGCCTCCCCGCCGGGCGATTCGGTCAGGAAAACCGGCACGCTCAGGCCCTGCTCACCGACCTGCGCGAGCAGTGTCGATGTCTCCTTCGTCGTGAAGCCGGCGGCAGCCCGCTGAACGCCCTGGGCGACCTCGACCGCCTCCCGGAGCTGCTCCGGCGTCATGCCGACGGCGCGGGCCTGCTCGATATGCTTCCGCAGCTGCGGGAGGGAGTTCGCGCCGATGGCCGCCCCGACGGAGACGAACTCCTTCGCGAGGCTGGTGTCGTCGCAGCACGGCGGCGGCGCCTCGACCCGCTGCCCGAGCAGCTCGCGGGCGCGGACGGCGAGTTCGTTGTACGCGCTCCGCTTCACGCACTCAGCATCGGCGAGTGCACGGTCAATCTCTGCCGTCGACAGCCCCGCACGGGCCGCCTCGGCGATGTGGTATTCGGTGCACGGGTGGCAGCCGGCACCGATGCTCGCCCCGAGCGCGACGAGCTCCTGCTGAGCTTTGGTGAGTGACACGGGTGGAACCCCCTCGGTGGTGTTGGCCGGGCTACGCATCATCGATGAAGCGGCAGTGCTCGCACTCGCCGACGTTGCAGGTACGGTCACAGCCGTCGCTCTCGGCGAGCGATGCCCGCAGGCCGACCAGCTCCTCGCGCAGGCTCATCAGCTCCCCAATCGTCCGCTCGACGTCCGCGAGGCGGCGCTCGATGAGCGTCTGCAGCCGCTCTTCGAATGAACCGCAGCTCTCGCGGAAGGCGAGGTCGGCGAGCTCTTTCACCTCGGCAAGCGGGAGCCCGAGGATCTTCGCCCGGCGGATGAGCCGCAGCCGGCGGAGGTCCGAGGGCGAGAAGAGCCGATAGCCGCTTTCGCTCCTGGCCGGGGGCGGGAGGAGGCCCGCCTCCTCGTAGAAGCGGATGGTCTTCGGCGGGAGACCGGTGAGCTTTGCTGCCGCCTGGATGGTGACGAACTCGGCCACGCCCTCACTCTACAGATTCCAGTTACTGGAAGGTCCAGTGTACGGCATCGGAAAATCCCGGCCCGGCCGAGCCCCTCAAGGGGCTGAAGGACCCGGCCCTGCCCCGGCCGCCTTCCGGTAGGTCCCGATGCTCCCGAGGCAGCACCCGGCAGAGGGGTTCAGGACGTCGCAGGCGCAGTCGCCGGCCCGGACCCGCTCCGAGATGAAGGCCACCGCCGCGTCACCCGCCGGGGAGAGGACCTCGCGCCCGTCCACGTCGAAGCAGTAACAGAGGAGGTCCGCCGGGTTGCCGGTCTTGTACGCTGGCGGCTGGCGAAGGTCGCTGACCGCGAACCGGCGGCCATCGGCCCCGGCGTAGACCAACGGGCACCCGGCCGCCGGGCAGAAGCCGTAACGCCCGGCGACCTCGCGCTCCCGCGGCCGGCGCAGGTGGTGCAGCACGTGGGCGGCCGCGACCTCCTTGAGCCGGCCGCCGCACGCCGGGCAGGCGGCCGGCAGGGGCGGGCGTTCGCCGGTACACGCCTCGCCCCCCGGGGCGGGCTGGCAGCAGCTGCCGGGGGATTCGCCTTCCACCCTCTCACCGTACATCACCGGCGCAAGTCCCCGGGCGGGTGCGCCGTCCGCCCGGGCGGGACAGCACACCGTGACGACAGGGGCTGTTGCCCCGGCGCTGCGTCACCATCCGGTGCCGCCGGAGATTGACGCCCGGGGAGGTTCGGCGCCTCGCTTTCGGCCCGGTCCCGGAATCGATGGGCGACAACTGGGTCGGGGTGCTGAACGAGGGCCTGGTCGATTTTTCCCGGGGCTGAGCGGGCGTCCACGTCTCCCGGGCGCTGCTGCGGCCGGCGGGCGAAGGGCTCGAGGCCCCCGCCACCATCGCCAACCGGGGCCGGCGGCAGTGCGGCAGCGACGACCGGGAGTTCGCCGTCGAGACCGCCGACCGCCTGTTCAACGTGAGGATTCACGGCCCCCTGTCGCGGTCCGTGAATTTGACGGCTACCGCGGGCCGAACATCATGGGCGCCGTCCCTGTCGCGCGACAGGAGGACGGTAGGCGTGGCGTCAGCGGGTCATCGGCGCCGAATCCCCACGTTCACGAAGGCCATTGCGGTCTGAGCTTCCTCGACCTGGAGCTGCCAGAGATGGATTGCGGCACGCCGGAGCCCACCGCCGTCTCCGCGCATCGCGGCCGACCGCCCTTCGCGGATGAGCCGCTGGGCCTCGACCGGGTCCTTCCAGGGTCCACCGCTCTTAGCGAGGTCGTTGAGCATCTTCTCCCAGAACCAGTCGTTGCGACCGAGGATTTCGAACATTTGGCGGTGCGCGAGGACGGTAAGGCGGTCGACCTCCTCGACCGACCCCCCGCGCCGGGCGATTTCGATTTTCTGCGCGAGCTCGGTCGCCCGGCGGCGGTCGTCGTCGTTGCCGAGGTCTTGGGCGACCGTCTGGAGCATCTCCAGTGCCTGCTCGGCATCCTTGAACGTCCGTTCGCTCTCCGTCCTCGCATCAGCCTCGTCGAGCTTCGCATGGATCTCTTTGAGCGCCCCTATGCACTTCTGCTGCGCGTCCGGGTCCCCTGCCGAAGCGCTTCGGACCAGGCTTGCGGTTTCTTCGAGGCGCCGCCCGACGACCTTGGCGTCCGCGGCCGAGAGGAACGGGAGCGCCGATTCGTAGCGCTGCTGTGCTGACATGAGGTCGCGACTAAGCTCGGCGACCGGCAGCCGGTCCGGTTCGAGGTTGACGGCGATTTTGAAGCTCTGGTCGGTGACCGGGAGAAATACCTCGGCGGTGAGGAGGCGCGAGCTGGAGACGTCGAGGCGGATTTCGAGCGGTGACCCGGCCGGGAGCGCTCGCGGTACATCCCGGTCCGTGATGTCGATATGCCCAATCTTTCGATTCCTTTCGGGCCGCCTCGACTCACCTTCGACGAGATACACGGAAATCGTCTCGATGTCCCCGCCCGGCTCGAGCGCGATCGTGGTGCGGAACTCGTAGGTAGCGCGCGCCGGCAGCGGCGTACCTTTCTCGAGGAGCGTCTCGACGACGTTGCGCCCGGCGCCCACGGGGTCGATGACAACCACACCGATAGACCGCGAGAGGGGCGGTGGCGCAGCGACCAGTCCTTTGGTCACGACGAACGTCTCCCCCGCGAGCGAGAGCTGCTGGCCATCCTCGGCGTAGGCCTGCACGCGAAACTCATTCCGCCCCTCCCGCATGAGCGCGACCGGGGCGACGACCGCTCCCTCGCTGTTCACACGGAGGCGGCCCGAACGCCACGAACCATCGGCGGCGACCACCTCAATCTCCGAGGCGTAGGCTGAATGGACGCGGACACCGACCGGTACTTCGTGGTCATCGGTAACGTTCACATGGCTGACGACCACCTGAACCGGGCCCCCGGTGGACGAGACGACCGGCTCCTGACCGACCCGCCGGCGGAGGTCCCCGGGCAACGGCTGCGAGGCGGCGAAGACAGCCGCGCCCTCGGCAACAGCGAGCATCGGATTTGGCCCCTGGACGACTTCAAGACTAAGCGCCTCGGCAACGCGCCGACGCACGATGGGCATGCTCGTGGGGCCCCCGACGAAGAGGATGCTCCGCGGGCTGGCGGCGGCGTTCCGCTTGACGAGGCGCTCGGTTACGGCGATGGCCGTGGTAAGCCAGGGTTCACAGAGCGTTTCCAGCTCCGACCGGCGAACCGTCACGTCCATGCTGACTTCGTCGCCCCGGTCGTCCGTGAGCGCGACCCGACCGGACTCCACGGAAATGACCGCCTCTTCAGCGGTGGACAACCGAATTTTGGCGTCCTCGGCGAGGTGCTTGAGCATCGCGAGTTCAGCTTTTCGCGCAGGGTTGTCGCGCCGCCATGAACCGACCTGGAACTGCTCCGCGAGCCTCGGGATGACCAGCTTTTCGACGATTGCCCAGTCGAGGTCCTTCCCGCCCAGGAAGTTGTCTCCCTCGTGGTCGAGGACTTCGAGGCGACTGTCCCGAACGCCGACGAGGGCGACGTCAAGGGTACCCCCGCCGAGGTCGAAGACGAGCCACGCCCCGTCACGAAGCTCTGCAGAGAACCCGTACGCCAGCGACGCAGCGACGGGTTCCTGCAGGAGGACGGTGTGCTGCAGCCCTGCGCTGCGGGCCGCGGCCTCCGTCCTGGCGCACTGGTTGAGGTCGAACGCTGCCGGCACGGTGATGACGGCGGCGACCGGTCTTCGCCCGAGCCTCAGCTCGGCCGTATCGAGCAGGCTTTTCAGGACTTCGGCGGAGAGCTCCACGGCGGACATCGACCTGCCGGAGGGAAAATGGAACGTCTCATCGCTCGCGAGCCAGCGTTTGAACTCAATCGCAACCTCGTCGGGGTTGATGCCGAGCCGCTGATACGCCAGCTGCCCAACGTCTACCGCACCGTTCGGACGGACGCGGACAGCAGATGGCGTGAGCTCCTGGTTGTGGCTGTTTCGCAGCGTCGACACTTCCCCGCCCAGGCAGACGGCGACCGCAGAGTTCGTCGTCCCGAGGTCGATCCCCAGGTCGATGCTGAACCGTTGAAAATTCGTCGTTTCGACCATACGTCAATTCCCCTCCACGGTGACCAGGACTTGGGCCGGCAGTTCGAGCTGCCCAGCGATGAATACCGCAGGCCGTATGGTTTCAGCGACCCGCAGTGACGGTGCTGACGGCACGTCGCCGATGACCTCCATGACGGCCCCATCGATGAACGGGCTGCCGGCCGGGTCCTCCAGCCGGCAGCCTGCGCTTTCGAGCGCTTCGAGGAGCCGTTTTGCGGCCTCACTCAGCCGGGCGTCGTCGCTGGAGCGCAACCGCCGCTCCAGCCGCCATGCCTCGACGCATGCACGGGCGATGCCGAGCCGGTCGATGCTCGCCCCCGCTGACGGAACGGCGTCCCCGCTCTCTGCCGGTGCCCGGGACGACGAAGCCGGCGCGGCCGGGGTTACGGCCGGCCGATTGGACCGCCTCGTGTGCTTTCCTTTCCTGCCAGGCTTCTTCGCCACTGTCACCTCCAACGCAAGAAAAGAAGGATTTTGTGAAAGGCGTACGTATTCACCGGCTCAGGCAGATAATCTCCCGGTCACCAGCGCGCCATCCTTCCAGCGTCGGATAGATGTAGGTCGCCGTAGCAGAGGGGCATATGGTGTCCGCGTACCTGTCAAGAAGGGAGACGGAAGGATATGAGTTATACGGGATCACATATACACCGAGCACCCTAACAGCTCCTGAAGATGAGCAAGATGTTTTCGTATACCTTCCCGTCGATTCATACCAGATGATGCAGTCACCAACGGAAAGACGTGATTTCGAACCGCCGGAGCCGCCTCCAGACGTGGTGGGGGCCGGCCGTTCTCCATCATCTGTGTCCTGAGAGCTCAAAGAAGACGAAACCATCAAAGCTCCTGTCAATACCAACAAGATTAAAATCCCAAAGACGGCATGCCTTTGGTCCCGTTCTCTCAAGGGAAGCCGTCCATAAATTCGGTAGGCACCATCACCAAGGATTCCTGCCACGTATCGTTTGATTGGAATCAGAGGAATCCAAAGGACCGTAAACGCAAGGACCAGGACCGTGAGGGGCCCCTGCGCGTCGTGGGGCATCGTTAGGCGAAAGCCGGTTCCGAAAAAGGTGAACAGCCAGGGACGTCCACCCGGCACCATCTCGGGATAAACCTCGGATGGCGACCCTCCGCCGGGGGGCCGCTCGGCATTCGCGCCCGTGCGGCGGGCCTCCGAAGGCACGGGGGTGGGCCGGGACGCACTTTGCTTCTGACCCGAATCTGCGGGCCGGGTTTCGAGCAACCGGCTGTTGTCGCGCCGGTGCAACCGGTCGGGCAACTCGGCGATATCCCGCTGGAGTCTCGCAGCGGTCTCCTTCATCCGAGGCCCGCAGTCCAGCCGGTCGACGCGGGCGAGCACCTCGAGGGCGGCTGTGTAGGCTTGCGCGATGATGAGCACGAACCCGAGGTGTAGCAGGGCATCGGCTACCGCATCGCCCAGTTTCGGCCCGGCTTCGATGACCTCCGCCGACACCAGCCCGCGCTGCTCGAGGTCCCGGCTGAGTTCGCGCAGATTCCGCTGACTCGTTTCTGCCTCCTCCGCCAGGTCCCTGCCCCGATCACGCAGGCGTGCCAGCTTCCGCCATTCCAACATATGCCCGACGGCCTGTTCTGGCTCCGGGAGATTCTTCGATACCTCGGCCGCCTCGTGGACCCGGCATTCGACGAGCTTCATCCAGAGCGATTTCCGAACCGCCGGGAACCGACGCAGGTCGAGCCTCGCGAGCTCCGTGGCCGTGATGGTCGGCTCACCGGGGACGAGGAACGCGGACAGGTAGTCCTCCACGACCTCGGCGACCCAGGTCAGCGGCGGGCGCTCCCCCTCCACCCCCAGCACAGCATCAAGCTCCGGGTCGGCGTGCGCGTCCAGCCACCGGGCTGCCGCCATCGCCGCATCCGACGGCCTCCCGCCGAGCCCTCGCCTGAGTGCCGCAACTGCGTCGTCGTGCATCTCAGCCCATTGCGCCAACCGCTCGTCCCCACCCCACTTCGCGAGTACGCGGTACTCCAGCACCCTTCCTTCGGTGCCGAGCGCAACCTGCGCGCCGTGGAGGACCTTCGCATCGTGGGCCTCAGTCCCCAGCTCGGCTGCCAGCTCGGCCGCATGCAGCGCACGTCGTACCTCCCGAAATGTTGCAGATGGAGGAATGCCCAACTGCTCGAGGTAATTTGTCGCCAATATGTCGCGAACTCTCGTGTGCATCTCTGGCCGGGAGGGCCTAGCAGTCTAACATTTGGTTCGACCATTGCAAGCACGGGATCGCAGACTCAAACGTTCATTGTCCCTTCGTTTGGGCACGGTACAGGCGCCGGCCATCCCCCGGGTCTGGCCGGCCCGGGGGTCGACAGTCACTCCAGAACTGGACAGAGTCTAAAACACGCCCTACCATCGCTTCGCGGCCGGGGCGGCCTCGCGGCCGTTCACCACCCGCCGCGGCCGTTCCGCTACGCTCGGACGGGCGCCGGGGCACCGCACCCGCCCGCGCGGGGCAGCGCGCACGGTCCGTCGTCAACCCGCAAACCCGCACTGGAGGAAAACCGCCCATGTCCGCCGATGCCACGATGAAGCTGAAGGGCAAGCGCAACCGCGACTGGTGGCCGGAGCAGCCCGACCTCTCCCTGCTCCGCCAGAACCACCCCGCCTCCGACCCGATGGACCCCGGCTACGACTACCGGGAAGAGGTCAAGACGCTCGACGTCGAGGCGCTCCGCCGCGACCTCATCGAGCTGATGACCACCTCCCAGGACTGGTGGCCGGCCGACTACGGCCACTACGGGCCCCTCTTCATCCGCATGACCTGGCACGCCGCCGGCACCTATCGGGTCCACGACGGCCGCGGCGGCGCCTCCCGCGGCACGCAGCGGTTCGACCCGCTCGGCAGCTGGCCCGATAACGCCAACCTCGACAAGGCCCGCCGCCTCCTCTGGCCGATCAAAAAGAAGTACGGCAAAAAACTCTCCTGGGCCGACCTCCTCGCCTTCGCCGGCAACGTCGCCCTCGAATCGATGGGCTTCAAGACCGCCGGGTTCGCCTTCGGCCGCGAGGACGTCTGGGAGCCGGAGGATATCGACTGGGGCCCGGAGGAGGAGTGGCTCGCCGACGAGCGCCACCACGGCGAACGCGAACTGGAAGAGCCGTACGCCGCCATCCAGATGGGGCTCATTTACGTCAACCCCGAGGGCCCGGACGCCGTCCCGAACGCCCTCGCGGCCGCGAAGGACATCCGCGAATCCTTCGGCCGGATGGCGATGAACGACGAAGAGACCGTCGCCCTCATCGCCGGCGGGCACGCCTTCGGCAAGACCCACGGCGCCAACCCCGCGAGCTACGTCGGGCGCGAGCCTGCCGGCGCCCCCATCCACGAGCAGGGCCTCGGCTGGAAGAACAGCTACGGCTCCGGCAAGGGCGCCGATACCTATACCAGCGGCCTCGAAGGCGCCTGGACCCCTACCCCGACGAAATGGGACAACTCCTACCTCGAAACGCTCTTCAAGTACGAATGGAACCTGACGAAGAGCCCGGCCGGCGCCTGGCAGTGGGAACCGACCGACCCCGGGGCGAAGGACCTCGTCCCCGATGCCCACGACCCGTCGAAGCGGCACGCGCCGATCATGCTCACGACCGACCTGGCGCTCCGCATGGACCCCATCTACGAGAAGATCGCGCGGCGCTTCCTCGAGCATCCCGAGGAACTGGAGGACGCCTTCGCCCGCGCCTGGTTCAAGCTCATCCACCGCGACATGGGGCCCGTCACCCGCTACCTCGGTCCCCTCGTCCCGAAGGAGACCTGGACCTGGCAGGACCCGATCCCGGCCGTCGACCACCCGCTCATCGATGACGCCGACATCGCGAAGCTGAAGGCCGCCCTCCTCGGCTCGGGCCTCTCCGTCTCCGACCTCGTTTTCGCGGCCTGGGCGTCGGCCTCCACCTTCCGCGGGACGGACCGCCGCGGCGGCGCCAACGGCGCCCGCATCCGCCTCGCACCGCAGAAGGACTGGCCGGCGAACGACCCGCCCCGGCTCGCGCGCATCCTCAGCACCATCGAGGGCATCCAGCGGCAGTTCAACGCCGAGGCGACCGGCGGCAAGCGCGTCTCCCTCGCCGACCTCATCGTGCTCGGCGGGTGCGCCGCCATCGAGAAGGCCGCCAGGGACGGCGGCTTCACCGTTACCGTCCCCTTCACCCCGGGCCGGATGGACGCCACCCAGGACCAGACCGACGTCGAGTCGTTCGGCTACCTCGAACCGAAGGCCGATGGCTTCCGCAACTTCCGCAAGCCCGGCCTCAAGAAGCGCGCCGAGCATCTCCTCATCGAGAAAGCCGCCCTCCTGACGCTCACCCCGCCGGAGATGACCGTCCTCGTCGGCGGCCTGCGCGCCCTCGGCGCCAACAGCGGCGAAACGAAGCTCGGCGTCCTCACCGACCGCCCCGGCGTTCTCTCGAACGACTTCTTCGTCAACCTCCTCGACATGGGCACGACCTGGGTGCCGACGAGCGAGGCGGAGGAGGAGTTCGAAGGCCGCGACCGCGCCACCGGCACCGTGAAGTGGTCTGCCAGCCGCGTCGACCTCATCTTCGGGCATAACGCCGAGCTCCGCGCCCTCGCCGAGGTGTACGCCTGCGACGACGCGAAAGAGAAGTTCGTTCGCGACTTCGTCGCCGCCTGGGACAGGGTGATGAACCTCGACCGGTTCGACCTCCACAGCTAGGCCGAAGCACCGGGAGAGAACCCCGCGAGGCCGCCCGGACCGGGCGGCCTCGCCGTTGCCCGCGCAGCGGACGTCCCGGTTCCGCGGAGCCCCGGGCACGCCGGCTCACGGGCGGCGGTAGGTGCCTTCCAGCCGCCCTTCGGCGATGGCGTGCGCGGCCGCCGCCTTCCGAACCTCCTTCCCCCGCACGCCGGCGGCGAGCCCGAGCGGCGCATCGAGGGCGAGCACCCGGAAGAGGTAGCGGTGGGTCGAGCCGCGCGGCGGGCAGGGGCCGCCGTAGCCCGCCCGGCCGAAATCGTTCTTCCCCTCGCGCGCGCCGGCGGGCAGCTCCCCGCCGGGCGAGGCGCCCCCGGGCAGGGCGCCGTCCGCCCCGGGGAGGTCGAAGAGCGCCCAGTGGATGAAGCCCCGGGCATCGGGGTCCTCCACGATGACCGCGACGGCGCGCGCCTCCGCGGGCACGCCTGACCAGCTGAGCGGGGGCGAACGGTCCTCCCCGTCGCAGGCGAACCGGGCCGGGATGGCCGCCCCGCCGGCGAACGCGGGGCTCGCGACCTGCAGCGTCAGCGGCGCGGCCGGGGCGGGTGTCGCATCCCCGCCACCCCCGCAGCCGGGGAGGCCCGGCGCGAGGAGGAGGGCGGCTGCCGCGGCGAGGAGCGCTCGGCGCACGGAGACCTCCTGGAAGATGCGGAGGTGTGCCGGCAGTTTGCGTCCCCCGGGGCGCACCCGGCAAGGGGGCGGAGTCCGCCGGCCCCGGGCCGGGGCCGCGGCGCGAACGGTTCGCCCTCTACAGCCCGCGCGCTTCCAGGTAGCGCACCCGCCAGTCGGCGAGCTGGAGCAGCAGCACGGAGAGGAAGCTCGCCCCTGCCATGAACGGGATCGAGACGAACCCGAACTCCTCGACGAACCGGACCGTGCAGGAGACGGCCGAGCCGGTGCAGATCTGCGCCTGGTCCGGGAAGAGTTCGAGCTGGTAGTGGTAGATGGAGATGAGCAGCCCGGCGCCGGCCAGCGTCACCACGTACACCGGGGCGAGCCGGCCCCGGCTCACCAGCGTCACCCCGAGGAGGACGGCGAGCGGGTACATCGCAATCCGCTGGTACCAGCAGAGGTCACACGGGGTGAAGCCGACGTATTCGGAGTAGTAGAGCGAGCCGGCCATCGCAGTCGCAGCGATGGCGAACATCGCCTTCTGGCCGTGCGTGGTGAGGAGGGAGCGAACGCGGCCGGAAGCCGGGTGCTCGGCGACGAGGAGGAGCAGCAGCGCAGCGAAGACGAGCCCGATCGAGCCGGCAGCGAGCACGGGCGAAACGTACTGTTCCGATTCCATCACGACCCCACGGAGGAGAGCATCCCGCGCCCGCCATTGTACGGC
>CALLPC010000027.1 GCA_938015525.1 uncultured Dehalococcoidia bacterium
CATGCGCTGGAGGATGGAGTGGATCTCGTCCATGGCGCCTTCGGCGGTCTGGATCATGGAGATGCCGTCCTTGGCGTTGCGGATGGCCTGGGCGTTGCCGCGGATCTGGGCGCGCATCTTTTCGGAGATGCCGAGGCCGGCGGCGTCATCGGCGGCGCGGTTGATGCGGTAGCCGCTGGAGAGCTTCTCCAGCACCTTCCCCATCTTCACCGCCGTGACGTTCAGGTTGCGCTGTCCGTTCAGGGCAGCAACGTTCGTGACGATCGAAGACATCCTTGCGTCTCCCCTTCTTCCTCGTACCGGGGCGATGCCCCGGCCCTGCCCCGCAGTCTGGATTTGGGCAGGCTGGACGCCTTGGTTATCGCCCCCGCCACGAACGATTAGGGGTGCAGGACGGGAACCACAGGGAGAACGCCGGTGACGACTCCGTGCCCAGGGTGGATGACAGGTGGAAATACCCCCGCCTGTCACCCGCCCCCACGGGAAACGGGGAGGTCACCCGCAGGTGACCTCCCCGTCCCGGGAGAGCGGCCTCGAACAGTCCGCGAATCAGCGCTGGAGCAGCTGCAGCACCGCCTGCGGCGTCTGGTTCGCCTGCGCCAGCACCGCCACGCCGGCCGATTGCAGGATGTTCGCCGCCACCAGGTCGCTCGAAAGCTCGGCGATGTCCGCATCCCGGATCCGGCTCTCGCTCGCCGTCAGGTTCTCCACCGCCACGCCGAGGCTGTTGATCGTGTGCTCCAGCCGGTTCTGCGCCGCGCCGAGCGTACCGCGCCGGCTGTTCAGCGTCTGGATCGCGCCGTCCAGCGCGCTCATCAGGTTGTGCGCATCCTGGATCGTCTTCACTACCTGGTCGCCCAGCGTCGTGATCAGCCCCGTCGACCCGCCCAGCTTGTACGCCGGCGACCCGAGGTTCTCGCTCAGCATGCTCACGAACTCCAGCTGCAGCGTATCCGGCACGTTCGCCCCCACCTGCAGCGTCGACGTATTCCCCGTCCCCTCGATGATGATGGTGTTGTTCGTCGCGCCCGTCAGGTCCGTAATCACCTGCGCCGCCGTCCGCCCCGCCGGCCCCGTTTGCAGCGTCACGCTCACCCCGAGCTGGTTGAAGTCCAGCGTCCGCGTCTCGTTCGGCGCCATGTCCGTAATCGCCAGGGTCTGCGAGGTCCCATCCGCCCCCGTCAGCGTCAGCTGGCCCGCCCCCGGCGAGGTGAACGTATACGTCTGCGGGCGGGCCGTCGTCGCCGTAATCGTCGTCGCCGTCAGCCCGTTGATCGAGAGGTTCGAGTTGCCGCCCACCGCCATATCCGCGAGGAAGCTCGTCCAGCTGTACGGCGCCGCGTCCGTCGTGATCGTCAGCGTAAACCCGTTCGTGAACACCACCGAGCCCGCCGACCCGCCCGCGATCGTCGAGCCCGAAGCAAAGCCCGCCGCCGTCGCCACCAGCGTCCCGCTCGCGCTCCCGAGCCGCATCTCCAGCACGCCGCCGTTGTTCACGAACACGTAGTCGCCTGCCGGCGCCGTGGTGAACGTCACCGTTCGCGTCCCGCCCGAGGGCAGCGGGTCGCCCGAGACGAGATGCGTCGCCGGAGCCCCGGCGTTCGCGTAGCCGATCGTCTCCCCCTGGACGAGGTTCGTAGCGGCCACCCCGGCCGCAACGCTCGAGAGCGCTCCCGTCAAAACCTTCTGCCCGTTGAACTCCGTGCTGAACGCGATCCGGTCGATCTCCTTCCGGAGCTGCACGATCTCTTCGCCGATGCTCGTCCGCTCCGGCCCGTTGTCCGCGTAGGTCCCGTTTGCCGCCTGCACCGCCAGCTCCCGCATCCGCTGCAGGATCGCGTGCACCTCGTCCATCGCGCCCTCCGCCGTCTGCAGCATCGAAATCCCGTCCTGCGCGTTCCGCAGCGCCTGCTTGTTCCCCCGGATCTGCGCCCGCATCTTCTCGCTGATCGCCAGCCCCGCCGCGTCATCCGCAGCCCGGTTGATCCGGTATCCGCTCGCCAGCTTCTCCAGCGTCTTGCCCATCTTCAGCCCCGTCCTCGCCAGGTTCCGCTGCCCATTGATGGCGCTCACGTTCGTCATGATCCGAGTCATCGCCGTCTCCTTCGCCGGTCATCCCCGGCAGCCTGGTGTTCGTTCCCCGGCGAGGTTGCCGCCCTCCCGGGCTCCTACGGTGACAATCGGGTGAACAGGGTGGAGATTGAGTGACAGCCCGCCCCGCGAACCCAAAATTCAGGGTTCCCCCGACTCTTCCCCGTTCCCGGGCCCCTCGCCCCGGACCCCCGCCCGCAACCGTGCCATACTGGAAGTTCAACTGCCCGACGGAGGTCCCCGTGAAAACCACCGACGACTGGATCGCACGCCACGTCCCCGACACCCAGGACGCCATCCGCCAGGCGCTCGACGTCCTCGACCGCTACGGCTACACCCCGGCCGACCTCGACTACCTCCTCTTCGAAGGCCAGGTCACCGAGCGCGACCCGGACCTCGAGGCCGCCATCGGCCTCCTCGCGCGCCTCCGCGAAGCCGGCGTCGAGATCCGCTGACGCCTACGCCCCGGCGACTGCCCGCCGCAGCTCCGCGAGGTTCTCAGCCACGCTCTTCTGCGCGTTGTAAACCGAGCTGCCGCAGACGAGCACCGTGGCCCCCGCACGGACGCACTCCAGCGCGTTGTGCGCCTTCACCCCGCCATCGACCTCGATCTCCGCGCTGAAGCCGCCGGCATCGAGCAGCCGCCGAATCTGTGCCACCTTCTCCAGCTGCCGCAGGATCATCTGCTGCCCGCCCCAGCCCGGGTTGATCGTCATCACCATCACCTGGTCCACGTCCGGCAGCGACTCTTCGACCGCCGCGACCGGCGTCCCCGGGTTCAGGCACACCCCCGCCTTCTTCCCCAGCCGGTGAATCGCGTCCACCGTCCGGTTGATGTGCGGCGAGACCTCGATGTGCACGTTGATGATGTCCGCCGTATCCGCGAACTGGTCGATCAGCCGCTCCGGCTCCACCGTCATCAGGTGGATGTCGAACGGCAGCGATGTCACCTTCCGCAGCGCTTCGACCACCAGCGCGCCAAACGTGATGTTCGGGACGAACCGCCCGTCCATCACGTCCAGGTGCAGCATGTCCGCTCCCCCCGCCTCCGCAGCCCGCACCTCGTCGGCCAGCCGCCCGAAATCCGCCGTCAGGATCGACGGCGCCAGCTTTACGCTCACCATGGCCCGCTATTCTACCCGCCCGGCGCCAACCCTTATACTCTCCCGCGTAGACGCCTGAACAATTATGACCGTCCGCATCGTCACCGATTCCACCTGTGACCTCCCACCCGCGCTCGTCGCCGAGCACGGCATCCTCGTCGTCCCCCTCACCGTCATCTTCGGCGACGAGGCCCTCGAAGACGGCGCCGCCATCACTCCCCCTGATTTCTACCGGCGGCTTCGCTCCTCCAGCGTCCTGCCGCGCACCAGTCAGCCCTCCGTCGAACGCTTCCAGCAGGCGTACCGCACCGCGGCCGAGGGCGGCGCCGAAATCGTCTCCATCCATATCTCCTCAAAGCTCTCCGGCACTCTCAACTCCGCCTCCGTCGCCCGCGAAACCCTCAAGCACGACCTCCACATCGACCTCATCGATTCCTACAACGTCAGCGTCGGCCTCGGCCTCATCGTCCTCGAAGCCGCCCGGGCCGCCGCCGCCGGCGCCTCCCTCAGCGACGTCGTTGCCGTCGCCCGCCGCGCCATGGACCGCATCACCGTCTACGTCGCCGTCGATACCCTCGAATACCTCCAGCGCGGCGGCCGCATCGGCCGCGCCCGCTCCCTCATCGGTTCCATCCTCAGCATCAAGCCCATCCTCACCGTCGACCAGGGCGAAGTCGCCCCGTTCGAGCGGGTCCGCACCCGCGCCCGCGCCCATGAGCGTATCCTCGAGCTCGCGGCCGGCATGCCCCGCGCAAAGGAGATGTTCATCGCCCACAGTGACCTCCCCGCCGAAGCCGAAGCCGCCGTCGAACGCCTTCGCCCGCAGCTCCCGCATACCGCCCTCCACGCCAGCTGGCTCGGCCCCGTCGTCGGCACCTACACCGGCCCCGGCGCCTTCGGCGTCGCTGCCCTCGCCCGCGAATGAGCGGCCCTGCCCGCACGGTCGACACCGCCCGCCTCCGCCGCGTCTTCGAACTCGAACGGCAGGGCGGCTGCCGCAACACCGCTGTCATCGGCGGCCTCGACCGCCTCCTCGTCCAGCTCGCCGAAGATGGCCAGCTCCGGGATTCGCCCCTCGCTGCTGCCGCTCGCCAGCTCCCGCCGGGAGGCTACCGCTCACTCCCGCCCCGCGAACGGGAACGCTGGGTCGACGCCGTCCTCGCCGCCCTCGGGGCGCCGGCGCCGCAGCCGGCCCCACCCGCACCGGCCCCCGGCAGGCGGCCGCGGCCCGCCCCTCCGCCTCCGCCCGGTCCCGAAAGCCCCCTCTCCGCCCTCCCCGGCATCCCTCGCGGCGCCGCCGCCCGCTTCGAAAAGCTCGGCGTTACCACCATCGCCGACGCCGTCTTCCTCTTCCCCCGCAGGTTCAACGACTACACCAACCTCCGCCGCATCGCCGAGCTCGAACCCTCGTCCGAACTCCAGACTATCGTCGGCGACGTCCTCGAGGTCGCCGAGTTCCGCGTCCGCGGCCGCGTCCGCGGCGCCCGAGCCCTCGTCGCCGACGGCTCAGGCACCCTCACGGTCCTCTGGTGGAACATGCCCTACGTCGCCCGCAGCCTCCGCGAAGGCGACCGGCTCGTCCTCGCCGGCAAGGTCCGCAGCTACCGCGGCCGCCTCCAGCTCGAAAACCCCGAGTTCGAACAGCGTGAGCGCGGCGGCGACTCGTTCACCCGGCTCGAACCCGTCTACCCCGCCACCGCCGGCCTTGGCCAGAAGACCATCCGCGCCGCCGTCGCCCGCGCCGTCGAGCTCGCTGCCGACCTCGTCGAAGACCCCGTCCCCGGCTGGCTCCGCAAGGTCGAAGGGATCCCCCCGGTCGCCGAGGCCATCCGCACCTATCACGCCCCCGCCCGTCTCGAAGACGCCGAGCAAGCCCGCCAGCGCCTCGCCCTCGGGGAACTCCTCGCCGTCCAGTGCGCCGTCCTCATCCGCCGCGCCGAGTGGCAGCGCGGCAACGACGCCCCGGGCATCGAGTTCGGAACCCTCCGCGACGGCTTTCTCGGTGCCCTCCCCTTCCCCCTCACCCGCGCCCAGCAGCGCGCTCTCGCCGAAATCGAACGCGACCTCCGCGGCCCCCACCCCATGCTCCGCCTCCTCCAGGGCGACGTCGGCTCCGGCAAGACCGTCATCGCCTTCGCCGCCATGCTCGCCGCCGTCGCCTCCGGCTTCCAGGCCGCACTGATGGCCCCCACCGAAATCCTCGCCGAGCAGCACTACCGCTCACTCACCCGCCTCCTCGGCGGCGGCGACCTCTCCGCCCTCGACGGCGTCTTCAGTCCCCCTTGGCTCGGTCGCCCCCTCCGCCTCCTCCTCGTCACCGGCTCCCTCACCCCGGCCCAGAAGGCCCAGGCCCGCGGCGATGCCGCCCACGGCGGCGCCGACCTCATCATCGGCACCCACGCGCTCATCGAAGACGACCTCCAGCTCCCTCGCCTCGGCCTCGCTATCGTCGATGAGCAGCACCGCTTCGGCGTCATGCAGCGCGCCCGCCTCCGCCAGAAAGGCCCCAACCCCCACCTCCTCGTCATGACTGCCACCCCCATCCCCCGCACCCTCGCCCTCACCGTCTACGGCGACCTCGACGTCTCCACCCTCGATGAGCTGCCCCCCGGGCGCCAGCCCATCCGTACCCGCTGGTACCGCCCCGACGAACGCGAAGATGCCTACCGCTTCCTCCGCAAACGCCTCGACGCCGGCGAGCAGGTCTACGTCATCTGCCCCCTCGTCGAAGAATCCGACCGCCTCGATGTCCGCTCCGCTGAAGAAGAGTATGACTACCTCCGCACCGGTCCGCTCGCCGGCTACCCCGTCGAACTCCTCCACGGCCGCATGACCCCCCGCCAGAAGGACGAGGCGATGCAGCGGTTCGCCCTCGGTGAGTCACGCGTCCTCGTCTCGACCAGCGTCATCGAGGTCGGCATCGATGTCCCCAACGCCACCGTTATCGTCATCGAAGGCGCCGAGCGCTTCGGCCTCAGCCAGCTCCATCAGTTCCGCGGCCGCGTCGGCCGCGGGACCAAACAGAGCTACTGCATCCTCTTCTCGAGCGAAGAAGACCCCGGTCCCGAGGCCCGCGAACGCCTCAACGCCATGTGCGAGACCACCGACGGCTTCGCCCTCGCGGAGGTCGACCTCCGCATGCGCGGCGAGGGCGAAACCTGGGGCCGCCTCCAGAGCGGCACCAACACCATGCTCCGCGTCGCGCGCCTCACGGACCGCGATGTCCTCCTCCGCGCCCGGGAGCTCGCCGCACGCATCCTCGCCCGCGACCCCGGCCTCCAGCTCCCCGAACACGCCGCCCTCGCCGCCGCCGTGCGTCCCTTCCTCGACCGCGCCGCCGAAGCGAACTGACCGACCTGGCGCGTTAAACTCCCACGAATGACCGACCGCACCCTCCGCGCGCTCGCCCCCGCATGGCCCCTCGGCGTCATCCTAACTGCCGCCCTCCTCGCCTACGCCCCTGCCCTCACCTCACCCTTCTGGCTCGACGACTACTTCTACCTCGTCGCCGCCCGCGACCTCTCGACCCGGGAATACCTTCAAACGGTCTTCACCCCCTGGAGTGAGGAACCGCTCCTCCCTTTCACCCGCGACTTCTGGCGGCCGCTGGCCTTCACCTGGTTCGAGCTCCTCCACCCCCTCCCGGGCGACGACCCCCTCCCTTACCATCTCCTCGTCCTCGCCGGGCACCTCGCCGCCGTCGCTCTCACCTGGGCCCTCGCCGCCCGCCTCGACCCGAGGCGCCCGGTCCGCGCCCTCGCTGCCGGCATCGTCGCCCTCCACCCCGGTCCCTTCCAGGCCGTCGCCTGGGTCTCCTCCGTCAACTCCCTCGCCCTCCCCCTCGCCCTCGCTGCCTGGCTCGCCTTCCTCCAGGCCACGAAGCCGGGCAATCCTCCCCGCTGGTCCCGGGTCACCCTGGCTGCCGTCCTCCTCGCCCTCGGCGCGATGACCCGCGAAGGTGCATGGGTCGTCGTCCCCATCCTCGCCGCCTGGCACGTGGCGGTCACCGCCCGCTGGAACGTCCGCAGCCCCGACACCTGGCTCCCCCTCCTCCCGTTCGCCCTCCTCGCAGCCCTCTACGTCATGACCCGCACCCGCCTCTTCACCGAGCCCCTCGCCAATCGCGCCGTCTTCGACTGGGGCGACCATACCTGGACCAACTATCGCGTCCTCCTCGAATATCTCGTCCTCCCCTTCCGCGAGTCCGTCTTCGGCCTCCCCGGCTGGAAAAACGCCCTCCAGGCCCTCTCCCTGCCGGTCGTCCCCCTGCTCACCATCATCGCGGCCGTCACCCGCCGCTGGGCCCCGGCAATCCTGCTCGCCGGCGCCCTCCTCTCCATCCTCGCCGTCGCACCCAACCGGCTCGGCGCTGGCCCGCGCTACCTCTACTTCACCACTCCCTGGCTCGCCCTCGGCCTCGCCATCCTCGCCGCCGACCTCCTCGAGCGGCTCCCCCGCCGAGTTCCCCGCCCCGCCCTCATCGTCGCCGGGCTCCTCGCGACGTTCGTCGCCGCGTTGGCTCTTTATGATCGCGTCTCCGAGTGGAACGAGTGGGGGCCGGGGCAGCAGCGCGCCTGGCTCGATGCCCTCCGCACCGAGTATCCCGCCCTTCCCCCGGGCACCACCCTCGTCGCCGCCGGCAACGTCCCCGGCTGGCTCACCATCTTCGAAGGCGTCAGCCTCGCACCCGCCGTCCGCTGGTACTACCCCGAAGCGGCCGGCGCCCGCTACGTCCCGCCCGGCGAGATCCCCACCCTCGGCCCCGGCGAAATCCTCTTCGTCGCCCCCTGAGGCCGACCCGGCCTTATACTCCCCGGGTGCCCCGTCCCCAGCGCGGCTACCGCTGCACCGCCTGTGGCTATTCGACCGTCGCCTTCGTCGGCCGCTGCCCCGCCTGCCAGGCCTGGAACACCCTCGAACCGTACACCGAGTCACCGCGCTCTAGCCTTCCCGCCCGCCGCGCCGCCAGTCCGTCCCCCCCGCTCCTCCGCCTCGACACCATCGAAACCGATACCGCTGCCCGCCTCGCCACCGCGATCCCCGAGTTCGACCGCGTCCTCGGCGGCGGCATCGTCCCCGGTTCACTCGTCCTCATCGGCGGCGACCCCGGCATCGGCAAATCCACCCTCATGCTCCAGGCCGCTGCCGCCCTCGCTGCCAGCGGTCTCACCGTCGCCTACCTCTGCGGCGAAGAATCCCCCCGCCAGGTCCGGATGCGCGCCGAGCGCCTCGGGCTCGCCGGCGCCCCCATCCAGCTCATCCCCGAGCCCGCGCTCGAAGCCGCCCTCACCGCTGCCGAGTCCGCCGGCGCCGACCTCCTCATCGTCGATTCCATCCAGTCCGTCACCGTCGAAGGGCTCGAATCCCGCGCCGGCGGCCCGGCCCAGCTCGCCGAGGCCGGCGCTCGCCTCCTCGCCTTTGCCAAGGGCACCGGCATCGCTACCCTCGTCACCGGCCACGTCACCAAGTCCGGCGACGTCGCCGGCCCCCGACTCCTCGAACACCTCGTCGATGTCGTCCTCTACTTCGAATCCGCCGAGGGCGGCGTCCTCCGCCTCCTCCGCGCCGTCAAGAACCGCTTCGGCGCCACCGATGAGCTCGGGCTCTTCGAAATGACCGGCGCCGGCCTGCAGAGCGTCGAAAATCCCGGCGGCCTCCTGCTCGCACCCCACGACCCCGCCGCGTCCGGCTGCGCCATCACCGCCGTCATGGAAGGCTCCCGGCCCCTCGCCGTCGAGGTCCAGGCCCTCGCCGTGCCGACCGCCCTCGCCGCACCCCGCCGCATCGCCGCCGGTATCGAGCCTGCCCGCCTCCACCTGCTCCTCGCTGTCCTCGCCCGCCGGGGCGGCATCCCCTCCGGTGCGCTCGATATCGCCGCCAGCGTCTCCGGCGGCCTCCGCATCCGCGATACCGCCGCCGACCTCGCCGTGTGCCTCGCCCTCGCCTCCGCCGTCCTCGACCGCCCCCTCCCCGGCGGCATCGCCGTCCTCGGCGAAGTCTCCCTCTCCGGCGCCCTCCGGCCCGTGCATCAGCTCGGCCGCCGCCTCGCGGAGCTCGCCCGCCTCGGACTCCAATCGGCGGTCGTCCCCGCTGGTGCCCCATCGGTCGAAGGCCTCCGCCTCCTCCGCGCCGCTTCACTTGCCGAAGCCCTTGCCGCCGCCGGCCTCTCAGGTCTGCCGGTACGACCGGTGCCGCATCACGATGCTCTGCAGCAGCCCCAGCGAGGCGAACAGGCTCACCAGTGACGAGCCGCCCTGGCTCACGAACGGCAGCGGGATGCCGGTCACCGGGAAGAGGCTCACGTTCACCGCGACGTTGATGAACGTCTGCATCAAGATCAGCATCGTGATGCCCACGGCCACCAGCTGACCCGCCGTATCGCCCGCCAGCTGCGCTGCCCGCACCCCCCGCATCAGCAACAGGATGTACAGCCCGAACACCACCATCGCCCCTGCGAACCCGAACTCCTCCCCCAGCAGGCTGAAGATGAAGTCCTTCGTCGCCACCTTCAGGTATTCCAGCTGCGTCTGGTCTCCCTGCATGTACCCCTTGCCGAACAGCTGGCCCGAGCCCAGCGCGATTTGCGACTGCAGCACGTTGTAGCCCGAATCCAGCGGGTCCTCGTACGGGTCGACCAGCACCGCCACCCGTTCGACCTGGTAGTCCGCAATCGCAAACGTCCACGCGAACGGCAGCACCGCAAGAAAGACCGCCCCCATGACCAGCAAGTGGCTCCGGTTCGCCCCGGCAATCACCACGATCCCCAGCCAGATGCCCCCGAACACCACGCTCGTCCCAAGGTCCGGCTGGATGAACACCAGCCCCGCGAGCGGCGCCACGACCGCCAGCGAAAGCAGCAGCGACCGGAGCTCCCGCGCATCCCCGCCATGCTCCGAAAAGAACCGCGCGAGGCACAGGATCGCCGCCAGCTTCGCGAACTCCGAAGGCTGCACCTGGACGGGCCCCACGTCGAACCACCGGGTCGAGCCGTACGCCGTGCTCCCCAGCGCGAAGAGCGCTACCAGCGCCGCGACCGAGAGCCCGTAGAACAGCCACGCAAAATGCAAAAACCGGTGGTAATCGACCCGCGAAATCCCCAGCATCACTGCGATGCCGATGACCGCGAACAGCGCCTGCTTCGCCACCGGGCTCGCGAGGCTCGTGACCGGCCCGTCGTACCACGGCCGCGACCCGCTATGGATGAGCGCAAGCCCCAGCCCCACGAGCGCCAGCGCCGCCGCCACCATCACGGAATCGAACCGGTCCCAGCCACGCCAGAACGACGCTCGCGCCCGTGCACGGCCGAAGTTGCCCAGCGTCACGCTCGTCACGGCCGCACGTGCTCCATGAAGTAGTCGAAAATCTTCCCGGCAACGGGCGCCGCCTTATCGCCGCCCACGCCGACATCGAAATACACCGTCACCACGACCTCCGGGTCGCTGTACGGTGCGAACCCCGTAAACCACGCGTGCTGCGATTTCGTCCCGTCCGGCTTGAAGAACTCCGCTGTGCCCGTCTTCCCGGCGACGGTCGTCTTCGAGCTCGCGGCCCGCGCCCCTGCACCATACTGCACGGAACCCAGCATCCCCTCCCGCACCACCTGCAGCCAGCGCGGGTCCACCTCGACCCGCTCCCCCTCCGGCGCGATGCTCCGCACTACCTTCCCGTCCGGCCCCACGATCGCATCCGCCACGTGCGGCACGGGCAGTATTCCGCCGTTCGCGATAGCGGCCGTCATCCGGGCGACCTGCAGCGGTGTCGCGAGCACGTCGCCCTGCCCGATCGCCGTGTTGTACGTATCCCCAAGGAACCAGTCATTTTCTCCCGGGGCGAAGCCCGCGCCCACCTTCGTCCGCCGTTTCCACTGCGGGTCCGGCACCCGGCCGGCCGCCTCGCCGAACAGGTCGATACCCGTCGGCTTCCCAAACCCGAACTTCCGCGCCCACGCCGCCAGCACCGCGCCCGAAGTCTCCACGTCCTTCCCCAGCCCGCGCTGCCGCTCCAAATCTCCGCCCGCGGTCAGGAAAAAGAACACATTCGACGACCACGCAATCGCCGCCCGGACGTCCATCAGCATGTTGTGGCAGCGCCAGTCCGGGTAGTTGTAGATGACGTCGTTCTCGCCCTTGATGTCCAGGCTGCAGCCGACCCGAAACGCCGTGTTCGGCGTGATGCTGCCCTCCGCCAGGCCGGCCGTTGCCGTCACCAGCTTAAACGTCGAGCCCGGCGCCGCCGGGTTCAGCGCCTTGTTCAGCAGCGTGTAGGTCACCGTGTCGTTCTGGATCCGCTCCAGCTCGGCAGCCCGCCGCTTCGCATCCGCGTAGATGTTATTGTCATACGCCGGGATCGACACGATCGCGTACACTTGGCCGGTCTTCGCGTTCATCACGACCGCCGCAGCCTGCTTCGCATCGCCCCAGCCGCTGCCGTTGTCCGCCATCGAGGCCTGGAGGAGCTCCGCCACGTACCGCTGCAGCCCGGCATCGATGTTCAGCCGCACCGTGTTCCCCGGGACGGGGTCCTGCCGTCCCAGCAGGGTAATGAGCTTCCCCTGCGCATTCTGCTCGGCCGCCGTGTAGCCGATCTGCCCCCGCAGGTCCGATTCGTACCACGCCTCGATGCCGTCCTTCCCCACCGGTTCGTTCAGCTGGTAGCCCCGCTCCCGGAGCACCCGCGCCTCCTCCGCCGTCTGGGGCCCGATGTAGCCGAGGATGTGTGAGAACGCCGCCCCCGCGATGTACTGCCTCCCCGGGGTCACCTCCAGGCTCACCCCCGGCAGGTCGACGGCGGCTTCCTCCAGTGCCAGCGCAGCCTCCCGCGGCAGGTTCGTCGCAATCCGGATGGCGATGTAGTCCCGGCCAGCCGCCATCGCCTCTTCCACCCGGGTCTGCACCTCCAGCGGCGAAACGCCAATCAGCTCGTGCAGGCGTAGATAGATGCGATACCGTGCCTCCTGCGAATCCGGCAGCAGCTCCGGCAAAATCGTCGCCGAGTAAACGCCCACGTTCCTCACCAGCGGCTCACCGTTCCGGTCGGTGATCAGCCCCCGGGTCGGCAGGATGTTCGTCCGAACGATGTGATTCTCCCGTGAGCGCTGCGCGAACTCCTCCCCACGGAGGATCTGCATGTCGACCAGCCGCACCGTCAACACCGCGAACAGCAGGAGGATGAACCCCCGCAGCACCGCGACGTTCCCGTGGGGGCGGTTGCGCGATGGCCCCGCCGGCGTCCGCAGCCCTTCGTCGAGGAGGCTCATAGACCCGCGACGTACCTTCCCCGCCGCAGCCGGAACCCGCCCCCCTCCAGCCCCGCCAGCCGCAGCGGTACATAGCATACCGTGAGCACCAGCATATCGACGAAAAGCCCGGGCAGCAGCACCGCTGTCGCCAGCGTACCGAACGCCGCCGGCGCCCCCCCGACCATCGCGCCGACACCCAGCACCGTCCGCGCGGCCAGCCCGGCACCGAGCGTCATCCCGTACGTCCGGGCCGCGTGCCCCAGCGGCAGCGGCGCGTCCTCCAGCAGCGCACCCAGCACCACCACCGGCAGGTACGCGACCAGCAGCAGCCCCGGGTCCCGGTCGGAAAGCATGCCCAGCATCACCGCCCCCAGGGGCGTCAGCACCATGACCGGCCCCGGCCCGCTGAACGCCCCGGCCAGGCAGACCGTCAGCAGCACCAGCTCCGGCACGGCCCCGGCCACCGGGAAGAGCGGCGCAACCGTCACCTGTGCCGCCGCCGCGCCGAACACCAGCGCGAACCACCCGGCCGCCCTCACCGGCCCGCCCCCGTATCCAGCGTCTCCGGGACGAAACTCATCAGCACCAGCACCGTGGTCGCGGTCCCCAGGCGGGTCATCGGCTCGACCGTCACCTTCGGAAACAGGTCCTGCGTCGAACCCTCCACCGAGCTCACCGTCCCGATCGGGATGCCGTATGGGAAGGCGCCCCCCAGCCCTGCCGTGATGATCGTGTCGCCGACCTTGATGTCCCCCTGTGCCAGGTCCAGCGTCAGCGTCCGACCCGGGTTTCCCCGCAGGATGCCGTCCGCACCTTCGCCCCCCAGGACTGCCGCCCGGACATTGCTCCGCGTGTCCGTAATCAGCCGTACGAACGACCGCGTGGGCGTCACCCGCGTCACGGTGCCCATCAGCGAACCCTGCGTCGACGTCACCACCATCCCCTTCACGATGCCGTCGTTCGAACCCCGGTCGATCGTGATCACGTCGCTGAACGGCGAACTGTCCCGGTGCACCACGTTCGCCGCAAGCCGGCTCTGGGAGGTGTCGCCCTGCGCCAGGCCCAGGGCCGCCTCGAGCTCCTTCACCCGCTGAGCATCCTGCTGCCGCTGCGCCAGCTCGTTCCTCAGCCCCTCATTCTCCACCCGGAGCCGCGCATTCTCGGCCCGCAGGTCATCCACCTCCCCGACGCTCGAGAGCACACCGGCCACTGGCCGAAAAATCCCCGTCAGAACCCCCTCCACCGGCCCGGTCACCCGCAGGAAGACGCCCTGGACCGGGCTGAGCACACCCAGCTGCCCGGCGACCCCGAGGAGAATCGCCAGCCCAACCATGGCCCCCAGCCACCACGAGTACCGGTTCAAGGTGAGCATCACGGTCCCTCGAGGCGCACCCAGATGCTACCGCCCGGGCCGCCGCGAAACCAGCTGCGAATGCACCTTCTCCAGCAGCGCCGCCTCTTCCAGCACCTCCCCCGCCCCGCGAACCACGCAGAGCAGCGGGTCCTCCGCCACGTACACCGGGAAGCGCGTCTCCTGCGAAAGCCGCCGGTCAAGCCCCCGCAGCAGCGCCCCGCCCCCGGCCAGCGCGATGCCGTGCGCCATCAGGTCGCTCACCAGCTCCGGCGGTGTGACCTCGATGGACGACCGCACCGCCTCGACGATAGCCGCAATCGAACCCGCCAGCGCATCCCGGATTTCGACCGTGCTCACCTCCACCGATTTCGGCAGCCCCGTCGCCAGGTCCCGGCCCCGGATCTCGACCGTCTCCTCCGGGTCGAGCGGCGCCGCCGAGCCCGCCAGCTTCTTGATCTCCTCCGCCGTTCGCTCCCCGATCAGCAGGTTATGCACCTGCCGCGCGTAGGCCATGATGTCCTGGTCCATCTCGTCGCCGGCCACCCGGATCGACGTGCTCACCACCATCCCCCCCAGCGAAATCACCGCCACCTCCGTCGTCCCGCCGCCAATGTCCACGATCATGCACCCGGCCGCGTCCATCACCGGTAAACCTGCCCCGATCGCCGCCGCCATCGGCTCCTCAATCAGGTAACAGGCGCGCGCCCCGGCGTTCAGCGCCGCATCATGCACCGCGCGCTTCTCCACCTCCGTCACCCCGCTCGGGATACCCACCACCACCCGAGGCTGGGCGAGAAAGCTCCGGTCGTGCACCGCCCGGATGAAGTAGCTCAGCATCTTCTCGGTCACCTCGAAATCCGAGATGACCCCGTCGCGTAGCGGTCGCACCGCCACGATGTTCGCGGGCGTCCGCCCCACCATCCGCTTCGCCTCCGCCCCGATGGCCAGGATCTTCTTCGTCGTTCGGTCAATCGCCACCACCGAAGGCTCGTCGATGACGATACCGCGACCCTTCACCATCACCAGCGTGTTCGCCGTCCCGAGGTCGATGGCGATGTCGTGCGAGAGAAAGCCGAATAACGAACCGAAGATGTTGGGAAACGCCAAGGGCGTGAACCTGTCGCGCAAAACCGCGAGGAACCGCGGGGATGGTCAGTCAGAAAGTATACCGGCCATGACCCCGGCCCGCGAACCGGCGTCTTCTTCACGCTAAGAAAACGGTCCAGGCCATTCCCTAAGCGCGAGAAACGGCCCCCGGCCCGCCCTCCAGCAGCGCCAGGAACTCCTCTTCCGTCAGCTGCCGCGTCCCCAGCTGCTCCGCCTTCGCCAGCTTCGACCCCGCATCGGCGCCGACCACCAAAAAGTCCGTCGCCTTCGTCACCGAGCTGCCGACCTTCCCGCCCCTTGCCCGGATAGCGTCTTCCGCCTCCGCCCGGCTCATCCGCTCCAGCCGCCCGGTGACCACGACTGTCAGCCCCTCCAGCGGCCCGGCACCTCCGGCCCCCTTCTCGAATCCCGGGTTCACCCCCGCCGCCACCAGCCGCTCGACCACCTCCCGGTTCTCCGGACGCTGCACCCAGCTCTCGATACTCGCCGCCACCACCGGGCCAATGCCCTCGACCTGCTGCAGCTCTTCTGCCGTCACCCGCAGCAGACCCTCCAGGTTGCCGATGTGCTCCGCCAGCAGCCGCGCTGTCTCCAGCCCCACGTGCCGGATACCAAGCGCAAACAGCACGTTCGGCAGCGGCCGCGCCTTGCTCGCCTGGATGTTCCGCACCAGCGTTTCGGCCGTCTTCGTACCCGACTTCCACAGCGGGCGCAGCTGCTCGACCGTCAGGTCATACAGGTCGGCGACGTTCCGCACGAGCCCCCGCTGGTACAGCTGGATGGCCATCTTCTCCCCGAGCCCTTCGATGTCCATCGCGCTCCGGCTCCCGAAATGCTCGATCAGCCGGATCTGTTGCGCCGGGCAGCTCGCATTCGGGCAGTACACCGCCGCCTGCTCCGGGTCCCGCGAGACCGGCGTCCCGCAGACCGGGCACCGGTCCGGCATCGTGAACTCCCGCTCCTCACCCGTCCGCAGCTGCACCACCGGCCCCACGACCTGCGGGATGACCTCGCCCGCCCGCTGCACGATCACCGTGTCGCCGATGCGGATATCCTTCCGCCGGATGTCTCCCTCGTTGTGGAGCGTCGCCAGCGAGACCCGCGCACCCCCGACCACCACCGGCTCCAAAACCGCGAACGGCGTCAGCACACCCGTCCGGCCAACGTTCACCTGGATATCCAGCAGCTTCGTCGTCCGCTGCTGCGGCGGGAACTTGTACGCCGTCGCCCACCGCGGCTCCCTGCCGACCGCGCCCAGCCGCTCCCACGCCCGCGTGTCGTCCAGCTTGACCACCACGCCGTCGATGTCGTACTCGAGCCGCTCCCGCTCATGCCCCCACCACGCAATCCGCGGGAAAACCTCCTCCAGCCCCTCATGCCGGCGGGCCTCCGGGTTCACGTTGAACCCCATCTCTCCCAGCCAGCCAAGGATTTCGAAATGGCTCTCCGGGTGGCTGCCCTCGCACCAGCCCAGCTGGTAGGTGAACATCGCCAGCGGCCGCGACGCCGTCACCGACGGGTCCTTCTGCCGCACCGCGCCCGCCGCCGCGTTTCGCGGGTTCGCATACAGCGGCAGCGGCCGCTTCCCCTCCTTCTCCCGCCGCAGATTCTCCTCCCCAATCGCCGCATTCAGCGCCTCGAACCCCGCCCTCGGCATGTACACCTCCCCCCGCACTTCGAACCGCTCCGGGTACGAACCCCGCAGCTCCTTCGGGACCGTCCCAATCGTCCGCAGGTTCTCCGTCACGTTCTCCCCGTGGTACCCATCCCCGCGCGTCGCCCCCTGCACGAACCTGCCCCGCTCGTACACCAGCGCAATCGCCAGCCCGTCGATCTTCGGCTCCGACACCAGCGCGAACCCATCTGCCCCGAGCCGCTCCGCCGCCCGCCGGTACCACGCCCGCAGCTCCTCCTCACTAAAGCAGTTCGAAAGGCTCAGCAGCGGCACCCGATGCTCCACCACCTCGAACGTCGGCGCAGGCGCTCCCCCCACCCGCTGCGTCGGCGAGTCCGGCGTAATCAGCTCCGGGTACGCCGCCTCGATCGCCCGGAGCTCGTTCATCAGGTCGTCATAGACCTCGTCCGATATCTCCGGCTGGTTCAGCTCGTAATACAGCCGGTTGTGGTAGTTGATCAGCGACCGCAGCTCCTCGCTCCGCAGCCGCGCCTCGTACTGGGTCTTCGGCACCTCTCGCATGGGACGGTAGTATAGTCCCGGTCGCCGCACCCCTCCGTGATACACTCGCCCCATGCGAGACCGCGTGGTCGTCATCGATTACGACGCCGGCAACCTCCGCAGCGTCGCCCGCGCCCTCGATTACGTCGGCGCGGACCCCGTCGTCTCCGCCGACCCCGCCGATATCGTCGCCGCCGGCGCCCTCGTCCTCCCCGGCGTCGGCGCCGCCGCCGATACCATGCGCAACCTCCGCGAACGCGGCCTCATCGAACCGCTCCGCGACTACATCGCTGCCGACCGTCCCTTTCTCGGCGTCTGCATGGGCCTCCAGGCCCTCCTCGAACGCTCCGAAGAAGGCGACCAGCAGTGCCTCGGCATCCTCCCCGGTCTCGCCCGCCGCTTCCCGGCCGCCCCGGCCCTCAAGGTCCCCCATATGGGCTGGAACACTATCGAGTGGCAGTTCTCCCACCCCGTTACCGACGGCATCCCCTCGGGCAGCTACTTCTACTTCGTCCACTCCTATCACCCCACCACCCCCGACCGTTCCCTCGTCCTCGGGACCACCGATTACGGCCTCGTTTTCCCATCCGTGCTGGCTCGTGGCTACCTCGTAGCCACACAATGCCACCCCGAAAAGAGCGGCCGCGATGGCCTCCGCTTCTATGCCAACTTCGTTCGCTGGGCCCGCGAAGGCTCCCCCATCCCCGCCGCCGCCTCGACCCCGTGACCTTCGAAGTCATCCCCGCCATCGACATCCGCGCCGCTCGCTGCGTCCGCCTCCACCAGGGCGACTACGCCCGGGAGACGACCTACAGCGACGACCCGGTCGCCGTCGCCCGTCACTGGCAGGCCCAGGGCGCCCCCCGCCTCCACGTCGTCGACCTCGACGGCGCCCGCGAAGGCCGTCCCATCAACACCCCCGCAGTCGCCGCCATCTGCCGCGCCGTCACCATCCCGGTCGAGGTCTCCGGCGGAATCCGAACCCTCGAAGCCATCGAAGCCGCCCTCGCCCTCGGCGCCGACCGCGTCCAGCTCGGCTCCATCGCCGTCAAAGACCCGGCCCTCACGGTCGAGGCCATCCGCCGCTTCGGCCCCGCCATCGTCGTCAGCATCGACGCCCGCGACGGCGAGGTCCGGACCGATGGGTGGCTACACGGTAGCAACGTCCGCGCCATCGACCTCGCCCGCCAGCTCGACGCCGCTGGCGTCCCCCGCATCATGTTCACCGACATCTCCCGCGACGGCACCCTCTCCGAACCCAATTTCCAGGCCTACCGCGACCTCATCGCCGTTCTTCGCTGCCCCGTCATCGCCTCCGGCGGCATCGCCTCCCTCGACCACCTCCGCCAGCTCGCCCAAATCGGCTGCGAAGGCGCCATCGTCGGCACCTCCCTCTACGAACGCCGCTTCACCCTCGCCGAGGCCCTCGCCGCTGTGGCTACACCGTAGCCTCATCCTCTCCCGTCGACACCGCCCGCCATCCGCCCCACAATCCAACCATGCTCACCCGGCGCATCATCCCCTGCTTCGACGTCGACCGCGGCCGCGTCGTCAAAGGCGTCTCTTTCGTCCAGCTCCGCGACGCCGGCGACCCCGTCGAGCTCGCCCGCCGCTACGAACAGGAGGGCGCCGATGAACTCGTCTTCCTCGATATCACCGCCTCCGCCGAAGACCGCACCACCACCTACGACATGGTCGCTGCCACCGCCGAACAGGTCTTCATCCCCTTCACCGTCGGCGGCGGTATCCGGACCACCGCCGATATGAAAATCATGCTCGAGCTCGGCGCCGAAAAGGTCAGCATCAACACCGCCGCCATCCAGGACCCCGACCTCATCAGCACCGGCGCCGACCGCTTCGGCAGCCAGTGCATCGTCGTCGCCATCGATGCCCGCCGCATCGACGACCTCCCCGGCCGCTGGGAGGTCTACTCCCACGGCGGCCGTATCCCGACCGGCCTCGACGCCGTCGAATGGGCCGTCGAAGCCGCCCGCCGCGGAGCCGGCGAACTCCTCGTCACCAGCATGGACACCGACGGGCACCAGCAGGGCTACGATATCGAGCTCCTCCGCGCCATCGCCGATGCCGTCACCGTCCCCGTCATCGCCTCCGGCGGTGCTGGCGGCCCCGAGCACATGGCCGCCGCCCTCACCGATGGCCGCGCCGATGCCGTCCTCGCCGCCAGCATCTTCCACTTCGGCACCTTCTCCATCCGCCAGGTCAAGGAGTACCTCGCCGCCCGCGGCATCCCCGTCCGTCCCGTCCCGCCCCCGGAGCCGGCCCCGTGAGCGAAACCGACCGCCTCACCTTCGGCCCCGATGGCCTCCTCCCGGCCGTCGTCCAGGACGCCGACACCGGCGACGTCCTCGTCCTCGCCTACATGAACGCCGAAGCCCTCCGCCGCACCCTCGAAACCGGCCGCGTCACCTTCTGGAGCCGCTCCCGCGGCCAGCTCTGGCAGAAGGGCGAAACGAGCGGCAACACCCTCGCCCTCGTCTCCATCCACAAGAATTGCGAGGCCAACTCCCTCCTCATCCGTGCCCGCCCCGCCGGGCCCGCCTGCCACACCGGCCACACCTCCTGCTTCTACCGCCCCCTCGACCCTGCCGCCGACCTCCCAGGCTCCGCCTGACCGCCATGGACTCGCGCACCGTCGGTCTCCTCCTCCTCGCCGCTGGCCTCCTCCTCGCCGCCGTCGGCGGCCTCGTCGCACTCGGCCTGTTCAACTGGTTCGGCCGCCTCCCCGGCGATATCCGCATCGAAACCGGCTCAACCCGGGTCTATATCCCCATCACCACCATGCTCCTCCTCTCCGTTCTCCTCTCCCTCCTCGCCGCCATCCTCCGGCGCTTCCAGTAGCATCACCCCATGCCCAAGCCCGATTACACCGTCCTCGACTTCCCGCCCCCGCCCCCCGAGCGCCCCTACGTCATCGTCAATATGGTCATGTCCGTGGACGGCAAAGTCGTCGTCGACGGTACCGAGCAGGGCCTCGGCTCCCCGGTCGACCAGCGCCTCATGCGCGAACTCCGCGTCCACGCCGACGTCGTCCTCAACGGCGCGAGCACCCTCCGCGCCAGCGGCTCCTCCTCCCGGCTCGGCGACCCCATCCTCGAACAGGTCCGCGCCGCCCGCGGGCGCCCCGCCCTCCCCATCGCCGCCACCATCACTGCCTCCGCCGACCTCCCCCTCGACCGCATCTTCTTCACTGCCGCCGACTTCGACGCCATCGTCTACGCCATCCGCGGCGCCCCCGCCGCCCGCCTCGCCGCCATCCGCGCCACCGGCCGGCCCGTCGTCCTCCTCCCGAAACGAGACCCGCTCGCCGCCATGCTCCGCCACATGCGGGGCGAACTCGGCGCCTCGCTCCTCCTCTGTGAAGGCGGCCCCACCCTCAACGCCGGGCTCTTCGCCAGCGGCGCCGTCGACGAGCTCTTCGTCACCATCGGCCCCCGCATCGTCGCCGGCCGCGAGACCCTCACCCCCGTCGAGGGCGACCGCCCCTTCACCCGCCGCACGATGAAACGACTCGACCTCGTCTCCGCCGTGCCCAACGAAGAGACCGGCGAACTCTACTGCCGCTACCGCGTTCGCCGCTAACGCCAGCCCACCGTCGCCGTCCCGACCGCTGCCGCAGCTCCAACTGCTGCGAGCGTCGGCCAAAAAGCCCTCCGCGCATACCGCCCCGGCCCGTAATCGGCCCCGTGCTGCCGGGCCAGGCTCAGCCAGAATACCGTGCTGAGCGACCCCACCACCGTGAAGTTCGCCCCGATGGTAGCGCCGATGAGCGTGCCGACCACCAGCGCCTCGTGGTCGCCCGGCCGCGAACCGATCGTCGCCGCCAGCAGCAGCGCTGCCGGCCAGTTGTTCATCACGTTCGAAAGCGCAGCCGCAACCAGCGCACCCCCCGCAACGGTCACCAGCGCCGGCCGCGCCTCGAGCCAGCCGAGAATCCCCGCCAGCCAGTCGAGCGTCCCCGCCGCCGCCACGTTCTCCACCAGCACCAGAAGCCCTGCCACGAACACCAGTACCCCCGGCGCGACGTGCCGCCGGTACTGCCGCCCATCCACCGGTCCCCCCAGCCGCGCCGCCACCGCCATCGCCCCGCCTCCTGCCAGCGTCACCGCCCCGAGCGGCCACCCCTTCCACCCCGCCGCCACGTACGCCCCCGCCAGCCCGAGGACCACCGCCAGCGCCGGCCCGGCCGGCCGCCGCACCGCCAGGTACCGCCCCTCATCCGCCGCACCGACCCGCCCCGCCCCTGCCCGCCGCCATACCACCACCGCCATCCCCGCCATCCCCGCCAGGGCGGCCGGCGTAACCACCCGCAGATACCCGCCGAACCCCAGGTCGAACCGCTCGAAAAAGAGGAGATTCACCGGGTTGCTCACCGGCAGCAGCAGGCTCGCCCCGTCCGCCACGAACGTCGCTGCGAACGCCGCGTCCGTCGTCGAGCGGGCCCCAACGCTGCCTGCGGCGAAAACTGCCGGCGTCAGCACCAGCGGCGTCGCATCGTTCGAGAGCACCGCCGTCACCGCTGCCCCCGCTGCCAGCACGACCCCCACCCTTCCCCGGGCCGTCCGCCGCGCGCGGAGCAGTCCCGCCAGCCGCGCGTACAGCCCCGCCGCCTCCGCCCCCGCCGCGACCAGCATCAGCCCGAGGAAAAACGCCAGGATGTTCCCCGCCTCGACCACCACCCGCACTCCCTCCCCCACCCCGAGCGGCCCCACTGCCCACGCCGCCAGCCCGCCGCACCCCGCCACCTGCCAGTCCCGCGCACCGAACGGCCGCAGGTAGAGCGCCGCCACCGTCCCGACCAGGATCGCCCCCAGCAGCAGCGCCTGCACGCCCGGTAGCATCCGGCCAGGCGGCCTTCCGGAAAATCACCTCGCCCCCGTCAGCCCCCTGCACCGCGGCCATCCCTCACCGCCGCACCGCGCTACACTCGAAACCGGGGCATCGCTCCCCCGACTTCCCGCCCCCGAAAGGCCTGCCGTGCCACTCGACCATATCGTCGTCCGCGGCGCACGCGAACATAACCTCAAGAACATCGACGTCACCATCCCCCGCGACAAACTCGTCGTCATCACCGGCCTCTCCGGCTCCGGCAAATCCTCCCTCGCCTTCGACACCATCTACGCCGAGGGCCAGCGCCGCTACGTCGAATCCCTCTCCGCCTACGCCCGCCAGTTCCTCGGCCTCATGGAAAAACCCGACGTCGACCACATCGATGGCCTCTCCCCCGCCATCTCCATCGACCAGAAATCCACCTCCAACAACCCCCGCTCCACCGTCGGCACCGTCACCGAAATCTACGACTACATGCGCCTCCTCTGGGCCCGCATCGGCAAACCCCACTGCCCCGCTTGCGGTCGCCCCATCGAACGCCAGACCGTCCAGCAGATTGTCGACGCTACCCTCGCCTACCCGCCCGGCGCCCGCCTCCTCCTCCTTGCACCCGTCGCCCGCGCGAAAAAAGGCGAGCACACCGCCATCTTCGATGAAGCCCGCCGTGCCGGCTTCGTCCGCGTCCGCGTCGATGGCCAGGTCTACGATATCGACGAACTCCCCCGCCTCGACAAGAACCGGCGCCACGACATCGACGTCGTCGTCGACCGCCTCGTCGTGCCCGAGCCCGGCGCCGACCCCTCCGCATCCAGCCGCATCGCCGATTCCGTCGAACAGGCCCTCAAAGTCGGCCAGGGCGTCATGGTCGTCAGCTACGCCGGCGGCGCCGCCCCCGGCACCCCCGAACCCCCGGCCGAGCGCGTCTTCTCCGAGCACCTCGCCTGCCCTTACGACGGCACCTCAATCGGCGAAATCGAACCCCGCACCTTCTCCTTCAACAGCCCCCACGGCGCCTGCCCCCGCTGCACCGGCCTCGGCGTCGAAATGCAAATCGACCCTGACCTCGTCATCCCCGACCGCACCAAATCCATCGCCCAGGGCGCCGTCGAACCCTGGTCGAAATCCCCCAGCATCGCCGGCTGGTACCTCCGCCAGCTCGAAGCCCTCGCCGAAGACCAGGGCTTCTCCGTCCACACCCCCATCAGCCAGCTCACCGAAGCCCAGCTCCGCGCCCTCCTCTACGGCACCGGTGACCGCCTCCTCCGCCTCCGCTTCACCAACCAGTACGGCCGAACCCAGGTCTACGACACCCGTTACGAAGGCGTCGTCCCCAACCTCCAGCGCCGTTACAAAGACACCGACTCGGACTACGTCCGGGCCGAGATCGAAAAGTACATGGCCGCCATCCCCTGCCCCGCCTGCCAGGGCCGCCGCCTCCGCCCCGAAGCCCTCGCCGTCCTCGTCGACGGCCTCCCCATCTCTGCCGCCTCAGCCATGAGCATCGCCGAAGCCCGCGCCTGGTTCGACCGCCTCGCCGGTCCCGAAACCCCGCTCTCCCCCCGCGACCAGGCCATCGCCCGCCAGGTCCTCAAGGAAATCCGCTCACGCCTCGAATTCCTCGTCGACGTCGGCCTTGATTACCTCACCCTGGACCGCGTCTCCGGCACCCTCTCCGGCGGCGAATCCCAGCGCATCCGCCTCGCGACCCAGATCGGCTCCGCACTCATGGGCGTCCTCTACATCTGCGACGAGCCCTCCATCGGCCTCCATCCCGTCGATGGCGACCGCCTCATTCGCACCCTCGAACGCCTCCGTGACCTCGGCAACACCGTCCTCGTCGTCGAACACGACGAAGCCACGATGCGCGCCGCCGACTGGATCATCGACATGGGCCCCGGCGCCGGTGTCCACGGCGGCCGCGTCGTCGCCGAAGGCCCCCTCACCGCCATCCTCCACCACCCCGAAAGCATCACCGGCGCCTACCTCTCCGGCCGCCGCCAGGTCCCCGTCCCGCCGACCCGTCGCCCCGGCAACGGCAAAGTCCTCCGCATCGTCGGCGCCCGCGAAAACAACCTCCGCAACGTCACCGTCGAAATCCCCCTCGGGAAACTCGTCGCTGTCACCGGCGTCTCCGGCTCAGGCAAATCCTCCCTCATCACCGATATCCTCGTCCCCCGCGCCCTCCAGGTCCTCCACGGCGCTCGCCAGCGCCCCGGCGCCCACGACGCCATCGAAGGCCTCGACCACCTCGATAAGGTCGTCGACATCGACCAGTCCCCGATCGGGCGCACCCCTCGCTCCAACCCCGCCACCTACACGGGCGCCTTCACCCTCATCCGCGAGCTCTTCGCCTCCGTCCCCGAAGCCCGCGCCCGCGGCTACAAAGCCGGCCGCTTCTCCTTCAACGTCAAAGGCGGCCGCTGCGAAGAATGCGCCGGCGATGGCTACAAAATCGTCGAAATGCAGTTCCTCCCCGATGTCACCGTCCCCTGCGAAGCCTGCCACGGCAAGCGCTACAACCGCGAAGCCCTCGAAATCACCTTCCGCGGCAAGAACATCGCCGAAGTCCTCGATATGACCGTCTCTGAAGCCGTCGAGTTCTTCGAGCGCTTCCCCCGCATCAAGCGCATCCTCGACACCCTCGAGGCAACCGGCCTCGGCTACATCAAGATCGGCCAGCCCGCTACCACCCTCTCCGGCGGCGAAGCCCAGCGCATCAAGCTCGCCGCCGAGCTCTCCCGCCGCTCCACCGGCCGCACCCTCTACGTCCTCGACGAACCCACCACCGGCCTCAGCTTCCAGGACGTCGACCACCTCCTCCGCGTCCTCCACCGCCTCGTCGACGCCGGCAACACCGTCGTCGTCATCGAACACCACCTCGATGTCATCAAATCCGCCGACCACATCATCGACCTCGGCCCCCTCGGCGGCGACCGCGGCGGCCAGGTCGTGGCCGTCGGGACCCCCGAAGAGGTCGCCCGCAACGAGGCCAGCTTCACCGGCCGCTACCTCCGCCCCATCCTCGAAGCCGCGGGCACGCTCGGGCAGCCAGGCGAACGCGGTCCCGCCCCGGCGCCCTCCCCCAACGGCCGCGATGGCGCCGCAGCGGTCGCCAGCCGCGCCGCCGCTGCCGCCGACCGCATCGAAGCCCGCGCCGCACGCGAGGCCGGCTCCACCCCCGCGCCCCCCGCGAAAAAGCGCCCGGCCGCCGGTTCCCGCTGACGCCGGCGGGCGGCCGGTACCCTGCCTCCCCCGCCGGGACGGCGAGACGCTCACGCTCCGCCGAACCGTCCGCCGTCACGGCGCGCATCGACCTGCCCCCGTCATGAAGATGGGGTACGACGCGAACGAGCGCAGACCATGAACGAGTTCCGACCACCGCGGGCGTTGGTGGTGACCGGTGGCCTCGCCATCGCGGGCATTCCCCTCGCTGGCGGCTTCTTCCGCTGGCGGCGATGAAGCCGCCCCGGCGGCCGAGGGCCACGCTGGAGTCGCGACGGCCCCGCCCCCGGCCGAAGGCCCCGAAGGCGGGCGCCCCTCCGCGTGCCT
>CALLPC010000028.1 GCA_938015525.1 uncultured Dehalococcoidia bacterium
CGCGAGGTCCGCGAGAATCCTCCGCTGCTCCTCCGCCGAACGGAACCGGGAGAGCACTTCCACGCGCACCGGGAATCCCGCCGTCCGCTCCCGGAACGTCTCCCCGTGCTGCTCCGCCAGCACCGTCGTCGGCACCAGCACCGCCACCTGCTTGCCATCCATCACCGCTTTGAATGCCGCCCGCACCGCGACCTCCGTCTTCCCATAGCCCACATCCCCGCAGATGAGCCGGTCCATCGGCCGCGGCCGCTCCATGTCGGCCTTTACCTCCAGGATCGCCGCCAGCTGGTCCTGCGTCTCGACGTACGGGAACGACGCTTCCATCTCCATCTGCCACGGCGTGTCCTCCCGGAAGGCGTGACCCGGCACCAGCTGCCGCTTCGCGTACAGCTCCAGCAGCTCGTGTGCCATCTCCACCACAGCCTGCTTCACCCTGCGCTTCGAGCGCGCCCAGTCCTGTGTTCCGAGCCGCGTCAGCGCCGGCGGGTGGTCGCTCGGTCCTACGTAACGGCTCAAGGCCTCCAGCTGGTCCGCCGGCACGTAGAGCCGGTCGCCCTCCGCGTACTGCAGCTCGAGGTACTCCCGCTCCACCCCCTCCACCGAACGCCGCACCAGGCCCCCGTACCGCGCGATCCCGTGGTCTGCATGCACCACGTAGTCGCCGACCTCGAGGCTCTCGACGAGGTCCGGCCGGACCCCGTGGTGCGGCCGCGTCGGTTTCCGCCGCTTCCGAAATCCAAAGACTTCCGCGTCAGCCAGGACGACCGTACCCGCCGCTGTCACGATGCCGCTCGATACCGCCGCCGGTACCAGCGTCACCGTCCCCACAGTCGGTGCGTCGTGCAGCGCCCTCGCCTTCGCGCACGCCGTTCCCTCCTCCTCGAAGACGTCCGCCAGCCGCAGTGCCTGCAGCGAGGCAACCACCAGCCGACGTCCCTCCCGCCGCCAGGCCTCCGCCTGCTGCGCCACGACGCGCAGCCGCCCCCCGAAACCCGGTGCCGGCTGCACCGGCAGCTCCCGCGCCCCCCGTTCTGCCGTCCCGAACCGCTCCACCACGTACGCGGCCCGGCCCAGCAGCGCCTCCGCCGCCGCGCCCGGCTCCTCCCGCAGGTCCGGCAGCCCCGCAGGGACCGCCCCCCGCGCCTCCATCTCCGCCCGTGCCCTCCGCTCGAACTCCACCGTTTGTTCCAGCGCCTGGCGGCCTTCCTCCGGGTCGAAAACGACCACGGTCGTCGCAGGTCCGACATGGTCCAGCGCCGTCGTCCGGTACAGCAGCGGCTCCAGGAACTGCTGATAGTCGGTCCGTCCGCCTGCAGCTACCGCCTCGACCTGCTCGATGACCGCCTCAGCTTCCTCGCCTCCTCCACTCAGCCGACCGGCCAGCGCCCGGGCCGCCGCCCGCCCGGCGCCGAGTGAGGTCGCTACCGGCGGCACCAGCACGACGTCCGTCCTGCCCGCGCTCCGCTGCGTCGCCAGGTCGACGAACCGGATGCTCTCGACCGTGTCGCCGAAGAACTCCACGCGGACCGGGCGCTCGAACCCGGCCGGGAAGATGTCGATGAGCCCGCCCCGTCGCGAGGCCGTCCCGGGCGCATCCGCCAGCGGCCCCACTGTATACCCCGCGCCTTCCAGCCAGGCGAGCACCTCGCCGGGCCGCGCCGTTCGCCCCGCTTCCAGCCGGAGGTCTTCGGCCTCGGGCGCCGGCGGCGCCGTGTGCTCGGTCACGGCTGCCCACGTCCCGACCACGATGGCCGCCGTCTCGCCGCCGAGCGCCCGCAGCGCCTGGGCACGCTCCACACCTGCCGAGGGGTCATCCCGCACGAATTCGTACGGCAGCGCCTCCCGCTGCGGCAGCCGCAGGACCGGGCGGTCGCTCAGCAGTTCCAGGTCATCGGCCAGCGCCTGCGCGCCAAGCGCCGTCGGCACGGCTGCCAGCAGCGGTCCCGCATGTCCCCTCGCCAGCGCCGCCACCACGTACGCCCGCACGCCCTCTGGCGCCGAAAGGCGCACCAATCCCTCCCCGCGCGCCAGCAGCGGGGCCAGCTCTTCGGCGACCGCGGCCGTCACGCCCGCGAGTTCACCAGCCAGGTCCAAACCCTCAGCGGCAGGTGCCGCCTGCCTCCCACTTTACCGCCCGGTAGCCGCCCAGACCACGGCGGGAGCTCCTCATGGCGCGCCGGCGGCGATTCGCAGCAGATATCGATGAGATTGAATATCAGGTATCTGGCCCGCTACACCGTGCTACGATCCCCCTCGTGGCGCATCCGTCCCTCCGCCGCCGCGCGCTCCTCCTTGGCCTCGGCCTCACGCTCGGCTTCGCAGTCGCCCAGGCCGCCGTCGGGCTTGCCTTCGGCTCTATCGCCCTCGTTTCCGACGCCGGTCACATGCTCACCGACGCCCTCGGGCTTGGGCTCGCCTTTGCCGCGGCCACCCTCGCCGCCCGCCCGCCCGATGCCCGCCGCACCTTCGGTTACGCCCGCGCCGAGGTGCTCGCCGTGCCCCTCCACGTCGTCCTGCTCGCCGGCATCGCCGCCTTCATCATCTACGAGTCCGTGGGACGTCTCGACGGCGCTCACGCCATCCGGTCCGGCCCCGTCCTCGTCACCGCCGTCCTCGGCCTCGCGGTAAATCTCCTCGTCCTCCGCATCCTCCACGGCCACAGCCACGACAACCTCAACATCCGCGGCGCCGTCCTCGAGGCCACGGCCGACGCCCTCGGCTCCGTCCTCGTCATCCTGTCGACTGTCGCCATCGCACTCGGCGCGACGCCAGCTCTCGACCCCCTTGCCGCCCTCCTCATCGCGGCGCTCATCCTCCCCCGCGCAATCAACCTCATCCGCCAGGCAGGCTCCATCCTCCTCGAAAGCGCGCCCCCCGGCCTCGATCCCAGGGCCATCGCAGATGCCGCCCGCGGCGTCCGCGGCGTCGCCGGCCTCCACGACGTCCACGTCTGGAGCATCGGCCCCTCGTTCCCGGCCCTTAGCGCGCATGTCGAGCTCACCGATGCCGGCTGCACCGAGCACGTTCTTACCGACCTCGCCGCCCTCCTCCGCGAACGGTTCGGCATCCTCCACGTCACCCTCCAGCCCGAAACACCGGCCCTCCACCTGGCCATCGAATGCTGCACCAGCCCCGACGCCGCCCTCTTCGAGGCCAGCCACGCCCACGAACCCACCCGCTCATGAACCGCCTCTCCCGCCGCGCCCTCCTCGCCGGGACGCTTACGGCCGGCAGTGCCGCCCTCGGGACCGCACTGCTCGCCCGCCGCTCCCCGGTCGACCAGGCCGTGCCCCTGCCCGCGTCGTCGCCGGCCGAATCCCTCCCCTCCCCGCTGCCATCGCCGACGCCCCTTCCCCGCGGTGGCACTGCCCGCCTCGCCGTGGCCTCGAGCTTCGATTTCGACACCTTCGACGCCCTCCGCTCGGGCGAACCGTCGACGGTCGAACTTCTCGGCCGCGTCCACGCCCGGCTCCTCCAGTGGGATGACCCCTTCGCGGCTCGCATCGGTCCCGACCTCGCCGCCGCACGGGAGCAGCCCGACCCGCTCACCCTCCTCCTCCGCCTCGACATGCGCGCTCGCTGGCACGATGTCCCGCCGCTCGCCGGCCGCCCCGTCATACCCGACGACGTCCGGCTCCACCTCGAGCGCGCCCTCGCTATCGCCCGCGCGGGCACGGCGCCCCTCGCCCAGCGCACCGCACCACTTCGCGACATCGCCCGGGTCGAGCTCCCCGGCGACGGAATCGTCCGCCTCGTCCTCGCTCGTCCCTCGCCGCTGCTCGAATCCGCATTCGCCGGCGAATTCGCCCTTGTCCAGCCCCCCGAACTCACCGCTCGCTTCGAAGCGGACCCTCTCGACCCCGCGCTCCTCGTCGGCTGCGGCGCATGGCGCTTCTCCAGCTTCGACGGTGACGTCATCCGCCTCGCCGCGCACACCGGCGGCCATCGCCCGCCCTTCCTCGACGCGCTGGCAATCTCGCCCCCGGTCGACCTTCTCGAGCGCTACCGGAGCGAAGGCCTCGACGAGTTCCCTGCCCTCGACCCCCGCGACGCCGCCGCGGCCCGCGCGCTCCCGGGCATTCAGGAGGCTCCGCTCCTGCGGCGCGAGCCGGTCGTCTCGACGTTCGCGATCACGGGGCCGCCCTGGTCCGACGCGCGCCTGCTCTCGGCAATCTCCGCCGCCCTCAACCGCCGCTGGCTCATCGAAAACCTCTTCGCCGGCCGCGCCCTGCCGAGCGGACCCCTGCCGCCGGTCTACGCCGCCGCCCTCGGGGAAGCCGACCTTGCCGCCTTCCCCGGCTACGCGAACGACCCCGACACGGACGCCCGGGCCGCCCGCCGGCGCTGGGAGGCTGGCGGGGGCCCCGCCCTCGGCACCGTGAGCGTGGATATCCCGGCTATCTTCGACCCTCGCTACGCCGCCAGCGCGGTGGTCGTCGACCGGCTCAACGCCGTCCTCGGGCCCCAGTTCCGCCCCGCCATCCTCGGCTACCCCGAAATCGCCCGACGGGTCCAGGGAGGCTTCTACGGCCACGGCCGCGCAGCCTTCTGGTTCGGCTGGGGCCCGCCGCTCCCCTCGCCCGACCCCCGCGAAGCCGTCCTCGACACCTTCGGCCACCGGCTCGATGGCGCAACCCTCCTTGCCCTGCTCAAGGAAGACGCCGCGGGACTCCGCGCCGTCCAGCGGGACCTTTTCGCCGTCGGCCTCGGCGGCGTCGTCCACTGGGTCCAGCAGGTGACCGAGATCTTCCGCCGCCCGGGACTCGCCGGCCCTCTCCCATCCCCATTTTGGGATGGCCACCGCGACGTCTGGCGGTATCGAATCGGCTGAATCCGGCGCCGCGGTTTTGCGTCATCCCGCGGTCCGGGATACTGGGGAACGGATGGACCTCCTTTCGCTCGTCCTCTTCGTCGCCGGTATCGCCCTCCTCATCGTCGGCGCCGAGGGCCTCGTGCGCGGCGCCGGCCACCTCGCTATCGCCATGGGCGTCTCCCCTCTCGTCGTCGGCCTCACCGTGGTCGCCTTCGGCACGAGCTCACCCGAGCTCGCCGTGAGCGTCTCGTCCTCGATGGGAGGCAAGCCCGACCTCGCCATCGGCAACGTCGTCGGCAGCAACATCTTCAACATCCTCGTCATCCTCGGGGCCTCCGCGGTCGCTGCCCCCCTCATCGTCCACCAGCAGCTGGTGCGCTTCGAAGTCCCGCTCATGATCGCCGTCTCCGTCCTCGTCCTCCTGTTCGCACTGGACGGTGATATCCAGCGGTACGAGGGCATCCTCCTCTTCCTCGGCGTGGTCGCCTACACCACCTGGGCCATCCGCAAGAGCCGCAGCGAATCGCGCGAAGTCCAGTCCGAGTACGACGATTACGAAGCCGCCATTGTGGGCCGGCCGGTGACCCCGCGCACCCTCGCACTCGACCTCGTCCTCGTGGTCGGCGGCCTTGGCATGCTCGTCCTCGGCTCCGACTGGTTCACCGGCGGCGCCGTCGAGATCGCCGAGTTCCTCGGCGTCTCCCAGCTGGTCATCGGTCTCACCATCGTCGCCGCCGGCACTTCGATGCCCGAGCTCGCCACCTCCGTCGTCGCGGCCGTGCGCGGCGAGCGCGACATCGCCGTCGGCAACGCCGTCGGCAGCAACCTTTTCAACCTCATGGCCGTCCTCGGTGCGACCGCTGCGGTCTCCCGCGGCGGCATCCCCGTCGCTGAATCTGCGGTCGCCTTCGACCTTCCCGTCATGCTCGCCGTGGCTGTCGCCGCCCTCCCGGTCTTCTTCACGGGCTACGTCATCACCCGGGCCAACGGCCTCCTCTTCCTCGGCCTCTACGCAGCCTACGCCCTCTACCTCTTCCTCGATGCCTCCGGCCACGATGCGCTCGGCCCCTACAGCATCGTGATGCTCGGCCTCATCCTTCCCGTCATCGCCCTCGTCACCCTCGGTCTGGCGCTGCGCTTCTACCTCCGACAGCGCCGTTCCCGCGCCGGCGAAAACGCCGGGGTCTGAAGCCCCGGCGGCTATCCCCGTACCGGACCCGGCGGCGAGCCTAGACTTCGACGACCTCCAGTCCCCACACCGGCCGGAACCGCCACGTCCGAATGCCGGCCACCGAGATCTTGTGCTTCTTCAGCAGCCGCTTCGTCTCCGACACCATCCCCATCGGGACGTACAGGTACAGGGGCCCGACCTTCGACATCGGCAGCCAGTCGTTCGCTGCTGACTCATCCGTCAGCGTATCCGGCATCTCGACCTCCGCCATCATCCGCAAGAACAGCCCCGGCTTATGCACCACCACGATATCCGGCACCAGCTCCCTGCCGTTCGCCTCGCCCACCGAGAGCCGCGGCTTCGGCACGTTCACGATCGTCTCGTAATCCGGGAACTCCGCATTCGGGTACGGGAACTTGACCTTTGCGATCTCGGCCACCGTCCCCTGGTGGCGAAGCTGGCTGAGCTGCTTCACACTCACGCGAATACGTCCTCCGCAGTGGCGCTGGGGCTGATTCTACGGGCGCGCCCCGGCTGGGTCGAACTTCCCGCGGGTCACGGCCCGGCCGCCGCAACCTCCGGCCGCACCAGCGAGCGGAACTGCTCGAAGTTCGCCGCGAACCGTTCCGCCAGGCCCCGGTACACCCGGTCGTACTCGTCCGCGTCGGCCCACATCGCCCTCGGGTCCAGCAGCGTTGAATCCACGCCCGGGCACCGGACCGGCACCTCGAACCCGAACACCGGGTCCCTTCGGAACTCCACCCCGGCGAGCGCATCATTCAGCACTGCCCGTACCATCTTCCGCGTCTCCTGGATAGCGATCCGCTTCCCCACTCCATACTTCCCGCCCGTCCACCCGGTATTGATCAGCCACGTCTGAGCGCCCGTCATCCGCAGCCGCTGCTCGAGCAGCTCCGCATACACGGTCGGGTTCAACGCCATGAACGGGGCGCCGTAACACGGGCTGAACGTCACCTCCGGGTCTTTTAGCCCAACCTCTGTGCCGGCCAGCTTGCAGGTATAGCCGCTCAGGAAGTGATACAGCGCCTGCTCCGGCGTCAGCCGCGCGACCGGCGGCATCACCCCGAACGCGTCCGCCGTCAGCAGGATGACGTGCGACGGGTGCGGCGCCACCGGCTCCCGGTACACGTGCCTCAGCGATTCCAGGGGATAGCTGCCCCGCGTGTTCTCCGTGATGCTGTCGTCGTTCAGGTCTACTTCGCGCGTCTCTTCATCGAAAATCACGTTCTCGAGAATCGTCCCGAACTCGTGCGTCTGCTCGAAGATGTCCGGCTCCGCCTCCTTCGAGAGCCGGATCGTTTTCGCGTAACAGCCGCCCTCGATATTGAAGACCCCCCGCTCCGTCCAGGCATGCTCGTCGTCCCCGACCAGCAGCCGCTCCGGGTCCGTGCTCAGCGTCGTCTTCCCCGTTCCCGAGAGCCCGAAAAACAGCGCCGATTTCCCCGTCCGCGGGTCCACGTTCGCCGCCGAGTGCAGCGAGAGCGTCCCCTCCAGCGGCAGGTAGTAGTTCATCGCCGTGAACACGGCCTTCTTCATCTCGCCCGCGTACGCCGTACCGGCGATGAGGATGATCCCCTCCGTCAGGTTGAGCGCCACCACCGCGTCACTCCGAACTCCATCAGCCTCCCCCTCGAGGTGCAGGAACGGACAGTGGATGATCGTGAGGTCCGCCCGCTCATCGACCGGCCGCTTCTCCGACGGGATGAACATCGTCCGAGCAAACAGCGAGTGGTAGGCCTGCTCCGTGATCACGCGCACCCGCTTCCGATGTGCCGGGTCCTGCGAGACCACCGTGTCCTGCACGAAAATCTCGCGCCCTGCCAGGTATTGCATCGCCTTGGCCAGCAGCCGCTCGAACGTCTCCGCAGGCAGCGGCTGGTTGTGCTTCCCCCACCACACGTGCTCAGAAATCTCCGGCGTCTTCACTACGAACTTGTCCTGCGGGCTTCGACCTGTTCGCTCGCCGCTGAACACGGCGAAAGTCCCGCCCTGCAGGAGCTTCCCTTCCCGCCGCCGGACCGCGTACTCGTAAAGAACCGGGACGCTCAGGTTGTGATGAACTTCGGCAGCGCGCGCGATGATCGCGCTGCCCGTATTGCTGGGTGCCGGGGAAATCGCCATGGCTGCTGCTTCCACACTCGTTCACGAGAGTTGACCGCCCCAGCCTAGCCGAAGCCTTCCGAAAAGTGAATAGCTCCTCCCGGAGCTATAGCACATGCCGATGCCTCAGCCTGCCCCGCCGTATCGCTCCCCGCCTACGCCGCACGCACTCCCGCTGGCTGGCCCTTCACGAGCTCCATCAAGGCATCCACCTGCTTCATCAACGCCCCGAAATCCGGTGACAGCATCCGCTGCGTCCCCGGCGCTGGCGGCAGCACGTACCCCGGGAGCAGTCCGTTTCCCACGACGTAACGGTCCGCCATCGCCACGCACCCGGCCAGCGTGTGCGGTGAATCCAGCGGCTCGTGGTGCCGCCCAATCGCCTCGCAAATCGCCTCCGGCAGCTTCCACTTCCTCGCCAGGAGCTCGCCTGCCGCGGCATGGTCGAACCCCAGCTCGGCCTCCACCTCCTCCAGCGTCCGCTCCTCCGCCATCGCCCGCGCAACCGCCTGGTCCACCAGCGCCGGGTCCCGGTAAAACAATGCCAGCCGCCCCATGTTGTGCACGATCCCCGCCGTAAACGCGCTCGGCACGTCCACCCGCCGGCCCTCCCCGGCGTACTCCGCCGCCTTGAACGCCACGCCGATCGAATGCCGCCAGAACACCTCGATCCGGAACAGCGCGTGCAGGGCATCGGGCGCATAAGCCCCAGCGATCGCTCCGCTCACCGCAAGGTTCCGCGCCTGCACGAACCCGAGCGTCACCAGCGCCTGCTGGACCGACGTAATCTCCCGCATCCGCCGGTACGCCGCCGAGTTCACCACCCGCAGTATCCGACTGCTCAGCCCCGGGTCCGCCGACACGACCAGGGCGAGGTCGGAGGCCGAGGCCTTCGGGTCCTGCGCCACCTGCATCACCCGCAGCGCGACTGCCGGCAGGGGCGGCAGCGCCTCGACCGCGGCCACCACATCAATCCCCCCGGCCCGGCCGTCACCCATGGCGTCTCCCTCCTCCGCGAAGGCTTTCCCGCCACAGTGTCGCCGCCGCAGTACCCCGCGGTCATCGGGGACTCCCCGGCTTTCCCCGGTGGGGACCCCCAACCCGCCCCTACAGCGGGATGTTCCCGTGCTTCTTCGGCGGGTTCCGGTCCGCCTTGTTCTGCAGCATCTCGAGCGCCCGGATGACCTTCGGCCGCGTCTGCCGCGGGTCGATCACGTCATCGATGAACCCCCGGCCCGCCGGGATGTACGGGTTCGCGAACTTCTGCCGGTACTCCTCGATCAGCTCCTTCCGCCGCGCCTCCGGGTCCGGCGCACTCGCAATTTCATCCCGGTACACCACATTCGCCGCGCCATCGGGCCCCATCACCGCAATCTCCCCCGTCGGCCAGGAGAAGTTCATGTCCCCCCGCAAATGCTTCGACGACATCACCAGGTACGCCCCGCCGTAGGCCTTCCGCAGCACCACTGCCACCTTCGGGACGGTCGCCTCGCTGTACGCATAGAGCAGCTTCGCGCCGTGCGTGATGATCCCGTTGTACTCCTGCGACGTCCCCGGCAGATACCCCGGCACGTCCACCAGCGTCACGAGCGGGATGTTGAAGCAGTCGCAGAACCGCACGAACCGTGCCGCTTTCCGGCTCGCATTGATATCCAGCGACCCCGCGAGGTGCATCGGCTGGTTCGCCACGAACCCCACGCTCCGGCCGCCCATCCGCCCGAACCCAACCACGATGTTCGGCGCGAACGCCTCGTGCACCTCCATGAAGTCACCGTCATCGACGATCCGGTCGATGACGTCTCGCACGTCGTACGGCCGGTTCGGCTCCGCCGGGACGATCGTCAGCAGCTCCTCCTCCGCCCGGTTCACGTCGTCGTTCGTCGGCACGAACGGCGGGTCCTCTGCATTGTTCGAAGGCAGGAAGGAGAGCAGCCTCCGGACTTCCGCCAGCGTCGCCTCCTCCCCTGCGATGGCGAAGTGTGCTACCCCGGAGCGGGAAGCGTGCACATCCGCCCCGCCCAGCGTCTCCTGCGTCACTTCCTCACCGGTCACCGATTTCACCACGTCGGGGCCGGTGATGAACATATAGCTCGAGCCCTCGGCCATGAACACGAAGTCCGTGATCGCCGGGCTGTAGACCGCGCCCCCTGCGCACGGCCCCATGATGACGCTGATCTGCGGCACCACGCCGCTCGCGAGCGTATTCATCGCGAAAATCTCGCCAAACCCTCGAAGGCTCTCCGGCCCGTCCTGGATGCGCGCTCCGCCCGAGTCCTGGATCCCGATGATCGGCGCCCCTGTCATCATCGCGAGGTCCATGACTTTCAGGATCTTCTCTGCGACCGCCTCGCTCAGCGAGCCGCCCGCCACCGTGAAATCGTACGAAAACACGTACACTGGCCGCCCGTCCACCTTCCCCCAGCCCGTGACCACCGCCTCCACGTTGCCGCCGGCGAGTGACCCCCGCGGCCGCATGAGCATATCGAGCTCCTCGAAGCTCCCCGGGTCCAGCAGCAGGTCGATACGCTCCCGCGCCGTCAGCTTCCCGCGCGCATGCTGCGCTTCGATCCGCTTCTCGCCGCCTCCCAGCGCGGCGGCTGCCTTCAAAGCGAACAACTGCTGGAGCTTCTGCTCAGCGGTCAACTGGTCGGTCATCCTGGCCTCGGTCAGTAGGGGAATTCAGCCTGCTCCGCCCGTCCCGGCCGGGCGCGGGCTGCCACGCCGAAGATAGCACCCTCTGCCCTCCCGGGCGATTCACGAATCTGCGGCCGTCCCGGCCCGCTCAGGCTCCGACCAGAACCGCCCGTTCTCCCGTGCCGCCCTTCCCGGGCGTCGCGGTCCCTCTGCCAGGATCCGTACCACCTCCGACCACGCGCTCGCGAACCCGAGCGGCGCACCCAGCCCGGCTTCCGCCTCCTCAACCGTCATCGAGTCCAGGAACCGCTCCCCAAAAAAATCCAGGCTCGGCCGCGGCAGGATGTAGCAGTCCGGCGCCTCTCGGCGGCGCACCTGCTCGACGTAATCCGCACCGCAGACCAGCCCGCTCACGTTCACCCGTTCCCCGAAGACGCGGTTCGTCACCCCCGCTACGTCGACCTTCGCGCCGGTCAGCTCCGAGAGCTCCCTCGCAATCCCCGCCAGCGTCGGCGCCATCAGCCGAGCCGTCCCCACCACGGCCCGCCGCCCGGCCACGCCCGCCGGCACGCCCCGCTCCCGCAGCCGCCGCCGCGTCCGCGCCCAATCGTCCAGCATTCGCCGCACCATGCCGATCCCGTTCTCGTACTGCGGAAACCCGTCGTACGCGCGAGCCGGCGGCACCGGCAGCCCGGCGGTCACGTAGTACTCGTCGCTGCACTGGACGACCGTCGCGCCGTATCGTCTGCGGAACTCCCGCTGGAACGGCCGGATGAGCTCGATGACCTCCCGCGCGTAAGCCGGCGTCGGCCGCTCGAGCGGGATGCCGTCGCGCTCGAGCGCCCACTCCTCCAGCCGTGGGCTCGCACCTACCGGCACCACGCTGATGGTCAGCACCGTCGGGTAGAGCGCCCCCAGCTCAGCGATCGAACGGCGAAGATGTGCGCCGTCGTTCACCCCTGGGCAGAGCACGATCTGTGTATGCGCCTGGATGCCAAGGCTTCCCAGCCGCCGCAGCTGGGCGAGGATGTCCGGCGCCTCCGGGTTCGCCAGCATTCGCCGCCGCAGCCCCGGCTCCGTCGCGTGCACCGAGACGTTCAGCGGGCTCAGCCGCTGCTCCTCCAGCCTCGCCCAGTCATCCTCGGTGAGATTCGTCAGCGTCACGAAGTTCCCGTGCAAGAACGAGAGGCGGTAATCGTCGTCCTTCACGTACAGCGTCTTCCGCATGCCCTTGGGCAGCCCCTTCAAAAAGCAGAAGAAGCAGTTGTTGTTGCAGAGGATGACGTCGTCCCACGTGGCCCGCTCGAACTCCCACCCGATGTCCTCGTCGATCGCCTTCTCGAACACGAGCAGGTCGTCCAGCCCGTTCGCCTTTCGGACCAGTACCTCGACCTCAGCCTCCGCCGCGTAGAACTGGACGTCCACCACGTCGCGCGGCACCCGCCCATTCACCCGCACCACGGCATCGCCCGGCTCCAGCCCGGCGAGGTCCGCCAGCGAGCCCGGCCGGACCCCGCTGATCACTCCCGGCGCCGGCGCTTTCTGCATGCAGCGATTATGACACGGCCCGTAACCTGGCCTCCCGGGCGCTATGCCTCCACGAGCTCCCGGATCCGCGCCTCCACCGCGTCGACGGAGAAGTCCGGTGTCGACGCGCCAGCCGTCAGCCCCACCCGTTCGACCCCCGCGAACCACTCGGCCTCCAGCTCCTCCGGCCCCTCGATGTGGTAAGCCCGCGTCCCCTGCTCCTCCGCCACCTCCCGCAGGTGGCGCGTATTCGCGCTCTTCTTCCCGCCGACCACGATCATCACGTCCACCCGCCGGGCCAGCTCAGCCGCCGCCTCCTGCTGCCCCGTCGTCGCGTGGCAGAGCGTGTTCACCACGTGCAGCTCGAAGTTGTAATCCCGACGCAGCAGCATCAGGTTCGCCACGAACTGGGCGAAATCCTCCATCTTATGCGTCGTCTGCGCCATCACCCCAACTTTGTTCGGGAACCCGCCGGGGAACTCCTCCACCACCCGCCGCAGGCTCTCGAGGTCCGAATGCGGCACGACCGTCGCGCTCGGCGCCCCGTCCGGCCCATGCGTCCAGCCGAGGATGCCCCGCACCTCCTTGTGCCCAGGGTCCCCGAAAATCAGCACGTGCCAGCCTTCGCGCGCGAACTTCTGCCCGTACCGCTGCGCCCGCGTCACGATCGGGCAGGTCGTATCGATTACCTCCAGCCCGCTCGCGGCCAGTTCCCGTATCACCCGCTCGCCCACACCGTGCGCGGTAATGGCCACCCGGCCGCGCTGCACCCGCTCCGCGGTCGCCTTCCCGATGTCGCCATCCACTTCATCCGGACCCGGCAGCTGCACCACGCCGCTGCGCTCGAGCGCTCGCACCACGTGCGGGTTGTGCACGACCTCGCCCACGCTGAACACCGGGCGCTCCGGCGAAGCCTCGGCCTCCATGATCTGCACGGCCCGGCGCACGCCCATGCAGAACCCCATGTCACTCGCGCGGATGATCTCGACCATGGTGCTCCTGCGGCGCTCCGACTTCACGTTCAGTATAGGGAGCAACATACTCCGGCGGTAAGAGCGCCCTGATTGCTTCGAAAATCTGCCCGGTCAGGGCGCTCACCTGCTCCTCCGTCGGCCGCTTCACCGCTTCCACCCGGATCGGTTCGCCGATCGTGACGGTGAACCTCGGTCGGCGCAGGAGCACCAGCGGATTCCGGAACCGCTCCGTTCCCGTCACGGCACACGGAAGCACCGGAACGCCCGTCCGCAGCGCAATCAGCGCCGTTCCCGGGTGCGGCTTCCCAAGGCGGCCCGTCCGCGAGCGTGTCCCCTCCGGGAACATCCCGAGCACGCCCCCCTGCCGCAGGATCCGCTCCGCGGTCAGCATCGCACCCAGGTCCGCCTCGAACCGCCGCACCGGGAACGCCCCCCACAGCCGGGGCACCACCCCGAACGGGTAACGGAACAGCTCGACCTTCGCCATCCACCGGATGCGTCGCCTCGCCACCCCCGCCCCCACGATCGGCGGGTCCGCGTTGTTCAAGTGGTTCGAAACCACGATCAGCCCGCCCTCGAGCGGTACGTGCTCTCGCCCCCGCACCTCCCAGCGCGTGACGAGCCAGAGCGCACCGCGCAGTGCATAGGTGCAGCCCCAGTAGAAGGCCGGCACGAACGTCTCCCAGCGAAGCCGCGGCAGTCTCAGTCGCATCCCAGCAGCTCCAGCGTGAACCGGATGACGTCGTCCAGCGAGAGGTCCGTCGTGTCGATCACCACCGCGTCCTCGGCCGCACGCAGCGGACTCGAAGCCCGGGAGCTGTCCAGTCGGTCCCGCTGTTCGATGTCGCGGCGCGCCTCCGCCGCCTCCTGCGCCAACCCCCACTGCCGTGCCTGCAGGCTCCGCCGCGCCGCCCGCGCCTCAGGGGATGCGTCGAGGAACAGCTTTACCGGCGCATCCGGCAGCACCACGGTGCCGATATCCCGGCCCGCCAGGATGGCGGGTCCCTGTGCCGCAATCGCGCGCTGGGCCGCGACCATCGCCGCCCGTACCGACGGCAGCGCGCTGTAGGCGCTCACGTGATGCTCCACCTCCGGTTCTCGCAGCCGCCCCGTCACATCCCGCCCATCGACCAGGATGCGCGTTTCGATGCCGGCCTGCGCCCGGATATCCAGCGCTCGCGCGAACCGTCCCGCCGCGTCGTCCTCCGCCGGCACGCCCGCCTCGAGCGCGGCCAGCGTCACCGCCCGGTACATCAACCCCGTATCGAGGAACAGGAACCCGAACCGCTGCGCCAGCGCCATCCCCAGCGAACTCTTCCCCGAAGCCGCCGGCCCGTCGATGGCGATTGGCCACGGTACGCAGTCGCCTTCCCTCATCGTCGCGATGGTAGTCGACGTCGACCTTTTGGCACATCACGCCCCGGGCGCTCGCCGCCGGCCCCGCCCGCCGCGCCCCGCTCCTCCGCGGCCGCCGCCCGCCCCGCCCGGTAGAGCGCTGCAACCTCCTCCTCCGTCAGCTCCCGGAACGCCCCGCTCCCCAGGCTCCCCAGCCGCAGCGGCCCGACCCGCAGCCGCCGCAACAGCACCACCTTCCTCCCCAGTGCCCCCAGCATCCGCCGAATCTCCCGGTTCTTCCCTTCGCGAAGCGTGACCAGCAGCCAGGCGCCGGCCCCCGCCACGGGCTCCGCATCGGGTGGCGGCTCAGCAGGATGCACCGAAGCGGCCCGCAGGCGCTCGCCGTCGACCGTGATGCCCCGGACCATCCGCTCGAGGTCTCGCAGCGGAAGGGCAGCGTCGACCCCGACGAGGTACTCCTTCTCGACTTCATACCTCGGGTGGGTCAGCAACTCGGTCAGGTGCCCGTCGTTGGTGAGGAGGACGAGCCCCTCACTGTCCATATCCAGCCGCCCTACCGGGTGGAGCTGGACATCGCCGATTGGCACGAGGTCGAGCACCGTTTCCCGGCCCTGGTCGTCTCTCGCCGTCGTCACGAACCCTCGCGGCTTGTTGAGCGCAAAATACCGGTAGCGGTCGCGCCGGACGGGCTCGCCGTCCACGAGAATCTCGTCCGTCTCGGGGTCTGCCCGCGCACCGAGCGTCGTCACCGTCTCGCCGTTCACCTGCACGCGCCCGCCGAGGATCAGCTCCTCCGCCTGGCGCCGCGACGCCACGCCCGCGTTCGAAAGAATCTTCTGCAGCCGTTCCAGCGCCACACCCTCACTCCACACCCTCGCCCGCACGAGTGCAACCGGGGCCGCTCGCATCGACCCAGGGAGCCTCCCGGAGCGTCACCCGCGCGTACAGCCTGGTGGAGACGCGCAGGCTACCGCGCGATGAGCGGAGCAGCCCCGAGGTGCGCGCCCGCATCGACGATCAGCAGCTCCCCGGTCACCAGGTCCGCCCCCTCGATGAACCAAACCGCCGCCTGTGCCATCTCCTCCGGCGTCCCGGCCCTGCGCAGCGGCGTCGTCCGCTCCTGTTGCGCCAGCGCCGCCTCATACGCTGCATCCCCGAGGCCCCCGCGCAGCCACCGGCCCTGGATGAACCCCGGGCAGATGGCGTTCACCCGGATTTCCGGCCCGAGCGCCCGCGCCAGCGAAAGCGTCATCGTATTCAAGGCCCCCTTCGACGCCGCGTACGCGATCGAGCTGCCGATTCCCATCACCCCCGCAATCGAGGAGACGTTTACGATGGCGCCCCGCCCCTGCGCCTTCATCTGGGGCACGACGGCCCTCGTCATCTGGTACGCCCCAATGACGTTCACCGCGTAGATGCGCTGGAAATCCTCCGCCGTCAGCCCTTCCAGGTCCGTGTGGTTCACGAACTTCGTCGTCCCCGCATTGTTGATCAGCCCATCGATGCGGCCCCAACGTTCGATAGCCGCCTGCGCCATCCGGCGGCAATCGGCATCGTTCGCCACGTCTGCCTGCACGATCAGCGTCTCCACGCCGAACGCCTCGCAGGCAGCCTGCGTCTCTCGCGCCTCCGCTTCCGACTTCGTGTAGTTGATGACGACGTTGCAGCCTTTGCTCGCGAGAAGCTTCGCGCAGGCCGCACCCACGCCCGTCGCCGAGCCCGTCACGATGACCACGCCCCCGCGGATATCCATCGCCCTTTACCCTCCTCGCCAGGCCGCAACGCCCGCGCCCGGCCGCCGCAGTCTACTCCGCCCTCCCACCCCGGTGAAGCCGGCCGACCTCCTGCAAAACTCCGACCTTTTTGCGACAGGAGTTGTCGCCGGCCGCGTCCTAGAATCTAGTAACCTCGAACTCCGGGTTCGCGATGCTTTCAGAGGCCCACTTCCGTCTCGCCGCAAAGTTCGGCTGCAAACCCGACAGGCCCGCGGAACACTACCATTCACTCATCTGCCACATGATCGACGTTGCCGCCGTCGCCGAGGCACTCTGGGATACCGCGCTCAGCCCGGCGATGCGGGAGTTCTTCTCCGACGGCCTCTGCATCGAGGACGAGAGCCTCGCCCGGCGATGGGTCGCCTTCCTCGCAGGTCTCCACGACCTCGGCAAGGCCTGCCCCGCTTTCCAACACAAGTACGACCCTCACGTCGCTACCCGCCTCGCCGGCTTGCCTCTCGGTACGCCGGTCGGCCGGGCCGAAGACCCCGGGCACGCGGCGGTTACGGGCGCCGCATGCGAGAAGCTCCTTCAAGACCATCTCAGTGTCCAGCCTGATTCGGCGACGAGACTGGCCGAGGTCCTCGCAGGACATCATGGCTGGTTCCCGCGCGACTTCTGGAAGGCCATCGGTCGTCGGATCGGAGAACCGGACCGCGTCGTTCGTCAGGTCTACGAGGAGGCGCGTGCCGCGCTGTTCGGGGAGCTGGCGGTCCTCCTCGGTATCCAACCGGGGACGCTCCCGAGCGCGCTGCCACCTGTCCCGTTCTGTCTCGCCCTAGCCGGGTTCATCACCGTCTCGGACTGGGTCGGTTCTCAAGAGGCCTTATTCCCTTACACGCCCGGCCGTACAGATACGGCTGCATACTTGACCCGGGCA
>CALLPC010000029.1 GCA_938015525.1 uncultured Dehalococcoidia bacterium
TCTTCGACCCGGCCGATGAGCTCTTCGATGCCCCTCCCGGCCGCCTGGTCGACGAGGTACTGTCGAATCCGCTCACGTTCTGAAGCTGGCATCGTCATCCCTGCTGCTCCTCCTCAATCTCCCGCCGGTAGAACGTCACCCGCGAAAATCCCGCCCCCCGCACCGCCATCCGTCGCACCCCTGGCGGTACAGGCCACCGGTGCCAGCGGTGCTCCACGGTCACGATACTGCCCCCGGGCCGGGCTGCCAGCGTGGCTGCCGCGAACGCCCCCCCGCGCACCCCCGGAGGGAGGTGGCCAACGTAGTGCGCTGCAATCACCGCGTCGAACACCCCGGCTAACCCTTCAAGCTGGCGCGCATCCCCGTGTAGCACATGGGCGCCCCTCGCCCGGTCACGCGCCGCAGCAACGAAGTACGGCGAGAGCTCCACCGCCCGGAACTCCACCCCGGGCAGCCGCCAGCTGAGCTCCGCCAGCAACCGCCCCGGGCCAGGCGCCAGCTCGAGCACCCGCCGTGCTCCCGTTCGCTCCAGCCACCGCGTGATGAGCCGTACCGCCCGCGCCTCGCTCCCCGCCCAGTACAGCGGCCGGATGACCCTCTCGTACAGCCGTACACTTCGCCCCGACAGGTACCCCCCGGGCAGGAAATGCCACCGTCGGAAGTACCACCCGGGATAGCTTACGCCCTGGGCCGCCGCCGGGTGCCGCAGCGCGGCCTCACGCAGCCGCTCCGCCTGGCGCCGGGGCATCCCCTGGAACCACATCTCGCGCATTCTCGGCGCTGCCGTGGGTTTTGTCACGCAACCCGGCGCGCTGCCGTAGAATCCCCGGCATCCACCCGGGGGTACCCCATGATTACCATCGTCGCAAAGCTCCAGGCCCAGGCCGGCAAGGAATCGGAACTCCGCGCTGCCCTCACGGAAATGGTCGCGGCCGTCAAAGAGAAAGAAGCCGGCGCCGTGCCGACCTACTCCCTCCACGTCGCTGTCGACGACCCGACAACCTTCCTCTTCTATGAGAACTACCGCGATGCCGAGGCCTTCGAGGCCCACGGCAAGACCGACCACATGCGCGCACTCGGCGCGAAACTTGCCGGGCTCCTCGCCGGGAGGCCTGTCATCGAGCGGTACACCAAAATCGCCGGCGTCGACTGAACCCCGCCTTTCCCCGCTCGATTGCCCCTTAGCCGCGGCACCGCGAACGTTCGCGCGTGGACCTCGTTCGCGCAGTCATCTTGGGCATCGTGCAGGGCGTCGCCGAGTTCCTGCCGATCTCCAGCTCCGGCCACCTCATCCTCGTCCCTGCCCTCTTCGGCTGGGAAGACCAGGGCCTCGCCTTCGATGTCGGTCTCCACGGCGGCACACTGCTTGCGCTCCTCGCCTACTTCTGGCGCGACTGGTACGTCATGCTACGGACCGGCCTCGCCGACCTCGCCCGCCACCGCACCCGGGTCTCCGCGTGGCGCACCGATACCCGCCTGCTCTGGCTTCTCGCCGCCGGTTCGCTCCCTGCCGCCGTCGCCGGCCTCCTCCTCGACGACTGGGTCGAAGCACACGTCCGCCAGCCCTGGCTCGTCGCCGTCATGCTCGCCCTCATGGGCACCGTCATGCTGCTCGCCGATAGCCAGGCCCCCAATCGCCGCCCGATGGCCTCGGTCGGCCTGCGCGATGCACTCCTCATCGGCGTCGGCCAGGCATTCGCCCTCGTCCCCGGCGTCTCACGCTCCGGCGCCACCGTCACCGTTGGCCTCGTCCGCGGCCTTCGCCGGGAGGATGCCGTCCGTTTCGCGTTCCTCCTCGGCACGCCGGCCTTTATCGGCGCCCTCATCCTCAAGTCTGCCGACCTTGCCGCACTCTCCGGCGCCGAAGCCCGGCAGATGGTCGCTGGCTTCGTCACCTCCGCGCTCGTCGGCTTCGCCGCCATCCATTTTCTCCTCCGCTGGGTGCGGACGCGCTCCCTCCTCCTCTTCGTGCTCTATCGCTACGCCGTCGCCATCCTCACCCTCGCCATCGCCGCCTACCGCACCGCCGGCTGAGCGGCTCCCCGCTGTCGTCCCCCGTATCATGGCCCGCACGACACCATCCTGGAGGTTCCCATGGTCCTCGAACGTCTCCGACTCGATGGCCCCCCGCGTCGGGTCGTCATCGTGACCGGCGGTGGCCGCGGCCTCGGCAAGGCGATGGCCATCGCCCTCGCCGAAGCCGGCGCCGATATCTGCATCGCCAGCCGCACCCTCGCCCAGCTCGAGGAAGCCGCTGCCGAGATCCGCGCTGCCAGCGGCCGCGACCCTCTCATCGTGCCCACCGATGTCCGCGTGCGCGAACAGTGCGACGCCCTCATCCAACGGACGGTCGAACATTTCGGCCGTCTCGATGTCATGCTCAACAACGCCGGCATCGGCGATCGCCGCGGCGCCGGCAACCGCATCCAGGACCTCGACGACGACGACTGGCGCGACACCATCGAGGTCAACCTCTACAGCACCTTCTACTGCTCCCGCGCGGCGGCCCGGCAGCTCCTGGAGCAGGGCACCGGCGGGGTCATCGTCAACGTTGCCAGCGGGACCGCCCTCCGCTCATCGCCCCAGTCCCTCGCCTACGCCGCCGCCAAGGCCGGCGTCATCTCCCTCACCAAGAGCCTCGCCGCCCAGCTCATCGGCGAGAACATCCGCGTCAATTGCATCATCCCCGGTTTCGTCGCCCAGCAGCCGCCCCGCTCCGAAAACGAGGCCGCCATGCTCGCCCAGCGCGGCCGTTTCGTCACCGTCCGGCGCCTCGGCGAAGCCTGGGAGCTCGGCCCGCTTGCCGTCTTCCTCTGCTCCGATGCCTCGAGCTACATCACCGGCGAATCCTTCGTCATCGATGGCGGCGGTCTCGCCGGCGGCATCGCCCCGACGGGCTGGGTCGTCACCGAACCCACAGAGGTGCGCCATGGCTGAATGGAATCCAAAACCCGGTTTCGACCTCTCCGGTCGCCGTGCGCTCGTCGTCGGCTGCGCCAACCCCGCCGGCCGCGCCATCGCCCTCGCCCTCGCCGAAGCCGGCGCCGATGTCGCCATCGCATCCGCCACCACGGACGGCGAGGAGATGCTCGAAGCGAAGAGAATCGCCAGGGAAGTCGCCGCTCTCGGTCGCCGGTCGTTCGCCCAGGGCTGGGATGTGACCCTCCCCACGAACGTCCAGGTCAGCCTCAAGCAGCTCGGGAAAGAGTTCGGCCGCCCGACCATCCTCGTCTACGCCGCCGACCTCCCTCTGGCGAAGCCATTCGAAAAGGTCACCGATACCGAATTTGCCCGGCTCCAGGCGGTTAACCAGAACGGCGCCTTCTACACCGCGCGCAGCTTCGTTCGTGAGTTCCCCGACGGCGAAGGCCCCGGGCGCCTCATCTTCGTGACGTCGATCTTCGCGGAGCGCGGCGTCGAAGGGCTCGCCGCCTACACCGCCGTCAAGTCCGGCGTCATCGGCCTGTCCACAGCACTCAGCCAGGAGCTCGCCGCTCGCGGCTTCACCTCGAACTGTATCGCCACCGGCTGGATGGACTGGACACCCGGCCGCGGCCCCGACGAGGTCGGCGCCAACCTCCTCCTCCGATTCATCCCCATGCGTCGCTTCGGACATGCCGACGAACTCGGCCCGCTGTCCGTCCTCCTCGCTTCCGAAGCGGCCGGCTATATCTCCGGTCAGGTCTTCCACGTCGACGGCGGCGTTAGCCAGCACCTCTAGCAGTACAGCCGCGATACCGAGGGTGGCTGCCGCTAGTCGCGGTGGCCACCCTCCGCCTTCTGCCGTTCGAGCACCCGGCCCAGCGCCCGCCCCTTCTCCGGCGTCGGGTCCTTGACCAGTCCGTAGATCTCCCGGCCCTCGTGCCCCTCGGGCAGGTATTCCGTGATCGGCAGCCCCTCCTCCGTCACGAACAGGAGGCAGTGACAGTACTTGTAGATCTGCATCTCGTCACACGCACAAATCCAGGTCCGCCGCTTCACCTCTTCTTCCTTCGGCAGGTACAGCCCCTCCGGCCAGTTGCCGTTCTCGTCTTTCGAGGGATAGAAGTTGCACGGGCAAAGCGGCCGCCCGTACTGGTCGAGGTTCGCTGCCAGCCCGAGAATCACCCCCTCCGTGATGTACCGGTCCGGGTGCAAGTGCGTCCCCGACTTCTCCGCGAACTTCTCCGCATACGCCCACATCTTGTCGATCGAAGCCTGGCTCGGCTGGTCCAACGGACTGAGACCTCCTCAGCTGTGCTGCGCTCGATTATCAGGCCGCCGCGCGAACGCCGCTCGTACCGCGTACCATGCCCCCATGCCAGCCCTCCATCCCCTCGCCGGAACCGTCGCGGACGCGATGCGTGCCGCCGCCCTTGCGCTCGGTTGCCACCCCACACTCGGAGAAGTGGTCGAGCTCTCCGGGTTCACCTGCATCGATGCCGGCCTCGGTGTTTCACCAGCCAACGTCGCCATCCCCCGCGAACTTTCCGGTCCCGCCCTTCCCGCGCTTCGGGCGGTCGCCGGCTGGTTCACGAACCGCGGCATCAACTTCCGCGTCGACATCCCCGGCGATGCCCCCTCCGACCTCATGGCCGCTGCCATGACCATCGGCCTTCGCTTTTGGGAGCGTCAGCCCGTCATGCTCCTCGAGACCATCTCGCCGCAGCCACTCCCGGGCGAACTCGACATCCGCACCGTCGACACCGACGAAGACGTCGAGGCCTTCGCCGCGGTCGACGCCTTCGAACACGCCGGCGAACCCCTCCCCGCCGGCATCGTGGCTGCCGCTCGCGACAACCCCAGGGTCCGGCTCTTCGTCGGTTTCCTCGCAGGTGCGTGCGTTGCTCGCGTCGCTGCGATGCTCCACGACGGCCTGGCCACGCTCCACAGCCTCTACGTCCACCCTTCGGTCCGCCGCCGCGGCCTCGGCACCGAAATAACCCTGGCCGCCCTTGCCGTCGCCGCGGCCGAGGGCGCCAACGGCGCGGCTCTGGCTTCGACCCTCACCGCAGCGCCGCTCTACGAGCGCCTCGGCTTCTGCACCATCCGCGACATCATCGTCATGGGCTGCGATTCCCCGCTCTCCTGACGCTTCCGCCTCAAATCGTCAGGCCGCCCAGCCCCTGCACGCCGCGCACGTACTCGATTTCGCCGACGTGCCGGTACCCATGACTCAGGCAGACCCCGTAGATGCCGTCCCAGAGCGACATCTCGCCCAGCGGCTTGATGGTCACCGTTCGCCGGTCGAACTCCTCCGGCGACATCCCCGCCAGGTACCGGTCTGTCGCTTCCCACACCTTCCGCTGGTACTCGTGCCACCTCGCGACGTCACTGATCCGGACGGCATTCGCTTCCTCGGCCGTCATCCCGGTACCCTGGCTCGTCCGCGGCAGGCCGAAATACTCGTGGTAGTTTCCCTCCAGCCACACCGTCGGCCGCTGCTGGGCAACCCAGTTGATGATGTTGTCCTCCGTCCGAACGTAATGCCACAGGCTGAAAAAGGCGCTCACCCCGCCCTCCTGCGGCCGGAAGTTCAGCTGCTCGGCCGTCATCCCCTCGACGGCCTTATCCAGCAGGTCGTGCATCGACTTCAGCGACGAGCGCAGGATCTCATGAGCAGTCCGGGCCATGCTGCCTCCACGGTGCAGGAGTTTCGGCTCCCGATTCTACGCGAACCGGCCGTCCCGGCCTCGCACCTCAGACCGCCACTGCCGCCCGTTTCGGCTCCTCGAGCGCGTAGCCGGCGCCCCACCGGTTGACGATGTACACCGGGCGGCTCGGGTCGTCCTCCAGCTTCTGGCGGAGATACCGGATATACAGCCGCAGGTAATGCGTCTCCGCCGTGTACTGGTTGCCCCAGACCCGCGCGATGAGCGCCTTCGATGGCACCACTTCGCCCGCATGCTCCGCCAGCGTCCAGAGCAGTCGGTACTCCGTCGGCGAAAGCGGCACCTCCTTCCCCTCCTTCCACACCGTCTGCGAGGCAGGGTCGATTTCGATGGCGCCTACCCGCACCCGGCGAGGGCCTTCCGTATCCGTTTTCGCTTCGTGGCCGTTTGCCATCCCAATCCGCCGCAGCAGCGCCCTCAGCCGCAGGTCGACCTCCTCCGTACTGCATCGTGGACGGTAGTAGTCGTCCGCCCCGGCCTCGAAGCACCGCAGCATCTCCGCCATCGTCCCGCTGCAGCCCACCGCCACGATCGGGGCGTCCGTAACGCCCCGCAGCTGCGCCACCGCATCCGCCGGGAAGCCAACCTCCCGCCCCAGGTCCACGACGACCGCGTCCGGCTCGTTCCGCTCGACGGCCGCCACCGCTCTTCCCACGTCGCCAAACGCCGCCACGCGGTAGCCCATGTGTTCGAGCCCCCGCGCACGGTCGTACGCACGCTCCAGTCCCAGCGAGACGACCGTCACCCGCAGGCCGACCGGTGGCGGCAGTCCGGCTAGCTCACGGGAACGCGGTCCCGGCATGGCAGCTCTCCCTCCCCATCGGTGCCTTCCCCGATATTTCCAGCCGCGGGGCCAGCCGAAAGTACCGGTGTGCGCAGGCTCTCCATCCTCCCGTTGCTCCTCGGCGTCGCAGCTACCTGCTCGGCCCTGGCCCTCGCGGAGCTCCATCTCGGAGCCCCTGCCGGCGCGGCGCACCCCGCACCCCAAATGTCGACAGCCGACGCCACGCTCCGCGCTCCCCATCCCCTGCCTGTCACCGAGCTGACACCTGCCGCCGAAACCGTCCCCCTTCCCACCGCCATCGCCGAGGTGCGCGCCGCTCTGCCGGTCGACTCGCCGCCCCCGCCCCCCGCAGACCCACCTCCAGCCTCCGCGCCGCCGACCGCGGCCTCACCCGAGCCCGTCGCCGCGCTCCCCGCCTCGGTCAGCCAGCCCATCGAGGTCGAGCCGGTCCATGACAAGGTCGTCGCGCTCCTCGCCGCCATGAACGCGGCCCGCACCGCGAGCGGCCTCCAGCCACTCAATTGGAGCCCGGCGCTCGCCGAGGTTGCCCTCGTACGCGCCCGCGACCTCCTCGCAAACGGCTACTTCGACCATTACGGCCCCGACGGCCGGAGCGCCTTCTCCGAGCTCGCCGCCCGCGGCATCCGCTACGGCCTCGCGGGCGAAAACCTCGCGCGCAACAACTATGCCGAGGCCCGCACGGTCGAAGCCGCCTTCCAGGGCCTCATGGCCAGCCCCGGGCACCGTGCCAACATCCTCGAGCCCCAGTTCACCAGCGTCGGCGTCGCGGCCGTCCGCTCCGGACGCACCTGGCTCTACGTCACCGTGTTCACCGACTAACCGCTCGGGTTGGGGATGGTGGGCGATGAGGGGCTCGAACCCCCGGCCTTCTCGGTGTAAGCGAGACGCTCTGACCAGCTGAGCTAATCGCCCGCGAATCTCCCCCGGTAAGTCTACCTGCCAGCTGCCATTCCGGTCGCCTCCGCGAGCCGGTCAAACGCGGCCAGCGTCGCCGCCCGGTCGACCCCGAAGACCCGCTGCTCCTCCATCCAGCGCTCCAGCTCCCCGGGGACCCACTCCCCAACCCGTCGGTACGGGCGGAGGTCCGGGAAGAGGGCCGCCGCTGCCCGCAAATCCATCAACGCCCGGTTCCGCTCGACGATGGTCCGCGCCTCCCCGCTCCCCAGCGCTGCCTCCAGCTTCCTGTTCCGGCGCCCGAGGACCGCAGCCGCTCGGCCCGGCTCCTCCAGGTAGGCATCGAGCGGAGCTTCAGCGAGCAGTCGCGCTGCCGTCAGGGCCCCAATCCCGGGAATCCCCGGCAGGTCGTCCGAGCTGTCGCCGCTGGCTGCACGGAAATCGAGGTATCGTTCCCGCGGGAACACGGCCCGGCGACCCCCGGCGTCCCGCGGCGCCGCATGCTCCGCAAAGGTCGCTGCATCGATGACCGACTTCTTTACCGGCGAATAGATGGAAACCCGTTCATCCACGAGCTGCAGGAAATCCCGGTCCGTCGAGACGATGCGCACCGGTCCCGGCTCCTGCAGCGCCCGCGCCGCGACCAGGTCGTCGGCCTCAGTGTCCTCTCCGCGCAGCACCTCGACCGGCAGGCAGGCGGCCAGCTCACAGAAGCCGCGAATTGCGGCGAGGATGTGCGGCTCGTTCTCGGTGAACGCCGGGTCCCGTTGACGCCCCGTCTGGTAGGCCGGGTAGATACCCCGCCGCCGCACCGGCCGCCCCTCGTCGAACGCTACCGCGAGGCCGCTGACGGGCGGCCGGTCGCCCTCCCGGCGCTGCCCCAGCCCGCCCGGCGGCCCGCCGCCCCGCACGAGTACCCCGAAGACAGCCTGCATCAATCCGAGGAGCGCCGCTCGCGCCTCCCGCTCCGCGGTATCGGCCCCCATCGGCCGCCGAAGTGCAAAGAAGCCCGCCCAGGCGAGGTTGTTCCCATCGAGGAGGAGCAGCACGCGCTCAGTATCGCACCACCGCGCCGACGGAGTTTTTTTATTGTTCGACGATCTAAGGGAAATACATCCCTGGCACGCCGGCCTGTCGCATCTCTCCCCTAGGGTTTTCCCCCATTCGCGCGTTGTCGCGGCGGTGGGAACCTCGTCACAGTTTCCTCTCGAGGTTGGACGATGTCCGCTCACCGCTTCACCGAGCTCCTCGCCGTCACCCCCTCCGACCAGGCCCTCCGCCTTCGCTGGCTCCAGTTCACCGACCGCGACGCCGCCCTCATCCGCGAGGCTGCCGTCTTCCTTCGGCCCCGCGCCGACGATATCGTCCGCCGCTTCTACGACCACAACTTTTCGTTCCCGGAGTTCGTCAACAAAATCCAAGAGTGCAACTCAAATCGTGAACGTCTTGAGCGTACACAGAAGGAATATCTGCTCTCTCTTCTGGATGGTCGAATCGACGAGACCTATTTCGAGCACCGGCTCAAAATCGGTGCCACCCATGCAGTCCTCAACGTCGAGCCGCGCTGGAACGTCGGCAATTACGCGCTCTATGCCGTCATCATCGCCGATGAGCTCTCCCGCAAACTCAAGGGCCAGAAGCTCCTCGATACCTTCCTCGCCTTCCTGAAGGCGTTCATCCTCGACGCATCACTCGCCGTGGAGACCTACATCAGCGAAGGGGTC
>CALLPC010000030.1 GCA_938015525.1 uncultured Dehalococcoidia bacterium
GGGGGCTGGGCGGGGGAGGGAGCTGGCGCCCGGAACTGGGGCGCCGGGGCCCGTGGTGGAACGGGCGTCGCACGGGGGAGCGAGCGGACCTGGTCGAGGGTGAGGCGGATGGCCGGGGACGGGGTCGGGGTGCCGGGCGGCGGGGTGGGCGAGCTGTGCGCGGCTGGGGTCGGGGTGCGGGTCCCGTGCGCTGCTTCGGGTGCGCCCCCGCCGTGGGTAGCCTGGTCCCCGGCGGCGTGCTCGCCGGCGGGCGCCGCCGGGGGTTCGCTGGCAGGGGGCGAAGCGGCGCCGCCGATGGTGGACTGGTAGGCGAGGGCCCCGGCCGCGAGCAGCGCGGCGACGAAGATGAGGTTGCCTTTGTTCACGCGATGCTTTCCCCAGCGTGGCGATCGGCGGGCGGGGGGCCGCGGCGGAGCGGGAGGCTGGGAATCTGCAGGTGACGGGATGGTGACGGGGGAAAGGAGACGCCGGGAGGCCTGCGATGGGGCCTCCCGGCGCGGGATGTGCGCTGAGGGGGAGGGTAGTTTTTAGCGCTTGGTGAACTGCGGTGCCTTGCGGGCCCGCTTGAGGCCGGGCTTCTTGCGCTCCTTCATGCGGGCGTCACGCGTGAGGAGGTTCTCGGGCCGCTTGAGGAGGGGTTTGAGGGAGGGGTCGGACGCGACGAGGGCGCGGGCGATGCCCATCTGGATGGCGCCGGCCCAGCCGCTGACGCCGCCGCCCGCGCATTTGATGGTGGCGGAGAAGCGGCCTTCGCGGCCGAGGCGCTTGAGGGGTTCGAGGATTTCGACGCGGTGGGTTTGGCGTGCGAAGACTTCCTCCATCGGCTTGCCGTTGACGATGATGGCGCCGGGGCCGGGGATGAGGCGCACGCGTGCGACGGCGGTCTTTCGGCGGCCAGTGCCGTAGTAGTACTGCTGCTCGGCCATGGTGGGTTACTCCTCGGTCTGCTCTGCGCGGGTGCGGCGGCGGCGGGCTGGCTTTTGGGCGGGTTCGGCCGGGGGTTCGACAGGGGCCGTTTCGGCGGGGGCCTGCGGCTGGGCGTCGGGTTCGGGGGCCCGGGCCTCGGCAGCCTGCTGGAGGACGCGGGAGCGTGCCCGCCGTGCGACTTCGGCCGCTTCACTGGACGGCGCGGCGGGTACGACGACCTCGGGGCCGGTCAGCGGGCGGAGACCCTTCGGGCGGTAGGGTTCGTTCGCGAGGGCTTCGAGCTGCGCTTTGCGGGCCTCCTGGGCGCGCTGGCTGGCGATGACCTGGGCCTGGTGCGGGTGGTCGGGGCCGCCGTAAACCTTGAGATGCTTGAGCATCTGCTTGCCGAGGGGGCCCTTCGGGAGCATGCCCCAGACGGCGCGCTCGATGACTTTTTCGGGGAACCGCTGGAGCTGTTCGGCGAAGCTGCGCGCTTTGAGGCCGCCCGGGTAGCCGGAGTGGCGGTAGTAGACCATCTCCTGGGCCTTTTTCCCGGAGACGCGGACCTTCGAGGCGTTGACGACGATGACGAAGTCGCCGTCGTCGAGGTGAGGCTCGAAGGTGGGCTTGTGCTTGCCGCGGAGGAGCGTGGCGACGCGGGTAGCGACGCGGCCGAGGGGCTGGCCGGCAGCGTCGATGACGTGCCAGTCTTTATAGATTTGCGAAGCTTTGATGCGGACGGTGGTGTTCATGGCTGATATCCCTCGTCGTACCAGACGCGTTCGAGGCAGAGGCCGCGGGCGGGGGCGACGTGGATGAAGCTGCCCGGGCGTGCCTGGTGGAGCAGGCTGACGATTTCCTCCTCGGTTGCGGCGTTGCGCCCGACCCGGATGAGTGCGGCGGTGATGCGCCGGACCATCTGGGGCAGGAACGCGTCTGCCTCGATGTCGATGTACAGCCAGTCGCCGGAGCGGCTGGCGGTACTTTCGAAGACGGTGCGCACAGGTGAGCGCCCCGGTTCGAGTTTGCCGGCGAAGGCGCTGAAGTCGCGCCTGCCGACGAATGCGCTGGCGAGCTGCTGCATGGCCGGCAGGTCGAGGTTGCCCTCGAGGTGCCAGGCGTAGCGGCGCGCGAGCGGGTCTCGCGCCTCGCCGTTGGCGATGGTGTAGCGGTAGCGGCGGCGGCGAGCCCAGCGGCGGGGGTCGAACCCGAGCGGGACTTCGCGCACTGCGCGTACTGCTACATCTTCGGGCAGGAGCGCGTTGAGCGCTCGCCCGATGGCGGCTGCCTCGAGCCGGGTGACGGCGGTGAAGGCAGCCACCTGGCCTCTCGCGTGGACGCCCGAGTCGGTGCGCCCGGCGAGGTCGACGCGTGTGGGAGTGCCGAAGAGGCGCTCCGCGGCGCGTTCGAGTTCTTCCTGGACGGTCCGGCCGTTGGGCTGGACCTGGGAGCCGACGAAGTCGGTTCCATCGTAGCTGACCGTAGCCGCGAAGCGTTTCGCGGCGGCGGCGTCAGTCGTTCTTTTCCTCCTGTGCGGGGGCGTCGGCCTCGGCGGGGGCGTCGGCCTCGGAGGTTGGTCCTGGCTGGGCTTGCGGCCCGGGGGCCGGGGTTTCGTCGGATGCTGCCGGGGGCTCGGCGGGGGCGTCGGCCTCGGCGGCGGGGGTGGCTTCGCCCTGTGCAGCGGCTGCGGCGGCGGCAGCAGCGCCCGGCGTGGGGGCGCGGCGCGGCGCCGGCGGGGCGGTCACGCGCTGGGGCCGCGGCATCGCGACGGGGCCGGCGATATCGACGAGTTCGATGGTGGCCATGCGGGCGCCGTCGCCTTTTCGCGGTTCGAGGGCGGTGATGCGGAGGTAGCCGCCGGGGCGGTCCTTCATGCGGGGCCCGATGTCATCGAAGACTTTTTTGACGACCTTGGGGTCGTAGAGGAAGCGGAGGGCCTGGCGGCGGGCGTGGAGGTCGCCGCGGCGGCCGAGGGTGATGATGCGCTCGGCCATGGGACGGATCTCCTTGGCCTTGGCTTCGGTGGTGGTGATTTTTTCGTACCGGAGGAGGTCGGTGACCAGGTTCCGGTAGAGGGCCATTCGGTGGCTGGTTTCGCGGCCGAGGTGGCGGCCGGCTACGCGGTGTCGCATGGGGCTACTCCTCGTCGTCGGCGCCGATCAGGTCCTCGGCGCTGCCGTCTTTGAGCAGCGCTTCTTTGAGGGCCTTGCCGAGGGCGCTCAGGTTTTCTTCGTCTTCTTCTTCGTCATCCATGATGACGGCGCTGGTGCGGGCGGTGCGGGCGGCAGCGCTGCCGGGCCGTGCGGGGCGAGGAGCGGGCCGGGCCGGCTGGTCGACGAGCGGGACGAGGCCGGGCTGGTTGGGGTCGATGTAGCCGAGTTCGATGAGGCGCTCGCGGAGCTCGTCGTAGGATTTTCGGCCGAAGTTGCGGAGGCCGAGGAGTTCGTCTTCGGATTTTTCGAGGACCTGCCCGACGGTCATGAGGCCGGAGCGCTTGAGGCAGTTGTAGGCGCGGACGGAGAGCTGCAGGTCTTCGATGGGGGTGTTGTAGCGGTCGGGCGGCATGAGGAGGCCGCCGGTGGCGCCGCTGGCGAGGGAGGGGTGATAGGCGTGGGCGAGCTCGGGCCGGGCGTGCTGGATGAAGAGGGAGAACTGCTCGGCGAGGATCTCGGCGCTGAAGCCGACCGCTTCGACGGGGTCGATGGTGCCGTCGGTCCAGACTTCGAGGATGAGGCGGTCGTAGTTGGTGGACTGGCCGACGCGGGTTTTTTCGACGCGGTAGTTGGCTTTGCGGATGGGGGTGAAGATGGCGTCGACGGGGATGACGCCGATGGGCATGCCTTCGATGCTGCCGGCGGGCTGGTAGCCTTTTCCGAGCTCGGCGTGGAATTCGGCGGAGAGGCGGCTGCCGGGGGTTTCGAGCCGGCCGAGGTAGAGGTCGGGGTTGACGAGTTCGAAATCGGCCGGGACCTGGAGGTCGGCGGCGGTGATGACGGCGGGGCCTTCGACGTCGAGGGAGATGGTGGCGGGCCGGTTGGAGATCGGCTTGAGGCGGACCTCCTTGACGTTGAGGAGGAATTCGGTGGTGTCCTCGGCCATGCCGGGGATGGTGGAGAATTCGTGCTGCACCTGGTCGATGCGCACGGAGGTGATGGCCGCGCCTTCGAGGGAGGAGAGGAGGACGCGACGCAGGGCGTTGCCGAGGGTGATGCCGTAGCCGGCTTCGAGGGGCTCGGCGATGAGGCGGGCGTAGGTGGCGGTCTGGTCTTCGACCGTGAGCCGGGGGCGAGCAGTTTCGCCCGGGTGCCCGAGCAGTTCGAGAGATTCCATGATGGGTGCCCTCAACCGTTGACGGGGTTAGCGCGAGTAGTACTCGATGATGACGTTTTCGTTGAAGAGGTGGGTTTCACCGGGGACGACGGCGGGTGGTGCCGTGACTTTGCCGGTCATGTTTGCGAGGTCGAGGGTGAGCCAGGACGGCGGGTTTTTGGATTTGATGGCGTCCTGGACGATTTTGAAGAACTCGCTGCGCTGGCCGCGGGGGGTGAAGGAGACGGTGTCGCCTTCTTTGAGGTGGGCGGAGGGGATGTCCATCTTGCGGCCGTTCACGGCGATGAGGCCGTGGCGGACGATCTGGCGGGCCTGGGCGCGGGAATCGGCGAAGCCGAGGCGGTAGACGATGTTGTCGAGCCGGGTTTCGAGGAGCCGGACGAGGTTTTCGCCGGAGACGCCGGGCCGCCGGATGGCCTCCTTGTAGTAGCGGACGAATTGCTTTTCGAGGACGCCGTAGGAGGCGCGGGCGCGCTGCTTTTCGCGGAGCTGGAGGCCGCGGTCGCTGATTTTGCGGCGGCGGGCCGGCCGGGGGCCCGGCGGGTTGGGGCGGCGCTCGAAGGCGCACTTCGGCGTGAAGCAGCGCTCGCCTTTGAGGAAGAGTTTTTCGCCGTGGCGGCGGCAAAGGCGGCAGACGGGGCCGGTATAGCGTGCCATAGGGTGCTGCGCTCCTAGACGCGGCGCCGCTTGGGCGGGCGGCAGCCGTTGTGGGGGATGGGGGTGACGTCGCGGATGGCGGTGATGGTGAGGCCGGCGGCCTGCAGGGAGCGGATGGCGGCTTCACGGCCGCTGCCGGCGCCGCGGACGTAGACCTCGACGGACTGGAGGCCGTGCTCCATGGCGCGGCGGGCGGCGTTTTCGCTGGCCATCTGGGCGGCGAAGGGGGTGCCTTTGCGCGAGCCTTTGAAGCCGGAGGCGCCGGCGGAGGCCCAGGCGATGACGTTGCCGTTCGGGTCGGTAAGGGTCACGAGGGTGTTGTTGAAGGTGCTCTTGATGTAGGCGCGCCCGCGCGGGATGGATTTTCGTTCGCGTCGCTTCAGGCGGCGAGTTTTGTCGGCACCACGTTTTTGATCGGCCATGGGGAGCTCCTGTTACTTCTTTCCTGCGCGCTTCTTGCCGGCGACGGTTTTGCGGGCGCCGCGCTTTTGGCGGGCGTTGGTGCGGGTGCGCTGGCCGCGGACGGGGAGGTTGCGGCGGTGGCGCTGGCCGCGGTAGCAGTTGATTTCGATGAGCCGCGCGATGTTCTGGCGGACTTCGCGGCGGAGGTCGCCCTCGACGACGTAGTTCTTCTCGATGAACTCCCGGAGCCGGAGGACCTCTTCGTCGGTAAGGTCGCGCGCGCGGGCATCGGGGGAGATGCCGGTGGCGGCGAGGACTTCTTTGGCGCGGGTGGGGCCGATGCCGTAGATGTAGGTGAGGGCGACTTCGAGTCGCTTGTCGGCTGGGATGTCGACTCCTGCGATACGTGCCATGCGGCCTTACCCCTGGCGCTGTTTGTGCTTGGGATTTTCGCAAATGACCATGACGCGACCGTGCCGGCGGATGACCTTGCACTTGTCGCAGCGTGGCTTGACGGATGCTCGTACTTTCATGGCTCTCCTGGTCGTCGGCCCGGTCGGCCTATTTGAATCGGTAGGTGATGCGCCCGCGGGTGAGGTCGTAGGGCGAGAGTTCGACGAGAACGCGATCGCCGGGGAGGATGCGGATGAAGTTCATCCGGATCTTTCCGCTGACGTGGGCGAGCACTTCGTGGCCGTTGGCCAGCTCGACCTTGAACATGGCATTGGGGAGGGGTTCGACCACGGTGCCCTCGACTTCGATCGCGTCCTTTTTTGCCATAGAACCTCGTGCGGTGGAGTTCGGGACGTCATGGGAGGGTGAGGACCTCTGCCTCACCCTCGGCGCGGATGGCGATGGTATGCTCGAAATGACAGCATAAGCTACCGTCTTTCGTGCTTACGGTCCAGCCGTCGGGGCCTTCGACGACCTCGGGCGAGCCGGCGGTGACCATGGGTTCGAGCGCGAGGACGAGCCCGGGCTTGAGTTCGGGCCCGCGGAAGCGCTGGCGGTAGTTTTCGACGTGCGGCTCTTCGTGCATGTCGCGGCCCACGCCGTGGCCGCCATACCCTTTTACGATACCAAATCCGTGCGGTCGGATCGCGTCTTCGATGGCGCCGCGGATGTCGTTGAGGTAGTTGCCGGCGCGGGCGGCCCGGATGCCGGCCCAGAGGGCCTCTTCGGTGACGCGGAGGAGTTTTTCGGCGAGGGGGCTGATGGTGCCGACGCCGACGGTGATGGCGGAATCGCCGACGTAGCCGTTGAGGGTGGCGCCGAGGTCGAAGGTGACGATGTCGCCTTCCTGGAGGACGCGGTCGACGGGGATGCCGTGCACGAGCTGTTCGTTGATGCTGATGCAGATGTTGGAGGGGTAAGGGGGGTAGCGGGGCGAGGGGCGGTAGTTGCGGAAGGTTTCTTTCGCGCCGGCCTTTTTGAATTCCTCGCTGACGAAGGCTTCGATGTCGAGGATGTTGAGGCCGGGCCGGACCATTTCGCGGATCTGGGCGAGGGTGCGCCCGACGAGGCGGCCAGCCTCGCGCATCAGGCGGATCTCTTCCTCGGATTTGAGCTTGATTGCCATGCGACTGCTACCTGATCGCCTCGAGGAGGGATGCGGTGACGTCGTCGAGGGGGCGTTCGCCGTCGATTTCGCGGAGGACGCCGGCGTTGCGGTAGTGCTCGATGAGGTCGGCAGGTGGCTTCTGTTTTTCGAGGCGGGCGCGGACGACGTCGGGCCGGTCGTCATCGCGCTGGTAGAGTTCGCCGCCGCAGGCGTCGCAGATGCCGGGCTGCGCTGGGGGGTCGTTCCGTTCGTGGTAAAGCCTGCCGCAGTTGCGGCAGATCCAGCGGCCGCCGAGGCGGGCGATGAGTTCGTCATCGGAGACGGTGATGAGGAGGGCGCGGTCGATGCGGGCTCCGCGGGCGGCGAGGGCGTCATCGAGGGCTTTGGCCTGGACGACGTTGCGGGGGAAGCCGTCGAACATGGCGCCGGCGGCTGCGTCCGGGCGGGAGATGCGCTCGAGGAGCATGTTGATGGTGATTTCGTCGGGGACGAGTTCGCCGCGGGACATGTACTGGTTGGCGAGCTGGCCGAGTTCGGTGTTGTTGCGGACGTGCTCGCGGAACATGTCGCCCGTGGAGATGTGGAGGAGCCCGGTGGCCGCGGCGATGCGCTGGGCCTGGGTTCCTTTGCCGGCGCCGGGTGGACCAAGGAGGACGATGTACACGTTAGCGGATGAACCCCTCGTAGTTGCGCATGAGCAGCTGGGCTTCGAGCTGTTTCATCGTGTCGAGCACGACGGCGACGACGATGAGGAAGCCGGTGGAGGAGATGGTGAGGGCGCGGACGTCGGTGAAGAGGCCGACGAAGAAGGGGATGACGGCGACGAAGCCGAGGAAGAAGGCGCCGCCCCAGGTGATGCGGGTGACGACGCGCATGAGGTAGGCCTCGGTGGGGGGGCCGGGGCGGATGCCGGGGATGAAGGCGCCCTGGCGCTGGAGGTTCTTGGCGATTTGCTGCTGCTGGTACTGCACCATGGTGTAGAAGAAGGTGAAGATGACGACGAGCACGAAGAGGATGAGCCAGTACCAGCCGGTGCCGCTGCCGCCGCGGCCGCCCTGGAACTGGTCGACGAAGAAGCGGGCGACGGAGCCGACCCAGCCGCCGGAGTTGATGAAGTAGGAGGCGATGGTGGCCGGCAGGATCATGATGGAGAAGGCGAAGATGAGGGGGATCATGCCGGCCATGTTGACGCGCAGGGGGATGTGGCTCTGGCCCTGCTGGCGGTACATGCGCCCGCCCCGGAAGGCGGAGCGGGCGTACTGGACGGGGACGCGGCGCTGGGCTTCCTGGAAGAAGACGACGAGGTAGATGAGGGCGAGGGCGCCGGCAGCGAAGCCGAGGACGGTGAGGATGCTGGTGGTGGTGATGCTGGGGATGAGGGAGGGGAGGGTGGCGACGATGCCGCCGAAGATGATGAGGGAGACGCCGTTGCCGATGCCGTGTTCGGTGATGAGTTCGCCGAGCCAGACGAGGAACATGGTGCCGGCGGCGAGGGTGAAGAGGGTGGCGAGGGTGCCGAAGACGTCGTTTTGGAAGCCGAAATCGCGGACGACATCGGCACCCTGGGCGTTGATGAAGAGGATCTGGCCGTAGCCCTGGATCATGGCGAGGGGGACGGCGACCCAGTGGGTGATGACCTGGATGCGGCGGCGGCCCTGTTCGCCCTCCTCGGCGAGCGCCCGCAGGGAGGGGATGAGAGGCTGGAGGATCTGCATGATGATGGAGGCGGTGATGTAGGGGTAGACGCCGAGGGCGGCGACGCTGAGGTTCTGGAGGGCGCCGCCGGAGAAGATGGAGAGGAAGTCGAGGAGCGCGTTGCCTTCAAACGCCTGGCGGAGGGCGTCACGGTCGATGTTGGGGAGGGGGACGTGGGCGACGAAGCGGAAGACGACGAGCATGGCGAGGGTGAAGAGGAGTTTTCGCCGGACGTCTTCCTGGCGGAAGGCATCGACCATGGCCTGGAGGAGGCGGGGGCGCTGCGCTGCCTGGACGCTCATTTCAGCTGTCCTTTTCGGCGTTCGGGGTGATGACGATGGCGGTGCCGCCGGCGGCTTCGATGCGCTCCTTCGCGGTGGCGCTGAAGGCGTGGGCGGAGACAGTGAGCCTCCGGGTGAGTGCGCCCCGGCCGAGGATCTTCACGGGTTCGCGCAGGTGCTTGAGGATGCCAGCCTGCTCGAGGGTTTCGGGGGTCACCTCGGAGCCGTCGGGGAAGCGCTCGAGGGCTTCGAGGTTGACGGGCTGGAAGGGTACGCGCCACTTGTTGTTGAAGCCGCGAAGGACGTGGAACTTGCGGGAGGTGGGGAACTGGCCGCCTTCGAATGCGTCGTAGGCGAGCTTTTTGCCGGAGCGGGAGCGCTGGCCTTTGAGGCCGCGGCCGGCGTAGGTGCCGTGGCCGCTGGCGTTGCCGCGGCCGACACGCTTTTTGGCGTGGGTGGCGCCGCGGGGCGGTCGGAGTTCATGTGCGCCGAACATCAGGCGCCTCCTTCTTTGACGTCGATGAGGTGGGCGACTTTCTGGAGCATGCCGCGGATGGCGGGTGTGTCCTCGACTTCGATGGTCTGCTGGAGCCGGCGGAGGCCGAGTTTGCGGATGGTGGCTTTTTGTTCTTTGTTGTAGCCGATGGCGCTTTTGCGCCAGGTGACGGTGAGGCGGGTCATCTCACTGTTCTCCGCGGGCGATGGCGAGGCGGCGTTCGCGGGCGCCATCGGTGTCCTGCATGGTGGCCAGGCCGCGGATGGTGGCCTGGGCGACGTTGATGGGGTTGCGGGAGCCGAACGTCTTGGCGAGGACGTCGGTGACGCCGGCGGCTTCCATGATGGCGCGGACAGCGCCGCCGGCGATGACGCCGGTGCCGTGGCTGGCGGGCTTGAGCATGACTTTGGCGGCTTTGAAGCGAACCCAGACGGGGTGGCTGATGGTGCCGCCCTTCATGGGGATGCGGACCATGTTCCGGCGTGCCTGGGCGGAGCCTTTGCGGATGGCTTCGGGGACTTCGTTGGCCTTGCCGATGCCGACGCCGACTGAGCCGTGTCCATCGCCGACGACGACGAGGGCGGAGAAGCTGAAGCGGCGGCCGCCCTTGACGACCTTGGCGACGCGATTGATGTAGATGACCTTCTCGGAGATGTCCTCCGGGGCGGGCTGTTCGTAGCGTTCCGGGCGGTTATCGGCCATTTAGAACCCCAATCCTGCTTCGCGCGCTGCCTCGGCGAGGGCGCGGACGCGACCGTGATAGAGGAAGCCGCCGCGGTCGAAGACGACGGTCTCGATGCCTTTTGCGCGGGCGCGCTCGGCGATGGTGGTGCCGACGAGGGCCGCGCGCTCGGTCTTGGTTTTGCCCTGGAGCAGGGCGGCGAGGGCAGGCTCGACGTCGCTGGCGGCAGCGAGGGTATGCCCGGTGGTGTCGTCGATGACCTGGGCGTAGATGTGCTGGGCGCTGCGGAAGACGTTGAGGCGCGGGCGCTGGGGCGTGCCCGAGACTTTCTTCCGGACGCGGAGGTGGCGCCGCTTGCGGGCGAGGACGCTGGTGGTGGTGCTCATTTCTTGCCAACCTTCCCGGATTTGCCGGCCTTTCGGCGGACGCGTTCGCCGAGGTAGCGGATGCCTTTGCCTTTGTAGGGCTCGGGGGGCCGGATTTTGCGGATGTTGGCCGCGACCTGGCCGACGCGTTCTTTGTCGATGCCTTCGACGGTGATGCGGGGGCCATCGACGTTGAACTTGATGCCTTCGGGCGGGCCGACGATGACGGGATGGGAGAAGCCGAGGGCGAGCTGGAGCGAGGAGCCCTGGAGCTGGGCCCGGTAGCCGACGCCCTGGACTTCGAGGACTTTGGTGAAGCCGGCAGTGACGCCGGTCACCATGTTGGCGAGGAGGGTGCGGCTGAGGCCGTGGAGGGCGCGGTCGTCACCGTCGTCGCTGGCGCGGCGGACGATGATGACACCGTCCTGCTGTTCGAAGGAGATGCGGGGCGGGAACTGGCGGCGGAGTTCGCCCCTGGGCCCTTTGACGACGACGTTGTTGTCGTCATCGATGGTGACGGTGACGCCAGGCGGGATGGGGATGGGTTGTCGGCCGATTCGAGACACCGGATACAGCCCCCTTACCAGACGTAGCAGAGAAGCTCGCCGCCGACTTCCTGTCGGCGGGCTTCCTGCCCGGACATCACGCCCTTGGGCGTGGAGAGGATGGCGATGCCGAGGCCGCCGTAGACGCGCGGGATTTCGCGGCGCTGGACGTAGACGCGGAGGCCGGGGCGGGAGACGCGCTGCAGGCCGTTGAGGACGGGCTGTTTGCGGCCGCTGTAGCTGAGCTCGACGCGGAGGTTTGGCTGGGGTTTTCCGGGCTCCTCGACGACCTGGTAATCGCGGATAAAGCCTTCTTCTTTGAGGACTTTGGCGATGGCGATTTTGATCTTGGAGGCCGGGATGTTCACGACGTCGTGCCGCGCGGCGTTGGCGTTGCGGATGCGCGTGAGCATATCAGCGATGGGGTCACTAACGGTCATGTGCGATCTCCCCCTGGCGTTTGCTTGCGCACTTACCAGCTGGACTTGGTGACTCCGGGGAGGAGGCCCCGGTGGGCGTACTCGCGGAAGGTGATGCGCGAGAGCCCGAATTTTCGGATGTAGGCTTTCGGCCGGCCGGTGACGAGGCAGCGGTTGTGGATGCGGGTGGGGCTGCTATTGAGGGGCAGCTTGCGGAGTTCGTCGTAGAGCTCGGCGACGCGCTTCGGGTCGCCCCAGGACTTTTTGAGTTCGGCTTTGATGGCCGCGCGCTTGCCGGCGTACTTTTCGTTGAGCTGGCGGCGGCGGAGGTCGCGGTTGACGATGCCTTTGGATGCCATCGCGGTGCTCCTAGTTCTTCCGGAAGGGCATGCCCATGAGTTCGAGGAGGCGGCGCCCTTCTTCGTCGGTCTTGGCGGTGGTGACGATGGTGACCTGGAGGCCGCGGACCTTGTCGACGCGGTCGTAATCGACCTCCGGGAAGATGAGCTGTTCGCGCAGGCCGAGGCTGTAGTTGCCGCGGCCGTCGAAGGCGTTGGGGTTGAGGCCCTGGAAGTCGCGGATGCGGGGCAGGGCGGCGGCGATGAGGCGGTCGAGGAATTCGTACATCCGGTCGCCGCGGAGGGTAGCGGCGACGCCGATGGCGTTGCCGGCGCGGAGGCGGAAGTTGGCGATGGAACGCCTGGCGCGGGTCACGATCGGCTTTTGGCCGGTGATGGCCATGATCTGCTCGGTCGTGCGGTCGAGCGCGTTGGCGTCCTGGAGGGCTTCGCCGAGGCCGACGTTGACGGCGACCTTGGTGATGCGGGGGATTTGCATGACATTGCGGTAGCCGAACTGCCGCTGCAGGGCGGGCGCAACTTCTTTCAGGTATTTCTCTTTGAGGCGGGGCGGCATTATTCGATGTCCTCTCCGCTGCGTTTGCCGACCCGGACGAGGGTGCCGTCTTCGCGCCGCCGGAAGGTGACGCGGGTGGGCTGGTCGGTGTTCGGGTCGATCAGCATGACGTTGCTGATGTGGATGGGTGCTTCGCGCTCGACGATCTGAGAGGCCTGGCCGGGCTGCCGGGCGCGCTGGTGTTTTTTGATGATGTTGACGCCTTCGACGATGACGCGGCTGTGCTTGGTGATGACCTGGCGGACGGTGCCGCGCTTGCCGCGGTCCTTCCCGGCGATGACGACGACTTTGTCGCCTTTTTTGATCTTGGCCGGCATCAGAGCACCTCCGGCGCGAGGGAGACGATTTTCATGAAGTTGCGGTCGCGCAGTTCGCGGGCGACGGGGCCGAAGATGCGGGTGCCGCGGGGGTTTTCGCCGTCGTTGGCGAGGAGGACGGCGGCGTTGTCGTCGAAGCGGATGTAGGAGCCGTCGGGGCGGCCGTACTCCTTGGCGACGCGGACGACGACGGCTTTGACGACGTCGCCTTTTTTGATGTTGCCGTGGGGCTGGGCCGCCTTGACGGAGGCGACGATGACGTCACCGGGGCGCGCATAGCGGCGCTTGCTGCCGCCGAGGACGCGGATGCAGAGGAGGGAGCGCGCGCCGGAGTTGTCGGCGACTTTGAGGCGGGTTTCCTGCTGGATCACGCGGTGACCTCCGACTTCGGCGCGACCTGGGTGGTGGCTTCGATGTCGCGGCCGATGGTTTCGGGTGCGACTTCGGCGACATCGCCGCGGGTGACGATTTCGATGACGCGCCACCGTTTTTCTTTGGAGAGGGGGCGGCACTCCTGGATGCGGACGACGTCGCCGAGCCGGCATTCGTTGTGTTCGTCGTGGGCCTTGTAGCGGCCGGTGACGGTGACGACCTTGTGGTAGAGCCGGTGGGTCTTCTTGCGCTCGACGGCGACGACGACGGTTTTCTGCATTTTGTTGGAAACGACGGTGCCCTGGAGGACGCGCTGGCTTCCCATGGGCTTACTCCTGTCCGGCGAGGGCCTGGAGCTGGCGCTCGCGTTTGATGGTGCGAAGCCGGGCGATGGTGCGGCGGGCGTCGCGCAGGGCCCGGTAGTTTTGCAGCTGCCGGGAGGCGTGCTGGAAGCGGAGGGTGAAGAGGGCGCGGTAGGCCTCGTTGATTTCGTGGTCGAGCCGGGCGTCATCGAGCTGCCGGTAATCCTGTGCTTTTTTCGCCATCTCAGATCACCGCCTCTTCGCGCTGGACGATTTTGGTGGGGACAGGGAGTTTGTGGGAGGCGAGCCGGAGCGCTTCTTTGGCGACGTGCTCCGGGACGCCGGCGACTTCGAACATGATGCGGTTGGGTTTGACGACGGCGACCCAGCGGTCGGGGGCGCCTTTGCCGGAGCCCATGCGGGTTTCGGCCGGTTTGGCAGTGACGGGCTTGTCGGGGAAGATGCGAATCCAGACTTTGCCGCCGCGCTTCATCTCGTGGGTGATGGCGCGCCGGGCGGATTCGATGTGGCGGGCGTCGATCCAGGCGGCACCCTGGGCCTGGAGGCCCCATTCGCCAAAGGCGACGTAGTTGCCGGCCTGGGCGGAGCCGTCCATGCGGCCGCGGTGCTGCTTGCGGTGCTTGACGCGGCGTGGCTGCAGCATCAGTTCGCCCCCTCGGTAGATTCACGGACAGCGGCCTGCTGTTCCATGGAGATGGCGGTGTGGGCAGGGCCTTCGGGCTCGGGCGCGCGGGCCGCGGCGAGGACGGGCTCGGGCGCGGGCTCTTCGGCGGGGCGCTCGGCGCGCTGGGGGAGGACGTCGCCCTTGTAGATCCAGACTTTGACGCCGATGGTGCCGAAGGTGGTGAGGGCTTCGGCGAGGCCGTAGTCGATATCGGCGCGGAGTGTGTGGCGCGGGACGCGGCCCTGGGTCTCGGTTTCGCGGCGGGACATCTCGGCGCCGCCGAGGCGGCCGGAGATGGTGATGCGGCAGCCGCGGGCGCCGCGCTGCATGGTGCGCTGGACGGCCTGCTTGATGGCGCGCCGGAACGCGACGCGGCGCTCGAGCTGGTCGGCAACGGAGCGGGCGACGAGGTAGGCGTCGAGCTCGGGGACGCGGATCTCCTGGATGTTCACGCGGACGCGGCCGCCGGTGTAGCGTTCGAGGGCGGTGCGGAGCTCTTCGACCTTCTGGCCGCCGCGGCCGATGACGATGCCGGGCTTGGCGGTGTGGATCGTGATGGTGGTGAGGTTCGCGTTCCGGTCGATTTCGATGCGGCTGATGGCGGCATCGCGCAGCTCACGCAGGACGAAGTTGCGGAGGTCGAGGTCCTGGTGGAGCTTCTGGGTGTAGTCGCGATCGGCGAACCACTTCGATTCCCAGTCGTAGAGGATGCCGAGGCGGAAGCCGTGGGGGTGGACTTTCTGTCCCATGGGCTAGGCCTCCCTCTGGTCGAGGATGATGGTGATGTGGCTGGAGCGCTTGAGGATGGGGCTGACGCGTCCGCGTGAGCGGGGCCGGAACCGCTTGAGGGTGCGGCCTTCATCGGCGTAGGCCCGCTTGATGTAGAGCTGGTCCACATCGAGGTCGTAGTTGTTTTCCGCGTTGGCGGCGGCGGAGAGGACGGTCTTCGAGATGGTCCGCGCGTGGGGCGAGGGGACGTAGCGGAGGAGTGCGAGCGCCTGGTCGACGGAGAGCCCGGGGAGGCGTTCGAGGATGAGGCGCACTTTGCGGGGCGAGGCGGGCATGCCGCGGGTAACGGCTCGGACTTCCATGGCTACCGCCTCACCTTGCTCTGTTTGTCGCTTTTTGCGACGTGGCCGCGGAAGGTGCGGGTCGGGGCGAATTCGCCGAGCTTGTGGCCGACCATGTTCTCGGTGATGAAGACGGGCACGTGGCGGCGGCCGTCATGGACGGCGATGGTGAGCCCGATCATCTCGGGGAGGATGGTGGACGCGCGGGACCACGTTTTGATGACCGCGCGGTTCTGGGCGTTCCGCATGGCCATCACTTTCTTCTCGAGGGAAGGGTGGACGAACGGTCCTTTCTTGGTCGAACGGGACATGTCGTGCTCCTCTCCTACGACCTGCGCCGCACGATGTACTTATCGGTGCGCTTGTTGTTGCGGGTGCGGTAGCCGAGGGCGGGCTTGCCCCAGGGGGTCTTGGGCCCGGGCATACCGACAGGTGCGCGGCCTTCGCCGCCGCCGTGCGGGTGGTCGCGGGGGTTCATGACGGCGCCGCGGACTTCGGGGCGGCGGCCGCGGTGGCGCGTGCGGCCGGCTTTTCCGAGCTTGATGAGGGAGTGCTCGAGGTTGCCGACCTGGCCGACGGTGGCCATGCATTCGATGCGGACGCGCCGCATTTCGCCGCTGGGGAGACGGAGGAGGGCGTATTCGCCCTCTTTGGCCATGAGCTGGGCGGCGGCGCCGGCGCTGCGGACGAGCTGGCCGCCCTTACCGGGGGTGAGCTCGATGTTGTGGACCTGCGTGCCCGTCGGCATGTTGGCGAGGGGCAGGGCGTTGCCGACGCGCACCTCCGCATCGGGCCCGCTCATGAGTGTCGCCCCGACGGTGAGGCCGTTCGGCGCGAGGATGTACCGTTTTTCGCCGTCGGCGTACTGGAGGAGGGCGATGCGGGCGGTGCGGTTGGGGTCGTATTCGATGGCGACGACTTTTGCCGGGATGCCGTGCTTTTCGCGCTTCCAATCGATGATGCGGTAGAGCCGGCGATGTCCGCCGCCCCGGTGGCGAACGGTGATGCGGCCCTGGTTGTTGCGGCCGGCGGACTTGCTCCGGAGGGAGACGACGAGCGACTTTTCGGGGCGGTCCTTCGTGATTTCGGAGAAGGTGGCGCCGGTAGCGTTGCGGCGGCCGGGGGAGGTGGGCTTGTACTGCTTGATCGGCATGGCCTAGACCCCCTCGAACAGTTCGATCTTGTCGCCCGGGACGAGCGTGACGACGGCCTTTTTCCAGTTGGGCCGGTGGACGATGCGGCGGCCGAAGCGCCGGGGCTTGCCTTTCATGGTCATGGTGTTGACCTCGGCGACCCGGACGTTGAAGGCGAGCTGGACGGCTTCTTTGATTTGGGCCTTGTTGGCGCGGGGGTCGACCTCGAAGACGTACTTGTCCTGGGAGGCGAGGATGGTCGACTTTTCGGTGATGATCGGCCGGATGAGGACGGCGTAGGGGTGGAGTTCGTTCGGCATCAGACAGCCTCCCGGGTGCGGCCGCGCTGCGGCTTGACGTTGGCGCCGCCCCAGAGTGCCTCGCACTTGCGCACGGCCTCTTCGCTCATGACGAGGTGATGGGCGTTGACGAGGTCGACGACGTTGAGGTACTGGGCGGGGAGTGCCCGGACGTTTGCGATGTTGCGGGCGGCCCTGGTGAGGGCGGGGTCGTGGTCGCCGCTGACGACGATGGCGCGGCGGTCGACCTTGAGCGCATCGAGGATGGCCTGGACGGTGCGGGTTTTGCCGTCCGGCGCGGCGAGGCCTTCGACGACGAGCAGGCTGCCGTTGCGGGCGTGGTTGCTGAGGGCGGAGCGGAGTGCGAGCCGCTTCATGGTGCGGGGAAGCTGCCTGGCGAAGGAGTGCGGCTTGGGCCCGTGGGCCGAGCCGCCGCCGACGTGGTGGGGCGCGCGGATGGAGCCCTGGCGGGAGCGGCCGAGGCCTTTCTGCCGGCGGATTTTGATGGTGGAGCCGGCGACTTCGCCGCGGCGCTTGGTGCTGGCGAGGCCGGCGCGCCGATTGGCCATCTGGGCGACGTAGGCCTGGTGGAGGACGGCGCCGTTGGGCTCGATGGCGAAGACCTCATCGGCGGCGTCGATGTCGCGGATGCGGTTACCGGCGGTATCGAAGACCGGGAGCTTCATTTCGATACCTTCCTTGCTTTGCGGATGCGGACGAGGCCGCCTTTCGGCCCGGGGACGGAGCCGGCGACGAAGATGACGCCGGCCTCGTCGTTGCGGCTGACGACTTCGAGGTTGCGGACGGTGACGCGCTCGGCTCCCATGTGGCCGGCCATGCGGGTGCCTTTCAGGACGCGGCCCGGGGTGGTGCCGGAGCCGATGGAGCCGGGGGCGCGGTGGCGGTCGCTCTGGCCGTGGGTGCGGGGGCCGCCCCGGAACCCGTGCCGTTTGACGCCGCCCTGGTAGCCGCGGCCTTTGGAGGTGGCGGTGACATCGACGCGGCTGCCGATAGCGAAGAGCTCGACGCCGAGCCGGTCGCCGAGGCTGTACGCCGTGGTGCCGTCGGTGCGGAATTCGGCGAGGTGGCGAAGCTTGAGGCCGCCGGCGGCGCGGAGGTGGCCCGTCTCGGGCCGGTTGAGGCGGCGGTCCTCCTGGTAGCCGACCTGGATAGCGGCGTAGCCGTCCTTTTCCGGGGTGCGGATGAGCGTGACGTAGCAGGGGCCGACTTCGACGGCGGTGACGCCGCGGAGCCTGCCCTGTTCGTCGAAGAGCTGGGTCGTGCCCAGTTTCCGGCCGAGCATTCCTTCGATGGTCATGGCGTTACAGCTTGATCTCGATGTCGACCCCGCTGGGAAGCTGGAGCCGCATGAGGGTGTCGACGGTCTTGGAGGTGGGTTCGATGATGTCGATGAGCCGCTTATGGGTGCGGATTTCAAATTGTTCGCGGCCGTCTTTGTGGATGTGGGGGCCGCGGATGACGGTGAATTTTTCGATGGAGGTTGGGAGCGGGACGGGCCCGGCGACGGCCGCGCCAGTCCGCTCGGCAGCCTCGACGATCTGCCGCGCCGACTGGTCGAGCAGGCGGTGGTCGTAGGCTTTGAGCTTGATGCGGATTTGTTGTCGTGCCATGGTGCCGGTCCCCTCGGGTGTCCTGTGTCTCAGGCGAGGATTTTGGTGACGACGCCGGCGCCGACGGTGCGGCCGCCTTCGCGGATGGCGAAGCGGAGGCCGTCTTCGATGGCGACGGGCTGGATGAGTTCGACGGTCATGGTGATGTTGTCGCCGGGCATGACCATCT
>CALLPC010000031.1 GCA_938015525.1 uncultured Dehalococcoidia bacterium
CTGGCGGTGCTGGAGCCGCCGCCGACGCCGCCGGCCACGCCTGCCCCGCCGGCCCCGGTCGAGAACCCGTCGCCGACGCCCGCCCGGACGCCGACCGTCTCCCCGCCGAGCCCCACACCGAGCGTGACGCAGGTCGCCGGCAGCATTTCGAGCCCCACGCCCCGGCCGCCCGCGACCGGCACCGGCGCGCCCGCCGGCAGCGGACTCCCCGGCCTGCTCTCCGTCGCCGGCCTCCTCGCCCTCAGCAGCGGCCTCGGCCTCCTCGCCCTCACCCGGCGCCCGGCCCGGCGGAAGTAGCCCGCCCGCTCCATCCCGAGCCCCGGACGGGCTCCCGGCCTACCCCGCCGGGAGCCCGTCGCCTGTCCGCGCGCAATTTCCTTGCGAACCGTCCGGTCGAATGGCACGATCCCGTGCCAGCAGCTTCCCCGGAGCACCGCCGTGACCAGCAACATCGAGATCGCCAGCTTCGCCGACATCACCCGGGTCCACGCCGCCGAGCGCCCCAGCGCCGTCGCCCTCGTCTACCAGGGCCGCGAAACCACCTACGGCCAGCTCGATGAACGCGCCAGCCGCGTCGCCAACGGCCTCATCGCCGCCGGCCTCGGCCCGCAGGCCCGCATCGCCTACCTCGATAAGAACTCCGACCGCTTCTTCGAAGTGCTCTTCGGCGCCGCAAAAGCGAACCAGGTCATGGTCGCCGTCAACTGGCGGCTCGCCCCGCCCGAGGTCGCCTACGTGGTCAACGACGCCCAGGCCGAGGTCCTCTTCGTGGGCCAGGAGTTCTTCCCCGTCATCGAAAAGGTCCTCCCCGAGCTCCGCACCGTGAAGAAGGTCATCGCCATCGATGCCCCCCGCGAAGGCTGGGACTACTACCCCGACTGGCGCGACGCCCAGCCCCCCGATGACCCCCGCGTCCCCGTCGCCGAGGACGACGTTGCCATCCAGATGTACACCTCCGGCACCACCGGCCACCCCAAGGGCGCCCAGCTCACCAACGGCAACTTCTTCGCCCTCCTCCCAGGCGCCACCCGCGAGTGGGGCCCCCGCTGGTCCACCGACGACGTCAACCTCGTCTGCATGCCCCTCTTCCACATCGCCGGCAGCGGCTGGGGCATTGTCGGCCTCTACGCCGGCGCGAAGGACATCGTCCTCCGCGACGTCGTCCCGCCCGAGATTCTCAAGGTCATCCCGCAGTACGGCGTCACCCGCGCCCTCTTCGTCCCCGCCGTCCTCCTCTTCCTCCTCCAGACGCCCGGAGTCCAGGAGACCGATTTCTCAACCCTTAAGTTCATCGCCTACGGAGCCTCGCCCATCCCGCTCGACCTCCTCCGGAACGCCATCGCCACCTTCAAGTGCGATTTCGCCCAGCTCTACGGCCTCACCGAGACCACCGGCGCCATCACCTACCTCCCGCCCGAGGACCACGACCCGAACGGCAACCGGCGCATGCGCTCCTGCGGCCGCCCCATCTCCGGCGTCGAAATCCGCGTCGTCGACCCCGAAGGCCGCGACCTCCCCGTCGGCCAGGTCGGCGAGATCATCTGCCGCACCAAACAGGTGATGAAAGGCTACTGGAACCTCCCCCAGGAGACCGCCAGGGCCATCCGCGACGGCTGGTTCTACACCGGCGACGCCGGTTATCTCGATGAGGACGGCTACCTCTACATCCACGACCGCGTCAAGGACATGATCGTCTCCGGCGGCGAAAACGTGTACCCCGCCGAGGTCGAATCCGCCCTCTTCGGTCACCCCGCCGTCGCCGACGTCGCTGTCATCGGCGTCCCCGATGAAAAGTGGGGCGAAGCCGTCAAGGCGATCGTCGTCAAGAAGCCCGGGGCGGAGGTCACCCCGGAGGAGCTCATCGCCTTCGCCCGCGAACGGATCGCCGGCTACAAAGTACCGAAGTCGGTCGACTTCGCCGAAGCGCTCCCGCGCAACCCCTCCGGCAAGATCCTCAAGCGCGAACTCCGCGCCCCCTACTGGGCCGGCCGCGACCGCCAGGTGAACTAGTCAGGCCGCTTCACTGGCCGCACGGCCTGCCGAACCTTCCAATATGGAACGGCCCGATGGCGCGGCCCGGCGAGCAGTCGCGCGCGTCCCTGCCAGCCTGCCCTACCGGCTGCTGGCCGCCGGCCGCCCCGTGGCCGCCGGCAGCCTCCTCGATATCTCCGTCCGCGGCGCGGCCCTCCTCGCCGACCGGCGCCCGGCAGCGGCAGACGACCTCGTACTCGAGCTGCATGACCCCGCCGGCAGCGCCGGCCTCGCCATCCCCGCCGACCTCGTCACGGTCGACCCGGACCCCTTCGGCGGCTGGGTCATCCGCCTCCGCTTCTGCGCCGACCCGGGGGACCCCGCATGCCGCGCCCTCGCCCGCGCCGTTGCGCACCTTCGCCGCCGGTTCAACACCCGGCAGTCCGCCCTTGCCCGCGAACGGCTCGGGCTCTTCCCGGGCGCCGCGTACGCCGCCCGCCGCCCCCCGGCCGGCTGACCGCTCACTCCAGCCCGAGCAGCCGCTCGAGCCCGACGACCAGCCCCTTCCGCACCGTCACCTCGCGAATCGCCAGCAGCACCCCGGGCATGAACGAATCCCGCCCCGTGCTGTCCTGCCGGATCGTCAGCACCTGCCCGGGCCCGCCGAAGATGACCTCCTGGTGCGCCACCAGCCCGGGCAGCCGCACGGAGTGGATCGCCACCCCGCCCAGCTCTGCACCCCGCGCCCCCGGCACCGTCTCCACCTCCGGCGCCCGGTGCTCGAACGGCCGGCCCCGCGCCGCCACCATCCCCTCCGCCGTCGCCTTCGCCGTACCCGAAGGGCTGTCCGCCTTTCCCTCGTGGTGCAGCTCGACCACCTCCGCCCAGTCGAAGAACCGCGCAGCCAGCTTCGCGAAGTGCATCATCAGCACCGCGCTCACCGCGAAGTTCGCTGCCACCACCACCCCGATGCCCCGGGCCTCCGCCTCCGCCTCCAGCCAGCCCATGAACTCCGCCGTCAGCCCCGTCGTCCCGATGACGAGCGGGATGCCCCGCTCCAGCGCCGCCTTCGCAATTACCGGTGTCCAGGCCGCGTTGGTGAAATCGACCACCACGTGCGGCTTCGCCTCGTCCAGCCCCACGCCTGCTTCCCGGAACACCGGGATGCCGTCCATCGCCCCCCGCTCGGCGAGCCCGTCGATGTACGCCACCGGCGTCATCCCCGGCTCGGCGAGGACCGCCGCGGCCACCTGCCGGCCCATCCGGCCCGTCCCGCTGACCACCACGGAGAGCTCAGTCACGCCCGGATTGTAGCCCGTCGCCGTCATCCGAGCTTCGCCAGCATCTCCCGGACCTGCGCCGCCACGAACGCCGGGTCCTCCATCGGGATGAAGTGCGAATACTGCGGCACCGGCACGTCCTCGCCCAGCGCGAAATGCCGGGCCAGGTCCGGCGCCGTCGGCGACCCGCTCATGTCCAGCGGCGCCCCCTCGGCACGCCCCCGCGCCCGCAGCACCCGCACCGGCACCCGGACCGCCGCGACCGCATCGTAGACGTCATCGCCCTCCGGGTCTGAATACGCCCCCGCGTACACCGCCGCCTCGATGCGCGGTGGGCAGGCGAGCACGTACCCCCCGCCGTCCGGGTTCGGCACCAGCCCGTACGCGCAGTAATCGCGCAGCACCTCCGGGGCCCAGCGCGAAAACGGCTCCCGCCCCCGGAACCGCTCGAACATCTCCCCGGGCGACGTCCACTCGTTCCGCCGCCGGGCCGCGAAATGCTCGTCCTCCCCCATCACCCGCCGGAACCCCCGCGGCCCGATGACCGGGTCGACCAGCAGGAGCGCACCGAACGCGCCCGGTTCCAGCGCCGCGGCCCGGACCACGGCGTGGCCGCCCTTCGAATGCCCCACCCCGAGCGCACCCCGCAGCCCCAGCTCCCGCGCTGCCGCCGCGACGTCCCGCCCGAAGTGCGACCACCGGTACGGCGGCGCCGGCTTCTCGCTCAGCCCGTGCCCCCGCATGTCGATGGCATACGCCCGGATGCCGGGCAGCCGCCGGATGACCGCGTCCCAGCAGCGCGCGTGGAACCCCGTCGCATGCGCGAACAGAACCGCCGGGCCGTCGCCCTCCCACGCGTACGCCTGCAGCTCGACGCCCTCGCCAGGCACCCGGAACGCCCGGGGCTCGTCCGTTCGCAACCCTTCGTCCATACCCGACAGTCTAGCCCGGCGCCGGCTCCCGTTCCTGCTACCCTCTCCATATGCACCTCCCCCAGCCCGTCGCCGACGCCCTCGCCGTCCTCACCAGCACTCCCACCATCCTCGCCCACCTCGTCGCCGAGGCCGGGGATGACCGCCTCGACGACCTCGACCGCGACGGCTGGTCTGCCCGGCTCCTCCTCGCCTGGTTCCGCGACGAAGAGGTGCTCGCCCTGCGGCCCGGGCTCGAGCGGCTCCTCGCCGAGCCGGCCCCCGTCCTCCACGAACTCGACCGCACCGCCTGGCTCCGCGAACGCCACCGCACCCGGGAACGAAAACAGGAGCTCCTCGCCGATTTCGCCCTCCACCGGCAGTCCACCCTCGCTATCGTCCGCACCCTCGAACCCCGCCACCTCGAGCGCACCGGGCTCCTCGGCGGCGAACCGGTCACCCTCCAGGCCTACCTCCTCCGCTGGGCCGACCGCGACCGCCAGCGCATCGCCCGCCTCGAATCAGCGCTCGGCGAAACCCTCGCCGACGTCCTCGAGCGCCGCCGCCGCCTCGTCGAAGAGTTCCGCCGGGAGAGTTGAGGAGGCTGGAGGTTAGAGGTTCCCCCTCACCGCTCCTGCCGTGAGAGCCACGCGCGGATGAGGTGGAGCTCGTCGTAGCTCACCGCATCGCCCAGCCGCTCCTTCAGCGGCCGCAGGGAGCCGACCGGCGCGCCCCCGGCGGCCGCCCGGACCAGCTCGACCTTGCCCGGCTCGACCAGCCCCTCCAGCGACGGCACGGCCCCTGCCGCCAGCAATTCGGCGAGGTGGCTCACGATCGTCGCCGGGGCGAGCGACCGTGCCTTCGCCATCTCCCCAACGTCCCGCAGCCCGTCCTGGTAGAGCGAGAGCGTCTCCCGCACGGTCGGGGTGAAGGCCGCCGCGTCGCGGACCTCCGGCCGGGCCGCCCGCGCTGCCGGGACCGGCCGAACTGCGGCGGCGGCGGAACGGGTCGCCGCGAGGAACCCCTCGCCGTACCGCTCGAACTTCACCCGGCCCATGCCCGGCACGGCGAGCATCTCCGCCCGGTTCCGCGGCTTCCGCCGCGCCATCTCCCGCAGCACCGCGTCCGAGGCCACGATGTAGGGCGGAACGCCCTCCGCCTCCGCGTACGCCCGCCGGACCGCGCGCAGCTCCTCGAAGAGCGCCTCCTCGGCCGCCGGCCGCCCCGGCTCGGTGCCGCGCACCCCGCCGAGGCACGGCCCGCAGTTGCCGCAGGCCGCCGGCGGCGTCTCACCGAAATACGCCAGCAGCCGCGCCCGCAGGCAGGTGCGCGAGGTTGCGTACGCCTCCATGGCGTCCAGCTTCCGGAACGAATGGTCGCGGTGGGCCTCCAGCAGCCCCGTGTCGATCGCTGCTTCCCCGTCCGGGCGGGTCGCCGCCAGCGTCCAGCCCTGCTTCACCGCGAGCCCCGATTCGAGCAGCGTCCGCACTGCCGCGTTGAAGCCCGGCTCGTCTTCCTCTTTCATCAGGTCCCGCACGTGCACCCGGCGGCCCGCGGCTGCCGCCAGCGCCCGGTAGAGTTCGAGCACCCGCTCCGCGCTGGGGTGCGCCATCTCGATGAAGGACTCCCGCAGCTCCCGGTCCCGCGCGCTGTAGAGCAGCAGGCAGCGGGCCGGCTCTCCATCCCGCCCGGCCCGCCCGGCTTCCTGGTAGTACGACTCCAACGAGTCGGGCAGGTCGTGATGGACGACGAGCCGCACATCCGGCTTGTCGATGCCCATGCCGAAGGCGTTCGTCGCCACGATCACCCGCACCGCATCCCGCGCGAAGGCGTCCTGGATGCGCCGACGCTCCCCATCAGGCAGTCCCGCGTGGTAGGCCGCGCACGGAATGCCCCGCCGGTGCAGCTCCTGTGCCAGGTCCTCCGTCCGCTTCCGCGTCGCGCAGTAGACGATGGCCGAGGCGCCCCGCAGCGGCGCCAGCTCACCGGCGACCGCTTCCGCCTTCTCCCGCAGGCTCCCGGCGCGCGCCGTTTCCCAGCGCAGGTTCGGCCGGTCGAAGCCCGCCACGTGGATGGCCGGCTCCCGCAGCCGCAGCCGCTCCACGATGTCCCGCCGCACCAGGGGGTCGGCCGTCGCCGTGAGCGCCACCGTCGGCGGCGAACCCAGCCGCTCCCGGACCTCCCCGAGGTCGCGATAGCTCGGCCGGAAATCGTGCCCCCACTGGCTGATGCAGTGCGCCTCGTCCACCGCCAGCCGGGCGATGCGGATGGCCCGCAGCGCCGCCATGAAGCTGCCCGACTGGAACCGTTCCGGCGCAACATAGAGCAGCCGCACCCGCCCTTTGGCGCAGTCTGCCAGCACAGCCCGCTGCGCCTCCCCCTCCAGCGTCGAGTTGACCGCCGCTGCCGCCACGCCCATCGCCCGGAGGCCATCGACCTGGTCCTTCATCAGGGCGAGGAGCGGCGAAACGACCAGCGTCAGCCCCTCATCGAGCACCAGCGCCGGCACCTGGTAGCAGATGCTCTTGCCCCCGCCGGTCGGCATCACGACGAGCGCATCCCGCCCCGCCAGCACGTCCGCGACCACCGCCTCCTGCCCCGGCCGGAAGCTCCGGTAGCCGAACACCTCCCGGAGCACGGCCTTCGCCCGCTCGACCCCAGCACCTGCTGCCGTCACAGCCACCGAGTATAGAACACCTGTGCGATAGCAGCGGGGAGAGGGAACAGCGTGGAGGTTCGAGGTTCCCTGCTCCCCGCTCCCCGTCCCCCGCCTACTCCACCGGCGTCTCGATGACGTCCGCGATGACCTTCAGCCGGGTCGCGCCCTCCGCAAACATCGGCCGGTACTGCCCCTCGATCCGGTACGGCAGCATCCGGATCGTCGCCAGCTTCGCCCCGTGAAACGTCGCCTCCAGCAGGTACCCCTGCGTGTGCTCCGGCGTCCAGCGCTGGTCGAAGATGAAGTTCCCGAGCGCATAGGCGATGAACGCCCCGCCCCGCACTTCGGCCGCCTGCACCCAGTGCGCCTGGTTCCCGACGACGAGGTCCGCCCCCGCATCGGCTGCCGCCCGCAGCGCCTTGATGCTCCGGGGGCTCGGCGTGTGGGTATCCTCGAATCCCGATTGCACGAGCACCACCACCACGTCCGCTTCCGCCTTCAGCGCCCGGATGGCCGCCTCGAACCGCGTCAGCGAGAGCATCTCCGCCGGCTTGTAGAAGGCCGGCTCCCGCGGCGGCGTCGACTGCTCGTCCGCGTACGAATCGTCGAGCGGGGCCGTGCCCGGCTCCGTCGCCGTCGCGCCGATCTCCTCTGCCGCGATGTCGTCGAACCCGAGGAAGCCGAAGCGCACGCCGTTTCGCTCCAACACCACCGGCGCCAGCGCCTCCTCCAGGTTCCGCCCTCCGCCGACCGTCGCGATGCCCGCCGCCCGGAGCAGCTCGATGGTCCGCAGCATCGCCTTCGCCCCGCAGCCCCCATCGGCGCAGTCAAAGACGTGGTTCGTGGCGACCGTCAGCACGTCGAAGCCGGCGTACGTCAGCGCCCCAATCACCTCGGGCGGCGAGGTCAGGTTCGTCGTGCTCACGCAGCCGTAGGGCTCGGCATAATCCTGGATCGAGCCGTCGAGCGAGCCGGCCGCGATATCCGCCGCCGCGAGGAAATCGCCCACCGGCGAGCGGAGCGGGCTCGCCCAGTCGCCCGTCGCCCGGATGGCCGTGAGCGTGCAGCGCGACATCAGGATGTCGCCCGTTGCCACGACGCGCGTCACGGGCGGCGGCGCCCAGGCGATGGCCGCTTCTACCCGCGCCCGGGCCTCCTCCCCGGCCGCAGTCAGCGCTCGCACGGAGACCCGCTCCGCGAGCGGCCACGCACCCGGGTCGCCGTACCCCCGTGCCGGGTCCGCGCCGTCCACCGCGAGCGCCACCATCGGCGGCCGCAGCCCCTCGAACGGCACGACCGCCAGGATGCCCGAATCGAGCGTCAGCGCCGCACGCAGCTCCTCGGCCGTGGCGAAGAAGCGAAACCGGGAGAGGTCGAACGTGCCCGCACCGAGCCCTGCGAGGACCCCCTGTGCCTCCGCCGGCTCACCGACGAACGCCGGCTCGACCCGCCGTGCGAAGCCGCCGAAGGCCGCCCAGCTCGATGCCTCTCCTCGCAGCGCGCCGATGAGCTCCTCCCGGGTCAGCGCATCGACCCCTGCCCCCGGTGCCGCCGCGGCCACGAACAGCCGCACCGGTACGCCCTCGCCCGGCGCTGCCGGTTCGAACGCAAGGTCCGCCGCCTCCCCCGGTCCTGCCGCCACGAGGCCCAGGCCCGCCGCTCCCGGCGGCAGCACGCCCCGGTAGCGGAGCACCGGCGCGGGAGTCGCAGTGGCTGCATCGCCCGGGGTGCTGGCAGCCGTCCCATCCCGGCCCGGGCTCACGGCAGCAAAAATCGACCACGCGAGGAATCCGAAGCCCAGGCAGCAGGCTGCCACGCTCGCAGCGAACCACGGCAGCCACGGATTCCGCCTCTCCCCCGGCGCGGCGGGCTCCATGCGCGCATCCTAGCGCGGGCCGCCCGGCCCGTGTCAGCTCGCCCGCGCGTACCAGGTCTCCGGCGTGCCCGATGCCGCCTCGATGAAGGAAAAGGCCCGGTTCAGCACCCGTTCGATCCCCCCGCAGGCCGCCTCTACCGCTGCCAGGTCCGGCGGCAGCGGCGCGACCTCGCCCTCTTCTGCGTCGTATCCGCAGAACAGCCCGTAGTGGAGCACCAGCCGGTTCGCCTGCGCCACCACCCCGGCCAGCCCGTCCTCCTCGGGGGTCAGCGTCTCATCGTGGTGGCACCGGACCGCTTCCACCAGGTGGCCCGGGAACTTCCACAGCTCCCCCAGCGCCCGCCCCACTTCGTCATGGGCGTAGCCGGTCGTCAGCAGCTCGGCGATGTGCAGCGGCGCCTCGCCCCGGCGCGCCATCTGCACCGCCTGCTCGAACTCCGCCGGCATCACCTGCCGGATGACCAGCCGGCCGATATCGTGGAGGATGCCCGCCGTAAACGCGTCCTCCGGCTTCACCGTGAACGTTCTCTTCGCCAGGGCTTCGCCGGCCACCGCGACTGCCACACTGTGCCCCCAGAAGAGGTCCAGGTCGAACGATTCGTTCGGCAGCTTTCGGAACGTCGTCATCAGGCTCGCCCCGACCGCCACCTGCCGCACCTGCTTGAAGCCCAGCAGCACCACCGCCTCGCGCACCGTCGAGACCCGGCGCGCAAACCCGTAAAAGGCCGAGTTCGAAATCCGGATTAGCTTCGCCGTCAGCGCCTGGTCCGTCGCCAGCACCTGCGCGAGGTCCATCGCGCTCGTCCGTTCGTCCTCGGCCATCCCCATCACGCGCGCCGCTACAGCGGGCAGCGGCGGAAGGTCATCGATTCTCGAGAGCAGCGCCGCAGCATCCTTACCCTTCACGCATTGAGTGTCGGCAGCCCCCGGCCGCCGTGAAGGGAAACATCCGGGAACAGCCGTCCGCACCGGCCGTCCCCTGCCCGGGGAGGCTGGAGGTCGAGAGGTCGCTCCCCGTTCCTCGCTCCCACCTCCCACCGCGTTCGACACACCGCCCGCCCGGCCCCACAATCACCCCATGACCGCGCCGCGGCCCCGCGTCGACGTCGTCATCCCCTGCTACAACGAGGTCAACGTCCTCGAGCAGAGCACCCTCGCCACCCTCGCCCTCTTCGACCAGAACCCCCAGTACGACTGGCGGCTCGTCATCGCCGACAACGGCTCCACCGACGGGACCTCCGAACTCGCCCGCCGGCTCGCCGTCGAACACGACCGGGTGCACGCCCTCGTCCTCGAGGTCAAAGGCCGCGGCCTCGCCCTCCGGGAGGCCTGGCTCCAGAGCGACGCCGACATCGTCAGCTACATGGACGTCGACCTCTCCACCGACCTCGCCCACCTGCCGGAGCTCATCGCCATGGTCGCCGAGCGGGGCTGCGACGTCGCCATCGGTTCCCGCCTCGCCCGCGGTGCAAAAGTCAAGCGCCAGCTCAAGCGCGAAATCACGAGCCGCGGTTACGTCGCCCTCATCCGGCTCACGTTCCCCCGCCTCCGCATCACCGATGCCCAGTGCGGCTTCAAAGCCCTCAGCCGGCGGGCCGTCGAGACCGTCGTCCCCCAGGTCGAAAATCGGATGTGGTTCTTCGATACCGAGCTCCTCATCCTCGCCCAGCAGGCCGGGCTCAGGATTTGCGAGCTGCCCGTCCGCTGGGTCGAAGACCCGGATACCAAGGTCAAAATCGTGAGCACGGCGCTCGAAGACCTCCGCGGCCTTGCCCGCATGCGCTTTCGACGGCGGCACCCCCGGGCAGCCCCGCCGTGAAGGCGCCGCGCTGGCGTGGCGCGGATGGTAAGCGCGGTCCCATCCCGCGCAGTTCTGGTTTGATCGGGCACCGGGCCGATGGTATAACTCTGCCTTGCTACAGGATTCACAAAGTACCCGCACCGGGGCTCATCGCGCCCCGGGGCCGGGGAGGGGGAGGCCGGCCGCATGGAATGGGCGAATCTACCGCACGACTTCGCAGAGCCCCTCGAACTCGTCATCGTCGCGATCAGCATCACCGCGATGCTCGGGGTCCTCGTGCTCTTCGGGCAGTGGTGGCAGAAGTAAGGAAGGACCATGGCCGTCGAAGCACCACCCAAGCCAACCCTCGCCGATAAGATCTACGACAAGCTCTTCCACAACTACGTCTGGAAATCGATCTTCCGCACCGGCTACCCGAACACGCCGCGCAACCAGATGCTCATCGTTGCGACGAACGTGTTCCTCCACCTCCACCCCACCCGCATCCACCGCACCCACGTCAAGATCACCCACACCTACTGCCTCGGCGGCCTCTCCTTCTTCATGTTCCTCGGCCTCACCGTCACGGGCATCCTGCTGATGTTCTACTACGTGCCCTCCGTCGAACGGGCCTACCTCGATATCCAGAACATCACCACCACCGTCCAGTTCGGCCAGCTCATGCGCAACATGCACCGCTGGATGGCCCACGCCATGGTCATCCTCGTCTTCCTCCACATGATGCGCGTCTTCTACACCGGGGCATACAAACCGCCGCGCGAGTTCAACTGGGTCGTCGGCGTCATCCTCCTCGTCCTCACCTTCCTCCTCAGCTTCACCGGCTACCTCCTCCCGTGGGACCAGCTCGCCTTCTGGGCCATCACCGTCGGTTCGGAGATCGCCGGCTCCGCGCCCGTCCTCGGCCCCAAGACTCGCTTCTGGATGCTCGGCGGCTTCGAGGTCGGCCCGAACGCCCTCATCCGCTTCTACACGCTCCACGTCATCGGCCTGCCGCTGCTTGCTGCCATCTTCATGGCCGTGCACTTCTGGCGCATCCGCCGCGACGGTGGCCTCGCGCGGCCGCTCTAATCGGCGGCCACACACCAGGTTGAGAGAGGGGAACGCATGGCAACCGCAGTCGTAGCCCGGCCCGTCGCGCGGCCTCAGCCCCGCGCCCGGGATGAAGAAGTCCTCGTCTGGCCCGACCTCATCTTCGTCGAATTCATCTCGGCGCTCGTCTTCACCGTCGGCCTCCTCATCCTCTCGACGTTCATGAACGCGCCGCTCCTCGACCAGGCGAACCCGGATGTCACCCCAAACCCCTCCAAAGCGCCCTGGTACCTCCTCAACCTCCAGGAGCTCCTCCTCCACATGAACGCCGCGATGGCCGGCATCATCGTGCCGACCGTCTGGCTCATCCTCCTCGCCGCTTTCCCCTACTTCGACCGTGATAACGAAGGCCAGGGCGCCTGGTTCGCTACCGAAAACGCCTGGCGCATCACCATCGTCTCCGGCCTCGTCGCCTTCTTCGGCACCTGGCTCCTCATCCTCTGGGACACCGGCAAAATCGCCCACTTCCTCAACGCCTGGTTCGGCCTCTCCGGCGGGGATACCCTCCGCTTCCTCGAAAACGTCCGCTCCATGCAGTCCCAGCTGCCCTGGCCCGAGTGGTCCCGCAGCATCACCTACCTCCCCTTCGAACTCCGCATCCTCGACGGCACCGGCCGCGGCGGCCCCACCACCTTCCAGCATCTCGACTTCCCCGGCTGGCTCGTCGAACAGGCCATCCCCATCACCTCCCTCGTCGGTCTCCCCAGCCTCCTCATCTACACCCTCTGGCGCATGGGCTGGGTCGTCAGTCGCCGCGACGCACTCCTCGCCCTCTTCACCGGCTTCGTCGTCGTCTTCGGCGTCCTCACCCTCGTCGGCACCGCGTTCCGCGGCCAGGGCCAGGAGCTCGTCCTCCCGTGGCAGCTCAAGGTGAGCGAAGGCATCCCGGGCCAGGAGGCACACTGATATGGCACAGGCTGAATCCGCACCCCGCGCCACCGGGCGCATCGAACGCGCGCGCCAGATCGAAGCCCGCAAGCTCGCCCGGCGCTCCTTCCTCCGTGTCAGCGCCTTCGCTGGCCTCACCCTCTTCACCGGGAGCCTCCTCGCCAGCTTCCTCGCCTTCTTCAACCTCCGCAAGCCCACCGGCTTCGGCGGCGTCGTCACCGTCACCCCGGACCGCATCCCGCGCCCCGGCAGCGACCCCGTCCGCATCCCCGAGGGCAAGTTCTGGCTCGTCAACCTCAACGGCCCCGAGGGCGACGTCCTCCAGGCCGGCGGCACCGGCGGCCTCCTCGCCCTCTACTGGAAGTGCCCCCACCTCGGCTGCACCGTCCCCTGGAACCCCGCCTTCAACGGCGCCACCGTCAACTTCCCCGGCATCATCGGCTGGTTCCGCTGCCCCTGCCACGGCTCCACCTACTCCAAGGCCGGCATCCGCGTCTACGGCCCTGCCCCGCGGCCCATGGATACCATGGCCATCCGCGTCAATGCCGACGGCTCCGTCAGCGTCAACACCGGCCAGATTACCGGCGGCGCAGCCGATAACCCCCTGCGCGCCGTCCCCTACGCCTAGCAAGAGGAGGTTCGATTGAACACCCAGAAGCAGATCATCCTGATCGTCGCCCTCCTCTTCATGACCGTCGGCGGCTGCGCCGCCTACGCCGCCATCGACCTCCCCGTCCGCGCAGACTCCCAGGCAAAGTGGACCCTCGACCAGTCCCGCGAGCGCGGCGCCCTCCTCTATGCCAACAACTGCCGCACCTGCCACGGCAACCGCGGCGAGGGCGGCGTCGGCCTGCCCCTCGATACACCCGAGTTCAAAAACCAGGACCCGCTCGTCCTCGCCGCCAACAAGGCAATGCTCCGCCGCACCCTCTACTGCGGCCGCGCCGGGAGCCGGATGCCCGCCTGGCTCAACACCAACGGCGGCTCCCTCAACGCTGTCCAGATCGAACACCTCATCAACCTCATCACCGCCCCCGAGGACACCGAAGTCGACGGCGTCCCCACCTCCAAATGGTGGCTCGAAGCCGAGCACTTCGCCCATAACCTCAACACCGAGCTCGTCGCCCTCGTCAGCGGCGACACCCTGGGCACCATCGCCCGCCAGCACGGCATCGGCTACGCCGAAATCTCCGCCGCCAACGGCAACCGCAACATCGACGAAGTCCTCCCGAAAAACACCCGCGTCCGTATCCCGGGCTTCGGGGCGATGCCGAACGGCTACGTCTACACCGTCTACAAGGAGAACGAGACCCTCCGGAAGATCGCCGACAGCCAGCTCGTCGGGCCGGTCATCATCGCCGACCTCAACGGCTTGAAGTACACCTACGAGGAGAAGCGCGGCGTCGCCACGATGCAGCTGCTGACCGACGACGGCAAGCCCCGCGCCGGCCTCTTCCCCGGCGAAACTCTCAAGCTGCCCGAGGGGGCGACCTACATCATCGCCGCCGGCGACACCCCCGCTTCCATCGCCCAGCAGCACGGCATCGCTGTCGCCGACCTGCGCCAGCTCAACCCCGACATCTTCAGGGGCGTCGGCGATACCGAAGAGCTCGAGCATCGCCGACAGCTCAACCTCCCCAATCCCGTCTATATCGCGAAGGAGGGCGAAACCCTCGCCGAGATCGCCGAGATGCACGGCATCACCGACGTCGCCGCCCTCGCCACCCGCAACAACCTCGACCCCGCGGCGCCCGTCGTGAACCCCGGCCAGGAGATTCGCCTCCCCGACGGGACCCGCTACATCGTCGGCCTGGCCGATACCTGGGAGTCTGTTGCCGCCAGCCACCGCACCTCAGTCGCCGAGCTCGCCCGCGCCAACCAGGCCGACCCGGCGACCCCGCTCAGCCAGGACGTCGTCATCCGCCTTCCCAGGGTCGACCGCTACACCGTCAAAGGGCAGACGCTCGAAGAGGTCGCAGCCGGCTTCGCCAACGTCACCGCCGCCACCCTCGCCGAGGCGAACGGCATCCAGCCGAACAGCATCCTCGCCATCGGCACCAGCCTGAAACTCCCGGACTCCGCCTGGGGCACCGCCCCGCCCGACACCATCAACCCCGGCACCGCGTGCGTCCAGTACGCGATCCCGAACGCCGTCTTCGAAACCCTGCCCGGCCTCGGCACCCCGGTCAGCATCGAAAAGCCCGCAGAGTTCAGCACCCAGGTCACAATTGAAGCCCACGCCAACGACTGGACCATCGTGGCCGACGGCCAGCGCAAGCAGCCCAACCTCGGCGGCGTCAAAGTCAAACCCGGCACCACCGTCACCTTCACGTCCATCGTCGGCCTCCACAACATCGTCTTCAACGGAACCGCCCAGGGCCCCGACCTCCGCCAGGGCGATACCCGCCAGATCACGATGAACACGCCTGGCGAGTTCAAAGTGACCTGCGATTACCACCCGCCGATGCTCGCCTACATCTGGGTCGAGTCATAACAGGAGAGAGAACTCCGGCACTGCGCCGCCCGCCCAAGAAAGGGGGGCCCTGCGGCCCCCCTTTCCGTTTGACCCCGGCCCGCGCCCTCCGTAGGATCCGGGCAAGCACCGCGCCCGGACGACGGGCGCCGATCTCCACGAGAACAGGGGTAGAGAGGGATGGCAGCAGCCCAGACTGGCAAACGCTACGTCGTGCCCGGCGGCGTCGCCGAGTTCATCGTCACCAAGGGGGGCAACGGCGAACTCCGCTGCGGCGATGTCCCCATGCAGATGCGGGGCCAGGAAGACCCGAGCGTCACCGTCGACACCACCGGCATGGAGACCGTCCAGCTCGGCAAACGGTACCGCGATGAGCAGACAGGGATCGAAGTGCTCGTGGTCAAGCCCGGCCCCTGCGCGCTCAACGTGGACGGTCGTCCGATGGAGCTCCTCCAGCCCAAAGTCCTGCCGTCCGCGGACTGACCGCCCAGGCCGCGCCCGCTCCGCTACCATACGATGGCCCGCCACCTGGCGGGCCATCCTCGTCGCTCCCGGCCCCGCATGTCCCTCGAAAACGCCATCGAATCCCAGATCCAGGACGCCATCGCCGCCGGGCTCTTCGATAACCTCCCCGGTGCCGGCAAGCCGCTCCGTCTCGAGGGCAACGAAAACGACCCCAACTGGCTCGGCCACCACATCCTCAAGAACGCCGGCGTCCTTCCCCAGTGGCTCAACCTCGCCCGCGAGATCGAAGCCGCCCTCGAACAGCTCGCCGGCATCGACGAGGCCCACCGCCGCATCTGCGAACAGGCCGCCGCCACCGGCGACTGGGAAGGCCACCGCCTCGCCATCGCCCACGCCCGGCAGCGCTACGAACGGCTCGCCCGCGAGATTCGCCGCCAGCAGGACCGCTTCAACCTCGAAGCACCCGGCCTTCGGACGGAGCGCCCCGGCATCTGGGTCGAATACCACCTCGCACGCCTCGATAGCCGCGTTCCCGCCCGCATCCGCCACCTGTTCGCCTGAATCTCCCGCCCCGTGGTACAGTGCATGGTGCGCCTCCGCGCGCCCCAACCCACCACGAAGGCGAGGTGAGAGCAGCTCTTGTCCGAAGTCATCGTTGCCGAAGGCGAGCCATTCGAGGTAGCCCTCAAACGCTTCAACAAGCGCGTCCAGCAGGACGGCATCCTCTCCGAAGCGCGGCGCCGCGAGCACTACGAAAAGCCCAGCGTCAAGCGCAAGAAAAAAGAAGCAGCGCGCCTTCGCAAACTCCGCAAGAAGCAGCTTCGCAGCGAAGCCCGAGCCGCAGCCCGGCGCTGAGCCGCCTCGCAGCATCCACACCACCCCGATGGCCCGGCACCTTCGCCGGGCCATCCCGTTCCGGAGCAGCCCTCATGCCCACCCTCCGCGACCGCATCCAGGCCGACCTGGCCGACGCCATGCGCAGCCGCGACGAAACCCGCAAGTCCACCCTGCGCATGCTGCTCTCCGCCATCAAAAACGCCGAGATTCGCACGCCGCCCCCCGGCGCCAGCGACGAAGAGCTCGCCCGCATGGCCGGGCTCCCGCCCCTCGTCCTCGATGACGCCGCCGTCCTCGCCCTCATCCAGAAGCAGATCAAGCAGCGTCGCGAAAGCATCGAACAGTTCCAGAAGGCCGGCCGCCAGGACCTCGTCGAAAAGGAATCCGCCGAGGTCGCCGTCCTCGAAACCTACCTCCCGCAGCAGGCCGGCCGCGACGAGATCGAAGCCGCCGCCCGCCGCGTCATCACCGAGACCGGCGCCAGCTCCCCGCGCGACCTCGGCAGGGTCATGCCCATCCTCACCAGGGAGTTCGCCGGCCGGGCCGACGGCCGCACCATCAACGAGATCGTCCGCAGCCTCCTCTCCGGCTGAGGCACCCCGCCATGGCCATCCGCGGTGTCCTCTTCGATTGGGACGGCACCATCGCCCGCGGGGGCGGCGAACGGGTCCCCGCCGCCTGCGTCGCCGTCGCCGCCTACGCCGCGCGCGAACTCGGCGTCGAAGCCAGCCCGGCCGACCTCGAACGCGCACTCGATGCCGTTGTCTCCCATCGCCCGGCCGACCCGGCCCCCGAAATCCGCGCCATCCTCGGCCAGGCCTTCACCTGGCTCGGCTGGCCCGCCTCAGCCGGCGACGTCGAAGCCGCCGCCCGCCTCTTCTTCGAAGCCGCCTGCCGCGGACAGGAGGTGTACGACGATGCCCGCGCCATCCTCGCCTCACTGAAGTACCGGGGATACCGCCTCGGCGTCGTCGCCAACTCCATCTTCCCCGCCGACAGCTGGCACCCGCTCGTCAACAGCCTCGGCCTCGCCGGTTACATCGAAACCTTCGTCACCTCCGCCGATATCGGCCTCGCCAAGCCCAGCCCCTCCCCATTCCGCCGGGCACTCGCCGAGCTCCGTCTTCAACCCCACGAAGCCATCTTCGTCGGCGATACCCCGGCCACCGACATCGCTGGCGCCCGCGCCGCCGGCCTTCGCGCTGTGCTCCTCGACCGCCGCGGCCGCCAGCGCGAAGCGGCCGGCTACCTCGTCATCCACCGCCTCAGCGCGCTTGCCGACCTCCTCGGCGAAGGCCTCTCCCCCCGGTACGGATTCTGACCTCGCCGGGCCGTGCATCGCGCTCTGGTATCCTGACAGCACCGCCATGCTCCGCCCGCCCTCCCCCGCCGTCACCCGCATCTCCGCCGCCGCCTTCGGCCTCATCCTCGCCGCCGGCGCCGTCCTCCTCGTCGCCCCCATCGGCGGGCTCCGCGCCGAATTGGCCGAGGGCGACTACGCCCCCCGCACCTTCGAAGCCGCCCACGACGCCCAGTTCGTCTCCGAGGCCCTCACGGAGGCCGCCCGTGAGCAGGCCGCCGCCGCCGTCCAGGACGTTCCCCTTCCGCCCGACCCCGCCCTCACCGACGCCCGCGTCGCTGCCCTCCAGCGCTACCTCGCGAGCGTCCGCAGCATCGTCGCCCGGCCCGACCTCTCCACCCAGCAGAAGGCCGACCAGCTGGCTGCCCTCGATGCCCCCGGCCCCGTGGGCAGCACCACCCGCCTCTACCTCATCTCCCTCGATGCCGCCGGGCTCGCCCTGTTCGAATCGCGCGCCGCCGACCTCCTCCGCGCCCTGATGAGCAGCCCCATCGGTCGCGGCGCCACCCAGGACGAGCAGCAGCGCGACATCGCTGCCGCCGTCGAACAGCTCATCGCCCAGCGCGGCACCGCCTCCGAAGCCGAGCGCGCCGCCCTCGCCACCCTCCTCCGCGCCTTCGCCGCCTCCAACTTCCGCATCGATGCCGCCGCCACCGAACGCGCCCGCCAGCAGGCCCGCGACGCCGTCACCCCCGTGGTCCGCACCATTACCGCCGGCCAGGTCATCGTCACCGAAGGCCAGCGCATCACCTCCCAGGAGATCGAAGCCCTCCGCGCCACCGGCACCCTCCGCGCCGGGCTCGACCCCTACACCTTCGGGGGCGCGGCCCTCATCGCCGCCGGGTTCGGCCTCCTCCTCGGGCTGTACGCCTACCTCCTGCAGCCCTTCGAAAGCCCCGCCAACCGCCGCCTCACCGCCGCAGCCCTCACCATCCTCGCCGTCCTCATCGGCGCCCGGGCCGCCTTCCCCGTCCTCACCCCCGATGCCGAGCGGACGTTCCTGCTCCACGCCATGCCCGTCTCCACCGCCGCTATCGTCGTCGGCTCCTTTGCCCGCCTCTCCTTCGCCGCCGTGGTCGCCGCCGCCGTCGCCATCTTCGCAGCCTTCATCGGCGGCAGTTTTCCCCAGGTGGCCGGTTCCACCTACATCGGGCCCCTCCAGTCGCTCGAATACGCCATGGTCGCCGCGGTCGGCGGCCTCGCCGGCGCAGCCGCCATCAACCGCGCCGAGCGCATCAGCCGTTACGCCCTCGCCGGCGTCGCCACGGGCCTCGCCACTGGCGGCGCCATGGCCTCCTTCTGGCTCTTCCAAATGCCCCGCGCCAACATCGACCTCGCCTGGATCGGCCTCGCCGCCGGTATCCACGGCGCGGCCAGCGCCGTCCTCGGCCTCGGCCTCTTCGCCCTCCTCGCCTTCGCCCTCGGCATCACCTCCCGCATCCAGCTCCTCGAACTCGCACAGCCGGAGCATCCCCTCCTGCGCCGCCTCCAGGAAGAAGCCCCGGGCACCTACCACCACAGCATGCTCGTCGGCTCGCTCGCCGAGCGCGCCGCCATCGCCATCGGAGCCGACCCCCTCCTCGCCCGCGTCGGCGCCTACTACCACGACATCGGCAAGCTCGCCATGCCCCGCTACTACATCGAAAACATGCTCGAAGAAGGCAGCCCCAACCCCCACGAGGGCCTGCCCCCCGAAGAGAGCGCCCGCATCATCCGCGCCCACGTCACCAACGGCCTCGAACTCGCCCGCAAACACCGCCTGCCCGATGTCGTCCGCGACTTCATCCCCCAGCACCACGGCACCCGCCTCGTCAGCTACTTCTACCGCATCGCCGTACGCGACGGCCGCCAGCCCGACCCCGCCGATTTCCGCTACGACGGCCCCCGTCCCCAGAGCCGCGAAGCCGCCATCGTCATGCTCGCCGACTCCTGCGAAGCGGTCATCCGCGCCGGCGACCACGACCCGGCCGCCATCGACCGCTCCGTCGATGCCGTCATCGCCGAGCGCCTCGCCGAGGGCCAGTTCGACGAATGCGACATCACCATGCGCGACCTCCAGGCCATCGCCCGCACCTTCAAGGCCACCTTCCGCGCCGTCTACCACCCGCGCGTCCGCTACCCCCAGCCCACCCCCGAGGAGCTCGCCTCCGTCGCCCGCGGCGAGACCCCCGTCCGCAGCCCCTGACCCGGCCCCGCCCGTTCGACACACCGCCGCGCTGCACCGCACAATCACCCCATGCGCTTCGCCATCGTCCGCTTCCCCGGCACCTGGAGCGACCGCGACACCTACCACGTCCTCCACGACGTCCTCGGCCAGGAGGCCGAAATCCTCTGGCACCGCGAAACCGACCTCGCCCGCTTCGATGCGGTCGTCCTCCCCGGCGGCTTCTCCTACGGCGATTACCTCCGCTGCGGCGCCATCGCCCGCTTCTCCCCCATCATGGAGGCGGTCACCGCCTTCGCCGAGGCCGGTAAGCCCGTCATCGGCATCTGCAACGGCTTCCAGGTCCTCTGCGAGAGCCACCTCCTCCCTGGCGCACTCGTCCGCAACGCCAGCCTCCAGTTCCGCTGCGAATGGGTCCACCTCCGCCGCGAGGGCGGTCCCAGCCCGTGGGTCGATGCCATCCCCCAGGGCACCGTCCTCCGCATCCCCATCAGCCACGGGGAAGGCAACTACTACGCCGACCCCGAAACCCTCGACCGCCTCGAAGCCGCCGGCCGGGTCGTCTTCCGCTACTGCGACCCCGACGGCAACGTCACCCCCGAAGCCAACCCCAACGGCTCGGCCCGCAACATCGCCGGCATCATCAACGCCCGCGGCAACGTCCTCGGCCTGATGCCCCACCCCGAGCGCGCCGGCGAGCAGCTCGTCGGCGGAACCGACGGCAACCGCATCTGGGAGTCACTCATCCAGTCCGCCCTCGCGGCCGTCCGCTAGACCGTCGCCAATCATCCCCTCGTCAACCAAATCTTTACACGACAACATTCCGCGCGCAGAATCCGCGCCGCGGACCATCCCGTTCGCCGGTGCGGGCCCACAGGGCCGGCCGTTCAGGAGTACCCGCATGTCCGTCGCGACAGCACCTGGCTATCCCTTCGGGCTGGAGGTCGACCCGGCAGCTCCCCAAAACCGCCTCGGCATCCTCTTCCGTCCCATCCTCGTCATCCCCCAGGCCATCATCGTCAACATCCTCGCCAACCTCGTCCAGATTCTCGTCTTCTTCGCCTGGGTCGTCATCATCATCACCGGTCGGCTCCCCTCCGGATTCGGCTCCCTCATCCTCGGCGTCCTCCACTGGGAAGTCCGCGTCTGGAGCTACCAGTTCCTCCTCACCGGCAAGTACCCGCCGTTCGCCTTCGGTGAGGACACCAGCTACCCCATCCGGGTCACCGGTCAGCCGCAGCTCGAACGGCGCAACCGCCTCTCCGTCCTCTTCCGCATCATCCTCGTCATCCCCCACGTCATCGTCGTGGCAGTCCTCGCCATCATCGCGTTCGTCGTCCTCATCATCGCCTGGGTCGCCGGCATCTTCGCCGGCCGAATCCCCGCCTTCGCCCACTCCTACCTCGCCGGCTTCAGCCGCTGGTACTGGCGGGTCGGGGCCTACCTCTATCTCCTTACCGACGACTACCCGCCCTTCAGCCTGAACTAATCCCGCCCCCGCCCCGCCACTCCAGGGATACGCGCCCGGGTCCTCTCCCGTAGGCCCGGGCGCGCGTACCATACCCCCATGCCCGTCGACCAGGCCGCCCTCGATGCCGTCGCCCTCTCCCGCGATGAATACGACCTCCTCGTCCAGCGGCTCGGCCGCGAACCGAACGACGTCGAACTCGGCATGTTCGGCTCCCTCTGGAGCGAACACTGCGGCTACAAAAACAGCAAGCCCCTCCTCCGCCTCCTCCCCTCCACCGGCCCGCGCATCCTCACCAAAGTCGGCGCCGAAAACGCCGGCGCCATCGATATCGGCGACGGCCGCTGCGTCGTCATGAAAATCGAATCCCACAACCACCCCTCCGCCATCGAGCCGTACCAGGGCGCCGCCACCGGCGTCGGCGGCATCGTCCGCGACATCTTCGCCATGGGCGCCTACCCCGTCGCCATCCTCGATTCCCTCCGCTTCGGCCCCCTCGAAAATCCCCAGGACCGTTACCTCTTCCACGGCGTCGTCGCCGGTATCGGCGGCTACGGCAACTGCCTCGGCATCCCCACCGTCGGCGGCGAACTCTTCTTCGCCCCCGCCTACGCCGGCACCCCCCTCGTCAACGCCATGTGCGTCGGCATCGCCGAGGTCGATAAGCTCCTCAGCGCCCGGGCCCAGGGCGAAGGCAACGTCCTCCTCCTCGTCGGCGCCGATACCGGCCGCGACGGCATCCACGGCGCCAGCGGCCTCGCCTCTCGCACCGACCCCGAAGCCCGCTTCGAAGAGATGCGCCCCGCCGTCCAGGTCGGCAACCCCTTCCTCGAAAAGCTCCTCATGGAAGCCTGCTACGAGCTCGCCTCCCAGCACCGCGACTGGGTCGTCGGCCTCCAGGACCTCGGCGCTGCCGGCCTCACCTCCTCCGTCGTCGAATGCTGTGCCAAGGGCGGCGCCGGCGCCATCCTCGACCTCGAACACGTCCCGCGCCGCGAACAGGGCATGACCCCGTACGAAGTCATGCTCTCCGAAAGCCAGGAGCGCATGCTCGTCATCGCCAAAAAAGAACACGTCGCGGAGGTCACCGCCCTCTTCCAGCGCTGGGAGCTCCACTGTGCCGCCATCGGCGTCGTCACGGCCGGCCGCGAAGTCGTCGTCCGCGAACACGGCGTCGAAGTCGCGCGCGTCCCCGTCGATATCGCTACCGACCCGCCCCAGTACCGCCGCGAAGGCGTCCGCCCCGCCGAGCTCGCGGAGCTGAACGCCTTCGACCCCGCCACCCTGCCCGACCTCGCACCTTCGGAAGCCGCCGCCGCCCTCCTCCGGATGCTCGCCCGCCCCAACGTCGCCTCCCGGCGCGGCGTCTTCCGCCAGTACGACCACCAGGTCCTCGGCAACACCGTCGTCCCCCCCGGCGGCGATGCCGCCGTCCTCCGCGTCCCCGGCACCAGCCGCGGCATCGCCGTCGCCACCGACTGCAACGCGCGGCTCGTCTACCTCGACCCCTACACCGGCGGCGCCATCGCCGTCGCTGAAGCCGCCCGCAATGTCGTCTGCACCGGCGCCGCCCCCGTCGCCGTCACCGACTGTCTCAACTTCGGCAACCCGGAGCGCCCGGACGTCTACTACACCCTCGAACAGGCCATCCGCGGCATCGCCGACGCCTGCCTCCAGCTGGCAACCCCCGTCGTCAGCGGCAACGTCAGCCTCTACAACGAAGCCGGCGGCCGCCCCGTCTACCCCACCCCCATCATCGGCATGCTCGGCCTCCTCGAGGACGTCACCCACCACCTCCGCGCCGGGTTCGAAGGCCCGGATTGCCAGGTCGTCCTCCTCGGCGCCGGCCTCGAACAGCCCGCCTCCACCCTCGGCGGCTCCGAGTACCTCGACGCCGAGCACGGCCTCGTCGCCGGCATGCCCTCGATCGACCTCGCGCTCGAGCAGCGCCTCCACCAGCTCATCCTCCGTGCCCACGCCGAGGGCCTCCTCCTCAGCGCCCACGACTGCTCCGAAGGCGGCCTCGCCGTCGCCCTCGCCGAGGCGTGCATCCTCGGCGGCTGGGGCCTCGATGCCGCGTGCGACCTCCCCGGCCGCCTCGATGCCGCCCTCTTCGGCGAAGCCCAGTCCCGCATTGTCGTCACCATCGCCGCCGACGGCTTCCGGCAGGGAGGCGGCCTCGCCCGCCTGCGCGACCTCGGCGAAGAGCTCGGCGTCCCGGTCACCCCCCTCGGCCGCACCACCCGCGAGCCCCGCTTCCGCTTCGGGCCCATCGACCTCCCGGTCGGAGAACTCCGCCGCGCCTACGAAGCCCTCCTCGAGGCCTGACGCTCCCGTTCCCCCCCGTTCCGCTATGCTAACGCCATGTTCGGGGGCTCCTTTCGCATCGCCCGCCTCTTCGGCATCGACATCGAAATCCACCCATCGTGGCTCCTCATCATCGCCTTCCTCTCCTACTCCCTTTCCGTGGGCCTCTTCCCCGCGCGCTATGAAGATTGGAGCGCCGGCACCGCCTGGGCCGTCGGCACGGCATCCGCCTTCCTCCTCTTCTTCACCGTCCTCCTCCACGAGCTCGCCCACGCCCTCGTCGCGAAGCGCCGCGGCCTCCCCGTCCCCCGCATCACCCTCTTCATCTTTGGCGGGGTCTCCCACCTCGGCCGGCAGCCCTCCTCCGCCGGCGAGGAGTTCCAGATTGCCGCGGCAGGCCCTGCCACCAGCTTCGTCATCGCCGCCCTCACCGGTGCAGCCGGCCTCCTCCTCGGCTCGCTGAACGAACAGCTCGAAGCCATCCTCTTCTATCTCGCCGCCGTCAACGCCCTCCTCGGCGTCTTCAACATGCTCCCCGGCTTCCCCCTCGACGGCGGCCGCGTCCTCCGCGCCATCGCCTGGAAGCGCTCCGGCAGCTTCCGGAAGGCCACCCGGACGGCCGCCGGCGTCGGCGAACTCTTCGGCTACGGCCTCCTGGGCATCGGGTTCTTCATCCTCCTCGGCGGCTTCCTCCTCGATGGCCTCTGGCTCATGTTCATCGGCTGGTTCCTCCTCGGCGCCGCCCGCAGCGAAGCCTCCAGCCTCCAGCTCGAAGGCGTCCTCCGGCGGCTCACCGCCCGCGACGTCATGCGCACCGATTTCCCCACCGTCGTCCCTGGCCTCCCCCTCGCCGCCGTCGTCGACGAGTACATGGTCGGCCACGGCGAACGCGCCGTGATGGTCGCGAATGGCGGCGCCGTCCTCGGCATCCTCACCGTCAGCGATGTCCGCCGCGTCCCCCGGGCCGAGTGGCCCTACACCCCCGCCCAGTCCGTCATGACCCCGCGCGAGCGCGTCGTCACCGTCGAAGCCGCCACCCCCGCCGTCGAGGTCCTCACCCTCCTCGGCGAGAAAGCGCTCAACCAGGTCCCCGTCCTCGACGACGGCCGCATGGTCGGCCTCGTCACCCGGCGCGAACTCCTCGAGCGGCTCCAGCTCGCCGAAAGCCTCGGCGAGAACAACCCCGCCATCGACGAAGAACGCCCGCGAACCCCGACCGCCGTCCCCTGAACCGCCCGGCCCGCCCCCCGACCGCTACCTGCGGGCGGCGAGCGGCCGCCGCGCCCACTCCTCCCACAGCGCCCACGCCTGCTTGTTCGACCCGTCGGCCCGGCGCAGCCCCGTATCCCGGAACGCCACCGCCGGCCCCGTCGTCGCGAACGCGGGGTCGAGCGCAGCGAACCACACCACCCCGAGGAAATTCAGCCCTTCCGCCTCGCCCAGCAGCCGCTCCAGGTACGCCCGCTGCTCTGCCTCAGTGCCGACCGCCTCGCGCCCCTCCACCGGGGCCGAAGGGTAGGCCGTCTCCGCGATGAGGATGTCCCCGTCCCACCGCGCTCGCAGCTGCCGGTAGTAGTCCTCCCGGATGTCGGCCACGCTCCGCACTTCCCCGAGGAACGGATACGTACTGACCGCGAACACATCCATCATCCCGCTGAACCGCTCCAGCAGCTCCCACCGCGGCGGGTGCACCTGCCCGAACGTCCCCTCCAGGTCCTCCAGCTGCCACGTCGGGAACACCTTCGTCTCCGGGCTGTTCCCCTTCACCACCGCGTAGGCCTCCCGATAGAGAGAAACGAACGCCTCGAACTGCTCCGGCGCCCGCTCATAGGTCATGTTCACCTCCACCCCGAGCGCCAGGTACGCCGGCCGGTAGTTCTTCGCGACGTACGCCGCATACGCGACGAACGCCGCTCGCACCCCCGGGTCCGTGAACCCGGCCTGGACGTCCACCGATGGCGGCAGATTCGCGAGCCGGCTCCGCTGCACCGCGCCGTCCGTCGGGTCGATGGCGTAGTACAGCCTGAGGCTCCCGTACTGCTTCAAAAGCGCCGTCTCCAGCCGCGTCGTCTCCGCCGTCTCCTTCGAGATGTTCCCCCCGGGCAGGAAATCCGCCCATGGCGGCGTCCGCTGGATGAGGATGAGGTCCGCGTACTGCGCCGCCGTCGCGAACGCCTGGACGTAGGCCTGGCTCGTCAGCTCCGGCGGCAGCGAACTGAAGCCCAGCAGCAGCGAGCGCGCCTCGCCCGCCGGTCCCGGGCGCTCCACGGTCGGCCCCGGCCCGGCCGGGGCGCCGCCTTCCCCGCTGCCGCCGCCCCCGTTCCCCCCGCAGCCGGTCGCGAACAGGGCAGCCGCCGCCACTGCTACAATCCATGCGGCGGGGAACCACGAGGAGCGGCGCATGCCCGTGCGCTCGGCCTTCATCGCAGCCATCATCGTCGGCCTCCTCGCTGGCGGCGCCGTCGCCGGCGCGCGCATCCTCGCATCCCGCGGCGGCACCGGCGAAACCGTCGCCGAACCCGAGCCCGGCTCGCCCGCTGCCGCCGCCGCCGAATTCGCCGCTGCCTGGAGCGCCGGCGACTACCAGGCCCTCTACCTGCTCCTCACCCCGGCCTCCCAGCGCGCCAGCGCCTTCGAGGCCTTCCGAGATGCCTACCGCACCTTCGAAGAGCAGCTCACCGTCACCGGCACCGCCGTCCGCGTCGCCGAGGTCGATGGCACCACCGCCCGGCTCGGCGTCCGCCTCGATACAGCCTATTTCGGCACCCTCGAATACTCCACCACCCTCCACCTCGTCCCTGCACCCGCCCGTTACCTCGTCGCCTGGGACCCCTCCGCCATCCACCCCCGCATGGCCGGCGGCTTCACCTTCAGCTCCATCATCCAGCGGCCCGTCCGCGGCACCATCTACGACCGCAACGGCATCGAGCTCGCCGTCACCCGCGACGTCCGCTACGTCGGCCTCAACCGCAGCGTCATCACCGACCGGCCCGCCCTCGAAGCCGCCCTCCTCCAGTTCGGCTTCACGCCCGGGCAGGTCGATGCCGCCTTCACCTCCCCTGCCCCCCTCCACCACCGCGTCCGCGTTGGCCCCATCCCCGAGGAGAAGGTCGAGCTCGCCAATCAGCTCCTCCGCCCGTTCCAGGGCGTCGTCATCTACGTCGAATCCCAGCGCATCCACCCGCTCGGCCCCGCCGCTGCCCACGTGGTCGGCTACACGCGCGAATACACCGCCGAGGAGCTCGCCGCCCGTAAAGGCCAGGGCTACCGCCCGGGCGACCGCGTCGGCGCCGTCGGTCTCGAAGCCCTCCTCGACGACCGCCTCGCCGGCTCCGTCGGCGCCGAGCTTCGGCTCATCGCACCCGACGGTTCCATCGCCGAGGTGCTCATCTCCCGCCCGTTCCGCCAGGGCGAAGACGTCCGCACCACCCTCGACGCGCCCACCCTCCGCCGGGCCCACGAGCGGCTCGCCGGCCGCGCCGGCGCCGCCGTCGTCATCGACCCCGCCACCAACGACATCCTCGCCCTCGTCAGCTCCCCCTCCTTCGACCCCGACGCGTTCGAACGGGGCGATACCGCCGCCCTCGCCGCCATCACCGCCGCCCCGGGCGCCCCGCTTACCAATCGCGCCGCCTCCGGCCTCTACGCCCCCGGCTCCACCTTCAAGCTCATCACCGGCGCAGCTGGCATGGTCCACCTCGGCCTCGGCCCCGGCGACCGCCTCGAATGCGGCGCCACCTGGTACGGCGTCGACCCGCCCCGCCGGAACTGGGAGGGTGCCCAGGGGATGCTCACCATCGCCGAGGCCCTCATGCGCTCCTGCAACCCCGTCTTCTATGAAATCGGCCTCCGCCTCTACGACCGCTTCGACGATGCCCTCGCCGGCATCGCCCGCCAGTTCGGCCTCGGCGCCCCCACCGGCACAGTCGGCCTCGTCGAGGAACCCGGCCTCGTCCCCGACTCGGCCTGGAAACGCCGCACCACCGGCCAGCCCTGGTACCCCGGCGATGAAGTCAACCTCTCCATCGGCCAGGGCGACCTCCTCGTCACCCCGCTCCAGCTCGCCAACGCCTACAGCACCTTCGTGACCGGCCAGCTCCGCACCCCCCGCCTCCTCGCCGAAGCCGACGCGGCAGTCCGGGGCACCCTCCCGCTCACGCCGGGACAGCACGCCCACCTCCAGCGCGGCCTCGAACTCGTCACCGGCCCCTCCGGCACGGCCGGCGCCGCCTTCGCCCTCGCCGGCTACACCGACTTCGCCGGCAAGTCCGGCACCGCCGAGGACGCCAACCAGCAGTCCCACGCCCTGTTCGTCGCGATGACCCCTGCCCGCCAGCCGCGCGCCCTCGCCGCCGTCGTCCTCGATGACGGCAAGTCCGGCTCCATCGAAGCCGGCCCCATCGCCCGCGACATCCTCCTCACGGCCGCCCGCTGAGCACTCAGCGACCGCGCCACTGCGGCTCCCGCCGCTCCCGCGCAGCGGCCATTCCCTCACGCGCGTCATCCGTCGCCTGCGCCACCCGCCGCATCGTCTCCCCGAACCGGACCGCCTCCACCCAGGGCATCTGCTGGCCGCGCCAGGCCACCTCCTTCGTCGCGCGCACCGCCAGGGGCGCCGACTTCAGCAGCCGCTCCGCCAGCGCCCGGGCTTCCGTCATCAGCTGCTCGTGCGGCACCACCTTCCACACCAGCCCCATCTCCTTCGCCCGCTGCGCATCCACCCGCTCGCCGATGAGCAGCAGCTCCATCGCATGCTGCCAGCCCACCCGCTGCGGCATCCGCACCGCCCCCTGGATGGTCGGCACCCCGAGCCGGACCTCCGGGAAACCGAACTCCGCCCGCTCGCTCGCGATGACGAAATCGCACGCCGCCACGAGTGTGCAGGCGAACCCCAGGCAGTACCCGTTCACCGCCGCAATCACCGGCTTCCAGATTTCGAGACCGTTCTCGAGGGAGGTCAGGCTCGGCGTCTCCCAGTGCGTGGCGCCCCGCGGCGGCGCGCTCCCCCGCAGGTCCGCCCCTGCGCTGAACGCCCGCCCCGCGCCGGTCACGATGGCGACCCACGCCTCCTCGTCGTCCCGGAACCGGGCCCAGGCGGCATCCAGCTCCTCGCGGAGCTCCGCATTGATCGCGTTCAGCGCCTCCGGCCGGTTGTACGTAATCGTCGCAATCCGCCCGTCCCGTTCGTACAGCACCGTCCCCGGCATATCCATACCCCCGGCCGAGATTCGCGCCGGAGTCTACCCCAGCGCAGGCGCCCCCGCCCGCCCCCTCACACCGCCCGGCCGCGCAGCCGGTCCTGCTTGCCCGGCGCCGCCGTCAGGAAGTTCAGGAACTCCTGCCAGTACCGGCTGAGCAGGTACTGCCCGAGCAGCGCCCCCGCCACCGCCGTCAGCACGATCACCCAGTCGCCCGTGTGGACCTCGGTGAAGTCGAAGAACCGCCGCAGCCGCGGCGTGTAAATCGTCGCCAGGAAGCCCGCCACGAGCAGCAGCCCGAGGAAGCTCGTCAGGACCGGCCGCGTCAGGCTCCGCCAGGAGGCCCCCTGGAACCCCAGCACCTCCACCATGAAGAACAGCCCCGTAATCCCCATCGTCAGCGACACCAGCGTCCGCGCCTCCGCAATGTCCCGGCGGAGCAGCCCCTCCGTCAGCAGATGCACCAGGATCGCCGCCACCGCCAGCGCGACCGAGGCCGGCAGCGCCCAGCGCAGCACGTTCCGGGTGAAATCCCGCCCGGCATCCGGCGGCGGCACGCTGATCGAGATGAAGACCGCCGGGATGCCCAGCGTCAGCAGCGCCGTCAGCGAGCCGTGCCGCGGCAGGAACGGGAAATCGAGCCCGAGCATGTTCGTGGCCACGATGATCAGGTAGGCGTACAGGCTCTTCGCGATGAACAGCTTGCTCAGCCGCGCCGCGTTGCCGAGCACTGCCGTCGCCTCCTTCGCCCCCCGGATGAGCGCAAGGAACGAATCGTTCAGCAGGACGATGCCCGCCACCGCACGCGTCATCGAGGTGCCGCTCGCCATCGACACCGCCACGTCCGCCGTCCGCAGCGCCTGCACGTCGTTCGCCCCATCCCCCACCATCGCGACGAAGTGCCCGTTCTCCTTCAGCGCCCCCACGATCCGTGCCTTCAGCGCCGGCGTCACCCGCCCAAAGACGCTGTGCTCCTCCACCGCCCGCTGGAACGCCTCTCCCTCGAGCGGCTCGAGCTCCGGCCCGGCGACGACCCCGCCCTTCAGCCGGATGCCCAGCTGCGCCAGCAGCGCCCGCACCGTCTCCGGGTTATCACCCGAGATGATCTTCGGCTCGATACCCAGCTGCTCCATCATCGCAAACGCGTTCCGCACCTCCGGCCGCAGCTCATCCCCGAGCGTCAGCAGCGCCAGCGCGCGCAGCGGCCCCGGCTCCTCCCCCGGCCCGGGAAGCCGCTCCGCCTCCGCAAAGACCACCCCCCGCAGCCCCTGCTCCGCCGCCTCCCGGTAGGCAGCCTCCAGCTCGCCGCCGTTCGCGCAGCGCGGCAGCACCGTCTCCGGGGCCCCGAGGACGAACACCCGCACCTCGCCGTCCTTCTCCAGCCGGGCGGCGCTCCAGCGCCGCTCCGAATTGAACGGCACCGACCCCGTCGGGCGCGCCAGGTTCGTGCTGTTCCCCAGCGCCTCCGCCAGCGCCTCCGCCGTCTTGCTCTCCTCACGGCTCGCCGCGGCGAACGCCCCCAGCCAGCCCGCAAACCCCTCCGCCCCCGGCAGCCACCGCACCTCCCGCAGCGACATCCGGTTCGCCGTAATCGTCCCCGTCTTGTCCAGGCAGATGATATCCGTGTAGTTCAGCGCTTCGACGGCGTTGATGTCCTGCACGATCGCCCCCGACCGCGAGACCCGCACCGCCCCGACTGCGAACGCCACCGTCATCCCCAGCAGCAGCCCCGTCGGCACCACCGTCGTCACCGTCGCCGTCGTCGCCTTGAGCGCATCCGCCAGCTCGCGGCCCGTCATCAGGTACTGGATCATCAGCGCCGCCGCGAGCACCCCCGTCGCCGTCAGCAGCACCCGCAGGATCCGCTTGAACCGGATTTGCAGCGGCGTCAGCCGCTTCACCAGCTGGCGCGCATCGGCCGTCAGCCGCATCGCGTAGGCCTCCGGCCCCACCTTCTCCGCGAGGTAGTAGCAATCCCCCGCCGTGCAGAAGCTCCCGCTCCGCAGCTCGTCCCCCGGCCCCCGCTTCACCGAGTCCGACTCCCCCGTCAGCAGCGATTCGTCCACCTCCGCCTCCCGGGCCACTACCCGCCCGTCCGCCACCACCTGGTCCCCCTTCTTCAGGTGGATGAGGTCCCCCTGCACCACGTCCTCCGCGGCGATGTCCACCTCCACTCCGTCCCGCACCACCGTCACCTGCGGCGCCGTCAGCGCCCGCAGCTCCCGCAGCGTCCGCGTCGCCTTCAGCTCCTGCAGCGTCGCCACCAGCACGTTCGCAATCACCACCAGCCCAACGAACACCCCGTCCTTGAACTCCCCGATCGCCAGCAGCGCCACGATCAGCGACCCCAGGACCACGTTGAAGAACGTCAGGACGTTCGCCCGGATGACGTCCGCGTCGCTCCGGAGCCGGCCCCCGTCCCGGTTCGTCAGCCCGGCCGCCGCCCGCGCCATCGCCTCCGCGGAGCTCAGCCCGCGCAGCTGGCCTGTCTCCTGCAGCCCGGGGAGCTGTGCCTGTGCCGTCTGCGTCACGCGTCTAGCCTGAACCAAACCCGGCCGGAATGAAAGCCCGCGCCGTTAACCAGCACCTAACACCACCGCCCCACAGTGGAAAGCGCGCTGAGCAACACCCCACGCGGGATGCGCACGAAAAGGCGGCCAGCTCCTCCCTCCGGCTGGCCGCCTTCCTCGTTCCCATCGCCAGCGCCGGCACGGCCGGCCCCGCCTCAGGCCTTGATGCCGATGATGGACAGCGAGATCAGCATCCCGATGAAGACGCCGCACAGCAGCGTCAGCCAGCCAATCGTCTTCCACATGGCAGTCCACCCTCCCGTTGGACTCCGGCGAGTTTCGCCCGGCGCCCCCATCGTAACTCCCACCGCCCCCACACGCGACGCCCCCCCGACCCGCTACGATATCCCCATGCGCACCGCCCCACGGGCCAGCCGGTGAAAGCCGTCATCCTCGCCGCCGGCGACGGCGGCCGCCTCGGCGCACTCACCCGCGAGCGCCCCAAACCCCTCGTCGAACTCGGGGGTCGCCCCATCATCGCCTACACCCTCGATGCCCTCGCCGCTGCCGGCATCCGCGACGTCGCCGTCGTCCTCGGCTACCGCGCCGCCCAGCTCGGCGAAGCCCTCGCCGCCGCCACCCACGGCCTCTCCCTCTCCTTCATCTATAACGCCCGCTTCCGCGAAGGCGCCTCCCTCTCCCTCGCCGCCGCCCGCACCTGGGTCGAAGACGCCCCCTTCCTCCTCCTCATGGCCGACCACCTCCTCTCCGCACCCATCATCGAGCGCCTCACCGCCGCGCGCACCCGCCAGCCCGCCGCCCTCTCCCTCGTCGCCGCCGATGCACCCGGCCGCTGGCCCCCCGACTACCGCGACGAAGCCACCCGCCTCGCGCTCGACCCGGCAGGCTTCGTCACCGCCATCGGCAAGCGCATCGAACCGTACGACGCCCTCGATACCGGCGCCTTCCTCCTCGACCCCGCCGCCTGGCGCGCCCTCGATGCCGCACCCGAGAGCTGCGAACTCTCCGCCATCTTCGCCCTCCTCGCCGCCGAACGCGCCCTCCGCGCCGTCGACATCGGCGGCGCTCCCTGGTACGACATCGATACCGGCGCCGACCTCGAAGCCGCCGCCGCCCTCCTCGCCGCCCGCCAGTGAACTACGACGGCCTCGTCTCCCGCCACCTCAACCGCCGCCTCAGCCGGCCCGCCGCCCGCGCCCTCCGCCGCACCCCCGTCACCCCCAACCACGTCACCGCCTTCACCCTCCTCCTCGCCATCGCCGCCGGCGCCATGCTCGCCGCCGGCTGGAACATCCCCGGCGGCCTCGCCGTCCAGGCCGTCAGCATCATCGACGGCGTCGACGGCGAACTCGCCCGCCTCAAGAACGCCGCCACCCGCCTCGGCGCCGTCTTCGACGCCGTCACCGACCGCTACGCCGATGCCGCCATCATCGCCGGCATGACCGTCTACGCCGCCCGCTTCGAAGACTGGCCCCGGCCCGAGTTCGTCGGCCTCCTCGCCCTCGGCGCCTCCCTCATCGTCAGCTACAGCCGCGCCCGCATCGAAGCCGACCTCCCCCACGCCGCCCGCGCCGCCAACCTCGATAGCATCTTCGGACTCGCCAGCCGCGACGTTCGCTCCCTCCTCCTCGCCCTCGGCGCCGTCCTCGGCCAGTGCTACCTCGCCCTCGCCCTCGTCACCCTCCTCGCCGCCCTCACCATCGCCTGGCGCCTCCTCTACCTCCGCCTCCACCCCGCCCCCTGACCCCGCTCCCCGTCCCCACCTCTACCCTCCCACCTCCCACCTCACCTCCGCCGTCCCGCCCCGGTCCCGCAGCTCGATTTCCAGGAGCGCCGGCCCGCCCCCGTGCGCGAACACCACCTCCAGCCGCCCCGCCTCCGACGGCCCCGCCGCCCGCGCCACCTCCTCCCCGTCCACCCGCACCGCCAGCTCCCCCCGGTACGCCAGCACGAACCGGTACCGCCCCTCACCCGGCAGCTCCACCTCCGCGCTCGCCACCAGGCTCCACCGGTCATCCGCCAGGTCCGGGAACGGCGCCCCCGCGTACGAAAGCGAGAGCCCCTCCACCGCCCCATCCGCCGCCTTCACGTGCCCGCTCGAAGGCCGGTCATCGAACACCTCCACCCGGAACCGCCCCGGCCGCCCCAGCTCCCGCAGCGGCAGCGGCGTCGGCGTCGGCACCGCCGTCACCCGCGCCGTCGGCGTCGCCCCGGGCATCACCGTCCCCCGTTCGCCGCTCCCCGCTCCCCGCTGCCCGCTGCCTGCTGCCTGCTCCCTGCTCCCCGCTCCCCCCTCATCCACGAACTGCCACGCAATCACCCCCACCACCACCATCACCGCCAGCGCGACCACCTCGCGAACACCAATCCCGCGCATCCCCCACAGTCTCCCACC
>CALLPC010000032.1 GCA_938015525.1 uncultured Dehalococcoidia bacterium
CGGTCACCGCCCTCCTGCCCGCCAGCACCACCTGCAACGGGCAGCAGTGGGTCGCCCTCCGCGGGACCCGTCTCTTCGCCTACCCATCCAACGACGGGACGACGCTCCGTGTCCGCATCGGCACGCAGCTGGTGAGCTACCAGCCCGTAACCACCGGCTTCGGGGAGGGCGCACTCCTCGTCCTGGTGCCGACGCTCCCCGCCGGGACCTATCGCGTAAGCGTGGAGACGGTCGAGGGGACCTCGCCGGACGTCCCGGCCGACGACGTCACCTGTCTCTCCGGCGGCGGGAGCGCCCCGTCCGCGACGCCGGCGCCGGTCACCGCCGCCCCCGCCATCTCCGGTATCGTCCCGAGCTCCGGCGTCTGCGACGGCAGCCTCCAGGTCGCGGTCCTCGGCAGCGGCTTCACCAGCAGCGCGACGGTCACCTTCGGCGGGGCTGCCGCCCCCGTCACCTACGTCAATGCGAACACCGTCGTCATCAGGCCGCCGGCGCGGGCCCCGGGCCAGGTCGATATCCGCCTCACGACGGCGAACGGGACCAGCCCGAACACGCCTGCCGATGACTTCACCTGCCTGTCGCCCGCGCCCCCCTCCGGGATGCCTCCCGCCGGGACTGGCACCAACCCGGGCAGTAGCCCGCCGCCAGGCGGCACGGGTACGAATCCCGGCTCCGGTACGAACCCGGGCAGCCCCGGCACCGGGGGGACGCAGAACCCGGCGACCACTGGTCCGGTCACGTATACCCTTTACACGACCTACACGCTCATCGCCTGGGCGGGCCCGGATAACGCCGTCATCGCGAACCTGCTGGCCGCCAACCCGACCATCCGCGGGCGCATCAGTGCCATCTGGTGGTTCGACCCGGTTGCGCAGCGGTGGCGGGGCTATTTCCCCGGGGCCGATTCCATCCCGGGCGCCAACGACTTCACGACCCTGCGCTCCGGCCGGAGCTACTTCATCGCCATCCGCCCCGGCCCCAGCCCGGTCAGCTGGGTCGTGCCGTAAGCTCGACCCTCACCGACCATTTTCGGCTGGCCCGCCGCTGCGCGGGCCAGCTTCCTGTTCGCGCGGCGAGCCGGCGAACCCCGCAGCATGAGCTCCCGCCCCGCGCGCAGCTAGAGGTCCTGCAGGCTCCAGCCCGGCGTCCCGATCATCACGCCCATCACCATGATCGCCAGCGAGAGCACCAGCCCGAGGAGGCTCAGCGTCATCGAGACCGCCCGCGCCCGCCGCAACGCAGCCTCATCCACCGCTTCGCCCCGGGCCTTCGCCTCGTACAGCCGCAGCTGCTTCGGCCCCGCCCAGGCGATGTGCAGCCCCACCACGAGGAGCATCAGGATGAGCACGTTCATCTTCACGATGAACCAGGCGCCGAACCGCAGGCTCGTGAACTCCACGTCCCCGGGGATGGCGTAGTAATCGCGCCAGGTGAACACCAGGTACGTCCCCGCGATGAGAATCAGCGCCAGCCCGGACCCGCCCAGGTAGCCGAACCGCCGCGTCATCGTCCGCATCGCCGCCACTCGCGTCGGCAGGTCCTCGATCTGTCGCGAAGCCGGCCCCCAGGCCACCGCGAGGAAGACCTGCGGGCCGACCCAGAGCGCCACCCCCACCACGTGCAGCCACGTGAACGTGATGTGCAGGAACGATTCCACGGGCACGCCTCCCGGCGAAACTGCCTCCCCCGATTACACCCGAGCCGTTCCTACCGGGAAACCTCCCACTACCCGGCGCCCGCATGAACCGCACCTAAACTGAGCGCGTGCTAAGTTACTGCCATGGAACGAACAGCCACGTGGAGAGGCAGGGCCCGCCTCGCCTTTGCGGACGGTCGCGAAACCGGCGCGGTCGCCGTCCTCCACCGGAACGGTGCACCGGCAGGATGGGCCGGCGAGCTCATCCTCGAAGGGCCATCCCCGGTGGCCCCCGGCGACCGGGTCGATGTCACCGTGGGGCGCTCGACCCGGTCCGCCATCGTCCGGGGAGCAGCCGTCCGCGGCGGCGCCGGCCATCGGACGACGACGCTCACCATCGAAGGCGACGGTCCCCCGCCGTCCGTCCTCACCCGCACCCCAGGCGACGAGTAGCCGGGCCCGCAGTGGCCTGAAACTGCCCCCGGCGTACCATGTGCCGGGTGCGCCGACCTTTTCGCTCCATCCCCCGGACGGCCTGGCTCCTCGGGCTCACGTCCCTCTTCGCCGACCTCTCCAGCGAGCTCGTCTACCCGCTCATCCCCATCTTCCTGACGGCCACGCTCGGCGCGCCGGTCGCGGCCGTCGGCCTGGTCGAAGGCGTCGCCGAGGCAACGGCCTACGCGACCCGGCCGCTCGCCGGGCGCTGGAGCGACGCCGCCGGCGCGCGGAAGCCGTTCGTCGTCGCCGGCTACGGCCTCGCGGCGGTCGGCAAGGCGCTCCTCTTCGCTGCCCCGGCCTGGGGCGTCGCCCTCGCCGGCCGGGCCGTCGACCGGTTCGGCAAGGGGATCCGCACGCCCCCGCGCGATGCCCTCCTCGCCGATGTGACCACCGCGGCCGACCGCGGCCGCATCTTCGGCTTCCACCGCGCGTTCGATACCCTCGGCGCGGTCATCGGCCCGCTCGCCGCCCTCGCGTTCCTCGCCATCGCGGGGGAGGAGCACCTCCGCTGGGCGATCGGCGTTGCCATCGTGCCGGCGGTCATCTCCGTCGCCGTCGTCGCTCGCATCCCGGAGCGGCGGCCAGCCCGCCGTCCCGCCGATGCCCCCCCGGCGCCGGGCATCCGCCAGCTCCCCGCGGCGTACTGGCTCTTCCTCGCTGCCAGCGGCCTCTTCATGCTCGGCAACTCGTCCGATGCCTTCCTCATCCTCCGGGGGAAGGACCTCGGCATGGCGACGACGGCCGTCGTCTTCGCCTACGTGCTCTACAACGCCGTCTACGCACTCCTCTCCTACCCCGCCGGCAGCCTCAGCGACCGCCTGCCCCGGCCCGCCGTCATCGTCGGCGGCTACCTCGTCTTCGCCGCCGTCTACCTCGGCTTCGCCCTGGCCCGCTCCGAGCCGGTCGCCTGGCTGCTCTTCCCGCTCTACGGCGCCTACATCGCCGCGACCGAAGGCGTGACGAAAGCGTTCGTCGCCGACCTCGCCCCGGCGGCCGCGCGGACCACCGCTCTCGGCCTCTTCCAGGGCGTGACCGGCGGACTCGTCCTCGTGGCGAGCCTCCTCGCCGGCATCCTCTGGGACGCCTTCGGCCCGTCCGCCACCTTCGGATTCGGCGCCGCGGCCGCCCTCCTCGCCGCCCTCCTCACGGCCGCCCTCCTCGCCACCGGCCGCCTCCGCCCCCCAGCCCACCCCTGACCCCGCTCCCCGTTCCCCGCTCCCATCACCGGCCTCCAACCTCCAGCCGCTAACCTCCGGCCTATAATCCCCGGTCATGGACCGTACCTTCGACCACCTCCTCATCGACCGCGTGGGCACCGACGGCCGCGTCGCCCGCATCACCCTCAACCGCCCCGAGAAGATGAACGCCCTCTCCCAGGAGCTCCTCTTCGAGTTCTGGGATGCCCTGCACGACCTCGAAGCCGACGATACCGCCCGCGTCATCATCGTCCGCGGCGCCGGGCGCGCCTTCAGCGCCGGCTACGACCTCGCCCCGCCGCGGGGCGGCGCCGATGCCGTCGTCCGCCGCTACCGCACGAGCGATGACAAGGGCCGGCGGCTGCTGATGGGCATCCGGACCGGCATGCAGCAGATTACCGATATCCACCTCTATTTCTGGAACATGGCGAAAGTGACCATCGCCCAGGTCCACGGCTACGCCCTCGCCGGCGGCTGCGA
>CALLPC010000033.1 GCA_938015525.1 uncultured Dehalococcoidia bacterium
GTCGTCCGCCCCGGTGATACGTTCTTTTGGGACCTCGACCTCCGGGTCTACGAGCCGCTCCGGACCTTCATCATCCTGACGGACTATCTCCCGCTCTGGGAGCTCTACCTCTCGCCCCAGGGCGGGTTCATCTACGGGACGCCCATCTTCACGCCCACGCCGTCGCCGGCAGCCTTCGAGTGCTTCGTCGCCCCGCCGCTCCCTGCGCTTCGCTGTTGGCTGCCCGAGGGGACACCGCCCGGCCGGTACTCCATCCGGATTCCCGTGACTGTCCCCACCGATACCTTCGCGGTCTGCGGCCGGTTCGTCAATAAGGCAGAATGGCGGTCCTTAGTGTTCCTCGGGAACCCGCCCCAGGGCGTGAAGCTGCTGGACCAGACTTCGAACGAAGTTGCCGTCGAGGCCGTCTGCGGCAGTGACGGCGTGGTCGCGACCTCCGGAACGCTCCACGTCGCCAAGGTCGTGCGCGGCCAGCCGGGGGACACGACGTCGTTCACGGCGACCATCAGCGGGCCGGGGATCAGCGGCAGTGCGAGCCGGCCGTTCAGCCAGCAGACGCCGGCCATCCTCCCGGGGCTTGCGGCGGGGACGTTCACCCTGTCGGAGGCGCCGCAGGCCCCGTACACCTACGCCGGCTGGGCGTACGGGACGGTCGTGGGCGCGTCGGTGCAGTGCCCGGCGAACCCGACGAGCAGCGCTGCGGCGGCGACGGTGACACTGACGAACGTGGCGCCGCAGGCAGTGGTCTGCTTCTACAACGACCCGCCGGTCAACATCGTCGTGCACAAAGTGCTGAACGCGCTGGGCACCACCTCGAACGGAGCGGGCTGGCAGTTCACGCTGACGGGCTGCGGGGTGACGCCGCAGACGAAGACGACGGGTGCGGACGGGAAGGCGACGTTCAGCGACCTGCCGCCGGCGGTGGGCTGCAGCTACACGGTGACGGAGACGGTGCAGGCCGGGTGGACGCCGCAGTCCGTTTCGCAGACGGCGCAGCCGACGCGGGGCGGCGAGACGGTGACGCTGACGTTCGTGAACTCCTGGGACTGGAACCCGCGCTGCATCGACCCGATGGAGCCGGGCTGCTCGGAGACGCCGCGGACGCCGACGCCGACGCCGACGCCGCCGACGCCGACCCCGCCGGCGGGCACGCCGACCCCGACGCCGACCACCCCGGTGACGCAGGTGGCGGGTGAGCGGACGCCCGGGCCGGGCGGCTCGACTGCGACGCCGACGAACACGCCGGTGACGCAGGTGGCGGGTGAGCGGACGCCCGGGCCGGGCGGCTCGCCGACACCGCTGGCCCCGGCGACGGGCTCCGGCCCCGGGCAGGGCCAGGGCAGCGTGAGCCTGCTGCTGGTGCTCGCCGGCCTGGTGAGCCTGGGCCTCGGCCTCAGCTTCCTCGCCCTCGGGCGGCGGAGCCGGTAACGCTCCCGGGGCCGCGCCGGCCCCGCCAATCCCCCTTCCTCCACCCAGCGAGGCCCCGGGAATTCCCAGGGCCTCGCCCCATCCCGTCCCTCGCGACCATCCCGGCGACATCGGGCATGGATACGGTCCGGGAACCCCGGGGCCTCGCCCCATCCCGTCCGCTTCCCGCTCCCCGCCTGAACCTCCAGCCTTTGACCTCTAACCTCCCGCCCCCGGCGGCCTGATGAGCCGGAAGAGCTCGCCCACCGAATGCGCCTGCTCCACCGGGTGCCGCAGCGGGCGCTCAGGGTGGATCTCGTAGGCGTTCCGCCGGCCCACCCGCTTCCGCGTGATGTACCCCGCCTCGACGAGGTCGGCCACGATCCGTTGCGCCGCCCGCTCGGTGATGCCGACCCGCTCGGCCACATCGCGCAGCCGCACACCCGGGTCGTTCGCGATGCAGAGGAGCACGTGGCCGTGGTTGGTGAGGAACGTCCACCCCGGCTTGGTCATCGCGAGGTAGCGTAGCCGGACGGCGCCCCGCGGGGAAGGAGGCGGACGCCCCCTCAGGCCGCCCGGCGGTGGCGGGAGGTCGCGCGCAGCTGTTCGCGCAGGAGGGCCGTCGCTGCCAGCGCCTCGACCGCCGCCTGCTTCTTCTGCTCCCGCCGTCGCGCCCGGCGCGCGAGCCGCGCGGCCACCTCCGCAATGAGCGCGAAGAACGCCGCGCCCGTCCAGGCCAGGGGAGGTTCGAACGCGCCCTGCCAGCCCGCTGCCAGGCAGGCCGCCGCCGCGGCCAGCGCCGGCGCGAAGAACACCCAGGTCCAAATGCGCCTCATGCCTCGAATATCGGCCGCTGCAGTCGGCCGAAACAGGTGGCCTGCCCTCAGCCGCCCGCTGCCCGCGCCGCCGCGTGCGCTCCCGCGATGCGCCCGAAGACGCACCCCCGGATGACCGAGGTCGCGCCCGGGTAGTTGAAGTAGAACAGCTCGCCGACCGGTTCCCCGGCCGCGTACAGGCCCGGCATCGGCCGGTCCCGCGTATCGAGCACCCGGGCCGAGGTGTCGCACGCCAGCCCGCCGAACGTGAACGTGATCCCGCCGGTCACGGGGACGGCGAAGTACGGCGGGGCATCGATCGGCAGCGCCCAGTTACTCTTCGGCGGCCAGAGCCCGGCCGTCCGCTTCCCGTCCAGCCGGTCCAGGTCGTACTCCCCGGGCTGCACCGCGGCATTGAAGGCGGCAACCGTCTCGAGGAAGTTCTCCGCCGGCACGCCCATCTGCCGCGCCAGCCCCTCGAGCGTCGGCGATTCGAGCGGTGGTCCCACCGGCCGCCACGCCCGCGCGAACTCCTCCCGGCCGTACGCCTTCTGGTCGAAGATGCACCACGCCTCGCCACCAGCCTGCTCGATGATCTGCTTCGAGAACTTCACGTACGTGTGGTCGCGGAAATCCTCGCCCTCATCGAGGAAGCGCCGCCCCTCCCGGTCGACGAAGATCCCCATCTGGTAGTTGTAGAGGGCCGTCACCCCGCACTCCATGCGGGGCGAACGGGCGTCGAGTACGGCCGAGTGGTAATCGCCCCACTGGCCGGCCGGCCGCGCCCCTGCCGCAATCGCCATCATCAGCCCTTCCCCCGTGTCGTACCGGCTCCCGCGGAGGATGAGCCCGTCGGCGAACCGCCCGAGGTAGCGGACCCGCATCTCGACGTTCGCCTGGAATCCGCCGCAGGCCAGCACCGTCCCGCCCCGCGCCTCGATGTCGATGATGCCCTCCGGCCCGCGGGCGCGGACCCCGGCGATGGCCCCCGCAGGGTGCAGCAGCAGGTCGACCGCCGCCGTTTCGTAGCTGACGATGCCGCCGAGACCATCCAGCCGGCGGAAGAGCAGGTCCACGAGCCCCTTGCCCCCGGCCTTCGGGCTCCGGCGGTAGCCGGCCGTGTGCGGATAGCCCGGCTCCCATTCCAGCCCGAGCCCCGTCAGCCATTCCGCCGCCCCCGCCGCGTTCTCGCAGAGCGTCCGCACGAGCTCCGGGTTCGCCCGCCCGCGCGAAATCCGCATCAGGTCGTCGGCCATCTCCTCCGCGGTATAGCCCCGGTGCCCGTACTCGTCCGGCTCATGCGGGAACCGCATCTGCGCATCGGCAAAGCGGGTGTTGCCGCCCCGGTGCTCCCGCGGCGCCTTTTCGATGAGGATGACGCGCGCCCCCGCCTGGCGGGCCGTTATCGCCGCCGAGAGCCCCGCGATACCGCCGCCGACCACCAGCACGTCGGTCTCGTACGTCGCAGCAGCCCCCGGCGACCCCGCGGCGGTCGGCATGCGGCGGACTCTAGCCCATCCCCCGCAACCCCTCAAACGCTCCCCGCTCCCCGTCTCAACCTCCAACCTCTCACCTCCAACCTCTACCATGTCCCCGTGAGCGAATTCACGAACATCTTCCTCGCGCTCCTCCTCGAGGCCACGCCCTTCCTGCTCGCCGGCGTCATCATCTCCGTCGTCGGCGGGCCGCTCGTCGAGCGCATCCTCGCAACCGCCGCGCTCCGCAACTCCGCCCTCGCCGTCGCTGCCGGCGCCTCGGCCGGCCTCGTCCTCCCCATGTGCGATTGCGGCAACCGGCCGCTCGCCCACCGGCTCGCCCTCGCCGGCCGCCGCGAATTCGCCCTCGCCTTCCTCGTCGCCGCACCGGTCATCAACCCGATCGTCATCGTCACCACCTGGCTCGCCTTCCGGAGCGCCGAGCTGGTCGTCCTCCGCCTCCTCCTCACCGTCCTGGCGGCCGTGGCCGTTGCCGTCGTCCTCTCACGGCTCCGGCGCGACATTGCGCTGCCCCTCGACGCTGCAGCGGGCGGCGAAAGCCACGCCCCTCCCGGCCCCGGCACCTGGGCGCCGCGCATCCTCGATGAGTTCTTCGAGCTCTTCCAGTTCCTCGTGGTCGGCGCCGCGCTCGCCGCCGCCATCCAGGTCTTTGCCGACCAGGAGGAGTTCCTCTCCGCCCGCGGCGTCTTCCTTTCCATCGCCGCGATGATGTTCCTGGCCTTCCTCCTCAGCATCTGCTCGAGCGTCGACGCCTTCGTCGTCGCCGGCCTCGGCGGCGCTATCGGCCTCGGCCCGGCACTCGGCTTCCTCGTCTTCGGCCCGCTCGTCAACCTGAAATCCATCCCGATGTACTTGCGGCTCTTCTCCGGCCCCGCCGTCGTCCTGCTGGTCATCATCTGCGCCCAGGTAGCCTTCGCCGGGGCGGCCATCGCGGAGCTGCGGGCATGGTGAGGCGGGCAGGGTACGGCGCCGCTGCCGGCGGGCTCGGGCTGCTCATCGCCTGGCGGCTGCTCGATGGCACGGCCCGCAACCTCGTGCAGGGCTGGTACGTCCCGGTGCTCTGGGTCACGGCCGCCGCCCTCCTCGCCCTCGCCGCCCTGGGCCTGGCCGCCGGGTTCCGCCGCCCCGCCGGGCGGGCCCGGATCACCGGGGCCGGGGTGCTGACTGCTGCGTTCATCGGTCTGCCGCTCATCCTCGGCGCCCTGTACACCCCCCGGCCGCTCGCCTCGGCCAGCCTCGACCTCTCCGCCACGGCCGCCCGCCAGTTCGGCGCCTCCGCCAGCGCAGCCGACCCGGCCCGGCGCAACATCTACCAGTGGGCCTACGAATTCGAAACCGCCGACCCGGCCGCGATCGCCGGCCAGCCCGTCGATGTCATCGGCTTCGTCTTCCGCCGGCCCGGCGACCCGCCCGACCGCCTCCGCGTCGCCCGGTTCGTCGTCGCCTGCTGCATCGCCGATGCGCAGGGATTCACCCTGCCCGTCGCGTGGAAGGATGCCGGCGCCCTCGCGAACGACCAGTGGGTCCGCGTCGAAGGCCGCGTCGGCATCAGCCCGGACGGCGAGCCGATCGTGCTCGCCGCCAGCGTCACCCCCATCGAGGCACCGCAAAATCCGTACATTTATCCGTGAAGAACGCCCCGCCCTCGTCGCCCTCGGCGCCGTCTCGGCCGTCGTCCTCGGCGCCCTCCTCGCCGTCCTCCTCCTCGGCGACCAGCGCCGCATCCGGGTCGTCCTCGCGGCGCCCGACCCCGCCGTCCCGGCACCGGTGACCCTCCGCGAAATCACCCTCACCTTCGACCGCGAACCCTCCCGCGGCGCCGTCGAGGCCGCGCTCTCGTTCGAACCGCAAATCCGGGGCACGAACCGCTGGCGGGGCCGGACGCTCGTCTTCGTGCCCGCCGGCCCGCTCCAGCCCGGCGAATACACGGTCCGCCTGGCAGCCGGCAGCCTCGGCCGCTCGGGCGAACTCCTGCGCGAACCGTTCGAACACCGCTTCACCGTCCGCGAGCCCGGCGTCGCCGTCATCCAGGTCGCCCCGGACCGTTCCGAGGAGCGCCTGGTCGAGCTCCGGGCCGGCGCGGAGCCCCGCATCCTCGCCCGCGCCCCCCGCATCATCGACTACGCCGTCGCACCCGACGGGTCGCAGGTCGCCGTCGTCGCCGGCGACGCCGCGGGCCGCGGGAGCCTCGCACTCGTCCAGGTGAGCGACGGCGCCGGCCGCTCGCTCGTCTTCGACCCGGCCATCAACATCGGCGGTGTCGCCTGGGCGCCCGATGGCGCCACGCTGGCCGTCGTTCGCCGCGATGAGCTGCCCGGGGGCGGCGAAGGCGTACCGCGCGCCTGGCTCGTCCGCCTCAGCGGCGAGTTCGTCGATACCCTCGACCCCGAAGGCCTCCCCTCGCTCTATCCCGCCTGGTCGCCCGATAGCCAGCACCTGGCCTACGTCTCCCCCAGCGATGCCCGGCTCGTCGTCGTCAGCCTCGCCACCGGCGAACGGCGCGACCTCGGCCAGCCGCGGGGCGGCGCCGCCGCCTGGTCGCCCGATTCCCGTATCGTCGCCTTCGAAAGCACCCCCCGGTCCGCCAGCGGCGCCCTGCCGCCCCAGCCAGTCCGGGTCGTCAGCCTCGACGGGGCGGTCGACCTCCTCCTCGGCAGGGAAGGCGAAATCCGCTCGGCCCCGCGCTTCATCGACGCGGAGACGGTCGCGACCCTGCGCCGGGTCATCGGCCCACAGCGCACGGGCACCGACCTCCTCTTCGAATCGGTCCGCGACGGGCGGCAGGTCCGCGCTATCTCCCTCGCTGCCGGCACCGACCTCGTCCTCCACTGGGACCTCCGCCCGGACGGCCGCGCCATCGTCTACACCGTGCAGACCGCCCGGCAGTTCACGACGGTCGTCCTCGACCTCGAAACCGGCCAGCGGACCCCCCTCCCGGCCGGCGGCGACCTCCCCCGCTGGCTCCCCTGACCACCTCCCCGCTCCCAGCCTCCACCCTCTCACCCCCCACCTCCCACCCCAACGCCCCCATCATCCGCGCCAGCTCGAGGAAGTCCCGGGCGTTCAGGTCGAACGCCGGGTCGGGCGACAGGTCCGGCTGCACGTTCGGCCCCGCTTCCTTCGGCCGGGGGATGAACGCCGTGCGGAGGCCCGCGGCCTGCGCTGCCCGCAGGTCCGCCTTGTGGGCCGCGACGAGCATCACCTGCCCGGGCTCGAGCCCGAGGATGCGCGCGCCGGCGAGGTACGCCTCCGGCTTCGGCTTGAACGCCCCCAGCACGTCCGCCCCCAGCACGCAGTCCCACGGCAGGCCGGCCCGCTTCGCCATCGCCACCAGCAGCGCCACGTTGCCGTTCGAAAGCGTCGAGATGACGAACCGGCCCTTCAGCCGCCAGAGCCCCGGCACGCTGTCGGGCCACGGGTCGAGCCGGTGCCACGCCCGGTTCAAATCCTCCCGCTCCTCCGCCGAGAGCCCGCCCAGGCCGTACTGCGGCAGCAGCTCCTCCAGCTTCCGCCGGTGGAGCTCGTCGGTGGTCATGAACGGCCACTCGCCCCGGTTCACCTTCGCGATGCCGCCGAGGTACCCCTCGTACCGCCAGGCATCGGTGAAGGCGCCCCAGTCCGCCTCCACCCCGTGCCGGGCGCCGACGGCCGCCAGCTCGCGCATCACCGAGGAGCGCCAGTCGACCACCGTCCCGAACACATCGAACACGAGCGCTCGAACGCCTTCGGGTGCCATGGAGCGAAGTCTACCCCGCCGACGGGCAGCGGGCGCAGCGGAACCTACTCCTCACCGCCCCCCGGCGCCGGCTCATCGCCCGCCCCGGAGGCCACGTTGATGACCCGCACGGGCGGGGGCGGCGTCGGCGTCGTGCCCGCGGCCGAGACGCCGTCATCGGCAGCGACCCCGTGGATGCGGACCGGCGGGGGCGGCGTCGGCGTCGCGGTCGGCTGGCTCGCCGCCCCGGCATCGCTGCGCGCCTCGAGAGCGGCCGCCGGCGAGGCCGCCGCCAGCGCCTCCCCCCGGCCGTCGAAACCGCTCGTGAACAGCTCCTCGAGCGCGGGCGGGCTGAACGGCCTGCCCGCGTCGATGACGATCACCCGCTGCGGGGGCGGCGGCCCGGCCTGGGGCCGGAACGGGCCCCACGCCGTCCGCTCGGTGAACGTGAGGAGGAAGAGGCCGCTCGCGCCGATCCCGAACAGGAAGGCGGCCAGCAGGAGCGGGGCTTTTCCTGCCATGGCATGCATCATGCCCGTTCCCCCTGCAATTGACCAGCCGGGAAACCCCGCGGAACGCCCCCGGCCGGCCTCGTCCGCGGCCCCCGCGGCCGAGGCGCACACGGCGCAACCTGTTACCATCAAAGGCCGGATCCACCGCATGCCCGCGCGGAGAGGTGCTGGAGTGGACGATCAGGCACGCCTGGAAAGCGTGTGTACCGCAAGGTACCGTGGGTTCGAATCCCACCCTCTCCGCCATGGACTCCTTCCCCGCTCCTGCCTCCCCGGCTTCCCATCCCGCCTTGCCCTGCCCTCCCGCCTCCCGTAGAGTCCCTCGCCAGACCTGAAGGAGATTCGCCCATGGAGAGCCTCGAGGGCAAAGTCGCCGTCGTCACCGGGGCCGCAAGCGGCATCGGCCTCGCCCTGGCCACCCGTTTCGCGGAAGAGGGCGCTGCCGTCGTCCTCGCCGACATCGAAGCCGAGCCGCTCGCCATCGCCGAGGCCGGCCTCCGCGAAAAAGGCGCGCGGACCCTCGCCGTCCGCGCAAGTGTCCTCGCCGATGCCGACGTCGAAGCCCTCGCCGAGGCCGCCTACCGGGCCTTCGGCGCCGTCCACATCCTCTGCAACAACGCCGGTGTCGCCGGCGGCTCCGGCCTTCCCATCTGGGAAGCCCCCCAGGCCGACTTCGACTGGGTCTTCGGCGTCAACTTCCTCGGCGTCCTCCGCGGCATCCGCGCCTTCGTCCCCCGGATGATCGCCGGCGGCGAAGAAGGCCACATCGTCAACACGGCCTCGGCTGCCGGCCTCCTCACCGCCGCCGATGCCTACTCCATCTCGAAGCACGCCGTCGTCTGCCTCACCGAAGGGCTCTACAAGCAGTTCAGGCAGATGAACCTGCCGCTCTCCGCGTCAGTCCTCTGCCCCGGCTGGGTGAACACGAACATCCACGACGCCGAGCGGAACCGGCCGGCCGAATTCGGCCCCGCCCGCGACCGCTCGCAGCTCCCCCCGCAGGTCCAGCAGAGCCGCGCCGCGGTCGAACAGCTGCTCCGCCAGGGCTTCTCCCCCGACGAAGTCGCCGCCCAGGTCGTCGACGCCATCAAGCACGACACCTTCTACATCTTCCCGATGCAGGAGTACATCTGGCAGGCCGTCAGGCAGCGCTTCGAAGGCGTCATCAACCGGACCAACCCCCTCCCCACCGGCCCCCTCCGCTGACCCCGCTCCCCGCTGCAACCTCTCACCCCCGGGCTCCCTACCCCGCCAGCCCCCCGTACGCCTCCGGTATCCGGTCGAAGAGCACGTTCGTCCCCGGCGCCATGTCCTTCCAGCGCGCCAACGCCGGGTTGACCTGCGCCGCCATCGCCAGCCCGCTGCCGTACGGCGCAATCACGAGCGGCGCCCCGTTCGGCGCCGTTACGATGGCCAGTTCCGGCCCTGCGGCCGCCGTGTAGACCCGGTTCTCGTCGCTCCGCGCCCGCGCCAGCCGCTCGGCCATCGGCTCCTCCGCGAAGGCCGTCCACCCCAGCAGCTCGGCCCCCTCCAGCATCTGGATGCGTGCCACCTCCGGCACGAACGCCTCCTCCCCGCAGAGGATGCCGACCCGGCCTGCCGGCGTCTCCACCACCGGCGGCAGCATCTCGCCCGTCGTGATGCCCCGCCCGTGCGAGGCGGCGTGGACGACGGTCTCCCGCGGCGTCACGAGGACCGCCACCTCGCGCGGCCGCGGCCCGTTCTCCCGCACGCCGAAGAGCAGGCTCCCGCCCCGCTCCCGCACCAGCCCTTCGAGCCCGGGAAGCGCTGCCTCCCAGCCCGGAGTTGCCGGCGCGCCGCCGACGACGACCAGGTCGGCGTCCTGCTCCCGCTGGTCGAGGTACGCGGCCGCGAGCCCCTCGACCGCCCGCCCCGTCGGCGAAGGGACGACGGCCACCCGCCGGCTCAGCTCCGCCGGCACCACCGCCTCCGCGAGCAGCCGTGTCACCGGCAGCCCGGCCGTCGGCTCCGCCAGCCGCCCGTAGAGCGACGGCCGGCGCGCCGGCCGCTCCACCGGCATCGGCTCGATATCGAACGTCACTACCGCCCCGCTGTCGGCTGGCGCGCAGAACCGCGTCACCCCCGCCGGGTCGTAGACCGACGATCGCCCGGCGTAGACGAGCGAGCTGCCCTCCGGCCCGTACCGGTCTGCGGCCGCGACCCAGACCCCGTTCTCGAACGCCCGCACCGGGACGAGGTACTCGCACTGGGTGGTCGAAAGCTCCGCCATCGTCCGGCCCCACGCGACCCAGGCGGTCAGGTCGAGGATGACCTCCGCCCCGTTGACGGCCAGCAGCCGGGCCACCTCCGGCTGCCGCGCATCGGCGCAGACCAGGATGCCGAAGCGGACGAAGCCGGTATCCCAGGTCGGGAACTCCCTCCCCCGGCGGAACCAGCGCGCATCGAAATGCCAGAGAAAGCTCTTGTCATACCTGCCGCGGACCTCCCCGGCGGGGTCGAACACCAGCCCGCTGTTCGTCAGGCTGCCGTCCTCGTGGGGGACCGCCAGCCCGGCCGCCAGCCAGTAGCCCCACTGTCGGCACTTGCCGGCCAGCGCCGCCGTCACCTCCGCGAACGGCCGCACCCCGGGCCGGTCGTACGGCCGCGCATCGCGCACGTAGTAGGCCGGGTACGAGCACTCCGGCAGCCCGACGAGCTGCGCCCCCTGCCGGCCGGCCTCATCGAGCGCCTCCATGATGGCGGCCCAGTTCTGCTCCGCCCGCTCCAGCGGGTGCGCTGGCACCTGGCAAAGCCCAACGCGGAAGCGTTCCATCGCGGACGCCAGCATACCACCCGCCCCCGCCCCCGATCCGTCACAATAGAACCCGCATGCGCATCGCCATGGTCTCCGCCCACACCAGCCCCCTCGCGCCCCTCGGCGGCCGCGAAACCGGGGGCATGAATGTCTACGTCCTCGAACTCTCCCGCGAACTCGCCGCCCTCGGCTACGAGGTCGACATCTTCACCCGCCGCGATGGCCTCCTCCCCGCCATCGAACCGGTCGCGCCCGGGCTCCGCCTCGTCCGCATCGCCGCCGGGCCAGCGGCGCCCATCGAAAAGGAGGCCATCGTCGGCCACCTCCCGGAATTCCTCCGCAACCTCCACGCGTTCGCCTGCGACGCTCCCGGCTACGACCTCATCCACTCCCACTACTGGCAGTCCGGCTGGGCCGGCACCATCCTCGCCCGCCGCCTCCGGCTCCCCCATGTCGTCATGTTCCACACCCTCGGCGAGGTCAAGAATCGCGCCCGCTTCGGCGAAGCCGAGCCGACCCTTCGCATCCGCCACGAGCGCACCATCGCCCGCCGCGCCGACGCCATCGTCACCGCCAGCGACCACGAGCGCCAGCTCCTCGAGCGGTACTACGGCGCCGACCCGTCCCGCATGCACACCGTCCCCTGCGGGATCGACCTCGACCGCTTCCGCCCGCTCGACCGGGCCGCGTGCCGCGCGAGCCTCGGGCTCCCCCTCGACCGGCCCGTCCTCCTCTGGGTCGGCCGCCTCGAAAAGCTCAAAGGGCTCGAAATCCTCCTCGATGCCGTCGCCGGCCTCGAACGGCGCGATGCCCTCCTCCTCATCGTCGGCGGCGACGACCGCGCCGCGCCCCTCCGCGCAGAGCTCGAAGCCCAGGCCGCCCGCCTCGGTATCGCCGGTCGCGTCCGCTTCACCGGCGCCGTCGACCACGCCGACCTCCCCCGCTACTACAGCGCCGCCGACGTCTGCGTCGTGCCCAGCTTCTATGAAAGCTTCGGCCTTGTTGCCGTGGAGGCGATGGCCTGCGGCACCCCGGTCGTCGCCTCACGAGTCGGCGGCCTCCAGTCGACTGTCATCGATGGTGTCACCGGCTACCTCATCCCCTGGCGGTGCCCCGAACCGTTCACCGAAAAGCTCGAGGTCCTCCTCGGCAACCCCGAGCTCCGGGCGAACTTCGGCCGCGCCGCCCGTGCCAGCGTCGAGCGGTTCCGCTGGAGCACCGTCGCCCTCCGGGTCGCCGATGTCTACGACAGCGCGCGCGCCCGCCGCGCCCGCCTCGAGCCCCCGCCCCCCCGGCCTTTCGCCGCCGAGGCCTGGGAAGCCGCCGTCATCGCCAGCGGCGGCTGACCCCGCATCGACACCCCTCCCGCCGCCCGCCTACGATGGAATCGTGACCCCGCGCGCCATCTTCTTCGACCTCGATGACACGCTGCTCGATACCTCCGGCGGCGTCCAGGCGGCCTGGCAATCGACCTGCGCCGCCTTCGCCCCCGAGCTCGGCGTCGAACCCGACCGGCTCCGCGATGCCATCCGCGAACAGCTCACCACCTTCTGGAAAGACGAAGCGGCCGTCGAACACTGGCGGACCCGCCTCCACGACGCCCGCCGCCACAACGTCGCCCTCGCCCTCGAACGGCTCGGGCTCGACCCGGCCGCTGCCCCGCGCCTCGCCGACCGGTACTGGGACGAGCAGGCCGCCCGCATGCGGCTCTTCGATGACAGCCAAGAAACCCTGCACCGGCTCCGCGCGGCGGGCTTCCGCCTCGGCCTCCTCACCAACGGCCCCGCCGAGATGCAGCGCTGGAAGCTCAGCCGCTTCCCCATCGAAGAGCACTTCGACGTCATCGTCATCGAAGGCGAATTCGGCCGCGGCAAGCCCGACCCGGCCGTCTTCGCCCACGCGCTCGAGCGCACCCACACCCGGCCCGAGGAAGCCTGGCACATCGGCGATAACCTCTACGCCGATATCGGCGGCGCCCGTCGCGCCGGCCTCCACGCCACCTGGATCCACCGCGACCGCCTCGAGCTTGGCGAGGACGCGCCCGTCACCCCCGACCGCGTCATCGCCCACCTCACCGACCTCCGCGAGGCTCTCGAGCTCTAGCGCCGGCACCGGCGACAGGAGACGTCGCCCGGCCCGCCTACCCTGCGGGGGACCCCGCCGCTCATCCCCCCCGGAGGGTTGCCCGGTGCGAGGCCCCCGCGACCTCCTCCTCGTCATCGCCGTCTGGATCGCCGGCGTCTCCCAGCTCGCCAGCGGCTGCCTGTACGGCGCGGTCTGGCTCGGCGGGCTCGCCTGGTTCATCCTCTCCGGCAACATCTTCTGGGTTGCCGTCTGGATTCTCCTCAGCCCGCTCCTGCTGAGCGTCGCCATCAGCCTGCTCCGCCTGCCGTTCATCCTCCTCGGCCTGCTCATCGCTGCCCTCGCCGGCAGGCAGGAGGAGTACTTCGACTACGTCGCTTCGTTGAGCAACCGCTGACCGGCGACGCGGGCCGGCCTCACGGCGCCTTGCCCGGCGATGCCGCATCATGGAGCCGTGAACGTCCTGGTCTTCGGTGCCAGCGGCTACATCGGCAGCCACCTCGTCCCCCGCCTCCTCGCCGAGGGCCACCGCGTCCGCGCCGCCGCCCGCCGGCTCGACGTCCTCGAAGCGCGCGGCTGGCAGGGCGTCGAGCTCGTCGCTGCCGATGCCCTCGACCCCGCTTCCCTGCCGCCCGCCCTCGCCGGCATCGAGGTCGCCTACTACCTCGTCCACTCGATGGGCGGCGGCCCGGGCTTCGCCCGCCGCGACCGCGACGCCGCGCGCAACTTCCGCGACGCCGCTGCCGCAGCCGGCCTCCAGCGCATCATCTACCTCGGCGGCCCCCGGCCGCCCGGCCGCCCCTCCGAGCACCTCGCCTCGCGGCTCGCCACCGGCGATACCCTCCGCCAGGGCCCCGTCCCCGTCACCGAGCTCCGCGCCGGCCTCATCGTCGGCCCCGGCTCGGCCGGCTTCGAGGTCATCCGCGACCTCGTCAACCACCTCCCCCTCATGGTCACGCCCCGCTGGGTCCAGAGCCGCACCCGGCCGATCGCCCTCGATGACCTGCTCGAGTACCTCGTCCGCCTCCTCGACCACCCCGAGACCGCCGGCCGGGTGTACGACGTCGCCGGCCCCGAGACCCTCCGCTACCGCGACCTCCTCGAAGGGTACGCCCGCGTCACCGGGCGGAAATTCCGCGCCATCGATGTCCCCTTCCTCACCCCGCGCCTCTCCTCCTACTGGCTCGCCCTCGTCACCAGCGTCCCCGTTTCCGTCGCCCGCCCGCTCGTCGAGGGCCTCAAGACCGACCTCCTCGTCGACGACCGCGCCATCCGCGAGGTCATCCCCATCCCCCTCCACACCTACGAGCAGGCCGTCGTCAGCGCCCTCGAACGGGAACAGCGCGAGCCGCTCCCCGCCCGCTGGGCCGAAGGCGCCCTCGCCTTCCGCGGCTACGACCCCGACGTCTCGTTTTACTCGAAGGGCGAAACCACCCGCGTCACCGCGGCTGCCCCGGCAGAGACCCTCTGGGAGGTCGTCCGCAGCATCGGCGGCAAAACGGGCTACTACTACGCCGATACCCTCTGGTGGCTCCGCGGCCTGCTCGACCGTCTCGTCGGCGGCGTTGGGCTCCGCCGCGGCCGGCGCCATCCTACCGACCTCCGCGTCGGCGACGCCATCGATTTCTGGCGCGTCGTCGCCCTCGAACCGGGCCGCCGCCTTACCCTCCTCGCCGAGATGCGCCTGCCCGGCACGGCCGTCCTCGAGTTCGAGGTCACCCCGCTCGACCCCGGCCGTTCCCTCCTCACCACCACCGCCAGGTTCCACCCCAGCGGCGCCTGGGGCCTCCTCTACTGGTACGCCCTCGTCCCCCTCCACAACCTCATCTTCCGCCGGATGCCGCGGAATATCGCGAAAGAAGCCGAGCGCCGGGCCGCCGCGGCAGCCTCCGCCGGCACGGCCTGAGACCCGCTACCGGCGAACGTCCGACCCCTTGAACGGCGCCCCGAGGACCGGCCCGATGAGGCAGAAGTTCCCCGCCCCCGCCGCGATCGGCACCAGGCCGATGACCGCGACCACCCAGCCCGCCGGCCCGCCGATGAGCAGTCCCGCCGCGATGAGTACGATGCCCAGCGCGATGCGGAGCAGCCGCCCCGCCGTCGAGGCCATGAACCGTGCAAGTGCCATCCTGTCCCTCCCGTTCGGCGGCACCTAATGCCGCCTTCCTGATCATACGCAGCCCGCACCCCTGCTGAGCACCTCGAAGCGGCCGCATCGGCCCCCCTGAAGGGCCGCATGGCCCTCGACGGTTAACGAAAATTTCGTTACGCTCATCGGGTGGACGACCAGCTCAACCCCGCCGAGCGCATCATCCGGCGCTTCGGCGGCCAGAGCGCCCTCGCAGCCCTCCTCGGCAGGCGCCAGAGCACCGTCCAACACTGGGCGAAGACCGGGCGCATCCCTGCCCAATGGCACGGCGCGCTCATGGCGCTCGCCCGCCAGCGAGGTGTCATCCTGGAACCCAAAGATTTCGTCCAGCCCCAGCCCCGGACCATCGAGCCCGCCACCGGCAAACTCGGCGTCCTCCTCGTCGGCCTCGGCGCCGTCGCCACCACCTTCATCGCCGGCGTCGAAAACGCCCGCTCCCGCGGCGCCCTCCCCATCGGCTCCCTCACCCAGATGGGCACCATCCGCCTCGGTAAGCGCACCGAAAAACGGTCGCCGCTCATCAAAGAGTTCGTCCCCCTCGCCTCCCTCGATGACCTCGTCTTCGGGGCCTGGGACCCCATCCCCGACGACGCCTACGAGGCCGCCCTCAAGGCCGGCGTCCTCGACCGGCACGACCACCTCGACCCGATCGCCGACTTCCTCCGCGGCATCCAGCCCATGCCCGCCGTCTTCGACCAGCGCTACGTCAAGCGCCTCCACGGCACCAACGTCAAGTCCGGCCCCTCCAAGATGGCCCTCGCCGAGGCCATCCGCCAGGACATCCGCGACTTCAAAGCCCGCAACGGCTGCGACCGCCTCGTCATGGTCTGGTGCGCCTCCACCGAAGTCTTCATGGAGCAGTCCGCCGAGCATGCCAACCTCGAGGCCTTCGAGGCCGCCCTCGAGGCCAGCTCCGACGCCGTCGCCCCCTCCATGATTTACGCCTACGCCGCCCTCATGGAGGGCGTCCCCTTCGCCAACGGCGCCCCCAACCTCACCGTCGACATCCCCGCCCTCGTCAAGCTCGCCAACGACCGCGGCGTCCCCATCGGCGGCAAGGACTTCAAGACCGGCCAGACCCTCGTCAAGACGGTCATCGCCCCCATGCTCAAGGCCCGCATGCTCGGCGTCGCCGGCTGGTACTCCACCAACATCCTCGGCAACCGCGACGGCGAAGTCCTCGATGACCCCGAGAGCTTCAAGACCAAAGAGGAATCGAAGCTCGGCGTCCTCGAATACATCCTCCAGCCCGACCTTTACCCCCAGCTCTACGGCAACATCTACCACAAAGTCCGCATCAACTACTACCCGCCCCGCGGCGACAACAAAGAAGGCTGGGACAACATCGACATCTTCGGGTGGCTCGGCTACCCGATGCAGATCAAAATCGACTTCCTCTGCCGCGACTCCATCCTCGCAGCGCCCCTCGTCCTCGACCTCGCCCTCTTCTTCGACCTCGCCCAGCGCGCCGGCATGAAGGGCATCCAGGAGTGGCTCAGCTTCTACTTCAAGAGCCCCCAGCACGCCCCCTCCGTCTACCCCGAACACGACCTCTTCATCCAGCAGACCAAGCTGAAAAACACCCTCCGCTGGCTCATGGGCGAAGAACAGATCACCCACCTCGGCCTCGAGTACTACGAGGACGCGTGACCCCGCACCCGCGCATCGCTCACTCCCGGACGGCCCCGCGGAACATCCCGGGGCCGTCCGCCGCATAATCGCACCGTGCCTCGCTACCGCTCCGTCCGCGACCTCGCCGGGAACACCCCCATCGTCGAGCTCCGCTCCCTCTCGCCCCGCCCCGAGGTGCGCATCTTCGCCAAGCTCGAAGGCCAGAACCCCACCGGCTCCATCAAAGACCGCATCGTCATCCGCATCCTCGAAGCGGCCCGCCGCGAGGGCCGCCTCGCCCCCGGCCAGCCGATCATCGAGGCCTCGACCGGCAATACGGGCGTCGCCCTCGCCCTCTGGGGCCGCCTCCTCGGCCACCCCGTCGAGGTCTGCGTCCCCGAATCCGTCTACCCCGAAATCGAGCAGCTCCTTGCCGTCTACGGCGCCCGCGTCCGCCGCGTCCCCCGCCAGGCCGGCATCAAATCCGCCCGCGAGGCCGCCCTCGCCATCGCCGCCGAGACCGGCGCCTACTACTTCGGCCAGTTCGACAGCGAAGAGAACGCCCGCGCCCACGAGGAGTGGACCGCCAGCGAAATCCTCGCCGACATGGCCGCCGTCGGCGGCGTCGACGTCTTCATCGCCGGCATCGGGACCGGCGGCACGATCACCGGGGTCGGCCGCCGGCTCAAAGCCGCCAGCCCGGCCTGCCAGGTCCTCGGCGTCGAGCCGCGCCTCGGCGTCCACGTCCAGGGCCTCAAATCCCTCGACGACGGCTTCATCCCGCCCATCCTCGATGAATCCGTCCTCGATGGCCGCATCATCGTCGGCAACCGCCACGCCTTCTCCCACGCCCGCCGCGCCATGCTCGCCGAAGGCCTCTTCGGCGGCATCTCCAGCGGCGCCGTCCTCCACGCCGCCATGCGCGCCGCCGCCCGCCTCCAGCGCGGCAACATCCTCGTCATCTTCGCCGATGGCGGCTGGAAGTACCTCGGCACCGACCTCTGGACCGCCGACGGCGGCGACGCCCCCAACACGCCCGATGACGACCCGCTCGACGACATCCTCTGGTGGTGACCGCCCCGCGCCCTGTCACTCCCCCGCCGGCGCCCTCCGCAGCAGCAGCCCGACCCGCGGGACCGGCGGCACCAGGAACGGCCCCGCGTTCACCAGGTCGATCGCGTCGTACCCCGCCTCGCTGAACGTCGCGGCCAGCCGGCCCCAGCCGCGCAGGTCGACCGCCGGGCAGCCGCCCCGCACCAGCCACGCATGGAACCGGTCCAGCAGCGGATTCACCACCGGCGCAATCTCCAGCACCAGCGCCCGGCCGCCCGGTGCCAGCACCCGCGCCAGCTCCCGCGCGAACCCGTGCACCACGTCGTCGTCGAACCGCCGCAGGAAGTAAAAGCTCGTGATGCGGTCGAACGAGCCGTCCGCGAACGGCAGGTGTTCCGGCCACCCGATGAGGTCGACCGGCCCCGGCCCGTGCGCGATGTCCATGCACAGCGGCGGCTCCGTGCAGCCCGCCCGCGCCGCCAGCAGATGAGCGTAAGCCGCCGTCCCGCAGCCGATATCGAGATACCGCTTCCCCGGCCCGAGCTCCAGCAGCTCGAGCACCCGCCCCGCCCGCGGCGTCAGCAGCGCCTGCCCGGCCTGCGAACCGACGGCCGCCGCCAGCCAGCCCCACCGGCCGGAGAGCCAGCGCTCGCGCGCCGCGATGACGGCCCGGCGCCGGCGCATCATAGCCGGTACACCATCCGCGCCCGTGCGCCCGCCGCGGCCCGGAGGAACCCCGCCGCGGCTCGTGCCTGCTCAGCGAGCCCCCCGGCCCCGCCCCGCCGCGCGAGCGCGCCCGCCTCCGGGTCCGCTTCCAGCGCCGCCCCCAGCCCGGCCAGCGCCTCCGCCAGGTCCTCCCGGTCCTGCCAGGCCAGTTCCAGCTTCTCGAGGTCCTCCGCGTCCTCCGCCGCCTCGTCATAGAACGTCGTCAGCGGCCCCATGCGCACCCCGGATTCCTGCAGCCGCTCGGCGAGGACGATGAGCGGGTGGACAGCCCCGAAGCCGCGCATCGCCGCGAACGAGCAGAACGCGGCCAGCGCCGCCCCCTCGCCCGGCGGCACGAACCGCTCCGGCGTTCCCTCGACCTCCACCGTCAGCCGCATCGCCACGAGGGTACGGCCCCCTCCCCCAACGGGCGAACGCCTCAGCGCCCCCGCCGCCTCTCCCGCTCCAGCCGCTCCGCCGCTGCCTTCCGGGCAATCCGCCCGAGGACATCGGCGAGCAGCCCCGCGCCCTCCTCGTCGAGCTCGCTCGTGAAGTACCTTCGTACTCCGCGGAGGTGCCGCGGCGCGGCATCCCGCAGCCGCTCCAGCCCGGCGGCCGTCAGCTCGACCCACCGCCCGCGCCGATCCGCATCGTCGGAGCACCGGGTCACCAGCCCCTCCCCGGCCATCCGGTCCACCAGCCGGGTCAGCCCGCTCTTGCTGATCAGCACCCGGCGCGCCAGCTCCGTCATCCGCAGCCGGTGGCCCTCCGCCTCCTCCAGCTGGACGAGCACGTCGTACCACGCCAGCGGCAGCCCGCGCTCCCGCTGCAGGTCTTCCTCGAGCAGCGCGGTTACGTGCGCGTGCGCCTCGAGGAACGCCCGCCACGCCGCCATCCGCAGGTCACCCATGACCCGCGCATCATCCAAGCTCCCAATCCTCTCATCAACCGCCCTGCTCACACCGCCATCAGCTCCCTCCACGCCGCCTCGGTGAACGCCTCCGCCGGCACCAGCTCCGGCCCGACCATCACCGCTGCCAGCGCCAGCCCGAGCGCCGGGTTCCTCGCCCGCGCCTCCCGGAAGCGCAGCTTCCGCGCCGTTGCTCCCGGCCCGAACTCCGCGTGGATGACCGCATCCAGCCGCGCCGCGAACCCCAGCCGCCGCATCCGCTCCGCCCGCTCCTCCGCGTACGGTGCGAACAGCCCCGGCCGCCAGTCATCCGACCCCAGCAGCAGCTCCCCGACCACCCGCACGTCCCGCAGGGCGATGCTCAGCCCCTGCCCGGTAATCGGGTCGTTGAACCCGGCCGCATCGCCGATGAGCACCACCCCATCGCCGACCGGCGAATCGACCCGCGTGCTCTGGTTCGGCACCGAACGGCACGGCCCCGCGACCCGCCCCGCCGCGACCGCCTCGCTCCCCGGGACCGACGGCAGCCGGAACGCCGCCAGGAACCGCTCCGCCGCCCCGTCCCCGCTGAACCGCCCGCGCTGCTCGTAGCCGTAGCTCAGGTAGAGCCGGTGGCGCCCGCCCCCCTGCGGGAAGATGAAGTACTGCACGTCCCCCGCCGTCCCCATGCTCTCCACGTCCTCCGGCCAGCCCCGCGCGTCCTCCACCAGCAGGCCGGCGAACAGGTGGTGGGGCGGGTCCTCGTGCAGCTCGATGCCGAGCTGCCGCCGCACCTGCGAGTTCCGCCCGTCCGCCCCGACGACCAGCCGGGCCGCCGCCTCATACGCCTCCCCGCCGGCCTCCCATGCCACCGTCGGCGCCGGCCCCGGCCGGACCTCGAACCGCGTCACCCCGCGAACCGCCCGCGCGCCGGCCGCCGCCGCCGCATCGAAAAGCGCCTGGCAGGCGGCGGGGTGCCCGATCGCCAGCGGACCCGGCACCCCCGGCAGGAAGGCCCGCAAGTCCAGCTTCTGCGCATCCGCCTCGGCCGGGTCGATGCCGTCGCCGTACTCCACGTGGTAGGGCAGGTGGTGGCGGCTCACCCCGGCGAGCACATCGTACAGCCCCGTCCGCTGCGCCTCGACCACGCCCCACGGCGCAATCCACTCCCCGCGCACCACGTCCCGGAAAGCCGTCGTCCGCTCCAGGAGCAGGACCGACCGACCCGCCCGTGCGAGCACCGTCGCCAGTCCGCTCCCGGCAATCCCCCCGCCGATGATGACCGCGTCGTACCGTTCCACAGGAGCCATGCCGTCCGTCCTGCTGCCGTCTCTGCGCCCTGCGGCGCGCGCCGCGATCCTCTACCATCCGCCCATGCCGCGACAAGCCGCACCCCTGGTCGACTGGGACGCCTTCGCCGATGAAGCGGTCGACCTCCTCTGCCGCTTCATCCGTATCGACACCTCCAACCCGCCCGGCAACGAACGGCGCGCCTGCGACTTCCTCGGCGACATCCTCCGCCGCGAAGGCATTCCCTTCACCCTCTACGACGCCGGCAACGACCGCGTCTCCCTCCGCGCGGTCCTCCCCGGCGACGGCTCGAAGCGCCCGCTCCTGCTCCTCAACCACACCGACGTCGTCCCCGTCGAACGCGAATTCTGGGCGGTCGACCCCTTCGCCGGCGTCATCCGCGACGGCTACATCTGGGGCCGCGGCGCCCTCGACATGAAAGGCCTCGGCATCGCCCAGCTCATGACCTTCCTCACTCTCCGCCGCCTCCGCATCCCCCTCGCCCGCGACGTCATCTTCTTCGCCCAGGCCGACGAAGAAGCCGGCAGCGAGTACGGCATGCGCTTCATCCTCCGTGAACACCCGGAGACCATGGATGCGGAGTACATCATCAACGAAGGCGGCGGCGGGACGACCGAGCTGTTCGGCGTCGAACGGCCCGTCTACTCCATCGCCGTCGCCGAAAAAGGCCCGCTCTGGCTCCGGCTCGTGGCCGAGGGGATGCCCGGTCACGGCTCCGTCCCCCACGACGACAACGCCCTCGACCGGCTCGTCCGCGCCCTCTGGCGAATCCAGCAGTGGGAGCGGCCGCTCACCGTCTCCCCCGTCCTCGAGGAGTACTTCCGCCGCCTCGCCCGGGCCGGCATCTACCGCGGCGACCCGACCCCCGACGGCCTCGCCGCACGCGCCGCCGAGGACCCCCGCATCCGCGCCATGCTCACCAGCACCATCAGCACCACCACCGCCCGCGCCGGCATCAAACACAACGTCATCCCCGCCCGCGCCGAGGCCACCCTCGATATCCGCCTCCTCCCCGGTGTCGACCCGGCCGAGTTCCAGGCCGAACTCGAACGCGTCATCGATGACCCGCGCATCCGGGTCGAACGGGTCCACATCCGCGCCTCCGCTGCCAGCCCCTACGACACCGAACTCTTCCGCTGCATCGAAGCGGTCATCCGCGAATTCACCGAAGACGCCGTCGTCGTCCCCGGCATGACCCTCGGCTTCACCGACAGCGCCGAGACGCGCAACCGCGGCATCATCTCCTACGGTTTCTCCGCCGGCCTCACCACCCCGGAGGTCGCCCGGGGCATCCACGGCCACGACGAGCGGGTCAGCATCGAGGCATTCACCCTCAACTGCCGCATGCTCTGGGAGGTCACCCACCGCATGTGCGCACGCGGCCCTGCAGCGTGAGCCCACCGCTCCCGCTGGCGGCCCGCATCGCCTACGATGCGCGCATGACTGCGACGACTCCCGCCCAGCTCTACCCCGGCGGCCTCGCCGAACTCGACTTCGTCGAGGCCTACGCCCGCTCTGCCCTGAAGAAGCCCGAAGCCGCCGCCGATGCCGCCCTCTCCCGGCTCGTCTTCGCCGAGGCCGGCGACCGCGCCATCCTCGCCGGCCTCATCGCCCAGGAGCTCGCGGAAGCCTGCCGCCGGCTCGTCGCCGTCTACCGCGCCCTCGCCGACCGCACCCATCCCGTCGCTCGCCGCCTGCTCGAACCCCTGCCCGGCGTCGTCGAGTGGAAACAGTTCGTCCAGGACGTCGCCGTCCTCTCCCCCGAGCAGGTCATCCGCTATCTCAGCATCGGCGACGACGCCCTCGAATGGGCCCGGCTCCTCCGCAGCCAGCCCGACCTCGCCGACCTCACCGGGCTGGTCGCCGCCGCCGAGACCGGCAACCCCATGCTCCTCATCCCCGACCTCGCCCGCCGCAACGTCGCCGAAACCGTCTGGTTCGCCGGCGTCAGCGCCGGGGGCGAACCCAACGCCTCCTCCTTCGGGGCCGACGAAGCGAGCGCCACGACCCTGGCCGACCTCACCGCCGACCTCGCCGGCATCGCGCGCGGGTTCCTCCTCTCCTACGTCGCCGCCCGCCGCACCGCCGGGAGGCCGCCCTCCTGAGCATGAATCCCTGGCGGCCCGGCCCCCGCAACGCCATCACCGACATCCCCGGCATCCGCGTCGGGCACTACACGGACCGGCGTGCCGCTACCGGCTGCACCGTCATCCTCTGCCCCGGCGCCGCTGCAGCCGCCGTCGATACCCGCGGCGGCGCGCCCGGTACCCGCGAAACCGACGTCCTCGGCCTCGCCAACCTCGTCCGTACGTGCCACGCCGTCGTCTTCGCCGGCGGCAGCGCCTTCGGCCTCGCCGCAGCCGATGGCGTCATGCGCTGGTGCGCCGAGCACGATATCGGCGTCCCCACCACGAAACGGAAGGTGCCCATCGTCTCCGCCGCGGTCATCTACGACCTCGCCCTCGGCGACCCGCTCGCCTTCCCGGGCCCCCAGGAAGGCTACCTCGCCGCCGTCCGCGCCCGGCGCGGGGCTGTCGCCGAGGGCTCCGTCGGGGCCGGCACGGGCGCCACCGTCGCCAAGCTGCTCGGCCCCGAGCGCGCCCTCAAAGGCGGCGTCGGCACGGCCAGCCTCGCCGCCCCCGGCGGCCTCATGGTCGGTGCCCTCGCCGTCGTCAACGCCGTCGGCAGCATCTTCGACCCGGCCACCGGCGAATGCCGCGCCGGCCCCCGCGGCGACGAGCCGGGCGAGCTCCTCTCCCCGCCGGCCGCCCTCGAACGCCGCACCGCCGCCATGGATGCCCTGCTCGCGCCGGCTGCGGCCTCCGCCGGCGCCGAAGCCGGGCCCCCGGCCGGCTCCCTCGAGCACACCACCCTCGTCTGCATCGCGACGAACGCCCGCCTCGAACCCCACGAGCTCCAGCGGCTCGCCATCCACGCCCACGACGGCTTCGCACGCTGCGTCGTCCCGGCCCACACCCGCGGCGACGGCGACATCGCCTTCGCCCTCTCCACCGGTGACCTCCCGGCCCGGCCCGATGACCTCCTCCAGCTCGGCGCGCTCACCGCCGCCGCCGTCGAAACCGCCGTCCTCCGCGCCGTCGAGCTCGCCCGCGGCACGAAAACCGTCCCCTCCGCCGCCGAATGGCGTGCCGCCGCCCGCTAACGCCCGCAAGCCGCGCGCCCTCTATCCTTCACCTCGTGCCCACAGAACTCCTTCTCATCCGCCACGCCGAAACCTACGGCAACATCGAAGGCCGCTTCTGCGGCCATTCCGAAACCGACCTGACGCCCCGCGGCCTCGCCCAGGCGCGCGCCCTCGGCCTCCGCCTCCGCGGACAGCAGTTCGACGCCGCGGCAGCCTCCGACCTCACCCGCGCCCTCCGCACCGCACGTCACGCCCTCGAGCACCACCCCACCCCCCTCGACCCGGCCCCCGACCCCCGCCTCCGCGAGATGCACTACGGCGAATGGGAAGGCCTCCCCGCGAGCGACATCGCGAAGACCCAGGCCGAGCTCCTCCGCGAGTTCTTCACCGGCCGGCGCCAGGCCGCGCCCGGCGGCGAAACCGTCCAGCAGCTCCGCGAACGCACCGCCGCCGCGCTGCGCGACCTCGTCGACCGGTACCAGGGCGGCCGGCTCGTCGTCGTCTCCCACGGCAACGCCATCGCTGCCGCCCTCGCCGAGCTCCTCGCCATGCCCATCGACCGCACCTGGTCGTTCGCCGTCGCCAACACCAGCGTCACGCGGCTCACCTTCGGGCGGAGCGGCCGCGTCACCCTCGGCGTCGTCAACGATACGTCCCACCTCGAGGGGCTCGAGCTCCCCTGAGGCCCCGCGAGTCGGCTGCGCTACGCCTTCGCCAGCTCCGGCAGCTCCTGCCGCGGCACCATCCCTTCCAGCACCCGCTCCAGCGCCATCGTGTGGCTGCAGACCGACCACTGCGCAAAGAAGTCGCAGTTGCAGTGCCAGCGCCCCTCGACCAGCGAGACCTCGTGGTCGCTGTTCTCCCCGTGGAACGCCACGTGCAGGTTGTCCACCTTCATCCGGTGCCGCTCCTGCGCGTAGACCTTCGCCTTCTCGATCTTGCCGATGAGGCTGGACTGCATCGATTTCCCCTCCTTCGAGAAGCACAAACGGCGGCACCTCTCGGCGCCGCCGTTACGGTCGGTGGATGCCCGCGAGAACATCCATACGCCCGCAACCTACGCGCTCCCCGATCCCCCTGTCAACGAATTTTCACACTTCCCCGCGCGTAACCGGCTTCGGCAGCGGCGCATCCCCCAGCCAGTCCTCCACCCGCATGAAATACGGCTCCCGCCCGTGGACCTCCGGCGGAACGATGACGCCCGCGTCCCGCGTCACGATGTTCGCCACCACCCGCAGCCCCTCCCGCTTCTTCGGATTCCACCGGAACGTATCCACGCTCAGCACGACCGGCACGACCAGCCCCTCCGGCGCATCGAACCAGAGGAAGAACGGGTTCGTCTCCTCGTTCACCTTCCGGGTCGGGTCGAAGTCCGGGTTCTTCTCCGCGAACCGCGAGACCCCGGCGATGTACCCCTTCGCGAATCCGGAATGAAACCACATCACCTGCGCCGCGCCGTACTTCGTCGTCACCCTCTGCTTCGCAACCTCGAAAGCCTCCGCTTCGCTCGCGCACGGCAGCCTGCCCTGCATCCGCCAGAGGTGGAACTCCCGCGCGAACGCGGTCTTCGAGAGCGGGATGCGCGTCGGCGCCCGCTCGCTGGACGGCAGCATCACCGGCACTTTCGTGCCGGGCGAGGTGGGAATCTCCTCGCCATCGACCACGAGCTGTGTGCACATCCCGCTCCCAGCCTACTCCGCGAGCCGGCCGTCGTCCCGATACCGCAGCACGGCCGCCGCGGGAGCGCTCACGGTCACCTCGCTCCCCGGTGCCGGCGGCGGCGCACCCGGCGGGATGACGGCCCGGGCCGGCGTGCCCCGGACCCTCCCCTCCGCGGCGAGGTGCGTCCCAAGGTCGACCACCCGCTCGACAGCGAACGCGAACTCCCGCTCGCCCGGCCCGACGGTGAGCGCCCCCGGCAGCACCGCCTCCTGCCCCAGCACGGTGTGGCCGAGGAAGGCCGCCGCCGCGGCCGTCGGCGGACGCCGGACCACTTCGCCCGGCAGCCCCTGCGCTGCCGCCCGCCCATCGAGGAGCAGCACCAGCTCCCGGGCGAGGAGCAGCGCTTCGTCGCGGTCGTGGGTGACGAGCACCACCGTCGCCCGGGTGGCCGCCAGCATCGCCGGCAGGTCGGCCAGCAGGGCCGACCGGGAAGGGCCGTCCAGCCCGCTGAGCGGCTCGTCGAGCAGCAGCAGCCCGGCGTCCAGCGCCAGCGCGCGCGCCAGGTTCGCCCGCTGCGCCTCGCCGCCCGAAAGTCGCAGCGCATCCCGGCCGAGCAGGTGGCCGACGCCGCACACCTCCGCCGCCCGTGCGATGCGCCGCCCCCGCTCCGCCGCCGGTACCCCGCGCAGGCGCAGCGCGAGCTCCAGGTTCTCCCGGACCGTCCCCCGGAGGAAGACCGCTCGCTGGAAGGCGTACGATACCGCCCGCCGCGCCGCCCGCTCCGCCGGCTCCCCGTCGAGCAGGACCTGCCCCCGCCCCGGGCGCTCCAGCCCCGCCATCAGGCGGAGCGCCGTCGTTTTCCCTGCCCCGTTCGGGCCGAGCAGCGCCGTCACGGCCGCCCGCCCTACCGTCAGCTCCGGCAGGTCGAGCAGCCTCCGCCCGCCCTTCTCCACCTCGACTCCCGCGAACCGCACCTCCATCAGCCGGACCGCTGCTGGGCGCGCGTGAGGACCAGGTTCACCGCGAAAGCGAGCCCCAGGAGGATGAGGCCGAGTGCCAGCGCCCGCTCCGTGTTTCCCCGGCTCGTCTCGGTCACGATCGCGGTCGTCAAAACCCGCGTCTCGCCCTGGAGGTTGCCGCCGACGGCCATCGAGGCGCCCACCTCTGAGACGACCCCGCCGAACCCGGCCATCACCGCTGCCAGCAGCCCGAGCCGGGCTTCCCGCGCCAGCAGCCACAGCCGCCGTACCGGGCCCGCCCCGAGCACCTGCAGGAGCTCCGGCAGCTCCGGCGGCAGCGCCTGCACCGCCGCCGCCGTGAAGCCGATGACGAGCGGTGTCGCAATCAGGAACTGGGCGAGCACCATCGCCTCCCGCGTGTAGATCAGTTCGAGCCCGCCCAGCGGCCCGGAACGCACCAGCAGCAGCCACACCACCAGCCCCACTACGACGGGCGGCATCCCCATGCCCGTATTCACCGCGCCCAGCACCAGCGTGCGCCCGGGGAACCGCCGCCGGGCGAGCGCATACCCCGCCGGGATGCCAGTCAGCATCGCGAGGAACGTCGCCAGCCCGGAGACGTACACCGTCCGCAGCGCAATCTCCCGCACCTCCCGGTCGCCCGAGAGGATGAGCTGCACTGCCTCGCGAATGCCCGCCCACAGCTCGCCCATCGCCTACCTGCCCGGCTCCCCGGCCGATGTCCCGGCGCCCGGGGTGAAGAGCGGCTGGCCGAACCGGTCCCGCCCGAACTCCCCAATGACGCGCTGCGTCTCCGGTGCGACCAGGAAGGCGGCCCATGCCCGCGCCTGCGCGGCATTGACGCGCGGGTGCTTCGCCGGGTTGACCACATACACGTGGTAGACATTGAGCAGTGGTGCGGCGCCCTCGAACAGCACCTCCAGCGCCAGCCGGCCGCGCAGCGCGAGATAGGTCGCCCGGTCGGTCAGCGTATATCCGCGGCGCTGGTCCGCAATGTTGAGCGTGGCGCCCATCCCCTGCCCCGTCTCCTCCCGCCGCACGGCCGCCGGGTCGAGCCCCGCCGCCCGCCAGAGCGCGAGCTCCTTCGCGTGGGTCCCCGAGGTATCGCCCCGCGAAATGAACGTCCCGCGCGCGGCGATACGCCCCATCGCCTCCTCGATGCTCCCCGCTCCCCGCACCCCGGCCGGGTCGGCAGGCGGCCCCACGAGCACGAAATCGTTGTGCATCACGCGGCGCCCTTCGACCAGGTCGCCCGAGGCAACGAGCGGCGCTTCGGCTTCCGGCGCGTGGCTCAACACCGCATCGGCGTCCCCCCTCCGCGCCATCGCCAGCGCCGCCCCGGAGCCGACGGCGATGACCTTCACGCGGGTGCCGGTCGCCGCTTCGAACAGCGGCACCAGCGCCTCGAGCAGCCCGCTGTCCTGCGTGCTCGTCGTCGTCGCGAGGATGAGCGAGCCGCCCACCCGGCCAGGCTGTCCCGCCCCGGGCGACGCTCCCGGCCCCGCTGCTGCGCCATCGCCGCAGGCGGCTGCCGACGCCAGCACCCCCGCCAGCCCGAGCGCCAGCCACGCCCGTCCGCGCCCCATCTGCCTCCCTCGCGAAATGCTCGCGTCAGCATAACGGCCGCACCCGCACCGCGCCACGCCGGGGAACGGGGAAGAGGGAGCAGGCAGCCGGCGAAGGCCGGGGGCGGAAAGTTGGAGGTTACCCCCCGTTCCCCGCCTGCCCCAGGAGCGACTCGATGAACGCCGCCACGCCGTCCTCCGCGGGGCCGGGGATGAGCCGGTCTGCCGCCGCCTTCGCCCCCGGCGTCCCCGTCGCCACCGCCACCGCCAGGCCCGCCGCGCGGAACATCGGCACGTCCACCTCCGAATCGCCGATGGCTATGGCCTCGCTCGGGTCGATACCGAGGGCGGCGCAGAGCGCCCGGAGCCCGTGCCCCTTGTCCACGCCCTTCGCCGTCGCCGATACCATCCCGTCGCCCGTGAACGCCAGCGCATCGAACAGCTCCACCCGGTCGCGCCAGGCCCGGAGCTCGGCCAGGTGCGGGTCCTCCCCGCCCGGCTCTGCAATTACCGCCAGCGCACCCTCCAGGTCTGCCTCACGGAGCGACGTCACCGGCCGCAGCCACTCGGGCGCGTTTGCCGCCCACGGCGGCAGCTCGTTCGCCCGGCGATAGGCGAACCCCGGAAGCGCCACCGTCGCCGGCCAGCCGGCCCGGTCGCACAGGTCGGCCATGAACCGGGCGAACTCCCCCGGCAGCGGCACCTGCACGACCGCGCCCCCGCCCGGCAGCCGCACATCGGCCCCCGCCGAGGCGATGGCCGCTACCTCCAGCCCCAGCGCCGCGAACGGCCGAATCGCCGCCTGGTACCAGCGCGCCGTCGCCGGCGCGATGAGGAGCCCCGCCTCCCGTGCCGCCCGCAGCGCCGCCGCCGCGCGCGGCGAAACCCCGCCCGAAGCGTCGAGCAGCGTGCCGTCCAGGTCGATGACCGCCAGCCGGTACCGCATCCGACCTACCCGCGCGGCAGACCGAGCCCGCGCGTCGCGATGATGCCGCGCTGGATCTCGCTCGTCCCCGCCGCGATGGTGGAGCTCACCGCCTGCAGATACGCCGTCGCCTGGTCGATGACCTGGTGCGGGCTGCCGTCGCGCAGCTGTCCCGCCATCCCCAGCAGGTGCATCCCCGTCAGCGCAATCCGCTGGCTCATCTCGCTCCCGAACAGCTTCGATGCCGAAGCCTCCGTATTCGGCACCAGCCCCTTCGCCTGCATCGTCGCGACCCGGTAGGCGAGGAACGTCCCCACCTGCACCTCTACCGCCCGCTCCGCCAGCTCGTGCCGGATTGCCGGGCGCGCCCGGGTCAGCCCGGGCCGGCTTCGCGCCAGCCCCACCAGCCGCTCCACCGCGCGCCGGCCGCCCGCAAACGCCTGGATACCCGAACGCTCGAAATCCAGCGCCACCGCCATGTGGTACCAGCCCCGGTTCACCTCCCCCACCACCTGGTTCGCCGGCACCCGCACGTCCTCGAAGAACACCTCATTGAACCCGTGCCGGTTCGCCATATTGATCAGCGGGCGCACCGTAATCCCCGGGCTCTTCATGTTCACCATGAACATCGTGATGCCCTTGTGCTTGGGCGCATCCGGGTCCGTCCGCGCCGCCAGCCACCCCCAGTCCGCCAGGTGCCCGCCAGACGTCCAGATCTTCTGCCCGTTGATGACGTACTCGTCCCCATCCCGCACCGCTCGCGTCTGCAGCGCTGCCAGGTCCGAACCCGCCCCCGGCTCGCTATAGAGCGTGCACCACCAGTCCACCGCCTGCGCGATGCGCGGGATGAACGTCCGTTTCTGTTCCTCCGTCCCGTACAGCATCAGGCTCGGGCCCACCCAGGCGATGCCCATGTTCCCCACCGGCGCCTGCGCGTAGGCCATCTCCTCATTGAACACCAGCTGCTGCAGGTGCGAAGCACCGCCCCCGCCGTACTCCTTCGGCCAGGCCATCGCCAGCCAGCCGCGGGCTGCCAGCTTCCGCTGGAAGCCCATCACGTACGCCTTCTCCTCCTCGTCCGAGCGGAACCCGCCCTCATATCCCCGCTGGAGCCGCTCCTCCTCCGGCGGCAGCTCCTCGCGGATGAACCGGCGAACCTCCTCGCGGAACGCCTCCACCTCAGGGTCATATCGAAAACGCATCGCGGCGCGGCCTCCGGACCTTCGTCTGCCGCGAACTATACCCCCTCCCGCCGCCGCCAGCGCCCCCTCAGTTCACATGCTCCCACCGCCGGGCCAGC
>CALLPC010000034.1 GCA_938015525.1 uncultured Dehalococcoidia bacterium
CCTCTTCGCCCGCACCCCCCGCCCCGTCGCCGACGCCAGCCCCATCGCCGCCGCCTTCCCCTTCCCCGGCCGGACCGACGCCGCCGTCCATCCCGACGGAGTCGCCGCCGCCAACGCCGTCCCCGGCCGTCCCGCCCGGCGGCCTCCCCTATCCGCCGCCCCTTCCACCGCCGCCGGACGGCAGCGCTGGCTCGCCCCCGCGCGAGTGACCCCGGCCCCCTAGGGCAGCGCCCTCCCGGTGCCCATGCGCAGCTCGAGCACGTCCGTTGCCGCAGCGAAACCGTGCCGCTCATACAGGGGACGGCTTCCAGGAGTTGGCCAGAGAATCACCGAATCGACCCGAGCGGCCCGGCAGGCCTCCAGCGCCGCGCCGAGCAGCGCTCCGCCGATGCCCCGGTTCCGCCAGCCCGGCGCAACGAACACGCTCGTCACGTACCCGTGCAGCTCTTCCTCGCTCCCCGGGTTTGGCACCTTCTCCACGAATTGCAGCCACGCGCAGCCGACGGCATCCCCCCCGGCCGTTTCCACCAGCCACGCCCGCCACCGGCCGTCGCCGCCGAGCCGCGCCGCCATCCAGGCTGACGCGCGGGCCTGGAACGTCGCCGGTTCCTCCTCCGCCTGCCCAAGCTCGGCGCGGAACGCCCACCGCAACCGGGCGAGCGCACCCGCATCCGCAGCAGTCGCCGGCCGGGCAGTCCACTCGGCCACCGCGAGCCCCTACTCGTCCTCGTCCAGGTCCATCCGCACCCGGTTGATCTCGTCCAGCACCCAACCCACGAACCGCTCCGCGTGCTCCTGGCTCGGACCCGTCGCCGAACGCCCGAGATGCTGCTTCAGCGCCAGCCGTACCGGCATCATGTTCTTCCGCTGCCGGAAGAACCAGTATGCGCCTTCCTGCTTGCTGACCAGCTCGCCCGTGTAGGCATACCGCAGCGCACGGACTGCGTTCAGCACCGCGTAGCCCGGCGAGGCATTCGCCACCGCCCAGCCGAGCTCGTCCGCCATCGCCTCCAGCACCCAGCTTCGCGGGATGATCGGGAACATCTCTTCCGGCGGCGGGCCGATGATCGCCCGCCCCTTCTCCCGCGCCACCGCGTAGTGCAGGAGCAGGTCCGGGTCGCCCGGGTGCCCGTGCCCATCGACGAACGTCCGCGCCTCCGGCACCGTGCACAGGTGCAGTTCGAACGGCGGCGAGTGGCTCTCCACGTCAAGCGAGGCATCCGTCACGATGCTCAGCTCCAGCCCCGAACCCGGACACGGCATCTCCGGGTCCATCAGCAGCTCAGCGATGGCCCGCTGCTCGTCCTTCGTCAGCGGCGCTTCAACGACCGCCAGCATGTCGAAATCCGACCGCTGGTACTGGAACGCCCCCATCGTCGCCGAGCCGTGGAGATAGAGCCCGAGCAGGTTCTCCCCCAGCACCCGGTCGAGACGCCGCCCAACGTCTCGCGAAAACCCCATGATCTTCCGTTGCAAATGCATGCCCGCACCCTACCCTGTGGTGTGACGCTCGAGGAACCCCATCACTGCCGCGCCCGCCTCTTCGCGAAACTCGATGAAGTACCCGTGCCGCCCTCCTTCGACGAGGTACAGCTCCGCCCCGGGGATCCGCCCGGCCAGCAGCGCCGCGTTCGCGGTCGGATTGATCCGGTCCTCCGTCCCGTGAATGACCAGCACCGGCGCGCGGATCTCCGTCAGCCTCTCCCATGCATCGTGCCCCTGGCTCGCCTCGTAATGCAACCGCTGGGCGTATGCCGGCAGGGGATTCCTCGCGCGTTCGCGCAAAAACTCGAGATATCCCGGGTGGGCTGCCAGCCAGCCGGGGCTGACCATCTCCTCCGCCAGGAACTGCGCCGCCTCCTCCGGGTCCGCCGGCCGGGTGCGCATCCTCGCGTCCACCTCCGGCGGCCGCCTCACCCCGTGGGCATCGCCCGGTGTCGTACAGCCCAGCACCACGGCCCCGACCCGCTCCGGCCAATCAATCGCGAGCCACTGGCAGACCCGCCCGCCCATCGAAATCCCGTACACGTGCGCCCGCCCGATGCCGAGGTGGTCCAGGAGCCCCACGGCATCGGCTGCCAGCATCCGGGTCGTGTAGGGCGGCTCGCTCGGCTTGTCGCTCTCGCCCGTCCCCCGGTGGTCATACACGATGACCCGGAACCGGCTGGCGAAATCCCCCAGCACCGGGTCCCAGCCGTGGTGGTCGCTCCCCTGTCCCATCACGAGCAGTAGCGGCTCGCCCGCACCGTGAACCTCGTAGTACAGCCGCACCCCGTTGCATACCGCGAACGGCATGCCGGAACCCTACCGAATCGCCGTACGCGATGCAATCTCGTTCCAACCTGAACGAATCTGCAGCGTCACGGGAAGCGGTTGAACCAGAGCAGCCCCAGCACTCCCCCGGCCAGTACCAGGACCCCCGCCAGCCCGGCCGTCGCCCAGCTCACCTCCGTCCGCTCCTCGATGTAGCCGATCCGGTCGCCCAGGTCGCGGTAGATGCTCTCCAGCTCGCGCGCCCCCGGCGCCTCGAACGCGCGGCCGCCCGTGATTTCGGCAATCGCCTGCAGCGTCTCGAAGTCCGGCGGCACCCGCACCGCCCGCTGGCGGCCCTGGGGGTCCGTCACCACCGCCACCCCATCCGGGGTCCCCAGCGCGACGGAGTACACCGGCACGCCCGCATCAGCAGCGAGCCGCGCCGCATCCAGCGGCTGATACCTGCCGACCGTCTGTGCCCCGTCCGAAAGCAGCACGATGACCGCCGGCGCCGACTCCCCTTCGCCCCGGACCGGCCCCGGGGCGGCCGGTCGCCCCTCCGGGCTGGCCCCGGCAGAAGCGGGCTCCAGCGCCGCCCGCACGACGTCAACCGCCGTCGCCAGCGCGTCGCCCATCGCCGTGCCGCCCAGCGGCGTCAGCCGGTCGACCGCCGCGTGCACCTGCGCCTTCTCTGTCGTCGGCGGCACGAGCACGTTCACCCCGCTCGAAAAGCTGATGAGACTGACCCGGAAACCCTCCGGGAGCCGGTCCACCAGCAGGTGCGCCGCCTCCTGCGCGGCCGCCATCCGCGTCGGCGCGACATCCGTCGCGTTCATCGAGCCCGAGACATCGGTCACCAGCACCACCGTGCCCTCCTGGCGCGGCGTCTTCGTCACCAGATGGGGCCGCGCCAGCGTGAAGACGACCGCCGCCACCCCCAGCAGGTAGAGCGCGGGCGGCAGATGCCGCCGCCAGTTCGGACTCGCCTCCACCACGTTCGCGAGCAGCTCCAGGTTCGTAAACCTCGCGGCATACTTCGGCCGCCGCCGCTGCACCAGCACGTAAAGACCGGCCAGCAGCGGCACCGCGCCCAGCCCCAGCAGCATCCACGGCCACGCGAACGTCATCGAACGAACCCCTTCTCGAGCAGCCCGGCCGCGAACGGGCGCAGCCAATCCCCCGATGTCCAAAGCACGATGTGCCGCGCGCCCGCCCGGGCGATCGCGGCCCCCACCTCTGCACGCTCAGCTGCTGCGGCTGCAACGAACCGCTCCCGTAGCCGTCGTGAGCCGGTATCGACGCGCAGCTGTCGCCCGGTCTCCGGGTCCATCAGCCACAGCTCGCCCACGTCCGGCAGCTCCTGCTCCCGCGGGTCGCGAATCTCCACGGCCACCACGTCGTGGCGCCCGCAAAGCTGCAGCAGCGGCCGCTCCCAGTCCCGCGGCCCCCGGAAATCCGACACCACGAGCACCAGCCGGCCGCGCCCCGCCAGCCGGTCCACCTGCTGCAGCGCACGCCCCAGCGACGCCGCCGCCCCGCCCGCCGGCGGCTGCAGCCGAAGCGCCAGGAGCAGCGCGAGCAGCCCCGCCCGCCCCTGCGCAGGCCGCATCACCTGCTCCCGCAGACCATCGAACACGTAAACCCCCAGGGCGTTGCCGTGCCGCGTCGCAACGTGCCCCGCGGCCAGCGCGACCCCCTCCGCGACGTCGTACTTCCGCCGGTCCGCCGTCCCGAACAGCATCGAAGCCGAGGCATCGAGGACGAGCCACGTCGTCAGCACCCGCTCGGCCACGAACTCCCGCACGTGCGGCACCAGCGTCCGCGCCGTCACGTTCCAGTCGATCCGCCGCACGTCATCGCCGGGAACGTATTCCCGCACCTGGGCCAGCTCCGTGCCCGCCCCAAGCCCGTGCGAACGAAAGTCGCCCGCAAGCAGGCTGCTCACCCGCCGTCCGACGGTGATGTCGAGCGCCCGCAGCACGGCTTCGGGCAGCGGCCCGGGCCCCGGCGTCTCCGGCGTCGTCCCCCGGCCGAGCAGGGCGCTCAAGCCGACGCCTCGGCCGCCAGCTCGATGCGCGGCACCGGCACCGCTGCCAGCACCCCGTCGAGAACCTCGTCCGCGGTCACCCCCTCGGCAAGCGCCTGGTAGGTCAGCACAATCCGATGCCGCAGCACATCCCTCGCGAGGTCGAACACGTCGCCCGGCAGCACGTAGGCCCGCCCGCGCAGCAGCGCTACCGCCCGCGCCGCATGCACGAGGTTGATGCTCCCCCGCGGGCTCGACCCGAAAGCGATGTGCGCTTTATGCCGGACCAGCCCGTACCGCTCCGGGCGGCGCGTCGCATCGGCCAGCGCCACGGCGTACTCCATCACCGCCCGGTCGACGTACACCTCGGCCGTCAGCGCCTGGAACTGCGCCAGCTCCTCCACCGGCAGCACCCGCTTCACGCTGCCTGCCGGCGCCAGCGACCGCTGCACGATCGCCACCTCCTCCGCCCGCTCCGGGTAGTCCACGACGACCTTCATCATGAACCGGTCGACCTGCGCCTCCGGCAGCGGATACGTCCCCTCCGATTCGATCGGGTTCTGCGTCGCCAGCACCAGGAACGGGTGCGGCACCCGGAACGTCTCCAGCCCGATCGTCACCTGCCGCTCCTGCATCACCTCCAGCAGCGCCGACTGCACCTTCGCCGGTGCCCGGTTGATCTCGTCCGCCAGCAGGACGTTGCAGAACACCGGCCCCTTCTCCGCCACGAACGCGCCCGTATCCGGGCGGTAAATGCGCGTCCCCACCAGGTCGCCGGGCACGAGGTCCGGGGTGAACTGTACCCGGTGGAACGTTCCGCCGAGCACATCGGCCACCGTCTTCACGGTGAGCGTCTTCGCCAGCCCGGGCACCCCCTCGATGAGCAGGTGGCCGTTCGCCAGCAGCGCCACGAGCACCCGCTCCAGCATCTGCTCCTGCCCGACGATCACCCGCTTGATCTCGAACATCGCCGCCTCGAAGACGGCGTGTGCCCGCGCGGCCGCCTCCTGCCGGGATCCATCCTGTCGACCGGTCACGCACCACCTCCGGGAGTCCGGGGCCATCGCCGGCCCGTCCCACCTACCCTGAACCATCGCCCCGCAAATGCCGGTAAAGCCGCGGTCGCCCGCCGGCTCCCGTTTCCCGAGCCCAAACGAAGTGCGCCCCTCCCCGCTCCGGGGAGGGGCGCAAAGGGAACAGCCCGGCCCGCGGTCCTTACGCGTGGAGCGCCGCGGCCACGTCCTGCAGCCCGAGCGATTCGAGCTTCGCCTTCGAAGGCTTGCACGTCTCCGTGTCCCAGTCGCACGCCTTCAGGAACTCGACCTCGAGCGTCTCGGTATCGAGCTTGATCCCCTGCAGCGGCCCGGCGTGCGTCGCCTCCGTCGATTCGCCCGTCACCCGCGGCGGCACGTAGCGCTTCCGCGGGTTGCCGCCCTCGCGCACCTCATAGGCCATGCGCAGGTTCGCGATGCGCTCGCCGATTTGCATCATCTCGTCGAGGTCCATCTCCCAGCCCGTCACCGCATTGAACCACGACGGGATGTTGGCCGTGTTCGCTGCCATCATCACGAACTGGCACATGCCGCCCGCGTTCACCACGTGCATGTATTCGCTCGCGGCTTTGTGATGCTCGCCGCGCCCGGCATAGACCTTGTTGTCCGCCGGCGCCGGCGGGATCTTCCCCAGCCGCTTGTTCCCCTCGTACTGCGTGTGGCGCGCCGGGGTCGGGTCGAGCTTGTACGTAGTGTGGTACTCCGGCTGCAGCTTCGGGTCGTGCATCGGCAGCTCCTGGCCGCCGATGTGCATCGCGTACTTCTCGGCCCCGCGCCCGATCTTCTCGGCCGCGACCTTCACGCCGTCCGCGAACACCGCGGCGATCCCCCGGCGCTCACCCATCGCCTTCAGGAAGGCGATCATCGCGTCAGCGTCGCCCCACCGGAGCTCGATGCCCTCGGTGTCTTCCTTCGTGATGATCCCGTTCTCGTAGCACTCGATTGCCATCGAAATGGCGCCGCCCGCGCTGATGACGTCGAACCCGTACTCGTTGCACAGGTGGTTCGCGTAGATCAGCGCATCCGGCTCGGCCACCAGGTTCATCGTCCCGAAGGCCGCCATCGCCTCGTACTCCGGCCGGTGCGTGTGATGCGGGTACGGGTACTTCGGGTTCGTCGACTCCTTCGACTCCGCACCGCAGGCCATCGGGCACCGCCAGCACCCGTACGACTTCTCCATCCGCGGGTTGATCTGCGACCCGCCGTCGATCTGCTGCGCAATCGGGAAGTCGATGATGCCGACGCCGCCCCAGTTCTTCACCGGGCTGTCGCCGTTCAGCGCCGACATCGCCGTGATGCCCGTCGTCCCGAAGTTGTGGAAGAAATCGCGCAGCGGCTTTACGAACTGGTCCAGGTTCTCCCGGAGCATCTTCGTCGTCTCCGGCGTCTGGCTGATGACCTTCCGCTCCGCCAGCACCACCACCGCCTTCAGCTTCTTCGACCCCATCACCGCGCCCACGCCCGAGCGCGCCGCCAGCCGGCCGTGGTCATTGCAAATCCCGCTGATCAGCGAAAGCGTCTCGCCCGCCGGCCCGATGTTCGCCACGCTCGCGCGCTTCCCGTGCCGGTCCTTCAGCACCTTCTCGTTTTCGATGGCGCCCTGGCCCCAGAGGTCGCTGGCGTCGCGCAGCTCGAACTTATCGTTATCGATGAGCAGGTAGACCGGCTTCTCGGCCTTCCCGAAAAACATGATGCCGTCCCAGCCGGCGAGCTTCAGCACGCCGCCGAAGTCGCCGCCGCAGTTGGCATCCCCCCAGCCCCCCGTCAGCGGGCTCTTGCACACCACCTGCCACCGCTGCCCGAAGAGCGGCGTGCCGGTCAGCAGCCCCGCGAACATCCCCAGCATGTTCTCCGGGCCCAGCGGGTCCGCGCCCTTCGGCACACGGTCCCAGAGCATCCGTGCGCCGATGCCGTACCCCCCGAGATACTGTCGGTAGAGCGATTCCTCCGGGTACTCGACCGTGACCTCACCCGTCGTGAGATTCACGTTCAGCATCTTCCCGTTATAGCCCTTCTCCGCGAGGGCACCGTTGGTCGCCGTTGCTGTCGTCAACTCCCTTTGCCTCCCTGGCGCTGGTTGCGCCGTACTGCGCACTGCATCGTTGCCGGTTTCACGAACGCCCGCAATATGCTCCGCCCGGCATAACGAAACTATCCGATACCCGCCGCCAGCCGTGCCACCTCGTCGGCATCCAGCCCGAGGACCTCCAGCAGCACCTCCATCGAATGCTCCCCGAGGCACGGCGCCGGCCGACGCGGCCCGCTCCGGTACCCGCTCACGATGAACTGGTGCCCCTCGTACGGCACCTCCCCCATCTCCGGGTGGACCAGCGGGTGGAAGAACTCCCGGTGTGCCAGCTGCGGGTCCCGGAGCAGGTCGCTTGAACGCTGCACGAACCCGGCCGCCACCCCTGCCGCCTGCAGCTTCCGCATCAGCTCCAGCCCGTCCTGCCCCGCCGTCCAGCCCGCCAGCCGCTCCTCCAGCTCATCCTCCCGCGCACGCCGTCCCTCCGCCGTCCGCAGGCCCGGGTCGCGCGCCCACTCCTCCCCGACCACCGCCGCCAGCCGCTCCCACATCGCATCATCCTCGACGGCGACCGCAATCCACTCGTCCGTGCCCGCCACCGGGAACGCACCGTGCGGCACCATCTCCCGGTCTCGGTTCCCCGCGCGCCGCGGCACCCGCCCATTCACCTGGTACTCCACCAGCTCCGTGGCGAGGAAGTGCAGCGCCGCCTCCATCTGCGCCTGTTCGATGCGGCAACCCTCCCCCGTCCGCTTCCACCGGTCGATGGCGGCCATCACCGCCGTCGCCAGGAACCGCGGCGCGATCGTATCCGTATACGCCGTAAATGGGCCCGATGGCGGCCGGTCGTCCCACCCCGTCACCTCATAAAACCCCGAAATCGCCGCCGCGTGGTTCCCGTACCCCGCCAGCGGCGCCCCCGGCCCCGTCTGCCCCATCAGGCAGGTGGACACGTAGACCACGTCCGGGTTCAGCGCCTTCGCCGATTCGTAATCCAGGCCGAGGTCCGCCATCGTCCCCGGCGTGAACGACTCCAGCACCACGTCCGCCCACGCAATCAGCTTCCGCGCGATCTCCCGCCCTTCCTCCGTCTTCAGGTTCAGCGCAATCGACCGCTTCGAGGTGTTGAACGCGCCGAAAAACTGGCTCCGGTTCGGCCCGAACACCCCATCCTTGAACGGACCCCCGACCCGCAGCCGGTCCGGCGGGTTCGAGGTCTCGATGCGGATGACGTCCGCCCCGTGGTCCCCGAGGTACTTCCCCGTGATCGGCCCCACCCCAATCCACGAAAAATCCGCGACCTTCACCCCCGCCAGCGGGAGCGTCCCCTCCGGCTCGCCCCCGGGAACGGGCCGCGGCTGTCGCGGCGCCGGCTCGCCCGGCGGCGCCACCCTGCTCCCGAACTCCAGCGGGTCGCACTCCGCCCGCACCCACGGACCCGGCGCTTTCACCACCACCCCCGGCCGAACCTCGAGCTCCCGCCAGTACTCCCGCACCTGCAGGTGCACGAAGTCCAGGATCTCCGCCACCGTCGTCACCGGCGCGAACGTCACCCCGGTCGCCAGCCCGAGCTCCAGCAGCTCCTTCTTCGTCCGCGTCTCGATCCACCGCTGGAGCGCGTCGAGCACCTCCTCGTACGAGTACTTCAGCGGCTCACCTGCCAGCACCTTCATGTCGTACCGGGCCCACTCCTCCCCCTCCAGCCACTCCTCCGGCACGATGCCGTCCCGCACCAGCCACTGCATCATCGGCTTCAGCGTCGCCCCGTTCCCCAGCACCACCACCTCCCCGTCCTTCGCCCGGTACACCATCGGCAGCGTGATCGTCCCGAGCTGCAGCGCCGTGCCCGCGCGCTCGAAATCCCGCCCCTGGATAGCATGGGCGATCATCGACTGCAGCCCCGTCCAGAACACCGCTGCCTGCACCGAAACGTCGACGAACCGCCCGACCCCCGTCCGCTCCCGCAGGTGGTGCGCCACCATCGCCCCCACCGCGCTCTCCGCCGCCGCGTGCAGCCAGCACTGCGGCACCGTCACCCGGACGGGCGGCCGGTCCGGGTCGCCGTTGACCGCCATCATCCCGCCCATCGCGGCCAGCACCAGGTCCGGCGCCAGGTACTCCGCATACGGCCCATCCTGCCCGAACGGGCTCACGGCCACGTACACCAGCCGCGGGTTCACCCCCAGCAGCACCTCGTGCCCCAGCCCGCGACCCGCCATCACCCCCGGGCCCGCGTTCTCGAACAGGAAATCGGCCGACTTCACCAGCTCGAAGAACCGGTTCCTGCCCTCCTCCGTCGCGAGGTCCAGCGCCACCCGCTGCTTCCCCCGGTTGTACACCGCATACCGAAGCTCATCCCGGGGCTCTGGCGCGAATCCCGGCGGCTCTACCCGGATCACCTCCGCTCCCAGGTTTGCCAGCATCAGCGGACCGAGCGCCGCCCGGCTGTCCGTCAGGTCGATGACACGGTAGGGGCTCAGCATGCCCATCGACCGTCCTCCTCTCGTTTCGTCTCCTGCTCGCGTCGCTTCGGCGTCGTCGCGCTCACCCCGTTCGCCCGGGCCGGCGGCCCGAGCCCTACTTCTGCTCCAGCCGGTCCAGCCGGCCCATCAGCTTCTGGTCGATGCTGTAATGGCGCAGCACCTCCCAGCCCAGGATCCCCACGCCTGCGACGATGCCCCCCGTCACCGCCAGCCACCCGGTGTCGTTCGCCGCACCCACCCCCACCAGCACCGCCCCTGCCCCGGCGACCAGCGCGCCAAGCGCCGATGTCACGTGCCCCGACTCGTCCGTGTGGGCCCGCCGGGTGGATTCGCCCAGCACCCGTCGCAGCATGCGCTCCTCCTCGATGACCTGAATCGGTTGGAACTATAGCAGGTCGGCCCTGTCCCTGGACGCCCATCGCACGAAAAATGGGGCCGCTTGCGGCCCCATTTTTCATGCCGGTCCTCCCGCCGGTCCCTAGTTCGCCGGCGCCACCCACGTCAGGACCGACGGCGCCGTCGGCCGCAGCGCGATGAAATACGCCGTCCCGGTACGGAACGTGGTGAAGTCGTTCGCCCCCGGCACGTTCTCCGTCCCCGGGAAGTACCCGCCCCATGTCTGCGTCTGCGGGTTGAACCGCCACACGGCCCCGACCTGCCCCGAGATGTTCGTCGTCCCCGTCTGCGTCCCGCCAATCGCCTGGCTGATCGGCTTGCTGTCCGCGCCCGTCCACACGATGAGCGTAAACGTCCGGTAGAGCGTGTACGTGATCGTCCCGGCCGAAGTCACGCTGAAATCGTCGGCTGACGTGTTCGCGCTCGTGCCGGCGGGCGTCGTCACCCGCACGTCGTACGTCCCCGCGGCCAGCCCGGCAGGGACCGTCGCCGTGATGGTCGTGCTGCTGACCACCGTGAACGCCGCAGCCGTCGTCCCGAACGTCACCGCCGTGGCGCCCGTGAAGTTCGTGCCCGTCACCGTCACCGTCGTCCCCGGCGGCCCGCTCGTCGGGCTCACGCCCGTCACCGTCGGGGCGGGCGTCCCCGTGCAGGTGAAGTCGTCCGCCGCCGTATTCGGGCTCGTCCCGCCCGGCGTCGTCACCCGCACGTCCACCACGCCCGGGCCCTGCGCCGGCGCCACCGCCACCAGCTGCGTCGGCGAAATGTACGTGAACACCGCCGTGATGCCCCCGAACGTCACCGACATGCCGCTCGAGGTAAAGCCCGTCCCCGTTACGGTCACCGCCAGTGTCCCGTTGCACAGGCCCGTCACAGGCGAGAGCGCCGTTACCGTCGGCCCCGCCGTGTAGACGAAATCATTCGCCGGGCCGGTCGTCACGTTCTGCCCGTTCGGCGTCGTCACCACTACCTCCACCACCCCCGCCGGGTGCGGCGGCGTCACACACGTAATCGTCGTCGCACTGACCACCACCAGCGACGTGCACGGGATGCCCCCGAACGTCACCGAGGTCGCCCCGGTGAAGTTCTGCCCGGTGATCGTCACCGCCGTCCCGCCCGCCGTCGGCCCGGCCCCCGGCACGACCGACGTGATGACGGGGATGATGGTCGAATCCGTAATCGTCAGCGTCGCCGTCGACGGCGTCCCCAGCACCGCCCCGCCCGTCGGGTTGCTCAGCTGCAAGATGACCGTCTCCGGTCCCTCCGTGAGCGTATCCGGCAAAGGGGTCACCGTGAACGACTTCGTCCCGCCCTCGCCGTTCGCCCACGAGAGCGTCCCGCTCGTCGCGAGGTAGTCCGTCCCGGCCGTCGCCGTCCCGCCCGCCACAGTCGCATAGTCCACCGTCACCGCACCCGTCGTCCCGCCCGTCCGCGAAACCGTGATGGTGACCGGTCCGCCCGCTTCTGTCCCCGTGAACGCCGCCGAGGTGAACTGCAGGCTCCCCGTCCCGTCGTCGTCCTGGATCGTCAGCGTCGCCGTCGAGGGCGTCCCGAGCGTCGCCCCGCCCGTCGGCGAGCTGAGCGCGAGGTTGACCGTCTCCGGTCCCTCCACGAGCGTGTCCTGCAGGACCGGGATGGTGCAGAACTTCGGAGCGGTGTCGCCGGACGCCCAGTTCAGCACCTGGCCGGTCACCGCCGTGTAGTCAGCGCCGGCCGTCGCCGTCCCGCCCGTCGTGCTGCACTGGACGCTCACGGCGCCCGTGCTCCCGTTCACCCGCGTCACCGCGATGCTCGCCGTCCCGGCGCCCTCGTTCACGCTGTACGTCGCCTGCGCGAACTGCAGGCTCCCGGGCCCGTCGTCGTCCACGACCGTGATGGTGTGCGTCATGTGGGTGCCGCCCCCGCCAGTGAAGCCCGTCGTCGGCGTTCCCAGCTCCAGGGCGATCGTCTCATTCAGTTCCGTCATCGTGTCCCCGACGACCGTCACCACGCAGTTCTTCGGCCCCGTCTCGCCCGGGTTGAATGTGATCACCTGATTCGTGAACGAGTAGTCCACGCCGCCGCCGGTTGCCGTCCCCGGCGAGGCCGCGAGTTTGCACGTCACGCTGTCCGTCCCGGTTGTGCTCCCTTCCCGGACCACCGCCACGTTGACGGTCTGCGTCCCGCTGTTCCCTTCCACGACGCTCGAGCTGCTGCCCTGGAACGAGTACTTCGGTGGTCCGTCGTCATCCAGGATCGTCACCACCGCACTCGTGATGCCCGGTGTGCTCCCGGACGGGACCGTAATCGTCACACTGAACGTTTCGGTCGGCTCGGCCACGGTATCTTCGATGGTCGAGATCGTGAACGAGAATGACGTACTCCCCGGCACCGTGAACAGGTACGAAACGATGCCCGGGTGTACGTAATCAGTCCCGGCGGCCGCCGCCCCGTTGGTGATCGTGATGCCGATGAGGACGTTCTGGGTCCCCCCGGTCCGGTTGATCGTGATCGTCACCGGGTCGCCCTCGGTCACCGTATACGACGCCGAGCTCAGGCTGAACGTCCCGTCCGCCCGCGCTTCCCGCAGCCCGGTGGCTACCGCCATCACCGCTGCCGCGAACCCCGCCAGGACCAGCAGCAGATTGCGCCGCACGGGGTAACGCATCGCGCTCGTCGCTCGCATGTGCACACCTCCTGCAGTTCCAGAACGTCCGCTCGCCGTTCCCGTGTTCCCGGCGCGCGGGGGCACTCCGTAACTCTACCCAGAGTGTCAAGATTCCCGCAGCCGGTGTTCCCTTACATGCCAGGGCACCGGGCCCCGCGCCCGTGCCCGGGAACGTAAAGGCGGCCTTTACCAGGCCGCCGCTCCTACGGCCGGTGCCCCCGCAGCCGCGGCCCCAGCTGGTGACGCTCTACCGCATACGCCTGCTCCACCCAGTCGCACAGGACCGGGCGCGTATCCCGCGGGTCGATCAGGTGCTCCACCCCGAACGCGTGCGCCGTCCGCAGCGGCGACCGCACCGCCCCCAGCTTCGCCAGCAGCTCCGCCCGGAGCGCCTCCGGGTCCTCCGCCGCTGCCAGGTCCCGCTTGTACGCCGCCTCGATCCCGCCCTCCAGCGGCAGCGACCCCCAGTCCGCGCTCGGCCACGCATACCGCAGGTTCAGCCCGGCGGTGTTCGCGTGCCCGGCCCCCGCCACCCCGTACACCCGCCGCAGGATGACCGTCACCCACGGCACCTTCGCCTGGAACACCGCCGCCAGCGCCTGCGCCCCCTTCCGGATCGTCGCCGCCTTCTCGCCCCACGTCCCGATGACGAACCCCGGCTGGTCCACCAGGTTCACACACGGCAGGTGGAACGTGTCGCACAGGTCGACGAATCGCACCAGCTTCTCACTCCCCTGGGCCGTCAGCCCGCCGCCGTAGTGGTACGGGTCGTTCGCCAGCACCCCCACCGGATACCCATCCAGCCGCGCCAGCCCCGTCACCACGCTCTGCCCCCACCCGGCGCCGATTTCGAAGAACGACTCCCGGTCGAACACGCTCGCGATGATCTGCCGCACCCGATACGGCCGCCGCCGGTTCTTCGGGACCGCCCCGATGAGCCACTCGTCCCGGCGCTGCGGGTCGTCGGTCGGTGCCGCCCGCGCCGGCTGCTCCCACGCATTCTGCGGCAGGTACGAAAGGAACCGCCGAATCTGCGCGAACGCCTCCTCCTCGCTCTCGGCGAGGTTGTCGACCACCCCGTTCCGCCAGTGAATCTCCCAGCCGCCGAGCTCCTCCTTCGTCACCTTCTCCCCCATCCCCGCCTCCACCACCGGCGGCCCCGCCACGAAGACCTGTGAGATCCCCCGCACCATCACGCTGAAGTGGGACGTCACCACCCGCGCTGCCCCCAGCCCCGCCACGCTCCCCAGCGCGGCCGCCACGACCGGCACCTCCGAGAGGTTCGCAAGTACCGTGTCCCAGCCCGGGTTCGCCGGGATGTACGTGTGCCCCTGCGTCCCCTGCGTCCGGACGCTGCCGCCCCCGCCCGTGCCATCCACCAGCCGGATGAGCGGCACCTTCAGCTCCCGCGCCATCCGCTCGGCATACACCTGCTTCCCGGCGATCGCAGCATCCGCCGCTCCGCCGCGCACCGTGAAATCGTCCCCGCCCACCACCACCCGCCGCCCGTCGACCCGCGCCATCCCGGCCACGAAGTTCGCCGGCCGGAAGCTCACCAGGTTCCCCTCCTCGTCGTACTCCGCCTTCCCCGCCAGCACCCCCACCTCCGCGAAACTCCCCGGGTCCACCAGCTTCGCGATCCGCTCCCGCACCGTCAGCTTCCCGCCCGCGTGCTGCCGCGCGATGTTCTCCGGCCCGCCCATCCCGTAGGCGAGCTGCTCCCGCCGGCGAATCTCCTCCACCTCCGGGAGCCACGTCTCGTCTGCCTGCGCCATCGCACACCCCCTGCCTGGTCGGTCCGCTCGCCGCCGATTCTACGCCCTCGAGCGCTCCCGCCCCGCCGCCGGGGGCGCGTTTCGGGTTGCTACTGCCGCACCCGCGACCGCAGCGCCAGCAGCGTCAGCGTCAGCGTCACTGCCCCGACTGCCAGCACCGCGATGCCGCCCCGCGCCAGCGCCGCCGCATCCCACCCCTCCGTCACCAGCGTTCGCATCCCGACCAGGATGTAGGTCACCGGGTTCACCCGCGCCACCGCCTCCAGCCACGGTGCGAAGACCTCCACCGGCGCGAACGTCGGCGCCAGGAACAGCAGCGGGAAAAAGATGATGAACCCCGCCTGGGCCGCCTGCGGGCTCCCGGTCCTCAGCGCAATCGCCACCCCGATGCCCGAGTACGCCAGCGCGAACCCGAACGTCGCCCCCAGCAAGACGACGACCCCCGCCGCCCCCGTCGCGAACCCCGAACCGTACAGCACCGCCAGGACCACGATACCCGCCCCCAGGATTACCGCCTTCACCGCGTCCGCCAGCATCCGCCCCAGCACGATCGCCAATCGCGGCGTCGACGTCAGCGCCAGCTTCTCGAAATACCCCGACTGGATGTCCAGCGTCAGCGCCAGCCCGGCCCCGCTCGCCACGCCGGCCGCCCCCTGCAGGACCGCCACCGGAAGCTGGAACCCCTTGTAATCGGCCACGCCGAACGCCTCCCGCGCGACCGACCCCACCGCCCCCACCGTCACGACATAAAAGAACAGCGGGATGAACGCGTTTGCCGCCTCATTCGCCGGCTGGCGCACCGACTCCCGCAGCGCCCGCAGCGTGAGCAGCCACGTCGCGACCAGCCCGTTCATCGGCTTCCTCCCCGCCCGGGAGCGGCTGCCGCGGCAGGCGCTCCCTCCTCGAGATGGTGGCCCGTCGCCCGCAGAAACACGTCGTCGAGCGTCGGGTGCTTCAACATCAGCGACTCCGCCGGCGCTCCCGCGTCGTCCAGCAGCCGGACGATGGCCGCCACCGCCGTCGCCCCGTTCGGCAGGTACACCGCGACCTCCGCCTCCGCCCGCACCACCCGCTGCACCCCCTCGAACCGCTCCAGCGCGGCTGCCGCTCTCGCCGCCTCGCCCTCCCCCGCGAACGCCAGGGTCACCACGTCACTCCCGATCGCCGCCTTCAGCGCGGCCGGCGAACCCTCCGCCACCACCCGCCCCCGGTCCATGATCGCGACCGTGTCCGCCAGCCGGTCGGCCTCCTCCAGGTACTGCGTCGTCAGGAAAAAGGTCACGCCCTGCTCCCGGTTCAGCTCCCGCACGTACTGCCAGACCGCCTCCCGGGTAATCGGGTCCAGTCCCGTGGTCGGCTCATCGAGGAACACCACCCGCGGCCCGTGGACCAGCGCACACGCCAGGTCCAGCCGCCGCTTCATCCCGCCCGAATACCCCCGAATCGGCCGGTCCGCCGCCTCGGTCAGCGTCACCACCTCCAGCAGCCGCGCCGCTCGCTCCTTCGCCTCCCGCGGCGCGAGCCCGAACAGCCGGCCCTGCAGCGTCAGCAGCTCGCGCCCCGTCTGCAGCTCGTCCAGCCCGACCTCCTGGAGCGCGACCCCGACCCGCCGCCGCACCTCGCCCGGGTTCGCGAGCACGTCCACCCCCGCCACCCTCGCCGTCCCCGCCGTCGGGCGGAGCAGCGTCGTCAGCATCCGCACCGTCGTCGTCTTGCCCGAGCCGTTCTGCCCCAGGAACCCGAAAATCTCTCCCTCCTCGACGCGCAGGTCGATCCCGTCCACCGCCCGGATATCGGGACCGAAATGCTTCGTCAGCCCGGTCGTCTCGATCGCCAGCATGCGTAATCCGTGTCCTCTCTCTGCCCGGTGGGTGGCACGGCCACCTGATCGTAGCCCCTGCCGGCCTTCCGGGCCGCCAGCCCGCAGACCTCCCGCCGTCCGCTACAATCCGGCCGCCCCTCGCCAGCGGGAGCCCCTGCCCTGAGGTCATGTCATGCCGCGCCTCCGCCAGGTCCCACGCGCCGAAGCCTCACCCGAGGCCCTCGCCGCCTACCAGCGCCTCTTCGGCGACCGCGACCCCGTCGCCGAACCGGGCACCGCCACCGGGACGCCCGGCAACTGGTGGACCGTCTTCGCCCTCGTCCCCGACGTCCTCGTCCACGCCCAGGACGGCTTCGCCCTCCTCAACAGTCGCCGGCGCGCCCTCACCCCCTACCAGCGCGAACTCGCCCTCGTCCGCACCGGCTTCCTCGCCCAGAGCCAGTTCGTCTTCTCCCAGCACTGCAAGGCCGCCCGCGCCGCCGGCATCCCAGAAGAGAAGCTCGCCGGCATCCCCTCCTGGCCGACCAGCCCCGCCTTCGACCAGGCCGACCGCGCCATCCTCGCCTACACCGACGACCTCGTGCTCCAGGACGGCCGCGTCCAGGACGCCACCTTCGCCGCCCTGCGCGCCCTCCTCCCCGATGAGGCGATCCTCGAGCTCACCTACGCCGTCGGCACCTACCGGCTGCACGCCATGGTCTGCCGCGCCCTCCGCCTCGAGTACGACGACGTCGAGGAGCGGATCGTCGAAGTCCCCGCCCCCGGCCAGGCCGGCGCCGCCGTCGACGTCATGGGCCAGATCGCCCGCCAGTGAACCTGGCTACTCCGCCGCTCCCCCGGCCGCGATGTGCGCCTGCCAGTAGTGGTTGCACTTCGCCACTACCGTAATCACGCTCTTCACCTCGTCCTTCAGCCGAAACGATGGATGCGCCGGCACCAGCAGCCGCTCCTCCTCGCACCGCGCATCCACGTTCTCCAGGATGATCGACGCCGCCATCCACGCTGCCATCTTCCTCGAACGGCAGGTCACCGCCAGCCAGCCCGGCTCGGCTGCTGGCTCCGAAAACAGCCCCGTCGTCTCGTAAATCCCCCGCCGAATCTCCGCGATGGCATCGATATCTGGGTTCGCCGGCACCTCCAGCGGGTTCTCAACCGCGTGGAGCGCATCCGCCTCGCCCCGGTGCGGCGGCCCGCCGTATAGCGCCAGCTCGCAGAACCCCTGCCACATCGCCCCCCAGTCCGGTCGGCCATCCTCCCGGTACACGAACGGCGCCGAGCTCATACTCGCCGCCTTCGACGTCGGCGGTGCGATGAACCGCACCTCCCATCCGCCCTCGCCCGTGAGCTCGTCGAGCGTGTCCTCCAGCCGCGCCGCCCCTGACACCGCCAGCGCCACCGGCGCACCGATGAACCCCGAAAACGACCGGCACAGCTCCTCCACGTCGACCAGCTGCTCCGCCGGGAACCCCTCATGAACGACCACCGCCAGCGTGGGCCGCCCGCTCGCACTCTCGCTGCTGCCACCAATCTCGTCCAACGCCTGCTCACTCATGCGCCTCATTCTGCAAGCACTGGCATCTGCAGTAAACTGCGTAAAGCCCCCGCGGAGGTCTCGCATGCCCCTCTACGACTACCACTGCGAACGCTGCGGCCTCGACTTCGAAGTCTCCCGGAGCCTCGAGGACTCCGATATCCCGGCCGACTGCCCGGTGTGCAGCGTCCCCGCCAGGCGCGTCTTCACCCCGCCGATGATGACCTTCACCCGCGGGGCCGCCCGCGAATCTCTCACCAGCCCCGCCCCGCCGCCCGGCGGCTCACGCTGGTCCCACCACGGCCACAGCCACGGCCCCGGCACCCGGCCCCACACCCACTGACCCTGCCCCCGCGCGCTAGACTCCCTGCGTGGTCCCCGCCCTCCGCGCCCGCCTCCACCGCATCGTCGGCCCCGAGCACCTCCTCGAAGACCGCGACCTTCTCCCTTCCTACGAAACCGACTGGACCCGCCGCTTCACCGGCAGCGCGCCGTTCGTCGTCCGCCCCGCCGACACCGACCAGGTCGCCAACGTCGTCACCGCCTGCCGCCAGTTCCGCGTCCCGCTCGTCCCCCAGGGCGGCAACACCGGCCTCGTCGGCGGCAGCGTCCCCCGCGCCGGCGAAGCCGTCCTCAGCCTCCGCCGCCTCGACCGCATCGAAGATTTCGACCCGGTCGCCGGGGAGGTCACCGCGGGTGCCGGCGTCACCCTCCAGGCGCTCCAGGAGTTCGTCCGGCCCCGCGGCTGGGACGTCGCCGTCGACCTCGCTTCCCGCGCCTCCGCCACCATCGGCGGCATGGTCGCCACCAACGCCGGCGGCATCCGCGTCATCCGCTACGGGCCGATGCGCCACCAGGTCATCGGCCTCGAAGCCGTCCTCGCCGACGGCGCCATCCTCGCCCGCCTGCCCGGCCTCCTCAAGGACAACACCGGCTACGACCTCCCGGGCCTCCTCGCCGGCAGCGAGGGCACCCTCGCCGTCGTCACCCGCGTCCGCCTCCGCCTCATCCCCGCCCGGCCAGCTCGCGCCGTCGCGCTCCTCGGCCTCCCGTCGCTCGCCGCAGCGCTCCACGTGCTCCAGGCCATCCGCCGGCAGGCCCCCGGTCTCGAAGCCGCCGAGGTCTTCTTCCCCGAGGGCCTCGAACTCGTCCTCCGCCACGCCGGCCTCGCTCCCCCGTTTCCCCGCCCGCACGGCTGCTACCTTCTCGTCGAATGCGCCGGCGCCGACGACCCCGCGCCCGCCCTCGCCGCCGCCCTCGAGTCCGCGGCCGACCCGGCCAGCACCCTGCTCGCCGTCTCCCGCCCCGACCGCGACCGCCTCTGGGCCTACCGCGAACGCCACACCGAGGCCATCTCCGCCGAAGGCATCCCCCACAAGCTCGACATCACCGTGCCCCTCGCCCGCCTCGCCGACTTCGAAGCGCTGGTCCGCACCCGCCTCGCCGCGGCCGCGCCGGGCGCCCGGCCCATCCTCTTCGGCCACGCCGGCGATGGCAACCTCCACGTCAACCTCCTCGGCGTCGCCCCCGATGACGAAACCGCCGACGATGCCGTCCTCCGCCTCGTTGCCGACCTCGGCGGCTCCATCAGCGCCGAACACGGCATCGGCATCGCGAAGAAACGGTGGCTCCACCTCACCCGCAGCCCCGCCGATATCTCCGCCATGCGGGCGGTCAAGCGGGCCCTCGACCCGGCCGGCATCCTCAACCCCGGCGTCATCTTCGACCTCGAGCCGCCCACGGCCGCTGATGAGGCCGCTCCTGTCCCCGGAGCATGACGACGCTTACCGGCCGCTCACTCGCAGCCGGCCCGGCGAATTCCGCCCCGGCCGCGTGCATCGTGCCATCGCCTCCCCGGTGAAGAGCGGTCCTGGCGCCTCGTCCAGGGCGGCCGCTCGCGGCGCGTTGCCCCGGGGCCTCGGGCACCGCTGCCCGGGCCTCCCCGGCCCGCCGTGGCGCCCTGCCAGCCGGTCTCCGGCACCTTCCGACGGGTGCTCGCTCACCGCGGCGACTTCTCCGCGCCCCGCGAGCCGGCGGCCGCGGGGCTCCGCCAGCCCCGGGACTCAGCCGCCACCGGAAGACACCAGCCCCGCCAGCTCCTTCGCACGGTCCAGTGCCTCCGCTTTCGCTCCCTCCAGGTCGTCCACCCGCCGCTCCAGCCGCGGCTCGGTGAAGACGAACACTGCCGCCTTCGCCGGCCGCCCCGTCGCCGCTTCGAGGGCCGCCGCATAGGCGCCCGCCTGCAGCCGGTACTGCGGCATCACCCGCTCCACATCCGCCTCGCTCCCCAGCCCGTCCGTCTTATAGTCGACGATGACCAGCCCGCCGGCGTCTTCGTACAGCAGGTCGATGAACCCCTCGACGAGCACGCCATCGAGCCCCGCGCCGACGTAGACCTCCCGCCAGTACCGGCCGCTCGCCACCGCCGCGCGCACCGCTGCCGATTCCAGCGCATGCCGTGCCAGCCTCGCCACGTCATCCGCCCGGTCGCCGATGCCCTCGGCCTCCGCCTGGGCCCGCGCCGCCGCTTCCAGCCCCGCGCCGCTCGCCAGGTCCACGCCCTGCAGCACCGCGTGCACCGCCCTGCCGATGGCCGTCCCGGCGCGTCCCTTCCGCCACGGCTCGGCCGGCGTCGCCGGCGGCTCCTCCGGTTCACCCGGGACCCCTGCCCGCGCGACCGCCGTCGCCGCCGCCACGGGCGCAGTCGCCCGCCCGGCCGCCGCTGCACGCTGCTCGAGCCAGCGGTCGGCGGCCGGGACGGCCAGCCCAGCCGACACCGCTGGTCCCCCCGCCGGGAACGCTGCCGGCGGCTCCGGGCTCCAGCGTTCGAACGTCCCCGGCGGCGCCCCGTCGAGCGATTCCTCCACCCGCGCGGCGAGCGATTGCCCGTCCGCCCGGCTCCCCCGGTAGAGCGACACCGCCAGCGCCTGCTGAGCCCGCGTTGCCGCAACGTAAAACAGCCGGGCTGCCTCCGCTTCCTCGTGCGCCTCTTCCTCCGCTTCCACATTCCCAAACCCCGCCGTCTCGAACGGCCGGTCTTTCCCTCCGCAGCGCACCTCCGGCAGGCGGCAGGTGCCGTGCGGCGGCCACCATACCCGGGCCCGCCGGTTCTGGTTCTCCTTCGTCCCGAGCCCGGCGACGAACACCACCGGGAACTCCAGCCCTTTCGCCGCGTGGATGGTCATCACCCGCACCGCGTCGTCATCCGGCTCCGGGGCGATCGCCTCGTTCACCCGCACCCCCTCCGCCTGCTGCTGCTCCAGCCACGCCGTGAACTGCCGCAGTGTCGCGACCGCCCCCCGCACCGTCAGCGCACGTGCCTGCTCGGCGATGATCCGGTATCGCCGCCACACCTCCCGCGGCCGCCGGTCGCCGAGCGCTTTCAACAACAGCTGGGACTCCGCAATCAGCCGTTCGATCAGCCCCGCCGGCGAGACGGTCCACCGCTCCCGGTGCCAGGCCGCCAGCTGTGCCATCGCCCGCTGCACCCGTTCCGGGCTCCCCTGCGGCGCCCGCTCCTCGTACGACCAGCGCCCCCCGGCAGCCGCATGCTCCGCCAGCTCCCGGTCCGTGCAGGCGAACACCGGCGACCGCAGCGCCGCCACCAGCGCCACCTCATTCGTGGGGTCGTCGACCGCCGTCAGCACGTTCAGCAGGTCCCGGACCTCCTCCGCGGCGTACAGGAGCGACTGGCTCTCGACCCGGTAGGGAATGCCCCGGTCCGCCAGTGCCCGTTCGAGCGCCGGCAGCACCGTCCGCCGCGGCAGCAGGATCGCGATGTCTTCGAACCGCGTTCCGCCATCGCGCCCGCTCCAGTTCTCGGCGCGCGCCTGCAGCACCCCAAGCGCGACGTCTTCCGCCTCGCGCTCCTGCGCCTCGGCCGCCGACCCGCCCTCTAAACGCCCGCCGAAGACCCGCACCGGCTCCCCCGGGGGCGCCCCCGGCCGGGCCTCCAGCCCGACCCACGCCGCCTGGACCTCGGCCGCATGCCGCTCGAACATCCGGCCGCACACCCCGTTCACCCACGCGATGACCGTCTGCGACGACCGGAAGTTCGTCACCAGGCTCAGCTCATGCGAGCCAAAGGCCCTCTTCGCCTGTTCGTAGACCCGGATGTCGGCCCGTCGGAAGCGATAAATCGACTGCTTCGGGTCCCCCACGAAGAACAGCCGGCCCGGCTCCACGTTTGTCTCCGGCCACGGTGCCGGCGCGTCGGGGTCCCCCGCAATCAGCGCCGCCAGCTCAACCTGCAGCGGGTCCGTGTCCTGGAATTCGTCGATGAGCAGCTGTCCGAACCGCTCGTGCACGGCCCGCCTCGCCTCGGCGTCCCCCCGAAGCAGGTCCGTCGTCACCACGAGCAGGTCATGGAACGTCAGCCGGCCCCGCCGGCGCCGCTCCTCCGCGTAATCGAGCGCGAATTGCTGCACTGACGGCAGCACCCGCTCGAGCGCCCACCGCCGGACCTCCTTCAGCCACGCATCCCAGCCCTGCTTGACCGGTACGAACGGCCTTCCTTTGCCGATGTTCTGCGGTATCGTCGTCCGCGCGGCCAGCGTCAGGAGCTCGGCCAGGTGTCGCTCCCGCTCGGCCGGGTCATCGGACGTTTCGAGCCGCCGATAGGCCGTATCCAGCCGGTCGGCGACCTCGCGCAGCTGGTCGAACACCTGCGTGGACTTACCCGCTTGCTGCTCTTGGCCCACCTCGTCGAGGAGGGCAGCCAGGGGCGGCTCCCAGTCCGGCTCGGCCGCCGGCGGTTCGAACCGCTCCCCGCGGAGCCGGTCCCAGTTCAGCGCAAACTCCCGCGCCAGCTCCCGCAGATGCCCCGGCCGCAACCCCAGCGCGTATGCCGTCACCAGCGCCTTCCGCGTCTCGTCATCCCGTTCCACGTCGTCGAGGAATCGGCGGACGGCCTCGCGCAGCTCCAGCTCCTCCTCCGTGCCGTCCAGCACGTCGAACTCTGGCGGCAGGCCCGCCTGCACCGGGTGCGCCGCCAGCAGCTTCCGCGCGAACGCGTGGATCGTCTGGAACGACGCGCCATCCAGCGCCTCGACCGCCGCCCGGCACCGCTCCCGCTCCGCCTCCCCCAGGGCGGCATACGCTCCATCGCCGGCCGCCGCCCGCTCGAGCCGCTCCCGCACCCGGTCGGTCAGCTCCGCCGCTGCCTTCTCCGTAAAGGTGATCGCCGCGATACGCTCGACCGACATCCCGCCCGCCACCAGCGCGGCGATCCGCCCCACCAGCGCCGTCGTCTTTCCCGCGCCCGCAGCCGCCTCAACGAACAGCGTCTCCCCTGTTCCCCGGACGACCCGTTCCCGTGCCGCAGCATCCGGAAGGCTCATCCCCCCTCCTCCCCCTCCGCACGCTCACGCAGCACGACCCGCCGGAACTCCGCCAGCCGTTCGTCCTGCTTCCACCGCTCCCAGAGCCGGTCGCGGTCGCGCTTCGGGCACACCGTGTCGAAGGGGCAAAACCCGCAGTTCTCCCACCCTCCCCACCTCCGCTCCCCCGGCACCGCCGGGTACACGCCTTCCTCCCGCAGCCGCAGCGCCTCCCGGACGACCCTGCGGAACTGCTCCTCCGTGCCCTCGTCGAGTTCCACCTCGCGCCGCTCGAACTTCCCCTCCTCCGAAATGAACCAGTACAGCGCCCGCACCGGCGTCTGCCCGTCCCCCCGCACGGCCAGCGCGTAAATCGGCAGCTGGAGCAGCCAGCCCCCCTTCTCCTTCGCCAGCGGGACCTCCTTCGCCTGTTGAAACCGGTCGGATGCTCCCGTCTTGTAGTCGATGACTACCAGCCCCCCGTCCGCGCGAACGTCGACCCGGTCGGCCTTCCCCCGGAACCCGATGGTCACGCCCGGCTCGACCTCGAAGACGGCGGGCCGGCCCGCCTGCGCCCCAAAGGCCAGCTCCGCATCCCGGATGCTCGCCCCGCTCTCAGCGCGCCACGCCTCGTCATCTCGAAGGAACCGCACCAGGTCCTGCACGACCCGCTCCCTCGCCGCGGCCCAGCTTGCCGGGCGGCCCGTCACGCCGCGCCGTTCGTACGCCGCAAAAGCCTCCCCTGCCAACGCCAGCAGCAGCGCCCGCTCCGCCTCCGACCACCCGCCGCTGACCGTCTCTGTGCCGCGTCGCGCCTTGACCTCCTTCACGAACCGCTCGAGCACCTCGTGCACCAGCGACCCCCGCTCTGCCGGGTCGATCGCGTCCAGGTCTTCCGGCCGGTCCGGTTCTCTCACCCGCAGCTCGTGCGCAAGGAAATAACGGAACGGGCAGGTCGTCAGCGTTTCCAGCGCACTCGCCGACTGTTCGAGCCCGTGAACCACCGGCTGCGGCAGCGCCTCGCCGCTCCATCGCCCCAGCCCGGCCGCCGCCGGCACTGCCGAGGCCCGCGAACGCTCTGCGCGCGCGAGGAGGCCATCCAGCGCGCCCCGCTCCGCCAGGAGCGGATGCTGCCACAGCTCACCGCCAGCCCGGCACACCTCCGCCAGGTCCCGCTCCTGCAGGTCGGTGAACACATCCCCGCTGCCGACCCACGCCGCGAAGGAATCGACGCACACCAGCCACGCCGGGCGGTTCACCCGCTCCCACAGCCACTGATCCAGGTCGCGGGCATACACCGGGCCGTTATGCAGCCTGGCCGCCGCCTCGAAAAACCACGCCGAGGGCTGCGCCGGGCGCTGGTCCCGCAGGGAGACGCGCGGCGCGGTCGCCGTGCAGCCGCCCGCCATCGCCGCCGCCGCGAGGTACGCCCGCCGGGCAGCGAGCACCCGCTCCGCCGCCGAGGGCACCGCACCGTCCAGCTGCCGCCGAAGCCGCTCCGGGAGCAGCGGGTCGTCCGACGGCTGCGGCGGGAAGACTCGCTCCGCCATCCCCAGCACGAAGACGTGGTCGAAGGCCATCCCCGCTGCCTCTTCCACCGTCCCCGCAAAGATTCCCTCGCCCAGCTTCCCGTGGCGCCCGGCCGGCACATCCAGCGCCTCCTGCAGCGTCGCCTCGAACGTCTCCAGCGGGATGAGGCTCCCCCCGGGGGGCAGGGTTGCGAGCGCTTCCAGCACCCGCAGCACCTCATCATATGCGGCCAGCTCCGCCTCGGCCGCCGCTCCCGGGACCATCGCCGCCAGCGCCGCGCGCGGGAGCCAGCGCCCGAGCGCTTCCGCCGCCGCACGGCCCCAGTCCGCCACCGTCTTCCCCACCCGCGGGGAAAGCGCCAGCCCGGCGCCGGCGACGAAGCCGCCCATGCGCGCCGCCTCCGCCGCGCCCCGCTCCTGCCAGGCGGCGGCCTCAGGGTTCTCTACGGCGCGGCTGCTTCGAGCTGCCCGCACGGCGTCCCCGGCGCGCTCCCACGCGTCGATTCCCCGGACGACGCCGGCCTCAGCCGAGAGCAGGTCCCAGGCATGGCCGGGGATTTCCCCCCGCCCGTCCTGCAGCGGCGCCGAGGTGAGCCAGTCGACCACGGCGTCCCGCCGCCAGTCGAGCCGCGCCGCCCGCAGGGCTCCGAGGATGGCACGGCCTCCCAGCGTATCCGCCAGCCGGCGCGGGCCGGCGCCGTTGTGCGGTGTCCCGCTCGAGACCAGGCGCTCGTGCACCAGCGCCGCGTACTGCTCCGCACTCCCGTACAGGACCGCGATACGGTGGAGCGGCACGCCGGCTTCGGCCAGCCGCCACGCCTCCCGGACGGCGAACCGCACCTCCTCGTCCGGGTCCGGCAGACTTGCCAGCCTTCCTGGCAGCCGTGGCGCGGCCGGCACGGCTTCGGCCGGGAGGTCCGCCCCGAGCAGCTGGCACCAGCGCCGTGCCTGGTCATCCACACGGGCGTCACCCGTCACCCCGAGGACGACCGTCGCCCCCGCCGCCCGGGCCAGCCGCGCCATCGCCGCCGTCATCCGCTCCGGGAGATACCATACGACGGCCCCCGCCTCACGCGTCCCCGGGTCGCCGTCGTCGAAGGCCGCGGCAGCTTCCGTAATCAGGTCGTGGTCGTCGTACAGCTCCCGCGCCGCCGCCTCTGCCTCCCGCACGGCCCGCACCGCGGCCGTCACCAGCCGCTCGCCGCGCTGCTCGAGCAGGTCGAGCACCCCGTCCGGCACCCCGCGCAGGTCCGCCGCCAGCGCCGCTAGCCGCCGCAGCGTCGCCGGGTGATGGGCGACATTCCGCAGCGGCTCGTCCGCCCGCCCGGCCGCCGTGCGAAGCTCCTCCATCCAGAGCCACCGGCTTCGCGGCCGCATGCCGCGCGCCTCCAGCCGCGGGGCCGCGACCAGCTCCGCCAGCCGCTCGACGACCAGGAACCGGACGTTCGCCAGCGCCTGCCGCCCCGCCAGCCACCGCCGCGTATCGAGCCCGGCCAGGTTCGATGCCACGACCACCGTCACCGGGGCCAGCGGGTCGCCCCCCTTCAGCCCCGCAACGACCTCCGCCAGCGTCTCCCGCGCCCGCCCGTAGTCGACCAGCCGCAGCGCGGCGCCCCGTCCAGCCATCCCGGCAGCCTGCGTCACCCCGTCACCCTAGCGGTCATACGCGACGCCCCCTGTCGCCTCAGCCGCCGAGCATCCGCAGCGCGTACTCCATGTTCGCCTGCATCGAAGGCTTGATCTCTTCCCAGTGCGGGTCGTGCCGCTTCCCCCGCCGGTGGAGCATCAGGTTGAACCCGCTGATGATTGCGAACTTGTACACCGCCAGCGCCTTGAACCACCGGATGTCGCCGGGCCTGCTGCCCATCGCCTCCCAGTACCACCCCTCCAGCTCGTCCGCGTGCGGCATCCGGCTCCCGCGGTCGTGCGCCCAGGCCGCCGGGTCGCTGAACGCACACACCCAGCCCAGGTCGTTCAGCGTCGGGCCGACTCCGCACAGCTCCCAATCGATGACTGCCAGCAGCTCGCCCGCCGGCGAATACAGCAAGTTCGACCACTGGAAATCGCCGTGGTACAGCCCGATCGGCGCCTCGTGCGGCACCTTCTCGAGCAGGAGCTGTTTCACCCGCGGCTGCAGCGCGAGCAGCTCCTGTTCCGCCGCCCGCTCGTAGAACCGGTCCCACCGCGTCACGTCGAACTCGTACCCCCAGAACTCCCCGAGGTAGCCGAGCCGCTCCCGCGGCACCCGGTGGATGCCCGCCAGCGCCACCATCGCCTGCCGCGCCATGTCGCGCAGCTGCGCGTCGCTGAACCGCTCCGGGTAGTCATCCTTCAGCGTGTCCCCCGGCAGCCGCGGCTGGACGAAATAGGGCAGCCCGAACCAGTCCGGCTCCGTGCCCGCCCACACGATCGGCGCGTGCGGCACCCCCGTCCCCTCCAGCGCCCGGACTGCCGTCACCTGCCGCATCAGGTCCGCCGTCCCCTCGAGCTTCACCCCCGGCGGCGGCAGCCGCAGGAAATACGCCCGCCGCTCCCCGTCCGAGAGCACCGCATCGAAAAAGTACGAAAACCCGGCGTGGCCGGGGCCCTTCGCGACGTTCTCCACACGCGCACCGGGGTCCCCCAGCTTCTCACGCACGAACGGCACCAGCCGTGCCTGCAGTTCGTCCAGCTCCATCGGTCTTCCCCGCCGTCGTTGGTTCCCCGGCTGTGCCGGCCCCGCCAGTCTCGCGATTTCCCCCGCGCCCTGCAACGAAAGACCGGGGCCCCGCCGGGGCCCCGGTCTTCGATACGCAGCGCCCCGGCCTACTGCAGGCCGAAATCCCAGCCGTTGCCGGCCTTGAAGCTCTGCAGGATCCGCCGCGAAACCACCATCCGGTGCGTCTCATCCGGCCCGTCGTAGATGCGCGCTGCCCGCGCGTTCCGGTACATCGACTCCAGCGGCGTGTCGCCCGAGACCCCGAGGGCCCCGTGCACCTGGATCGCCCGGTCGATCACGTTGTGCAGCACCTGGGCGCCGAAGAACTTGATCGCCGAGATCTCCACGCGCGCCTCATCCCCCTGGTCGATCTTCTTCGCCGCCGAGAGCGTTAGCGCCCGCGCCGCCTGGATTTCCACGTAGCTGTCCGCAATCCAGTTCTGGACGGTTTGCTTCTCCGAGAGCGTCGAACCGAACACCTCGCGCTTCAGCGAGTACTCGCACATCAGCTCGAACGCCCGCTGCATCTGGCCCAGCCACCGCATGCAGTGGTGGATCCGCCCCGGCCCCAGCCGCTTCTGGGCAATCCGGAACCCGCTCCCCGGCTCACCCAGCGTATTCGTCACCGGCACCCGCACGTTGGTGTACCGGATTTCGCAGTGTGACCCCTCCGTCTCGCCCATCACCGGCACCGCCCGCACGATTTCGAAACCCGGGGTGTCCGTCGGCACCACGATCTGCGTGAACCGCCGATGCGGCGGCTGGTCCAGCTCCGTCGCGCACATCACGATCGCAAACGTCGCCCCCTCCGCCTGGCTCGTGAACCATTTGTGGCCGTTGATCACCCACTCGTCGCCGTCCCGCACGGCCGTCGTCCGCAGCCCCGTTGGGTCCGCACCCGAGACCTCCGGCTCCGTCATCGAGTAGCACGACCAGATCTCGCCGGCCACCAGCGGCTTCATGTACTTCTCCTGCAGCTCCTTCGTCCCGAACTGCCAGAGAATCTCCGCGTTGCCCGAGTCCGGCGCCTGCGAGCCGAACGCCAGCGGCGCAATCGGGCTCCGGCCGAGAATCTCATTCATGTACACGTATGGCATGAAGCCGATGCCCATCCCGCCCGCTGCCGCCGGCAGGTGGGGCGCCCACATCCCCATCGACTTCGTGATCGCCTGCAGCTCCTTCATCCTCTCCCGGCCCGCTGCCGACTGCCGGGGATGGTTCGCGTGGAAGAACGGCTCGTTCGGGTAGATGTGCTCCGCCATGAAGGCCTTCACCTTCTCGCGGAGCTCCATGATCTCGGCGTCGCTCAGCTGGCGGTCGCCTCCATGCGGGTGGTCTGCGACGGACATGAGGGGCACTCCTTCGAAAAGTAGCGCTCGAACTCTACCGCGCCCCCGCCCCGTTCGCTACCGGACACTCGCCTTCTGTCCGTGGTGCTCCTCACCCGGCGGATGATAGTGATGCACGTGGTGCACACCGCGCCGATGGTGCAGCCACCCCGTCACCACCCCGTGATGCGGCGCGAACCCCAGCGCCACGAGGAACATCCCCGTCGCCACGAGGACGATCGTCGCCCCCGCCGCCGTCCCCAGGTGGTACGAAACGTACAGCCCCGCGACCCCTGCACCGGCGGCCAGCACCATGCTCAGCCCGAGCATCCGGAGCAGCCGGTCCGTCAGGAGCCGCGCCGTCGCCGGCGGCGTCACCACCAGCGCCAGCACGAGGATGTTCCCCACCGTCTGCAGGCTCACCACGATCGTCGCTGCCACCAGCATCAGCAGCAGGAGGTCCAGCCAGAACACCGGGTACCCCAGCGTCCGCGCCATCACCGGGTCGAATGCCACCAGCGTGAACTCCTTCAGCAGCACCAGCACGATGAGCGTCACCGCCCCCGCGATGATGGCCGTCACCACCACGTCGGTCATCGAAACCCCGAGAATGTTGCCGAACAGCAGCGAGCCGAGGTCCCGCCGGAAACCGCCCTGCCGGCTCAAGATCACCACCCCCAGCGCAAAAAACGCCGCGAAAATTACGCCAATCGCCGTGTCCTCGCTCACCCGCCGGCTCCGCGCCAAAAGCCCGATACCCAGCGCCGTCAGCGTCCCGAACCCGAACGCCCCCACCATGATGCTCTGGCCCGCGAGATAGCTCAGCACCACCCCGGGGAACACCGCGTGCGCCAGCGCATCCCCGATGAACGCCAGCCCCCGCAGCACCACGAAACACCCCACGAGCCCGCACAGCGCCCCGATCACCAGCACCTCGAGCATCGCGCGCTGCATGAACCCGTACTGCAGCGGCTCCGTCAGCCAGTTCATCCCGGCCCCTTCCCCGCCGCCGTCCCCTCGAACACCGCCACCTGCCCCCCGAACGCCGCCCGCAGGTTCGCCGGCGTGAACGTCTCCGCCGTCGGCCCGAACGCCACCATCGACCGGTTCAGGAGCAGCACGTGCGACATCGTCGACCGCACCTCCTCCAGGTCGTGCGTGGCGACCAGCACCGTCACCCCCTCCGCCGCAAACCTCCGAATCTGCTCGTGGAACACCGCCCGGTTCTGCACATCGACCCCCGTGAACGGCTCGTCGAGCAGCACCAGCTCCGGCTCCTGCACCACCGCGCGGGCCAGGAACACCCGCTGCTGCTGCCCTCCAGAGAACTGGCTGATGTGCCGGTAACCCAGTCCCCCGAGCCCCAGGGCCGCAAGTGCCCCCTCGGCCAGCTCCCGCTCCCGTCGCCCCGGCCAGCGCCCCCACCCCAGCGCGCGATACCGTCCCATCGTCACGACATCCAGCGCCGTTACCGGGAACTCCCAGTTCACCTCCTCCCGCTGCGGCACGTACGCAACCCGCCCCGCCAGCTCCCGCATCCCCCGCGCACCGAATCGGATGCTCCCCTCCGCCAGCGGCAGCGAACCCGCGACCGCCTTGAGCAGCGTCGATTTCCCGCTCCCGTTCGGCCCGATCAGCCCGACCACCGCCCCGGCAGGAATTTCTGCCGTGACGTCGCAGACCGCCAGGTTGTGCCCGTACGCCACCCCTACCCCGCGGAGTGCCAGGGTACGGTCACCGACGGCCGGGTCGAGATACCGAGCAGCTATCGAAGTGCCTCCGCAATCAGCCGGGCGTTATGCAGCAGCATCCCGTGAACGGTCTCTGCGCCACTCCCCGCCGGTCCGAGGGAATCAGCATACAGCCCCGTCACCACCTTGACCCCGGTGTCCTTCGCCAGCTGCTCCGCCACCTTCGGGTCGATCTCCGCCTCCGCGAAAATCGCCTTCACCCCTTCCGACCTGATGAGGTCGGTCAGCCGTGCCAGGTCCTGCGCCGAAGGCTGCGTCTCCTTCGCCGCACCGGGGATGATCGCCCCGACGACCTCCAGCCCGTACCGGCGCGCGAAGTACTGCAGCGATTCATGGTTGGTGACGACCTTCCGGTTCCCCGCCGGGATGCCGTCCAGCAGCGCCCGGACCTCCCGGTCCGTCTCGTCCAGCTTCGCAGCATACGCCTGCGCGTTCGCCCGGTACGTCGCCGCGTTCTCCCGGTCCACCATCGCGAGCGCCTCCGCGATGTTCCGCACCATCACCTTCACGTTCTCCGGGTCATGCCAGACGTGCGGGTCGCCTTCTTCGTGACCGTGGTCGTGCCCGTCCTCTTTGCCTCCCTCGTGCGCGTGGTCATGCGCATCGCCGCCGATCGGCGTGATCCCCTCCGTCGCCACCACTACTTTCGCCTTCGTCCCGGAGCTCTTCACCAGCCGGTCCAGCCAGTCGTCCAGCCCGATTCCGTTCTTCAGCACGAGCTTCGCCTCCTTCAGCCGCCGCGAATCCTGCGGCGACGGCTCATAGTCATGGGCATCTGCCCCTGCCTCGAGCAGGACGACCAGCTTCACCCTGTCGCCGGCAACCTCCCGCACCAGCGCGCCGATCTGGGTCGTCGTTGCAACCACGCGGACGCCCTCTCCGCCCTCGCCGCCGCAAGCCGCCGCCAGCGCGCCGCCGACAACAGCTGCCAGCGCCGCGACCACCATCAGGTACCGTCGCATCGAATCCTCCCTGAGAGCCGGTCTCACCGTAAGCTACGATATCCAGTCTCATCTCGAGGGGCAAACCGCCCTCCCCCGCGCGCCCCGGACGGGCCGCTACCCCGCGCCGAACAGCCGCCCCTGCCCGCCGGCCCCTTCCGACCCCTCCCCGGTCCGCCCCGCCGCGACCCTGACCACTGCCGCCTCTTGCGCCCCCGCGAAACGTCCCGGCTGACACGTCAGCACCACGACCTGCACCTCCCGCGCCAGCTCTTCGAGCACCCGCGCCATCTCCCTCAGCCGCGTCTCGTCGCTCCAGCCCAGCGCGTCATCGAGGAAGAACGGCACGCCCCCCTCGCCGGCCGCTGCGGCACACGCCGCCCGGTGCAGCACGGCCAGCTGCTCCCGCGCTCCGACGCTCAGCTGCCGCACCTCCAGCCACGTCCCCTGCAGCCGCCGCCGAGCCGGTGCGAGCCCCCCATCCAGCTCCACCGCGAAATCCTCCCCGAACACCCGCCGGCCGAGCTCCTGCAGCCGCCCTGCGAGCAGCGGCCCGTACGCCTGCCGCGCTGCCTCACGGTGCTTCGTCAGCATCTCGTACAGCAGCCGCGCCGCGCGCGCCCGCCGCTCCAGCCGCTCCAGGTGCACCTCCGCGGCCTCCAGCCGGGTCCGGGCAGCGTCCAGCTCTGCCTGCAAAGTACCCTCGCCTTCGTGGCGCAGCGCGCCCCGCGCCTCCGCTACCCGGTCCTCGATGTCTCGCAGCTGCGCACGCGCCGCCTCCAGCTGCCGCTCGACCTCCATCGCCTCCCCGGCGGCGCCGGCCAGCCTTCCGAGCTGCTGCTCGGCCGCCGCCAGCCGTTCCGCCGCCAGTGCGGCCTCCCCCCGCGCGGCTGCCAGGTCCGCATCCAGCGCCGCCGTCGGACGCCTGGCCTCCTCGCGGCCGAGCTGCTCGCGCAGCTGCGCGAGCTGCCGTTCGAGCGACGCAACCTGTACGCTCGCCGCCGACGCCTCCTGGACCGCCTGCCCGGCCGCCTCCTGTGCTCGGCGCAGCGCCTCCTCGGCCTGCCGCGCCGCCGTGCGGGCGTCGTCGAGCTCTCCCTCCCCCGTTTCTTTGACCTTCCGCGCCTCTTCCGGCGTCGCGGGCAGCGGCCGCCCTGCCTGCTCCGCCCGGTAGGCCTCCACCCGCCGTCGCGTCCGCTCCACACGCCCCTCGAGGTCCGCACGGTCCCGCAGGTCGCGCAGCACCTGGCCCATCGCACGCTTCGCTTCCGCGACCGTGCTTTCTGCCTCCCGCCGCCGCTGCTCCAGCTCCCTCGCCTCCTCGACGCTGCTGGCGCCGCAGTCCCTCAGCAGCGCAGCGAGCGTCTCCCGCTGCTCGGCCAGCCGCCGCTCCAGCAGCCCCTGGCTCTGCGATGGCCGCACGATGACCGCGAACCCGCCCGGCAGCTCGACCCGTAGCTCCTCGGCCGCTTCCAGCTCCAGCGGGCCGTCCGCCAGCGTCTCTTCCCGCCCGTCCACGGCCACCCGGGCGCCGGCCGGGCCATCCACCGCTACCTTCGCCGTAACCGCGCGGAGCTGGGCGTCGGTCCGCGCGAGCGCCTTTGCCGCCTCCTCGACCGCCCCCAGCGCTCGCTCGTCGATGCGGCACCCTTTGAGGTAGGCCTTCGCCTCGTCCAGCCGTTTGGCTTGCTTGTCGAACTCCGCGAGCCGTTCCCGCATCAGCGCCAGTTGCAGCTCCTCCTGCAGGTGCGCGTAGTCGTTCGCCGCCTGCACCGCGTTCCGTTCGAGCCGTTCCACTCGCCCCCGGGCAGATTCGGCGGCCTGTCGGGCCGCGTCGAGCGCCCCGCGGGCGGCCTCCGCCGCCAGCCGCGCCTCCTCCTCCCGCGCCCGCGCCGCCTGCAGCTCACGCGTCAGCTGTTCCTCATCCCGGCGAGCCTTTTCGCGGCGCGCCGCCTCCTCCTCCAGCCGTGCCTGCCGCTCCCGCGCCGCCGCAGCGTCACGCTCCGCAATCTCCGCCGCCTGCTTCGCCGCGCGGTACGCCTCCCGCTGCTCCGCCAGCTCCTCCGACCGCCGGGCGAGCTCCCCAATCGCCTGCCGCAGATGCGCCGCTTCCGGTTCGAGCGCCTCGACCAGCCGCGCCGTCTCCTCCAGCTTCCGCAGCCGGCCCTCCAGCCGCTCGACGTCCGCCGCGGCACTTCTCTGCGCATCCCGAGCCGCCCGTAGCTCGCCCGTCTCCAGCTCCCGCGCCGCGGTGTAGTACCGCTCCCGCTCCTTCCGTGCCCGTTCGAACAGCCCCTCCACCGCGGGGTCCGCGCCCGCACCGGCGTCGAGCGCCCGCAGCAGCGACGCGCTCCTCGCGAGGTCGCCCGCCATCGCCAGGCTCTCCCCCTGCATCACCCGCAGCGCCGTCAACAGGGCGGTGTCCACCTGACTCTCGAGCAGCCGCTTCGCCTCGTCGTGCGCCTCCCGCCCAGTCCGCATCGTCCCGCCCGCCCCCCGTTCCTCGAGCTCCGTCACCCCCCGCCGCCCGAACACCTTTCGGTACCGGTACGTGCCCCCGCCGAGCGCGAACTCCAGCTCCACCTCCGGGTCGACGTCCCGCCCTGCCGGCCGTACCGCCCGCACCTCCTCCGCGTTCGACTCCGCCGTGTAGTCGAACAGCAGCCGAATCGCCTCGACGATACTGCTCTTCCCCGCCTCGTTCGGCCCCTCGATGACGAGCAGCCGCCCCTCCGGGAACGCCACCTCCGCCTCGGCAATCCCGCGGAAATTCCGCACACGCACCCGGTGATACCTCATTCCGGCCGCTCCTTCACGAGGCGGAAGAGGAGCGTGAGCGCGTCACTCGCCGCCTCCGAGGCCGGCCCGCCGCTCCTCGCCACCGCGTCCAGCTCCGCTGCTGCGGCCCGCACGAATCCCGTCAGCCCGAGCCGCTCCCACCCGTCGCCCTCGGCGCGCACGACGAAATCGGCGTACCGCTCCCACGGCTCCACGGCCGCGAACGAGTGTGCCAGCTCATCGACCGCCGCCTCGACCGCTGCACGCAGGTCCGGTCCGCCGGCGCCCCGCACCCGCAGCCGCAACACGGTCCGCCGCCGCTCCGGCAGCCCTTCCAGCTCCGCCATCCCATCCCGCAGGTCGTCCTCGCAGTGGACCTCCCATGTCCGCTCGATGAACCGCCACCGCCCCACGGCCACCGGCCTCAGCTCGCAGCGCGCGCCTTCCAGGTCGACCAGCAGCACCTTCCCCGGGTCACGCTCGTCATAATCCGTCGGCTCCGGAGTCCCCGAATACCACGCCCGCCCGTCGACGCCGGCGTCCGTCAGCGAGTGCCGGTCCCCCAGGGCGACGTAGCCGATTCCGAAATCGCGAACCGCCCGCTCCAGCCACCTCCGCTCGAGCGTCACCGCGGCCTCGGGCCCGCGTTCCACCTGCCCATGGGCCACGAGCACACGGGTTCCCGGGCGCTCCGCCAGCGCCTCCACCGCCGCGAAAAATGCGGCCTCCCCCGGCGCCTGCTTGCTCCGCCACGGCACCCCCGCCACCCACGCCCCCGGCGCCGCCTCGACCGGCTCCGCTGCCAGCACGTGCACGTTCCCCGGCTTCCGACGCAGGAAACGCTCCGATTCGTACACCGACCCGGGCGATAGCGCATCGTGGTTCCCGGGCAGCAGGTAGAACGGCACCCCGGCCTCCCCCATCGCGTCCAGCGCCTTCCGCACCACCTCGCCCGGCACGAGGTTCGTCTCGAACACGTCCCCAGCGACCACCACGAACGCCGCGCCCTCCTCCCGCGCGACCCTCCCCAGCCGCTCGACCGCTTCGATGCGCGCTCCCCCGAACTGCGCCTGCGCATCGTCACCAAGGAAGTACCGGGTCATCCCCAGCTGCCAGTCCGAACTGTGGAGGAACCGAACCACGCCGCGCACCCTAGCAGAACAGACGTTCGAATGCAACCCCCAGCCT
>CALLPC010000035.1 GCA_938015525.1 uncultured Dehalococcoidia bacterium
GGGCCCGCGCCGACGAGCGCGAAGCGAAGCGGCAGGATGCCCGCCTCGCGCGGCAGAAGGCCCGCCCCGCGGACGCCTAGACCTCTTCATCGGCCGGCCCTTCAGATGAAGCAAAGCCCTGTCGTTGCCAGGGGATGACGCACGCCTGCTGGCCGTCCCTCGAGCTGGCGGAGGAAGAGGGCAGCGCACCTCGCCTTCAGCGAGAGGATGCTGGCGCCCGGCTCGTGTGTGTAGCCGCCGTTCGGCGCACGAAATCACGAAACGTCGACCGGCCCGCGGTCGCTCATTCCCGGGACCGCGGCGTAGTACACGTCGCGCGGGTACAGGCCGGGCGGCGGGGCCGCGGGGTCATCGCACGCTGGCAGCGTCGGAGGGCCAAAGTCCGCCGCTCGCTCCAGGAGGGAAACGTCCTCCGCACCTGCGACACGAGGCCGTCTCCCGGGTTTCCGGTACACCGGCGCAGCACCCACCAGGCCCGAGCCTACAGCTGGGCGGCTGCGGCATCCTGCCGTTCGATGGCATCGCCCATCCAGGTGGCCGCCAGCCGGTACAGCTCCGCCGCTCCAGCGGGGCACGAGCGAAAGATTTCCACGTACTGGCGGCACTGCATGCGCTCGCCGCTCAGCAGGCCAGCTTGCCCACACGGCGGCTGCGCGCCCCTTCGCGGCCTCGGCGCCGCTCGAGCCTGCGGAGGTCAGGAGGGCTGCTGCCGCGAACACCAGGCTCGCATCTCCGGTGGATTCCATCGCGGCTGCGCAGCGCTCCGCCGCCGTGTCATGACGCCGCCCAGCGGCCCTCAGGCCCGCAGCGAGCAGAGCCGTCGACCCGGGGTCGCTCGTTGCCTGGAGCCCCGCCGGGACACATCCGTCCGCGCCGACCTGCCTGGCCGCTCATGCCGCATGGGCCTCGACGTACCGGGCGCGCCGGCCAGGGATGAGCAGGCCGGCCCCGGTCTCAGCCGCTGAGGGCTGCTGCCCCGGCGCCAGGGCCAGCGGAGCAGCGTACCCCCGCTCGGCGCCCGGTGCAGCTCCAGGAACGCCAAAAGCGGGTCCCGTTCGCCCGGCGCACCACCGCTCCCGGTGCAGCCCCGGGCGGCTGCTAGCGCGACGAGCCCCGCCGAGAAAACCAGGACTCTAGAAGAGGCCAATCGTCTCAGCATCAGTCGCCACGACCAGCAGGGGCGCTTGGGTGGCCCAGGGCTGGAACTGGACGGCATCCGCCTGGCGGAAGGTCGAGGGGTTGAAGCCCGAACACGTCACCGTGTTCGAAGGAGAGAAGAAATCCGGTCTCCAGTTGTCCCGGACCGGGAGCCACTGGATGACAGCCGTGCCGCCCCACGTCCAGCTGGCCCCTCCTCCCCAGAACGAGACCGAGATGCTGCTCCCGCCACACTCCCAACGCGCCGTGGACTGGTTGTGGTAAGGATTCCACGGCGGAGTCCCGTACCATCTCGGGTGCGCTTCCCCCGAGGTGAGGCGGACACGTTCTTGCGGGGGAATCCATGAATCATCAGCGGAGATGTTCGTGTAAAACCAGGTGGTAGGCGTTCGGGTCGAGCGGAGACCATGACGAGGCCTCCAGCACCATATGCCCGTATCCGCGCAGGACGACGACCTCGCGTGCGTCCGTCCCGCCCGGCCGGTCCCCGGCGGACGGCGGCGCAGCGAGCACCTTCCCCGGCGACGTCGTCGGTGATGGGGCCCACGTCGCCAGGTCTCGAATCCCGTCAGGTCCGTCAGCAAACGCCACAGCAGGAAACAGGAGCCACGTCCCAACGACCAGGATGACAAAACGTATCGCACGCACGGGCTCGACCTCGACCCTTCGCGTTGATGCCAGCGGTCGTGGGTGTGTGTGTTCGAGGTGACTTTTCGGGAACGCCGCCCCGCCGACGCCTAGACCCCCCGCCGGTCGCCCCACAGCAGGATGTGCAGCCGGGTGCTGAACCGGTAGCCCTCCCGGGTGCAGGCCTCCGCCAGCCACCGGCCCCGCTCCGCCAGCACCGCCGCCGTCGTCCCTTCCGGCATGAGCACGACCCGCCCCGGCTCCGCTCCGGCCGCCCGGCAGACCTCCCGGACCTCCTCCAGGTCGGCCGGCGATGCCACCACGAACTTGAACCACGCTCGACCCGTCGCCGCGAGTTCCTGCAGCACCGCCGGCACGATGCGCCGCAGGCCGGCGTTCCCCGAGTGCGCCAGCTTCGGCGAGACGTTGAACTGGTCCACGAGCTCCCCGAGCGGCCCCGGGCCCACCGTCCCGTTCGTCTCCACCTCCAGCCGGTAGCCCTCCCCCTTCAACCGCTCGGCCAGCGGCGCCAGCTGCCGGCGCTGCAGCAGCGGCTCGCCGCCGGTCAGCACCACGTTCCGCGGCGCCAGCCCCCGGACGGCCTCCGCGACCTCGTCGGGCGTCAGCGTCACCGTCGACGCCGCCCGGTCGAACCGCTTCCAGTCCCACGTGTAGGCCGTATCGCACCAGGCGCAGCGGAGGTTGCAGATGGCCAGCCGCACGAACGTGCTCGGCACGCCCATCGAAACGCCCTCGCCCTGGATGGAGGCGAAGACCTCCGGCCCCCCATCGGCCATCCGGGCCAGCACCAGCCGCTCCATCAGCCGCTCCCCGCTGCCGGGTCGGCGACCCCTGCCGCGGCGAAGCCCGCCGCCCGCAGCCGGCAGGCGTCGCAGCTCCCGCAGGGCCGCTCGCCGCCCGCATAGCAGCTCCACGTGAGCCCGAGGGGAGCCCCCAGCTCCACCCCGTACCGCACGATCTCCGCTTTCGACATCCGGATGATCGGCGCCTCCACCCGCATCGCCACCCCGTACACCGTCCCCACCTTGCTCCCCAGCCGGAGCACCTCCTCCACCGCCCGGTAGAACTCCGGCCGGCAGTCCGGGTAGCCCGAGTAGTCGATGGCGTTCGCCCCGACGTAGATGACGCCCTCGAGCCCGGCCGGGTCTTCCCCCGCGCCCTCGATCCGGTCCAGCAGCCAGCTCTCCAGGGCCGCCGCCGCCACGGTCACGAAGAACGTGTTCCGCAGCGGGACGTAGGTCACCGGGACTTCCGCGGCCATCGCCGCCGCCGGCCTGTCCCCCGGTACGGCGTAGACCGTGCTCGTCAGCGCCGAGTGTGCCGCCAGCCGCCCGTAGAACCCGGCGTCGACCTCCACGAGCTCGATGCCGAGCGCTCCCGCCACCGCCCGCGCCGCCGCCAGCTCGCGGGCGTGGCGCTGACCGTAAGCAATGCTGAGCGCCCGGACCCGGCCCCCGGCCCGCACCGCGTGCGCCGCCACCGTCGTCGAGTCGAGCCCCCCCGACAACAGCACCATCCCCAGCCGTTCCCGCCAGCCTGCAGTCTCCATATCCCGAGCCTAGCACCGGCGCCCCGGAGATGGGGAGGCTGGAGGTTGGGGGTTGGAGGTTATCCTTCCTCCCCGTTCCCCGTTCCCCGTTCGAGCCCCTACACTCCCCCCAATGCCTCCCCTCGTCCTCCTCCCCCTCGGCGCCGCGCCCCGCAAGAGCGACGAGAGCTACGTCCGTGCTCTCGAGGCCGCCGGCCTCCGCGTCGAGGTCGCCCGGCCGGGCGACCCGCCCCGCCAGGAACCCCTCGCCGGGCTCGTCCTCGCCGGCGGCACCGACGTCGACCCCGCCCGCTACGGCCAGCTGCCCCACCCCGCCGCCTATCCGCCCGAGCCCGAGCGCGACGCCCTCGAGCTCCAGCTCCTCGAGGCTGCCGCCGCTTGCGGGGCGCCCGTCTTGGCCATCTGCCGCGGCATGCAGCTCCTCAACGTCGCCCGCGGCGGCGGCCTCATCCAGCACCTCCCCGACGTCGTCGGTCACGACCGCCACGCCGATGCCCCGCCCGTGGACGAAAAGCACCGGCCCGCCCATCCCGTCACCATCGACGCCGCCGGCCGGCTCCGGGAGCTCCTCGGGCCCGGCCCGCTCGATGTGAACTCCCGCCACCACCAGGCCGTCGACCCCGCCCGCCTCGGCCGCGGCCTCCGGGTCGTCGCCCGCGCCGACGACGGCACCGTCGAAGCGCTCGAGCCCGCCGACGATGCCCCGGCCTGCCTCCTCGCCGTCCAGTGGCACCCGGAGGACATCGCCCTCGGGCCTCCGGGCCTCATGCGCGACCAGGCCCGCGCCCTCTTCGAAGCGTTCGCCGCTGCCGTCCGGGAGTTCGCCTCCGCATGATCCTCCGCCGCCCCCGGGTCCAGGTCGCGGGCATCTCCACGCTGGAGGACGCCCTCGCCTGTGAGCGCGCCGGCGTTGACGCCATCGGCTTCACGATCGGCCTGCCGACCGGCCCCCACGAGGGCCTCGACGAAGCCCGCGCAGCAGCGATCATCCGCGCGCTCCCGCCGTTCATCACGCCGGTCCTCATCACCTACCGGGTCACCGCGGCCGAGGTCGTGCCGATGTGCCGTGAAATGGGGGTCTCCCGGGTCCAGCTCCACGCCCCTGCCGACCCCGCCGAGCTCCAGCGCATGCGCGCTGCCGTCCCCGGCCTGAAGCTCATCCTCGCCGTCAACGTCACCGGCCCTGGGTCGCTCGACCTGGCCCGCGAGCGTGCCCGCCACGCCGATGCCCTCATCCTCGATACGTACGACCCGGCCACCGGTCGGCACGGCGCTACCGGGAAGACGCACGACTGGTCCCTCAGCGCCGCCATCGCCCGGGCCGTTCCCGTGCCCGTCATCCTCGCCGGCGGCCTCACCCCTGCGAACGTCGCCGCTGCCATCCGCCGGGTTCGGCCCTGGGGCGTCGACGTCCACACCGGCGTCGAACGCCCCGACGGCTCCACCGACCACGACCTCGTCCGGGCCTTCACGGCCATCGCCCACGCGACGCCCGTGCCGGTCGACGACTAGCGCAGCAGCGCCGGGACTGGCCGGCGGCCGAACCCCATCACCCCGCCGCGGACGGGCGGGACCTCCCCCGCCGGCCGCATCGCCGGGAACCGTTCGAGCAGCATCCGCAGGGCGATGCGCGCCTCCAGCCGGGCGAGGTTCGCCCCGAGGCAGTAGTGCAGCCCCCAGCCGAACCCCAGCTGCGGGTTCGGGTCCCGCAGCAGGTCCACCTCGCCCGGCCGGGAGAACACCGCCGGGTCGTGGTTCGCCGCCGCGATGCAGAGGAAGACCGTCTCCCCCGCACGCACCGGCTGGCCGCCCCGCTCATGGTCCAGCCGCGCCTTCCGCGGCATCACCCGCGCCGGCCCGCCGATGCGCATGAACTCCTCGACCGCCGTCTCGTCCGCTTCCGGGTGCGCCCGCAGCCAGGCCCGCAGACCCGGCCGCTCGAGCAGCAGCGCCAGCGTATTGATGAGCAGCGTGGTCGTCGTCTCGTGCCCGCCGAACAGCAGCAGCGTGCACAGCCCGACCAGCTCCACCGGCTCCAGCCCGCCGGCCGGCGAGTGCACCACGTACGAGAGGAGCGAATCGTCCGGCTCCCGGCGCACCCGCTCGATGTGCCGCGCGAAAAAGCCCATGAACTCCTCCGCGGCGTGCGCCACCGGCCCCTCGTCGACCGCCCCGGGCTGGAGCGAAAAGACCAGGCTGGCGATGTCATCCGACCACCCCTGGAACTGCTCCCGCTCCTCCCCCTCCACCCCGAGGACCGCGGCGATGACGAGCGCGGGCAGCGGCCGCGCGAACCCTGCCGAGAGGTCCACCGCGCCATCCGCTGCAGCCAGTGCGTCCAGCCGCCCCGAGACGATCGCCCGGATGCGCCCCTCCAGCCCGCTCACCGCCCGGGGCGTGAACGCGGCTGCCAGCGGCTCGCGGAGCCGGGTGTGCGCCGGCGGGTCCCGGAAGTTCAGCCACGCATGCAGCATCTCCACCGCCCGGTGGAACGCCGCCGAGCGGCCCCGCGCCGCGCGCTCGAACGTCCCCATCCGGTCCGATGAAAGCCGCTCCGAATCCCGGAAGCCCGCGGCGACCTCCCCGTGCGAGAGCACGACCCACGCCCGGTGCCGCTCCGACCACTGGACGTCCCCGCCCTCCGCCCGCGCCCGGGCGAAATACTCCGCCGGGTCGCGGATCGAAGCCTCGCAGCCGAGGTCCAGCTCCATGTGCGGGAGCCTACACCCTCTGCCGAGGGGTTTCACCCGCGCAGGAACACCCCCCGCCCGCTACCATGAGCGGAGCGCCCGCCGTCCGACCCCGGCGGCCGCAGGAGGTCCGCCATGCCCGCCGGGTTCGTCATCCGCCCCGCCATGCCCGCCGAAGAGCCCGAGCTCTACGCCATCCACCGCGCCGCCATGGAAGCCTACGTCGTCCAGGCGTTCGGCCCCTGGGACGATGCCGCCCAGCAGGACCGCTTCGCCGGCAGCTGGCCCGACCTCCGCCTCGCCATCGAAGTCGAAGGCGAACTCGCCGGCTTCCTCGACCTCGATGAGCAGGGCCCGGCGGTCGACATCGCCGCGCTCGAACTCGCGCCCCGCTGGCAGCGCCAGGGCATCGGCTCCGCCATCATCCGCGCCGTCCAGGCCCGCGCAGCCGAGCTCGAACGCCCCGTCACCCTCCAGCTCCTCAAGGTGAACCCCGCCCGGTCGCTCTGCGAGCGCCTCGGTTTCCGCCAGGTCGATGAATCCGAAACCCACTACCGGATGGCCTGGCAGGCCCGCCCCTGACCCCCTCCCTGCTCCACCCTCCAGCCTCCTACCCGAAAAACGCCTCCGCCGGCGCTACCGGCCCCGCCATCGGCGCCGGCGCCTCGTACCGCCGCAGCTCCCGCCGCTTCACCGGCAGGTAGCAATGCACGCACGCCCGCGGTCTCGGCAGCTCCACCGGCACCTGCACCCGGTACACGCCGTGCTCCGGGCACTCCAGCTCGAACTCGATGACTTCGATGTTCATCGGCGACCTCCCCGGCGTCCTCCTGCGCCGCCTGCGCATGGATTGATAGCATAGATCGATATCCTTCGCCGTAAAGGGTCGAATGGCCGCTGAAGTGTGAACGTTCGGCATCATCCCGGGTTTTAGTCCCATTCGATCGCGAAATCATCCGGCGCCGACAGCTCCTCCGCCTCCTCGGCCAGCACGTCCAGCCCCTCCTGTTCGAGCTGCGCGGCTGCCTCGCAGCGGCTCCGCCACGCGCAAAACCCGCAATGCACCCCCGGCGTCGCGAGGAACTCCGATTCCGCCCGCATCACCGCTGCCATCCGGCCCAGGTAGTCCATCGTTCGCGCCGCATCCTCCCGCGTGAGCTCCCGCACCCGCTGCTCCCCGGTCCGCAGATTCCACGCTACCGCCCGCACCGTCGCCTCCCGCGGCAGCTGCCGCACCACCCGCACGATCACGTGCGCCAGGTCCAGCTGCCGGTCCACCACCTCATCGAGGTCGAACCTCCCCGTCTTCCAGTCGATGACCTGCCACCGCCCCGGCCCGAGCCGGTCCACCCGGTCCGCTTTCGACTGCACGGTGATGCCCAGCCTCTTCGCCGGTGCCCAGCTGTCCAGCTCCGCCCACCGCGCCTCCGAGAGGATCGACCGGTGTGCCTCGACACCCCGCCCGTACGCCGCGAACGCCAGCTCCCACCACGCCGTCCCCGGCCCCGCCGCCGCGTGCTCCGGCATCCGCAGGTAAACGTCGAGCTCGGCAGCGCCATCGCCCGGGTCGCCCGTCTCGCACAGTCGCGCCATCGCCCGGTGGACGCCGGTTCCCACGATCCCCGCCGGCGTCTCCTCCGGCCGCGGCCACGGCAGCCCCGAGACGTAGGCGAACCAGTACTGCTTCCGGCACCGCCGGAACGTCTCCAGTTTGCTGTGCGTCAGCCGGAAGAGCTCCTCGCCCGACATCGCTCCGCAGTTTACGCTTCCCCACAACGCCCCTCGACCATGCACGAACCAGCACCGCTCGAAGGCATCCGCGTCATCGAACTCGCCAACTACGTCGCCGCACCCAGCGCCGGCGCCCTCCTCCGCGACCTCGGCGCCGAGGTCATCAAACTCGAACCCCCGGGCGGCGAAGTGATGCGCGGCGTCGTCCCCACCGGCGGCGCCCCCGGCACCGCCCCGTTCAACTTCCTCTTCGAGCTCGAGAACCGCGGCAAGAAGTCCGTCACCGTCGACCTCGAGGCCCCCGGCGGCCCCGACCTCGTCCACCGCCTCCTCGCCGGCGCCGATATCTTCCTCACCAACCTCCTCCCGCGCCGCCTCCAGAAGTTCGGCCTCACCCCCGAGCAGGTCCACGCCCGGAACCCCCGCGTCGTGGTCGTCGCCATCACCGGCTACGGCCTCGAAGGACCCGATGCCGACCGCCCCGGGTTCGATTTCTCCGCATTCTGGACCCGCAGCGGCATCATGTCCCTCATCGGCCACCCCGGCAGCCCGCCCGTCATCAGCCGCATCGCCCAGGGCGACCATACCACCGGCATGGCTGCCGTCGCCGCTGCGCTCGCCGCCCTCCGCCTCCGCGACCGGACCGGCCGCGGCCAGGTCGTCGATATCTCCCTCCAGCAAACCGGCCTCTACACCATCGCCACCGACGTCGCGAAGACGCTGGTCGATGGCCGCCAGCCGCGGCGGTTCGACCGCACCGCGCCCGAAAACCCCCTCTTCAACACCTACCCCACCGGCGATGGCCAGTGGGTGATGCTCGTCCACATGACCCCCGACCCGTACTGGCCCCGCCTCTGCCGCGTCATCGGCCGCGAGGACTGGGCCGCCGACCCTGCCCTCGCCACCATGGCCGGCCGCCGCCAGCGCGGCGCCGAGCTCGCCGCCGGCATCGAACGCGCCTTCCTCGCTGAGCCGCTCCCCGCCCTCGCCGAAAAGCTCGACCGCGAAGGCCTCATCTGGGCCCCCATGGTCGAGCTCCCCGCCGTCGTCGCCGACCCCCAGCTCCGCGGCCGCGCCGCCTTCCAGCCGCTCGAGACCCCCGCCGGCACCTTCGAAACCGTCGCCGCCCCCTTCCGCATCCGCGGCGCTGACGTCCGTGCCCGCGGCATCGCCTCCGCGCCCGGCGCCGATACCCTCGACGTCCTGCGGGAGGCCGGCCTCTCCGACGACGACATCGCCGCTCTCGCCGAAGCCGGCGTCTTCGGCTAGGGGCCCCGTAGCCGGCCGCCCGCCGGCCCGCGATAATCCCCCTGTGAGCGACGACCCCTTCGGCCAGTCCATCGCCTCCCTCACGAACTGGCTCCCGAGCGAGGAGCCGCCGACCGGCCAGCGCGCCGCCCTCCACCGGCTCGCCGCCGCCATGCGCGCCGTCGCCGAAGCCCTCACCGACATGCAGGCCGACGAAGCCGACCTCCTCGCTGCCGCCGAGGCGATGGAACAGTTCGGTGCCCGGCTCGAAGCTACCCGCACCGGCCACCGCCCCTGGGGCTTCGCCGAGTCCGCACCCGCCGGCGATGCCCGCGCCATGTTCGACCGCAGCCCGGTCATCGGCCTCGGCAACCCCGTCGCCCCGCCCCTCCGCATGGAGGTCGACGGCGAGCGGATCGTCGGCCGCGCCAACTTCGGTGCCCAGTACGAAGGCCCGCCCGGCCACGTCCACGGCGGGATCATCGCCGCGGCCTTCGATGAAGTCCTCGGGATGGCCCAGGCCCGCACCGGCCAGCCCGGCATGACCGGCACCCTTACCATCCGCTACCGCCGGCCCACCCCGCTCCATACCGACGTCGTCTTCGAAGCCCGCGTCGACCGCGTCGAAGGCCGCAAGATCTTCGCCAGCGGCACCCTCCACGCCGGCCAGGTCCTCTGCGCCGAAGCCGAAGGCATCTTCATCTCCGTCGACTTCACCCGCCTCCTCCGCCCCTGACCCCTCCGCCTCCAGCCTCTCACCCCCTGCTCCCCGCTCCCTCTTCCAGCCTCCAGCCTCCTATACTCCCCCCGTGCCAGAAATCCCCGAGCTCGAGGCGACCCGGGGGTTTTTCGAAGACCACCTGACCGGCCGCGCCATCGCCGCCGCTGCCGTCCGCATCCCCGTCGTCTTCCGCACCCCCGCGAACGAATTCCGCGAGACGCTCCCCGGCGACCGCTTCGGCCGGGTTCGCCGCCACGGCAAATTCCTCCTCTTCGACCTCGCCTCCGGCCGCGTCCTCGCCATCAACCCCATGCTCACCGGGCGCTTCCAGTACGTCGAACCCGCCGAGAAGCTCCCCGCCAAGACCTGCCTCGTCCTCGACATCGACGGCGGCCGCTCCCTCCGCTACGCCGACGAACGCCTCATGGGCAGGCTCTACCTCCTCCCCGCCGACGGCCTCGCCGCCATCCCCGGCTGGGCCGAAGGCGGCCCCGACCTCCTCGACCCTGCCCTCACCGAGGAGGTTTGGCTCCAGCGCATCGCCCGCTACCGCGGCGGCATCAAGAACGTCCTCGTCAACGCCGCCTTCGTCCAGGGCATCGGCAACGCCTACAGCGACGAAATCCTCTGGGAGGCCCGCATCAACCCCTTCACCCCGCGCACGAAGCTGACCGAAGATGAGCTCCGTCGCCTCTACCGTGCCGCCCGCGACGTCATCGCCTGGGCCATCCCCCTCGCCCGCGCCGCCATGGTGAAGGAAGACACCCTCGATGACGAAGAGCGCCGCGACTTCCTCCGCGTCCACCGGCGCGGCGGCCAGCCCTGTCCCCGCTGCGGCACGCCCATCTCCGAGATTACCGCGAACCAGCGCGTCACCAGCTTCTGCCGCCGGTGTCAGCCCGGGCTGCCCGCCTGAGCCGGCCCCTCGGCCGCACCATCCGCCCCGGTTACCCGCTCCCGGATCACCCGGGCGACCTCCTCCACGCCGTACGGCTTCGCGAGCAGCTCGAGCCCGTACCGCTCCACGAGCGCCGTCACCCCCGCATCCGTCGTCGCCCCCGTCGCGATGATCGCGCGGGGAATGAGGTGCGGCATGCGCACCTCGAGCCCCGCGAACACCGCATCCGCCGTCTCCGTCGCCAGCCGGTAATCGCAGAGGATGATGTCCGGGTCGAATTCCGCCGCCAGCGCGAGCGCCTGCGCACTGTTCTCCGCCGCCACACACCGGTGCCCCAGGCTCTCCACCAGCCGCGCACACACCTTCCGCAGGCTCGGCTCGTCATCGACCACCAGCACCGTCGCCTGCCGCGCCGGCACCGGCGCCGTCGCCGCCTCTGCGGGTCCCGGCTCCCCTGCCGGCGCCGGCAGCGTGATGACGAACGTCGTCCCCGTGCCGGGAGATGAAATGCAGTCGATCGTCCCGCGGTGCGACTGGACGATGGAGTAGCTCAGCGGCAGCCCGAGCCCCGTCCCGGACCCCTGCTTCGTCGTGAAGAACGGCTCGAAAATCCGCGCCCGCGTCGCCTCGTCCATCCCCGTCCCCGTATCGCTCACCGCGACCCGTACGCCGCCAGCCTCGTCCGCCCCTCCCGCGATGACGATCCGCCGCACGGGCCGCCCCTCGAGCGCGTGTTCCGCGTTGGTCACCAGGTTCAGCACCACCTGCGTCAGCTGGTGTTCGTTCCCCCAGGCGGTGAGACCGGGCTCGAGCCGGACGTCGACCTCGATTCCCGCCTGCTGCCAGGCCCGCTCCCGCAGCCGCTGCACGTGTCCCACCACCTCCGCAATCGCCACAGGCCCGTACTCGGCGGCGCCCGGCCGTGCGATGAACAGCAGGTCCCGCACGATGTTCCGCGCCCGCAGCGCTTCTTTCTGGATGATTGCGAGCTCCTCGCCCATCTGCCCCGTCGTATTGGAGAGCGCGAGCACCTCCGCGAACCCGAGGATCGCCGTCAGCGGGTTGTTCAGCTCGTGCGCCACCCCGCCGATGAGCTCACCGAGCGCCGCCAGCCGCGACGCCTGCTCCATCCGCGCCCGGTTCGCCTCCTCCTCCGCCTGTCGCCGCACCGCCTCGGTCACGTCTGCTGCCACCGTCAGGACCCGCATCTGCGGGTCATCGAGCGGCACGAACTCGTAATCGAAGTGGCGCCGCTCGCCTTTGATGTCCAGCGTTGTCCGCCCGCGCGACCCGACCCCGCGGAATGCCTGGAGCCACGGCTCCCGCAGCTCCGCCGGCAGCCGCTCCGCAATCTCCTCCACCGACTGCGTCGAGCGGTCCGGGTCGATCGCCTCCACGACCTCCTGCCCCAGCGCGTTCGCAAAAATCGGCCGCCCCGTCCGGTCCGAGAGGATGACCGCCTCCGACAGCGACCGCAGGATGAGGCCGTAAATTGCCGCCTGCCGCTCGCGCTCCTGCGTCGCGATGCTCGCCTCGATGGCCGGGCCGACCACCTGCGCGACCCGCCGGATGAGCCCGAGGGCGCGCTCGGAGAACTCGAAGCCCGGTTCCCGGCTCGCCACCAGCAGCAGCCCCGTCGCCGTGCCGGCCGAGTACGTCGCCGTGTAGCACACCGAGGTAAACCCGAAGTTCGGCCCGAAGTGCGAGGCCGGCACCGCCTCGCCCGGGACCACCGCCTGGCCGGTCTGCCGCGCCTCCTCCTCGTGCGGGAGCACCGGGAGCCGCAGCTCGCCGCCGAGCACGTGCGGCCACGCGAGCACGTCACCCTCGAACCGCCCGTAGGCCGCGAACGCCTTCGGCACGAGCCGTTCCAGTGCCGGCGTCACCGCCGCGAGGATCGCGATCGGCCCGCGTTCCGTTGCCGCCGCTGCGCTGGCCTCCGCGAGGATGCGCTGCTCCTCCGCCTGCCGGTCCCGCTCTGCCTGCGCCGTCACCGTCTCGATGACCGGCCCGACGACGGCCGTCACCCGCCGGAGGAGCGCCAGCTCCCGCGGCCCGAATCGGAAGCCCGGCTCCCGGCTCGCCACCATCAGCATCCCCGAGACCCCGCCTGCCGAGTGGTATGAGGTCAGCGCATACGCACACAGCCCCAGCTCTCCGTAAAACGTCTCGCGGTACGGTTCGAGGTCGCCCACGCCCTGGCCCGTCTCCAGCGCTGCCCGCCCAACCGGCGAGAACCGCAGGACGAGCTCGTCCTGCCCGATGACGCGCCGGCCCTCCGGGTCCGTCACCTGGTACGCGATCGCCTCGCCGCGCACGAACCCGTACATCGCAAACGCGCCGGGGACCCTCCCGGCGAGCGGACCCGGCAGCTGGTTCACCACCTCTGCCACGGTCCGGGCGGCCGCCGCCGCCGCGGCGACCTGCGCCACGACCCGCTCGTCCTCCGCCTCCTCCAGCCGGCGCCGCCGCTCGCGGAAGTTCGCCATCGCCGGCCCCGCAATGTCCGCCACCAGCCGGCAGAGCCGCAGGTCGCGCTCGGTGAACGCGTACCCCTCAGCGGCGGTGCCCACCACCAGGACGCCGATGACCTCGCCCTCCGATGCGGCCGTCGTCGTGACCCACCGCCGGAGCCCCCCCGCGGCGATCCGTCCCCGGTTTTCCGGCAGAATGTCCCCGGTCTCCAGCGAATCCACCGACTGGCGCTGCTCCACAGCCCGCCGCACCCCCGGCCCCAGCGGCCATATCTCGCCGGTCGCTGCATCCCGCAGCTGCTCCCCTTCGACGTAGAAAAACCCCGCCGCCGCCCGCGGCACGAGCCGGCGGAAGGTGGCCGTCAGCCCGTCCACGAACGCCCGGTCCGTCCTGGCCCGGGCTGCCGCTGCCGCTGCATCGGCCAGGAACCGCTGCTCCTCCGCTTCCTCGATGCGGCGCCGCCGCTCCCGCAGGTTCGCCATCGCCGGCCCGAGGATGTCCGCGGCCAGCTTGATGATGCGCAGGTGGCGCGCC
>CALLPC010000036.1 GCA_938015525.1 uncultured Dehalococcoidia bacterium
CCGGCGGCCCGGCCTGGCGCGCCCGCCTCGGGGTAGTCTTCCAGTCGGCCGGCTTCTTCGAAGTGCTGACCGTGCGCGAGGTGGTCGAACACTTCGCCAGCTTCTACCCGGCGCCGCTCGACCCGGCGCGCGTCATCGCGATGGTCGGGCTCGAAGGCCAGGAGCGGCGCCGCCTGAAACACCTCTCCGGCGGCCAGAAGCGGCGGGTCGACCTCGCCCTCGGCATCATCGGCGACCCGGAGCTCGTCTTCCTCGATGAGCCGACGACGGGGCTCGACCCGGAGGGGCGCCGCCAGCTGTGGGAGGTCATCCGCGGGTTCGCAGCCCTCGGCAAGACGGTCCTGCTCACGACCCACTACCTCGAGGAGGCCGAAGTGCTGGCCAACCGGGTCGCGGTCATCATCCGCGGGCGGTTCGCCGCCGAGGGGCCGCCGGCCGAGCTCGGCGGGCGCGAGGCCGGGCTGGCGACGGTCACCTTTCACGCCGCCGGCCGGCTCGCCGGCGCGCCGCTGCCGCCGCTGCCCGGGGCCGAACTCCGCCCGGACGGGCGGGTGACCTTCACCACGGCGACGCCAACCGCCGCGGTGGCCGCCCTCGCCCGCTGGGCGGCGGAGCACGGCGAGGCAGAGCTGCCCGGCCTCGAAATCCGCCGCCCGACGCTCGAGGACGTCTACCTCCAGCTCGTCCGCGAGCACGATGCGGGCGCGGCGCTCGCCGCCGGGGGCGGCCGGTGAACGGGCCCCGCCGCTTCGCCCGCCTCGCCCTCCTCCGCCTGCAGGTGGAGCTGCTGACATTCTTCCGGACCCCGGACCAGCTCTTCTTCACGTTCCTCCTGCCCGTCCTGTTCGTCATCGTTTTCGCGACGATCTTCAGCGGCGATATCACCGGCCCGCCGGGGACGGAGCCGGTCCGCATCGCCCGGTACTTCGTCCCGGGGATGGTCGCTGCGGGGGTCGTGAGCGTGACGTTCGCGAACCTCGCCACGGGCATCGCCGTGGAGCAGCACGACGGGCTCCTCCGCCGGCTGGCCGCGACGCCGCTGCCGCGGTCGGTCTACTTCGCGGGGAAGGTGGGCCTCGCCTTCGTGACCTCGGTGCTCATCGTGGCGGTCATCCTCGTCATCGGGGTGGGCGTCTACGGGCTGGAGCTGCCCGCCGGGCTGGCGAAGTGGGGCGTCTTCCTCGCGGTCGTCTTCCTCGGGGCGGGCTCCTGCTCCCTCCTCGGCATCGCCTACACGCGGCTCATCCGGAGCGCCGGGGCCGCGGCTGCGGTCGTCCAGCCGCCCTACCTCGTCCTCCAGTTCATCAGCGGCGTGTTCCTCCAGTACTCGATCGTGCCGGGCTGGCTCCAGGCGGTGGCGAGCGTCTTCCCGCTGAAATGGATGGCCCAGGCGCTCCGGGGCGTCTTCCTGCCCGAATGGGTGGCCGCGCAGGAGTACGACGGCAGCTGGCAGACGGGCACGGCGCTGCTCGTCCTCCTCGCGTGGTTCGCCGCCGCGGCGGTGCTCGCCCGGCTGGCCTTCCGCTGGGACCGCGGCCGGGGCTGAGGCCGGGATTACTCCTCCCGCTTCCGGCCGCTGAGGGCGATCACCTCTTCGTGCAGCTCGAACCAGGCCGTGTGGTAGCTCTCCTTCAGGGGCGAGGCGAGCATCGACTGGTCGCCCGCGCGGACGGCCTCGAGCGCCCGCGCGAACCGGCCCGGGTAGGGTGCGAGCCGCGGCACGAGGGCGATGGCCGCCTCGACGACCGGGCCAAGCCGGGCGTGGAGCGACTCGAGGGCGGCGACCGCCCGGTGCCAGGCCGCCTCGGCCTCGGCCGGCGGCGCCTGCTGCCAGCCGCTCACCAGCCCCTTGAACTCCGTATCGAGGGCATCGAAGGCGCAGAAGACCCGGTCGATGGCGGCCGGGTCGAGCGCGGCGCGTTCCTCGGCGAGGCGGGCGAGCACGGCCTCGCGCCCGGCGGGCAGGAGGGCGAAGCCCCGGGGCGTTTCGCGCGCGAGCCCCTCGGCGGCGGCGGCGCGCAGCTCCGCCTCGACGGCGTCCGTCCCGGCCTCGAGCACCGCGGCGAGCCGTTCGACGGCGGCCAGCCCCTTCAGCGCGAGCGCCCGGAGGACGGCGTACCGGTCGACCGCCCGCGCGGCGGGGGCGGGGGCCTCACCGGCGCCGGCCTCGGCGAGCTCGGCGGCCCACTGGCGGAGCTTCCGCACCTCCGGGATGTCGCCGCTGCTGTCCACCCGGCGGTCCCCGGCGAAGACCAGCCCGCGGGTGCCGTCGACGGTCAGCCACTCGCCCTCGGCGATGCGCCGGCCGCCGACCACGAGGGCGTGCTCCTCGACGGCGGCGTCTTCGAGGCTGCAGACGGCCGGGATCGCCCAGCCGCGGGCGACGACGGCGGCGTGGGAGACGACCCCGCCGGTGGTGGTCACGAGCGCCGCGGCGGCGACCATCCCGTGGACGTCGGCGGGCGAGGTCTCCGGCCGGGCGAGGACGACGCTCGTGCCGCCGGCGGCGAGGGCCGCGGCCCGGTCCGCATCGCAGCAGAGGACGCCGGCACCGACCCCCGGCGAGACGGCGAGCCCGCGGCCGAGCGGTTCGGCGGCCGGGTCCACCCCGCCCAGCTTCGCGAGGGCGGCAAGCGTCTCCGGGCCGACCCGGGCGACCGCTTCCGCTTTCGTGAGCGGGAAGGCCGGGTCCTCGGCCATCTCGACGGCGATCCGGACGGCCGCCAGCGGGCTCCGGCGCCCGATGCGCGTCTGGAGGATGAACAGCTGGCCCGACATGACCGTGAATTCGACATCGCACATGTCGCGGTAGTGCCGCTCGAGCCGGTCGAGGTGGCCGAGGAGCTCGTCGTAGGTGGCGGGCAGCTGCTGGCGGAGCGCCTGGAGCCCGCTCACGGCGTGGGTCCCGGCCACGACGTCCTCGCCCTGGGCGCGGGCGAGGTAGTCGCCGAAAGCGCCCCGCGCGCCGGTCGATGGGTCGCGCGTGAAAGCGACGCCGGTGCCCGAGCGGTCGTCGAGGTTCCCGAAGACCATCGCCTGGACGGTGGCCGCCGTGCCGAGCGTGCCGTCGATGCCCTCGCGCTCGCGGAAGACGCGCGCCCGGTCGCACTCCCACGACTGGAAGACGGCGCGGATGCCGCCGAGGAGCTGGGCGAACGGGTCGGCCGGGATGCCGCCGAAGCGGTCGGCGAGGGCGCTCACCCGGCCGGCCGCCGCGAGCATCGCCTCCGGGCTCCCGTCGTGCATGGCGGCGTGGTCGACCTCGTCCTCCGGGAGGCCGAGGACGATGGCGGCGTAGGCGCGGACGAACCGGAGCCAGGTATCGGCAGCGAAGCGGGGGTCGCCGCTCTCGCGGGCGAGCGCCTCGCGGACGGCCGGGGTCATGCCGACGTTGAGGAGGGTATCCATCATGCCCGGCATGGAGACGGGCGCGCCGGAGCGGACGGAGACGAGGAGGGGGCGCTCGCTGCCGCCGAAGACGCGGCCCGTGGCCGCCTCGAGGCGGGCGAGGGCGGCGCGGATGGCATCCTCCAGCCCCGGCGGCCATCCCTCAGCGAGGTACCGGCGGCAGACGGCGGTGGTCACCGTGAAGGCGGGCGGCACGGGGAGGCCGAGCTCCTGCGTCATCGTCACGAGGCCGGCGGCCTTGCCGCCGAGCAGCCGTTTCGCATCCGTGCCCGCCGGCAGCGGGTCGGCGAGGAAGAGCACGTCCATCGCGGCCACCTCAGGGCAGGGCGACGACCGTCACGGTCCCCGCATCGCCGTCGACCGTGATGGTCGCCCCGTCGGGGATGCGCTTGGTGGCGTTCGTCACCGAGGGCACGCAGGGGATGCCGAGTTCGCGGCTGACGATCATGGCGTGGCTCTGGGCGGCGCCGACGTCGACGACGACGCCGGCGGCCGGCACGAACAGCGGCGTCCAGGAGGGGTCGGTAATCGGTGCAACGAGGATGTCGCCGGGTTCGAGGCCGCGCGGGTCGAGCGGGTCGAGGACGACGCGGGCCCGGCCCGTGGCCTTGCCGGCGCAGCCCTGGAAGCCCTGGAGCACATCGCCGGCCTTCACCGGTTCGACCTTCACGTCGGCCTTCTTCGGCCAGGTATCCGGGTCGGGGATTTCGCCCCAGAAGACGAACGGCTCCTGGAGGCTGTTGTACTCCTCGTAGAGCGCCTTCCGCTCGCGGATGGTGGCGAGGTACTTCGCCGGCTGCTGGAGCCAGTCGTCCACTTCGTCGGCGACGAGGAAGGCATAGTCGCCTTCGTCGTCGAGGTGGCCGGCGGCCACCATCCGCCGGCCGACGGTGTGCATCGCCATCCGGACTTCGTGGATCATCCGGATGTTGTTCGTCTTCGTCCGCTCGCGGCCGGCCTGGAAGACGCGGGCGGCGTTCGCGGCGGCGAGGAAGAGGCCCTGCGTTTGCGGGTCGCCGGCGAGGGCGGCGGCGATCTCCTGCGTGACCCGCTCGCGCTCGGCGGCGAGGGCGGCGCTGCGGGCTGCGGGGCTGGCGCTCTCCGGGGCGAAGCGCATCCGGTCGATGGCCGCGAGGGCGAGCTCCGGTTTCGTCTCCCAGGTGTGGCAGCGGCTCTCCCACTCGTTCGGGCCGCGGCAGCCGTACTCGTAGAGGAAGGCGTCGAAGGCCGCGAGGAACCGCTGGCCGCTTTCGCCCAGCTCGCGGATGCGGTCGAGGACGCCGGCCACCCCGGCGTCGAAGGCGGCGGTCAGCTCCCGGTCGGCAGCGACCATCCGCCCCATCTCCCACATGGCGTGGGAAGGTGCGGCCGATTCGACGTCGCCGAGGCCCTGGATGACGCGCAGGGCATCGGCCGGCCGCCCGACGGCCGTGCAGATTTGCGTCACCGCGCCGACGGGGATGGTGGACACGAAGGTCGTGAAAATGTGCTCGCTGAAGAGGCGCCGGTGGTTGGCGAGGGCGAGCGCCTTCCCGTACAGCCAGAGCCGTTCGTTCGAGAGCTTCTCCAGCTCCGGCCGGGCCGCCCGCAGGCCGGCGACGCGCTTCGCGTCGAGGGCGGGCCGCTCCAGGTGCTGGACGGTCATCGCCCATTCGAACGTCTTCGCGAGAGCGGCCGTCCGCTCCTCATTATGGTCGCCGGGCGCCGGTTCGTAGGGCGGAACGCCGGGCTGGGCGCCGTAGAAGAGGTCGTCCATCGCCTGGGCAGAGAGGCCGGGGGCGCGCTCACCGAGGATGCGGGTGACCTGGGCGTTCAGGTAGCAGTACGACCCGAAGATGCCGACGGTCTCCATGTTGTGCGGGTCGAATTCGTCGTAGGTGAAGGCGCCCATGCGGACGAGGGCGTCGCGCCAGGCGCCCTCCGTATCCTCCTCCATGAGCAGCGAGAAGGAGAGGGGCGAGACCGGGTCGGGGAAGACCTCGCCGACGTTGGCGCGCGTCCAGAGCGGATACCGCTTGCTCGGCCGGGTGCCGACCACCCACGGTTTCATACGGACCTCCAGGGGCGGGAGATTCGGCCCGCTGGCCACCGCGCGGCCCGGGCCGGGCCCGTATTCTGCCATAGATGGCGGATATGGGTGGTATCGGGAGATGGCTGACCGGCCGGCCAGTCCCCGCTCAGCTCCCCGGCGGCGGCGCCTCGTGCACCGGGTCGGCCTCGAGGATGAACCGGCGGAAGGCCTCGGCCGCCTCGAGCCCCTTCGCTCCGCCGGCCCCCCGTGCGAGCGCCTCGACGAACCCCACCACTTCCGGTGCGACCTGGCTGGCGTGGCAGAGGAGCGCCTGCTTCTTCAGCTCGAGCGTCTCGCTGATGTCGACCCAGCAGTTCGGCGCTGATGCCGGGGCGAGCCAGACCTGCCGGACCCTCCACGGTTCGTAGCCGTCGAGGAGCAGCTCGGGGAAGGTGAGCCGGTCGCGGGCCGTGGGGAAGACGGCATCGAGTGCAGCGTCGCCGGCCGCGCGGTGGTCCGGGTGGTTGATGTAGGTATCGGAGACGAACCGGTTCGTCGGGTCGAACGTGATGAGTGAGTGCGGCCGGTACTTCCGGATGAGCCGGGCGAGGTCGCGGCGAAGCTCGAGCGTCGGCTGCAGGTAGCCGTCCGGGTAGCCGAGGAACTCGAAGTTGCGCACGCCGAGGATGGCGCCGGCGGCCCGCTGCTCCGCCTCCCGGGTGACGGCCAGCCGTTCGCTCGTCATCGCCGGGTCGTCGCTGCCCCTGTCGCCCTTCGTGATGATGACGTACGTGACCTCGCAGCCGCGGGCCGCCCATTTGGCGACCGTGCCGCCGCAGAGGAACTCGGCATCATCCGGGTGCGCGACGACGACCATGGCGGTGGGTGGGACGAACTCGGTAGCAGCCAAGCGGGGCCTCCTTCGGTGCGTTGCGTGGCGCAACCATCGTAGCCCACCCCGTTGGGAAACCGTTGGGTTTGCCGCGCCGGTCGTTCGGTTTGTGGTCGCGCGGGTTGGGCCCGGCCGCCGCAGCCCGGTCGCGCGGGCCGGCCCCCAACGCCGGCCCAACGCTCATCCCAACGCGTTCCCAACGGGCATCGATGCCGGATCCGCCGTTTCCAACGGCCTGCTGTTCCTGTTCCTCTTCCTCTTCCAATCGAGCGGAGGGCATGGTTGGATGGAAAGAGGATGCTCGACGCGGTCGAAATCACGGTGAAAGGCGGGAACGGCGGCCACGGGCTCGTGAGCTACCACCGCGAGAAGTTCGTGCCCCAGGGCGGCCCGGACGGCGGCGACGGCGGCCGCGGGGGGCGCGTCTTCCTGCGCGCCGTCGATGACGTCTACACCCTCGAGCTGTACCGCTCGCGCAAGCGGTTCCAGGCCGGCCACGGCGGCAACGGCGGGCCCAACCTCCGCCACGGGGCGAACGGCGAGGACCTCTACCTCGAGGTCCCGGTCGGCACGGTCGTGCACGACGCGGACACGGGCGACCTGCTCGCTGACCTGGCCGAGGTCGGGCAGGAGGTGCTCGTCGCCCACGGCGGCCGGGGCGGCTGGGGCAACAAGCGGTTCGCGACGCCCACGAACCAGACGCCCGGCTACTCGCAGAAGGGCCAGGAGGGCGAAGAGCGGCGCATCCGGCTCGAGCTCCGCCTGCTCGCCGATGTCGGCCTCATCGGCCTGCCGAACGCGGGCAAGTCGACCCTCCTCGCGGCGGTCTCGAACGCGAAGCCGAAGATCGCGAGCTACCCGTTCACCACTCTCGAGCCGATGCTCGGCGTCGTCAACGTCGGCTGGGAGCGGTTCACCCTCGCCGACCTGCCCGGGCTGGTGGAGGGCGCTTCAGAGGGCTACGGCCTCGGCTTCGAATTCCTGAAGCACATCCGCCGCTGCCGGGTCCTCCTCCATGTGGTCTCCTGCGAATCGCCGGACCCGGTGACCGACTTCGAACTCATCGAAGGGGAGCTGCGGGCGTACGACCCCGGCCTCGCCCACCTCGCGCGCGTGGTCGCAGTGACGAAAGCGGACCTCGACCATACGGCGGCCGAGCGCTCGGCGGAGGCCCTCGCTGCCCACCTCGGCCGGCCCGTGCGGGTCATCTCCGCGCACGACGGCACGGGGCTGGAGCCGCTGAAGGAGGAGCTGATGGCGCTGGTGGCCGCCGAGCGAGAGCGGGCCGCGGGCCAGCCCCCGGCTGAGGTGCCGGTCATCCGGCCGGCGCCCGTGGACCGGTTCGTGGTGACCGTCGACGGGGACGGGCGGTACGTCGTCGACGGCTACACGGCGGTGACGTTCGTGACGATGATGGACACCGGGATGCCCGGCGCGCGCGACGAGGTGATGCGCCGGCTGGAGCGGTGGGGCATCGCGAAGGAGCTCCGGCGGCTTGGCATCAAGCCGGGCGACGTGGTCGTCTTCGGCGACGTCGAACTCGCCTGGGAGGGCTGACCTTCACAGCGCCCGGCCGGGGGCGTAGGCTCCCCGCACCATCACGTGTTGGAGAGGGAGCCATGGAGTACGAACAGATCCTCTACGAGAAGCGCGGCCACACGGTCATCGTCACGATGAACCGGCCGGAGCGGCTGAACGCCTGGACGTGGAAGATGGCGGCCGAGCGGAACGACGCCTTCCGCCGGGCCAACGCCGACCCGGAGGTCGCCTCCATCATCCTGACCGGGGCGGGCCGCGGGTTCTGCGCCGGCGCCGACGTCCGCGACGCCTTCCAGCGGGGCCTCGATTCGCAGGGCCGCGCCCGCCAGGAGGCACGGGACACGACGAACTACGTGGAGCTGGTCCGCACGTCGAAGCCGATGATCGCGGCGGTCAACGGCGTTTGCGTCGGCGTCGGGCTCACCTCCATCCTGCCGATGGACATCATCGTCGCCTCGGAGCAGGCGCGCTTTGGGATGTTCTTCGTGAAGATGGGGCTCGTCCCCGAGCTGGCGAGCACCTACTTCCTCACGCAGCGGGTCGGCTTCGGGATGGCGAGCGACATGTGCCTGACGGGCCGGCTCGTGGAGGCGGAGGAGGCGCTGCGCACGGGGCTGGTGCAGAAGGTCGTGCCGCACGAGCAGCTGATGGACGCGGCGCTGGAGTACGCGAACCTCCTCGCCCAGAACCCGGACCGGCAGATGGGCTGGATCAAAGAGCTGATCACGAAGAACGGCGCCAACCCGGACTACGACGAGGTGATGCGGCTCGAGCATGGCCGAATCGCGGAGTGCTACGGGACGCCGGAGCACCGGGAGGCGGTGGCCGCCTTCCAGGAGAAGCGGGCGCCGAAGTTCCGCTAGGGCCGGGCCGCGGCGCGGGCCGCCTCGCGCATCGCCTGCCACTGCTCGGGGGTGAGGCCCATGGCCGCCGCGAGCCGCTGCCCGAACTCTTCCAGCGAGCGCCCGGCAGTCAGCCCGCCATCGACGACGACCGCCTGGCCGGTGACGTAGCTGGCGGCATCGCTCGCCAGCCAGAGGGCGGCCTGGGCGATATCGGCCGGCTGCCCGGCGCGGCCGAGCGGGGCCCAGTCGGCGAGGGCGGCCTCGACCCGCGGCAGGAGTGCCTCGGCGGCCGGCCCGCTCAGCCCCATCCCCGCGGCGAAGATGTTCGTGACCGTCACGCCCGGGCAGATGGCGTTTACCCGGATGCCGAACTCGGCCAGCTCCACTGCGAGGCAGCGGCTGAGGTGGGCGACGGCTGCCTTGGCCGCGCTGTAGACGACCGGCCCGAAGCCGGCCTGCAGCCCGGCAACGCTCGAGGTGTTCAGGATGACGCCGCGCCGGGCCGGCTTCATCGCCCGGGCTGCATGCTTCGCGCCCAGGACGACGCCCCGCAGCAGCACGGCCATCGTCTGGTCGTAGGCCGCCATGTCGAGCTCGTCGATCGGCCCGCCGACGCCGCCGAAGCCGGCGTTGTTGAACATCACGTCGAGCCGTCCCCACTTCGCCAGGGCGTGGTCGACCGCACCGGCGACCTCGGCCTCCTCGGCCACGTTCGTGCGGAGGAAGCTGACCTGCGTGCCGAGCGCCTCGGCGAGGTGGTGGCCGCGCTCCTCCTGGATATCGGCGATGACGACGCGGGCGCCCTCAGCGACGAACGCCCGGGTCGTCGCTTCGCCGATGCCGCTCGCGCCGCCGGTGACGATGGCGACCTGCCCTTCGAGCCTGCCCATGGGATGCCTCCGACGCGTGGTGTGGGGGCGAGTCTACGTGTCGCGCGGCACAGGGGCGACGCCGCGAGAAAACCGGGAGAACCGGTGAACTACCCTGCGCCGGTGATCGTTCGGCAGCGGGCGATGCGTATCGGGTATGCCGGCGGCTGGAGGCGGGCGCCGGCGGAACGGAGGTCGCAGCCATGGCCGAGCGGGAGGGGTACCTCGAATGGGTGGCGCCCGGGGCCGTGACCCCGGAGACCTGGCTGCCGGGCGGCGACCTGCCGCTCCTGCCGCCGGGGACGCGGGTCCTGCTCGATGCGACCGGGGTGCGGGAGGTGACGGTCCCGGCGGAGAACTTCGCCGCGGCGGCCCAGCAGCTCCACCGGATGGGCGTGCGGGTGGCCCTCCTCGCCGGGAGCCCGCTGGTCTTCGGGCTCGGGCGGCAGGCGGTGCAGCTCGCCGGCCTGCCGGAGGGGGTCGCCTTCGCCGTCTTCATGGAGCGGGACGAAGCGCTCCGCTGGCTGCTGGGCGCGCGCGGCCAGCACTAGAGCGCGGCGGGGCCGCCCGGGCGGGTGGGTAGCACCCTGCAACCCGCATGGTATGCTTCCCGCCATCGCGCCGCCGCCGCGCGGCCCACGGAGCCCCCAATGTCCAGCACGCTCGTCATCGAAGATTCCGGCCACGTCCGCACCATCCGGCTCGCCCGGCCGGAGGTGAAGAACGCCCTCGACCAGGAGCTCGCCTGGGGCGTGGTTGCCGCCATCGAGGAGGCGATGGGCGTCGACGACGCGTGGGTCATCTGCCTCACCGGGACGGGCGACGCCTTCTGCTCGGGGCTCGACCTGCGCGGGCCGGGCGACTACAGCCCGAAGAGCCCCCTCACCACCCAGCTCGACGACCTCGGCTGGGTCTCGGAGTTCCTCCTCACCCTCCGGCTGAAGTGCGACAAGCCGATCGTCGGCGCCATCAACGGCGTGGCCGTCGGCGCGGGGCTCTCACTCGCCCTGGCGACCGACATCCGGCTGATGAAGCGGAGTGCGCGCCTCCTGGCCGGCTACCCGCGCATCGGCGGCTCGCCCGACGGCGGGATGACCTTCACGCTCACCCAGGCGGTCGGCTACGAGCAGGCGATGCGCTTCCTCCTGGAGAACCGGACCGTCGAGGCGGAGGAGGCCCTCCGCCTCGGGCTGGTCGGCGAGGTGGTGGACGACGAGCGGTGGGAGGCGCGCGTCGCCGAGTACTGCCAGGCGCTCTGTGCGACGGTCTCCCCGGTGACGATGCGCCTGACGAAGCGGACGCTCGTGCGCGCCTCGACGGCGATAGACCTCGAAGCGCAGTGCCGGCTCGAGCTGGCGAGCATCCGGATGGCGTTCGCGAGCGAGGACGGGAAAGAGGCGCGCCGGGCCTTCCTGGAGAAGCGGCCGCCGGTGTTCCGCGGCCGCTGAGGCCCGCGGACCGAACCGTTCATCGGCCGTTCTCGCGCTGTTGACAGGCGGGGCTCAGCATCCGGCCCGGGTTCCCGGCATCGACCTCCAGGGGCACACGGAGCGATCGCCGCCCGTTGCGGGCCGACCCTCGCGGGCGCTGGCCGGGAGGCGCCCGCGGTTCTCCTTCGCCCCGGGGAGCAGCGGCGCCCCGCCGGCCCGGCTACACTGGTCCGTATGACGGCCATCGTCCGCCCCCGGCAGCCGGCGTTGTTCCGGCTCGTTTCCGACTTCCAGCCGACTGGCGACCAGCCGGAGGCGATCGCGAAGCTCGTCGAGGGGCTGGAGCGCGGCGACCGGTACCAGACGCTCCTCGGCGTGACGGGCTCGGGGAAGACGTTCACCATCGCGAACGTCATCGCCCGGGTGGGGCGCCCGACGCTCGTCCTCGCCCACAACAAGACGCTCGCAGCCCAGCTCTGCGCCGAGCTGAAGGAGTTCTTCCCGGAGAACGCCGTCGAGTACTTCGTCAGCTACTACGACTACTACCAGCCGGAGGCGTACATCCCCCGGACGGACACCTACATCGCGAAGGACGCGGACATCAACGAGGAGATCGACAAGCTCCGCCACGCAGCGACCCGGGCGCTGTTCAGCCGGCGGGACGTCATCATCGTCGCCAGCGTGAGCTGCATCTACGGCCTCGGCGAGCCGGCCCAGTACCAGGAGTTCGTCCTCCGCTTCCGCCGGGGCGAGCGGTTCAACCGGCAGGAGGCCGTCCGCAGGATGGTCTCGATGCAGTACGAGCGGAACGACCAGAACGTGGTCCGCGGGCGGTTCCGGGTACGCGGGGATTCGCTCACCATCCTGCCGAGCTACGAGGAGCTCGCCATCCGGGTCGACTTCTGGGGGGACGAAGTGGAGCGGATCCTCGAGCTCGACCCGCTCACGGGTGAAATCGTGGCCGAGCGGGAGGAGGTCGACATCTACCCGGCGAAGCACTTCGTGACGACGGCCGACCGGCTCGAGCAGGCGATCGCCGGTATCGAGAAGGAGCTGGAGGAGCAGCTGGCGTGGCTCCGGTCGCAGGGGAAGATTCTCGAGGCGGCCCGGCTGGAGGAGCGGACCCACTACGACATCGAGGCCCTGCGCGAGACCGGCTACTGCGCCGGCATCGAGAACTACTCCCGCCACCTGCAGGCGCGCGAGCCGGGCTCGACCCCGTGGTGCCTGCTCGACTACTTCCCGGACGACTGGCTGCTCGTCGTCGATGAGTCGCACATCACCCTGCCCCAGGTGCAGGGCCAGTACTTCGGCGACCGCGCCCGCAAGGAGACGCTCGTCGAATACGGCTTCCGCCTGCCGAGTGCGCTCGACAACCGGCCGCTCACGTTCGAGGAGTTCGACCGGCACATCAACCAGGCGATCTTCGTCAGCGCGACGCCAGGCGATTACGAGCTGCGCGTCTCGAGCCAGGTCGTCGAACAGGTCATCCGGCCGACGGGGCTGCTCGACCCGGAGGTCGTCGTCAAGCCGACGAAGAACCAGGTCGACGACCTGATGGACGAAATCCGGCGGGTCATCGACAAAGGGCAGCGAGCGCTCGTCACGACGCTGACGAAGAAGATGGCGGAGGACCTGGCCGACTACCTGAAGGAGATGGGGATCAAGACGCACTACCTCCACTCGGAGGTGGAGACGCTCGACCGGGTGGAGATCCTGCGCGACCTGCGGCTCGGGGTGTACGACGTGGTGGTCGGCATCAACCTGCTGCGCGAGGGGCTCGACCTGCCGGAGGTCTCGCTCGTGTGCATCCTCGATGCGGATAAGGAGGGGTACCTCCGCTCGAACCGGTCGCTCATCCAGACGATCGGGCGGGCGGCGCGGCACGTAGAGGGGCGGGTGGTGATGTACGCGGACAGCATCACGGGGAGCATGCAGCAGGCGATCGACGAGACGTACCGGCGGCGGCGCATCCAGGAGGCGTACAACCGGGAGCACGGCATCCAGGCGGCGAGCATCCAGAAGGCCGTCCGGGATATCACCGACCACGTGCGGGTGCAGGCGGCCGAGGAGAAGGCCGGGTACGATGCGGGGCCCGCGCCCGGGGCGCTGCCGAAGGACGAACTCCTCCGCCTGGTGAAGGAGCTCGAAGCGCAGATGAAGGCCGCCGCGAAGAACCTCGAGTTCGAAAAGGCGGCGGCCCTGCGGGACCGGGTCGTCGAGCTCCGCCGGGAGCTCGTTGGCACGGACGCCGAAGAGCTGGCACTCTTCGCGGCAGCGGCGGGCCGGGGCGGGCCGCTCCGCTTCGGGCGGAGCCAGGCCGGGGGCCGCGACCGGAGCCGCCGCTACCGCCGCTAGCCGCCTACCACCACCCCTCGCGGGTGTACTGCTCGGCCCAGAGGGCGACCGAGAGGACGACGGCCTTGAACCAGGCCCGGTGCATCCGCTCGAGCTGGTCGGCATCGCGGGCGCCTTTCGCGAGGAACGGCCGCATCGTCTCGGTGATCGGCACGATGAGCGCGACCACGTGCCGGAACGGCACCACCGCGGGCGCGCCGCTGATGCCGTCGGTCTCGTTCTTGCCGGCGGCGTGGCGCCGCCCGATTTCGCGCTGGTAGCGGAGCCAGCGCTCATCGAACTCGCCCCGGAGCGTATCGCGAATCCACTGCCCGAAACGGCCGCGGACGGCGGCGAGGTAGGCCTCGTTCGGCCCTGCAGGGGTGCTGAACGAGGCGAGCAGGAACGGGTGGGAGCCGACGAAGCCGTACCAGGTATCGAGGATGGCGTCGACCTGCGGTTCGATGATCGGCGCCGCCTCGCGCAGGGCGGCGAGGTCGTCCTCGCCGAGCAGGCAGGCGGCCCGGAGCTCGGCGAAGGCGGCGGCGTCGAGCGCTGCCGGGGGCAGGGACGGGTCGCCGTAGCGGTAGCCGGGGATGGCGGGAGCGGTCATCGGTGCCTCCAGAAATGTAGGATTCCTAACGACTATACACCGTAGGACTCCTACCGTACGCTGTCAACATGGACCGGGAGAGGCGTGCCGCCGGGGTGACGATGGCGCTCCTCCGGCTGGCGCGCGGCGTCGAGGCGGAGGAGCGGGAGGCCGTTCAGGGGGCCGGGTTCACGCCGGCACAGGTGGCCGCGCTCCGGTTCGCGGCCAGGACGCGCCCGGACGTGGCGACGCCGGGGCAGCTCGCGCGGGTGCTCGGGGTGCGCCCGGCGACGGCGGTCGGCATCGTGAACCCGCTGGTGGCGCGCGGGCTGGTGGCGCGGGCGCCGCACCCGTTCGATGGGCGCCAGTCGGTGCTCACGCTGACGCCGGCCGGCTGGCAGGCCTGGCGGCGGGTCGAGGCGTGGCGGTCGGGGCTGGAGGCGGCGCTCGGGGAGCTGGCGCCGGGCGAGTTCGAGGCGCTCGAAGCGGCCCTCGGGAAGGTGGTGGCCGCCCTCGCACGGGCGGGCCGGCTGGTGGTGAGCGCGCCGTGCGCGGGCTGTGTCCACTTCCGCCCGGGCGCGCACCCCGGCAGCGCGCAGCCCCACCACTGCGCGCTCATCGACCGTGCCCTCGGCGAGGCCGAGGCGGCGATGGAGTGCCCGGAGCACACGCCTGCCGCCTGAGGCGGCGTGCCGGCCGGGGGTTCGCGCTCCGCAGCCGGAGGGTGCACCATGGCGGCGTGCGCATCCTCGGCATCGACCCCGGCCTCGAAACCACGGGCTACGGCGTCATCGCCATCGAAGGCGACCGGGCCGTCCACGTCCGCCACGGGGTGATTCGCACCCGGCCGGCGGCGGCCCGGGCCGCCCGGCTGGTCGCCCTGCGGGACGGGCTGCTCGCCGTCGCCCGGGAGAGCGGCGCGGCGGCGGCGGCCGTCGAGGCCGGCTTCGTCGGCCAGAACGTGCGCTCCGCCCTGCTCCTCGGCGAGGCGCGGGCGGCGGCCATCCTCGCCCTCGCCGATGCCGGGCTCGAGGTCGCGGAGTACGCCCCGGCGCTCGTGAAGCAGACGGTGGCCGGGTTCGGCCGCGGCGAGAAGGCGCAGGTCGCGCGGATGGTGGCGTTCCAGCTCGGGCTGGCCGCGCCGCCCGCCCCGGAAGACGCGGCCGATGCGCTCGCCGTCGCCATTACCCACTGGGCGCACGGGCGGCTGGCCGGCCTCCCCCGGTCGCTGGCCTGAGCGGTCAGCGGAGGGCCCAGTCGAAGGCCAGCCCGAGGCAGAGGAGGGCGCCGAAGCGGAGGTGGAGGAGGGCTGTATCGCGCAGCAGGAGGTTGAGGCGGCGGGTGCTCGCCCCGCCCTCCACCGCGGCGATGGGGCGGCGGAGCGGTCGGAGGAGCGGGAGGGTGACGAGGGCGAGGAGCGCCGGCCAGGGGAGCGCGCCGGCCAGCACGGCCGCGGCCAGGGCGAGGTACGCGCCGGCGAGGAGCAGCCAGAATTCGATGACGGCAGGGCGCCAGCCGAGGATGGCCGCCAGGGTCCGCTTGCCGACGGCGCGGTCGTGCTCGAGGTCACGGAGGTTGTTCGCCTGGAGGATGGCCGCGGCGAGGAACCCGACCGGGAGCCCGGCGACGGCCGCCTCCCACGTCCACCGCTCGAGCTGGACGTAGCTGGCGCCCATGACGATGACCGGGCCCATGAAGAACAAGACGGTCACCTCGCCGAGGGCGCGGTAGGCGAGGTGGAGCGGCCAGCCGGTGTAGAGGAACCCGGCGAGCAGCCCCGCACCGCCGACCCAGAGGAGCTGCCAGCTGACGGCCACGCAGAGGACGAGGCCGATGGCGGCCCCGGCGGCGAAGCAGGCGAGCCCGGCGCCGAGCACCTGCCCCGGGCCCAGGAGCCCCCGCTGGATGGCCCCGGGCGGCCCGGGGGCGCCCGGGGCGTCGCTCCCCTTCCGGTGGTCGTAGTAATCGTTTACGAAGTTGGTCCCGGCGAGGAAGAGGACGGCGCCGAGGAGGGCGAGGAGGGCCGTCCACCAGGTGAACGATTCGGGAGCGGCCAGGAGGGTGCCGGCGAGGGCCGGGACGGCGGCGGCGGTGAAGGAGACGGGCCGGGCGGCGGCGAACCAGGTGCGGAGGGACGGCATCGCCGGGGAGCGTACGGGGTCGCGCGCCGGCGGGGAAGGCGTGTGCGCGGGCGGACCCGGCGCCCTGCCGCTGCCCCGGGGAGTCGCCCGTGCGGGCCGGGGCGTGCGGCGACGCGCTGCCGGCGCCTGAGCGCGAGCGGGGCAGGGGCAGCGTGCTCGCGACGGTGCCCCCGCGCGCCGAGGCTGCCCCTCACGTCACCAGCCCCGCCAGCCACTCCACCACGTCGCGCGCGGTGAAGCTGTCGAACCACCGGCCGACGTGGAGCGTGTACTCGTGGAACAGCTTCGCGGCCGTCGCCCCGGCGAGGGCGAGCGCCGTCGCGCGCGGCCGCCAGGAGAAGCCGCGCCACCACCGCTTCGTGAACGCCACGAACAGGAACCAGAACTCGAACACGTTCGGGAAGAGCATCAGCACCCACCGCTCGCCGGTGAGCTCGAACAGGACGAAGCCGACCATCCGGAACGCGTAGAGCGCTGCTGCGATAGCCCGAGCCGGCCCCTCCCAGCGGAGCGCGACGACGAGGAAGAGCGCGAGGTAGACCTGGTCGCACCACTTGTCGAACGACTGGTAGTTGCGGACGCCGCCGAGGTCGAGGTAGGCCCGCAGGAAGAGGTCGGAGAGGTCGACGAGGATGGCGAGGACGGCGCCGGCGAGCGCCCAGCGGAGGACCGGCAGCGAACCGGCCACCCGGGCGGCGAGGATGACCCACATCTCGAGCGTCATCGCGGAGAATCGTACCGCCCATTACGCCGTCTTTCCCGGCCGGGCGTAGACTCGGGCGGGCGATGCGGCCCCATGTTGCGCTCCTGACCCTGCCGGTGCTCATCTTCGGGAGCGCTGCCTGCCGGGGCGGCGGGAGCAGTGCCGGGGACGGCTCCCCGACACCTCACCCGACCGCGACGGCGACCCTCTCGGCGGCGGACCGCCTCATCGCCTTCCGGGCCGACTACCCCGACTGGCCGAGGACCGACTTCAGCCGGGCGACCATCGACCCCCGCGAGGTGGTCCGGGGATGCCCGTCGCGCGACTGCATCCCGCCGCTCGACGCGGAGGGGGCCGTCGCGCTGCCTGCGCCCCGCGGCGGCCACGCCCGCTTCGCCCCGGCCCGGGAACTCCCTTACGCAGACCGGCTGCCGGTCGTGGTCGTCACCGTCGAGGGGGTGACGAAGGGGTACCCCCTGCACATCCTGACCTGGCACGAAGTGGTGAACGATCGCTTCGGCGAGCGGCCCGTCGTGGTCACCTTCTGCCCGCTCTGCAACACGGCGGTCGCGTTCGACCGGCGCGTGGACGGGCGGGTCCTCGACTTCGGCGTTTCCGGGAACCTCCGCAACTCCGACCTCATCATGTGGGACCGGCAGACGGAGAGCTGGTGGCAGCAGGCGACGGGTGAAGGCATCGCGGGGGAGCTCGCGGGCGCGCGGCTGCAGCCCGTCCCTGCGAGCATCCTGCCCTGGGGCGAATTCCGGCGCGCCTTCCCCGCGGCGCCCGCCCTCACCGAGGAGACCGGGTTCGACCGCGCCTACGGGATGAACCCGTACGAGTTCTACGACGCGACCAGCCAGCCGTTCCTCTTCTCGGGGACGCCGGACCCGCGGCTCCCCGCGCTCGAGCGGGTCGTTGCCCTCGACCGCGGCGGGCGGGGGTTGGCCGTCCCGTTCGCCGTGCTCGAAGCGGTGAAGGTCGCAAACCTCGAGGCCGGCGGGGTGCCGGTCGCCGTCTTCTGGGCGCCGGGCACGGCCTCCGCGCTCGACCAGCGGGAGATTGCGCAGTCGCGGGATATCGGCGCGGCGGCGGCCTACGATGCGCGGCTCGAGGGACGGGTGCTCCGGTTCCGGCCCGGGCCGCAACCGGGACGGTTCGTCGACGATGCGACCGGCTCGGCGTGGGACATCTTCGGGCGGGCAGTGGAGGGCGAGCTCCGGGGGCGGCAGCTCGCGCCTGTCCTCCATACGACCGAGTTCTGGTTCGCCTGGGCGGCTTTCCACCCCGCGACGGAGGTCTGGGAGCCGTAGGGCAGACGGCCCTGCAGGGCGAACGCGGTTCGGGCCCGGGGCACGGGCGGGAGGCGGCCGACCGGGCAGGCCGGCGGACCCGTTCGGCACTTGCTCAATTCACTTCGTGGCCACTAGACTCCGCCGGCAAATGGACAGGGGGTGGGGCGTCTGACCAGCTCGAACGGCTCCCAGGCAATCCTGAGCGTCCGCAATATCACCCTCCGGTTCGGGGGCCTCGTGGCGCTCGACGGCGTTTCGTTCGATGTGCCGACAGGCAGGATCCTCGGTCTCATCGGGCCGAACGGCGCCGGCAAAACGACGATGTTCAATGCGATTACCCGGCTCTATCGCCCGCAGTCCGGCGAGATCTGGTTCGGGACGACGAACATCCTGGCGCTGGCCCCGCACGAGGTTCCCCGGCTCGGCATCTCCCGGACCTTCCAGAACCTCGCGCTCTTCCCCTCGATGACGGTGCGGGACAACATCCGGGTCGGGCTCCACGCGAGGACGAAGGCCGACGTCTTCTCGCAGGCCCTCCGGCTGCCGTGGGTCGGCCGAGAGGAGCGGCGCACCGAGGAGACGGTGGACGAGGTCATCGACTACCTCGGGCTGCGTCCGTTCGAACGGCACCCGGCGGCAGGGCTGCCATTCGGCACGCTGAAGCGGATCGAGCTCGCGCGTGCGCTCGTCGCCCGGCCGAAGCTCCTCCTCCTCGATGAGCCGGCCGGCGGGCTGAACCACGAGGAGGTCTCGGCGCTGGGCGCCCTCATCCGCGACATCCGGGAGCGATACGACGTGACCATCCTCCTCGTCGAGCACCACATGGGCCTCGTGATGAGCATCAGCGACCGGGTGGTCGTCCTCGACTTCGGCAAGAAGATCGCCGAGGGCACGCCGGATGAAGTGCGGCGGGACCCGGAAGTCATCCGCGCTTACCTGGGGGTGGGGGAATGAGCGCCATCCTCGAAGCTACGAACCTCCGGGCCGCGTACGGGGAGCGGCCGGTCATCTTCGGCATCGACCTCGCGGTGCCCGAGCACGGGATCGTCGCCCTCCTCGGGGCGAACGGCGCCGGCAAGACGACGACCCTCCGGGCCCTCCTCGCCGAGGTGCGCACCTGGGGCGACATCCGCTACCAGGGCGTTTCCATCGCGGGCAAATCGACCCAGGACCTCGTCCGCATGGGCATGGTGATGGTGCCGGAAGGCCGGGGGACGTTCACGGATTTCACCGTCGAGGAGAACCTCCTCCTGGGGGCGTACTCGCGGCGGGACAAAGACGGCATCCGGCGCGACCTGGACCGGGTGTACGGCTACTTCCCGGTGCTCGCCCAGCGGCGGAAGCAGCGGGCCGGCTCGATGTCCGGCGGCGAACAGCAGATGCTCGCCATCGCCCGCGCGCTGATGTCCCGGCCGAAGCTGCTCCTCCTCGACGAGCCGTCGCTCGGGCTCGCCCCGCTCATCGTGCAGGAGATCTTCGCCATCCTCACGACGATCAACCGGGAAGAAGGCGTGAGCATGCTGCTGGTGGAGCAGGACGCGGTCCGGGCGCTCAACGTCGCCTCCTACGCCTATCTGCTGGAGACGGGCCGGGTCGCGCTCGAGGGCACGGCGGAGCAGCTCGCGGCGAGCGACGACGTGCGCCGCGCCTACCTGGGCTACTGAGGCTACCGGAGAAGGGAGGGACCGATGACTGAATTCATCCAGCTGGTCCTCGCCGGCACGGCGAACGGCTGCATCTACGGGCTGCTCGCGCTCGCCCTCGTGCTGATCTACCGCTCGACGCACATCATCAACTTCGGCCAGGGCGAGATGGCGATGTTCTCGACCTACATCTGCTGGTCGTTCCTGAACGCCGGCATGGGGTACTGGCTGGCGGTGCCGCTCACGCTCATCCTCGCCTTCGCCGCCGGGATTGCTGTCCAGCGGGTCCTCATCCGCCCGGTCCAGAACGCGCCGGAGCTGACGATCGTCATCGTCACGCTCGGCCTCTACCTCTTCTTCAACTCGCTGGCGCTCTGGATTTACAGCGGCGTGCCGAAGCCGTTCCCGCTGCCGACCGGCATCCGGCAGGCCTCCTGGCAGGTCGGCGATATCTTCATCATCCCGTACCACCTGTTCATCTTCGCCGTGCTCATCACCCTGATGGCCGCGCTCTACCTGCTCTTCCAGCGGACGAAGCTGGGGCTCGGGCTGCGGGCGGCGGCGGCGCAGCCGGCCTCCAGCCGCCTGGTGGGCATCAACGTGAACTGGATGCTCGCCCTCGGCTGGGGGATTGCGGCGGCGGCCGGCGCCATCGCGGGTATCCTCTCCGCCCCGGTCGTGCAGCTCGAACCGAACTTCATGGCGACGATTCTCATCTTCAGCTTCGCCTCGGCGACGCTCGGCGGCTTCGATTCGCCGCCCGGCGCGGTCGTCGGCGGCATCGCCATCGGCAACATCGTCGCCCTCGGCGGGCGGTACATCGAATTCATCGGCACCCAGCTCGATATCGTCCTCGCGCTGGTCGTCATCGTGACCGTCCTCCTCATCCGCCCGGCCGGGCTGTTCGGCCGGCAGGTCGTCCAGAGGGTATAGGCCATGGAGCTCCTCCGTTCGCTCGATTACCGCCGGAACTGGTTCCTGCCGCTCCTGGTCGTGGCTGGCCTGGTCTGGCTGTCGGCGCGCTGGGTCGACTACGGGGCGATCCCGGCGGTTGGCGACCTCATCGAGCCGTTCGCCGGCATGGCGGCCCTGCTCAGCATCCTCGCCATCGCGACCGTGGTCGCGGCCTACCTCCTGCGGCCGGTGCTCGACCGCGGACCGCAGGCCGAGCGGGCGCTCCGCTGGGTCGGGTACGGGCTGATCGTGGCGTTCTTCGCCTTCATGCCGCTCTACGTCGAGCTGATTCCCCACGCCTCGATGCTGAAGATGACGGTCGCCATCCAGTTCATGATCGTCATCGTCGGCCTGAACCTGCTGACGGGCTTCGGCGGTCAGATTTCGCTCGGGCAGGGGGCGTTTTTCGCCATCGGCGGCTATACGCTGGCGATCGGCTTCCGGGAGTGGGACCTGCCGTGGGGCTGGTCGCTCCTCATTGCGCCGCTCATCGCGGGGGTCCTCGGCTTCCTCATCGGCATCCCGGCGCTCCGCTTCAAGGGGCCGTACCTTGCGCTCGCCACCCTCTCGCTGGCCGTCACCATCACGCCCCTGGCAAAGAAGTTCGAAGAGTTCACGGGCGGCGTCCAGGGCGTGGTGATGTTCGGGAAGCTCGGCGTGCCGTTCTGGCAGGACAACCTGGACCGGTTCTTCTACTACACCACCGCGCTCATCGCCCTGCTCGTCTTCATCCTCGCGGCGAACCTCCGGCGGGGACGCTTCGGGCGGGCACTCGTCGCCATCCGCGACAACGAGGTGGCGGCGTCCGCCATGGGCGTCAACGTCGCCCTGTACAAGATGACGGCATTCGGCATCGCCGGGGCGTTCGCCGGGCTCGCCGGCGCCCTCAACGGCGTGGTCATCCAGTTCGTCTCGCCGGACCAGTACTCGGTGCTCCTCTCGATCCGCTTCCTCGTGGGGGCGGTGATTGGGGGCATCGCGACCATCAACGGCGCGATCATCGGCGGGCTGTTCCAGCAGTTCGTCCCGGACGTGACCGTCTCCATCAACAAGTCGGCACCGGACGCGATCCAGGCGATTATCCTCATCGTCGTGATGTACACGATGCGCTACGGGGTGGCCGGCTTCCTCCAGGAGACCTGGCGGTACGCCCGGAGCGGCCTGCGTCTCCGGAAGCCGGGAGCCGGGGTGACCGTCGTCGAGACGGTCGTCGTCGTCGAGGAGGAAGTCGTCATCGTCCGGCAGGACGGCGGCGGGGCCGGTTGAATCCGATGAACCCGCCGGCGGCGAATAGTCGTATGGGGTTTCCGCGCCCACAGGCGCGTGACCACACCACACCAGGAGGGACAGGGAACCAGATGAGGAAACCGAAACGCTGGACCGCGCTGCTCATGCTGCTGGCCGCGGTCGCCATGGTCCTCGCCGCGGCCTGCGGCGGAGACGACGATGACGACGACAAGGGAAAGACGCCGGAGCCGGCCGCGACGACGGCAGCCGGTCAGACGCCGACCCAGCAGCAGGACGTCAAGAAGTACGACACGGGCGCCTCGGACACCGAGATCAAGATCGGCGGCATCTACCCGTTCTCGGGCCCGGCGGCCACCTACGGCACCATCGGGAAGGCCGTCGAGGCGTACTTCAAGATGGTGAACGAGCAGGGCGGCATCAACGGCCGGAAGATTACGTTCATCACGAAGGACGACCAGTACTCGCCGGACAAGACGGTCCAGGCGGTGCGCGAGCTGGTCGAGCAGGAGAAAGTCCTCTTCGTCTTCAACACGCTCGGCACGCCGCCCAACACGGCGATCTGGGACTACCTGAACCAGCAGAAAATCCCGCACCTGTTCGTGGCGACCGGCGCCTCGAAGTGGGGTGCCGACCCGAAGAGCCGCCCCTGGACGATCGGCTGGCAGCCCGACTACCAGTCTGAGGCCGCGATCTACGTCGAGTGGCTGAAGAAAGAGAAGCCGAACGCGAAGGTCGCCATCCTCTACCAGAACGACGACTACGGGAAAGACTACGTCGAAGGCTTCAAGAAGGCGCTCGGTGCGCAGGCCTCCTCGGTCATCGTGAAGGAGGTGACGTACGCGACGACGGACGCCTCGGTCAACGCCCAGGTGGCGCAGCTGAAGGAGTCCGGTGCCGACACGTTCTACCTCGTGGCGATTCCGAAGTTCGCGACCCAGGCGCTCGTTGCGGCGACCCAGATCGGCTGGAAGCCGCTCATCCTCCTGAACTCCGTCTCGCAGTCGATCCCGGCAGTGATCGACCCGGCGGCCCAGCAGGGCGCGGACCTGAGCAACATCATCACGACCTTCTACATCAAGGACCCGGGCGACCCGCAGTGGGCGAACGACCCGGCGATCAAGGCCTACAAGGAGTTCATGGCCAAGTACTACCCCTCTGGGAACGTGAACGATGGGTTCAACGTCTACGGGTACGCGGTGGCCCAGACGCTCCATGAGGTGTTGAAGAAGGCCGGGAACAACCTGACCCGGGAGAACATCCTGAAGCAGGCGACCAGCATCAAGGACCTGCGGGTCGACGTCCTCCTGCCGGGCATCCTGATCAATACGTCGCCGGTCGATTCGGCGAAGCCGGACTACTACCCGATCGAGGCGGAGCAGCTGGCGAAGTACAACCCCTCGGCGAAGAAGTGGGACCTCTTCGGCGAGGTCATCGACGTCAGCAAGAAGCGGTAGCCGGGCCCGGGCCGGGCTGACCGGGGCAGCGCAACAGCGGGCGGGGGAACTTCCCCCGCCCGCTTCGTTTGCCCAATGCCAGCTGCGTCGCGTGTCAGCCGGCGCTCGGACGTGGGCCGAGGAGCGCCGCACGCTGGGGGAGACACCCGACCCGGAGGGACTCCAGCTATGACCATCTCCCGCAGCCGACCGGCCGTCGTCGCGGCGAACGCCGGCGGGGCAGCGCTCATCGCGCTCGCCGCCGGCCCGGCGGCGGCCCTCCTCGCCGCCATCGCCCTCGGGCTGCCCGCCGGCCTCGCCGGGGCGCTTGCCCGGAGGCTCCCGTGAGCGCCGGCGGCCAGCCGGGCGGCTACCACGCCCACGTGCGGACGACCCTCGCGGCTGTCCTCGCCGTCATCTCCGCGCTGGCGCTCACCTACCAGGACCTGACCGGCGCCGGCCCCGATGAACTGACGGCCGTCACCGCGGTCATCCTCGTCCTCTCGCTCCAGGCGCTCGCCTTCCCGGTCGAAGACGTGCTCCGGCTGCTGGGGCGCTGGCGCCGGGGCGAATGAGGCCGGGCGGGCTCCTCGGCGGGCAACCCCCTACAATGATGTCGCGGCCCGTGAACGCCGCGGAGTCGCGAGGAGCACCCCCATGCGCTACCGCCGCATCAGCTACCGCTACGCGCTGACGATTCGCACCGGCCCCGAACCGCTCGGGGCCGGCCTGCTGCCTGGCCGGGAGCGCGTCCGCCTCGCCCAGACCTGGTGGCAGCCGGCCGCCGACATCGCCGAGTCGCCCTCGGCGCTCCTGGTGATGGTCGAGCTCGCCGGCGTCTCGCTCGATGAGGTCGACCTCCTCTTCTACGACGACGCCGTCGTCATCGAAGGGCAGCGGCGCCTGCCGCCCCCGCCGGTCGATGCGCGCTACCACGCCGCCCAGGTTCGCCAGGGCCCGTTCCGCCTGGAGGTGCCGCTCCCGTTCCCGGTCGACCACGATGCGACCCGCGCGCGCTACGAGGCGGGGCTCCTCTACCTCGAATTCCCCAGGGCCAACGGAGGTGGCGGCCGGTGAACGACGAGACGCTTCCCGCGGCAGCGACGAACCCGGCAGGCGATGGCACAGCCGGGACGCCCGCCGACGAAAGCGGCATCGAGACGCTGCCCGTCCTGCCGCTGCGCGGCGGCACGGTCGTCTTCCCCTTCGCCGTCGTGCCCCTGGCTGTCGGCCAGCCCCGCTCCGTCCGGCTCATCGACGACGTGATGCGGGCCGACCGGCGGCTCGTGTTCGTCGCCCAGAACACCGACGCGGTCGACCTCGCCGGGCCGGACCACGTCCACCGCGTCGGCACCATCGGTGTCATCCACCACCTCGCCCGGACGGGCGATGGCACGCTCCAGGTGGTGGTCCAGGGGATGGAGCGGATTCGCATCCTGGCGTTCACCGCGACCGAGCCGTACCTCCAGGCGCGGGTCGAGCGCGCCCCCGAGCGCCCGGCCGAGGGGCCGGAGGGCGAAGTCCTGCGCCGTGCCCTGCTCGAGCTGATTGCGAAACTGGTGGCCGTCATCCAGCTGCCGCAGGAGTTCGTGGCCGCCGCCGAGGCGCTCGGGGACCCGCTCCAGCTTGCCTACCTCGTCGGTGCCGCGCTGCCGCTCTCGGGCGCCCAGCGACAGGAGCTGCTCGAACTCGACAGCGTCGAGGCGAAGCTGCGGAAGCTCATCGATTTCATCCAGCACGAGATCGCCGTTCGCGAGCTCGGGCGGAAGATTGCGGAGGAGACGGAGCAGCGGCTTTCGAAATCGCAGCGGGAGTACTTCCTGCGCGAACAGCTCCGCTCCATCCAGAAGGAGCTCGGCGAGGGCGAGGGAGAAGAAGTGGCCGAGCTCCGCCGGAAGCTCGAGGAGGCCGGCCTCCCGCCCGAGGCGAAGGCCGAGGCCGACCGCGAGCTCGAACGGCTCGCCCTCCTCCCGCCCGGCTCACCCGAGCAGGGGATGATCCGGACGTACCTCGACTGGATGGCGAACCTCCCCTGGCAGAAACTGAGCGGCTCCGCTATCGACATCAGCCGCGCCCGCACCGTCCTCGATGAGGACCACTACGACCTCGAAAAGATCAAGGACCGCATCCTCGATTACCTCGCTGTGCGGAAGCTGCGGGCCGAGCGGCAGGCCGCCGCGGCTGCCGACGACGAAGCGGCGCGCCCGGCCGAGCGCGCGGCCGCCGAGCCGATCCTCTGCTTCGTCGGCCCGCCCGGGGTCGGCAAGACGAGCCTCGGCCAGTCGATCGCCCGCGCGCTCGACCGGAAGTTCGCGCGGGTCGCGCTCGGCGGCGTCCACGATGAAGCGGAGATTCGCGGCCACCGGCGCACCTACATCGGTGCGATGCCGGGCAGGATCATCCAGGCGCTCCGCCAGGCCGGTACGCGCGACCCCGTCATCATGCTCGACGAGATCGATAAGGTCGGCAGCGACTGGCGGGGCGACCCGGCGGCCGCCCTCCTCGAAGTGCTCGACCCGGCCCAGAACCACCGTTTCACCGATACCTACCTCGGGGTGCCGTTCGACCTCTCGGCGGTCCTCTTCATCGCCACGGCGAACACGCTCGACACGGTCTCGCCGCCGCTGCGCGACCGGATGGAGGTGATGCAGCTCTCCGGCTACACGGAGGAGGAGAAGCTGCAGATAGCGGAGCGGTACCTCGTGCCGCGGCAGCTGCGCGCCCACGGTCTCCAGCCGGGCGAAATCGTCTTCGAGCCGCAGGCCCTCCGGTACATCATCCGCCGCTACACGCGGGAAGCCGGCGTGCGCGGGCTCGAACGGGAGATTGCCGGCGTCGTGCGCCGCATCGCCCGGCGCGTCGTCGAAGGAGATACGACGCCGGTGACGGTCGATATCGCGGCGGTCGAACGGCATCTCGGCCGGCCGCGCATCCCGGAGGATGCCCTCATCCGGATCGACCGGCCCGGCATCGCCACAGGGCTGGCGTGGACACCCGCCGGCGGCGACGTCCTCCAGGTGGAGGCGGCGGCGATGCCCGCGGGCGAAGAGCGGCTCATCCTCACCGGGCAGCTCGGCGACGTGATGCGGGAGAGCGTCCAGGCTGCCCTCACGTGGGCGCGCTCGAATGCCGCGAAGCTCGGCTTCGACCCGGCCTTCTTCGAGCACAAGGCCGTCCACGTCCACGTGCCGGCCGGTGCCGTGCCGAAGGATGGCCCCTCCGCGGGTATCACGATGGCGACGGCGCTCGTCTCGCTGGCGACCGGCCGGCCCGTACGGTCGGACGTCGCGATGACGGGCGAAATCACGCTCCACGGGCGGGTCCTGCCGGTCGGCGGCATCAAGGAGAAGGTGCTGGCCGCCCACCGGGCGGGGATTCGGACCGTCATCCTGCCGAAAGAGAACGAGCGCGACACGGAGGACGTGCCCGAGGAGGCGCGGCGGGAGCTCCAGTTCGTCTTCGTCGAGGATGCCGATGAAGTCGTCCGGGCGGCCCTTGGGCAGGGGTAAGCGGGCCCGTCTTTCCCGTGCCTGTCCGGGCTGGAGGGCGGG
>CALLPC010000037.1 GCA_938015525.1 uncultured Dehalococcoidia bacterium
GTGCTGGTGCCGACGACGGTGCTGGCGGAGCAGCACGGGGAGACGTTCCGGGAGCGGACGGCGGGATTCCCGGTGCGCGTGGAAGTGCTCTCCCGGTTCCGTTCGGCGGAGGAGCAGCGGAGGATTCTCGCGGACCTCGCGGCGGGGGAGGTGGACATCGTGGTGGGGACGCACCGCCTGCTGCAGCGGGACGTCGTGTTCAAGGACCTGGGTCTCGTCATCATCGATGAGGAGCAGCGGTTTGGGGTGAGTCACAAGGAGCGGCTGCGGCAGATGCGGGCGGAGGTGGACACGCTGACGCTCTCGGCCACACCGATCCCGCGCACGCTGCAGATGTCGCTCGTGGGCATCCGGGACATGAGCACGATCATGACGCCGCCGGAGGAGCGGCAGCCGGTCCGTACCTACGTGATGACCTGGGACGACGCCATCCTCCGGGAAGCGATCGAGCGGGAGCTGCAGCGCGGCGGGCAGGTATTTTTCGTGCACAACCGGGTGCAGAGCATCGAACGGATTGCGCGGCGGGTGATGGAGCTGGTGCCGGGCGCGCGGGTGGCGATCGGCCACGGACAGATGCCGGAGGAGCAGCTCGAACGGGTCATGCTGGAGTTCCAGGCCGGGGAGCACGACGTGCTGGTGTGCACGACGATCATCGAGAGCGGGCTCGATATCCCGAATGCGAACACGATTATCATCAACGAGGCGCACCGGCTGGGGCTGGCGCAGCTGTACCAGCTGCGGGGCCGGGTGGGCCGCTCGGCGAGCCGGGCGTATGCGTACCTGCTGTACGACCGGGACCGGCCGCTGAGCGAAACGGCGCAGCGGCGGCTGGAGGCGATTTTCGAGGCGTCGGAGCTGGGGGCCGGCTTTCAGCTGGCGCTGCGGGACCTCGAGATCCGGGGCGCCGGGAACGTGCTCGGGACGGAGCAGAGCGGCCATATCGCGGAGGTAGGCTTCGAGCTGTACACGAAGCTGGTGGCGGAGGCGGTGGCGGCGCTGAAGCGGGGGATGGGGGAGGCGGTTCCGCCCGCGGCCGAGCCGGAACCGCCAGCGCCGATGGTGGACCTGCCGGTCAGTGCACATATTCCGGAGAGCTACGTCGGCGATATCAACGCGCGGCTGAATCTCTACCAGCGGATTGCCCACCTGGGGACGGTGGAGGCGGTGGCGGAGATGCACGACGAGCTGCGGGACCGGTTCGGACCCGTGCCGCTGGCGACGGAGCATCTGCTCTACGTGGCGCTGGTGCGGAACCTCGCGAAGCGAGCCGGGGTGGAGGCGATCAAGACGGACGAGCAGATGTTCCACCTGTACGTGCGGGGCGGGACGACGCCGGAGCTGCGGGAGCGGGTAGCCCGGCTCGGCCTGGGCGAGATGGTGCTTGTGGGGCCGAAGCAGGTGCGGATTGACCGGGTGGGTGCGGGCGAGGGGTGGATGCCGCTCCTGGTGCGGGTGCTCCGGGCGATGGGTGGCGGCAGCACGAGGCAGGGACGGCCGGGAACGGGCGGTTTGTGAAGGTTCGTTGACAGCCTTTTACGGGAGGCGAACAATACGGGGCGGCGAGGCCCTGGCCCCGGGGCCCAGTCGCCGTGAGCGGGAGACCAGCCCGGGCAGGAATGAGAAGGAGGTCCACGATTGGCAGAAGCGACAGCGACGCAGGGCGAAGTTCGCCCACTGGTGCCGCACCTGACGCTCGGTGAGACGCGCGACCAGGATTACCTGAACGGCTCCGTGTGTAAAAAGTGCGGGACGAAGTACGTCGGACCCCGGCTGTTTTGCGGAGTGTGCAGCAGCGATGGCCCGTTCGAGACGGTCCGGCTGGCAAACACGGGCACCGTGCACGTGTGGACGATCATCCACCAGGCGACGCCCTACGTGCAGGCGCCGTACATCGCAGCGGTGGTGGACCTGGATGGGGGCGGGAGCGTGAATACGAACATCGTGGGTATCGAGCCGAAGCCGGAGAACATGAAATTCGGCATGCGGGTGAAGATGTTCACCGAGAAAGTGTCGGAGGACCGGGAAGGGAACTCGTACATCGCCTACCGGTTCACGCCGATCGAGGGCGAAAACTAGGCCCGGGCGCGCGAAGGAGGTAAGGACAATGCGCGAAGTTGCAATCGTTGGCATTTCGATGATCAAGTTCGGCCGCTATGCGGACCGGGACTTCGCCCAGCTATCAGCGCAGGCAGTCCTCGAAGCGCTGAAAGACGCCGGGATGGAGATGAAGCAGATCGAGGCGCTGTACAGCGGCAACCTGTACCAGACCTCGGGGTCGGGACAGCGGATCCTGCAGCAGGTCGGCCAGACGGGCATCCCGGTGGTGAACGTGGCGAACGCCTGCGCGACGGGTTCGACGGCGTTCCGCGAGGCGTACTTCGCGGTGGCCTCCGGCGCGTACGACGTCGTCATGGCGGTCGGTTCGGAGCAGATGGGGAAGCAGGGACTGCTGGGGTCGCGGGGCGACCCGGCGACGAGCCTCGAGGGGCGCGTCGGCTCGTACATGATGCCGGCGGTGTTCGGCATGGCGGGCATGGAACACGCCCGGAAGTACGGCACGAAGCAAGAGCATTTCGCGCTGGCGAGCGTGAAGAACCACTGGCACAGCACGATGAACCCGCTGGCGCAGTACCAGAAGGAGTCGCCGCTGGATGAAGTGTTGAATTCGCGGATGATCGCCTACCCGAACACGCTGCTGATGTGCTGCCCGACGGGTGACGGCGCGGCGGCGGCGATCCTGACATCGATGGACAAGGCGCGGCAGTTCACGACGCAGCCGATCAAGGTGGCGGCGAGCGTGCTGACGAGCGACCCGTTCACGGACCGCGACCTGACGCTGCCGGACATCAACACGCTGACGCGGAACGCGGCGAAGCTGGCCTATGAGCAGGCCGGCATCGGGCCGGAGGACCTGGACCAGGTCGAGCTGCACGACTGCTTCGCGACGGCGGAGCTCCTGCATTACGAGAACCTCGGCCTGTGCGGTGACGGTGAGGCGGCGGCCCACGTGGCGAGCGGGGCGCCGTGGCTCGGGAACAAGATCCCGACGAAGTACGAGGAGGACGTCGCACCCTACCGGGACAAGAGCTACCAGCCGAAGACGAAGGCGGTGGTGAACGCCTCGGGCGGTCTGCTCTCGAAGGGGCACCCGCTGGGCGCGACGGGTGTAGCGAACATCGCGGAAATCGTGTTCCACCTGCGGGGCCAGGCCGGCCAGCGGCAGGTGGAAGGCTCGAAGGTCGGCCTTGCCCACGTCATCGGGCTCTGCTCGGCCTGCACGATCCACATCCTGCAGAAGTAGCCGGGTCTCACTGGACTCGCCTGCCCGGCGCCCCTCCCCGAACGCGGGAGGGGCGCCGGTCTTTTCCTCGCGGCCCGGGGAGGGTCGACGGCGCGGGCGCAGGAGGGCACGATGGGGAGGTGGATGCGATGCGAAAGCCGCCGATGGACGTGCTGCGGGCGTTCGGCCTCGAGCGTCAGCGGCTGCAGCCGGCCAGCCCGGACGGTCGGGTGTGGCTGACCGACGCTGCGGTACTGAAGCGGCGGCGCCTGCCGGGACCGGCAGGCGGGCTGCGGTGGGAAGCTGAACTGCGCGCCGCAGCGGCACGGGCCGGATGGCCGGCAGCGCGCGTCGTGCCGACCGGTGATGGAGCGCCAGCCGTGGAATTCGAGGGCTGGTGCTGGACGTGCGAGGGACGGCTGCCGGGGGAGCCGCGCGAGCTGGTGACGGTGGCAGCGTGGCGCATCGCCGGGCGACTGCTGGGGCGGCTGCATCGCGACCTCGCGGCGGCGGACCCGGGCGAGCAGCGGCCGGGGCTGGGAAAAGTGTGGGAGCTGGACCTGGTGACGGGGGCAGCAGGCGCGGGAACGTTCAATCAACTGGTGACGGCGCTTGGCGAGGAGTACCCGGAGCTGGCAGCGGCGGTTCGGCGGGAGCGCTATCGAAATCTCCGGGAGCTGGCCCGGCTCGGCTACCCGGAGCTGCCCGAACAGCCGGTCCATGGGGATTTTTCGGCGAAGAACCTGCTGTGGGCGAATGGGGAGCTCAGCGGGCTGGTGGACTGGGAGTTTTCGCGCCGGGACGCGGCGCTCTGCGACCTGGCGCCGCTGTTGATGCCGTTCGAGCCGCTGGAGCCGCAGTTCGCACGGGCGCTGTTCGAGGGGTATGCCGCGGTGCGGCCGGTTTCGAACCAGGAGTTTGGACTGCTGCCGGCACTGGTGCGGGCGTCGCTCCTGTGGTGGGTCGCGGCGGAGCTGGTGCGCTGGCGGCTGGAAGGGGGCCCGCCGGCCAGCATCGCGCAGACGATGCAGGTACGGTTCCCGGCGTTCGAGCGGTATGCGCTGGGGCTGGGATTCCTCCGGGAGAACGTCAGGGGATAGCTTCGTCCGGCTCGTCGGGGGCGAGGATTTCGGTGCCCTGGCCGCCGGTGAAGCTGTTGGCGCGGCGTTCGAGGTAGTAGTCGAGGACGACGCGGCCGGCGGCAGCGGCGGGGAGGGCGAGGAGGACGCCGACGACGCCCATGAGCTCGGCCCCGGCGAGGATGGCGATGAGGACGACGATGGCGGGGAGGTTGAGGGTCTGCCCGTAGATTCTCGGGACGAGGAGGCGGTCTTCGAACTGCTGGTAGACGAGGAGGGCGATGAGGACGATGAGGGCCTGGGTTGGCGACTCCTGGAACGCGGCGATGGAGGCGGGGACGACGGCGATGATGCCGCCGACGAGGGGGATGATATCGGCGAAGGCGGCGAGGACGCCGAAGGCGACTGCATTCGGGACGCCGACGAGGAGGAGGACGACCATGGTGTAGATGCCGATGATGAGCGACGTGATGGCCTGGCCGCGGACGTAGCCGCCGACGACGCGTTCGAGCGCGCGGAGGAAGTGGCGGGCTTCGGCGTCACGCTCGGGAGGGATGAAACGGAAAAGGAAGGCGCGGAGGCGGTTGGTCTCGACGAGGAGGTACGCGGTGATGACGGCGATGGTGAGGCCGGTCAGGATGCCGACGAGGACGCGCTGGCCGTAGTCGACCACCTGGGAGCCGCTGAGGATGCGGTTCCAGTCGATATCTGCGGCGCGCTCGGGGAGGTCCCAGCGCTCGGTGTCGAAGCCGAGGTCGGAGGCCAGGCGTTCGAGGTCGGCGGCGTAGTCGGGGAGGTTTTTCTGGAGGTCGCGGAATTCGTCGACGACGGCAGGGGCGACGATGGCCGTCATGGCGCCGAGGGCGGCGAGGATGGCGAGGAGGATGATGAGGACGGCGACGACGCGGCTGATGCCGCGGCGGACCATCCATTCGACGTAGGGGAGGAGGGCCGCCATGAAGATGAACGAGGTGGTGATGATGAGGAGGAGGGGCCAGAGCTGGATGAGCATCCAGAGGCCGACGAGGGCGAGGGCGATGGCGAGGATGCCGCGGAAGGAGAGCTCGAGCCGGATCATGGGCCTGCCGTGGCGGGGGATGTAGCGTAGGATGGGGGGCCAACGTCGCTGATGACAATGCGGGCGCACAGGGGAGGCTGCGATGTTCCGCTCGGTGGATGCGTTCTTGGGGTATTTCGAGGCGGTGAACCGGCGTGCGATGCGGGATATCGGCGCCTTGCCGGCAGAGGCGGATGGGTGGACGCCGGCGACCGGGGAGGGGGAGGGGGCGTGGAGCATCAATACGCTGGTGGGGCACATGTGCGGCTCACGGCTCTACTTCGCGAGCGCATACCTTGGGCAGGGGTGGGTGAGCCCGCCTCCCCCGGATGTGAGCCGGCGGGAGCTCTGGGTGCCGGCGCTGGCGGAAAGCTTCGAGCGGTTCTGCGGGCTCCTGCGGGGGACGCCGGACGAGTGGCTGGACCGGAAGGTGCCGATGATCGATAGCGGCGGAGCGCTCTCGGGCTGGCGGGTCCTGGCGATGATGGTCGAGCACGATATCCATCACCGCAGCCAGGTCGATACCTACGCCGGGCTGAACGGCTGGCCGGTGCCGCAGATTTTCGACCGGACGGCGGAAGCGATTGCCGCTCTGCAGGAGCGGCGACGAGTCGCTGAACGCTGATTCAGCATGACAGCGCAGATTTGAAATCTGCCCCTTGGGGCCGAAATCGCATTGCAAACCGTCTTGAAATGCGGGGGGCCAGGGCGCCGTTGGCTACCAGCCCGTAGCCAACATGTAGCCAACTGCGAAGATGCGCGCTATCGCTGTTGCGAATCCCGTGACGAACCTCAGCCGTCCCGGCGGGGTTCCGCCCCGGCAGCCGTGCCCCGGCTGTCGCGCACCAGCGGCAGGCCGAGGGCGGCGGCGATGAGCCCGCCGATGGCGAGCGCGCTCGCCGCGAACGACTGGATGGCTGCGGCGGCCACTTCCCGCCAGTAGGCCGCATCCCCGAGCTGCTCCGGGGTGATGCCCCGCAGCAGCCCCAGCGGCCCGTACAGCGTGCCGATGACCAGCCCGGCGGCGATGATGCCCGGCGTCAGCCTGCTCTCCATTCCCGGTCCCTCCTCACTCGCCGCCCGCCGCCCCGCGCGCGCCGCCGTTCTCGATGCGGTGCAGGCTGAGCACCTGCTCGCGCTGGAGGCGCAGGAGCTCGTCCTGCTGCTCGAGGAGGCGCTGCTGGGCCTGGACGAGCTCATCGACCCGGGCAACGACCCGGTCGAGCCGGTCGGTCGTCTGCTGCGTGAGCTGCAGCAGCATCTGGCTGAGCTGGCCGTAGGCGCTGAAGACGACCTGGGCGTCGGCAGTCTTGACCGACCCGGACTGCGCCCGGCGCTGGGTGGCGCTCGTCAGCCACGAGGCGCCGAGGGTGGCGCCGGCCCCGACGGCCGCGGAGATGACCCCGACCGCGGCGGTGAGTTCGTAGCTGTTCATCCCTCCCTCCTCAGAACGGCGGTTTGCCCGGCCAGGTGGCGCGGCCGGCGGCATCATGGGTGTGCTGGACCACCCAGCGCTGCACCTCCCCCAGCCCCTGCAACACCACCGTGTCCTGGGCGGCCAGCTGGCGGGCCATCGTCAGCGCCTCCTGGACGGTGGCGAAGTCGGCGCCCGTGCGGTGTCCGAACACTATGGTGGCGATCTTGAGCAGCAGCTCGCGTTCCTCCGGCGTCATCTGGTCCTCCTCCGATGCCATGTACTGCAGCGGGTCCCGGTTGAGCTCGAGGGACCTCGGGAACGTCGGCACCGCGCACAGCTGCCAGTGCAGGTGCGGGCCCGTCACATAGCCGGTCGCGCCGCTCAGCCCGATGCGGTCGCCGGCCCGGAGCTGCTGCCCGGGGGCGACGTCGACGCGGCTGAGGTGGGCGTAGAGCGTGTACCAGCCGTCGGGGTGGCGGAGCGCGGCCGCGATACCGAACGACCCGTCGTTGTAGGGCACCGCCACCTCGCCGTCGGCTGGCGCGAAGACCGGCGTGCCGGCAGGACATCCGATGTCGACGCCGAGGTGCGTCCACGTGCGC